>NZ_JAFICC010000031.1 GCF_017833415.1 Flavobacterium sp. 1355 | reverse complement strand
TGTCTAGTCCTGAAATAGCGATACACAAAAAGTATCATTATGGAAAAAGATCAAGAATTACGCTATATAAAGCGTACACAAAAAGACTACACTATGTCTTTTAAGCTTCAAATTGTTCAGGAAATAGAGCAAGGAAGAACTTCGATTTCTCAAGTTAAAAAAGATTACGCTATTCAGTCCCGTTCTACAATCGTTCAATGGCTTCGGAAATTTGGTAACTTTGATTGGGACAATCAAACACCTTTTACTATGTCAAAATCTCCTGAACAAAAAATAATGGAACTTGAAGCCAAAGTGAAGTTATTAGAAAAGCAAAAAGCATTTTTAGAACAGCAGGCTTATGTTGCTGATAAAAAAGCTATTATTTTTGATATGATGATTGATATAGCTGAAAAAGAATATCAAATTGACATCCGAAAAAACTCACCACCCGAACAATCGACCATTTTAAAGAAGAACATCAACAAACAATAATGTTTGCCTGTACTTTGTTCGGGATAGACAGACAGGTTTATTATCGAAGAATAAAAAGAACCAGTTCCAGACAGCATCTGGCTTCAGAAGTTATCAGCCTGGTTCTTGGAATTAGACAGACAATGCCCCGAATAGGAGCAAAAAAACTGTATTATCTTTTAAAAGTTCAATTGCATCAACTCAAAATCGGCAGGGATAAATTTATCAATATACTTAGAGCAAATCATTTGTTGATAATGCCTAAACGTTCTTATCACATAACAACAAACTCTCATCACCGATTTAGAAAGCATCAAAATCAAATATTAGATTTACAGATCAGCAGACCAGAGCAAGTCTGGGTATCAGACATAACTTATATTGGGAAAAGAGATAATCCTTGTTATTTAAGTCTAATAACAGATGCTTACTCTAAAAGAATAATGGGCTTTAATGTGGCAGATAACATGAATACTCAAAGTACCTTAACGGCTTTAAAAAATGCAATAAAACAACGCAGTGATAAAGACTCAGTATTAATCCATCATTCCGATAGAGGACTACAGTATTGTTCTGATCAATATCAAAAACTATTAGATCAAAACAATATAAAATGCAGTATGACCCAAAACTCGGATCCATATGAAAATGCAGTGGCAGAGAGAATAAATGGAATTCTAAAACAAGAATTTAATATTGATAAGTTTAATCAGCAGCTTGCCGTGATGAAGTCTCTAGTGAAAAATGCAATTGATATTTATAATAATAAAAGACCACATTACTCTAATTATATGCTCACCCCTAATCAAATGCACCAACAAAACATAATACAGATGAGAACTTATAAAAGAAAAACACCTGTAAAAAAAGTTCTTACAGGTGTTTAATTAAATATATTTGTCTAATAATCTGTATCGATTATTTAGGACTAGTCA
>NZ_JAFICC010000030.1 GCF_017833415.1 Flavobacterium sp. 1355 | reverse complement strand
GGATCAATACATATTGTTGTGGGGAAATATTAAAATCTAGATATTTGTATTTTAAAAACACATAGAAATGCAGGATTCTTTTATTGACCTTCTCAAGTTATTGTTACCAGAAATAATAGTGGATTATTTTGAGCTTACCTCTTATGAAAAGGGAGAGGAGATACTCCATTTGTACTTGAAAGAAATCAATTCGATTCCAAAAGAATATCGAGATTCCAAGTTAAGCTCAAAAGGATTCTTTGAAGAGATAACAGTTCAGGATTTTCCTATTCGTGGACATCAGGTATATCTTTATATTACCCGTAGAAGATGGCTTAATGAAGATACCGGAAAAGTAGTTTTCAGAGATTGGAATTTGGTAGCAGACGGAACTCGTGTAACCCAGGAGTTTGCGTCTTTTTTAAAAGAAATCAATAGATTCCAGGCCAAATGATTGTAATGCCATTGCCTGTTTCTATGGCGTTTCGGGCAGAAATTTACAATCTCAATACAAGGATTTCCTAAGTGATTTTAAGGCTTGGGACCAAAAGGCACATGCTAAAAAATGGCTCGTTTTCCCTAAAAACATTGGAAAACGTTTGTCAATAGATGAAACCTCTCTCTCCAATGGCGAACTCTATACCATTGTGACTAATAAATCCGGTAAAGGCAGAAAAGGGACAATAGTGGCTATGGTTGCAGGAACTAAAGCCGATACAGTAATTTCAGTTATTGAAAAAATCCCTCTCAGAGAAAGAAACCTGGTCAGGGAAATCACCTTGGACATGGCTGGCAATATGGGATTAATTGCCCGTAAATGCTTTCCTAACGCAAGTCGTGTTACTGATCGTTTTCATGTTCAAAAGTTAGCTATAGAAGCCTTACAGGAAATTAGAATCAAATATCGCTGGGAAGCCATAGATCAGGAAAACGAAGCAATGGAGAGAGCCAAAAAGACAAATGTAAATTTCGAATCCAAAACACTCCATAATGGTGATACACTCAAACAATTACTTGCCAGAAGCCGCTATTTCTTATATAAAAACAAATCTAAATGGACTTCGAACCAAATAGAACGTGCTGCACTATTATTTGAATTGTATCCAGACATTCAAAAAGGATACAGTCTAACTCAGGAACTTCGCAGCATCTTCGAGAATACAAAAGATAAAATCATTGGTTTTGCCAAACTGGCCAAATGGCACGAAAAAGTAAATCAATCCGGATTTAAGTCCTTCAATACAATCTCCCGAACAATTATGAATCATTATCAAACCATACTGAATTATTTTGACAACAGAAGTACAAATGCTTCTGCTGAATCTTTCAATGCAAAGATAAAAGCATTTAGATCCCAATTCAGAGGAGTAAGGAATATTGAATTTTTTCTTTTTAGGCTAACTAATATTTATGCTTAAATTTTCAAAATCCACAGGTTTTCGTGTTGATCC
>NZ_JAFICC010000029.1 GCF_017833415.1 Flavobacterium sp. 1355 | reverse complement strand
GAAACAAAAAAGAAATACACGTTCGTAGACATATTGAATTGACAGCCGTCTCGTTTTACAACGAGACAAAAGAATAAGAGTAATGGAATCGTAAGATTCGAAAAAGAACCGATAGAGTATCGTCGCATAATAATTAGTTTTGAGCGATCAGAACAAACAATATACGATGAAGAGTTTGATCCTGGCTCAGGATGAACGCTAGCGGCAGGCTTAACACATGCAAGTCGAGGGGTATTAGTTTTCGGACTAAGAGACCGGCGCACGGGTGCGTAACGCGTATGCAATCTACCTTTTACAGAGGGATAGCCCAGAGAAATTTGGATTAATACCTCATAGTATAGCAGCTTCGCATGAAGCCACTATTAAAGTCACAACGGTAAAAGATGAGCATGCGTCCCATTAGCTAGTTGGTAAGGTAACGGCTTACCAAGGCAACGATGGGTAGGGGTCCTGAGAGGGAGATCCCCCACACTGGTACTGAGACACGGACCAGACTCCTACGGGAGGCAGCAGTGAGGAATATTGGACAATGGGCGCAAGCCTGATCCAGCCATGCCGCGTGCAGGATGACGGTCCTATGGATTGTAAACTGCTTTTGTACGAGAAGAAACACTCCGACGTGTCGGAGCTTGACGGTATCGTAAGAATAAGGATCGGCTAACTCCGTGCCAGCAGCCGCGGTAATACGGAGGATCCAAGCGTTATCCGGAATCATTGGGTTTAAAGGGTCCGTAGGCGGTTTAGTAAGTCAGTGGTGAAAGCCCATCGCTCAACGGTGGAACGGCCATTGATACTGCTGAACTTGAATTATTAGGAAGTAACTAGAATATGTAGTGTAGCGGTGAAATGCTTAGAGATTACATGGAATACCAATTGCGAAGGCAGGTTACTACTAATGGATTGACGCTGATGGACGAAAGCGTGGGTAGCGAACAGGATTAGATACCCTGGTAGTCCACGCCGTAAACGATGGATACTAGCTGTTGGGAGCAATCTCAGTGGCTAAGCGAAAGTGATAAGTATCCCACCTGGGGAGTACGTTCGCAAGAATGAAACTCAAAGGAATTGACGGGGGCCCGCACAAGCGGTGGAGCATGTGGTTTAATTCGATGATACGCGAGGAACCTTACCAAGGCTTAAATGTAGATTGACCGTTTTGGAAACAGAACTTTCGCAAGACAATTTACAAGGTGCTGCATGGTTGTCGTCAGCTCGTGCCGTGAGGTGTCAGGTTAAGTCCTATAACGAGCGCAACCCCTGTTGTTAGTTGCCAGCGAGTAGTGTCGGGAACTCTAACAAGACTGCCAGTGCAAACTGTGAGGAAGGTGGGGATGACGTCAAATCATCACGGCCCTTACGCCTTGGGCTACACACGTGCTACAATGGCCGGTACAGAGAGCAGCCACTGGGCGACCAGGAGCGAATCTATAAAACCGGTCACAGTTCGGATCGGAGTCTGCAACTCGACTCCGTGAAGCTGGAATCGCTAGTAATCGGATATCAGCCATGATCCGGTGAATACGTTCCCGGGCCTTGTACACACCGCCCGTCAAGCCATGGAAGCTGGGGGTGCCTGAAGTCGGTGACCGCAAGGAGCTGCCTAGGGTAAAACTGGTAACTAGGGCTAAGTCGTAACAAGGTAGCCGTACCGGAAGGTGCGGCTGGAACACCTCCTTTCTAGAGCCCAATTGTTAGTGGGATGATGTTGAAAGAAAAAAGTTATAAGTTAGCGTTTAGACGTTTAACCCTTAACGGATAACTTTTAACTAAAAACACACGATGGGGAAAAAAGATGATAATTTAGAAGGTTCTGAATTGAAAGGTTCAATTACTCTTGCTGTTAGTTCAAATAATAAATTTTAAGTAAAACAGAGTCTCGTAGCTCAGCTGGTTAGAGTACTACACTGATAATGTAGGGGTCGGCAGTTCGAGTCTGCCCGGGACTACTTTTTTGAAGTTTATAAGTCATAAGTTATGAGTTATAAGTTAAAAAAGACTGTAAGCTTAAAAAAAAGGAAATTCTAGGGTTGAGACCTTATGAGCTGAAAATTCATAACTCATAACTAATAACTCATAAGAAAATTGGGGGATTAGCTCAGCTGGCTAGAGCGCCTGCCTTGCACGCAGGAGGTCAACGGTTCGACTCCGTTATTCTCCACTGATTTACTATAAATATAGTAAATAAAAGTTCATTGACATATTGAGATAAGAAAATAATAAAAAGTAGAAAGCGTTTTTTGTTATAGTAGCAATACTCATAATAAGAAACAAAAAAAACGGTCTCGTTTAAGAACGAGATTGGTACAATAAGCAAAATAAGGGCGTATGGGGGATGCCTAGGCTCTCAGAGGCGATGAAAGGCGTGATAAGCTGCGAAAAGCTGCGGGGACGGGCACACACCGATTGATCCGCAGATACCTGAATGGGGCAACCCACTATGTTGAAGACATAGTACACCGATAGGTGGGCAAACCCGCTGAACTGAAACATCTAAGTAGGCGGAGGAGAAGAAAACAAAAGTGATTCCGTAAGTAGTGGCGAGCGAACGCGGATTAGCCCAAACCAATGTTGTTACGGCAATGTTGGGGTTGTAGGACCACGGGATTTTATGCACAAGGAACCGGAAGTTGCTGGAAAGTGACACCATAGAGGGTGATAGTCCCGTATGGGTAACAAGTGTAATAGATAGTGGTATCCTGAGTAGGGCGGGGCACGTGAAACCCTGTCTGAATTTGGCGGGACCATCCGCTAAGGCTAAATACTCCTGAGAGACCGATAGTGAACCAGTACCGTGAGGGAAAGGTGAAAAGAACCGTGAATAACGGAGTGAAATAGATCCTGAAACCATACGCTTACAAGCGGTCGGAGCCCTTTCGTGGGGTGACGGCGTGCCTTTTGCATAATGAGCCTACGAGTTAACGTTGCTGGCAAGGTTAAGTGGTTAAGCCACGGATCCGTAGCGAAAGCGAGTCTGAATAGGGCGCTTTAGTCAGTAGTGTTAGACGCGAAACCGTGTGATCTACCCATGGGCAGGATGAAGCTGTGGTAACACACAGTGGAGGTCCGAACCGGTTGACGTTGAAAAGTCTTCGGATGACCTGTGGGTAGGGGTGAAAGGCCAATCAAACTCGGAAATAGCTCGTACTCCCCGAAATGCATTTAGGTGCAGCGCTGAATTAAGTTATATAGAGGTAGAGCTACTGATTGGATGCGGGGGCTTCACCGCCTACCAATTCCTGACAAACTCCGAATGCTATATAATGTTTCTCAGCAGTGAGGGCTTGGGTGCTAAGGTCCAAGTCCGAGAGGGAAAGAACCCAGACCATCAGCTAAGGTCCCCAAATATACGCTAAGTTGAAAGAACGAGGTTTGTCTGCCCAGACAGCTAGGATGTTGGCTTGGAAGCAGCCATTCATTTAAAGAGTGCGTAACAGCTCACTAGTCGAGCGGACGAGCATGGATAATAATCGGGCATAAGCGTATTACCGAAGCTATGGATTTACAAGCAATTGTAAGTGGTAGGGGAGCATTCCAGCAGGGTTGAAGGTGTATCGTAAGGTATGCTGGACTGGCTGGAAAAGAAAATGTAGGCATAAGTAACGATAATGCGGGCGAGAAACCCGCACACCGAAAAACTAAGGTTTCCACAGCTATGCTAATCAGCTGTGGGTTAGTCTGGTCCTAAGGCGAACCCGAAAGGGACAGTCGATGGCCAACGGGTTAATATTCCCGTACTACTAATTACTGTGATGGGGTGACGGAGTGATGAAAGCGCCGCGAACTGACGGAATAGTTCGTTGAAGTACCTAGCTATAAGATCTGCAGGCAAATCCACAGATTTTGGTGAAATACGATAGTACTCGGCGTCTTCGGACAAAGAGATAGTGCGCCTAAGGGCTTCCAAGAAAAACCTCTAAACTTCAGGTAATTAGTACCAGTACCGTAAACCGACACAGGTAGTTGAGGAGAGAATCCTAAGGTGCTCGAGAGATTCATGGCTAAGGAATTAGGCAAAATAGACCTGTAACTTCGGGAGAAAGGTCGCCCCGAGCAATCGGGGCCGCAGTGAAGAGGTCCAGGCGACTGTTTATCAAAAACACAGGGCTCTGCAAAATCGTAAGATGAAGTATAGGGCCTGACACCTGCCCGGTGCTGGAAGGTTAAGAGGAGATGTTATCTTCGGAGAAGCATTGAATTGAAGCCCCAGTAAACGGCGGCCGTAACTATAACGGTCCTAAGGTAGCGAAATTCCTTGTCGGGTAAGTTCCGACCTGCACGAATGGTGTAACGATCTGGACACTGTCTCAGCCATGAGCTCGGTGAAATTGTAGTAACGGTGAAGATGCCGTTTACCCGCAGTGGGACGAAAAGACCCTGTGCACCTTTACTATAGCTTAGTATTGACCTTGGATAAATGATGTGTAGGATAGGTTGGAGACTATGAAGCGGCGTCGCCAGGCGTTGTGGAGTCATTGTTGAAATACAACCCTTTGTTTATCTGAGGCCTAACCCCATATTGTGGGGGACAGTGCTTGGTGGGTAGTTTGACTGGGGTGGTCGCCTCCAAAAGAGTAACGGAGGCTTCTAAAGGTTCCCTCAGTACGCTTGGTAACCGTGCGTAGAGTGCAATGGCATAAGGGAGCTTGACTGAGAGACATACAGGTCGATCAGGTACGAAAGTAGAGCATAGTGATCCGGTGGTTCCGCATGGAAGGGCCATCGCTCAAAGGATAAAAGGTACGCCGGGGATAACAGGCTGATCTCCCCCAAGAGCTCATATCGACGGGGGGGTTTGGCACCTCGATGTCGGCTCGTCACATCCTGGGGCTGGAGAAGGTCCCAAGGGTTGGGCTGTTCGCCCATTAAAGTGGCACGCGAGCTGGGTTCAGAACGTCGTGAGACAGTTCGGTCTCTATCTACTGTGGGCGTTAGAAATTTGAGTGGATCTGATTCTAGTACGAGAGGACCGAATTGGACAAACCTCTAGTGTATCTGTTGTCCCGCCAGGGGCACCGCAGAGTAGCTACGTTTGGAAGGGATAAGCGCTGAAAGCATATAAGCGCGAAACCCACCACAAGATGAGATTTCTTTTAAGGATCGTGGAAGATGACCACGTTGATAGGCTATAGATGTAAAGGCAGTAATGTCATAGTCGAGTAGTACTAATAATCCGTAAGCTTATGTACACCCTTTTCCCGATAGCTTCGGCTATCGGGAGAGAACTTTCTAAAAATACTTTTTTCTTTATCTCAGTATGTTAAGATATTTGCTCGACGCGAGCAGTTATGAGTTTTGAGTTATAAGTCGGGGTTGAAAAACCGGAAACTATAAACTGTGAACTGAAAACTAACAGCCTTAAGGTGGTTATTGCGGCGGGGCTCACCTCTTCCCATCCCGAACAGAGTAGTTAAGCCCGCCTGCGCAGATGGTACTGCAGTTATGTGGGAGAGTATGTCGTCGCCTTTCTTTT
>NZ_JAFICC010000028.1 GCF_017833415.1 Flavobacterium sp. 1355 | reverse complement strand
ATAAAAGAAAAACACCTGTAAAAAAAGTTCTTACAGGTGTTTAATTAAATATATTTGTCTAATAATCTGTATCGATTATTTAGGACTAGTCATTACCTTGGCTCATATTTAATTCGCCGCGATAAATAAAAGGTACCCAATATCTCTGATTTGATTTTTCTCCTTTTAATGTTATGTCTTTGGGGTTCTTTTTAAGGGTTCTGCGGGTCATAGGGGTTGGGTGTTTTTGGCTGCGGTTTTTGGGTCTTTGATTTGGTTTTGAGAATTACGGTGGTGCTTGTTGTAATTTTTGGTTGTATTTGATGCTGATCACTGGGTTTTTAGGTTTGATATTGTTTTTTTTGGAGCTTTTTCCCGCTATACGTTACAATCTTTTGCGCCGAACCCCGGCACAAAAGGATTTCCACTTCTATCGGGGCTAGGGCAGGACCATTCTAATGTTTGCTTCAATCCAAAGTATAAAAGCCTGTCAGTTTAATTTTTAACTCGATTTTTATTGCCGTTTTCATTGAATGCTCTGTCGCCTGCCGAGCTTGGGGAATATAGCTGCGGGATTTTTCAGTTAAACACTAATTTTCCATATATGAAACCATCTTTAATTCAGCCTAAACCTCACCAAACAGCTGTTAGCTGTAGTGCTTATTCTGGTTTGAAATTAATTCCATTTAAATTTAGTCCATTTTTAGTGACAAACTCCTTATACTTTTTTTTGTCTAAAAACTATAATCCAGTTATAGTTGCAGGATAGGGGTTAGAGTCCTCTTCCCGCTACTAGTAAAAATTAAAAGCCGAGAAATCTATATTTCCCGGCTTTTTTATGGTTCGATAAATCTTGTATCAATTTCTTAAAATTTTAAACTCCTTTATTTTCAAGAATACTTGGTTCGAGTCCCGTTAAGTTAAACTACTATTAAGTTATTCTGGTTATTCCGAAAATATAATAGAAAAAAAATCATTCCGCTCCCAACCTTTTTTCTACTTTATAGCCTCTATACTTATAAGGAAATTTAAAACTTCAAATACATTTTTATTGTTAATTTGACAATCGATTTATATTTTTTTATTTGTGATAAAATTTCCAATCTTTTTAGAGCATAAAAATTAAATTTAACATCATATATTAAATACAAATAAAACATATGAAAAAAAATATCTGCATATTGTTTTGTCATTTAGCTCTTCTATCCTTTGGACAAGAATCAGCAGCAAAAAGTAAATTAATTAGAGGGTTTGTTTTTGATAACTCCTACTATGCAAGCATTCCTTTACCAGCTGTTGAAGTTCCTATTGAAATAATAGGTATGGGAAGAAAGACAAAAACAGACAATGATGGCAAATTTGAAATTGAAGCAAAAGAAGGTGACGTGTTAATTATCCAAGGAGACTTTATTAAAACCCGGAAGGTTTTAATTACAGATAAAAACTGCTATGAAATTAATCTGGGTACAGTAATAGATACTTACCCGATTTCTTTTCAAAGTAAAAAAGCCGCTAGACAAAACAGGAGATTCTATCGTAAATTAGTAAAAAAACTGATGGAAAAAATTGAAAGCGGTTTTTATAATTGTCTTGATTAAAAAACAGTATGTCATAATTGATTTACAAAAATAAATGTAACTCATGAAAACAGTAATTTTTATTAAATTAATATCTTCATCTTTAATTAATTTAGTCTTTTTAAATTCTCATAATGAATATTTAAACAATTAAATGAGAAGAAAATAATTCACTATGAAAACAGTACTCCCGTTATTATATTCTTTGCTATTTATCTCCTGCATTTCAGAAAATACAGCTCTCGAAATTGAAAGTAAAAATCCTATTGGAATTGGAATACTGGAAATTAATTCACACGAACCATTAAATATATTTTTATCTAAAAATCTTGATGAAGTATTCGATACAATAACATTTGACCAAATTTATCTCGGAAAAAATAGCGGGAGCATCGAAATTAACTCAAGTGTTTTAAAAAGAAAATTCAACCCTTATGCTATAGCTGCCAGTTCAGGCACAGCCGAAAGTGAAACCCGCATCAATTCAGGTTTAGCTAGTTATGGAACTACTTTAAAATTTACGGTAATTGAATCGAATTCAAAATATTTTAAAGTGATATTAAATGAAACCACAAAAGAAACGGGGTATATTAAAACAGGAGAAAACAGTAAAAATCAGTACAATTATAAAAGCTGGAAAAGTTATCTGCAAAATGCCCCGATGATAGCCCCTCATCATGAAACCGATGTATATGACAACCCAGAGGGATCAAAAACTAATACAGCTGATAAGCACTGTTTTTTTAAAGTGACAGACGTTCAAAATGAATGGGCAGAAATTAAACCCGTTGATTATATCGTTGGAAATGAAAAGTGCAAAGGAAAACAAGGCTGGATAAAATGGCGGGAAAATGACAGAGTTACCATTATAATCATCATACAGACTCTAGACTAAGAAAAAGCTAATAAGTTTATTTTGGGAAATACTAAGGTTAAAATTACTTGACCATTTAAAACTTTTTCGGGAAAAATTGACCGTACCTCTACGGGACAAATTACAATAAATTTTTTGGAAGATTTGAAGAGATTGGCGTACTACATGTAGTGTCTGTCTTTCATTGGCTATATTATTTTGGTTTAGATGTACCGTTGGGGATTGATGTAAAAATTATACAAACTCAATTGATTCATAGCATTAAACAAATATAAATTTACAAATTTTATCAAGGATTAAAAAAAATGTTTTAGTTAGGGTAGGATTGTTTTTCTTCAGCTTTATGAATTACTCTCAGATTTTTTATATTAATGATTTTTAGGAGCGTTTCCAGCTATCAGTACCAATCTTTTGTCTCGATGTAAAAGAATTTGTGTTGCTATTAGGACCAAAAAAATTGATGTATGTTTTGTGATAAATAGAGGAATGTCAGCAATTTGCCGTCTTTCGGAAACATTAAAATGTTTGCTAATTGGTTATCCTAAATAAGTTTTTCGTAAAAGCAATAAGCCCGAAACAAATCGGGCCTATCGTCTTCAAATTTAATTGTAATTCTAAAATTTTTGATGCATCGTAATTAAACTATTTTTTTTTTTGCAATGTTATGCAAGACTTTCTCCTATACGGAGATGGGTGCTGAGAACAACCCTGTTCCAAAGATTGATTGTAATTACGGCCGTTATTATATCTGCTATCTGGCTTTCACTGAAATACTGCAAGGCCTTTGTATAGGTTTCATCCGTTAATCCATTCTCATGGATTAATGTTATTTCTTCAGTTACAGCAAGAACTGCTTTTTCCTCTTCTGTAAAAATGTCCCCAGCTTCCTTCCAGGCACTCAAGAGAAAAATACGCTGGTTTGACTCGCCGTTTTTAACGGCGTCCTGGGTGTGGATGTTGATGCAGTATGCACAGCCGTTAATCTGCGAGGCACGTATCTTTATGAGTTCTTTGGCTGTCTTGGATATGGAAATCTTTGAAAGGTAGCTTTCAAGGCCGATCATCGCTTTCAGTGCATCTGGAGCGGCCTGCTTAATGTTAAGTCGTTTTTGCATTGTATTATTATTTTTAAATTGTTCCATGCAAAATTGAACAATAAGGAAAGGAAAAAACTTAAACTGGTTTAAGAAAGAAGCCTTTTGCGTATTTCGCTCAAGTATTCGGGTGTGAATCCTAGATAGGAAGCAATCAGGTATTGGGGAACGCGCTGGATGAATTCGGGGTGGTTTCTGACTGCCTGGAAATAAAACTCTTCCTTAGAGAACGAGAAAAGGAATTTAATGCGTTTTTGGGCCGCCGCATATGCCCTCTGGTAAACAAAACGGAAATAGCGCTCCATTACCGGAAACTCTTCCAGCAACTTCTGCTGCTTCTCCAAAGTGATGTAAAGCAATGTTGATTTCTCTACTGCCTGAATATAAAATTCTGTCGCGAGCTGGTTCTCGTAGGCAAAGTTATCGGTAAGCCACCATGTTTCTATGGCAAATTCCGTGGTTTGTTCGGTACCTTTCTCGTTAATATAAAACTTTCTAAGCAGGCCGTCCAAAACAAAATAATGATGCCGGCAGATCTGTCCCTCCTTTAGAAGGTTCTCTTTTTTATAAGTTTCTTTAATGTCGAAGAATTTTTTGATCTGCTCAAAGTCATTGTCTGAGACCTGTGCAAATTTGGCTATATGGTTTTTGAGTATATTGGACATCTGGCGTAAATGACATATTGGTTTTGACTGTTTGGCCAGCTTTTTAATCGGAATGGCATCGCTGGCAGGCTCTTAAGCAAATATAGCAATAATATGCTTAGATACTTTTTGAAATCAGATTTCATTATTTGTCATTGAATAGTAATTGAAAGCAATTTGGAGATTATATAGAGTCACTTTCTATTATATTCTGGGGGTTCGAATCCTGTTAGGTTATCGAGTGGCAAATCGACTATTTGTGCTGTTTTTTATATAGTATATACTTTGATGCAATTTGGCTATTGTTTGAAATAAAGAAAATAAAAGCAAAAATGATTGAAAGTTAGCGTATTTATTAGTGTAGATAAAAAAATGGCGCCAATTGTCTTCAATTGGCGCCATTTGGCTTTCTAGTGACGGGGACAGGACAAATTTCAACATCTTTTTTGGATGATTTGAAGCAATTGGCTTACTATATGTAATGTCTGTCTTTCATTGGCTTTGTAAATTTGGTTTAGATGTCCTGTTGGGGATTGATGCAAAAATTATAAAAACTCAATTGGTTTATGGCACTAAAATAATATACAATTCTACAAATATATTATAGAGGATTTGAAAAGATTGTTATAGTTACGGTAGAATTGTCTTTCTTTGGCTCTATGAATTACTTTTTTCGATTTATGTTTTGTGCCACAAAAGTAATCCCCTTCAAATTGATTTAGCTTGTTTTTTTGTACATCAGAAAAACACTCTTTTTTTTTAAAATAAAGACTCCTTAAATATTCTAAGTGTGAGTCGCGCCGCTTGTCGCTGTAGTGTATGTAATTTTCAAAATACAACTGTGCCACGAGTATGCATAAAAACTAAAAGCAAATTAATTGTTACTAAGTTAAGAGAAAGAATTAAGTTTTTGTTGTAAAATCCAAAGCCACTAACTATAATGATTTTATAAATGAGCAGGGTAATAGTAGGTCTCTGATTTATTCCGCTTTGATGACAGATGCGATAAAAAACACAGTTTTTCTCTCAAATAATAACTTCCGCAATTCAAATTCGCCAAGGTTCTCTCTCCGGACTTAAAGAGCGCTCTTTGCTGATTTGTTGTAAGCCGATAAATTTAAACCAGACATAACAGTAGAAAATGTTACTATTTGAATGGCGGAAGTATTTTCATGCTTCAGGCTGTATTGATTCCGTGAGCTATATTCTCTTTTTAAATAGTATATAACCTATGGAGAATCCAATATTTGAATTTTTAATATGGCTGTCATTGACACCGCTTGGATAATTCATAATATTGGCTAGGCCTTGTGTATAGGTTAAGCGCAGCGTAATGCCATTATCAAAGAAATATCCAGCTCCTGCATTTAGACCGTAATCACTGGTTTTATATGAATAGTCACCATCATTTATTTTTAACTCGACATCTTGCGTTTCGGCTGAAGTAAGATACCCATAGTAACCACCGGCAGAGAAAAAGAAAGTGCTTCCAATAGGTTTGATTTTGTATACAAAATCAACAGGAACACTTACATATCCAAGTGTTACAGTAGTATTGTCATCTTCATCTTTAAATTTGGTTCCCATGGTGCCATAAGATATTCCGGGATTGATTGAGAATCGGGCGTCCTGAAAAGGTATCCAGAAAGTAAAACCCAATTTACCGGATACCGTACCTTTATGGTCGTCGAATTTCTGTCCATTATCTTTTTCGCTGAATTTAGTCATTCCTACAGTAGCATAAAGCTCACCTTGTGAAAATGCAAATGTTGTAACCGTTAACATAGCGGCTAAAAGTAGTTTTCTCATCATAATCATAATTGTTTTTTAAATTTATTTATAGTCTTTGAATACTCGTAATGTAAGGGAGCTCTTCCATCTTTTTGGATTTTTTTCATCCACATAATTGTCGCTGTATAAATGAACACCTTTTTTGTCTGCTGTAATCCAGCTCCATTGATTTTGTGAGCTATAATAAGGTATAACATCAGTAGCTTTATTGCCATATGATTGGAATTCAGCTTTGAATTTCTCAACATATTTATTGGTCTCCGAAATTGCTTCCGAGTAAGTCAGATTACCCTGTCCTTTGCTGTTGAAGTAAAAAATAGTTTTTTGAAATCCAACGATTCTGCCATTTTTCACAAGCACCAAATGAATAGTGGTATCATAAATTGGTGCGCCTGTTGATGAATTGTAAGGCAATAGGAAATTTTCCTTATTCTCAAAGGCGATGCTTTTGGAATGGCAGGCATATATCAAATCCTCATCTGTGCCTGCTGCCCATTTGGTTTTTGACATTTTGTAATTCTCGGCAAGAATATCTGGATGCTGTTTTTGAAATTCTTCTATTGTCTGCCCAAAAGGCAAATCATCTATAGTGAATTCCTCAAAAGTTTTTTTGTATTGCTCAATTTGCTCAAGCTTTGCCCTTTGCCTGGCAAGTTCTTCTTTTTCGATGCGCTGTTTTTCTTTAATCCAGATTGTTTTTTCTTTTGGTAAATTAAGTTTTTTCAGGTTTTCACCAATAGCGTAAATTTCTTTGAATTTATCATCTAGCCCATTATTTGCAGTAGCATTTACATATTTCTCGGCATTCTCTGTCAATGAATTGTAGAGCGTGAATTGCTTTTCGTCTGTATAAAAATTGGCAGGATTAAACAATTTATTTTGAGAAGCTACTCGCAAATACAATGACTTGTCGGTTATGCCACCTAAGACTTTCTCAAATTCATCAGTTTTTTGAATTGTAAGTTCATAATTGCCATTGTTAAACGCCGTTTCGGCTTCTTCAAATTTTAGCTCTGCAATAGCATTTTGGGAAAAAATTGTAGCGCTGGTAATCATAAAATATGATACAATTAAAATTTTAAAATTTTTCTTTAAAAAAAGCTTCAACAGATTCATTACTTTTTATTATTATGTTAGAATTTTATGGTTGGTTAAAAGCTGAAACAATATTTGGCAATGTAGTACACTCAAATTCATCAGCTTTCTCGTATACTTGTTCATAATGCGATTATTAAAAAGGGTTCGCTTCTTGAATTTTTAGCTCGACTGCGGCTCCAAAGAAAGGTAATGCTCACCAGGACAAGGGAAAAAAGTACTGTATCGTTCATAAGCGTCTATTTAATTATTGTCCCGTAATTTTTGGACTGGCTTTCCTTGAATTTATCTACTTGCGAGTTTGGCGCTGTTCCATTATTGGGACGCGTATCAATTTTTGCAGGCGCAGTAATTAGCGTGCCGTAACTGGACTCCTGCTTTTCGGCAGTGATGCTGCCCGCTTTTGCTATGGAGGCTTTTCCTTTGTAAAAAATATTAT
Organism: Flavobacterium sp. 1355; assembly: GCF_017833415.1. GTDB lineage: Bacteria > Bacteroidota > Bacteroidia > Flavobacteriales > Flavobacteriaceae > Flavobacterium. The sequence continues at coordinate 1,547 of NZ_JAFICC010000028.1, read as the reverse complement.
TTACAGTGCAACCGCTGCTCTGCAAAACAGCAATAAGCTCTTGTCTTTTCTGCTCGGCCTGCTGGGATGTGTAATAATAGCCGTGCAGTACTTCGGCACAAGGGCTAAGATTCTCAATATCATTTTTAACTGTTGCCGTGTAGGCCCGTGTTCCGTCATTGTACCTGCCAATTTCAAAAACATTAGAAATATACGCCGATGCCCCGTATTCGCTGTCTAAATTGCTGTAGGCGTAAATGAAATAATAGATACTTGACGCCTTTTCCTGTGAAATCAGCGGAATATCTTTGGAGGGCACCTCAGCAAAGGCATTTTTGCGGCTGCTCGTTTTTAGGTAAAGGGCATATTGTCGCTGGCGTTCTTCTTCTGCACGCTGTTCCTCAAGAGCCTCTTTTTTTGCTTTATCAGCCTGATTTTGTTGGATCCAGCTCCCAACAAGATTTCCCAGATCGGTAACTCCTTTTGTGATGGATTCAGTGCGTTCTGCCTGGTATTGCCTTTGCGCTTCCAAGTTTCTGGCATATTGGGCTTGTTGGTCTGCGAGACGCTGGCTTTCTGGCTGTTGCTGTGTTGCTGCGCTTTGATCCGTTTTGTATGATGTAATAGTTTGTTGTCTTTGTTGCTCTGCCTGTTGTTTTGCAATAGAATTTTGTTCTTCTTTTTGCTGTTTAACGCGCAATTCATCAGCTTTTTTCCGATCTTCCTGGGCTTTCTTTTTTGCGATTGCCTCTTCTTTGTCCTTGCTGATGTCGTGTACATTGCCAATACTGTAGCTAATACTTTTGTAAAGCGTATAATCATTATTTCCTAAGGAAACAGCGCAGTCTTTTTTGCCGAAATATATAAATTGGGCTTGGTTCTCTGAATTATAGCGGGCATTTGGTGATAAGTGTAAAACATTAGAAACTCCTGAACGAAGTGAAATTGTTTTGGTACCGACACAAGCCAATTCAAGTGTAATCTGAATATTTAATTCATATTCCCTGCTAGTATTATTCTGAATATAGAAATAATAATATTCGCTTCCACCAGCCAAAGAACTGCTGCGCTGGACAGAAAGTGTAAAGCGTGAGTCGGCATCTTCCACAGGAATGTTCATTCTTTGCGCAAAAGCCGATAAAGACAACAGCAGATAAAATAAAGTGAAAATTTTCTTTTTCATATTGTTTATTTTTATTCCCAGAGCACTTTTCGATTGTTATATTATGAATTCAAAATCCAGTGAATTTTTATGTAGCCCCCTTTGATTTCCGTTGTGCTAAATTTTTCAAAAATAAGAAATTAACATTTATTTCATAATTTTTTTTCATGTATTTGGAACCATCGCTTGATTTTGAACTATTTTTATGTTTTGTGAAAGAAATGTGCCACGATTCCAAAGACTAGCGGGCTAATACAAGTTAGTCAGAATAAGGGTTCTGTCGCATTTGGGAATAGCTTATATCTTTGGAATTTTAAAACTAAAAAAAAATGAATACCACAGGTCATAGCTATCCAAAATCTATAATTCTTCAGGCAGTGTATTTTAAATTAAGATTTACCCTTAG
>NZ_JAFICC010000027.1 GCF_017833415.1 Flavobacterium sp. 1355 | reverse complement strand
TTGATTTGTAATAACTACATCGGCCGTTGCAGGAGATTTACACCCGGTACTGTTTGTTACTCTAAAAGTATAGGTACCTGCAGAAAGTCCTGTTATTGTTGCAGATGTTCCTGAACCTGTCGTTGTGATAAGGCCAGGGCTTCTTTCGATAGTCCATGTTCCTGTGGCAGGTAAATTATTCAGAACAACAGTTCCTAAATTAGTGCATGTTGTATTTGTTATTGTTCCAATAGTTGGAGGCGACAAAAGAACTGTTATAGTAGGTATATTATCGGTATTTGTTTGTCCAGAAATATCTTCAACGATATTTAATGAAGGATCTGTTCCTGTTACTCTGGCTGAATTTGTAACTCTTCCTGCTGTTACATCTGCAGCTGTAATTGTATAAGTACCCGCTAAGGTGGCTTTTGCACCAACGGCTAAGCTGGAAATTGGATTTCCGGAAATTACCATTCCCGGCATTGGATCTGTAACCTGAATATTGGTTATAGGAACTTCTCCTGTATTTGTTACTTCAAAAGTATAATTAATAACATCTCCTAATTTACCGCAAGATGCCATTGTAGCTTTTTTCACTAAACCTAATTCAGCAATCTTAAGTGAATTTGTATTGAAAGCTATAAAAGCACAATCTGAACTACCAGAAAAAGTAATTACAAAACGATCTACCTGCGCAGCATTTGCAGCTGTAATTCCAAAAGAACTCGTTTCAATTCCCAACATTCTGATATCTCTTGTTGATGCCGGAGAAAAACCATTCGCACCTCCATCTGCCTTAAATAAATCAAGACTATATGTACCAATAGCAGTAACCGATCCAAAAGCCACAGATATTTCGTTTCCAACTGTATTTCCGGAAGCATCAATAAATTTAAATTTATCGGCCGAACTGCTTCCGCCGGGATCTGCTACCTGAGTTACAATTAAATCAGGAACTGCATCTCCAATACCAGTCAGGTTTAAGTTATTTGTTCCAATCTTAAATTCTGCTACACCCGCTTTTATATTAGCGACGCCTGTACCTAAAGTCAATCCATTACTTCCATCTGTAAGCCTGGAAGCAAGCTCTGCACCAGTAGCACTAGTACCTGCCAATGGCGGTACTAAAGTTGCCGTACTTGTCGATCCGTCAATCATTGACCCTTGTAAAATATACATGCCAGAGTCTAATCCTAAGGTTTGGATTTTTAATGCTCTAAATTTCTGAGCGCTAAAAGATATACCGTTTGTTGTAAGTGTGTTATCACTAACACCTGTTGAATAGGTTTGACCATTCCATGCAAAGGCTAGTAAATTATTTGCAGTGTCCGGACGGTTTCCTACTCCGGTAGTTGAATTAGAACTCCAATATCCTTTCCAGTCCGTATGAATTCTTGTGATTGTATTTTGACTAAATGCCTTAAAAGATATTAGAAAAGAAAGCAGTATTAAATTTTTTAAAAATAAAGAACGAATGGTGAGTAGTATTTTTGGAGGCATAGAATTTAGTTTTTATTTAATTGGTTATTAATTTGCTTCTAAATTTTTGAGTATACAGTTTGTTATAAATTTTGTTCTTAATTAAAACCGAAAAAATCCGACAGCAAACTGTCGGATTCATATAGATTGGTTATAAAATCAATTAAAAATTATTTTTTTAGATAGGATGAAACCGTTCTCTAAAGTTACTTTTATAAATAAAACCTGATTTCCGGATTGTAAATTTGATATTTGGAAATCAGTTGCTTCAATTTTGTTTTTGGTATAAAGGGTTTTTCCTGTAATATCAAAAATGCTTATTTGCTGAATACTTTCTTTTGCAGAATTGACTTTAATTACCTTTTCTTTTACGGAAACAATTAAATCATTTTCAGTGTTTGCGAAATCTCCCGTGCCTAATGTTTTGTTGGTATAAAGCAATACCAGACGATCATTAAAGTTACCGGCTGCCGTGGTAAAGGTAAACTTACCGGCTTTCAGATCATGGATCACTCCGGTTGTCTTGTCCTCGATATAAACAGCTTGGTTTTCAAGATTGCCATCGGCCTGATCAATTGAAATGGTAAAATCACCTGCGATTGTAGTTCGGTATCCCAAAGGCACCACATCGGAATCTGCAAAAGGTTGGGAACGTCCCTGAATGGTAAATTTATCCTGGTTATTGACACTGTAGAAATCAACATATATGTTTCCGTCAAAAGTAGGTCCGTCATAGTTTTTGTCAAAGCCGTTTGTCGCTCCGTCTATATAACCAACCAGCATCTGCTTGAATGCCCCTTTGTCATTGGTCAGGTTAAGCCAGATATGTGCGTCTTCTGTAGTTACTTTGCCTGTTTTTCCGGGCTTGAAGAACTGGTCATTCTTAGCTCCGCCTTCACGCATTCCGTTATTGAACTGGACGGTTCCGTCAGTAGCTGCGCTGGCAAAAAAGGATTGCCCTGCCGCAATATATCCCGATGGTGTGGAATTGTTGTTTCCTGCATTTGCACTCGGTGCAGTACCTGTTCCTCCTGTCAGGTTGTAAGCAGCATAATCACTGGTCGTATATTGATACGCACCACCCAATACTACAGGAGTGTTATGTGTCCAGAAATAAAGGGTTCCGTTCATAAATGAGTTTCCTGCCAAAAATGCCGAAGCTTTTAAGGCTGATGGATATGGGTTTCCGATCAGGTAAAATTTACCTGCCTGCAATGTCTCTCCAGATATGGTCCCATTATTAGGAACTCCTTTAAAGGAAGCCTGATAATCTGTTCTGGCAGTATTGGAATAGTTTTGAGGTCCGCGGATAATATACCCTTTCCCCACCATCATATCGGTGTTTCGGTCTGTTACCAGCCAATTCGTTCCGGTAAAGCCCATGTACATATTATATTGAGTACCCGGGGAAACATCAATTAGTTTTTGAGGACTTACCGGTGTAGACCAGTAAACGAAATCTGCCTGACGGATCTTTTTGCTGATACGTTTGTAGGTAATGATTCCTGTATTGACAGAGGCATCATTAACCTGCAACAGACTTGAACTATCTTCAAAAGTCAAACTAGCTCCGGCTGCAACATTGACTGCATTCGTAATCTTCAGGGTAACTCCGGTAGCAACCGAAACATTTACGCCTGAATTGATGGTACATGAACAGGCTTCTAAATCTGAAGTCATAGTATAAGATCCTGTAAAAACAACCTTCTTTGTGGCATTCGGAGTTATTCCAGCTTCCCATAAAGTTCCATTCCATGTCGCAGTCGATTGATCTGCAATTTGCACATTAGAAAGTGGCGATGAAGTACATGAACCATTACTTACTGTAAAATTGTAAGTCCCTACAGCCAAATTTGTAACAGTATAGCTTGAGCCTGTATTTGTTATAGAGTTTGGAAAACTACCAGTTTGCGTTAATGTCCATGTTCCAGTTGGTAAGCCTGTTAAAGTTACGCTTCCACTAGCTGTACAAGTAGACGGATTAATAGCTCCTGCTATTGGAGCTGTCGGGGCTGCATTTACATTAGTCGTGGAAGATGTCGGAACTACTGCTATACAACCATCACTATTTCTGTAATTGATAGTTACAGTTTTACTTCCCCCTGTCTTCCATTGAAGGGTAACTGTATTGCTGCCTGTTCCTATTCCTCCAGAAATTATGGTATAATCATTACCGGCTGTACCAGGAATTGACCATGCATAATTGGTTTTGCCACTTTGAGTCGTGTACGTAACATTAGTATTGGCACACACTGGCGATGAAGGAGATACAGTAAAAGTTGGTGCAGCTGATACAGTAACATTCACCGGATTCGACAGGTCACTTGGGCAATAACCTGATTTTGTTGTTTTTACCGTATATGTTCCGGCGGTACTAACCGTTATCGATCTTGTTGTTTCACCTGTAGACCATAGATAACTGTCCTGAATACTTGATGTAAGTATTACACTACCTCCGGCACAAAGAGATGTACTTCCGCTTGCAGTAATTGTTGGTTTTACTGTTTTATTTGAGTTAATACCAACATAGTAGTATTCTAAATTATTTGTTTTACAGCCATTTGCAACTGCTAATGTTATATTACCAGAACCCGAACCAATTGTTGTAGTAATTGAATTCGTGTTTTGACCCGAAACAATAGTCCAGCCAGAAGGTACAGTCCATGTATAAGTTACCGCATTAGTTACAACGGGTACTGAATATACCTGACTTGTGTTTCCGTTACATTGTACACTTACCCCGGAAATATTCCCGGTGGCTCCTAATGCACCATATACTGTAATTGTTTTTTTAGAAGTTTTTACAACGCTACAACCTGATTGAGTGAGCGTATAAATAATATCTACAGTTCCTGGTGCAATTCCTTTGACCTTTGGATTATTACCATTACCTGAAGTCGTTACTTCAGCTATAGATGGATTAGAGGACGACCAAGTTCCACCGCCCCATCCGCCGGCTGACCAGAAATCTTCAGTCGAACCAACACATATTTTATCAGTATTACTGCTCACTACTCCGGCAGTTGCACCAGAATTGCATTGAGCTTGAACATTATTAAAGCTAAAACCTATAAAAAGCGCGGCAAAGATGATTTTTGAGCGAAATTTTATAGAACTTATTTTAAAAATGGGTAAAATGATAAAAAATAAAATACTTAAAAGTAATTTTAGAATCATATAAATCGTGGCATTTAAATTTTCAAAAAATTGTTTTTTTATTTTTTAATCTTATTGTTGAATCGTACCTTTTTTTTTAATTTTTTCTTCAAAAAATTTACATCCAAAATGAAACAGTTTAGTCATGTTAAACTTTTTCAATCAGGATGTTATGTTTGGCATAGAATTTAACTCCGCAAATATAAATACATCTTCGTGTTAGAAAATCAAGAGGTTTTTGGAATGCCTCTTTAATCGTTGAAATGTTAAAATAATCGATGAACTACATCATGAAAATTAACAATCTATGTTATTTCTTATAAATAGTCAAAATAAATTATAGGAATAATCGTAAATTAAGGCCTAAAAAAAGACGTTTTTTAAAAAATAATTTTAAAAAACGTCTTTTTTTATGAATATTTCGCAAGAAAGTAATATTTTATAACTATTAGTTATTAAGGAAAACATAAGTAAATTACCACATTGGGTTTTTGGAAAAATAAGATTATTCAGAAGAGAGAAATTCTGATTTTTTCAATATGAATTAATAATTTAAACTTGTTCTAATTCTTTGACTTTATCATAAACCAAAAAACTTTCATAACCTCTTCTCAACATATAATCACAGAATTTTTTTCTTTTTTTGAGAATGTTTTTTTCATGAATCGAATTCCAGCACCTTTCTGAAAGTTGACTGAAGGTGTCTCCATATTCTTCTGAAGAAATTTCTTTTAAAGCCAAAGTAATATTTGCAGGCGAAATTTGTCTTGCTTTGAGCTCATTTGTAATCCTGATTTTTCCCCAAAATTTGATTCTGTGTTTTCCTCTTGCAAAACTGCACGCAAATCTTGTTTCGTTCAAAAAATTGCTTTCAATCAACTGAACGACAATTGAATCAATTTCATCCGAAGTCATTTTTAAACTGTATAATTTGGCAACAACTTCTGCGTGGCATCGTTCCTGATAGGCACAAAAGTGTTCTAATTTCAGTAAGGCTTCTTTTGGGGTAAAAAATGAATTCATGAGTTTTTTCTTTCTTTTTAACTATTAATCCTAAAAATAATCATTTTGGTGTTAAAATTTAATCTATTCTTTTTACATTTCACAAAAAGACTTCCTTTAAAATGTTGTTTATGTAGAGAATTAATATATTTTTGCCGAGTAAATTTTTTGTTGAACAAATGTTAAACAAAAAGTTTTAAATACCTGTTTTTTATGTTTTTAAAACTGAAAGTATAAACATTACGTAAGTAATATATTATAGATAATATAGTACCAATAGTACTTTTTTATTACGTTTTATAACCAAAAACAAATTTAGAAATTTAATACCACAACACATATGATTAGAAAACTACTCTACTCCTTTTTTTTATTTTTATCGAAATGTTTAAATTTCCTATTTGAAAAATATGTCGTTTCAAATCTAAAAATGCTTTGCTTAGGAATGTTTTTTGTTTTGTATGGTGCCAGTGCACAGGTATCAACTTACACCTTTTCTCAAAGTACAGGAACATTTTCGTCTATAACCGGTACAACAGCGATAGCTGCTAATTGGGATGATGCCGCAACAGCTAATACCATACCTCTTAATTTTACATTTAGGTATAATAATGTAAACTATACAACTTGTTCAATAAATGCCAATGGTTCTTTAACTTTTGGAAGTGCAGGAGCAAACAATGAATGGTCTCCTATCTCATCTGGAACAACATATGCAGGTGCTATTAGTGCTTTTGGTATGGATTTGACAGGAAATACTTCTATTGTATATACAACAACAGGAACTGCTCCAAATAGAGTTTTTATTGCAGAGTGGAAATCAGCAAGGAGATATAATACAGGTGCAAATGATGGTAACCTAAACTTCCAGATAAGACTGAGTGAATCTACAAATTTGATACAAATTATATACGGTTCATGTACTACGAATGGTACAAACTTAAATGCACAAGTAGGATTGAGAGGAACATCTAATACAGATTATAATAATAGATCCGTGACTACAGGAACATGGGCGACTTCAACCGCAGGAGGAAATAACACAGCTGCTTGTAGTAACAATTCAGGTCGATTACCTTCCTCAGGATTAACGTTTAATTGGACTCCAGTATGTTCTACAAATAGCTTTACAAGTGTAGTGCCTATTACAAGTGTTTCATTTAATACATTACTTAAGACAACTTCTGCATCTAGTACAACAGCTTACGAAAATTTTACAGGCGATGTTACAAAAACTAATGTTGCCAAAGGACAATATTATCCTCTTACTGTTAAAGGAAATACCGGAGGAAATGTGAATGGTTATTACACAGCATTTATTGACTGGAATAATGATGGTGATTTTGATGATTCTGGTGAATATTTTGTGATAGGAACTATCAACGATTCTTCGGGAACAGATAGTAAAGTAGCTTCTACTTATATACAAGTTCCGATTGCTGCTGCAACAGGAAATATAAAAATGCGTATAATTGGCCGCGTAGGAAGCTATAATACAACTCCATGTTCTGCAACTGGTAGTATTGGCCAAATAGAAGATTATTTAATAAATGTTTTGTCTGGATGTTCAGGTACATCCGGAAATCCAGTTAGTACTTCTGCTTCTGTATGTCCCAATTCACCTTTTGTACTTTCTTTACCAAGTAGTACACTTACCGATGGTGCTTCTTATGTTTGGCAGACCTCTCCAGATGGCAATGCCCCATGGACAGATGCAATTACAAAAACGACATCTTTTTTTGGTACAGAACTTTTCAATTCATTACCAGCAAATACAAATGTGTATGGGACTGCTGCTGTAACAGGAGGGCAATTGGTATTAACTTCTGCTGTAAATAGTTCATATGGAGCATATGTTATTCAAAACACACCGGGAATTAATGTTGTAGATGCTTTTACTGTTAATTTCGATTATCAAATTCCTTCCGGGGGCGGTGGGGCTGATGGTTTTAGTTTGAGTTATGCCGGAGACATTACAAGTGATGCCACAGGAGGAGAAAATGGTCAGGGTACTGGGATAATTATTCAGTTTGATACTTATGACAATGAGGGTGTTGCGGTAGGAAGCCGCATAAGAATACAATATGCCGGAAATACTCTTTTTAATTCTGCAATTGATGCTCCGCCTCTAAGACCTACTAGTGGAAATACACCAGTCATTTTAACAGTGGATGCAAGAGGAAGATTATTATTAAAAGTAAATGGTCAAACAGTAGTTTCAGATCTTGCCTTACCAGCAGCATATCTTTCTGCAAATAAATCAACATGGAAATTTAAATTTGCTGCACGAACAGGAGCGTCGAATGATATACATGCAATTGATAATTTATTAATTAGATATCTGGATATAGCTAATTCTGGCCCAACATTTACAACTTCTCAAACGGCTAAAACATACTACCGTGTTGTAACAACATGTGGAGGATCACCCACTCCCAGCGGCTCAGTAATGGTGGATATGACATCTGCCACAATTAATCCAATGACATCTTCTGCTTGTACTGGAGTTGCTTTTACAGTAACACCAAATGCTACAAATGGCACTATTCCTTCGGGAACAACATACACATGGAACGCTCCTGTAGTTACTGGTGGTATGACAAATGGTGCTGCAAGTACAGGATCTCCTACAAGTATAACAGGAACATTACTAAATCCAACTCCTACACCACAAACAGCAACTTACACAGTTACGCCAATTACTGGTAATTGTACAGGAACTCCTTTTACTTTGACAGTAACAGTTAATCCTTTACCTATACCGAGTTTTACGGTACAACCTGCGACAATATGTGTGAATACTGATGTTACGTATACTACCCAAGCCGGAATGTCAAATTACACATGGGGATTTCCAGGAACTCTCGGACTAGATTATACAATCACTTCTGGAGGTACAAACGCATCTGATACAGTAATTTTAAAGTTCCTTACTGCAACAAGTAAAGCAGTAACTATTAATTATACTAATACTAATGGGTGTAGAGCGACAGCTTCGACTTCATCATCTGCTATTGTAGCATCACCTGCGACAGTTGCAGGATCTGTTGGCGGTGGCGCAACTGTATGTACAGGAACTAATAGCACATCTTTAACCTTAACAGGACATACGGGAAGTGTATTAAGATGGGAATCTTCGCTAGATAATTTTGCCACTGCAGGAACACCAATTACTAATACAACTGCAAACTTTACTGCTACTAATCTGACTGCAACAACTTCTTACCGAGCAGTTGTACAAAGCGGCAGCTGTGGAGCTTTAAATTCTGCTTCTGCTACAGTAACTGTTTCTCCTACGACAGTTGCAGGATCTGTTGGCGGCGGAACAACGGTATGTACAGGAACAAATAGCACAGGTTTAACCTTAACAGGCCATACGGGAAGTGTATTGAGATGGGAATCTTCGCTAAATAATTTCGCTACTGCGGGAACACCAATTGCTAACACGACTGCAAACTTTACTGCTACCAATTTGACTGCAACAACTTCTTACCGAGCAGTTGTACAAAGCGGAAGCTGTGGAGCTTTGAATTCTGCTTCGGCTACAGTAACTGTTTCTCCTGGAACGGTTGCAGGATCTGTTGGCGGCGGAACAACTGTATGTACAGGAACAAATAGTACAGGTTTAACCTTAACAGGATATACAGGAAGCATCGTAAGATGGGAATCTTCGCTAGATAATTTTGCTACTGCGGGAACACCAATTGTTAACACGACTGCAAACTTTACTGCTACTAATCTGACTGCAACAACTTCTTACCGAGCAGTTGTACAAAGTGGTAGTTGTGGAGCTCTAAATTCTACTTCTACTACAATAATTATTTCTCCAACAACAATTGCAGGCTCAGTCGGAGGATCAACAGCAGTATGTTCAGGAACAAATAGTACAACATTAACTTTAGCGGGACATACCGGAAACGTATTGAGATGGGAATCCTCTTTGAATAATTTTGCTACAGCAGGAACAACAATTGCTAACACGACTGCAAGTCTTACTGCTACTAATCTGACTGCAACAACTTCTTACCGAGCAGTTGTACAAAGCGGTAGTTGTGGAGCTGTAAACTCTACTTCGGCTACTATTACAGTGAACCCATTACCGGGAGCACCATTAGAAGGAACAAAAACTCCTTTTACATGTACAGAAGCAGGAAGCGTTTTATTAAGCGGCCTACCAGCCGGTTCATGGACTTTGACACAAATTGGTACCGCAAATAATATTATCAACAACAGCGGAGCAACTTTTACGGTTACAGGATTAATTCCAGGAAACTATACTTTTACGGTAAGTAATGGAACTTGTACTTCATTGCCTTCTGCAACAATAACAATAGATGACTCG
>NZ_JAFICC010000026.1 GCF_017833415.1 Flavobacterium sp. 1355 | reverse complement strand
GAGAAGGTCAATAAAAGAATCCTGCATTTCTATGTGTTTTTAAAATACAAATATCTAGATTTTAATATTTCCCCACAACAATATGTATTGATCCGTTTTTATCACAAAATTAGTTATTATTTAATTCATGATATAAGCTGTTCCTCTTAATTGAACCATTTTTTAGCTTTTCTCCTAATGCTGCTTTTCATGAAAACTCTTGCAGATCATTATAATGGCTTCTCAGACTTATAATATTCAATTTTAATATTTTCAACCTGAAAGATTTTTTGTAGGTTGAAAACGTTTTAATTAAAGCATTCATTAGGCTTTAAATTCAACCATAATAAATTTATAACAATTTAAATTTTCAATTATGAATTACGGACAATTAGCCTTTTCAGATGCCATAAAAAAAATGCAGGAAGATGCTGGAAGCAGAAACTCTTATGATCGAATGGAAAAAATGTCTGCTGTGAATGGATTTACAAATAACGAAATTACCTTTATAGGAGAGAGATAGTTTTTATATGGCCAGTTTTGGAGAAAATAAGTATCCATACGTTCAGCATCGTGGAGGACCTGCAGGATTTATTAAAGTGATTGATAATAAGACAATTGGAATTGTTGACTTTTCAGGCAACCAGCAGTATATTTCTACGGGTAATATTTCTAAAAATGAAAAGGTAGCTTTAATTATGGTTTCTTATCCGCAGAGAGCCAGATTAAAGCTTTATGCGCATGCGAGAATTGTTAGCCTGGAAGAGAATAATATATTATATAATCTTTTAGAACCTAAAGACTATAAGTTTCGTCCGGAACAAATGATGGTTTTTGAAATTCAGGCTTACGACTGGAACTGTCCACAGCATATTACTCCGCGTTATACTGCTGCAGAAATTGAGCAGGCATTATTACCGCAGAAAAAATATATTTCTGATTTGGAAAATAAGGTAAAAGAACTTGAATTGAAATTATCCCAAAAATAAATACTGATTATGTATTGGTTTAAATTTTGAGATTCAAATTTAGAACTGGTGAAGCAACAATCTATTTTTTTATAGACTGCTTAATTTACACAGTGATTTTTTTTTATAAAAGTCATTTGAGTCTTAATTAAATCCTGCCTTTTTAAAATTCCCACTTCATAACGAGTAATCTAATTTCATTTTTGAATAAAAAAAGATTATTTTATTTTTTTGTAAATATTTAAAAGCTATTTTAATGTAGTCAAATACTTATTTATGCTCGAGCACACTTTTTTAACTTAGTATTTATTGTTACTGGTATAGGAAAAATATTATAAATATTAAAAAAACTTATTTTTTTTGTGTTCGAACACATTTTTTTACGTTTTTCTATTGGTAATTAAAATTCATTATTTACATTCGTCTGAAATAAGCTACTTTATGTTTTTTTTTAAATATGATAATTGTTTTTCAATAAACAATTTGAGCTTATTTGTTATGTAGAAATATTGCAATATTTAATCATAGATTTTTTTAAAATTATTAACCCAAAATCAAGATTATGAAAATCAGGAAAATTACATTAATTATTTTATTTTGCTTTGTTCAGGGTTTTTCCCAAACATATGTATCAACAACTGGTAATGATGCAACAGGCACTGGTACAGCAGCTTTACCCTTTAAGACTATTGTAAAAGGAGTTCAGGCCGCACCTTCAGGCGGAACAGTATTGGTACTTTCCGGAACTTATCCTGTAACAGGCCCAATTTTTGTTGGAAAACCATTAACAATTCAAAAAAGTGGTTCAGGAGCCGTAGTGGTCAATGCTTCTGGCTGGACCAGTACAGATCCTTATGTATTAGGAATTGTTAATACAAGTAATGTTACTATCGACGGTTTAACGATTTCAAACAAAATTGGTAACGGTAGTAAAGGAATTTGGATTCTGGCCAATTCTGGTGCTATAGCTAATTTAAATAATATTACAATCAAAAATTGTATCGTTAAAAACATTGGCTGGATTAGTAATAATCTTTCTTCAATTCCTGCCAATAGCGGTATTGTAGCCAATGCCATTAAAGTGGATGGAGGAAATGGTACTTACGCCATTACTAACGTTAAAATCGATGATAACGAAGTAAGTAATTGCGCTACAGGTTGGGGAGAAGCTGTTACGGTAACCGGAAACGTAAATGGTTTTTCGGTATCCAGAAATACAGTTTATGACATTGCCAATATTGGAATTGTAGCCGCAGGAAACTATACTTCGACGGGAGCTGCAAGTAATAATCAGGCAAGAAATGGTGTTATTGCCTCAAATGAAGTTTTTGAATGTATGAGCGCTGTTGCCAATAGCGCGGGTATTTATCTCGACGGAGCATTAAATTGTAAGGTTGAAAGAAATGAAGTATATAATTGCGGAGTTGGGCTTGCTGTAGGTGCGGAACAAAATACGGCAACAGGAAATGGAGGTGCAGCTACAGGACACATTATAAACAATAACTCAGTTTATAACAATGTGGTAACCGGTGCAATTTTCGGCGGAGTTATAGGAAGCGGTTATTCAACAAGCGTTGGGGATACAAAAATTTTCAATAATACTTTTTATAAAAACAGAACAGGTGCTGTTATTAATGGTATTACGACAATTGGAGGAATAGCAGTAGGAACAATTGCTGACATTTATGGAGGCGAAGTCCATCTTCAAAATAGTTCTGGAATTACCTTTAAAAACAATATTTTGTATGCAACAAATGGTAAAAAAATACTTTTAGCATCTTCCGGATATACAGTTTCGGGTTTCGTATCGAACTATAATTTATTTTACAGAGAAGGAAATACAGATTACACTATTGATTTGACCGGAGTAAGTTTTAATGGCAGTTCAACAACAGCATCATATAACCCTTCGACATTTGCAGCAGCAACCGGACAGGATGTAAATTCTGTAGTAGGAACACCAGGATTTGTAAATGCAGCAGCTTTTAATTTTACCTTAACCTCCGGAGCTTTTGCGACAGACAAAGGAGATCCAACGTATAATGCTACGTATTCCGGAACATTAGATTTTGATGATGATATCCGTAAAAGAAATGGCCGTATCGATATTGGATGTTCTGAATTGCAAATTGGGTCGACAGCTAAAAAAGCGGTAACAGCTGAAACGGCAAAAGAAATTGCGCCAGGTTTTGCCATTTTTCCGAACCCTGCTTCAGATGAAATTAATATTAATTTTGGAAAAGAAATACAGTCGGTTACCGTTTCTGTATTAGATTTAAACGGTCAGGTTCTTTTACAAGGCCAATATAAGGCAACGAATTCGGTAAGAATTAATATTTCCGATTTGCAAAAAACACAATTAGTTATTCTTCAAATTAATGCTGATAACGAAATAACTAATAATAAAATTTACTTGAAATAAATGCAGATTAGGGAGCAGAGTATATTCATATTTTGCTCCCTTTTTTTATTTTTCAAAATTGCTTACCTTTTTAGAATGAAAAATTACACTGTAAACCGTATCGGAAAAAACATTTTGCAAATAAATGGGCTGGGAGATAATCCTTTTTGGAATCAAGCAGAAATTCTAATCGATTTTATTTCTCCCTGGAATGATACAAAACCCGAAAAAATTGAGATGAGAGCTTTATGGGATACAGAGAATATCTTTTTTTGTTATACCGTTTATGATGCCAAAATTCATATCGACAGAAAAGATGATTCTGTAGACAGCATTGCAGAATCTGACAGAGTAGAAATATTTTTCAGAAGAGATGAAACTCTAAATCCATATTATTGTTTAGAGATCGATCCCACGCCACGTATCATGGATTTTATCGCTTATCCCAACAAGAAATTTGATTATGACTGGAATTGGCCAGAGAATGATCTTATTGTAAAATCAAGCACAAAAGAGAGTTGCTTTGTTGTCGAAATAGGCATCAGCATTCAATCGCTGAATAACTTTCATTTAATTAAAAACAACATTATCCAAGCCGGGCTTTTTAGAGCAAAATATACAAAGCAACAAAATAATCTTTTTGAGCCAACATGGATTTCATGGATAAATCCAAATACAGAAACGCCTAATTTTCATATTGCCAGTTCTTTTGGTACTTTGACTTTAGTTTAAAATTAGCTGAATTTAACCGCAAAGTTCACTAAGATATTTTTTTAATCTCGCAAAGTCGCGAAGGCGCAAAGAAAAACTTAAAAAAAGAAAAACTTTGCGACTCTGCGAGTTTGCGAGAAATAATTTAGCGTGCTTTGCGTAAACTTTTGCCTACTTTGCAGTTAAATTACGCTGAATAGTTTATAAAAAATAATCCTTAGCGTTTTCAGTATTAATAATATCAATTGGCAAAAGTTTTAGGGCGCTAATTTCTTTTTCAAAAATAAAATGCTCAATCAAACTCGTTGTTCCTAAATAAGCTTGTCTTTTTGGATTTTGATGAATCAGAAAGTCAATCGTTTTATTATTTAAATACTCAAGATTATTTTCCAGTAAATCATAACCCACAAGCGCAATTTTTCTTTCAGGGTTTTTGGCAATAATTTTAGCTACCTGATACGCTTTTGAAGTCGTAACAAAAAGCCCTTTAATTTGAGGATTTGATTCTAAAAATTCTTTAAGGGTAGTTTTAAATTGAGGATGTTTTACTTTGAAAGTTTTAATTTCAAATTTACCTTTTTCAAACGTATCAAAATAATCCCTGAAACCCTTTTCCTTTTCCTGCATGTGAATCGCATTCTCATAATCTTCATCAATATGTACAATAGCGATAGTTCCTTTCTGAATCAATAAATCAAGCAATCTTGCCGCAATTCTGCCGCTTTGAAATAAATCCTGGCCAACAAAACTTTTTATTGCGCTGGATTTAAGCTGGTTATTGAAGATACTCGAAATTATACCTTTTGAATTGTATGTTTCAATAGCGTCAATCGCTTCTTTATGAAATAACGGAACTAATAAAACAGCATCCGGTGACGCATTCAAAACAGCTTTATTTGTTTCTACAAACGATGCCGTGCTTGTGGCATCAAACAAGAAAATTTCTACCTTAACATTAAAAGATTTAAACTCCTTTTTGGCTTCATTTATACCATCAATACACGGCTGCCAATACGGATCGTTTTTAGAATCCGGAAGCAAAACACATATAGAATAGATTTGAGTTTTCTTTAAACTTCTTGCCATTAAATTGGGCTGATAATCAATCTTATCCAAAACCTCATTTACTTTGTCAAGAGCATCTTGAGAGACTTTTCCTCTTTTATGCAAAACACGATCTACAGTGCCTTTAGAAACACCTGCAAGTTCTGCAATATCCTTAATAGTATAAATTTTTTCCATATAGAAACAAATATATATAAAAATCAAATATCTAAAAATATTAAATTTTATGTGTTCGAAAACATTTTAATTGTGTTCGAGCACATTTTAACAGTATTTTCTTTTTTTATAAAATATTAATATATATTTTAGCCGAATATTAATCATATAGTTTATGATATTAACGCAAATATTGTCAGATTAATATTTATTTTTCTATTTATAAGAGAAGTTGATAATGTCTCATTGTTTTTTAAATGATTTCTTTTTTTGAAAAAATTAAAGGAGAAAAATTAATCCAAAAAATAAAATAATAAACCAACTAATATACTATTTAAATGAGCAAAAGTAAACCTACTCTCGTGATTTTGGCGGCAGGTATTGGAAGTCGATATGGAGGATTAAAGCAGCTGGATACATTCACTCCTCAAGGAGATACGATTATGGATTTTTCTATATATGATGCATTGCAGGCAGGCTTTGGAAAATTTGTATTTATTATAAGTAAAAACATTGAAGAAGAGTGTAAAGAAATGTTCAATAAAAAACTGGAAGGAAAAGCAGAAGTAGGATACGTTTTTCAGGAAATTGACAATATTCCCGCAAAATATCAGAACCCGGAAAGAAAAAAGCCCTGGGGAACAGGACACGCATTGTTGATGGCTAAAGACGAAGTAACCGAAAATTTTGCCATTATAAACGCCGATGATTTTTACGGAAAAGAAGCTTTTGAGATCATGGCAAAAGCCTTAACAGAAATGGATAAAGAATCATACCATTTTAATATGATGGCTTATTTGCTTAAGAATACAGTATCTGATCATGGTTTTGTTTCAAGAGGAGAATGCCAGGTTGATGAAAATAATTTTCTGACAGATGTTACCGAGCGTACACATATCGAAAAAATAAATGGCAGACTGATGCGCAAAGACGATAACGGCGAATTTATTCCGATTGATGAAAATACCATAGTATCCATGAATTTCTGGGGATTTACACCAAAATGTTTTGAGTTTGGAGGTGTCCTGTTTGAAGAATTCCTTCAGGAAAATGAAAATGATCTAAAAGCAGAATTCTTTATTACATCCGTAGTAAACGAAATTTTAAAATCAGAAAACGCATCTCTTGAAGTACTTCAGTCCAATGCAAAATGGTTTGGCGTTACCTACAAGGAAGATAAGGAAATTGTAAAAAAAGAAATTGAGAAATTAAGAGCCCAAAAAGTTTATCCAACAAATCTCTGGTAATATGGCAGCAGAACATTTAAAATTTATATTCGACCAGTTCGACCATATAGAGGTTTTCAAAGAATTTGATGAATTGGCTTCGGGTCATATCAATGATACGTATTTAATTACTACTGATAGCCATAGGAAGTTTATTTTACAGCGTATAAATAATGGTGTTTTTAAAGATGTTCCCGGGCTTATCGCTAATAAGGTCGCCGTGAGCAAACATTTACGTAAAAAACTAAAATATTTATCTGAAGAAGAACTAAAACGCAGGGTTTTAACTTTTATTGGTACAAAAAAAGGTGTTTTTTATTATCATGACAAAGAGGGAAACTTCTGGAATATGATGGTTTATATCGAAGGGAGCTTAACTTTTGAAACCGTTAATAATGAAGAAATTGCTTATGAAGGAGGAAAATTGTTTGGCGAATTTCTAAACCTTACCAGTGATTTTGATGCCAGAAAATTGACAGAAGTAATTCCGAATTTTCATAATATGGCGTTTCGTTATGCACAGTTTGACAGAGCTTTAAAAGAAGCTTCAGAGCAACGAATTGAACAGGCAAAAAAATGCATTAATCTCGTTCATGAACTGAAGGAAGAAATGCATATTTTGCAAAATCTAAAAGATAACGGAAAAATAAAACTACGAGTTACCCATAACGATACCAAAATATCAAATGCCCTTTTTGATACCAATAAAAAAGGACTTTGTGTTATTGATACCGACACTGTTATGCCGGGAATTGTGCATTATGATTTTGGAGACGCCATTAGAACGATTTGCAATACAGCTGCAGAAGATGAGCAAAATCTGGAACTTGTCAATTTTAACCTGCAGTATTACAAAGCATATGTAAAAGGTTTTCTGGAGAAAACAAATTCATCACTTTCATTATTAGAGATAAAATACCTTCCGCTTGGAGCAAAAATGATGGTGTTTATTATGGCATTACGTTTTTTGACTGATTTTTTAAATGATGATGTTTACTATAAAACAGAATACCCAGAGCACAATCTGAATCGTTCTAAAAATCAGTTTAAACTAATTGAAAGTCTTTCGGAACAATTTAAAGAAATGGAAGATTATAATTTGAATTTTATTGGATCATTAAAATAATAAAAATGAAAAAATACGTAATTACCGGCGGTGCAGGCTTTATAGGAAGCCACATTGCCGAACATTTATCAATTCAAGGTCATCAGGTTACTATTTTAGATAGTTTGAGAACAGGTTTTGAACACAATCTGGACGGGCTGAATGTTGATTTTGTAAAAGGAGATATTCGTGATGAGAATTTAGTAAACGAACTAGTAAATGGAGCATCAGGAATTTTTCATCTGGCAGCTTTGGTAAGCGTTCCTGAATCGCTTTTGAAAATAAAAGAATGTATTGAGATCAATACCATTGGGACAATTAATATTCTCGAAGCTGCCAAAAAAAATACAAATTGTAAAGTCGTGCTTTCAACTTCTGCAGCAAATTACGGAAATAACCCTGTTTTACCGAAAGTAGAAACCATGTTACCGGAGCCAATGACACCTTACGCGATTACAAAACTTGACGGAGAATATTATTTAAAAATGTATCTCGATCAATATCAGGTCCCAACAGCCTCTTTGCGTTACTTTAATGTCTTTGGACCTCGCCAGAATCCCGAATCGGCTTATGCGGCAGCTGTGCCAATTTTTATTAATAAAGCGCTACAGAACGAACCCATAACTATTTATGGGGACGGATTACAAACCAGAGATTTTATTTATGTAAAAGATGTGGTAAAAGCCAATATTCTGGCCTCTCAAAAAGGAAATGAAACCTATAATGTTGCATTGGGACAAAGCACCTCAGTTCTGGAACTGGCAGAAAAAATCATAAAAATTACCAACTCAAAATCGCAGATAAAATTTCTCGAAGAAAGGCCCGGTGATATCAAACATTCTAAAGCCAATCCAGAAAAGTTTAACCAATTGGGTTTCAAACCAGAATATACAATTGATAAAGCTTTGGAAGAAACCATTCTTTTTTACCATCAGGAATTGGTAAGCAAATAAAATTGAAAACAATAACTAACCCAAAAACAAAAAACATGTCACAAATCGATATTACTTTAAAAAAAGAACAAAGGAGTACTTTGATTCCAATGGTTATTTTAACTTCATTATTTTTTATTTTTGGATTTGTAACCTGGTTAAACGGACCACTAATTCCGTTTTTTAAATTAGCTTGTGAACTAACCGAATCACAATCGTATTTTGTGACTTTTGCTTTTTATATTGCTTATTTCGTAATGGCAATTCCGTCCTCATTTTTAATAGAAAAAGTAGGCTATAAAAACGGAATTTCAGTAGGGTTACTGATTATTGCTGTTGGAGCATTATTGTTTTATCCCGCAGCAGCTACACGAACTTTTAGCTTTTTTCTGATCGCTTTATTTGTAATGGGAACCGGATTAGCCGTTTTGCAGACTGCTTCAAATCCATATGTTGTAGTAATTGGCCCGCGCGAAAGTGCCGCAGCAAGAATCAGCGTTTTGGGTATTGCCAATAAGTTGGCAGGATTTCTGGCTCCATTATTACTAACGGCATTGGTATTATCAAATATTGGTGACTATTCTGCAGATAAAATCGCCATGATGAGCTCCGTTCAAAAAGAAACGGCACTTGATATATTAGCCTTGCAATTGCAAACGCCTTATATATACATGGCCGCAATTATGTTAGTTTTGGCCGTTTTGGTGAAATTTTCCCCACTTCCCGAAATCAATTTAGACAATGAAGGACAAGTAGAACATTTGAGCATATTTAAACAAATAAAAGAAGCTTTCAAACATCCGCAATTGGTTTTTGGGGTAATTACGTTAATGGTTTATATCGCTGCCGAAGTTTTGGCCGGTGATTCCATCGGAGGTTTCGGAAAGCAATTGGGAGTTTATGGCGAAAGTGGCGCTTTTTATCTAAAGCTAACGTCCTTTACCATGACCGCTATGGTGGTGGGTTATGTTTTAGGTATTACACTTATTCCTAAATATGTTTCGCAGGTTTTTGCTTTAAAAGTATCTGGTTTTTTAGGTATTATTTTAGTCGCTTTGATCGTAATGCTTTCTCCAAAAATAATGATTCAGTTGCCTGGAATACCGCAATTGCCTTTAATTATCATTTTGGTTTCACTTCTAGGATTAGCTAATGCGCTTTGCTGGCCGGCAATTTGGCCAATGGCGCTTCAGGATTTGGGCGGATTTACAAAAATTGGAGGCGCCATATTAATCATGGGAATTATTGGCGGAGCAGTTTTTCCTTTGCTTTATGGTTTATTGGCTGATCATATCAATACTGCAAACCAAGCCGCAGGAATTACTGAAACAGCAAAAAGTGGTAATCAATTAGCATATTTGATATTATTGCCAGCGTACTTAATGATTGTGTTTTTTGCCTTTAAAGGGCATAAATACAGGAAATGGTAATTATTATTAGCTCAAAGTTTGTCATTTAGAGGAACGAGAAATCACTCTGGAAGCGGCACAGATTGATGATTTTTTTTGCGGAGTTTCTAGTGTGGTCCTTCCTCCGTCAGGATGACAAAGCTTAGACAAGCATAACATTTTTTTCAACATTACAATCAAGCACTCAAATTTGTATTGAACGTGTTCAGGCATAACTTATGCCTTTTTTATCGCAAAGGCAATTTTAAAATTAAAGAAAAACACAATAAAATATATTTCAAAATGATAAAAAGTAATATAGACAAAGCAACAGGATTCGAAAAGCGATTCGAGAACATCAATACTGTTGTCTTTGAAAATTCTTTAGATGCATCAAAAGCTGTTGCCAAAGAAATAGCAGCTTTAATTCAGGAAAAACAAAAGGAAAATAAACCTTGTATTTTAGGTTTGGCAACAGGTTCCTCCCCAAAAGGATTGTATGCAGAACTGGTGCGTCTGCACAAAGAAGAAGGCCTGAGTTTCAAAAACGTAATCAGTTTCAATCTCGATGAATATTATCC
>NZ_JAFICC010000025.1 GCF_017833415.1 Flavobacterium sp. 1355 | reverse complement strand
TTAGAAAGAATCAGATGATTAGACCAGGGATATCCATGTTTAAATCATTCTGTAAATTGGCGAGCTAAATTTTAAATGACTTAAATTCTTATATTTGATTCTGACAGATGCGACAGAACCTATGTGTTAAATAATCCGCTTAAATATACAGATAAAAATGGAGAATTTTGGGATATTGTGGCAGGATTTTTCTTTTCTTTGTATGTGCACGCGGGCGCTGCCAGCGGTGGAGAAGTAAATCCATTAAAATGGGATTCTAATACATGGTCAGATGCTTTTGCAGGAACAATCTCAACAATTGGTTCGAATGCTGCGACTGTATATACAAATGATTATATTGATAATTACAACAATAGACCTCAATTAGGACCCAGTGCTATCAGTTCTGGCAATAGTTCACCGGTCTTTGAAAATAATGAGGGACATAAGTGGTTGGATCATAATTCAGATCCACAAAACTATGGAGACGGTGCAATATTGCATCAGACAAGAGGTTCGGTTTTTAACGCTTATTTTTCGAGAGAAGGTGAGGCATATAGTTTTAAAGGTAATGCCCAGTTTCTTAGTGGTTCAGCTTATTATGCAACAGGTGCGGCAGAAGCAGGAGGATTGGATTTTGGTGCAGAAGCTTCAATATTTAAAAATACGTTTGATAAAAGAATCGGAACACAGGATTATAATGTCCATACCAATACTACAAATTTAGTAGGTGGTTTAGCAGCAAATGTAAATGCAGGTTTACTAACAAAGCATAGAGGGAAGATGGGACTACTGGTTGATGGAAATATTGGGGCATATGGTGCAAAAACTGATTTCACAATCGGAGCTACGATATTCGGAATAACGTATGATGCTACTTTTACAGGTTCCATTGCATCAGCACATGCAGGTTATACCGGTGGTTTATATCTGGATTCACGTACAAATGTCCTCACTTTGACGGGAGGAGAGCATTTAGGATTTGGATTAGGTGAAGGAGCTTCTGCAACTTTACAAATCCCGTTAAATTGGTTACTTAAATAATAAATATAATTATGATCCTATTTTGTAGTGTATTAGTTCTGACGTTAATAATGATATATTTTGGAATTAAATTTTTGATAAAATTTTTGAAAGCGAAGGAGATTATTTCATTTCCGGTCCAGGAGAATGAGATATCTTTTCATATACCCAAAAAAGGAAGATATTCTTTATGTATATTAGGCGGAACGGCCGTAAACAATTTATCGGTTAATATTTATTCAGCTGTCACATCAAAATTTGTTGTACTAACCGAATCCTTTTTGAAGTATAAGTTTAACAGAAGTGGAAAATTAGGTACGACTTATCTGGATTTTGACATATATGAAAAAGGGGAATACCTGCTGAAAGTTAATAATATCGACAGTTTATCCGTTAAGATGTCAATGCTGAAATCGGTGGCAATGTTCGAGAGTAATGTTCACCGTGACAGAATAGTTCTGCTGATCAGGGAGTATTCCTCACCGCTTCATTTCATATATTCCTTATTGCTTTTAATTACAGGTTTGGGTTTGTTTTTATTAAACATTGTTTACCTGTTATATACTATGGGAATTATAGTACCGGGATCTTATCATCATAATGTATAAAGTACCGCTTATTAACTAGTAGGGGATCTTGCGTGCAGGATTTAACAGTGAGCGGGCAGCCCAAAGAGTCTGTGTGGTCAGAAGGGTTCGGTGCAGGGATCTGTAGTACGAATATACTATAGTGAAAACGAAAGCTCCGTTTTTTGCAAGTCTTAAGGCCGTTGGTTGTTTTGGTTTTTTATGAGTGGTGTGGGGAGCAGGTTGTCTTTTTGTTTAAAGGATGAAATTAATCGGGTAGATGTACTTTTTTAGGAAACGATTTTTATTTTCGAGTGTTTTTTATTTAGAGAAAATGATGTATAGTCATAGATCGTTATTGCTACATTCTCTTTTTTGTAACAGAGATGTGGTCGATGGTTGAAATTTTGAATGTATTTAACAAAGTTACTTACTGAATTGATTTAAAAATGAAGGAAATTTTACTCTAGTTTTAAAATGATATTTTAGAGTGAAAAAATTAACAAATGGGGAGATTGTTTTTTTTATTCATTATAGATTGAGTTAACATTTACTTGAGTTAACATTTAACTATTATAAGAAACTACTTTGATATTTCTTTTATGTATTGTTTTCTCCTGTTTCTGTTTAAAATGATTCACCATTAAATTCTAAATTGAATAAGGAGGTAACAAATAGAATATTTTAATATGTAATAATTTACTTATTTAATATCTATGAAAAAGGTAGTTGTGCTCTTGTTCGCTCCAGGATATTGTTTATTTGAAGCTTTTTGTCTGTGTAGCGGGAACGGGACTCGAACCCTTCAATATAAAAAAACTATAAAACAAACGTATTATAAAGTTTCGAACCTAAATTTCTTAGGTCTGAATTTTACAGATTTTTACTTTCAGAAACATCAAAACTTAAAATTGCAAGGTTCTAATATTTTAGCAGTACTATTTTGTAGAATTGATGGGATCACAAACTACTATCAATAGAAACTGACAGCAAAGATATTGAGGGGTTTCTAAAACCAGGTATAGAAAATCTTCTAAAGCTTAATGAATACTACGATACAGGCAATTGGGCGGATTCGCGCGATTCGATAGGTTCGATTTATCCTGATAATTTTACTATTTCAGAAAATGAGTTTCGAACCCACTAGAATAAACTAAGTTCTGTGGCTGATCTACTACATTAACAGGCAAGTAGCCTTAAATAAAAAAGGGACAAAGAAGAAATTTTCTTTTTCCCAAGTAGTAGGAACAAGTGTGTTCAAATCATTTTGTAAATTGGCTGCATAATTTTCGGGTTTCTGATTTATTGCGGATTTACATGGCAGATGCGACAGAACCCAATAATTACTATAAAAAAATAATTATCAAAAAAATACTCAGTAAATAAAAAAATATGATATTGAATTACAATGAAATAGTCCAAGAACTATCAGATAAGAATTGGAAAAAAATTAATATTATTTTAAATATTAATGAGGACGCTATCGGATATGATAAAATTGAATATATAGATCATAATGATACAGCAGTTTTTTTTTGGGTAAGATTTGGTATTATTGGTGATTTAATTGAGTCACTACGCAATAAATATAATAGCAATGTAAATTTACTTAGTAAAAGATTTAATAAATATCAGATTGAAATTTATCCTAATGGTGAAGTTACAGAAAAACAATGGTGGGATTTAGAAAAAGAGAAAAAAGATTTACTGGACGGAGCAGAAGTATTTTATCAATGGGTAAATGAATGCATGATGTCCATGATATCTGAATATGAGAAAGATAATGATCTTGTTCCTAATCAATACGATGATGATGGAGATTTAGAATATTTAAGTTCTTGGGACAGCGGTTTGTTTACTTTTTATATTAATGAAAAAGAGGAGTTGAAATACAAAATAGCTAACAAGATTTTTAAAGAACATTTAAATAAATTTAAACCTTTAGAAGAAGTTAAGAAGCTATATACTGCAGTTCTGCTTGAAGGTTATAGAGAGCATACTGGAGTAATAGCTACCGAAAAAAAGAAGTCCCTTGAGCAGATTGCAGTTTATGAAAAGAAATTATCCGTAGCCAGAAATTTATTAGTTACTGAGAAAATCGATGCTGAAGATTACAATCTCATGAAGACTGAATACAATGAGATTATCAGTAATCTGGAAAAAGAGGTGGGTAATGTAGAGGACGACAGGGCGAGTATAGAGCATTTAACGACGACTGGATTGGAAAACCTTTTCAAGCTAGGCGAAGCCTTTGATGGTGGGACTTTATCAGATTCTAGGGAGATAATTGGTTTAATTTTCCCTGAAAATTTTACATTTTCAGAAAACAAAATCCGCACCGCTAGAGTGAACGAAATCATTAACTGTATTTATCTGGTAAACAATAGGTTACGGGCAAAAAAAAATGGGACAAAAGATGATATTTCTCTTTTGTCCCGAGTAGTGACCTCGACTGGATTCAAACCAGTAACCTTCTGAGCCGTAATCAGATGCGCTATTCAGTTGCGCCACGAGGCCTTTTTGTTTCATTGAGCTAATTTTCGTAGCTTTGTTGAACGCTGTTTGCGGGTGCAAATATAGAGATAAATGCGAGATAAACAAGCAAAAAAATACAAAAAAATAAAAAAAAATGAAGTTTGAAAATTATATACGTGATATTGAGGGATTTCCCAAAGAAGGAATTTTGTTTAAAGATATCACGCCTTTGTTAAATGAACCAATTGCGAGAGAAGAATGCCTGAAAATTTTAGTTGATTCACTAAAAGGGCAAAAAATTGACAAGGTTATAGGTGCAGAAAGTCGTGGCTTTTTCTTCGGAATGCTTTTAGCCCACGAACTAAAAGCCGGTTTTGTTCCTGTCAGAAAACCAAGAAAACTGCCTTTTACTACTATTTCTGCTTCTTATGATTTAGAATACGGTACCGATTCATTAGAAATTCATACAGATGCTATAAAAAAAGGAGATAAAGTTCTAATTCACGATGATGTTCTGGCTACCGGAGGCACTGCAAAAGCGCTTGGTGATTTGGTCAAAGAACTAGGCGGTGAGATTGTACAGTTTAATTTTTTGATGGAACTTTCTTTTCTTAACGGAAGAGAAAAAATAAAGGATAGCCCTATTTTCGCTGCTATAACTTATTAGAGTTTTTTCTTTTGATTAAACCAAAACAATTTTGTGTTTAATGGCATAAAGAACAAGTCCAATTCGGGTTTTGAGTTCGAGTTTATCAAATAATGATTCTCTGTAACCGTCTATTGTTTTTGGACTTAGGCACATTTGAGACGCAATTTCTTTATAAGTCATTTCGGTACAGGCATGTTTGATAAAAAGAATTTCTTTTTCTTTTAAACATATTTTATTCGGGTCGCTGTTTACTTTGTTAAGCAGCATTCCCGACACTAACTCGGTAAAATAAAAACCTTTTTCGATAACGCATTCAATCGCATCCTTAAATATTTCCGGCGAGGTATCTTTTAGTAAATAACCTTTGGCACCATTGGTAATCATTTTTATAATAATTTCTTCATCATCATTTACAGATAAAGCAATAACATTAAGGTCTGGTCTGTTTTCTTTTAGCCATTTCATTGTGCTAAGACCGTCTAAAACCGGCATATTGACATCAAGTAAAACAAGATTGATTTCTGCAGATTGATTACTTTGCAGATAATCAATAAAAACTTTTCCGTTCTCAAAACGTTCTGTAACTTCATAATCGCCAAAACTTTTTATCAGGAGTTCCAGTGATTGTGAAAAAAGCAGATGGTCATCTACAATTATAATTTTGCTTTTTGTGTTAGTTTTCATCGCATTGTATTAAGGGATATTCTAAATTTACGCTTGTTCCTGTCTGATCAGAAGTCATAATTAGCTTAGCACCAATCAATTTTGCCCTGAGTTTCATGTTATTTAATCCTAATCCTGAGTTTGAATTTGTAAGATCATATCCAATTCCGAAATCTTTCAGTTTTAGCCGAAAAACAGCAGCTGTGGTTTCAATATCAACATTAAATAAATCACTTCTGGAGTGTTTCAGACTATTATGAAGTGCTTCCTGAAATATTCTGTAAATAATTAATTCATGCTCTTCATTTATAATCGGAAATTCACCAATCCTATTAAAGCTGCATTTAATTTTTTTTAGCTTTTTTATTCTTTCCAAATCCTGCTGAATGGCTTCTATAAAATTCTGCTGCAGTAAATTATCTTTACAAATTATCCGGGATAAAATACGAAGTTCATCTAATGATTTGGCCAAAACATTCTTAATATCTTTAAGTTCGCTTATCGGAATATTTTTATTGCTGATACCAATATTCAGCTGCATTATGGCAACAGAAATAATCTGTCCGATATTATCGTGAAGTTCTTTACTGATTTCAGAAAGTGTCTGATCTTTAATTTCAATCCGGGTTTTAATAAGCTCGGACTGGAAATACATTTCAGATTCCATTTTTTCTACTAAATAGTTGTTTTTCTTTTTTAGAAAATAAAAAAAGATTACAAGAAGTGTGACCAGTAATGTAAAAAATACAATACCTAACGAAATAACTAATAATTGTATTTCTTTTCGCTCCATACAAATCCGATTATAAAACAACCATGTGCCAGACAATTTAAAATAAACAATACCAGACTAAATATTGATTCGTCCTGTTTTATTAAAAACCAGTTTATTGCCAGCATGAAAGGCAGTACGGGAACATGAAATACCAGAATACCTAAAACGTACCAAAAAAACACTGATTTTTTAAAGTTCAAAATCTTATCCGAATTAAAAATCTCTATCAAATATAGGCATGAAAGCAGCATTACCAATATTACGCCAATGGCAAAACTGTAAGTAAATGAATGGTTTATATCTTTTTTGAAATATAAAATATTTAGAAAAAAGGAAACTATAAATAATATTAAAAATAATACAGCCGAGATTCTGTTGCTTATTTTTTGCAAAAGACTTCGCAGCAATAGTATATAAGCCACAAAAGTAACGAACATGTAAAAATTATAAACATAATAATTTAATAGACCTGTCCATTGCGTAAAATAATAACCAACAAATTCGGTTAGTACTGAAAACCAGATTAAAAGTAGTAAAAATTTAGCTTTATTACTAGGAAGCTTATGAAGATAAATCAATCCCACAGTTCCTGATAGCAAAGCTAAATAGATGATATAAGATCTTAAAAATTCAAACATAATTTTTTAATATATTAAGCTAGGTGGTCTTCCGATGTTTCCATAGTTCATTGGTTCAAGGCTTTGTATGTCTGCAGATGCTGCCTGTTTTGTGGCAGCAAAACCTTGTACCTGATTTGTATTGTCATCAGTATCCATATTTGTTTTTTTGCCTGTTGCAGATAAAAAGAGTGTTGTCAGGCCGGCTTTTTCGCCAAGTTTTTCGTCGTCCGGATAAACTCCAAAATAAAAACGGATTCCGTCAACTTCATATCCGCTCTCGGCTCCATGCGTTTTTATATAATCAATGTAAGCCTCCAAAGCTTCTAATGAATACCAGATAGCATTAGCATCCTCTTTGTCAGAAGATTTTGCTGTTAGTTGAGCCTTTTTATTAGTGTAATTTAAATTCAGCTGTTTAGCAAATTCTTTGGTAATTAACTGACTTGGTTTCTCTGAAATGTTTTTCATGATTTTTAGGTTTTAATAATTAGTTATTAATCAATGGTTTGAAAATATTTCAGACAAAATTATTTGAAAAGGTATAATCTGACAAGGGTGAAATTACCCTTTTTTATGCCGTAAAATTGGAGACAATGTCTGGAACCGATATTTTATTAGTTAGTATCTAGTAAGCCTCTTTATTTGGTGGCCACTTTGTAGTTCTAAGATCGAACATGAAAAAGCTGAATAAAAAAGAAACCCGACAATGTGAAGCACTGCCGGGTTTATTATAATGATTTAAAGATAGTCTTATCTTAAACTTGCACCAAGTTCATTCTCAAATGTTTGTTGCAATTTTGACATTATCTTATCGATTTGAGAATCGGTCAGGGTTTTGGTATTGTCCTGAATTGTGAAACTCAAAGCGTATGATTTTTTTCCTTCCGGAAGATTTTTCCCTTCGTAGACATCAAACAGATTTACATCTTTCAAAAGTACTTTTTCAGTTTGTTTTGCCAGATTGTAAATGCTTTCGTAAGTAGTTTTCTGATCAATCAATAAGGCCAAATCTCTTCGAACTTCAGGATATTTAGGTATTTCAGAATATTTAATCTTTCCTGTTATGATTTTCAAAATCAAATCCCAGTTAAAATCTGCGAAGTAAACTTCTTGTTTAATTCCGAAGTGTTTTAAAATTGACTTTTTTACAACGCCCATTTCTACCAAAGTATCATTATTGTAGCATATTGATGTTCCTTCAGAGAAAATATCAGATTGTACAGGGGCATTAGTTATTTTGTCGATTCCTAAACGGGATAAGATTGATTTTACATATCCTTTTAATAAAAAGAAATCAGTAGATTTTTGAGGATTTGTCCAGCTTTCTTTGTTTCTGTCTCCTGAAATTGATAACGTTAAATGTTTATGTTCTTCGTAACCATTCAGGTATTTATGATATGTTTTTCCAAATTCAAACAATTTCAAATCAGCATTTCTTCTGTTGATATTGTATGAAATCGCTTCGAGGGCAGAAAACAATAAAGACTGACGCATTGTTGCCAAATCTCCACTCAAAGGATTCAACATCGTAACGTTATGTTCTTCTTTTAAAACAGTTGATAATTTTGCGTAAGCAGCTGTTGTTAATGAATTTGCCATCATTTCATGAAAACCTTGTGAGTTCAATTGTGAAGCAATGATATTTTGTACTTTATAATCTTCTGTTCTTGGAGAATTGGAAACGGTTGCATTAAATTTTTTCGAGAATTCGATATTATTATACCCATACACTCTCAAAATTTCTTCGATCACATCTATTTCACGTTGAACATCAACGCGATAAGCAGGAATCGTTAATCCTAATCCAGATTCAGAAACACTGTTTACCTTAATGTCCAAGGAAACTAATATTTTTTTGATAGTATCTTTTGGGATTTCCTGTCCAATAATTTTTGAAACATGGCTGAAATTTAATAAAACAGAAAAATCTTCTACTTTTTTAGGATAAATTTCAACAACATCAGAGGTTATTTTTCCTCCCGCAACTTCCTGAATTAGAATTGCAGCACGTTTTAATGCATATTCTGTAATAGTTGGATCAATTCCTCTTTCAAATCTAAAAGAAGCATCAGTATTTAGCTGATGTCTTTTTGCAGTTTTACGAACACTTACAGCATCAAAATAAGCACTTTCTAAGAATATTGAAGTTGTTCCTTCTGATACTCCTGATTTTTTCCCACCAAAAACACCTGCAATACAAAGTGGGCCCTTTTCATCACAAATCATTAGATCCTCAGCGTGTAATGTTCTTTCGACATCGTCCAGAGTGGTGAATTTTGTGCCTTCTGGTAACGTTTTAACAATTATTTTTCCGTTTATTTTTGCTGCATCAAAAGCGTGAAGAGGCTGTCCCAATTCGTGCAAAACATAATTGGTAACATCGACAATATTATTTTTAGGAGTTAATCCGATTGCTTTAAGACGGTCTTGTAACCAGGCCGGAGATTCTTCAACAGAAATTCCGGAAATTGTAAGTCCGCAATATCTTGGTGCTAAATGAGAATCTTCGACACTAACATCAATTTTCAGGGTACGCATGTCAACTCTGAAATTGCTCACAGATGGCGTAATCAATTCTACGTTTACACCACGTTGCAGCATTCCCGCTCTCAAATCGCGTGCTGTACCGTAATGGCTCATTGCATCTGCACGGTTTGGTGTCAGGCCAATTTCGAAAACTTCATCATTAGTAATATTAAAAACCTTTGCAGCAGGAGTTCCCGGCTCCAGATTTTCGTCCAAAACCATAATTCCGTCATGGCTTGTACCAAGACCCAGTTCATCTTCTGCACAAATCATTCCGTGACTATCCTGTCCGCGTATTTTTCCTTTTTTAATAGTAAATTCTCCGCCATCTTTATCATATAAAACTGTTCCGATTGTTGCAACAGGAACTTTTTGTCCGGCAGCAACATTGGCTGCACCACACACAATCTGTATTGGAGTTTCCTGACCAATATTTACAGTGGTCACTTTTAATCTGTCAGCATCAGGATGTTTTTCGCAAGTAAGTACGTGTCCTACAACAACTCCTTCTAAACCACCTTTTATGGATTCATATTTTTCAACAACTTCAACTTCCAGACCTAAATCTGTCAGTAATTCTGAAGTTTGCTCAGATGTCCAATCTGTTTTAATGAATTGTTTTAACCAGTTGTAAGATATTTTCATGTTAACTTTTATTCTTGAATAAGGATACAAATATAAGGATTAGGTGCTGTAGTAAGAAAGAATTTATTTGGTTTTTTGAAACTGTCTTATTTTTTTAGCTCTTATTTGATATAGCACATTTTAGCCTTGTTTATTTGTATATTTTGTATTTATTAGAAGTAAATTTTTAGAATGTTTTATATTAAATTAATTCTTCAACGTGCTTTTTAATGTTGTCTGCAATCTTTTTTGTTGGCAAATCATTTTCGTCATCACCAAATGGATCTTCAATTTCTTCTGCAATGAGTTCCAAACTCGCCAGTACATAAAAAATAAAAACGACAACAGGGGCAACAAAATAGCCTAAGCTTATAGAGTAACCAAATGGCAATGTCATTGTATAGAAGAAAATGAATTTTTTGATAAAAGCACTATAAGAGTAGGGTATAGGTGTGTTTTTTATTCTTTCGCAGGCACCACATATATCTGTAAATGATTGTAATTCCAGATTTATAGTGATAAGCTGATCACCGGTAATTTTTTTGGCTTCATACAAATCATTAATTTTATGATACATCATTCTCATTACCTGATTTGGCTTGTGTTTATGGTGATCAATTTCCAGATCGACGTCTTCAAAAAGCTGTTTGCTTGTTTCTTCGTCTTTTAAATGTTTGTGTAAAAATGAGGCGTAAGTCGCAATTATTTCCCTGAAAAATTTTCTGTCGTTTTCGTCCTTCAGGATAGCAGAAAGTTTTATAGCAAGGTTTCGGCTGTTATTTACAAGGCTTCCCCATAATTTTCTTCCTTCCCACCAACGGTCATAAGCGGTATTGGTTCTAAAAACCAGTAATAATGAAATTACAAAACCAAGCATTCCGTGCATAATCGGAATATTATGAATGTAATCATTTTTACCAACCTTAAAATATTCTACTTCAAGATAACCGACAACGGCCGAATAAAGCCCAATTGCGAGCATGATCGGAAATAATTTTCTAATTGTATCCGATTTATGAAAATGAAAGATAAAAGTAAACCAGTCTTTGGTATTGTATGAAATCATTTAAATCTGTTTTGAAACAAATTTAAATTAAAAATTAATATTACCCGCTAATTCTTTTAATGCAATTTCAGATAATTTTGCTTCGTATTGTGCATTGCTGTAACGCACTTTTGCATTGACATAATTGAGCTGAGCCGTTCTGAAATCAATAGTTGTTATGGTTCCGATTCTGAATTTATCTAAAGTGATTTCTAAATTTTGTTTTGCAATTGCTTCGTTATTTTCTTCCAGGTCAATTAGTTCCAGATTGGTTAGGTAGGTCTGGAATGCTGTGCTTAATTGTGTGTTTAAAATTGAGTTTTGCTGTTCGATGGCAATTTGGGAATTCTCTATTTGAATTTTAGCTATTTTTTCATTTCGATGCTGATTAAAACCGTCAAAAATATTTAGTGTAGCATTAAAACCATAGTTTAAACCTTTGCTCGATGTTGAACTGGTAAAACCAAGACTTGATTCGCTTTCTGCAAAATTATATCCCGAAGTTAACCTTACAATAGGGTAGCGGTCGGCTCGTACTTGTTTTAATTGCAATTCGGCAACACGTTTGTTTATAATTTGAGTTTCCAGCACAGGATTTTGTTTTTGGGCTAAATCCATTAAATTGGCTAAAATTAATTTGCTGTCCACCGTTACATTGTCTATTACCTTAAAATCAATTTTTGGATCACGCGCCAAATACTGGTTAAGTAATATTTTGCCGTTTGCATACGATTCTTTTTGTCTTAATAAAGCGACCTGATCAGAGTTTAAATCTACCTGTGCATTCAAAACCTCTAATTTTGAAGCTTTACCAATAGTGAAACGGTTTTGAGCCAAAGTCAATCGTTGTTTAGAAATAACAATTGTTGTATCTAAGGCTGCTAATTGCTGTTGCATTTGCACTAAATTATAATAAGCAGAATTTACCTGTCCAATTTTGACCAAAATGGTGCTTTTGAGCTCAGCATCGCCTAATTTTTGAAGTTCTTTTAACTGATCGTAACGGGCAAACATTTTCATTCCGTCAAAAACAGTCCATCCTAAACTTACACCGTATGTCAAACTATTATTTTTGGCATTATTTAGTTTGGTAGAAGTTCCGTCCTGACGTGTTTGTGATGAGTTTTGGATACTATTATTATCTGTTACAGAAGCAGTAGCAGTTGGTAACATTCCGGCATTTCCGATGGTTACATTTGTCTCGCTTATTTGTGTATTGTTTTTGGCAATCTTAATTTCAAAGTTGTTTTCCAAAGCTATTTTCATAGCATCTTCAATAGTTAAAACCTCCTGCGCTTGTGTGCTTATTGCGCAAAAGAAAAATAGTATCAAACTACGGAATAGAATTTTAGTGTTCATGTTTTTTTTCTTTTGCCTGAAATTCAGATTTTAATTTTGAATTTCAGGCTAATAAATTATTTACTTTCTTTTTCGTATTCTTCTATATGGTCAAATTCAGGATAATGTTTTCTGGCTTTAGACCACATTAAATAAATTGCCGGAATAACAAAAAGCGTTAAGGCTAATGAAAAAATAGTTCCTCCAACAATTACAACTCCCATTCCGATTCTACTCGTAGAGGCGGCTCCAAGAGACATGGCGATTGGCAAGGCTCCCAATGCGATTGCTAAACTCGTCATCAGGATCGGACGTAAACGTGCCTCTGATGCTTCTAAAATAGCTTCTAACTTTGGTTTTCCCTGTTCTCTAAGCTGGTTGGCAAATTCTACAATCAAAATACCATTTTTGGTAACTAAACCAATAAGCATTACGGTACCAATCTGGCTAAAGATATTCCATGTCTGATTAAATAACCATAACGAGAATAAAGCTCCAGCAACAGCCATAGGTACAGTCAGAATGATAATAAAAGGATCAATAAAACTCTCAAACTGAGCAGCAAGAATTAAAAAGATTAATAACAAAGCCAATCCAAATGCAAAAGAAGTATTTGAACTACTTTCTACAAAATCCCTTGATTCTCCGCTCAAATCGGTTGTAAAACTTTCGTCCAGAACTTTTGCCTTGATCTGATCCATTGCTTCGATACCATCACTGATACTTTTTCCTGGTGCTAAACCGGCAGAAACAGTTGCAGACATATAACGGTTGTTGTGGTACAGCTGGGGTGGATTACTTTGTTCTTCGATATTGACAACATTGTCCATCTGGATTAATTCACCGCTTTTGTTTTTAACAAACATCGAAGTTAAATCCAAAGGTTTAGAACGGTCCTTTTGATCAAATTGTCCGATTACCTGATATTGTTTTCCATTTTTAATGAAATATCCAAAACGCTGGCCGCTCAAAGAAAGTTGTAAGGTTTGTGCAATATCAATGATAGAAATACCCAGACTCTCTGCTTTTGCACGATCTATACTTACGTTTATTTCGGGTTTATTAAATTTTAAATTGACATCTGTAGTCGAAAAAACATCACTTTTACCGACTTCTTCCATAAAAACAGGGATTTTTTCTCTTAGTTTTTCAAAAGTCGGAGCCTGAATTATATATTGAATAGGTAGTCCTCCACGTCTGTTTACAGAAATTGTAGGCTGTTGAATTACAGATGTTTTTGCATTTGGATATTTTTTAGTCCATTTTGATAATTTATCAGCAATTTCTTTTTGGGATCTTTCTCTTTCGTCAGGTTCTTTTAGCGAAAGTCTGATAAAACCAGAATTTGCAGCCGAACCTCCCGAACCCGGAGCGGTAATAACTAAACTTACTTTTTTCTCCGGAATTGAATCATCGACCAATTTTGAAATTTCCTGCATAAACCGGTTCGTATATTCATAAGATGAACCTTCGGGCGTCGTCATACGCATCGTTACCGAACTACGATCATCGTAAGGAGCTGTTTCTTTTGGGAGTATGGTAAAAAACAAATAAATTAATCCAAAACAGGCAATCAAAATGGGAAAACTGATCCATTTTTTGTTCATGAAACGAGATAAAGAGTCTGCATAACCACTATTTAATTTTTCAAAAAACGGTTCTGTTTTAATATAAAATTTAGATTTTTTCTGTTCGCCGCCTTTCATCAAATAAGCATTCAGCATTGGTGTCAGGGTCAATGATACAAAGGCAGAAATCAATACTGCAGCACCAATTACAACACCAAATTCACGAAAGAGTCGGCCAACGAAACCTTCTAAGAAAATTACAGGTAAAAACACCGCTGCCAGTGTTACCGAAATTGAGATTACAGCATAAAAAATCTCATTAGAACCTTTAATCGCTGCTTCAATTGGCGTCATTCCTTCTTCGACTTTTTTAAAGATATTTTCGGTAACTACAATTCCGTCGTCCACAACCAGACCTGTTGCCAGTACAATAGCCAAAAGGGTCAGTACGTTTATGGAAAACCCGAAAAGCCACATAATAAAGAAGGTAGCAATCAATGAAACCGGAATATCTATTAGTGGTCTGAATGCAATTGCCCAGTCTCTAAAGAATAAATAAATAATGATAATTACCAATATGATGGAAATTCCCAGAGTTTCTGCAACTTCCAACACAGATTTCTTAACGAATAGTGTATTGTCAAGCGCAATATTTAGTTTAATATCCTTTGGAAGATCCTTTTTTAAGGCTTCGTATTTTTTATAAAATTCAGATGAAATATCAAGGTAATTGGCTCCCGGCATTGGTACAATAGCTAAACCAATCATAGGAAGTCCCGAAGAGGTTAATCCGGTTTCAATATTCTCAGGACCTAATTCTGCACCGCCAACATCGCTCAAACGAACAATTTTGTCACCATCAGTACGGATAATAATATTATTAAATTCCTCTGGTTTAGAAAGATTTCCTATTGTTTTTACAGTCAACTCTGTATTGTTTCCGGTTAATTTTCCAGATGGCAGCTCTACGTTTTGTGCATTTAAGGCATTTCGAACATCAGAAACAGTACAATTATAGGCATTTAGTTTTATCGGATCAATCCACAAACGCATAGCGTAACGTTTCTGTCCCCAGATCTGAACACCACTTACGCCCGGTATAGTTTCTAACCGCTGAGAAATGACATTCTCGGCATAATCACTTAGTTCTAAGGCGCTTCTTGTATCACTTTGAACGGTCATCGAGATAATAGATTCACTATCTGCATCTGCTTTAGATACTACGGGAGGTGCATCAATATCCTGAGGCAAACTTCTCACGGCTTGCGAAACTTTGTCACGAACATCATTTGCTGCTTCCTCCAGATTTTTATCTAAATTAAACTCGATCGTAATGTTACTGCTTCCCTGATTACTTGAGGAAGTAATATTCCTGATTCCGTCGATAGCATTTACGGCTTTCTCAAGCGGCTCTGTAATTTGAGATTCAATAATGTCTGAATTGGCTCCGGTATAATTTGTTCTGATAGATACCTGTGCCGGATCAATAGACGGGAATTCACGAACACCCAAAAAGGTATAACCAATAAAACCGAATAAAATAATCAAAAGATTCAGTACAATGGTTAAAACGGGTCTTCTTATACTTGTAGTAGATAAACTCATATATGATTTATGATTTTAGATTGTTGATTTTAGATTTATTAAATTCTAAATATTTATCAAAATCTATAATTATATTAATTTGAATGACTTTAGTTTTTTAGATTTAATCTGAAATCTAATAGTCTAAAATCTGCAATTATTTTACTTTAACTTTTATTGGAGCGTCATTTTTTAAGGACATTACACCGCTTGTAATCAGGGTATCTCCGGCTTTTAATCCGGATAAAATCAAGATAGAAGAATCAGTTCTTGTAGTAGCGTCGACCATCACTTCTTTGGCTTTTCCCATATTGGCAATATAAACTTTTTTGCCGTCCTGAACAGGTACAATAGCTTCTGAGGGAACAACTATAGCATCTTTAATAATATTCAGAGGCAATTTTACATCTGCAAAAGTGCCCGGAAAAAGTTTTCCGTCTGTATTGACTGCAATAGCACGAATTTGTAAAGTACGGGTTGCTACAGCTATTTCTGGTTCAATTGCATATATTTTTGCAGCATACACTTTCTCTGATCCGGATACGGTAAATTCTATATCTGATCCCGTTTTTACCTGAGAGGCATATTTTTCAGGAATAGAAAATGTGATTTTTAATTTGCCTGTATTTA
This sequence comes from Flavobacterium sp. 1355, assembly GCF_017833415.1. Taxonomy (GTDB): domain Bacteria; phylum Bacteroidota; class Bacteroidia; order Flavobacteriales; family Flavobacteriaceae; genus Flavobacterium. The sequence continues at coordinate 4,070 of NZ_JAFICC010000025.1, read as the reverse complement.
CTAGTTTTGCAACTAAAACAGCAGGGGTAATATAAGTTCCGGGAGATATAGAACGTAAACCTATTTTTCCTGAGAAAGGCGCTTTGACAGAAGTTTTGGCGATTTGCGCGCTAATCAATTGGCTTTGCGCTTTCGCGGAAGCGTAATCTGCATTGGCAACATCAAATTCTTCCTGACTAATAGCTTCTTTTTGCAATAATAGTTTTGCTCTTCTTTGGTTTTCTCCGGCCAGATTTTCTTTTGTAACCGCTTGTCGCAACTGTGCTCTTAACTCAATATCATTTACTTTAAAAAGAACCTGGCCTTTATTTACATTCGTACCTTCATTAAAATAAATACCTTCAACAATACCAGAAACTTCACTGTGAATTTCTACTTGTTCATTGGCTTCAATAGAACCTGACAGGGATAAGTTGTTATCAAATGTGGATGTTTTTAGCACAATTCCGGTTACAGAAGTGGGAGTGTCCTTGTCTCCAAATTTTTTAGATTCTTCGTTTTTACTTTTATTCGATATAATTCTGTAGGCAATAAACCCTCCAATTCCGATAATGAGAAGGGCATAAATTAGGTTTTTTACTTTCATAAAATTGAGGTAAGTGTATTTTTTTGGTATGAATTTAGGTAAGTATACAAAATTAGCTTTTTGAACTGAATACTAAAAGGTTATTTTTTATTTAACACTTGTAGTTATAAAACTTTATATTGTATTAAGTTGTTGTAAATCAGTAATTAATATGCTTTTTATCTGTCATTATTTGGTGAAAATGTATTTTTATCATTCGCAATTTTTTTTGAGTTTTTAAATCAGGATATAGTCCTGAAAAGTTTAGACATCTTTTCTGCTGTTTGGTTTAATCGGTTTGTTCAATTTTTTTATCTTTTTAACATATTTGTTATTATATATTCTGCTAAATATATTTTGCGTCAGTTTTTACCCACGTAATCTTACTTAAAAATGTATTTTAAACTAAGTTTTTTCTTGTTATTAAATAAATATTTGCATTTTGTCTGATTTTTTTTGCACTTTATCGATTTTATTTGTAACATTGATTGGCTTAAACAAAATGATAGGTTTTTTGTGAGAATAATAATGTTTTTGGTGCTTAAGCGTTAAAATGTGTAGGTTTTTTATTTGTTTTTAAGTTAAAATTATTGATTTATAAATTCAATTAATTAACAATTGTTTATATATTGTTAGTGTTTCTTTCCAAAAACTACTATTTATGGCGAAAAAGTTACTGCTTGGCTTATGGTTCTCATTATTACTGTTTGGAATTTCATTTTTATTCTGGCAAAACGAATTCAAATACAGTCTTCCGACACCTGTTCCCAAAAATTACCATGACATTGCGATGGGATCCAGAATTGATTTAGGAAAATGCTGGATTACTAATAACAAACCCATTTTCATTCATTTCTTTAATCCCGATTGTCCCTGTTCCAGGTTTAATATTCCCCATGTTAGCGGTTTGATAAAAAAGTATGGGAACCAGATCAATTTTAAAATTGTAGTTCTCAACAAACAGAAAGATTTTACAATAGAAGAAATTCAGAAAAAATTTGGAGCCGATGTTCCCGTTTATTTTGATTCGGCTATGGCACAAAAGTGTGGTGTTTTCTCCACGCCGCAAGCCGTTATTATTGATCCTTCGCACAATTTATATTACCGTGGCAATTATAATAAAACCAGATATTGCACCAATGCTGACAGCAATTATGCCCAGATGGCAATAGATTCTTTGCTACAGCAAACCAAAAGCCCCTCTTTTAATGCTTTGGCTCTAAGAGCTTACGGATGTTCATTACCAAAATGCACTAAATAAATCTAACCCCTTAACCAAAAAACCAAAAATTATGAAAACAAAAGCTAGTTTGAATGAACAAGATTACCTGCACAGTTTTATGTCAACCATGACCCAAAAATCGGACATTATTATTAACTATGTTCTGGCGGTCTATTTCCTGCTCGGAATCGCCCTGGCATTTAAGTACGATACGTTTGAGATAGGTGTGGGTGTTGGTACAATAAATCTTTTATTATACTATTCTGCAAAATGGTTTCTTAAGAAATCTAATTTTTACCAATACGTTTTATCTGTAGTCCTGGCTATTTTTATGGCGCAATATATTTACCAGATGCATGGTTTGTTCGAAATGCATTTTACAGTGTTTATTGCCAGCACGATTTTGATCATTTATCAAAACTGGAAACTGCAGATTCCGCTTACACTTCTCGTGGTGCTGCATCACGCAGGTTTGGCCTATATGCAGAGTGAAGTATATAATGATCCTAAAGGTTTGCAATTGTACTTTTCTCAGGTAAATTTTGATTTGGAAACTCTTCTGATTCATGTTGTTTTGGCTGCTGTTGTATTTTTTATGAATGGTTACTGGGCTTATTATTTTAAAGAACACAGTCAAAAACATATTTCTAAAATATCTGACGAATATGAATTGGAAAACATAAAACTGGCCTCTGCAAAATACAGTTCATTATCTGCCACTAATGAGTTTAATGTTTTTGTTTACCGAACTGCACAGGATTTGAAACTTCCTGTAAATTCTGTTTTAAAACTAATTGATGTTTCAAAAGGTCATACGGATAATGATAAACTGCTTAGTTATCTGGAAATGATGAGAGAAAGTGCCAAAAAAATTGATGATCTGGTAAATGATATTCACGGCAAATCGGCAAACAGAGTTTCTAATTAACGCCGGACTGAATTATAAAACTGTTTTAACTAAAACTCTTATTTTATGTCCAGACATGATTTTGAATTGGCAAAAGAAATGCTTGATTCTCTAAAAAAATCTTTTGATTTAAATTCTTTTGAAAAAATAGGAGGTGAAACCGAATTTGGGAAAAAAGTTGCCTCAATATATAGCCAGTACAGCGATAATCCGAATGCTAAAAATCTGGATTTTCAATATAAAAAACTCATTCAGATCGCTAATGATATTAAACATCTAAAGTTAGCCAATGATGCAACATTGCCCGATTGGCTGGAGGAAGAACTCGAAGCAGTTTTCAGGAAAACAAAAGACCTCCTGATTATTTTAGAAAACGATCTCTGATGAGAATATAATTCAAAAAAAGACACTTTTAAAAGCACAAATAATAGCATATTAATTTATTAAACAAAAAATTATGGATACCAGAATTACCCGGCCGTCTCCATCAGACAGAGAAGTCGATTGGAATAAAACTAAAGTATTACTCAGTAAAACAGATACAAAAGGAACAATTTTATATGCTAATGAAGCTTTTATTGATGTATCGGGCTATGATGAATTTGAACTGATCGGACAGCCGCACAACGTTATTCGTCATCCTGATATGCCAAAGGTTATTTTTAAATTTTTGTGGGACAGTATCAAAGCCAATCAGAATATTCATGCTATTATCAAGAATATGTCTAAAACGGGAAGATATTATTGGGTAATTACAGATTTTAAAATTATTTCTGATTCTGATGGAGAAATTGTAGGCTATTTTGGAACACGAAAATCAGTTCCTGATGATATAATTATAAAATTTATAGAGCCGTTGTATAAAAAACTGCTTCATATTGAGGAAGCCAGCGGAATTCACGCTTCTGAAGAATATCTCATTGGTTTTCTTGAAGAAAGAAACAAATCTTACATGGAATATGTTGACCATCTTGTTGCAACGGGAAAAGATGATAAAAACAAGGTAAAAAAAGGATTTTTTAATGGCTTCTTCGAAAAGAAAGATGTCAAAAAGAAATAAATAATATAAAAATACTCTTCATTGTATCAGCTCTAAAACAGTAAAGCTTTTTTGCCCCAAATCTATCAAGCTTACTAATTTAATAGAATGTTTTAGACTTAAACACCAAGTGTTTAAGATGATACTTTGGAGGGGATTTTTTTTTTTGAAGGTTCTAAGTTGCTAAGACTTTAAGGTTCTAAGGTTTTTTTCTGAGGCAATAAGTTAAAAAAAACTTATTGCCTCAGAACCTCAGAACCTCAGAACCTCAGAACCTCAGAACCTCAGAACCTCAGAACCTCAGAACCTCAGAACCTCAGAACCTCAGAACCTCAGA
>NZ_JAFICC010000024.1 GCF_017833415.1 Flavobacterium sp. 1355 | reverse complement strand
AATCTAAGAATCTAAGAATCTAAGAATCTAAGAATCTAAGAATCTAAGAATCTAAGAATCTAAGAATCTAAGAATCTAAGAATCTAAGAATCTAAAATCCACAATCTAAAATTATAAGAATGGGTGCTTTTGTAATTAGCAGGCGGTTTAATGATGAATATAAATTTGTGTTTACTTCCAGGAAAGGGAAGGTGATTTTTACAAGTTTAAGTTATGAGCTGAAGTTTGAATGTGAAGAAGATATTGAAAACTTTAAAGTAAATATTGAACAGGCTAAATTTTTAAAATTTAAAGGCTCAGGGGGAAAGTATTTTTTTAAACTGATGTTGGGTGAGGTTCATTTTGCTACAAGCCGAAAATACACGACGGAATTGCTTTTGCAAAAAGGAGTAAAGGAGATAGTATCTTATGCTTCAAAAGCGGAGATTTTGGACTTCTCATCAAATGAAATGATTTTTGAAGATGAGGAGGAGGAACTTGTAGGTGATGAAATGATGGAATAAAAAAAAGCGTTTTGATTTTCAAAACGCTTTTTTTATTCTTTAATTTTGGGGCATAAAAAAAGCTATCTTTTAAAAGATAGCTTTTTAATTTTTTGAGTAATTTAGAATTACTTTTTAGCAGGAGCAGCTTCTTCAACTTTTGCAGCAGCAGAATCAACTTTTGCAGCAGCAGAATCAACAGTTACAGCAGCAGAATCAACTACAGCAGCAGCAGAATCAACAGCAACAGCAGTAGAATCTACAGCTTCAGGAGCTGCAGCGTCAGCTTTTTTACAAGATACAACAGTTAAAACAGCAACAACAGCTAAACTTAAAAATACTTTTTTCATCTTACTTTATTATAAAAGGTTAATTATTAATTCGTGGCAAAGATATAAATTTTTTAATATGTAAAATATTTTTTCACTTTTTTTTTAAAATATTTTCCTTACTCACGATTATCTTATTCATCAAAGAATATGCCAAAATACAAAAAATATATTATATTATTGTATTTTTTATGTAAATAATTTTTTATTGAATATTCAATAAATATTTTGGCTTTTTTAACTTGTTTAAAGAGTTTTTGTTTTAGTTTTTGGCAATTATCTGTAATGTTAGAAAAAATAAAATGAGCGTATTTTTGAGGCTTGTTGTGAATTTAACGCTAAAAAATGTACTTGTTTAAAGTTCTTAAGAAACCACAGTCATAATGCTATCGGTAGCTCCTTTGTTCTCCTGGATAAAAGACCTGCAGATTTGACCTTTTTCATTTAAGAAATTTTTGTCTTTAATCAACCGATCAAGATTTTGTCTCAGTTCTTCCTGACTAGAAATAACTAAACAGCCACCAAGTGCGACTAGCTGTACAGCTTCTGCAAAGTTTGAGTAATTCGGACCAATCACAATCGGGAGTCCAAATGTAGCGGGTTCCAAAATATTATGGATGCCGGGATTTCCAAATCCGCCTCCCACATACGCTATCGTTCCGTAACTATAAATTTTGGTTAATAATCCAATTGTATCAATAATAAAAACATTGTACATTGATAAATCAGCATTTTCCTTTTCTGAAAATAAAATAACAGATTTTGTGATTTGAGATTTTAGATTTGCAATTTGTTCTTCCTTGATATTATGTGGGGCAATAATAAACTTTACATTTTCGGGAGCTCCATTAATATATTCAGCTACTAAAGATTCGTCTTTTGGCCACGAACTTCCGATAATAATTGTAGTTTGATTATTTTTAAAGTTTTCTATAAAATCAAGTGTATTGTCACGTTCTAGAATAGCATTAACGCGATCAAAACGGGTATCTCCAGAAACCATTACATTATGAAATCCAATGGCTTCAATTTTTTGTTTCGAACTTTCATTCTGCACAAAAAAATAGGTAAATGCTTTTAATGCTTTTCTGTAAAAACCACCGTACCATTTAAAAAACATCTGACTGTCCCTGAAAATTCCGGAAATTAAATAAGTTGGAGTTTTGCTTTTTTCCAGCTCGCTTAAATAATTTAGCCAAAACTCATACTTAATAAAGAAAGCCAATTCTGGATGGGCCAATTTTAAAAACTTTTTAGCATTTCTTTTGGTATCTAGTGGCAGATAAATTGTAACATCTGCAACTGTGTTATTTTTACGCACTTCGTATCCCGAAGGAGAAAAAAAGGTAACAATGATTTTATGTGAAGGATATTTTTCTTTTATTTTTTCAATTACCGGAAGTCCTTGCTCATATTCGCCAAGAGAGGCAGAATGAAACCAAATGGTTTTGTCTTCTGGTTTTATTTTTTCCTCAAGAATAGCAAAAACATTTTTTCTTCCCTCAGTAAAAAGCTTGATTTTAGGGCTGAACAACGCAATAATTTTTAGAAAAAATGAAGCGATATAAATGACTAAATTGTATAGAAAAAGCATGTGTGTAATTTTGGTGCTAAAATACGTTTCTTTCGATTATTTTCATTGTTTGAAGGTATTAAATAACTATTTTTGTTCTTCGTTTTGAAGATTCAATTCTAAGGAACAATCTTAAGTTTTAAATAAAGAAAGATAAATGAAAAAAATTCAAATGGTTGACTTAAAGAGTCAATACGAGAAAATAAAAGATACTGTTGATGCTTCGATCCAGGAAGTTTTAGATACCAATACTTATATAAACGGACCTTTGGTTCACCAGTTTCAAAAAAACCTTGAGGATTATTTAGGAGCAAAACATGTTATTCCGTGTGCAAACGGAACTGATGCTTTGCAGATTGCTATGATGGGATTGGATTTAAAGCCAGGTGATGAGGTAATTACGGCCGATTTTACTTTTGCAGCAACTGTTGAGGTTATCGCTTTATTGCAATTGACCCCGGTTTTGGTTGATGTTGATATTACGAATATGAATATTGATATTGAGGCAATTAAAAAAGCGATTACCCCAAAAACAAAAGCAATTGTTCCTGTACATTTATTTGGCAGGGCAGCCAATATGGATGCCATTATGGAAATTGCAGCAGAACATAACCTATATGTAATTGAAGATAATGCTCAGGCAATTGGTGCTGATTATGTTTCTAAATCGGGTGCAAAAACAAAAGTTGGAGTAATTGGACATGTTGCGGCAACTTCATTTTTTCCTTCAAAAAATTTAGGCTGTTACGGAGACGGAGGAGCTATCTTTACAAATGATGATAAACTGGCTCACATTATCCGCGGAATTGTAAATCACGGAATGTACGAGCGTTATCACCACGATGTTGTTGGTGTAAACTCACGTTTAGACAGTATTCAGGCAGGAGTGTTAAATGCAAAATTGCCATTGTTAGATGAATACAATAAAGCACGTCGTCGTGCAGCTTCAAAATACAATGCAGCTTTTGCTGGTAATAAAAACATCATTACACCAGAATTTGATGCAAATGAAAACGACCATGTTTTTCATCAATATGTTTTAAGAATTATCGACGCAGACCGTAATGCCTTAATGCAGTATTTGTTGGATAAAGGAATTCCTTGCGCCATTTATTACCCAATTCCGTTGCATTCACAAAAAGCATATATTGATGTTCGTTATAAGGAAGAGCAATTTCCTGTAACAAACCAATTGGTGAAAGAAGTTATTGCTTTGCCAATGCATACAGAACTTGATGATGAGCAAATTAAATTTATTACAGACAGTGTAATTGAATTCCTAAAATAAGAAAAACTATAGTATTAGCCATAAACAACCAAAAAATGAAAGTATTAGTAACAGGAGGATTAGGATTTATCGGTTCGCATACGGTAGTCGAATTGCAAAACGAAGGCTTTGAAGTTGTGATAATTGATGATCTTTCTAATTCCTCAGAAGATGTTTTAAAAGGAATTGAGAAAATTACAGGGAAACTTCCGCTATTTGAAAAAATAGATTTACGGGAAAAATCTACTGTTCAGGATTTCTTTAAAAAATATTCGGATGTTACAGGAGTTATTCATTTTGCAGCCTCAAAAGCAGTAGGCGAAAGCGTTGAAAATCCGTTATTGTATTACGAAAACAACATTAGCACTTTGGTTTATTTGTTACAGCAATTACAACAAAAACCAGAGGCCAGTTTTATTTTTAGTTCGTCCTGCACAGTTTACGGTCAGGCCGAAAAAATGCCAATTACAGAAGATGCACCAGTTCAGACAGCCATGTCACCGTACGGGAATACAAAACAAATTGGTGAAGAAATCATTACAGATACTGCAAAAGTAACTAATATTAGTGCCATTTTATTACGCTATTTTAACCCTATTGGTGCGCATCCAAGCACAGAAATTGGCGAATTACCTTTAGGAGTTCCTCAAAACCTGGTTCCTTTTATCACGCAAACCGGAGTAGGATTACGTCAGGAACTATCAGTTTTTGGAAATGATTATCCAACACCGGACGGGACAGCTGTTCGCGATTACATTCATGTTGTAGATTTGGCAAAAGCCCACGTTATCGCATTACAGCGTTTGTTGAACAAAAAGAACATATCGAAAGTAGAGACTTTTAATTTAGGAACAGGAAAAGGAAGTTCTGTTTTGGAAGTCATTAATAGTTTTGAAAAAGTAAGCGATAAAAAGCTGCCGTATAAAATGATGCCTCGACGCGAAGGTGACATTACTGAAGCATATGCTAATACAGATAAGGCAAATAATGTCTTAGGATGGAAAGCAGAACTAAGTTTAGACGAAGCAATGGCGAGCGCCTGGAAATGGGAACAAAAAGTAAGGAACAAATAATTCCTTAAATTAAAATTATAAATTTTAAAGTCCCAAATTATAGTAACTATAGTTTGGGCTTTTTTTTAAATGGAACTTTACTGTTATGAAACAAAGTTTAGATTATAAATTGATTTTTGCCTTAACGGCGGTTGGAGTTATTTGGGGAACTACATTTTTAGGAATCAGGGTTGCGGTTGAAACGATTCCGCCTTGGTTTGTAACTTCTATTCGTCAGGGATTGGCAGGATTGATAATGATGACTATCTTATTGTTTAAAAAAGAACTAAAATGGATTGGCTGGGAGAATTTAAAACAGCAGCTTGTTCCTTCAGTATTAATGATTGTAATTGCAAATGGCTTTACAACAATTGCAGAGCAGACTTTGCCCAGCGGATTAGCATCGGTAATAAGTGCCTTATCTCCCATACTTATTTTTCTGGGTAGTATTTTGTTCGGATTACAAAAAATAAGCTTAAGGGGTTTAGTGGGGGTAATTATTGGATTCTCAGGAGTAGTGTTCATATTTAAAGATGGTCTAGAGTCTTTTTTGGATCCAAATTATAAAACCGGAATGGTGTTTATGGGATTTGCAATTTTAGCATGGGCCGCCGGAACTATTTATACCAAAACACATACTATTAAATCAAGTAATATTATACTCAATTTGTTTTATCAATTTACAATGGCTTCTGCTATTCAGTTGGTTTTAGCATTTGTTTTTTCTCCAAATCCGGATATAAGCTCATGGAGTTCAAGAAGCATTTTTGCGGCTTTATATTTATCCGTTTTTGGTTCAGTGATTGCTTTTTTCTGTTATAATTATGCCTTAAAACATGTTACGGCGGTGCAGGTTTCTATTTTGTCCTATATAAATACTATAATTGCTGTCTTTTTAGGATGGCTTCTTTTAGATGAAATAATAACGATTGATTTTATCATTGCTACGGCACTTATTATTCTTGGTGTCTTTATTGTGAATTATAAAAAGAAGGAAAAGAAAATGTAGTAATAAACAAAAGTTTATTTTATATATTTGTAAGAATAGAAATGTAGGAATATGGATTTGGATAAAGAAAATAAAAAAAACAGTAAGGTTGAAGAGCCCAGAGTAGAATATGAAGTTCAGAAACCAAAATTTAAAGGAATAGATCGAGAAACTTTTGATTTTGATGCTGAGTTCGCGAAGGGACTAACGCCAGAGGAATTTAAAGCTGAAATGGTTAAAAGAATAAAAGCATACCCTTGGAAAAAATAATCTTTGAAAATTCTGTTCTGGAATATTTTGATAATTTGGTTTTTGCACTTTTTGAAGATGAATACTTTGGTTTTCCTGAGTCAGCTAAGAATTATATTGATAAAATAGTTGGTTTTATTATTTCGAATATTTCAACTTTTCCTCATAAGAAAACACCAGCATCAATTCAATATTTAGGTTTAAACTATGTTTTTTACAAAGCAAATGCCAGAACAACATGGTATATCTTTTTTGAAAAAAGAGATCAGAATTATTTGATAACAACAATTATAAATAATAATAGTTCAGAAGTAAGTGAGCTATAAAAACAAAATCCTCATAACATTAAGTTATGAGGATTTTTTTATCTGTAAATAAACTCTAACTGAAAACTGAATACTAAGATTTAAGCATTCGCAGTAACCGCTTCTTTGTCAATTTTATTAATCAAGCCAGCCAACACTTTTCCAGGACCTACTTCAGTAAGCAAAGTAGCACCATCAGCAATCATTTGCTGAACAGATTGCGTCCATTTTACCGGAGCAGTCAATTGTATAATTAAGTTCTTTTTGATTTCGTTTGCATCAGAAACAGCATTTGCAGTTACATTTTGATAAACCGGACAAATAGGAGTTGAGAAAGTAGTAGCTTCAATTGCAGCTGCTAATTCTTCTCTCGCAGGCTCCATCATTGGCGAGTGAAATGCTCCTCCAACAGGTAAAATTAAAGCACGTTTTGCTCCGGCAGCTTTCATTGCCTCGCAAGCTTTTTCAACAGCAGAAGTTTCTCCTGAAATTACCAATTGTCCAGGACAGTTATAGTTTGCAGCTACTACAATTCCGTCGATAGAAGCACAAACTTCTTCAACAACATTATCAGCTAAACCTAAAACTGCAGCCATTGTAGAGGGTGTAATTTCGCAGGCTTTTTGCATGGCCAAAGCACGTTGAGAAACTAATTTAAGACCATCTTCAAAAGATAAAGTTCCGTTGGCAACCAAGGCCGAAAATTCGCCTAAGGAATGTCCTGCAACCATTTCCGGTTTAAAATCATCACCTAAAGTTTTGGCTAAAATAACAGAATGTAAAAATACAGCCGGCTGAGTTACTTTAGTTTCTTTTAGTTCTTCGGCAGTGCCTTCAAACATAATATCTGTAATTCTAAAACCTAAAATTTCATTTGCTTTTTCGAATAATGCTGCGGCCAAAGCCGATGATTCATATAAGTCTTTGCCCATTCCTGTAAATTGTGCGCCCTGACCCGGAAATACGTATGCTTTCATTTGTCTAATTTGTTTTTTTATTTTTTTGGAATTGAAAATTAGCTTCAATTGAAAGGCAAAAATAACATTTTTTTAGCTCGTATAATCCTTAAACATATAAATCCATACTAATCTTGAAAATCGGAGATTAAAAGAAGTCAGTAATGTAATGACAATAGCAATAATCGGAATGATTCTTAAATCGAAATTTTTATCAAAGAAATACTGCGCAATACAATAAGTAGCAATTCCCTGAGCGACTGTTAATCCGTAGTTTACGTACATAGCGCCAAAGAAATATCCGGGCTCTTTTTGAAATTTATAATTGCAATGACTGCAATATTCGTTCATTTTTGGTAAACTGAAATTCAGAAATATATTTTTGTCTTTAAAAACTTTTCCTTTATGACAAACAGGACATTCGTTGCTTAAAATATGAGTTAATGCATGTGACATGATCTTGATGTTTTTTATTTATACAAAGGTAATTCAGAGTACTATAAAAGTCTTTTTTATATCTTCGCTACTTGTAGCACAATAAAGACATTTAGTATGAAAAAATATCCAGTTTACAGCGTGCAGAATTTTAGCTGCAATGATGTACATCGTGATTTCTATGTTAATACTTTTGCAGAGCATTTAAAAAGCCACAGTTTTGTCGAAGAACCACATCGTCATGATTCGTATTTAATGGTGTTTTTTACAAATGGCTCCGGTTTACATGAAGTCGATTTTGATCAATTTGAAATAAAAAGAGGAAGTTTATTTGTTTTACAGCCAGGGCAAATGCACCATTGGAGTTTGTCTACTGCTATCGAAGGCTTTGTAATTATCTTTTCGCAGGAACTGTATAATTTATACTTCGGGCAGAAAAAAATCAACGAGTATAATTTTTACCATTCCATTCATAATCGCCCGGAAATGGTTTTTGAAGACAATGAAATGCTGAAAATCCTGCCTTATTTTGATTTACTCATTCAGGAGAATAATCAAAATAACAAATTACAATTGGATAAGATGTTGAATTTATTAGATTGTATTCATATAGAAATCTCGAGAAAATATAGCGAAACGTATTCTCATCAAGCACATTCGTACAATATCAAAATCAACAAATTTGAATCGCTTCTGGAACAATATTTCAGACAAGAAAAACTACCTTCTTTTTATGCAGAAAAGCTCAATATAACTTTAAAACATTTAAACAGAATCTGCAATGAAATTCTGCAAAAAACGGCAACAGAAGTTATTACAGATCGTGTCATTCTGGAAATAAAAAGAATGCTGATTGATAAACAATTAGCCGTAAACGAAGTAGCGTTTAAAGTAGGCTACGAAGATTACTCGTATTTCTCCAGATTCTTTAAAAAACAAACCGGAATGTCTCCCACAGAATTTAGAAATATAAAGTAAAAAAAGGCTTCGACTTCGCTCAGCCTGACAATCGTATTCTTAAAGATATCGTATGTCAGGCTGAGCGAAGTCGAAGCCCTCGTTTCAAAAAAAAACCCTGCACTTCCTAAAAAGTACAGGGTTTTTAACCAACCAAATTAAAACCTATTATAAAGTATTAAGCTTGTTTTACAAATTGTAATTCAATGTTTAATTTTACTTCTTCTCCAACTAAAACACCACCGGTTTCAAGAGCAGAGTTCCAGTTTAAACCCCAATCTTTACGATTAATTTTTCCTTCAATGCTTAAACCTACTTTTGTATTTCCCCAAGGATCAGTCATAATTCCGCTAAATTCTACAGGAAGTTTAACTTCTTTTGAAACACCTTTAATATTTAAATCTCCGATTAATTCATATTCACCTTCTCCTGTTTTTTTGAAAGACGAACCCTTGAAAGTTAATTTTGGATGATTCTCAGCATCAAAAAAATCGCCACTTCTTAAGTGACCATCTCTGTCGGCGTTTGCAGTGTCTATAGAAGCAATATCGCCAGAGAATTCGATTGCTGCATTTTCGAAATCAGTACCTTCTGTAGTAATCGTTGCATCGTAAGTTCCAAATTTTCCTGAAACATTTGTAAACATCATGTGTTTAACTTTAAAACCAATTTCTGAGTGAGTTGGGTCAATTGACCATTTTGTAGTTGCCATAATTTTTATTTTTAAATAATTAATTTTCATTTTGATAGGACAAAGTTAAGCCCGTAGTATTCGAAACCCACTTAACCTAGATTAAGAAATAAAAATGCGTTAAGTTTTAGAGATTAAAAGATTTCCACTGATTATTAATCCAAAAAAGAAAAAATCCAAATAATCCTTTATCTGTAGCAAAAAAAGCTTTATGTAACAAATATCTTTTGCAGTTCGTAAAACCTAACAGGTTTTCAAAACCTGTTAGGTCTCTACACTTAAAATTACTAAAAAAAATAAACGTTAACAATCTGAAATTCAGATTTATTAACGTTTATCGGGAAAAGTATTACTTGTGTTGTATGAATTAATAATTCATCGGAATGTCCATCAATAACAATTCCGCATCCGTATTTGCTTTTATATTTAAAATATCAGTTCCTGAAATTCCAACCGCATCACGAGAATTTAATTCCTGACCGTTGATCGTTACATTTCCTTTTAAAATGAAAGCGTAAACTCCGTTTCCTTCTTTTTTAATTTTATATTCTGTTGCAATCCCGGCATCAAAATTCCCCATATTAAACCAGGCATCCTGGTGAATCCAAACACCCTCATCATCTGCATTTGGAGACAAAATTTGAGCTAATTTATTACGTCTGTCCGCAACATTCAAAGTAATTTGCTGATAACGTGGCTCTACATTTCTTTTGTTAGGAAACAACCAAATTTGCAGCAATTTAGTTTGCTGATCTGCATTCGGGTTAAACTCACTATGTTGAACTCCGGTTCCCGCACTCATAACCTGAATATCGCCATTTTTGATGATTTCAGTGTTCCCCATGCTGTCTTTATGCGCTAAATCGCCTTCTAACGGAATGGTAATAATTTCCATATTATCGTGAGGATGTGTTCCAAAACCCATACCGCCCGCAATCGTGTCATCGTTCAAAACACGAAGTGCTCCAAACTGAATTCTTTCAGGGTTGTACCAGCTTGCAAAACTAAAACTATGATAAGCATTAAGCCATCCGTGATTTGCATTTCCTCTTGTTTCTGCTTTGTGCAATACTATATTTTCCATGATTTATATGTTTTGTTATTTTTATAGTACAAAGATACCATCAAGGTCAGGGAAAAGCACTTAATGTAGATTAAGAAAGGTTTTTTCTAAGGTTCTGAGGTTCTAAGATGCTGAGGTTCTAAGGTTTTTTAGGAGCAGAAATTTTCTGTTTCAAAAGATATCCCGTCCTGCTATCCGCTATATCTTTTGTGGCTCCCGAAGCCTCGGGACCACAAAAGGATACCGCCTTCTATCAGGGCTAAATGAGAAGTTTTTGTTTTTAAAAGTTGTATCGATGTAAACCATACAAGATAGAAGGTTCCAGTTTGTCATCCTGAGGAACGAAGGATCACACAAGAAACTCCTCACAGTAATTTTCCAATCTTTGTCGAATTACTTATGTGATCCTTCGTTCCTCAGGATGACAAGATTGCAAAGTATAATACAGTTTGTATTATTTTATTTTGATTAATCTTCCTTTTCCAACTACTTCGTCAAGATAATTCGCAGAAGAACTTTTCTTATCATGCATGTAAAATGGAATAGTATCTTTTTTGATTTGATCTTTCGAAATGCTTATAATTAAATCAGTATTTATAAAATTATCCAATAGTATTACATTGCCATAAGAAATTTTTCCTTTTGGCACATACTTGTTATCAAAAACAAAAACACTATCATTAAAAGTGATTTTATCTTTTTGGATATAAGAATTGTTCTCTTCTATCAAATAATTGTAGCGGCCATTAAGCTTATCTGTTTTCTGTTCTAAATTAACACAAACCAGAATTATTATTAAGGTAAAATATTTCATAACATTTCTAACTATATTGATTAATAAACTGCTGCACAACTAAATCTGTATTCTCATGACGTTTTTTCTGTTCTAAAGCAATTGGCGGTGCAGCTCTTTCAAGACAATTCTTTACATCGCAAGTTTCACATGTAACTCCAACAATTCTTTTTACAAGCGGTTTTCCTTCAATGAATTTAAATTTCTTTTTCATGGCCGGGTTAATTAAAATTCCGACAGAAATACTTCGAATGGTATCATGCAAAAAAGGATCTTTTGTGGCCGATGAAAAAACCAGATATTCATTGCCGCTATGAACGTAACTCGAAATTTGAGCATCAAAAAAATGAGGTTTATTTTGTCTGATGGCCTCGTCTATGGTTTTTACCGAAACCCATCTTCTGCAATAATGCTCGTTGGTTTCGTTAGCGTGCGGTTCCTGCTGATTGGTAATATGTAATTCTTTTTTGATCTGATAAACATCAGAACCAAATTTATGGGACATTCTTAAAAAGAATAAGTTTTTCAGATGAAAATCTTTGGGCAATAAATTGGTTAATCTCTGATAAAAAGATTCCGGCGAAACTTCAAAGCTTTCTATTAAGGCAACAAATTCTTCCGGATTTGGTTTTTCATTGTTTAAAAAATCATTGATTTTGCCCAGAACCAATTGTCTCGGCAATAATAATGCACCGGCAAAATAAGAAGCGTAAAAATTATGCAAAACCTGGTCGAAATTTTCAAATTTGATCCAGCTGAAAGTCAATAGACGATCTGATATTTTCAAGTAATTATAAGCTATTTCTTTAGCTAAAATAAAAGCTCTCTGAGGCGCATCGAGCTCTGTTGAAAGCAATAACGTTTTGCTTTTCGGAACATAAATCGAACGCAAATCGCCCAAAGCTTCCTGATCGGTAAAAGCGATTTCCTTTATTGTGTATTCGTATTCTTCTTTTAAAATGGCTTCTAATTCTTCAATGCCGATTTTAGAATCCAGATTAATCTGAAAGGACTTCGAAAACTCAATTACTTTATCTTCCAGATCTTCAAAATAATTACTGTGAGCTTCCTGATACGATCGCAATGCGGCCAGAAAGAAACTTTCACGGCTTAGGTTATAATGCTGTGCAATTTCAATAATCGTACTGATAAAGGCATTGACTTTCGCAGGAGCATTGGCAATAATATCGATTAAATCGGCTTCCTGAATGCCAAAAAGGTCAAGCGGAATCTCTTTCAAAATTCCGGATTTTAATATTTCGCCAATCGGAGCGAGGTTATTATCGAGTTTTAAGGAAATCATTTGGTCGTAAGAAACATCCAAATGTTTGCAAAGCAGTAAGATTTTATCTGTTTTTGGATATTTTTTTCCCTTTTCAATTTCGTTTAAATACGATTTTGAGAGATTAGTCAATTTGGCTAAACCAAAAAGGGAAAGATTTTTTTGAGTTCGAACCTGCTTCAGTTTTAGCCCAAATATCAGCTTTATGTAGTCTTTTTCAATATCCATAATTCAAATATAGCTATTTAAAAAATACTCGCCAAAAAATTATTTTTAATATTTAGCGAACGTTCGCTTGTTTTGTAAAAAACTTTTTTCTAATATTGTGGTGTAGAAATTATTATAAATCAAAATGTTATGATTGTAATTATCCTGAAAATAGATATAAGTTGATATAACGAGAAAATTATTCTAATGAAAATAAATCCACAGCTATGAAAAACCAATTAGAGATTACCGAGACGGCAATGGAATTTTTAGCCGAAAAGAACCTTTCTTATCCAAACATTTGGACAGAAGAAGCAATTGCTTTTGTAACTGATTTGCATCGAAAATTCGAATCACAGCGAAAATTACTGCTGTTGCAACGCGACGAAAAGCAAGTAACTTTTGATCAGGGCGTCATGCCATCTTTTCCTTCAGGAACCAAAACCGTCAGAGAAAGTAATTGGACCGCTGGAGAAATCCCAAAGGACCTATTAGATAGGAGAGTGGAGATTACCGGACCAGTTGATAGAAAAATGATTATCAACGCATTGAATTCGGGAGCCAAAACGTTTATGGCCGATTTCGAAGACAGTACGTCTCCAACCTGGAAAAACTTGATGGAAGGACAAATGAATTTGATTGACGCTGTTAACAAAACAATTTCATATACAGATTTGGCTAAAAACAAATCGTATCAATTGAATGAAAGGACTGCAACATTAATTGTTCGTCCAAGAGGATTGCATTTACCTGAAAAAAATCTTTTAATTGACGGAAAAGAAGTGTCTGGTTCTTTGGTAGATTTTGGATTGTATGTTTTTCATAATCACAAACAATTATTAAAAAACAATTCCGGGCCGTATTTCTATATTCCGAAATTAGAACATTATCTGGAAGCGCGTTGGTGGAATAATGTAATTGATTTTACCGAAGATTATTTGAAATTAGAACGCGGAACGATAAAAGTGACGGTTTTAATTGAAACGATAACAGCAAGTTTTCAGCTTGATGAAATTATCTACGAATTGAAAGAACATATTGTTGGATTGAATTGCGGTCGTTGGGATTACATTTTTTCTTATATCAAAAAGTTTAGAAAGAATCCAAAATTTATTGTTCCCGATCGGGATCAGGTAAACATGACTTCGCCTTTTATGAATGCCTATTCAAATTTGGTAATTCAGAGATGCCATAAAAGAGGGATTCATGCGATTGGCGGAATGGCAGCACAAATTCCGATTAAAAATAATGAAGAAGCGAATACAATCGCTTTTGCGAAAGTAAAAACCGATAAAGAGCGCGAAGTTCGAAACGGCCATGACGGAACCTGGGTAGCGCATCCGGATTTGGTTTTACTGGCAAAAGAAGTTTTTGATAAAGGAATGCCAACTCCCAATCAAATTCATATTAAAAGAGAACACCGAAAAATCACTGAAGAAGATCTGATTGAACCACCAATCGGAATCATTACAGAAAACGGTGTTCGCAAGAATATAAATGTAGGTGTTTTGTATCTCGCTTCATGGCTTAACGGACAGGGCGCTGCGGCGTTGCATAATTTGATGGAAGATGCTGCAACGGCCGAAATTTCAAGATCGCAATTGTGGCAATGGCTTCAGAATAAAGTGGTTTTAGATAATGGACGAAAATTAGATTTGGCTTATTATCATGAACTGGCTTTAGACGAATACCAAAAAATAAAATCGGAATTAGGGGAGGAGAACTACGAAAAACATCAATTCCCTTTAGCAGAAAAAGTATTGGAAAGATTGGTAGTTAATACTGACTTTGTTGACTTTTTGACTATTCCTTGCTATAAATACCTATGATCTTTTTTGACGCATAGAATATAATTCTAAATAAAATCTGCTCAATCTGCGTAATCTGCGAGCTAAAAATTTTTCTCGCAGATTTTGCAGATCAGGCAGATAAAATGAAAACAAAAAATATTCGCAGATCAAACTTAAAACTGCGACTGCAAACTTTACTTACTAACCAACTTAACTATATTATTTATGAAAACAACAGAAGACAGAATTCAGGAATTGATTAACGATTGGATTACTAACCCGAGATGGAAAGGTGTTGAGCGTCCTTATACAGCAAGTGAAGTAGTGACGCTTCAGGGTTCGTATCAAATTGAGCATTCTATTGCCAAAATGGGAGCGCAAAAATTATGGAGAAAGTTAAAAAGTCAGGATTATGTTGCCGGTTTGGGCGCATTGACAGGAAATCAGGCGATTCAGGAAGTCGATGCTGGTTTAGAAGCGATTTATTTGAGTGGCTGGCAAGTTGCGGCCGATGCAAATCTGGCAGGTGAAATGTATCCTGATCAATCGCTTTATCCGGTAAATAGTGTGCCAATGGTAGTTAAAAAAATAAATAATGCTTTATTACGCGCAGATCAAATTCAAACCGTAAATGAAGTTGAAGATAAAAAAGATTATTTGGTACCTATTGTGGCTGATGCCGAAGCGGGTTTTGGAGGAAATCTAAATGCTTTTGAACTAATGAAGTCAATGATTGAAGCCGGAGCATCAGGAGTTCATTTTGAAGATCAGTTAAGTTCTGCCAAAAAATGCGGACATTTAGGAGGGAAGGTTTTGGTTCCAACACAAGAGGCAATTAATAAATTGATTGCCGCTCGTTTGGCTGCGGATGTTATGGGAGTTTCAACTTTAATAGTTGCCAGGACAGATGCCGATGCTGCCAATTTATTAACCAGCGATGCCGACCCAAGAGACAGAAAATTTTTAACCGGCGAAAAAACTGCAGAAGGTTTCTTTTACGTAAAAAACGGAATCGATCAGGGAATTGCAAGAGGTTTGAGTTACGCACCGTATGCAGATTTAATTTGGATGGAAACCAGTAATCCGGATTTAGATTATGCAAGAAAGTTTGCAACGGCGATGAAAAAAGAATTTCCGGATAAAATGCTGGCATACAATTGTTCACCATCATTCAATTGGGCAGCTAAACTTTCTGTTGCCGAAATGGAAACCTTTAGAGAAGATTTAGCGGCTATGGGGTATAAATTCCAGTTCATTACTTTGGCGGGTTTCCATGCTTTGAATACGAGTATGTTCGAATTGTCTAAAGCATATAAAGAACGCGGAATGGCGGGGTATTCTGAACTGCAGGAACGTGAATTTGCTTTACAGAAAAACGGATTCAGAGCGGTAAAACATCAGGCTTTTGTGGGAACTTCTTACTTTGATGCGGTTCAAAATACCGTAATGATTGGAAAATCAACAATAACAGCAATGAAACATTCTACGGAGGTTGAGCAATTTTAATTCAAAATAAAAACCAGTTCATTTTGGACTGGTTTTTATTTTTTTACCATTAAGATATTAAGAGAATTAAGTTTTTGTCTTAAGTAAGAAGATTAAGCTTTGCTCTTAATGAACTTAAAAGCTTAATGATTTTATAAATAGTTTCACTTCTTGAAAAAAGTTGATAATTAATTGATTGTAAAAGTTCTTCATTTACATATTCAGCAGGCTACTTAATTTTCTTAATATCTTAATGGTAAAATATTATTAACCCTTTAAAAGCCTTGCTTTCATTTTGCTGAAAAATTCAGGCGTTACACCAATGAAAGAAGCAATTTGTTTTTGAGGAACTTTATGGACTAGTGTTCCGTATTTGGCACAGAATTTCTCAAATCTTTCTTCTGCCGGCAAGCTTAAGTTGTCCATTAACCTTTGCTGATTAGCAACTAATGAATTCTCAATTAAAATTCTAAAAAAACGTTCCAGTTTTGGGATCTCAAGATACAACTGTTCATGGTCTTCTTTGGATAAAGAAACCACTTCGGCTTCTTCCAGAACTTCAATAAAAAGCTGTCCTGGTTTTTGTGAAAAGTAACTGTACATATCGCTCATCCACCAGCCTTCGCAGGCAAAGGATAAAACATGTTCCACAATATTATCATTGATATTGAAACTTCTTAAAATTCCAGAGTTTACAAAGTATGTGTGTTTGCAGACTTCGCCGGCATTTAATAAAATTGTTTTGGCTTTGTAAGTATTCGTTTCTAGCTTAGATAAAAAAAGCGCCTGTTCTTCTGGTGTCAAAGAAACATGTTTAGCAATATTTTCAAGAATTAAAGCCATTATTTTGTGTCCTCTATTAAGGTGAATGAAGTTGCTTTAAATCTATTACCAACAATTTCTCCCGTTACAGAAGCTTTTCTGATAGCGTTGCAAAAACCTTTATATGAGTGAGCGTCTCCGTGATCGTGAATGGTTGTCCCGTCAACAAAATAGCTTTTTCCGTCGATGCGAACAGCCAAATCACAGCTTTTACCTTTCATTCCGAATTGGCATTCTCCGCAGGAAGCTTCAACGATTGTGGGTTTATCAAATTTTTTGGTGTTTTGAGCCTGCACTGCAATTCCAATAAAAAGGAATGTTGCTAATAATATGTTTTTCATACTTAAGAATTTACAGTTATTAATTTTGCCGTTTCTTTGGCGCGTTCTATTACTTTTTCGATTGGAGTTGATAAAACATCATGACTTAAGACAACACCCATTCGGCGATACGGCCTTGAAGTTGGTTTGCCAAAAATCCTGAAATCGGTTTTTGGTAAGGAGGCCACTTTTTCAATTCCTGTAAATGTTGGATTTGTTGAATCTTCGGATGCTAAAATTACAGCACTTGCCCCGGCTTTTTCTAAAGTAATTTCAAAAATCGGAAGGCTTAAAATCGCTCTTAAATGCAATTCGAATTCATTGAAATTTTGAGTTCCTGCCAAAGTTACCATTCCGGTATCGTGTGGGCGTGGAGATAATTCAGAAAAATAAACGCCTTCGCTGGTTAAGAAAAATTCAACACCAAAGAGTCCTGCGCCGCCAAGAGCTTCCGTGATTTTTTCAGCCATGTCCTGCGCTTCGTACAAATCTTTTTCTGAAACTAAGGCCGGTTGCCAGCTTTCCTGATAATCGCCACGTTCTTGTCTGTGGCCAATTGGCGCACAAAATAAAGTTGGGTTATTATTCTGCGTAATGGTTAATAGCGTAATTTCTGAATGGAAATCAACAAAGGCTTCTACAATTACTTCGATAACATCGCCACGGGAACCGGCAACGGCATATTGCCACGCTTTTTCGATATCGCTTTCTGTTTTTATAGTAGATTGCCCTTTTCCTGAAGAAGACATTAAAGGTTTTACCACACACGGAATTCCAACTTCCTGAACGGCTTTTTGTAATTTCTCTGCCGAAGTTGCATATTGATATTTAGCTGTTTTTAAACCTAATTCTTTTGAAGCTAAATCACGAATAGCTTTACGATTCATAGTAAAATTGGCTGCTTTCGCCGAAGGAACAACAGTGATTCCCTGTTTTTCGTAATCGTAAAAACGTTCGGTGCGAATAGCTTCTATTTCGGGAACAATAAAATCAGGTTTGTGTTTGGCTACGATTCGGTCTAGAGCTTCGCCATCGAGCATATTGATCACTTCAAAACCATGAGCAACTTGCATTGCCGGGGCATTTTCGTAACTGTCAACAGCAATTATGGTTTGTCCGATTCGCTGTGCGGCAATGGCAAATTCTTTGCCTAATTCGCCTGAACCGAGGAGTAGTATTTTCATTTTGGAGTGTTGTAAATAATGGAGTAGTAAAAGTAGCGAAAAATGTTTTTAACCGCAAAGTTCGCAAAGAATTACGCGTAGAACGCAAAGCTTTATTTTGAAGTAAAAGCAAAAAGGTTCGCAAAGATTTAATAATCTTTGCGAACCTTGCGTAATCTCTTTGCGAACTTTGCGGTTAAACTTTTTTAATGAAAATGATCTTCTTCAATTTCGAATTCGGCGTCTTTTTCCCAAATTTCCATTTCACAAGGTTTACAGTTGAATTTTAGTTTGTATTCGAGTTCGCCTTGTTTTAAAACCAAAGGTTCCTTTACCTTGACACCTACAATATCTTTTTGGTGTATCGGACATTTTTTCAATTCGTATTTGATGCAATATTTGGTTGTCATTACACGAGATTTTCCCGGATCCCATTGTAATTCGAATGCTTTTTCTATTTCGGTAACACCGTGACGTTCGTAGAACTTACGAGCGATTTTGTTCGAAACATTGTACATGAAATCCAATTTGGTTTCAGGATATGGGTGTGACGTTTTTACCAATTGGTGTTCTTCGCGTTTGTAGTTTTTCAAACGAATTTCGGTTAACTGATCGTAAACCGTTCTTCGCATTTCGTTGATTTTTGAAATAGGAAGGAACCAGTTTTGAGAAAACATAATATTGATTTCATTAGCAGTATAAGGTGTGAAGCCTGTTTTTGCCAATTGTGTTTTGATGTTTTCTTCGATTGATTCTCCGGTTTTGGTCTGCTCTTTTGCGTGTTCTAAATTTACGATGCTTATATTTCCGTCTTCATCAGTTGCGATTAACTCAAAACCACTTTCATTTTCTGTAAGCAATAAAGTCGTGCTGATTTTTCGAACCGCACTATCTTCTCTTTCTACAATTTTTATAAAAGCAGCGTCGTTATTTCTGTAAATAAAAGTTCCGTCTTTTACTTCTTTTAAAACGTTAGGGTAAATTTTGCCATTTTCGGCTTTGTTTACGTAGATTCCGTCGGCTTCGTTATTTTCGTTAATGAAGCAAAGTCCGTCACCGTTGTTTAATAATTCACCGTTTTCGATTTCGTAAGCGTTTCCAACAGTTCTGATTAATTTACCAATATATTGCCCTTTTGATTTTGGGCTTTCCCAGGAACCAATCGAACTGTGTCTCTCGTTTACAAAATAGTCGGTATAGCCGCGGTTGAAAGTTCTGTTTAAAGACGAATCAAAAGTATAGGTACAAGTTCCAGATGAAGCTTTCATGTATTTGTCGCTTCCTTCACCTTCTAAAAAGCTGTCCAGTTTTTGACGTAAGTACGAAACGTTATTTTTTACATACACAACATCTTTCAATCGTCCTTCGATTTTAAAAGAGACAATTCCGGCTTCAATCAGATTTGGGATCTGATCTGAAATATCTAAATCTTTGATTGAAAGCAAGTGACTGTTTTTGATTAAAGTCTCTCCGTTTCCGTCGATTAAGTTATAAGGTAAACGGCAGTTTTGAGCACAAGAACCACGATTGGCGCTGCGTTCTCCGTTGGCCACACTCATATAACAATTTCCGCTAAAAGAAACACATAAAGCTCCTGTAACGAAAAATTCTAATTCAACATCAGCATGGTCGTAGATTTGTTTAATTTGATGCAGGTTTAATTCGCGGGCTAAAACCACACGTTTAATTCCGGCATCTTTAAGGAATTTGATTTTGTCGGCATCACGGTTATTGGCTTGTGTACTGGCGTGAAGTACGATCGGAGGAAGCTCCATTTCCATAATCGCCATATCCTGAATAATCAGGGCATCAACACCAATTTCGTATAATTCCCAGATCATTTGACGACACGTTTCTAGTTCGTTATCATACAAAATGGTATTCATAACAACAAAAACCTGAGCATTAAATAAATGCGCATATTGTACCAAAGCGGCAACATCTTCAATAGAATTGTTGGCATTAGAACGTGCACCAAATTGCGGTGCACCAATATAAACGGCATCGGCACCACTGTTTATGGCGGCCATTCCTCCAATTAAATCTTTAGCAGGAGCTAATATTTCAATTTTCTTCTTCATTTTTAGAACTTTAGGCTTTTGTGGTATTCACGGAAAAAAGTGTGCAAAGTTCTTATAAATAATTCGGGTTTGCTAATACTGAAGTGATTTTTTTTGAAATTGTTAACTTAATATGGAATGATGATAATGATATTTTTAATCTAAAGGAAATGAATATCCCGCTGTGAATCCTCCGAAAGATTGTTCTGCAGATGGATGTGCGTAAAAAGAGATACCAATTTCGATATTGTTTTTACGTCCAACAGCAAGTCCAAGACCTATAGGGATATGAAATTGCGCTCCATTCTTTTTTACATTAATAACTTCTGTGTAAGTTTCAAAAGAGCCTAAAGATGTACCTATACCAGCTTCTATAAACGGAGCAACCCAAGGTATTGGAGCACAAAGCCGAACTTTTCCTCCCAGAAAAAAGGCTTTTGTTTCAACTTTGTAACCTTGAGGATTCTTTAACTTATCATCATCGGATGATGTTAAAATTACTCCGGCATATGGTCTTATACTAAACCATTTGGTTACACCCATTACATATTCTCCTTCTGCATAAAAACCAAAACCATCTATAATTTCCGGATTTTCTTCTTCGTAATTTGAAGTGCTTGATCCAAAACCTATTGAGGCTTTTATAAAATTGCCTTCTGTTTGCGCATTTGTTAAATTTGGAAATAAGGAAATAAGAGCGATACTGATAAAAATGCAGTGTAAAGTTAATTTCATAAAGTTTGACTTTTTTAATGACAGCGGCGAATGTAGGATTTTATTTTCATTTTAGCAAAAACAAAAAAACTACTTAGCTGTTGAGGCAACTAAGTAGTTTTTTCTAAAAATGAAAAAGTTTAAATTCTATTAATTCACTCTCATTTTAATTTGTGATAAGGTATTTTGAATACTGTTCAATTGTTTTGAAACAACTGAAACCTGACTGTAATCAAGATGGTTTTCTTCCAAAGCCATTTTGTATTTTTCGATGGCTGCTTCTTCTCCGGTAACACAAGCATTAATAATCGCTTCTGTATCTCCACCTGTAAAAGAAGATTTAATATCGATCCAGGTTCTGTGCAGCGCTCCAAGTGGTCCGCCACCAGATGTATCTGTTGATTTTCCTAATTTGTTGATTTCGTCTTGTAATTCTACAATAAATAAGGCTCTTTCTCGCGCATAATCAAGAAAATCACTTTTCATTGCCGAATTTTCTACATGTTCTGCAGCATTTGTATATCCTAGTTTTCCGTCTTCAAGAATTGAAATTAATCCTTCTAAAGTTTTAACTGCTTCTTTTGTGGTTTCATCTGTATGTATCATGACTTTAATTTTTAAATTAATGTATAATACAAAGTTGGGATTTTATAACGCCTTAATTCTTATAGAATTACAATGTGTGTTTATAAGATTGTGGAATGGGAATTTTGAAAGGAAAATTTACTTCTCACGCAGATTTAGCAGATTAGGCCGATAATTTTATTTTTTAAAACGAAATTGGTTATTACTGTTTGGCGTAAGGGATAGCCGCGGAAAGCCCACAGCCTGACGAAGGAAGTGCGAGGACTTGCAGCGAATAGCCCGACCCGGAGGGACACGCCCAAAATATTTAAGTGTAATTTGTTTTTGTAACCTAGCTGATCATGATGTCGTCAAAAGTAAATCAATCATTAATTATAGTAAAAATGAAATCAATTTTTAAAGTGTACATGGTATTTTTTCTAATATTCTATTCGGCTGCTTTTAGTCAAAATTTAGAATCTAAAGTAGATAAGCTGGTAAATGAGAAATTTAAAGCAGACGGCCCGGGAGCAGTTTTTTTAGTGTCTAAAAAAGGAAAAGTGGTTTACAGGAAAGCTGTTGGAAAGGCAAATTTAGAAATGAATATTAAAATGCAGCCTGAGTTTGTTTTTGAAATTGGATCTATGACCAAACAATTCACGGCTATTTCAATCCTAATGCTGGTAGAACAAGGCAAGATTAAGCTGAATGATGATATCACGAAATTTATTCCGGACTATCTAACCAACGGAAATGTTATTACGATACATCATTTATTGACACATACTTCTGGAATTAAAGATTTTACGAGTATGAAAGCTATAAAAAATATTGCCAGAGAGGATTTGTCTCCAAAAGAATTAGTTGATTTTTTTAAAAATGAGCCTATAGATTTTAAACCCGGAGAACAGTTTAAGTATTGTAATTCCGGATATGTTGTTTTAGGATATATTCTTGAAATTGTGTCTGGTCAGACTTATGAAGATTTTATACGGGAGCATATTTTCGAAAAAATCGGAATGAACAACAGTTACTATGCAAGTCATGATAAAATAATAAAAAATAGGGTTTCCGGTTATCGTAACAAGGACGGACTTGTGAATGCAAATTATATTAGTTTTTCGATACCATATGCTTCAGGTTCCATTATATCTAATGTAGATGATATGCTAAAGTGGCAAAATGCAATTGATTCGAATAAATTAATTAGTTCGAAAATTGCCGAAAAAGTGTTTACAAATCATACGTTAAACGATGGAAGTAAAATTGATTATGGATATGGCTGGCATATAAAAGATTTAAACGGAAAATTGGTGCGTGAGCACGGAGGCAGTATTTTCGGTTTTAAATCAATGGGAGTTTATGAACCAAATGAACAGGTTTATGTAATAGGATTGAGCAATTGCGATTGTAATTCGCCAACTGCGCTTACGAGAGATATTGCTGCTTTAGTATTGCAATAATGGTAATAAAAAAGGGTGCTTTTAAAGCACCCTTTTTGTAGAATTAATATAGATCTTACACAGCCAAAGCTTCTTTGATTCTGCGTAAAGCTTCTTTTAATATGTCGTTACTTGTTGCGTAAGAGAAACGAATACAATTCGGGTTTCCGAAAGCGTCTCCTGTTACAGTTGCAACATTTGCTTCTGCTAAAAGATACATCGAAACATCGTTTGCATCTTTAATTTCAGTTCCTTTTAATGTTTTTCCGAAGAAAGACGAAACGTCTGGGAATACATAAAATGCACCTTCAGGAACGTTGATTTTAACTCCCGGGATTTCTTTTAATAATCCAACAACTAAGTCTCTACGGCCATGGAATGCCTGAACCATTTCGTTTAATACACTTGGATCAGCATCTACTGCAGTAATTGTAGCGCGTTGCGCCACAGAATTTGCGCCTGATGTTACTTGTCCCTGAATTTTTGTACACGCTTTTGCGATGAATTCAGGCGCTCCTATATAACCAATTCTGTATCCTGTCATGGCAAATGCTTTTGCAACTCCGTTTACAGTAATTGTTTTTTCTAACATTCCCGGTATAGAACCGATACTGCAGAAAGTTCCTGAGAAATTGATGTGCTCATAAATTTCATCGGCAACTACATATATATTTGGGTGTTTTTCTAATACTTTGGCAAGTGCTGTCAATTCTTCTCTGCTGTAAACAGAACCAGAAGGATTACAAGGAGAAGAGAACCACATCATTTTTGTTTTTGGTGTGATAGCAGCTTCCAATTGTTCTGGTGTAATTTTGAAATCTGTTTCTACAGAAGTTGGAACTTCAACAGGAACTCCGCCGGAAAGTTTTACGATTTCAAAATAAGAAACCCAGTAAGGTGCTGGTAAAATTACCTCGTCACCATCATTTAACATTACTTGTGCAATGTTGTATAAAGATTGTTTTGCTCCTGTAGATACTACGATCTGAGTTGGTTTGTACTCTAATCCGTTATCTCTTTTGAATTTTCTGCAGATAGCTTCTTTTAATTCCTGGTATCCGTCTACCGGAGAATATGTGCTGTAATTTTCGTCTATTGCTTTTTTTGCGGCTTCTTTTATAAAATCTGGTGTATTGAAGTCTGGCTCACCTAAACTTAAACTGATAATGTCTTTTCCTTGTGCTTTTAATTCGCGTGCCAAAGCGGCCATTGCTAATGTTTGCGAAGTCGCAAGGTTGTTGATTCTGTCCGAAAGAATATGATTCATTATAAAAATTTTGAATGTCCTTAATTTGCTGCGCCTAATTAAGGAAGGTTAATTATTAATAGATTTTTTGTTAGTTTAAACAGATAATTCAGGTTTCATACCAAGTTCACGCAAATGCTTAAAGTGAGCAATAATAGCACTACGCATTGTTTTGTATTCATAATAAGGTAAGTTGCACTCCTTTGCAGTTTCTTTTACGATTTTTGCAATTTTACCATAATGAATGTGGCTGATATTTGGGAAAATATGGTGTTCTATCTGATGGTTTAACCCGCCAGTGTACCAATTTACAATTGCATTTTTTGGAGCAAAATTAGTTGTAGTAAACAATTGGTGAATGGCCCACGTATTGTCCATTTCGCCTAATTCATTTGGCTCCGGATTTGTAGTATGATCCACAACATGCGCTAATTGAAATACAATACTTAAAATTAGACCTGTTGTATAATGCATTACAAAAAACCCAAGCAATACTTTCCACCATGTAATTCCAATAACAATTGGTAAAACAATCCAGATTGCGGCATAAATGATTTTTGTAATGATTAAGGTTGTCCAAAGGATTTTTGGGCTTTTTTGTTCTCCGTAAGATAATTTTCTCTTAAGATAATTACGCATTTGTTTAAAATCGGTAGTGATAGCCCAGTTAAATGTCAGCAAACCGTATAGAAAAACCGAATAATAATGTTGAAAACGGTGAAAACTATGCCATTCTGCATGTTTTGTAAAACGGATAATTCTTCCTGCATCAAGATCTTCATCATGTCCGGGAATATTAGTATAAGTATGGTGTAATACATTATGCTGTACCTGCCAGTTGTAAACATTTCCTGCCAGAACATAAATTGTACCCCCCATTAATTTGTTAATCCAGCCTTTATCAGAGTAAGAACCATGGTTTCCATCGTGCATTACATTCATTCCAACTCCGGCCATTCCGATTCCCATTACTATCGATAATAGTAACATTACCCAAAAAGGCATTTCAAGAGTAAGGATTAAAAAATAAGGTGTCAAAAAAACGGCAAAAAGAATAACGGTTTTTAAATGCAGTTTCCAATTTCCGGTTTTCTGTAAATTATTTTCCTTAAAGTAATTGTTTACCCGAGAGTTAAGTGTTCTGAAAAACTTTAGATTATCTTGCCTTGCAAATGTTGGTGCGGTGTTATTCATAATTAATTTAAATAGTTTTCAAAGGTAATTATTATAAATTTTCAATTTGCAAAATTGAGTTAAATATTTCAATCGTAATGTAGTACTTTTGTTAAAAATTTACTACAATGGATGAGATATTGAAATATTTTCCTGATTTGACCGACATTCAAATAGAACAATTTCAAAAGTTAGACTTTTTATATCATGATTGGAATGAAAAAATCAACGTCATTTCGAGAAAAGATATTGATGCCTTATATACAAAACATATTTTGCATTCACTTGGAATTGCAAAAATCATGAAATTTGAACCCGGAGCAACAGTTTTAGATGTTGGAACAGGTGGAGGTTTCCCAGGAATTCCGTTGGCCATTCTTTTTCCAGAAACACGTTTTTATCTGATAGATGTTATTGCAAAGAAAATAAAAGTAGTTCAGGGCGTTGTAGATGCTTTAGAATTAAAAAATGTAAAGGCCGAACAAAAACGTGCTGAATTGGTAAAAGGCGATTTCGATTTTATTGTAAGCCGTGCCGTGACCAATATGCCGGATTTTGTTTCCTGGATTAAGGATAAAATAAAAAAACAGCATAAACATATTTTAAAAAATGGAATTCTTTATCTAAAAGGCGGTGACCTGACAGAAGAGTTAAAAGATTTTCCAAATGCAACTTTATATGATTTGTCTTCAATTTTTGAAGATGAGTTTTTTGAAACTAAGAAAGTTGTGCATTTACCCTTGAAATTTAAAGCTTAAGTTTTTGTGTCAGGGATTTAAGTGTAAGAATAAAAAATCCGGGTCTGTCTAAGACCCGGATTTTTTTTGAGAAAGGGTTTTTCAAAAATCCCGATTTTGAAATAAAAAACCACAAGTATTACTTGTGGTTTCTGACGGATGAATTTATTTAACCCCTTAAAAAATAATCCGTGTCAATAGTTTTATATTTAAAATTTATGCATTTACTAATTTTTTCATTTTATTGCAATACGAATTAGTTGTATAATCGATATTTGAAATGAATTGTGTTAAGGCAAAACTTGAAGATTTTTCGGTATGCTGAAAATCTGGATTAAAGAAAAATTCATGACAAATTTTTTCTTCAGAAGAGGAATCATATACTGTTTCTTCAGAATAGTTAATTTCCTGATTTTGATTTGGAAATTGCTCCTGAAGCTTCTTAATAATATTTTCAAACCATTTGTCAAAAGTTTTTCTCTTTGGAGTAACATGTCTGGCAATTAATACTAATCCAACTAATTCGCTTTGTAATAGTGGAGAGCCTTTTTTATAAAGCGTATCAATCATTCTTACATTCATTAGCGCCAGCCATATAGGACCATTTATAAAACCTGTCGCAGGAGCATTTAATTCAGAGTCAAAAACTAAAGGATTTGTATTTTCCGGATTTTCGACTGAGCACCAAAGTGCTTCAATACGATTTTTAATATCATCAGTTATTTCAGAATAACCTTTAAAACGCCAATATACCCATTCGAGTAAAGATGCTGTAAGACCAATTGAGGCTTTGTGGCTAATATTATTTAATATTTTATCAAGCTCTTCATTTCCTTCCAGTGGATCCAGAAGGCTGTCCATTTTTTTTGCAGACCATTTAAAATCAATTTTATGTCCCAGGCTTTTAGATTCAACAATAATTGCGGGTGTTCTTTTTAAATTTTTCATTTTGTCTTTTAGTATATTAATTGATCAAATTTTATTCATTTTTCATGAGGCAAATTTAGAAGTAAGAACAACGAATGATATACTACGAAAAGTTTTAAAAATGACAGAATAGGTTTTTTTGAGTTGTATCTATTTGAAAATCAAATATATAAGAAAAGTATTACATTTTTTAAACCTATTCTTATCTGTAAGACAAAAAGATGTTTTATCAATTTTGTTTAATCTCATTATAAAAGTAACATTTACAAACAATTAAAGAAAAAGCCGGAATTGTGAGATCCGGCTTTTGTGATAGTTTTAAAAAAAATATATTATCCTAAAAAAGGGTATCTGTAATCTTCTGGAGTTACAAATGTTTCTTTAATAGTTCTAGGAGAAGCCCAGCGTAATAAGTTTAATGCAGAACCAGCTTTGTCGTTAGTTCCTGAAGCTCTTGCTCCGCCAAAAGGCTGCATTCCTACCACAGCTCCTGTTGGTTTATCGTTAATGTAGAAGTTACCTGCAGCATTTTGCAATTTCGTAGTTGCTACTTCAATAGCATAACGATCCTGGCTAAATACAGCTCCTGTTAAAGCATATTCAGAAGTAGTATCAACTAATTCTAAAGTCTCTTCCCATTTTGCATCTTCGTAAACATAAATTGTAATTACCGGTCCGAATAATTCGGTTTCCATTGTAGTATATTTTGGATTTGTAGTTACAATAACCGTTGGCTCAATGAAGTATCCAACAGATTTATCGTAATTTCCACCAATGATAATTTCTGCATCAGCATCTTTTTTCGCCTGGTCAATATAACTAGCCAATTTATCAAAAGAACCTTCGTGAATAACTGCAGTAATAAAGTTTCCGAAATCTTCCGGAGAACCCATTTTCATAGATTTTACATCAGCAATTAATTGTTCTTTTACAGCTGGCCATAAACTTTGCGGAATATAAGCTCTTGAAGCTGCAGAACATTTTTGTCCCTGAAATTCAAATGCTCCACGGGTAATACCTGTAGCCACTTGTTTTACGTTTGCGCTTGGGTGTGCAATGATAAAATCTTTACCACCGGTTTCACCAACAATTCTTGGGTATGTTTTGTAGTGGTGAATATTTGCTCCAATTTTTGCCCAGATATCTTTAAATACATGAGTTGAACCTGTAAAGTGTACACCTGCAAAATCGCGGCTTGCCAAAACAGTATCAGTAATCATTAAAGCATCTCCAAAAACAACGTTGATAACACCATCAGGTACACCAGCTTCTTTGAAAACTTCAATAATAATTTTTGCAGAAAATACCTGGCTGTCACTTGGTTTCCAAACCACAACATTACCCATCATTGCAGCACTTGCAGGAAGATTTGCAGCAATAGCTGTAAAGTTAAAAGGAGTAATGGCATAAACAAAACCTTCAAGAGGTCTGTATTCTAAACGGTTCCAAACTGTAGAATCAGATTTTGGCTGGTCGTTATAAATTTGAGTCATGAATTCTACGTTGTAACGTAAAAAGTCAATTAATTCGCAAGAAGCATCAATTTCTGCCTGGTGAATATTTTTAGATTGTCCAATCATTGTCGCAGCGTTAATACGTGCTCTGTATGGACCAGCAATAAGTTCTGCTGCTTTTAAGAAAATAGCTGCACGTTGTTCCCACGCCATGTTTGCCCATGCTTTTCTTGATTCAAGTGCATTTGCAATCGCTTTTTCAATATGTTGTTTTTCAGCTAAGTGATAAGTTCCTACGATATGTTTATGATCGTGTGGAGCTGATATTGTTCTTGTGTTTCCAGTTTTGATTTCTTCACTACCAATGTATAAAGGAACATCAATTTGAGAGTTCCACATTGTAGTATATGCCGCCTGAACAGCTGCTTTTTCTGGTGAATTCGGTGCGTAACCTTTTACTGGCTCGTTTACCGCTTTTGGTACATGAAAGAATCCTTTTAGCATGTTATTTAAAATTAGTGAATTAGACAAATTTGAGGGTCAGAAAATTTAATTTGTTACGAATAATCTAACGCTGCACAAAAGTACAAAGGATAAATTAATAATTTGGTAATTTTATGAATAAGATAACTATAAGAATTATAGTTTTAACTTAGAATTAATTTAATGCAAATGGAGCACACATTCTAAAAGTAGGAACAATAACTTTGAATGTTTTTGTGGTGGTGAAATTAATCATATTAAAATGACCTTTCATGGCGCCATAAGGAGATGATAATAAGCAGCCAGAACTATAAGTGTGATTCTCTCCTGGTTTTAACACTGGTTTTTTTCCAATAACGCCTTCTCCGTCAACAACTTCAAGGTCGTTTAGAGAATCAAAAATTTCCCAGTGGCGTGAGGTTAACTGTACAGAATCTTTGCTGTGGTTTTCGATCGTAATTACATAACTAAAAGCAAAGTGAATCTTGTAGTTTTTGAAGTAAGTGCCTTCAAAACTAGTTAAAACAGATATTTTTATGCCTCTTGTAATTTGAGAAACCATTCTAAAGTAGTATATATGTGTACGTTATAGCTGCAAAGCTACGAAAAAAAACCTTCGGTTAAAAACCTTAACAATCTTTTAATTGACTATATTAATAGAGTTTGCATTTCCTTTTCCGATAACTCTTTCATATCGATCAGAACTTTGCTTGTAATAAACCAAAATTGTGTATTCATTTTCAGTCTGATAAAAGTTGCCGTCAATAGCATTTTCATAATCAATGGTTCCTTTTTTGTCAGCAATTTTATATTGAAAATTTGTAAAACCCTGCTTGATCATAACAGCTTTTTCAAAAACTCCCTTATCGGTATTGTAATCCATTTTATATTCGGGTGTCAGGCTGTAATTGTTAAACATTCCGGTAATATAAATATCCTTATTATTGGATCTGAAAGCAGGAGCAGAAAGAGTAAAATATACCCAGGCATAATCTGCTTCAATTTCATTATTTGATGCGTTTATATTTTTAACAACAAAGTTACCGTTTATATCCTCATACAAGGTGTAAATCTGATTGCCTCTTGCCTGATTTGTATATAAGTAAGAATTATAAATGTCATTATTTGAACCTACTTTGCCTACATTATTATTGGCTGCCCGAATATCTTTATTTTCAAAATATAAAAATTCATTTCCGCCCCAAAACTGTGTTTCCTTATCATATTTATACACCAGCTGATTTCCTAAAGTATATTGCGGAACAATATTCTTAATACTAGTGCTAAAATCTCCATTTTGAAATAAAAGGACTTTTACGTTTTGTAATGGCGTCTGAAAAACAATATCATTCGAAACTATAGAAAAATCAAGGTTTTGTTTGTAATCAATATTGCTGAGGTTTCTGCTTCTTTTTACTTGTGCAGCTACAGTCGAATGTTCTTCATACAAAATGAACTTTCTTGAAAAAACCACTTCTTTATCTTCATTTAAGATTTTAAGGATATAATTACCCGAAATTCTCAATTGATTTGTAAATTGATTTGGAAAAGCCAGCCTGTAATGCGAATAAACCTGAAGTGTATTAAATGAATTAGAATAATCTGTGATTCTTTGATTGTCAAAACCCCGTATATAGTCTGTCTTCGGGATATCTGTTGGTTTCCAGTTGTAATCGCAATGGGTTACATCAAAATAATAATTAGCTTCATTGCCAAATAAATCATCAAACTGTAATTCAAATACAGATCCCAATTCGAATATTGGGACAACGTTGTTTCCGTTCTGAATAAACGTTACTGTTTTAATATTATAGGGTGGAGCCACTTCAGTCTGCACCTCCTGGGCTGCTGCTGAAGTAAGGACAAAGAAAAAAAGAAGCTTTTGAAATAAAAATTTTGGCATCTTATTATGTTGTAAGATTGTAAATATAACAATTTTTATAACGCAATAAGGGAGTGATTTATTGGGTTATAATTAATTAAGAACTCAAAATGTATTCCAAATTCACTTCAATTTCATCATTGATATAGCTTTCTTCTAAAAGTGAATCGGATAACAATTTTTTGTTTTCCTGAAGTTTGATAATTTTTTCTTCTACTGTATTTTTAGAAATAAAACGAATAACATTTACTTTATTTAACTGTCCAATTCGATGTGCCCTTCCAACTCCTTGTTTCTCCGCAAAAGGATTCCACCATGGGTCTAAGAATAAAACATAAGAGGCTTTGGTAATATTTAAACCAACTCCGCCTGCTTTTAGCGAAATGAAAAATAATAAAGGATTTTCGTTTTCCTGAAACCTTTTTACCTGCTGTTCTCTCTTGCCGGCAGGAGTTTCACCTGTAATTTCACAAAACTCAATTTTGTTTTCCTTGCACCAATCTGTGTAAAAATGAAGATTGGTAACAAATGAGCTGAAAATGATTGTTTTTTGTTTTCCTTTTACTAAACTCTCCAGATAATTTGTCACTGCAATATACTTACCGGAATCAATTTCCGATTCCTGATCTACCATTTTAGGATGATTACTCAGCTGTCTCAATTTCATCAGCGTATTGATAATACTGATTTTGTCGGGAATTGATCCGTCTGTTTTAAGTAAAAAATTACGAGCTTTCGATTTTTCCTGTTCATATAATTTTTCCTGTTCAGGATCCATATCGCAATAATAAATCTGTTCCGTTAATTCTGGTAAATCCTTTAAAACCTGTTCTTTGGTTCTTCGTAAAATATAAGGCTGGATGAGGTTTTTTAATTCAGATAAAATAACTTCATCCTGTTTTTTCTCAATCGGATTTTTAAAATTCTCTGTAAAAAATGCATAACTGCCCAGAATATCCGGGTTTATAAACTGCATTTGGGACCATAAATCGTCAAGCGAGTTTTCTATAGGTGTGCCGCTCAGCGCAATTTTATGAGCTGTATTTATTTTATTTATAGCTTTAAAAATCTTAGAGTTTTTATTTTTAATGTATTGACTTTCGTCTAAAATTAAATAACGGAAATTATATTTTTCCAGAATCGAAATATCACGATGAACAATGCTGTAGCTCGTAAAAATCAGATCTGTTGAATCTAATCTGTTGGCTAATAATTTTCTGTCGTTGCCAACATACTGCATTTTTGAAAAATGCGGCGTAAATTTTCCTGCTTCATTGAACCAGTTAAAAACCAATGATGAGGGCAGGACTATAAGGGTTTTTAGGGGTTCTCTTTCTATTGTTGTTTCATTTTGAAACAAATCAAAATTTGTAGTTTTGGTTGTAAAACCTAATTGTTCTTGTACTGAAACCAAAACAGCCAAAGTCTGTAAAGTCTTTCCAAGTCCCATATCATCAGCCAGACAAGCGCCTAATTGCGAATTAAAATGACCCAATAACCATTTTACTCCCTCGATTTGGTAAGGCCTTAAAGTTGCCTTTAGTAAATCTGAAGCAGTATATTCTGCCTGAGAAATGACATCGTTTTTAATTTCCGTAATGGCATCTAAAGCAGTAAAATTACTTTTACGTAAAAGAAGGGCTCCATTTTCTGTATTCGCTAATTTTGCCAGCGAACCGTACTTACTAAACCATTCTAACGGAATCAAAAAATAGTTTCCGTCTGGCAGCATAAACAGTCTTTCCTTATTTTTTATATTCGGAATTATTTCACTGAAATTGATTGTATAAGTACCAATGGTAATAATTATTTTAATGTCAAACCAGTCGCCTTGTGTTTCTTTTGAAGCAGATACAGTATGGTTTGCTGCAATGATTTCTTTGCTTTCAAGTTTTAAATTCTGAATGGTAAAACCTAAATTTTCCAGTTTTTCTTTGTGATCAATAATGAACTGGATATTGCTGTAAGGGTCAGTATTTTCTGCATCAGAATTCAGTCCAAACAATTCATTTTTAATTTTTATTAAACCAATTTCAAGCAATTTTTCTGTATACAGAATTTCTTCAGAATTTCGTTTAAACTGAATTATTCTAGGTTCATTGGCAGCGCTAAAGTCAACAAACGAATGTGTTTTTTTAGTTTTACCGGCATCAAACAAATACCCGTTATAATCAAAATAAAGGTTAAGGTAATAACAGTTTTTAAAGAAATCATAAACAGGCTGAATTGTACAGGAAATAATGGTATCACGCAGCTCAATTTCAAAGCCGTTTGCTTCAATGTCAATTTTTTTGGCTATTTCGGGAATGAAATTCTTAAAATAATCATCAACTAATTTTGAAGGAATTTCGATTGATTTTTTCTTTAAAAAAGGCATCAGCTTTTTAGAATTAAGCACTTTTAGCTGGCCTAATTTTTTATTGATAATTACCCAGCCCGGTTCATCCAGAAGAATATCAATACTACTATCCATAGGCGAAAAAGTAGTTTCATTTTCTTTTAGGGACAAGGTATAAGTAACACCTTCTGCGTGTTTATCAAATTGAATTTGAGGTTCGAAATCGAGTGGCTCAATATTGACTTTAGAACGGTAAAAATCCTTTTCAGGCCCTATATTGACACATAACGGAAATTGTTCTTGTACAATTAGGCTGTAAAAGGAACTTAAATTTATTTTTAAATGCTGGCGAATCGCAAACTCAATCTTGGAATCTTTTTGCAGGTCAGCAATTGTTTTTGCTGATTTGATTTTTGTGCTGAATTTTTTGAAAATAAATTCAGGCTTTAAAGATTCGCAGGCTGTAAGTATCTTTTTTGTATTGTTATCTAAATTTTCAAAAACAATTCCGAAACTTTGAAGTATATCTCTTGTTGCTTTTTTGTTTAAGTATTTGATTTCATCGATTCCTTCAACAATATAGGCTGTTGGAAGGTAGGTATTCAGGTTTTTTTCAAAACTGATATCAAAACAGAACTGAAATGAATTTGTAGGTTCCAAGATTTGGGATTTGGTTTGGTTGTAATGGGAAAGCTTTGTAAAAATAAAAAGTTTTCAAAATAATGCAATTTGAAAACTTTTTAAATGACTTATATCTATGAAAAATGAATTGATCTAGTTTTCTTGTTTGAAGCAAAGCGGAATAATTTCGCCTTTTGCCAAACAATATTTTTCAACCAGTTCTGGTGAAATTTTATTGGTATAATCTTCTTCGATTACAATAAAACCAATGCTGCGTAACTTGTCAAAATAATCACGGCCATAAACACGTACGTGGTCGTATTGCCCGAATATTTTAGCGCGTTCTTTTTGATCTGTAATCGAGTCATCTGCAAAGGTAACTTCTCTGGATAAATCCTGCGGAATTTGAAGAATTGCCATTCCGCCCGGTTTTAAAACACGAAATAATTCCTGCATTGCTTTTGTATCATCCGGGATATGTTCTAAAACGTGATTGCATAAAATCACATCATATTCATTGTCTTTAAATGGTAAATTACAGATATCTGCTTTTACATCTGCCAAAGGAGAAAGAAGATCTGTAGTCGTATAATCAAGATTTTTTTGCTTGCGGAATCTTTTATAAAAAGCTTGTTCAGGAGCAAAATGAAGCACTTTTTTTGGCGCTGTAAAAAAATCAGTCTGGTCATTTAAATACAGCCAAAGTAAACGATGTCTCTCTAATGAAAGTGTACTTGGTGAAAGCACATTATTACGTTGTTTTCCGTATCCGTATGGTAAAAAAGATCTGAAGCTTTTTCCGTCGATTGGATCAGTATATTTATCTCCTTTTAATGAAAGAGCTAAAATAGGACGCGCCACATAACTCAAACGAATTAATAAAGGTCTTGGAATAGTATTTAAAATAAGTTTAAAAAGTTTCTTCACAGTTAAATAGATTTGAACACGAATTTCACAAATTTACACGGATTAACAGTGTGGTGAAATTTCACGAACCTTGATTTGGGTTAAAGTATTATTCTTTTGTATTTCAAGCTGTCTTCTCCAAAATTTATTAGTAATCCTAATTTGTTTTTCGAAGCAGCTAAATAATTTAATGTTTGTTTAATTTCACTTGTAGACAATGCCGTAATTGCTTTTAGTTCTAAAATAATTTCATCGTAAATAACAAAGTCTGCAAAATAATAGCTCGGTAAGACAATGTCTTTGTAAGCTATGTTATATCTTAATTCCCGATTGTAAGGGATTTCATTTTTTTGAAGCTCATATTCTAATGCATCACCATAAACTTTTTCACTATGTCCTTTGCCTAAGATTTTATGGACTTCCATACAGATTCCGATAATTTTATAGGACTCTTCTCTTAAATATAATTCACTCATCATTCAATTCAATCAATCATACATCATTTTAGTGAAATTTCAACAAAATATTTATTCGTGTTAATTTGTGAAATTCGTGTTATAATACAAGCGGCACTTGTCTGAATTCATCTTCTTCATTGCTTTCAATTCCTAAAGCCTTGTAGATGTATTGAAAAGTCGATAATAATTCTGGTTTACCGTCAACCAAAGCAACATCATGCTCAAAATGTGCACTTGGTTTTCCGTCAGCGGTCAAAATTGTCCAGCCGTCTTTCAATTGTTTGATGTTTCTTGTTCCCATATTGATCATTGGCTCAATTGCCACAACCATTCCCTCAACAAAAAGTTTTCCACGTCCGCGTTTTCCGTAGTTTGGCATTTCTGGTTCTTCGTGCATCTTTTGTCCTACACCGTGTCCCACCAGTTCACGAACCACACCGTAACCGTGAGATTCAGTATATTTCTGAATCGCATTTCCAACATCTTCAACGCGATTTCCTGCTTTAAACTCCCTGATTCCAGCATACAGAGATTCTTTGGTTACCTGCAAAAGTTTTTTAACCTCCGGAGCAACTTCTCCGATCTCAAAACTATAAGCGTGATCTCCGTGAAAACCGTTTTTAAAAGCACCACAATCTACCGATATAACATCACCGCTTTTAAGAGGAACATTATTTGGAATACCATGAACTACCTGAGCGTTTGGACTCATACAAAGCGAATTCGGAAAATCGTACAATCCAAGAAAACTTGGAACTGCACCATGATCACGAATGAATTCTTCGGCTAATTTGTCAAGATATAATGTAGTAACTCCTTCTTTTATTTCAGAAGCTATCATTCCTAATGTTTTGGATACGATCAAAGCACTTTCGCGCATTAATTCTATTTCTTCTCTCGTTTTTTGGATAATCATATTTTTCCCATTTTCAGTTCGCAAAAGTACAATTTTAATATAAATTTTTCGTCACGAATTTCACGAATTAGTACTAATTGAATATTAATATAAAAAATGAATTTGCCGAATTGATTTTTTTTAAAGTTGAAATAAAAAAATCAGTAAAAATTAGTGTAATTCGTAGCAAGTCTTTTTAGTTTTCAGTGATTTCTCAAAAACTCGATGCTCTTAACATTTATTAATTGACAGAAAAAACGTAAATTAGTAGTAAAAACATATTTATTATGGAAACTATTTCAGAACAGGATTTGTCCAAAGTAAAGGCTTTAAGGAAAATGAAAAGAAATGCTTTGTCACTTTTGGGTGTTGCAGTTCTTTTGTTCATAATTGCTATTTATTTCAAAATTCCGATGCTGCAGGCTTTTAGTGAGGCGGCGATGGTTGGCGGTATTGCCGATTGGTTTGCTGTTGTGGCACTTTTTCGTCATCCGTTAGGAATTCCGATCTG
The DNA here is from genome assembly GCF_017833415.1 of Flavobacterium sp. 1355. Taxonomy (GTDB): domain Bacteria; phylum Bacteroidota; class Bacteroidia; order Flavobacteriales; family Flavobacteriaceae; genus Flavobacterium. The sequence goes on along the minus strand of NZ_JAFICC010000024.1, from coordinate 8,948 downwards.
GCATACCGCCATTATTCCGACAAAAAAAAATGAAATTGGTGAAAACCTCGGAAGTTTTGTTTCAGAAGAATTTCTAAACCGTGAAAAACTGGAAATCAAATTAGAAGAATTCAATTTTGCCTCCAAAGCTTCAGATTGGCTGTCAGAAGAAACAAACGCAGATAAAATTGCCAGTGTGGTTACGGTAAACATCATTCCGGGTATTTTAAAAACAATAAGAGACGAAGACATAAAGCGATTCATCCAGGCTCAGTTTGCAGAAAAACTGGAATCAATAAACTTTGGAAATTGGGTAGCATTGGCTTTAGAACCTTTGCAAAAAGGAACTGTAAAAGATCAGCTGCTGACTAATCTTTTGGAAGTTATGAGTAGCGAATTGAGTAATAATAAGGATTTGATTCGTAAAAAAGTAAAGGCTTCGACGCCTTTTCTAAGTTTTGGTTTAGCTGATAAAAGTATTTCAGAAGGGGTTTTCAACGGATTGCAGGAATTTCTGGATGAAGCCAAAAATCCTGAAAGTGAAATAAGAATAAAAATAGATGAATACATTTTTAATTTTCTTGATAAGGTAAAAAACTCTGAGGAAATGAGAATCAAAATCAACAATATGATTCTTGATTTTGTGGGTAAAAAAGAAGTTCAGGATTATATAAACGGGATCTGGGACGAAATAAAATTATCTATAACAAATGACCTGGAAAAAGGTGACGAATCTTCTATTAAAAAAAGCGTATCGAATTTGATTCAGCTTTTTGGAAACGGTCTTAAGGAAGACACCATTATGGCTGACAAAATCAATAATTTTATTAAAAACGACCTGCTGTCTGTACTTTTAAACAATAAAAAAGTAATTGGGGACTTAATATCTTCAACAGTAAAAAGTTGGGATGGAAAAGAGGTTTCTGAAAAATTAGAACTCGAAATCGGAAAAGATCTTCAGTATATAAGAATCAACGGAACTTTGGTAGGAGGGCTAATCGGACTTATAATTTATGGTGTAGAACAATTATACCATTATTTTATAATGTGATAGATATAATTTTGTCATTTCTCCTTCGTCGAAAGGACAAGAAAGCCGTGATTTAGGTTGTGTTTAAAACAAAAAAGAGACAAATCCTGAAACTTGTCTCTTTTTCTATTTAAAAAAAGTGGTTTTTATAATAATGAATGACAAGTCATTGCAGATGGCTGCTGAACGCCCATTAGTTCCAGAATAGTAGGAGCAATATCTCCTAATACACCATCATTAATGTTTTTTAAATCCTTATCAACCAAAATAATAGGCACCGGATTTGTTGTGTGGGCTGTATTTGGGCTTCCATCAGGATTAATCATGGTTTCGCAATTTCCGTGATCGGCAATTACTATCGTAGTGTAATCATTTGCAAGAGCAGCTTCTATAACTCCTTTCACACAAGCATCAACAGCTTCACAAGCCAGGATTGCAGCGCTCATAATTCCCGTATGGCCAACCATGTCACCATTTGCGAAATTCAGGCAAACGAAATCTACTTCACCTTTGTTCAATTCAGGAATCAAAGCATCTTTTAGCTCATAAGCACTCATTTCTGGCTGCAAATCGTAAGTAGCCACTTTAGGAGAATTTCTTAAAATTCTTGATTCACCTTCAAAAGGAACTTCTCTTCCGCCTGAAAAGAAAAACGTTACGTGAGGGTATTTTTCAGTTTCAGCAATACGAATTTGTTTCTTTCCTGCTTTTTCCAAAACTTCACCAAGAGTTTCGGTAATATTATCTTTATTGTAAACAACCTTTACGTTTTGATACGTTTCGTCATAATTTGTAAGTGTTACATAATACAGGTTTAGCTTGTGCATGTTCTGCTCGTGGAAATCCTGTTGCGAAAGCGCTTCTGTAAGTTCACGCCCTCTGTCTGTTCTAAAGTTAAAGAAAATAACAACATCACCTTCAATAATAGTTGCCAACGGTTTTTCTTCTTCATCGACCATTACAATTGGTTCGATAAATTCATCGGTAATATGATTTTCATAACTGGTAAGAATACTTGCCACAGCATTATGAGAAGGTGTTCCTGTTGCATTTACAAGCAAATCATAAGCCAGTTTTACTCTTTCCCATCGTCTGTCACGATCCATAGAATAATAACGTCCAATGATCGAAGCAATTTTTACCGGAGTATCTTTAATATAATCTTCAAGGTCATGAATGTATTTTGCTCCCGATTTAGGATCAACATCACGACCGTCTGTAAAAGCATGAACAAAAACATTCTCTAAACCATATTCCTGAGAAGCATCAATTAATCCGCGTAAATGTGACGTATGTGAGTGAACTCCTCCATCTGACACCAGGCCTAAAAAGTGTACCTTTTTGTTGTTTTCTTTTGCATACGTAAATGCGTCTATAAGAACTTGTTCTTTAGCAAGTGTTTTGTGTGCTACTGCTAAATTTATTTTGGCTAAATCCTGGTATACAATTCTACCTGCACCAAGGTTCATGTGACCAACTTCACTATTTCCCATCTGGCCTTCTGGCAAACCTACGTTTAAACCATCAGTTCTAAGTTGTGCACTGGGATATTTTTGATAAAGACTGTTTATAAAAGGAACATTTGCATTGTCTATTGCAGATACTTTAGGGTCAGGAGATTTTCCCCAACCGTCTAAAATCATAAGGATTACTTTCTTGTTCATTATTTTTTTGTTTTCTACAAAGATAAAGCATTTATAAAATGTGCAAGTAAGCGATGTTACATTTATATTTAATAAACTGAACGGTATTGAAAAATAATAATTTAATTATTTAAGTCTTTATTTTTTAAAATTAATTCACGCTAAGCTCTTTTTCTGGCCTTATTTCTGACAGCATTATAATCTATAAAATATTTAACGCTAATTGAAAAAATGTGTTTTAAGGCATCATTTGTAAGCAGCCCGGTTACATTATTTTTAAAATCCTTGTCGATAATACGTTCAAAATTAGAAGCATTATTTCTGTACAAAGCAGAAAGCTGGCTTCCGGGAGCAAACCACCAGGAATAGGACAAATCTGCGTTCCAGGAATAAAAACTTGAGTTTTTGTTTTCAGTATACTCCGTATAAGGCAGCAGGCTTCCGTCTGGTTCAAGTTCCAGTATGTTTTTGTTCTCTGCAGAAGACCAGTATTGGCGAACAGACAGATTAAGAGTCATAGCACTGTTAATAGCATATTTTCCGGCAAGAGTATTAGCATATGTTATGACATTTCGATTAGCAAAGACAATTGTTTCCGGAGTATTTTCATTATCATCATTGTCATAACTATCAATATAGCCCTTGTTATTATTTTTTCTAAGAAAACTAAAAGTGTAAGTCAGTAAAAGTTTGTCATTAAAACGATACCTCGGTCCGATATCAACCCCATATGCGGCTCTTCCGGTCTCATCAGTTACTGATAATGTAGGGTTTAGGTCTAAAGCAAATTTGTAATTGTAATTGGTAGATATGCTCCCCCAGAAATCAAATTTTCTTGGAATGATTACATATCTATTATCTGTTCTTGGTTCATAATAATCATACATTTCTACCGGAAAAATAGTAATACCCATACCGTAATAATTATTTTTTACAGTAGTAAGATTCAAATTTGCATTTAAATTAGCTTCCTGAACTTTTCCTGAATCCTTATTGTGTTCACTATACATATTATAATTAATTCGGAAAGTATTAAAAAGTTTAGTCGGGTTTAGAATCCTGTAATTGACATTTCCGTAAAAGTTGTAATAGTTTTTATAGAAATTGATCCCAAGGTCATTAGGATCAAAATCTTTGGTTACAAAATCTGAACCTACACTGTAACGATAATTTCCGCTTGTTTCTGCAAAAGTAATAGTAGAATAAAAACCTCTTTTATCCTCGGTATCATTAATAGTACTAAACTTTGCATTTCCGTATAAATTATAAGTATTTGCTTTTGTGTTTAAATCCCATGCCAAACCTGCAACATTCGAATCCCTGTAATGGCCGTTTCGGGTAACATTTGTATTTATAAAAGATACTGACGAATTTTTGCGAAAACGCTGATCCAAAACCAAAACATTATAATTTGTTAGAGGTTCAACAATTTCGCGTCTCGTTTCGCCTGTTATAGTGTCTTTTATCGTTCCAAAAGTTTTTTCTGTAACAGCATTTAAAATCCCTACACCAAGTCCTTTTTTTGTTCTTCCCGAAACTTTTAGTGCATTTATAAGATTTACACTCTGCGGGCTTTCGATCATTTCTTCATTATCATTCAAATCAGGCTCAACAGAAGGAGTACCGCCAATTCTTCGGGAATAAAACATATTACCTTTGTTAAACAAATCTGTTCCCTCTGTAAAAAAAGCCCTGTTCTCATTAAACTGCTGTTCAAAAGGGCCAAGATTCAAAATCTGATCATCATATTTAGCCTGACCAAAATCAGGAATCAAAATAGCATCAAGTGTAAAAGCATCATTAATGCCATATTTAATATCCATTCCGCCCTTCATAGTGCCATACGTTTTTTGACCGTCGGCAGCATTTAAATAATAAGAAGCATACGGCATAAAAAACAATCGGGTAGGGGGCTTAATGTTTTCAATCCCTGTCAAATCTCCATTTTGTTGTGTAAAGGTTCCGATTTTTGTGTCAATTAAACTCCAGGTATATTTTTTTCGTTCGCGTTTTATTTCCCTAAAAAAATTAATTCCCCAGGTTTGTTTATTTTCCTCAGAGAAACGTAATGCTGCATACGGGATTTTCATTTCTACAATCCATCCTTTATCAGTTAAGGACGCTTTGCTCAGCCATATAGCATCCCATGAATAATCTTCGCCAATTGCATCTGTCATTATACAATCACCCTGCACATCAGCAGCCGAGACAAAAAACTCAAAATTTTGCTGACCGTCATTAAAACCATTTATAAAGACACCAAAAATATCGGCAGTTCCAAAATTGTCACGTTGAGAAATCTCTTTTAAAATTTTAGTAGGTTCATCATCATACATCATAGCGCCAATGTAAATAGCGTCATTGTTATATAAAACCTTAATTTCTGTTTTTCTGGCTTCCGGAATCGGTTTTCCGTTATCAGGTTCAAACATCAGAAAATCAGAAGCTATGGCTGCAGTATCCCATGCCTGTTCATCCAGTTTTCCATCGACAGAAATATTTTGAGAAATTGGTTGAGCCTGCAAGGTTTTCTTTTGGGCATGAGTCCACAAAGAGGATAATAAAAGAGTAAAAAAAATTATTTTCTTCATATTTTTAAAAAACATACTTTTCTCCGAAAAGTAATATCAGTGTAATAGACACCGTTTTTTTTCAATTGTTACAGCTTAATATAATAAAATTTCAGATATCAGATTTATATTATTCCCATATTATGTTATAAGCATTCCATATCGATTGTATTTTTTGTAAGTAAATATTTAGTAAAATTAGTTAAATTATGAATTTATCCTAATTTTTTCCTTCCAAATTGTTAAAGTTTAAACAAAAATGCACTGATTTACAAGGATTTATTTTGTCAGCCATGTTTTTTTTATACTTTTGTCAAGCCCAAATTTATTATTAACCTAAAGGAATTCAATGATTTACAAAATTTATCCACTTGTGGTGTTTTTGCTATTATCTTTTGGTAAAGATTCAAAAAACACAATCGAATTAAAAACTGTAACTACAAAAAGTTTTGCTAAAGTAGAAAAAGTTGCAATTGACGTTAAAATTGAAAATGCATATCATGCATTAAAACCAAACAATTTTGCATTACCTGAAATTAAAATCTTTTCTGAAGCCTTAAAAGGTTTTTACCTTTTGAAAGAAAGAGGTGCTGTTCAAAAAGATATTTTGACTTTAATTGATTTTAGTTTGTCATCCAATACCAAACGTCTTTGGGTAATTGATTTGTCATCTAATACTATCTTGTTCCAGTCTCTTGTAGCACACGGAAGAAATACGGGAGAAGAATTTGCATCAGCATTTTCAAACTCAAATTCATCTTTCAAAAGCAGCCTAGGATTCTATGCTACCGGCGAAATTTATCAGGGAAAACACGGTGCTTCATTGCGTTTAGATGGTTTAGAAAGAGGAGTTAACGACAATGCCCGCGAAAGAGGAGTTGTGGTTCATGGTGCAGATTATGTGTCTGAGTCTTTTATCAGAAATCATAAAAGATTAGGAAGAAGCCAGGGTTGTCCAGCTCTTCCTGTTGAATTAACAAATGAAATAATTCAGACGATTAAAAATAAATCGTGTTTGTATATCTATCATCCGTCAAGAAGCTTTACGATGGAACAAAAGCTATTCTCTTAGTTTAGCATACAAATCTGAATCAAGATTATAAATATCAGCTCTGAAAATGAGCTGATTTTTTTTGCTCCATGCTGTCCAGTACCATTGATACAAAGCATACTTTTTGGTGATTTTTATATAAGTCGTCTTTTTGGAAGCGATGATCGTGTCAATTTTATCTTTGGAGTAGTTCTCATAATCATCCAGAATATGCTCAGCAACTTCTAATGGGTTTTCTATTCGAACACATCCTGAACTTAGGGAACGGTTATTTCTTCCAAAATAATTTCTGTGATTGGTATCATGCAGGTAAACACTGTGATGATTTGGAAACATAATTTTCATTAATCCCAATGAATTATTGTAACCGGGACTTTGTACATAACGATATTTACCGGGGTTGTTTTCGTTCCATGCCTTTGGGTCTACAACTTTTCCTGCAGAATCATAAATAGTTATGTTTTTCTTGGCCAGATAATTTCTATTGCGTTTCATTGCCGGAACAACATCTTCCTTTAATATAGTAGGAGGAACCGTCCAGGTTGGGTTAAATACCACAGACCGTAGCTTTGAGGTGATAATAGGAGTTCTTCTTTTGCTTGTTCCTACCACTACATTTCGCACCAAAGTTGTATCTTGATTTTCAACAACATGTAAGCTGTAATCCGGAATATTGATAATAAAATAACTTTCTGAGAGTTCATTATTATACCATCTCCAGCGTTCCAGATTTGCAATAATTTGTTCTTTTCTTTTTTGTTTAGAAAAGTTTAAAGCGCTTATTGTTCCTGCTCCGATGACTCCATCTGCAGCCAGGCCATGTCTTTCCTGAAATCTTTTAACGGCGTCAAATGTTTTTTGATCGTATTTTTTTGTGAGGCTATCGCTTTTTCCGGACATATCCTTCCAGAACAAAAGTCTTTTTTTAATATTGATTAAAGAGCTGCTCGTGTCATTTAAAGTTATTTTTACTTTATCAGGAGATGGGATCTTCCCGATATCTGCATCATCAGGAAAAGTATTGATAATTTTAAGAGCTTCTAATAATTGCTTGTAGGGCTCAGCTTTTGACTGGCAATGTTCAGCAATACTGTCTAATTTGTCGGTATTAAAAGCTTTTACAAGAACATTGTTTACATCAAATGTTTTCTCTTCCAAATCCCAATTCGTATATAATTTTTTGGGATCCAGTTTTCCTTTATACAAATGAGTTAAGTATAACTCGAAATTGTAAGTTAATAAAATGTCGTAAGTAGCTAATTCAGAATCTTTTAAATTGCTAATTCTTTTTTCGAATTTTTCCAGCGTCGAAGATTTATAATCATCCGGATTTAAGCCCAGTTCGTCTGATTTTTTTAATAAAGACAAAACAAAAGTTCTTTTCTTAAGATTTCCCCAAACCGTTTTATTTTCAGAAGATTGATAAAACTGCTTAAGAGTTTCGCTTTTAAAAGCATTTAGTGTAGCAGTGTCAATTTGTACTTTTCTTTCATCTGTAAGTATAATTGCAGGGGTTTTAAATGTTTTTACCGGAGCTTTTGGAGATTCTTTTTTGCAACTGATTAAAATACTTATTATTAATAAAAAGTAAAGTTTCTTCATTTTATATTTCTTTATACATTAAATAATGTTCGCCTACATCTTTTATATCAAAAGGTTTGCCAACAGTTTGGTAATTGAGTTTTTTGTAAAAGCCAACCGCTGCGGTTCTGGCATTAAACCATATTAGTTTAATATCTTTTTCGATGCAGAAATTTTCGCAGTGTTTTACCAAAGCCTCTCCAAACCCTTTTTTTTGATGAGATTCCAAAACCGCCATTCCGCGAATTTGTGCCTGATTTTTTTCAGCAAATATAGAATTGATTTTTGTAAATAATGAAATTATTCCTATTAATTCCCCTGAGTTGTACAATCCAAAATGGTAAGTGTCTTTTAGATCATCTCCTTCAAAAATGCAACTTTCGATAGGTTTTCCTTTTCTAAGAACAGGCTGGCGGACAATATAAGTTTCTTTTGAGGGTATTTCTTTAATGATATTCATAATATGTGAAAAAAAATAAATATATAACTTTTTAGTTTTAAATGCGTTATATAAAAATATTGTTTTAATTAAATTTTTTTTGAAAAAAAGCTTGTTTTGAACTTAACTTATTTTTTATATTTGCACCAGTAATGCGAAAGTAGCTCAGTTGGTAGAGCTCCAGCCTTCCAAGCTGGTTGTCGCGAGTTCGAGCCTCGTCTTTCGCTCTAAAAACCGGAATTTAATTGTTTCGGTTTTTTTGTCAAAATTAAATAATTTTTGATTTTTGTTTTTAAAAAAGAATTAATTGTTTATATTTGCACCCTGTTAATGCGAAAGTAGCTCAGTTGGTAGAGCTCCAGCCTTCCAAGCTGGTTGTCGCGAGTTCGAGCCTCGTCTTTCGCTCTTCAAAATCCTCAAACATTGTTTGAGGATTTTTTGTTTTAAAACTAATTCTAAATCCCAAATTCCAATTTTAAAAAAATTTTGACATTTGTCGCTAAGATTGGAATTTGGAATTTAAAAAGGATCAGGTGCAAAGCTTGGATCAGGTGCAAAGCTTGGGGATTAAGCAAAAAGATTAGATAATCTGAATAAGAAGAAATCTACTTTACGCACTCCTCTAAATTGACTTCTAAATGCTTTTACTTTAGCA
>NZ_JAFICC010000023.1 GCF_017833415.1 Flavobacterium sp. 1355 | reverse complement strand
GCTGGGCAATCCTTCTTTGCCAGCGCAGCTACTGACGGAACTGTTCAGTTCAATAACGGAATGCGTGAAGGCGGACCTGAGAACGGCCAGTTCTTTAAACCCGGAAAAACAGGCAAAGAAACGGCAACAGACACGCACCGCATCTGGCTTAACCTGACCAATGACAAAGGGGCATTCAAGCAGATGCTGGTAGGATATGTAGACGGAGCGACAAACGGGTTTGACAAAAACTATGACGGAGCAACTTTTGACGGAAACATATATGTTGATTTCTACAGTGTCAATAATCAGGATAAATTTACCATTCAGGGACGTTCACTGCCTTTTGCCGATACCGATGTGGTGCCTTTGGGATACCGAACTACAATTGCAGGTGATTTTACCATTTCAATTGATCAGGCCGATGGTGATCTTGCCAGCCAAGCTGTTTATATCGAGGACAAGACAACCGGGGTGATCCATGATCTGAAAGCCGGTAAGTTTACCTTTACCACAGCAGCCGGTAACTTTAACGATCGTCTGGTATTGCGTTATACCAACAAAACACTGGGCACCGGAGATTTTGAAGATACGGAGAACGGCATTTTGGTTTCGGTTAAGAACAAGGTAATCAAAGTCAATTCGGCCAGGCAAACCATTAAGGAGGTTACGATCTTTGATGTTTCGGGAAAACTTCTTTACAATAAGAAGAAAGCCGGAACAACAGAATTACAGATTCCAAACCTGCAGGCAGCCAATCAGGTCCTGCTGGTAAAGGTAACCTTAGACAACAATTACACTACAGCCAAAAAGATTATCTTTCAATAACAGAGAAATCTTAGCTTGAGCCCAATAAAAAAATCCATTTGCCGAAAGACAAATGGATTTTTTTTATGTGTTTTTCAATTACGCTTTTTCAATCAGGATGCTAACTGCATTTCCTCCAAAACCAACAGCATTAATTAATATCTTTTTCAGTGGTTTTATTTGCTTTTTGTGCTTAGCAAAAGGCACTCCAACAAACGTATCATACTTCATCATTAACAGAGCCAGTTCTAAACTTAATATACCGGAAGCTCCAAAAGTGTGTCCAATCTTCCATTTATTTGTCGTTAATAACGGTATCTGTTCGCCAAAAACTTTTTCAATTGCGCGCAATTCTGTCAAATCTCCTTTTATTGTTCCGGGAGCATGCATTACAATAGCATCTACTTCTTCTAAATTAGTTTCCTGCAAAGCCATTTTCATAGATTTTTGGAAACAATCGGCTTCTGCTGAAATTGAAATATTATGTTCTAAAATCTCCGTTGCATAACCGACGCCCGTAACATATGCAATAGCATTTTCCTTTTCTCCGGCTTCCAGGCAACAAACTGCTGCACCTTCACCTAAAATCATGGTATTTTGCGTTTTTTCAAAATCAAAAGCCAGGTTTGGCCAAGCCTCATTGTTTTGATTAATTCTTGAATATATTTTTAATGCTCTCATCTGAGCAATTGTAAAATCGGTCAAGGGAGCTTCACTACCGCCAACTAAAAACTTATCTGCCATTCCTGATTTTAGCCATGCAACACCATTTAGAAGTGCATGAAGAGCTGTAGAACAGGTAATAGAATGCGAAATTTCAGGGCCAGTAGTTTGCAGATCATGTGCAATCCAGGAGGAAATATTTCCCAAAGTTGTTGTCGGCGAAGCCAAAGTCTGCGCTTTCCCCGTATCAATATATTCTTTATAATGCTTTTCAAAAAGATCTGTAGCACCACGTGAAGAACCAATATTTATACCGAAAATATCATTTTTACCCCAACCTGCTTTTTCAATGGCTTTTCTCGAAGCTGCCAAGGCAAACAGAACAGAATCATCCAGAAATTTATATTTAATATCTGATTCGCGAATTTCTGCAACAATTTGTTTCGATTCGGCTTCTAAAGCAGCAACAGAAGTTTCCTGCTGATCTAAAAATTGTTTCGAAAAACAATGCTGATTATTCAGATATTTTTTCCAGATTTCTTCAGGATTATTACCCAAAGGAGAAATAGAAGAAAAGGCTGTTATGGCAATTTTTGTATTCAATGTAGATTATTTAATCGCAAAGTTCGCAAAGTTTATGCAAAAGTCCGCAGGATGTATTATTTAAAAATGATTCTGATAGAGATTATCTGAGCTGAGTATTAAACCATTTCAATAGCTTCTTCAATTGTCAGATATACTTTCTCAAGCTGTTTGTCTGTCATAATGTATGGTGGCAAGATATAAACAATATTGCCAACCGGCCTTAAAACAACTCCTTTTTCAATAAAAAAATTATATAGTTTGGTACGCATTGAACCATAATAACTTTCTTCTGAGTCTGATTTTATTTCAACTGCAAAAATAACTCCCAAAGTTCTTGCCGTTATCACTTTTGGATGATTTTCAATTTTCTTCTGAAAGCTTAAATGACTCTTATTTATTCTTTCAATATTGGCTTGCATTTCATTCGTCTTCAATAAATCGATACTTGCCAGAGCTGCAGCACAACCTGTTGGATTTGCCGTAAAAGTATGTCCGTGAAATAATGCTTTATTAATATCATCATCATAAAATGCATCAAAAACATCCTGTGTAAAAGTCGTAATTGCCATCGGAATTGTTCCTCCTGTTAAGGCCTTAGACAGACAAATCATATCCGGAGTTTCAGAAACATAATCCATCGCAAATGTTTTTCCTGTTTTACCAAAACCGGTCATTACTTCATCAGCAATTGTCAACACTTTATTTTTTTTACAAATCTGAATTAGTTTTGCCAGAGCTTCCGGTTCATACATCACCATTCCGGCTGCACCTTGTACCAGTGGTTCAAAAATAAAGCCTGCACAATTATGACTTTTAATTACCTCATTTAAGGCATCAAAACTTACCTGCTCCTGCCCTTCAACCGGAACCGGGATTCTAACAACATCTATAAACATTCCCTGAAAGGCCTGAGTGTAAAATGAAATGCCACTTGCTGCCATAGCTGCAAAAGTATCTCCATGAAAAGCATTTTCAAAAGCAATTATGGTAGTTCGTTTTTCATTTTTATTAAAGAAATATTGCAACGCAACCTTTATGGCCACTTCAACAGCTGTTGAACCATTATCTGAAAAAAAAATTTTCTGTTGATTTTTCGGAAGAATTTCCATTAATTTTTCTGCCACTTTTATCGCCGGTTCATGTGTAAAACCGCCAAACAAAACATGCTCAAGAGTGGTAAGCTGTTTGTATATAGCATCGGCAATAAATTTGTTGCTGTGTCCAAACGGATTTACCCACCAGGATGCAATCGCGTCAATATATTCCTTATTATTTTCGTCCCAAAGCAAAGCGCCTTCTCCTCTGGAAATTGCAATTGGAGTCTGCGAGGTTTTATGTTGTGTATAGGGGTGCCATAAATACTGGCTGTCTTTTTCTGATAAAGTCATCTGATAATATTGTAGATTTCTGATTTAGATTTTAGATTTCTCTAACGATAATAAATTATGCCTAAATAAATCGGCATATTCCATAATTACATTTTGATCAAAATAAGGTTCTTCATCAATTCTTCCGATAGATTTTATTCCGGTTTTATTTAGAATTAAATCTTCGGTAGATTTATTTTCGCTTCCGCTAAAGATGATTCCATGAACGTCAAAACCACGATTTTTTATAGCTTCAATAGTTAATAATGTATGATTGATGCTTCCCAGATAATGCCTTGAAACCACAATTATTTTATAATCTGACTGAATCAAATCTATAATTGTGTCCTTTTTGTTTAGCGGAACAAAAATTCCGCCAGCACCTTCAATCACTAAATGATTGTCGGTTTTTGGTTCTTTTACTTTTTTTAAATCTATTGTGATTCCGTCAATTTCAGCAGCCAGGTGCGGGCTTGCCGGTGTATTAAGTTTATAGCTGTTGTCAAAAATCTTAGTTTTTGTATTTGAGATTTTTGATTTGATTTTGTGACTATCCGAGTTATCTAAATCTCCGGCCTGAATTGGTTTCCAGTAATCAGCTTCTAAGGCTTCTACTATTATGGCAGAAGTAATGGTTTTACCAACATCTGTTGAAATTCCTGTTACAAATAATTTCATTTAATTAAATTCAAATTTACAAATATTGCATTTATACCGATATTTGGAATAAAAAGGTATTAAGACAAAGAACAATGAAAAAATAAAGGCAAAAAGTGTTTTTAAATCTTTAATTGAAGTAGTCATTTCTATCGCCTCAGCTTTGCATTTCGGACATTTGATTGGTTCATTATTTTCATCTAATGAATATGGGCTGATTTCAGACAGACTTTTTTGAGCTTTTTCAAAATCTTTGCTTTCAACAAAAAGTTTAACTCCTCCGACAGCAGTACTCAAATGCGGATTTGAATCGATTATATGAATATCTCTCAGATAAACTCTAATTCCTTCAGATTCTAATTTACTACTGAAAATTTTTGCTTCTGATGAATATTGATAACTCTTAACTAATTTAAAATTTTCTTCCATTTAAAATACAAAGTTACGTAACAACTCCAGAACTGCGCTTATTTCTTCTTCCGAATTATAACTATGAATACAAAAACGAAGTCGTTCCTGTCCTTCGGGTACTGTCGGTGACAGTATAGCTTTTATATCAAATCCTTTATCCTGTAATTCCTGTGCTATGAGTTTTGCATTTTCATTGCCCGGAATTATGGCAGATTGGATTGAAGATTTGCTCCGGACAAATATGGGCTTGAGTCCCAACAAGTTCTTTTGCTGATTAAAAAATATAATATTCTGACGTAATTTATTAATCGTTTCCTTTTCATTTTCTAACTGTTGGTAAGCTGTTAAAATTGTCGAAACAGAATGTGGTGACAATCCCGTGGTGTAGATAAAACTCCTGGCAAAGTTTACTAAATATTCTTTTAGCGCTGAACTTCCTAATATAGCTGCACCATGACAACCCAATCCTTTTCCAAATGTCATAATTCGTGCAAAAATACGATTATGCAATTGTAAATCCTGAATAAGCCCTTCGCCTTTATCTCCAAAAACGCCCAAAGTATGTGCTTCATCCACAACCAAATAACAATTATACTTTTCAGACAACAAAACAAGTTCTTCTAAGTTTGGACTATCGCCGTCCATAGAAAAAACTGTTTCGGTCACAATATAAATATTTACAGCAGGAAATTTTTCAATAAGACGTTCCAAATCCTCAAAATCATTATGATTGAATTTATATGATTTGGCATTTGACATTGAAATTCCATCACGAATAGAAGCATGACTTAACTCATCATACAAAATAACATCATTCCTTTGCGGTACAGCGCTAAAAAAGCCAACATTGGCATCGTAGCCCGAATTAAAAATTAACGCCGTTTCTGCGTCATGAAATTCAGCAATAAATAATTCTGCAATTTGATAAAGCGAATGGTTTCCGGAAATTAATCGTGATCCCGTTGCTCCATTCTGAATAATCTCATTCTCGATCAAATAATGATGGGCCAGTTTAAAAATAGTTTCTGATTTTGAAAAACCTATATAATCGTTTGAAGAAAAATCGACAAGATTATTAAAACTTGGCAGTTTTCTTAAAGCATTATTTTGCTTTCTGGCTTCGAGTTTCTGATTAAGATTTTCTGGTAAGTTCATAAAACAAAGTTATGAAATAGAACTCAATATAAACAAACAGCGGGATTATATAACCCGGTGTTTAAAATCAGATTTTAAATATTAGTTATAAAAGGTGCTTGTCTGAAGAATTTGTTTTGATTACTTGATTAACCATAACAGTTTTCAAGATAAAAAACTATGAAGTTGGTCTTACTTATTTAAATTCTGTTTCTCAATCCATTGAAAGTTTCCTTTTTCTGTGGCATCAAGTAAGTCAATATTTAGTTTATTAGAAATCTCCAGTGCAAATTGATAAGCCGCTTCTTTATTTTCAAAACTATACATTTTGTAATGTTTATTCTTAACATACCATAGATTAGTTCCGAAACAACCATATCGATCTTCATAAAAAGAAACATATTCAAATTCCGTAACTTTTGATTTCGCATCGTATGAAAATGGACCAACCACATATCTCGATACAATCAAATTCGTATCTACATCTATCAACAAATTTTTTGTTGCAGAGAACCTCAATCCATAAACAATACTGTATGTGCCACATATCAGTAATGTGACAAATGCTCTTATAAAAATTTGTACAGATTTTTCAATAAATCCATAATAAATTGTTAGAGTTACCATGTAAATGAAAGCACTATAAAATATTGCTGCAAGCAATAACTCGTACCATGCGCGTTTACCTTCAAAAATAGAAACTTCAAATTCGGTTATTTCTTTCATTCACCAAAAATAAAAAAAGCCAAACACTAATGTTTGGCTTTTTAAAATTATTTAAAAATTGTCTTAATCTGCTAAAACAATTATTTTATTGTCTTTCATTTCGATAGTACCTGACACAATATCTAAAGTATAAGTCTGGTCATTTACTTTCGTGAATTTATCCGCAACTTCTTTAGAAAAACTGAAGCTTGGTGCTACAATTTTAATAGTTCCTTTTTCTAGAATAGAAACAATAGGAGCGTGATGATTCAATATTTGAAAGCTTCCATCGACTCCAGGTAATGTAACCGAAGTTACTTCTCCTGAAAATAATTTTGCTTCTGGTGATACTATTTCTAAAATCATATTTTTTAAGTTAGAAGTTATTTGTTAAAAGTTAGAAGTTAGAGACAAAACGCCTAACTTCTAACCTCTAACTTTTAACTTTATTTTTATGCTTCAGCCAACATTTTTTCTCCAGCTTCGATTGCATCCTGAATAGAACCTTTCAAGTTGAAAGCTGCTTCCGGAAGGTGATCTAATTCACCGTCGATAATCATATTGAAACCTTTGATAGTATCTTTAATATCAACCAATACTCCAGGAATACCTGTAAATTGCTCCGCTACGTGGAAAGGCTGAGATAAGAAACGTTGTACACGACGTGCTCTTGATACAGAAAGTTTATCTTCTTCAGATAACTCTTCCATACCTAAAATCGCGATAATATCCTGCAATTGTTTGTATTTTTGAAGAATTTCTTTTACTCTTTGTGCACAGTCATAATGCTCGTTTCCTAAAATTTGAGGAGTCAAAATTCTTGAAGTAGAATCTAACGGGTCAACCGCCGGATAAATACCTAGCTCAGCAATTTTACGAGACAATACTGTTGTAGCATCTAAGTGGGCGAAAGTTGTAGCCGGCGCCGGGTCAGTTAAGTCATCCGCAGGTACGTAAACAGCTTGTACAGATGTAATAGATCCTTTGTTTGTAGATGTAATACGCTCTTGCATAGCTCCCATCTCTGTTGCCAAAGTTGGTTGGTATCCTACTGCAGAAGGCATACGTCCTAAAAGTGCTGATACCTCAGAACCTGCTTGTGTAAAACGGAAGATATTATCAACGAAGAATAATACATCCTTACCTTGGTCTGATCCAGCTCCATCACGGAAATACTCAGCGATAGATAATCCTGAAAGTGCCACACGTGCACGAGCTCCAGGTGGCTCATTCATTTGTCCGAAAACGAAAGTAGCTTTTGACTCTCTCATTCCTGGCATATCTACTTTAGATAAATCCCATCCTCCATTTTCCATAGAGTGCATGAAATCATCACCGTATTTAATAATTCCTGACTCTAACATCTCACGAAGCAAGTCATTTCCTTCACGTGTTCTTTCTCCTACTCCTGCGAATACTGAAAGTCCACCGTGACCTTTTGCGATATTGTTGATCAACTCCTGAATCAATACTGTTTTACCAACACCAGCACCACCAAACAATCCAATTTTACCTCCTTTTGCATAAGGCTCAATCAAATCGATTACTTTAATACCTGTAAATAAAACTTCAGATGAAGTTGATAAATCTTCGAATTTAGGAGCTGGTCTGTGAATAGGCAAACCATTTTCTCCAGTTTTAGGCAATTCACCTAAACCATCAATGGCATCTCCAACAACATTAAATAATCTTCCATATACATCCGGACCGATTGGCATTTGGATTGGGTTACCAGTTCCAACTACTTCATATCCTCTGCTTAAACCATCTGTTGAGTCCATAGAAATGGTACGAACAGTGTTTTCACCAATGTGAGATTGTACTTCTAGAACTAATAATGTTCCATCTTTTTTTGTGATTTCTAGTGAATCATAAATTTTTGGAAGTTCAACATCCTTACCGTTGAAAACTACGTCAACTACTGGTCCAATGATTTGAGCAACTTTTCCTATTACTTTTGACATTACTTATGTATTTATTAAATAGCTATTTAGGTTTATCGAAAATACCTCTTTTTTCAGAGCGCAAAGATAATTTTTTAAAATAAAAAATCAATACTTTTTTTATAAAAAATAGTACGTTTTTGTTTGATTCTTAAAAGTCGGCCTTCAAATATCTAAAATGGTAATTTTTTAGTTAAATAAAAAAGCCACTGCATTTTAGAAATGAGTGGCTTTTTGATATTAAATTTTTGCCTTACGGAAGAGTTTTTGGATATAAAATTGGGTAATTACCAATATTCACCCCTCTTAAATTAGAGCCATATTTTGCATTGATAGCTTCGATAAATTTATTTGCAATAAAAGCATAACCCCTTGGTGAAGGATGAACTCCATCCAGAGAAAACATACCGCCTGTAACAAATGTAGCTTTCAATGTATAATTATTAGCCACAATTCCATTTGGTTTATTTAAGTCATCCATAATTGCTTTGGCATCTACAATCGCTAAACCATTAGCCTCTGCTGCCGCCTTAATTACTAAATTATACGCAGTTGTAGCAGTTTCAATCTCTGCTACCTCAGAAGGAAGTAAAACATACCTGTCCGGTAAAGGAAAAGTAACTCCTAATTGCGATAACGAAGGTGAAGGCGAAGCAATCCCATCTGCCGCCACACTTGGAGCTTTACCTATTCGGGAAGAAGCGCCTAAGCAAATTAAATCAGTTGGTAAGGCTTGTCTTGCTCTTCCAAAAATCTGACCCATTACTGTTGCAGTAGTTGCGTCTAATCCTCCACCCATTAACACCGCTTTTAAGCTAGCTGACAAATCCGGCAAATTTTCATCAATCATAAGCAAAGGATTATTTCCTGTTGTAGACAAAAGTTTAATTCTGTCTCCCTGACCCAAATATGCTAATGCATTGTGTAATGGACCATATAACTGAGTATTTAGTGTACTTACTAAATTCACCCCATTAAGGGTTAAATCATTTTGAGTTAATTGATTGTAAGCTATAACATGAAAATGTGGAAGTGTTATTATAACAGGCAAGTTAGCCACAACCCCTTTTCTTCCACCATTTACAAGCTGAGCAACCAAAGCTTTGTATGCTGCTTCAAAAGTTGCAGGTGGTGTTAAGGCATTCACGGCAGGATCTCCACCAGCAGTAGCATAACCCAACTCATCATTACCACCAATCCATAAAGAGAAAAAAGTAGGATTCTGACTTAAAGCATCTGCCAAAACTGTTGTTGTTGTACTTGATGCAAAACGGGCAAAATATGGATTTGCGGTTCCTAATGCCACTCCGGCAGGATTACCATAGCCAGGTGCTAATAGATGAAAACTTTTGGCTCCCGGTACTCCTAAATTATTAAAGTTGCCTGACAAGTGTGCTGTCACTTCGGTTGTTGGCACTCCATCTACCGGAATAGGTTTAACATTAAAATACAATCTAGGTCCAAAAATAACATTTCCACCCAACAGCAATCCACCAATATTATCTTTTGCAAACGGAGTTTTGAAATCTCCTCCGCCAACTAAGGCAAATTGTTGTGCCAATATATTTGGATAAGCCCCTTCCTGTCCTTTTATAAACAAAGCATTATCACTAAAACCTGCTGCAAAAGAATCACCCAAAGCAACATAGTTTGAAAAATTTGCACTCCCTGATGTTAAAGGCAATCCGTCAGATGAATCTACAACAGCAGCAACATCATCGTCACTATTACAAGCCATAAAGGTTAACGACACCAATAAAAGCCATTTGAAATTTTTTATCATAATTTATATTTTTAAATTATCTATTTCCAAATTGAATTCAGAAACATAATAATGAATTTTACATTAAGTCATTTAATAGATTTATGGGTTAATTGTCCAGGAAGCAAAATATTGCTGCCCGATTAATCCTGCTCCAATTACTTGATAATATTCTTTACCACCAATATTAGCAGCTCCCAATTTTACAACAGATTTTAATTTTGGAATCGAATAATTAACCTGTGCATCAATTACAGTTGCTGATTTTATTATGCCGTCTGCAAAACTAGATTCCCATTTATACTCACTATTCCATCTTCCGCTAACATTAAATCCAAAGTTTTTGAATAATTTTTCATTACCAACAGATACTTTTATTCTGTGCTTTGGAGTATTAAAACCAGCCTCGAAACTTTGGTCTTCTTTCTGGTCAAAATCAAATTGAGCATAATTATAATTTACTCCCACCTCAAAATCAGCAATTACTTTTTTAGAAAGCCCTGCTCCAAATCCTAATGAATGAATCTCAACATCTGAATTGGTATACAATTGGTACACTCTGTATTCGCCATTCTGAATGGCACGTATGGACTGAACTCCGGGATCTGAAGTTCCTGCAGCAATATTTGGATTATCTTGAGCTGTTCCATAGAAAGGAGCAATTACATTTAGGTTTCCAATAAAATTGTTATATATATTATAGTATCCATTAAGATCTACAGACAGTCCATCAAAAACAGAACGATATCCTAACTCAAAGGCTTTTACTTCTTCTGGCTTCACGTAGTTTGCATTTGTTTTCTTCAACAATGCTGCAGCTGCAATCGGGTTAGTACCCGCCAATGCAGAAAAAGCATTTACAGAACTTGCCAAATAAGAATTACCATAGGCATCATTACCATTCATCACTTTAGTCGGACTTCCGTTATAAGACTGTCCTTCTGCACTTAAACTAAAAGTTTCACTAAATCTTGTCAGGTTATCCGGAGCCGAACCAAGCAGCACTGCACTTCCAACATTAAATCCGATATATTGGTCCTGAGTTGACGGGTTTCTAAAACCAGTTTGAAAAGATCCTCTGAAATTATGATTTTTCTTTTCCCCAGCTGAATAAACCAATGACAAACGAGGGGAAATATTCCCATCGAAATTTTTGGATTTATCATAACGAATTGACCCGGTAAACTTCAATCTGTCCTCCATGAATTTCTTCATCAATTGTCCGTAAGCTCCATATTCGTTATAATTAATAGGACCATCTGCATCTGTGTAAATTCTTCCATGAGAATTCAATTCATATAATCTAAAAGAACCCCCAACCTGAATCTCAGCGAATTTTATCAAATCTCTGAAATTATAATTTGCATCTGAATGATAAATTCTGGAATTATCAACCAATTTTGAACCTGAAAGAACACTTTCATCCGCTATAACCTGATTGAAAGCATTTTTAAATTGTGCTGACCCAGGTAAAAAACGACCTGTATCTGCTGTAGTTCTACCCGCTGCATGAGCTTGTTGTGGCGTCATACCCGCTAAAGTTCCCTGAATGTATGCTCCTGCATATTGACCAAACCATGTATTGTCATCTTTCCATTTTCTATTTACATTAATACCTGTAAAAACCATATCATAAGAATGCCCTCCATCTTCTGAAGTAGTATAACCTCTTACGAAAAAATTCTTTCCTTTTAACTCTAATTTATGCTGCTGCATAAAAAAGTCATTTAAATAATATCTGTTCGCTCCCTGATAAACCGCGTTACCAGTACCAAATTTACTTTGCCAGATAATTTCCAGCCTTTCATCTCCAAAAGGTCTTCCATGAAAAGAGAAATCAACTTTTTTATTTGCAGCCTTATTATTAGTCAAATCAATTTCGTTATATCCAGTTCTGCTAACTATTGAATTTGGCAGAATATTAGATGCTCCTGCAGGAATTATTCCCATTGCTTCTAATTTTTGCCCTACTCCTTTAATATTTGTAGAAGCCTCATCACCATATACATTTATACCGTCATAACCAGGATCTGTCCTGTCCAGACCAGATCTTGTTTTATCGTTGTAGTTTGTTGCGTACCAGTCGGTAGCCTGCATATAAGTAAAGTTTGCCTTAGCAGCAAAATATTTATTGAAAGCATGTGCAAACCGAATACCAAAATCATAATAACCGTTTGTGCCTGCAGCTTCTTGTGATGTTACACCATATTTAAAATAGGTTGAAATTCCCTGGGATGTAAAAGGACTTTTACTTGTCATAAATAAAATTCCATTAAATGCATTTGCTCCATATAAAGCCGAAGAAGCACCTGGAAGCAGCTCAACGCTCTGAACATCAACCTCTGAAACTCCAATCATGTTTCCTAAAACGAAGTTTAACAACGGAGATGAGTTATCCATACCATCTACTAACTGCATAAAACGGGTATTAGCTACAGTGGCAAACCCCCTTGTGTTGATCGATTTGAAAGACATACTACTTGTATTCATCTGTACTTCCTTCATGTTTTCTAAACCATCATAAAAAGAAGGAGATGCGGTTTTTTTGATATCCTGAATACTCATTCTCTCAATAGTCACAGGAGATTCAAGAACTCTTTCAGGAGTTCTGGAAGCAGAAACAACAATTTCATCAAGTTTATTCTCTTCACCCTTTAGAACCACATCTATTCTTTGATTCACTGCTGTTACACTAATAGTTTGTGTCTCAAAACCAACAGCCGATACTTTTATAGTAAAAGGCGGTTTCGAGGAAGTATTTAATTTAAATGTCCCGTCAAAATCTGTAGAAGCTCCTGTAGAACTTCCAACCACATTTATATTGGCACCAGGAATAGATTGTTTGTTACTATCGGTAACAGAACCAGTAATTGTATTCTGCGCGAAGGAAATTCCACAGAAAAACAACATAATCAGCAAATACACTCTCATTGTGTTAGGTTTTTGGTTAGTTAATGATACCAAAATACAAATAATTTCAATATGTATAAAAATTTGTTAAATAAAATTCATATTTATCATAATTATACTCATTATTTTAACTATTTAGCAATGGCTTTTATTCAATTAAAATCAAATTTCAAACAAGGAGTATTCTAATTACTATGCATACATATAATTTCTATAAGAAAAATTGAGGATTTAATAAAAATTCAGGGTTTGAAAAAAAAATTCGATAATTAAAAAAAAGCGAGCCTCTAATCTCGCTTTTTAACATTATAAAAATGCAAATCGTGTTAGCCATAGAATTATAATAATTTAAGGAGTATAAAAAAAGCGAGACAAATGTCTCGCTTTCCTAATATAGAATATTAATTATTTTACTCCACAGTAACCGATTTTGCCAAATTTCTTGGCTGATCAACATTACAACCTCTCATAACAGCAATGTAATAAGAAAGTAATTGTAATGGAATTGTAGTAATAAGCGGCGATAATGCATCTGAAGTTTCTGGAATTTCGATTACATAATCTGCAAGTTCACGAACCTGAGTATCCCCTTTTGTTACAACGGCAATAATTTTTCCGCTACGAGACTTAATCTCCTGGATGTTACTTACAATTTTATCATAATGCCCTTGTTTTGGTGCAATTACAATAACCGGCATGTGCTCGTCTATTAATGCAATAGGGCCGTGCTTCATTTCTGCAGCAGGATATCCTTCAGCATGAATATATGAAATCTCCTTAAGTTTTAAAGCTCCTTCTAACGCTACCGGAAAATTATACCCTCTGCCTAGATAAAGACAGTTTGGAGCATCTTTAAATGCGGCAGCAATTTCTTTTGCTCTGTCATTAGTTTCTAATGCTTCGGCAACTTTTTCAGGAATAATTTCTAATTCTTGTAAATAAGTATGGAAATCTGTATTTGACAAAGTTCCTTTAGCTTTTCCTAATCTTAAGGCAATCATTGTCAAAACGGTGATCTGAGTTGTAAAAGCTTTGGTAGAAGCTACTCCAATCTCAGGTCCGGCGTGTGTGTAAGCACCTGCATGGCTTTCTCTTGAAATAGAGGAACCAACAACGTTGCAAACACCAAAAACAAATGCTCCGTTTTCTTTCGCCAATTTAATAGCTGCCATTGTATCTGCAGTTTCTCCTGATTGGGAAATCGCAATTACAACATCATTTTTATTAATGATTGGATTACGGTATCTAAATTCTGAAGCATATTCTACTTCAACAGGAATGCGTGTAAATTCTTCAAAAATATACTCAGCAACCAATCCGGCATGCCATGAAGTTCCGCAAGCAACAATTAGAATTCTCTGAGCGTTTAGGAATTTTTCAAGATTATCCTCAACACCAGCCATTTGAACAATTCCTTCATTTGCATGAAGTCTTCCTCTGTAGGTATCTTTTATAACACTTGGCTGCTCGTAGATTTCTTTAAGCATAAAGTGATCATAACCTCCTTTTTCAATTTGCTCCAAATTCATCTGAAGTTCCTGAATATAAGGATCTACTAAAGAGTCATCTTTAATTTTTCTAACTTTAAGAGGTTTATGCAATCTAATGTTTGCCATTTCACCATCTTCAAGATAAATAGCATTTGAAGTATATTCAATAAAAGGTGAAGCATCAGAAGCAATAAAAAATTCTCCTTCTCCTACTCCAATCGCTAACGGACTTCCTAATCTGGCAGCTACAATTTCGTTTGGATTTTTTTTATCGAATACTGCAATTGCGTATGCACCTACAACCTGATTTAAAGCAATCTGAACCGCTTTACCAAGTTTTATATTTTCTTTTTTCTGAACTTCCTCAATCAGGTTAACTAAAACTTCTGTATCAGTATCTGATTTAAAAGTATAACCTCTTTTTATCAACTCTTCTTTAAGAGGAGCATAATTCTCAATAATTCCATTGTGGATGATTACTAAATCACCTGAATTAGAAAGATGAGGATGCGAATTCACATCATTTGGCACACCATGAGTAGCCCAGCGTGTATGACCAATTCCTATAGTTCCATTTGTACTAAAACCATCTTTTGCCTTTGCTTCAAGATCTGAAACTTTACCTTTTGTTTTACAAAGCTTTATACCTGTTTCTGTATCATACAACATGACACCAGCACTATCATATCCTCTGTATTCCAGCCGCTTTAATCCTTTTATAACTATAGGATAAGCCTCTCTGTGACCGATATATCCAACAATTCCACACATATATATTTATTAATTTGGTTTCGTGTAGTAAATTTCAAGCTTCAGCCTTTTTTCGTCAGGAACTGTGGATTTTCCTCCAAACAATACTGTTCCTAACGGACTCATTACCGACGCTCTTGGAGCATCTGTAAAATACTCATTTGGATTCTCTACTGGATCCATTTGAATTCTGCTTTTTAATTTATTAGAGGCTGTGATATTTATACTTTCAGTCACAACCAAACCAAGCTTCACATTAACTGCATCAGCTTTCTTGATAATATTGCGAATATGATTCGTCAGCCTGATTTTGTATGTAGTTCCTTTTTTACTTGTAGGATCTACATTAATTATTCCGCTATAAATTACTTTTGATAATTTTGGATCAGATGTAATACTTGTACTTCCGTCTGCTGCGTAATCTACAATCGGAATATTATTTGTCAAATCATACAAATAAACCCTTTTAGGCTCACGAAGTCCTGCGCTGGTATTTGGTATTCCTGCTATTTTATCTGAATCGATATGAAAAACTAAATTAGCCTCATTAACCAACCATCCTTTATCTCTAATTTCTTTTAATTTAGATCCAAAATCATTAAGCTCAAGCACAGCAAGCGATCCCTGACCACCTTTCAAATAAAGTGACTCATCACCTAGTGTTACACTTGCAGATGTCAATGCTGCTTGATAAGCAGGTTTTTTAACATCCTGCATCAGACTTGCCGTTGCGCCAGACAGATTAATAACCAAAGTTCTGGCTTCTGTAATCGTATCATTATCGGTTGTGATATCGGTTTTAGCTCTATATTTAATATTGATTTTACCTTTAGTAAAATCTAATAACGCCATATTACTAGGATTAGTGCCTGATTTTTCAACCTTAAAATACAAACCTCTGAAATATTCCTGAAAAACATCCGAAGCAGAAAGCTTGTTTGCCGGGGCGTTTAAAATTTTAGTCTGAAAAAACGCTTTATTTAAATTCAAACGCATTTCAGGCGCTACTCTTGTTGTCGTTTCGGTACCGGTTGTTGCGTCCTTTGATTTATCAGCATATTCTACTGAACTAAAAAAGAAATTATCATTTTCCAATACATTAGTCGAGTTGTTCAAACGATCTGTAAAACCAGGGGTTGGTCCTTTATAAGTATTAAAATTTACATAATTAGGATCTGTTGTCTGATCTTCATCTGTATAGTACATTTGAGCGTTTTGGGTACCATTATCAAAATATGAGCTACGCATCTGCACACCGGATTCATATACACTCAACTTAATTTTACCTGTTGGCGCACCATAAATAGAGTCTAATGCATAAGTACTGCTACCATCAGGATTTGTTGCTGTTACATGACTAAAATAGGGCACATTTAATGTAACACTCTTAATAACTGGTGCAGTACCAATAGAAGGGGCATAAGATGCAAGTGAAACCTGTGTAGCAAAACTAGCAGTTCGCTCACTAAAAACACCATCATCATAAATTCCCAAACCATTCACAGCCAATCCGTTTGACTGAATCGGGGTTATTTCCTGATTGTATGCCAATACAGCATATTTTTCAGACTCAAGTCCAAAATGATTATCTCCAATCAAATCATCGCCAACCGCATTAAAATCTTTATCGCAAGAATATAAAAGAACAACTGGTACTATTAATAGAATTTTCTTAAAAAAAGAAGTATTATACATGTTTTATAATAATGTTAAAATTTAGAGTCCTATACTTTTATAGAAATTTGTATACGCTTCGGCAAACGTATCTTTCGTGGCGAAAGGTAAAAAAGGTTTTCCTGAAGATTCTATAAATTTTGTTAAACTTGAAGAGACATTTTCTGATGCTATAATCACACCGTCAGAATGCAGTATACTTGCTCTTAGAATATTTTCATAATTAGGCGTTTCCAGATCAGCTATAGATTCATGAGGAACACCATCGAATTTTACTTTATTGATCATTTCCAGATCTAAATTTTCATCAAAAGACTGTCCGTAAACAGAAGTGACAATTTTAGTTTCAGAAAATAAGGCTTCGTTTTTATAATAATGCTTCATGTAAATTGGAAGCATTGCGGCCAGCCAACCGTGTACGTGAATAATATCAGGTACCCAATTTAATTTTTTTACAGTTTCTACAACTCCTTTGGCAAAAAAGATCGCTCTCTCATCATTGTCCGGGTACAAAACCCCCTCTTCGTCGGCAAAAGTTGCTTTTCGTTTAAAATATTCATCATTATCTATAAAATAAACCTGAATTCTTTCTTTTGGAATTGAAGCTACCTTAATAATCAATGGCATATCTAAATCATTCACTACCAAATTCATTCCTGAAAGTCTAATTACTTCGTGTAGCTGATGTCTTCTTTCATTGATATTTCCATATCTTGGCATGAAAATTCTTATCTGACCTCCCTGATCGTTAATCATTTTTGGAACGTCATAAGACATTAAAGAAACCTCATTTTCTGCCAAATAAGGCACGACTTCAGATGATACATATAATATCCTCTTATCTTTCATAATAGTATTTTACTTAATTTTGGTAATAAAAACGTTGCAAAATTACAAAATTTTATGCAGTTATTAACTAATATATTATGTTTGCACTAAATTTTAATAATACCGCCATGCATATTTTCTACGGTAAAGTAGCTTTGATAGCTTATTTGAAAACTATCAAAACCACAAATTCGACTATCGGGTTTGTACCAACAATGGGCGCTTTACACCAGGGACATCTGGCTCTAATGCAAAGATCTCTTAAGGAAAACGACGATACTGTAGTAAGTATTTTTGTAAACCCAACTCAATTTAATAACCCTGAAGATCTTGCAAAATACCCGAGAACCCTGGAAGAAGACGTAAAGAAAATGCGTGTTCTGAGTGATAAAATCATTTTGTACGCACCGTCTGTAGAAGATATTTATGAAGGAGACACCATTTCGCAAAATTTTGATTTTGACGGATTGGAAAATCAAATGGAAGGAAAATTCAGACCCGGACATTTTAATGGCGTTGGAACTATTGTAAAGCGTCTTTTTGAAATTGTTACTCCTACAAATGCTTATTTTGGCGAGAAAGATTTTCAGCAATTGCAGATTGTCAAAAAACTGGTTGAGAAAAACAATTTACCGGTAAATATAGTAGGCTGCCCTATTTTTCGGGAAGAAAACCAACTTGCGATGAGTTCCCGTAATGAGCGGTTAACGGCAGAAGAAAGAAAAGAAGCTTCTATAATCTATAAAACTCTGACTGAAGCAAAAGAAATATTTCAGACAAATACTCCGGAAGAAACAATAGAATTTGTTAAAAACTCTTTCAAAGACAATGAAAGATTTGAACTGGAATATTTTGTCATTGCTGACGAATCTACATTATTATCTATCGATCATAAAAGTAAAGACAAAAAATACCGTGCATTTATAGCAGTATTTGTTAATTCTATAAGACTGATTGACACCATTTCATTAAATTAATTTACCTTTGCAACATGCAAATTCAAGTTATAAAATCAAAAATTCATCGTGTAAAAGTAACGGGAGCCGATTTAAATTATATCGGCAGCATTACTATTGACGAAACTTTACTGGAAGCCTCCAATATCATTGAAGGTGAAAAGGTATCTATTGTAAATATTAATAATGGCGAACGTTTTGAAACTTATGCTATCAAAGGAGAAAAAAATTCAGGAGAAATTACCCTGAATGGTCCTGCAGCCAGAAAAGTTCAAAAAGACGATATTATCATTATTATATCCTATGCTACTTTGGAATTTGAAGAGGCAAAAACCTTCAAGCCATGGATTATTTTTCCTAATGAAAATGATAATTCGCTAACTTAAAACTTCTCTTTTTCCTTTTATTTAATTTTATCTGATTGAGTTATTCTGTCAGATCAGATTTTTTTTTGCCTTTTTCAAAGGTAAATTCAGCAAAAAATACATTGCTTTTTTAAAATTCCAAAAATAATAAAAAAGCAAATAAAGTGTTATATTGCTACACTATTTGCAATACTTTAATTCACTGAAATACCACCCAAATCATGAAAAAAGTTTACTTATTATTTACTTTAATTTCAATCTCTGTTTTTTCACAGAAAAAATTTGACAACATTCAATCTGAGAAACTTGGAGAGGAAAGAAGAATAACAATCGGACTGCCGGCGTCATATGAAGCTAATCCTGAAAAAAAATATCCTGTTTTATATTTGTTAGATGGTGATTATTTATTTGATCCATTTTCGGGAGCATTAAGTTATGGTGCTTATTGGGATGATTTGCCGGAAATGATCATTATTGGTATACATCAAAATAAAGATGGGGAACGCTACGACGATTCTACAATTGACCAGAATACAGGTTTACCTTTTGAAAAAGGGGAAGAGTTTTTTGAATTCGTAGGAGCTGAATTAGTTCCTTACATTGAAAAAAAATATCGCACTTCACCTTTCAGAGTAATTGCAGGTCATGATATTACGGCAAGTTTTGCTAATTTTTATTTGTATAAGGAAGTACCTCTTTTTAACGCTTACATTTGTTTGAGCCCTGAACTTGCTCCAAAAATGGAAGTAAGAATCCCGGAGAAATTTTCAAAAATACAAGAACCATTTTTCTATTATCTTTCTGTTGCTGATGGAGATATCAAAAAAATCAAAGAACCAATTGAAAAACTGGACAGTAATATCAAAATTGCCAATAATCCATTGGTAAATTACAAATTTGATACTTTTAAAAACACCACGCATTATACCGAAGTATTGCACTCCATTCCGAACGCATTATACCACATTTTTGAAGCTTACAGACCTATAAACTCTGCTGAATACAATGAGAAAATTGCTGTTCTTGAAACGGGATACGCAGATTATCTGGAAAACAAATACAACATGATGTCTAAGGTTTTAGGTGTTCAGATTCCTGTCAGAATGAGTGATTTTAAAGTAATTGAAAATATTATTCTAAAAAAGAATGCTTATGATGAATTAGGTAAAATGGCCGAAATAGGAAATGTAAATTATCCTAAAGCCATGCTGGGAGAATATGAACTTGGATTGATGTACGAAAAAATGGGAGATCCGAAAAGAGCATCAAAGAAATACCAAAACGCTTCGCAAATGGAGCCAATTGGTGATTTGAACAAAGATTTGATGTATGAGAAAATCGACCAGATGAATACGCTTTCAAAAAAACCATAAAGAATGTCAAAAGTTAAAACTTCTTTTTTTTGTCAAAATTGCGGAACCCAATATGCTAAATGGCAAGGACAATGCAATGCCTGCAAAGAATGGAATACTATTGCTGAAGAAATTATCCAGAAGCAGGAAAAAGTGGCCTGGAAAAGCGAGTCTGCCCCTGTAGGCAAAGCACCCCGCCCTTTAAAAATAAACGAAATCGATTCGACTCAGGAAATTCGAATGGATACAACTGATGGCGAATTAAATCGTGTTTTGGGAGGCGGTATCGTTCCCGGATCTTTGACGCTGTTGGGTGGTGAACCCGGAATTGGAAAAAGTACGCTTTTATTGCAGATTTCATTAAAACTTCCTTACAAAACACTTTATGTTTCTGGTGAAGAAAGTCAGAAGCAAATAAAAATGCGTGCCGAAAGAATAACGCCAAATAGCGATAACTGCTATATTTTGACGGAAACTAAAACACAAAATATTTTCAAACAGATTGAAACCATTCAACCTGAAATTGTAATTATAGATTCGATCCAAACATTACATACCGATTATATCGAGTCGACAGCCGGAAGTATTTCTCAAATAAGGGAAACAACAGCCGAACTGATAAAGTTTGCGAAAGAAAGTAATATTCCGGTTATATTGATTGGACATATTACTAAAGACGGAAATATTGCCGGACCAAAGATTTTGGAACATATGGTTGATACCGTTTTACAATTTGAAGGTGACCGAAATCACGTGTACCGAATTTTACGTTCTCTGAAAAACCGTTTTGGCTCAACTGCTGAATTGGGAATTTATGAAATGTTGGGAAGCGGTTTACGAGAAGTTAGCAATCCGTCTGAAATATTGATTTCGCATAAAGACGAAGAAATGTCTGGAACTGCGATTGCTACAACAATGGAAGGTATGCGTCCGCTAATGATCGAAATACAGTCTTTGGTAAGTACTGCAGTTTATGGAACGCCACAACGCAGCACCACTGGCTACAACGCCAAAAGACTAAACATGATTTTGGCTGTTTTAGAAAAAAGAGCCGGCTTTCGTTTAGGTGCAAAAGATGTTTTCCTGAATGTTACCGGCGGAATTTCTGTTGATGATCCTGCAATTGATCTGGCGGTTGTTGCCGCAATATTGTCTTCTAATGAAGATATTCCGGTAACGAAAGGATTTTGCTTTGCCGGAGAGGTTGGATTGTCAGGTGAAATTCGTCCTGTAAATCGTGTTGACCAAAGAATTCAGGAAGCCGAAAAACTAGGCTTCAACACCATATTTGTATCTAAATACAACAAAATTGCATTAAAAAACACAGGCATTAAAATCGAACTCGTGGCCAAAATTGAAGATGTGGCCGGGTTTCTTTTCGGCTAATTTTTTATAACCTACTTTATGAAATTTCCAAAACAAAAAATTATAAAAGCACTTCTAATACTTGCCCTGGTATTTGCAGTGCTTTTTTTTGGGTTTTACTTTTTTCGCAATTCTTTACTAAAGCAGGCGATTGCAAAAGTAACCCACAAAATGAATGTCGAATATAACAGCACATTTTCTGTAAAATCGGCTTCGTTTGAAGGATTATCGGGCATTAAACTAACCAATGTCGTTTTGGTGCCAAAAAATGCCGATACATTATTCAATATAGAAAAAATCGAAACCAGTATTAGTTTATCAAATTTATTGGTAGGCGATGTTCAGGTGGGGACTTTAAAAGTCAACAACGGATATATCCAACTGGTTAAAAAAGGAAAAATCCGCAATTTTGATGCTTTCTTAAAAAGAGACAAATCAGATTCAGATACAAATGAAAAGCGTAAATATGCCACATTCGCCTATCGCATTATCTCAAAGCTATTGAATCTTGTTCCAACGGACATGAGATTGGAAAATCTAAATTTCAGAATTGATGATAATGGAAAAAAAACATCCATCGCTGTAAATAAACTGGTTTTAAACAACAAACAACTTGAAACTGATCTTCATGTTCAAAGCAAAAACTTTGATCAGCGCTGGAACATAAAAGGATTTGCTGATCCGCGAAATAAAAAAGCAGATATTCGCTTTTTTAATTTAGATACTGGTGCGATCAAAGTACCGTATCTGGACGAACGTTATAATTTAAAAGCAAGTTTTGATTCTATCCGCTTAAATGTGGCAAACATCGAAAAAGACGGAAGCGAATTGCATATTGACGGCTATACTTCAATTTCAAATTTAAAAATCAACCATCCAAAAATCGCCAGCAAAGATGTTGTCATTAAAAATGCACGTTTTGATTATCGCTTTTTACTAGGTGACGATTTTATTTCGATTGACAGCACCTCATCAATGCAATTAAACAAAATAAAGGTTCGCCCGTATGTTTCTTATAACACAGAATCCGATACGGTTTATACTTTAAAAGTTGATATTCCGAAAATGAAGGCGCAGGATTTCATTGTTTCGCTGCCCGACGGATTGTTTACTCATTTTCAGGGAATGGAAGCTACCGGTAATTTTAATTACAAATTAGATTTCAAATTCAACAAAAACAAACCAAATACATTGGTTTTTGACAGTAAACTAAACAAAGAAAATTTAAGAATCACAAAATACGGAGAAGCTGATTTGAATAAATTGAATGGTGAATTTGTTTATCGCGCTATAATTCAAAATGTGATGCAAAGACCAATTTTGGTTGGAAATGCAAATCCGAATTATACTCCGCTTGACCAGATTTCACCTTATTTAAGAAAATCTGTTTTGACGACTGAGGATCCATCGTTTTTTTCGCATCGCGGATTTATTAATGAAGCATTTAAACAATCGATTCTGAAAAATATCAGAACCAAAAAATTCTCACGCGGTGCTAGTACGATCAGTATGCAGTTGATCAAAAATGTTTTTTTGACGCGCGAGAAAACGCTTTCGCGAAAACTGGAAGAAATTTTATTGGTTTATATTTTAGAAAACAACCGAATTGCCAGTAAAGAAAGAATGCTGGAAGTTTATTTTAATATTATTGAATGGGGACCAAATGTTTATGGAATTGGCGAGGCAAGTCATTTCTATTTTCAAAAAGCTCCTTCTGCTTTAAATGTAGATGAATGTCTGTTTTTAGCAACCATTATTCCGAAGCCTAGAAAATTCATGTATCAATTTAATGATGAAGGCAATCTGAGAGATTATGCTGTTAAAAATCAGAAATTCTTAAGAAATTTAATGTTCCGACGAGGTTTGTTGGTTCCTGAAGATACAATTGGACTACTTCCGGTTTATATTTCGGGAAATGCTCGTTCTTTAATTAAAATTAAAGCTCCGGATTCTACTGCCGTTAAAAATGATTCGTTATCGCTAAGCGAGGAATTTGATTTGTAAATTTTTATCTCCTGCAAGGTTTCCAAAACCTTGTAGGTATTCATGGGGTTAAGGATAAGACCTACAAGGTTTTGGAAACCTTGCAGGAAGCTATCGAAAGTTCTTTAAAAATTCTTCTTTGTAAGTTGGAGAAACCTCGATTTCAGTTCCATCATTCAGCGTTATTATACCGCCTTTATTATATGATTTTACGCAGTTCATATTGATAATATGCGATTTATGAACCCGGATAAAAGGCAGGGGCAGAATTTCTGAAAAGTGCTTTAAAAATCTGCAGACCATTTTTTTTGTTCCGTTATTCAGATACAAATCGGTAAAATTTCCGTTGCCGCGCAGGCGTACGATTTCTTCCATTTTTACTACTTCAAAACCTTCAAGCGTTGGCAGAATCACTTGTTGTTTTTCGGGTTTAGGTTCATGAAAATTTTCTACAATAATTTTGTTTCTGTTAAAAATCTCATGATTCATGATCTGATGCTGCACTTTATTAACTGCAACGATCAATTCTTCGATACTGATTGGTTTTAGCAGATAATATGCCGCACTCTGATTTAAGGCTTTTAGTGAATATTCAGAAAAGGCGGTTACAAATATGGTTTCAAAATGCAGTTCTTTGCAGGCTTCCAACACATCAAAAGCATTGCCGAAAGGCATTTCGACATCCAGAAAAACTAACTGCGGTTTAATATCATGCAGTAACGGAACAGCTTCTTTTATATTTTGAGCTTCACCGACAACTTCAACCTGCGGGCAATATTTACTCAAATAATTTTTGAGCACTTCGCGCGCCGCCAGTTCATCTTCGACAATTACACTTTTTATTTTTTGAAAAGTCATCATATTTTGTCAATTAATGGAAAAACGATCTCAACGATAGTTCCTTTCTCTTCTCCTCTTTTTTCTGAAATTTTAAATGAAATATTCTTTTTATACAATTCGTTCAAAAGGTCAATACGCTCTTTTGTATTGTTCAATCCTCGGGATTCGTAAATTTTCTGGTTCGTTGTTTTGAGTTCACGGCTTTTGGTTAAACCAATTCCGTTATCTTCAATGGTGACGTTGATTTTTCCGCCTTTTAAATCAAATCGTAAGGACAAAAATCCTTTTTCATTTAGATATCGCAATCCGTGCCAAATAGCATTCTCTAAATGCGGCTGCAAAATCATATTCGGAACAAAAACTCTTTCAGCATCCAAGGCTTCATCTACTATAATTTCAAAATCGAATTTATCCTGAAAACGCAGATGTTCGAGATCCAGGTATTTCTTTAATTGTTCTACTTCCTTATCCAAAGAAATAAAATCTTTATTGGAGTTTTCCATCATATTCCGCATCAAATTAGAATATGATGTCAGGTATTTATTTGCTTCCAATTCTTTATTTTCAGAAATAAACTGATTGACACTATTCAAACTGTTAAAAATAAAATGCGGATTCATTTCGCGTCGAAGTGATTGAAGCGCAATTTCTTTATTTTTGATTTTAATGGAATATAAAGCCTTCACAATAAATAAAAACAAAAGCAGTAATAAAATTACCGACCCAATCAGAAAATAATTGAAGGTGTTTTTCTTTGAAATCAATTCGTCTTTCAAAGTTTTTTCTTTTTCCAGCTGACGTATTTTATCTTCGGTAATCTGAAATGTTTTGGCGTCGATTAAAGTAGTATCAGAACGAATCAATTTTTCGAAGTTTTCAAAAAATTCTTCGTACAAAGCCATACTTTCCTTATTCAGCCCTTTGGTTTTATAATATTGAATTAAGGAAGACAGGCTTTTTTTGGCTTCCGCCGAATTTCCTTTTTCAAACGATATGTTATACGCTTCTTTGAGTGATGCAATTGCTTTTTCGGGTTCTTTTTTCTCAAAATAAAGTGATGAGAGGGATTGCAGTTGTTTTATCTCGGTAGAATAATCTTTGCTTTTTCTGGCATCGGTGAGCAATTTTTCGTTAATTGCAAGCGCTTTATCAAACTGGTTGTCTTCTGCATACACTTTTGCAATTTCGTTTTTGATTTTTATAACCTCCTCTGGCTTATCTTTTGCATATACTAATGCCTTTTTATAACTTTCTATTGCAACCTTTTTATTTTTTAAGTCTAGTGAATTTTGTGCTTTCTGAACATAGGCTTCTGTAACTTCTTCGCTTTTCTTTTCTTTTTTCAGCAATTCGATATTAGAATCTACATAATCTTTTTGACTTGCAGGATTTGATGCATTTTTAAGCCGGTTTGCATCATTCAAATTTATCTTTTCTTCAGATACATCTTTTGCCAATGAACCCGCAACTTCATAATTTTTAATCGCCGAATCAAAGTTTTTCTGGTTTTCCTGTGTTTTTGCAAGACTTCGTGTTACACGGATTTTGTCATCAGCCAGTTTTAATTTGGTATAACTGGTTAATGCTTTTTTAAAATATTCTTCCGCTTTGGCATTATCTCCATTATTTAAAAATTCGTTGGCTAACTTTTCATAATTCTGAGCAATTTTTGCCTCATCATTTTCATCTAATGATCTGGATAAATCGTCGGCAGCTTTGCTGATTTTGACCTGCTTACTTTTTTCACTTTTCTGCACAGGAAATGCCTGCGCTATTGTTCGATGCGGAAATAATAGTACCAGACAAAACAAACTAAAACTAATTAAAAATTGACGTTTCACAAATAAGTTATTTTGAAAGTGTAAAGTAACCTAATTCTAAATTCCTATCCTATATTTTTCACCAAGTCAAACGACCTGTTGACCCATTCTTCCAAAAATACGTTTTTTCGATCAATACATTTGATCCTTAATTCTTAAAAACCATAACCATGAAAAAACTATTCTTTAGCGTTTTAACTTTATTATTTTCTTCACTTATAATTGGTCAGGCCTCAGGAAATGTCAATTATCAGAATCAGTATTATTCCAACAAAACTATAAATATTGACTTTCCACAAAATACTGATATTGTTGTCAGTGTAAAAGGTCTTGCCAATGTTAAGGCAGATGCTTACACAGCTATTTTCAGCACATCACAAACCGGTAAGACAACTAAGGAAGTTAATGAATTAATTGACCAAAGAATTACGCAGTCGCTCAATGAGATTAGACTTAAAAAAGGCGTTGAAACTTTTGTTGACATGATTTCTTTTGTTCCTGTATATGAATATGAAGTCGAGAAAAAAGTTTTTAATCGTAAAACGTATAATGAAGTTCCTGCAGGATTTGAAGTCAAGAAAAACATTCATATCAAATACTCAGACCCCAATCAGCTCAATGAGTTTATTTCTATTTTATCCAATAATGAAATCTATGATCTGGTTCGGGTTGACTATTTCTCAAATACATTAGAAACAATTAAGAAAGAAATGATGAACAAAGCAAAGCTTTTGATTCAGGAAAAAATAAAAAACTACGAAGTACTGCTTGGAGATACTTTTGCCAATGCTGAAAAAAGAATCGCCGATGACTACCTCGTAAATGTACCTGTGGAAATGTATAAATCATACGAAGCTTATAACAGTTCTTCCTTAAACTTAAAAAAAGCAGCAAACATAAACCAGGTTAACAAATCTGCCACACTTTATTATCAGCCGATAATGGGCAAAGAATTTGATTTTGTAATTAATCCAACTGTCTTAGAACCTGTTATTCAAATTCAATATGAAGTTAAAATAGCGATTAACAGAGAAAAGAAAATATCTTCAAAAACAGATAAGGAATTTATTCTGGTTACTCCAAATGGAGATTTAAAAACGCTGAATTTAAATAACTCCAGACAAAATTATTAATACGCAGAAACATTTCACCAAGTCAAAATGCTGTTTCACCATTTGTTCAAAAAACGTGCTTTTTAAGTCTTTAAGTTTGATCTGTAATCATCCAATTAAAACTAAAATTATGAAATCAAATCTCTTTATCCCGGTAATTTTTACTGCTATTATTTCGTTGGGCTTTAATTCTTCAAATGCAAATTCAAAAGACAAAACTAAAATCGAAAAACCAGCTGTAGAAAACACAAAAATACAAGTGGCACTTTTGCTGGATACCTCCAGCAGTATGGATGGTTTAATCGATCAGGCGAAATCCAGATTATGGAATATAGTGAATACTTTAACAACGCTAAAATACGATGGGAAGGCACCGGATATAGAAATTGCGTTATACGAATATGGAAATGACGGCTTATCGCAAAAATCAAATTACATCAGACAAATAACACCGCTTTCGACCGATTTAGATTTGATTTCTGAAAAACTATTTGCGCTAAAAACCAACGGCGGAAACGAATATTGCGGTGCTGTAATTCAGGATGCGACAAAACAGTTACAATGGGCAAAAGAAAGCAATAACATGAAACTGATTTACATTGCCGGCAATGAGGAATTTAATCAGGGCGGTGTGAGCTACAAAGAGGCCATCAGCAATGCGTTGAAAAATGATATTTATGTGAATACTATTTTTTGTGGTGACAAAAAAGAAGGCATCAGCACTTTATGGAAAGATGGTGCCGATTACGGAAAAGGCAAATATTTTAACATCGACGCCAATCAGGCTGTAGAATATATTGCAACTCCTTATGATGAGGAAATCTCCAAATGCGATGAAAAAATAAACAAAACATACATTAATTACGGAGCCAAAGGAGCAGCAAAAAAAATGAATCAGGTGACTCAGGACCAAAATGCCAAAAAAGTTTCGGCTGCCAATTATACAGACCGTGCTGTAAGCAAATCAAAAGCGGCTTATAAAAATGAAAGCTGGGATTTGGTTGACAAAGTAAAAGATGATGCCGGAGCAATTTCAAAACTAAAAAAAGAAGAACTGCCAGTAGAACTTCAGAATAAATCTACAGTAGAACTTGAACAAATAGTGACTGAAAAAAAGAAAGAGAGAGAAACAATCCAGAAAGAAATTAGTGTATTGGCAAAAAAACGCCAGCAATATATTGAAACTGAATCTAAAAAAACTAAAAAACAGGATGATTTGGGCAATACCATCAACACCTCTATTGTGGCTTTTGCAAAAGTGAAAGGTTATACGGTTGAGAAATAATCACACTTAGAATCAATCTGCGAAAATGAAAAAGAACATTTTCATCTTGCTTCTGACTGGCTTTTCCTGCCTAATTCTGGCCTGCAGAAACAATAACGAAAAGCCATTAAAAACAAATTCAAAACCGGTTTATTCTTATGAAGAGAAACTAAAAAGTGAAGTGACTGAGATTAGGCGTTTTTTGGGGAAAACTTCTAAATACAATTCAGATATCGCTTTCTTTTTAGACATGAAAATAGAATCAGGAAAAAATCGGTTTTTTATTTATGACTTAAAACATCATAAATTGATTGACAAAGGGTTAGTGGGACACGGTTCGGGATCAGAAACAGGAATTGAGGGAAAACTGCGATTTAGTAATACAAAAGGCTCGAATTGCAGTTCGTTGGGAAAATATGCGATTGGAAGTTCTTATTCCGGAAGATTTGGAAAAGCTTACAAACTATACGGTTTAGACAAAACCAACAGTAATGCCTTTGACAGAAATGTAGTGCTTCATAAATATGAAGACGTTCCTTTTGAAGAACAATTATACCCGATTTGCAACAGTCTGGGATGCCCGATGGTAAATGAAAAATTTTTTAGTGTACTTGAAAGAACAATCGATAATTCTGAAAAGAAAATAATTCTTGTGATGTACTATTAAATCAATTCATATCTTGATATTTGTAGTCTATCTCTTAAAAATAATTTAAATATAAACCAATGATCAAAAAACAAGCCACGGCACTTTTATTACTAATGGTCACTTTTGCCTTTGCGCAAAAACCGATTTTTACAACCGCCAAAGTAAAAGCTGCCACCGTATATTTTAATGCTGCAGAATTATCTCAAAATGCAAGTGCGACACTGCCGGCCGGAGCAAGCGAAATTGTAATCAAAAATGTGGCGGTAAACTTAAATGAAAGTTCAATACAAATTGGTGCGCCAGCTAGCGTAACGGTTCTTTCGGTTCAGTTTACCAATAATTATATTTCTGAATATGAAAGTGATGCGAAGTCACCGGCGTTAAAAATAGTGAGAGACAGTATTGTTTTGGTTCAGAAGGAAATTCAGAAAGTAAACAATACTATTAATTCGGAGAACAAAACGATACAGCTTTTAGATAAAAACCAACAGATATCGGGCGTAAATTCCGGTTTGAACGTAGTCGAATTAATGAAAATGGTAGAATATTATAAAAATAAACAAATCGAAATTGCCAATAACATCAATACTCTTTCTGAAAAACAACTCAAACTCAATGAAGTACTGCAAAAACTTAACAATAAACTGGAAGTTAATGCTAATAAGGAAGAAAAAACATCATCAGGAAAACTTATTCTGCAGGTGATGAACCAAACTGCAGGAGTAATTCCGTTTGACATTTCTTATTTAACCAATAATGCCAGCTGGACCCCTTTTTATGATTTACGTGCCGAAAGCGTTACGTCACCAATTAATATGATGTACAAAGCTCAAGTGGCTCAAAATACCGGAATCGACTGGAAAAAAGTAAAACTGACTTTATCAAGCGGTATTCCGAATCAAAATAATCAGGCTCCGATATTGAGTTCCTGGTTTCTGGCTAATCAGGCATATAATGAAGAAGTTGTTGTTACCGGGTACGGAACGAATAAAAGAAACCAATTGCAGGGAAGTGTATATAAAGAAACAGCGGATCAATCTATGCTAATGGATGCTCCGGTCGTGATGGAATCGTCAGTTTCTAATTATACGACTGTAGCAGAAAATCAGCTTAACATTTCGTTTGATATCGACATTCCGTATGACATTTTATCAAATGGAAAAGTGCATAGTGTTTCTTTAAAAGAAATAAAACTGCCGGCTTCGTATAAATTTTATTCGGTTCCCAGAGTTGAAAATGAAGCTTTTCTGCTGGCTGAAATTGCGGATTACAGCAAATACAATTTACTGCGTGGCGAAGCTAATATTATTTTTGAAGGGATGTATGTGGGTAAAACATTTATCGAACCCAACCAAACCGGAGATACTTTGAACCTGAGCATGGGCCGCGATAAAAAAGTGTCTGTTAAACGCGAAAAAGTCGCCGATAAATCCGGAACTAAATTTTTATCTACCAGAAAAGAACAGACTTTTACTTTTGATATTACAGTAAGAAATAATAAAAAAGAAACAGTTGAATTATTATTGAAAGATCAATATCCGTTAAGCACCAATAAAGAAATCGAAGTCGAATTATTGCAAAGTGACGGTGCAAAAGTAAATACCGAAACAGGAATTCTGACCTGGCAGCTTCAGTTGAAGCCCAACGAAAACAAAAAATTCAGAATCAGTTACAGGGTTAAATATCCTAAAGACCAGATTTTGAATCTGTAAATAAAATAGAATTTTTAAATACAAATTCCACAGATAGCACGGATCAGTTCGTGAAACCTGTGGAATTTGTGTTTTTTTAAATCTTTTAATTAAGGTGCCGGATCAGGTAATCGATTCAAAAGAACATCAGAACCAAAAAATTCTCTCGTGGCGCCAGCACGATCAGCATGCAGCTGATTAAAAACGTTTTTCTAACCCGCGAAAAAATGCTTTCGTGAAAGCTTGAAGAAATTCTATTGGTTTATATTCTGGAAAATAACCAAATTGTAAGCAAGGAAAGAATGCTCGAAGTTTATTTTAATATTATTGAATGGGGACCAAATATTTACGGAATTGGCGAAGCGAGTCATTTCTATTTTCAAAAAAGTCCTTCTTCTTTAAATTTAGACGAATGTTTGTTCTGGCAACTATCATTACGAAACCGAGAAAATTCATGTATCAGTTTAATGATCAGGGAAACCTGAAAGATTACGTAGTTAAAAATCAGAAGTATTTACAAAATTTAATGTTCCGCCGAGGTTTATTAATTCCAGAGGATACGATTGGGCAGTTACCGGTTTATATTTCTGGAAATGCTCGCTCATTTATAAAAATCAAAGTTCCGGATTCGACAGCTGTGAAATTGGATTCTCTCGCAACTGATGATGAATTTGATTTATAATATTAAAAATTTGCCACGGCACAAAGCCACAAAGTTTTTTTTATTAACCTTGTGGCTTTGTTATTTTCAAACATCTCAAATAAAATATAAGATTTTTCTTTCATATATTTGTTTTCAATTTTTAATAAATAAAAACATGAAAAGAATAAATTTTCAATTGTTAGCCCTAATTTTTTGTCAGGCTATGATTGGTCAGGTTGCTGTTGGAACGAATGCATCATATAACAGGAATAATGATAATTATGAGTATACCAGTAGAAATATTCTTGATGTAAAATTAGCTTCAGAAAATGATATGATTGTAAGCATTAAAGGTCTTGCAAATATAAAAGCAGATACTTATATCGCCACTTTTAGTGTTACTCAGAATGGAAAAACTGCCCAAGAAGTAAACGAGCTAATAGACAAACGAATTAATCAATCCCTAAGCGAAATCAAACTTAAAAAAAATGTAGAAACCTTTATTGATATGATTTCATTTGTTCCCGTTTATGAATATGAAACAGAAAAGAAAACTTTTAGCCGAAAAACATATAATGAAATACCGACAGGTTTTGAACTAAAGAAAAACATTCTAATCAAATATTCTGACCCAAATCAGTTAAATGACTTTATTT
This sequence comes from Flavobacterium sp. 1355, assembly GCF_017833415.1. Taxonomy (GTDB): domain Bacteria; phylum Bacteroidota; class Bacteroidia; order Flavobacteriales; family Flavobacteriaceae; genus Flavobacterium. The sequence goes on along the minus strand of NZ_JAFICC010000023.1, from coordinate 24,444 downwards.
CGATACTATCAAATAACGAAATATATGATTTGGCAAGAAATGATTATTACTCCGACACATTAGAGTCAATCAAGAAAGAAATGATGAATAAGGCAAAATTACTTGTTCACGAAAAAATAAAGAACTATGAGATTTTATTAGGAGAATCATTAGCAGATTCCGAAAAAAAAATAATCGATGGTTACACAGTAAACTATCCCATAGATATGTACAAATCTTATGAAGCGTCTAATAGTTCTTCATTAAATTTAAAAAAAACTGCTACTATAAATCAAGTAAGTAAATCTACAACAATTTATTATCAACCCATTTTGAGCAACGAATTTGATTTTGTAATTAACCCAAACTTGCTAGAACCTGCGATTCAGGTACAATATGAAGTCAAAATTGCAATCAAAAAAAACAAACCAGCAGTGGATAAAAATTTTGTTCTTATAACTCCTAGTGGAGAGTTAAAGGCATTAGACACAAATACAACTGCGCGACCTATTAGATAGAAGCTAATCCATTAATCTAAATTTATATAAAGCCTAACAGATAATAAAAACCTGTTAGGCTTTATTTTTTAAGGTGCTGGATCAGGTATAATAGCCTGAACTTTTTCAATCTCGTTTAAGATTTCTTTTGAAAGTACAATGTCAATTGTATCGATGTTTTCTTTTAATTGTTCTAATGTTGTAGCTCCAATAATGGCACTTGTCAGAAACGGCTGCTGCAACACAAAACCCATCGCCAATTGTGTCAACGTTAATCCGTGTTTATGGGCAATTTCCTGATACAATTTGGTTGCCTGTGTACATTGTTCGCTGGCATAGCGTGTATATTGTGGAAAAAGTTTGATTCTCGCATTTGGATGTTCTTCTCCGGTTAGGAATTTGCCTGTCAAAGTTCCGAATCCTAATGGGGAATATCCTAATAAGCCAACATTTTCATGCATTGAAACTTCGGCAGAACCTACTTCAAAAAGACGATTTAGTAAATTATAAGGATTTTGAATCGTTTTGATTCTCGGCAGATTTTGATATTTGCTTTCTTCGAGAAAGCGCATCATTCCCCACGGATTTTCGTTTGAAACTCCTATATGTTTTATTTTTCCCTCTTTGATTAATCCATCAAAAGTTTCCAAAACTTCTCTAAAGTTATCTTCCCACGCATCATTCTGAACTTTAAAAGCACGTTGTCCAAAAGTATTGGTTTTGCGTTCTGGCCAATGCATCTGATACAAATCGATATAATCTGTCTGAAGACGTTTTAAGCTGTTTTCTAAAGCATATTTAATACTTGCAGGAGAGAAATCGAGTTTTTCGCGCATATAGCCAAAATTTGCGTTTGGACCAGCGATTTTAGAAGCCAAAACCACTTTATCACGATTACCGGATTTTTTAAACCATGTGCCAATTATTTTCTCAGTACTTCCGTAAGTTGCCTCACTTGCCGGAACTGAATACATTTCGGCTGTGTCAAAAAAGTTTATGCCTCTTTCTAATGCATAATCCATTTGGGCATGTCCCTCGGCTTCTGTATTTTGTTGTCCGAAAGTCATGGTTCCGAGACAGATTTTACTAACTTTTATATTGGTATTGGGTAAAGTTGTGTATTTCATTTTTTAAGGCTCTAAGGTTCTTAGTGGCTAAGATTCTAAGTTTATATTCTTTGTAATTAAAGCTTCAAAGATACAACCGGATTATTCAAATGAAAATGTGCCAAAGGTTAAAAAAAATACAAGATTATTTTGAAAATTTACAATGAAAAAAAGGCTCAAAGTTAAAACTCTGAGCCTTAAATTATTTTAAACTTTTCATAGGATTTTGATATGAATTAAATACTCTAACAACGAAAATTGAATTTTCCTGAATTTGATACAGAACTTTAAAATTTCTTATTATAATTCTTCGACAATCTAATCTGTATTCATCTAATTGAAACTGTTCTGCAAACACAATCTCATCTATACAACTAAACAATTCATCCCTAATTTTAAGTGCTGTTTCTTTTGAAGTTTTGTTTTTCAATGAAACATAAATTTCTTTTAAATCTTCTTTTGCATTTGTTGTCCAAAAAATTTTAAATTTAGAATTACTCATTATCCCAATCTTGCATTTCTTTTGACAAATCTTCTTTTGAAATTATTCGATTATATTTTATATCATCCAAACCTTCTTCCACTCTATTATGATACTCAGATAATGTCAAAGGATTTCCTTCTGCATCATACGAAACAACTTCATTCAAGTAATTGTCAAAAACAGAAGAAACGATTCGCAACACTCTTTCATCTGCTAAATCCAACTGATTTCTTATTTTATCTTTTAATTCCGGAAGTCCCATAATTCTTTTTTTGAGTTTCAAAGTTACAAAAATATCAGAAGATAATTCCAATATGAAAATTTACAAAAAAAGGGTTCAAAGCAAAACTTTGAACCCTTTTTTAAAATCTTAGCATCTTAGTACCTCAGCACCTTAGACTCTTAATTAATACTATTAAGCATCTCTGCGATTTCGTCTAATCTTGGTGTTAAGATGATTTCGATTCTGCGGTTTTTAGCTTTTCCTTCCGGAGTTGCATTGCTGGCCAAAGGTGAAAATTCACTACGTCCGGCGGCAGTTAATTTTTGCTTATTAATTTTAGTGTTTTCACTTAAAATAGCGACAATGGCGGTTGCTCTTTTAGTAGATAAATCCCAGTTGTTTGCAATTGGTCCTGAACCTGCATACGGATCATCATCTGTATGTCCTTCAATAAGAACAGAAAGATCCGGATTATCGCCTAAAACTTTTCCAAGTTCTACAACAGCTCTCCTACCCTCGGTACCAACAGCCCAGCTTCCTGAATTAAAAAGCAGCTTGTTTTCCATAGAAACATATACCTTTCCGTTTTTTTGCTCTACAGTAAGACCTTTACCTTCAAAACCATTTAAAGCTTTAGATAAGGTTTCTTTTAACTTTTTCATTGCCGCTTCTTTTGCTGCAATCATATCTTCAAGTTCTTTTAAACGACTTGCGGTTTTATCTAAACGTGCTTGTTCATCGGCTAATTTCTTAGATTTTGCTTCTAATTGTGCCAGTAATTCACGGTTTTTGGCCATATTGCTTTCAAGAGCATCATTGCTGTTTTTTTCAAGAGCATTGTAAGAGTCCTGAAGTACTTTGTACTTTTTTTGTTCAGCTGCAAGATCTGCTTTTTGTTTTGCAAGATCGTCTTTAGTACTCGCAAGATCTTTTGTCAGCTTATCACGATCCAGTTCTAACTGATTTTTAGCCGTTTTTAAATCAGAATTTTCGTCAGCAATAGAACGGTTTTCTTTTTTTAGGTCTGAATACTTTGATTCAAGGTCGTTGTAAATCTTTTTAGAAACACAAGATGTTGCGGACATAGCTATCATCAGCAATCCGATTGAGGTTTTTTTAATCATTTTACTAGTTGTTTTTATTTGGGGCGTTTAATATTTTTTTCCAAGATTCAAATTCGCACTAATCTTTAGTTAGTTTAGATGGAATTCAAAACTGCTTTTCTTTCAACAATAACAATACCAAAAATTACTCAATCTCAACCAAAACAGGACAATGGTCAGAATGTACTGCATCTGGCAAAATAACAGCGCGCTTTAACCGGTGCTGCATAGAATCGCTTACCAGGTTATAATCTATACGCCATCCTTTATTGTTTCCTCTCGCACCTGCGCGATAGCTCCACCACGAATAATGATGAGGATCTTTATTGAAATGACGGAAGCTGTCAATAAATCCAGATTTCATAAAAGCATCCAGCCAGGCGCGTTCCTGAGGCAGGAACCCTGAAACCGTTTTGTTACGAACAGGATCATGAATATCTATAGCTTCGTGGCAAATATTATAATCTCCGCAAATGATCAGGTTTGGGATTGTAAGTTTTAGCTCGCTTATATACGCCTGAAAATCATCCATAAACATAAATTTATGATCTAGTCTTTCAATATTTGTTCCAGAGGGAAGATACAGGCTCATCACAGAACAGTCATCAAAATCGGCACGAAGGTTACGTCCTTCAAAATCCATGTGGTGAATTCCAGTTCCGTAAACCACATTGTTGGGTTTTATTTTTGATAATATAGCGACACCGCTATATCCTTTCTTTGTAGCAGGATAATAATATTGATATGGGTACCCGGCATCAGTAATTGCATCTGTCGGAATTTGCTCCTGCGTGGCTTTTATTTCCTGAAGACAAATTACATCAGGGTTTGAAACTCTTAACCATTCGATAAATCCTTTTGAAATTGCGGCTCTGATTCCGTTTACATTATAAGAAATAATTTTCATTACAGTTTTTTTTTAGGATTTCAAATGTAATAAAAAAGTGGAAAGTTTATGTTTGAAACTACAAAAAGTAGAGTTTTTTGTTATCTTTGTTCGCTGCTCTAATAAATTAAAAATAGTACATGGGTTTAGTTACCGCGAAAGAAGTTGCAAAGGCAATAAATGTTGACAAGTACGGAGTACTGGGTACTTTTTCGGGCTGGATGCTTATGAAGGTTCTTAAGATATCTACCCTGAACAAGATTTATGACCATAATAAACATTTAGAGGACGTTGCGTTTTTAAATGGAATTCTGGATGAAATGGAAATTAAATTCGAAATTCCGGAAGAAGATTTAAAACGTTTGCCTAAAGATGGCGCTTATATTACCATTTCAAACCATCCGCTTGGAGGGATTGACGGCATTTTGCTATTGAAATTAATGCTTGAAAGAGAACCAAATTTCAAGATTATCGCCAACTTCTTATTACACCGAATTGTTCCGTTAAAAAAATACATTATGCCGGTTAATCCTTTTGAAAATCATAAGGATGCAAAATCAAGTGTGGTTGGAATTAAGGAAACTTTACGCCATTTGAGTGATGGTAAACCTTTAGGAATCTTTCCTGCCGGTGAGGTTTCGACTTATAAAGATGGAAAATTAGTAGTGGACAAACCATGGGAAGAAGGCGCTCTGAAATTAATCAGAAAAGCAAAAGTTCCTGTTGTACCGATTTATTTTCACGCAAAAAACAGCAGATTATTTTATTGGCTTTCAAAAATTGATGATACACTGCGTACAGCAAAGCTGCCATCTGAATTGCTTACACAAAAAGATCGTGTAATTAAAGTACGTATCGGTAAGCCGATTTCTGTCAATGAACAAAATGAAATTGAATCTTTTGAAGAATATTCAGAATTCTTAAGAAAGAAAACTTATATGCTTGCAAATCCTTTTGAAAAGGATACAAAATTGATTGACACAGCGAGTCTGAAAATACCAAAAGCACCTAAAAAAATCGTTACGCCTGCAAACGAATTAAAAATGATTGATGAAGTTAATGCTTTAAGAAACAGCGATTGCCGCTTATTGCAAAGTAAAAACTACGAGGTCTTTTTTGCGAGAGCAAAAGAAATTCCGAATATTCTTCATGAAATTGGCCGTTTACGCGAAATTACTTTCCGCGAAGTAGGCGAAGGAACAAATGAATCTATAGATTTAGATAAATTTGACCAATATTATCACCATATGTTTTTGTGGGATGATGACACAAAACGTATTGCAGGCGCGTATCGTATGGGATTGGGTTCTGAAATTTATCCGAAATACGGTCTTGAAGGTTTTTACCTAAATGATCTTTTTAGATTTGAGCCTGAATTACACGATATGATGCACAAATCGATCGAAATGGGACGTGCTTTTATCGTGAAGGATTTCCAGCAAAAACCAATGCCTTTATTTTTGTTGTGGAAAGGTATTATTCATACGACTTTACGTTATCCTGAACACAAATATTTATTGGGCGGTGTGAGTATCAGCAATCAATTTTCTGATTTTTCGAAATCGTTAATGATTGAATTTATGAAATCTAACTATTATGATCCGTACATTGCGCAATATATTCACCCGAAAAAAGCCTATAAAGTAAAACTGAAAGATGCTGATAAGGATTTCATTTTTGATGAGGCTGAATCTGACTTAAACAAATTTGATAAAATTATTGATGAGCTGGAACCAGGAAATTTACGTTTACCGGTTTTAATTAAAAAGTATATCAAACAAAATGCGCGTGTAGTTGCTTTTAATGTAGATCCTTTATTTAATAATGCCATAGATGGTTTAATGTACATTAGAATCGCAGATATACCTGAAAGCACAATGAAACCTGTTATAGAGGAATTTCAAATAGAATTAGAGCGTAAATTATCTGAGAAAGAAGATTAAATAAAGCTGATATAAAACAAAACCCGTTTCGGATGAAACGGGTTTTTTATTACAATTTTTTTTTAAAGAATCTATTTATTCCTGTCCTATCTGGTTGATTTCTTCAAGTTGATTTTTAGGATCTGCACCGTATTCATTTGGTCCTTTTTCTCCTTCAGTACACATTAATATTATATTGTATATCGGAATAAGAATAAACCAACCGCTTTTTCCAACATCATGTACTCTTCTTACAGCAACAGCAATTCCCGGGATTAAGACTGCCAGACTGTAGATATTTCCAATTAATGCTAATTTAGGAGAAATTAATCCCGCAATAAAACCAAGAACAAAAGCAATGATAAAATTAACTAAAAAGAACATCCAATATTCTTGTCTTCTGGCTCTTCCATTAAAATTTGCGTAGTTTTCAAAAACTACTTTTTTGTACATTTCAAACATAATAATTTTAATTAAATTAAAATGCAAGATCATATATCCAAAAAAGAAATTATGCCTCTAAAAGTTGTTTTTATAATAGAAAAAGTCTTTAAAGCATTTCCAAAAAAAATTAAAACTATTATTAGACTAATTCTTTGCCGATTTCTTCCATTTCATCAAACTCATCTTTAGGATCAGCACCGTATTGGTTTGAACCACTATCTCCTTCTGTACAAAGTGAAATAACAAACCAAATTATTCCGGCTATAGGAATAAATAAAACCAAGATAAACCAACCGCTTTTTCCGATATCGTGCAATCTTCTTATCATTACAGCAAGACCCGGTAATAATACTAAAAGACTGTATAACCCCCTAAGAATACCTAGGTCGCCGGCTCCAATTACAGATCCAGTAAAATAATCTACTATTGCCAAAATGATAGATATTATTATACTTACCAAATTATAATACCAATATTCACTTCTTCTAGCCCTGCCATTAAAATTTGCATAGTTTTCAAATACTACTTTTTTATAGCATTCAATCATAAATTTATTATTATTTTTAATTCCTACTTTTTTTGAATATTTCTTAAAAAAAAATCCCATTCTTTCGAATGGGATTTATACTATTTAGAACCAGCCTTTCTTACCAACCTGGTACGTCTGGTAAAACTCTTCGTCTGTTTTTGTCAGGTATATAATACCTTCGATAAGACCAATAATTCCGCCAATTGTTCCACAGCTAACAATACTGATAACAAGCTGAATAATTCCTTCTTGTGTATATCCTAGGATAAATTTATGCACTCCAAGTCCTCCTAATAAAATAGCAAGAATTCCTGCAACAACTTTTTTATTTTCTTCTCTTGGTGCTTGTGGAGTATTCCACGATTCTGGTTTTGTAGTTTCCATAGTTTATATATATTTATTGTAATTCAACTTTTCCAATTTCATTGATCTCTTCTATCTCATTTTTAGGATCCGGACCGTATTGATTTGGACCACGATTACCTTCTGTACAGAATAAGATTAAAATCCAGATTCCACCAATAAACGGAATAAAAGCAACTAAATAAAACCAACCGCTTTTTCCAACATCATGCAATCTTCTTACAACTACTCCCAAACCAGGAAGAAGCGTAGCTAAAGCATAAAGACCAAAAAGAACATAACCGATAATTCCTCCCGTAAGTGCATCTCCAAAAACACTTCCGATTATAACTCCTATAACTACTAATAAAATAGAAATTAAACCATTAGCAAGTGCAAAATACCAATATTCGCTTCTTCTTGCACGGCCTTTAAAATTTGCATAATTTTCAAAAACCACCTTTTTGTACCATTCAATCATAATAATAATTAGTTAGTTGATTCCTACTCTTTCGGATTTTCGGTTACTCCCTCTCAATTCTAAAACTTGTCTTTATTTAGATTCATTCTTAAAATTCAGGAGCAATATTATTAAAAATTAACAAATAAAACTAATTATCATTATTATATTTAGAAGAAAAGGCTCGTTATTAAAATCTAAAACAAACGTTAAGAAATTTCATAAAGCGCTTTAATTTTATCTACAATTACCTGAGCCAGTCGTTCATGGCTTTCAAACGTCCATCCTGCAATGTGAGGAGTTAATAAAACATTTTTGGCTTCCAGTAAATACTGAAACGCTTCAGGGGTATTTTTGTCCTGAAAAAGGGTTTCAAAAGATAGTTTTTCATACTCAAGAACATCCAATCCTGCCCCCAGAATCTTTTTAGACTTCATGGCTTCGACTAAATCTGCTGTGACAATATTTTTACCACGAGAAGTATTTATAATCCAAAATGGCTTTGAAAATGCATTTATAAAATCGGCATTTACCATTTTGTCTGTTTCGGGTGTCCAGGGAAGATGTAAACTTAATACATCTGCCTTTTTTTGTAATTCCTCTAAGGAAACCTGTTGGGCATTTTCATCTCCTACACGATCCAAAATATCATAACATAAAACCTTCGTCTCAAAACCACGTAGTTTTTTCGCAAAAGCTTTACCCATATTTCCGTACCCTATAATTCCGACAGTTTTTAAATCCAGCTCATGTCCACGATTACTTTCCCGGTTCCAGTGTCCGGCTTTTATTTCGGCGTCGGCCTGATTCAGATTATTAAATAATGATAAAATTACGCCAAGTGTATGTTCTGCAACAGCGTTGCGATTACCTTCAGGTGCCGCTATCAGACTGACTCCCTTACTTTCTGCATACTCACAATCAATACTTTCCAGGCCTGCTCCAACTCTGGCAATAAACTGCAAATTGACAGCTTTATCCAAAAAAGCCTTGTCTATTTTAAAACGGCTTCGAATTACAATTCCGTTATAATCCTGAATTTTGGCTTCTATTTCTTCTTTGCTCGATTTAAAATCCGCGTGATTTTCAAAACCTGCTTCTTCCAGCTGTCCCCAAAGAATTGGATGGTTACTGTCTATATGTAAAATTTTAGCGCTCATTTTTTTTCATTTAATGTGAAACAAAAATACACCTTATTCTTTAGTATTGAATTTGAAAAATCAACTTCAAATCAAACAAAATGTAGTAAATTTTTTATTGAACATATTTTTTTTAACTTTGAAGATAACCGCATACTTGGATAAATCGCATAACTTATAAATCTGCAGAATCATTCTACAATGAAAATGACCAAAACTTTTAAAGCTTTTTTTGAAAATGAAAAATCCGGAGGAATTATCTTATTGTTTGTAACAATACTGTCACTTCTCCTGGCAAATTCTTCTTTTCAAGCACCTTATATTTCATTTTGGGAAAAAGATTTAGGGGGACATTCAATCACACATTGGATAAATGATGGTTTGATGACTATTTTCTTTTTATTAATTGGGTTAGAATTAGAACGTGAAATTTACCATGGAGAATTATCGAATATAAAAAATGCAGCATTGCCTATAATGGCAGCATTTGGCGGAATGTTTATTCCGGCGTCAATATTTCTGGCTTTAAATTACGGAACAGCAACGCAAAATGGAGCTGGAATACCAATGGCTACAGATATTGCTTTTGCAATTGGTATTTTATCCTTATTAGGAAATAAAGTTCCCACATCATTAAAAATATTTTTAACTGCACTTGCTGTTATAGATGATTTGGGTGCTATAATTGTAATTGCTGTTTTTTACACCACTTCAATCTCATTCCTAAATCTTGCTATTGCTTTAGGAATTTGGGGATTTCTTTTTATTTTGAACCGAAAAAAAGTTTACAATATCATTCCGTATTTAATTGGCGGAATTGCAATGTGGTATTTTATGCTAAATTCTGGTGTTCATGCAACAATTACAGGGGTAATTTTAGCTTTTGTTATTCCGTTTGGGGATGGCGGAAAAAAATCAACTTCATATCGATTACAACACTTTTTACACAAACCTGTTGCCTTATTCATTCTTCCGCTTTTTGCAATTGCAAATACATGTATAGCAATAAAATCAGATTGGCATACGGGCTTAAATCATCCTAATGCATTTGGGATTATTCTTGGTTTGGTAGTCGGGAAACCAATCGGTATCTTGCTTTTTTCATTCATAGGAGTCAATGCGGGAATTTGCAGTCTACCTAAAAGTCTGAAATGGACACATATCCTGGGCGCTGGAATGTTGGGCGGCATTGGTTTTACGATGTCCATTTTCATTACCATATTAGCTTTCCAAAATCCCGAAATAATTGTATTCTCAAAAATTGCAATTCTGATCGCTTCTGCTCTTGCGGGAATTTTTGGATTTGTTTATTTGAGGTATATTTTGACGAGAAAGAAAGTTTAAATAAAAATAAAATTTCCAATTATTCGCAAACTTGTCATCCTGACGGAGGAAGGATCACACACATAAATCGCCAAAGATTGGAAAATTACTACGCAGAATTTCTTGTGTGATTCTTCGTTCCTCAGAGTTTTACAGGCTAGATATTTCGCAACAAAATTCTAAAGACAAATAAATGTTTTTTTTGTAATAAAAATCCTTAATTTTATATATTGAAATTAATCTTAATTAAGATGGGCTGGGACACACAAATAATTATAATTGTAGAGAATATACAAAATGAAGAGCGAGAAATTACTTTAGAATTGTATCAATCTGATGCTAATAGTTACTTTCATAATGGGCTTTCATTTGCAAAATTTAAACTTTGTAGTGACGAAACCAAAGTATTATTTTTCACTTACGAAAGACGCAAATATTTGCCATATTGGGCAATTCAAGATATATCTTTAAAATACCCCGGAAAATATTTTACAGCTATAGGCAGTTCTCTCGATTTCAATTTAGGCCCTGCAGGAATTATAAAAATATTGAATGGAGAAATTATAGACAGTTATGGTTTTTGGAAAAGAGAACTAGAAGTAACTGAATTCTTAGAAAACCCAATTCCAGAAGCTCTTTATCAATGGTTTGGAAAAGATAAATTAGAAGAACAACTTAGAGAACTTCATCTTGATAAACAACCAAAAAAATGGATTCAGGATTTGGATTTATATGCAGAAAATATAATAGAATTTACAGAACAACAAAATCAGCAATTCATTGAAATAGTTAATTATTATACTGAAATTGGTGATAATTGGGAGGAAATCAAATTAACTGAAGATGTAATTTAGTTCAAAAAAAATTAAGTCTAAAACAATTATCTATTACCTTCAAACAGGGACTATCAATGTAAAGAGGTCTTCGACTTCGCTCAGATTGACAATAGTAAGAAAAACAGATAATCTCAAAACAAAAATTCCAAATCTCAACTTAAAAATTGGAATTTGGAATTTTCATATTTTGGAATTTTAATAATTCTAACCCTTAATCTGTTTCAAAGAAGTTTTAATTCCTTTGATTAAAGACGAACTGAAACCATTATGTTCCATTTCGTTCAGACCAACAATTGTACAGCCTTGCGGTGTTGTAACGCGGTCGATTAATTGTTCCGGATGTACTTTTTCTTCTAACAGCATTTTTGCGGCACCCTTTACAGTTTGGGCAGCGATTGCCAAAGCGGTGTTAGAATCGAAACCAATCTCAATTCCTGCCTGCATAGAGGCACGAATGTAACGCAATGCATATGCAGTACCACATGCACCCAAAACTGTCGCTGCATCCATCAATTTTTCATCGATTACCGGAGCAGTTCCTAAATCCTGAAATAAGTCAACAATTGGCAATGCTTTTTCTCTGTCTTTTTCAGGAAAAGAAATACAAGTTGCCGATTCTCCAAACTGGGCTGCAATGTTTGGCATAATGCGGACTACGGGATATTCGTTATTTGTTTTGGCTTGCAGCATATCCAAAGATAATCCACTTACCGCAGAAGCAATTGTTTTGTTTTTGATTACGGGCAAAATTTCGGCAAAAACCGTATCTACCTGATAAGGTTTAATGGTTAAAATTACCACATCAGCTTCCTGAATGTTATGTTTATTATCTGAAGATACTGTAATTCCGTATTCTGTCAAATATTGAATACTGGCTGTATTTCTTCTTGTGACTGTGACCTGATTGTTTTTCGAGAACTTTACAATTCCCAGGGCTATAGAAACGCCAAGGTTTCCTCCTCCAATAATGTGTACTTTCATCTTGGTTGGTTTTAATTTATTTTAGGCTGATTAACAGCATATTTTCCCGTCACAAATTACAGAGATTTTATAGATTTTAAATCACTATAACAAATGAATTTGTGCCAAAAATCTAAAACCCGAGAATCATTTTTGCTACTCCGAAATAAAGCATAATTCCAAAAACGTCATTGGTAGTTGTTATAAAAGGACCCGTCGCAATTGCCGGATCTATTTTATTTTTATGAAGAAAAAGCGGCACTAAAGTTCCTAAAGTTGCGGCAAACAATATCACAACAATCATCGAAATTGAAATCGCCACTCCCACTAAATACTGACCATACATTAGTGAATGGTATCCTAAGAGAAGTAATGAAATAATACTTCCCGAAATCATCGATACGGTAATTTCTTTACTAAAATAACTTCGGCTAAACTCTTTTAAAGTTCCGTTTGCTAAACCCTGAACTACGATTGCCGATGCTTGAACACCTATGTTTCCGGCAGTAGCCGAAAGTAAAGGCACAAAAATAATTAAGGTTGAATATTTTTGAAAAGCTGTTTCATTGTCTTTCAAAACAAAAGAAGCTACAATTTCAATCACCATTCCTATTAAAAGCCATGGCAAACGCGCTTTTGTCAATTCCAGAACGCTGTCATTAGTTTCAATATCCTGTGTAATACCGGCCGCTAACTGGTAATCCTTATCGGCTTCATCCTTGATTACGTCTACGATATCGTCAATGGTAATTCTTCCAACCAAACGTCCTAGCTCATCTACAACAGGAATAGCTTCCAAATCGTATTTTTGCATGATACGTGCTACCTCAACATCTTCGGTATCTACATTTACAAAATTTAATTTACGAATATAGACGTCTCCAATTTGTGTTTTTGTTGAAGATGTCAGTAAATCTTTTAATGACAATCTTCCTTTTAAGCGGTTTTCATCATCAACAACATATATAGAATGTACTCTCGATACGTTTTCTGCCTGAATCCGCATTTCTTTTACGCAAGTAAGTACATTCCAGTTCTCATTCACTTTTACCAGCTCCTTTCCCATCAGACCCCCGGCCGAATTTTCATCGTAACGCAATAATTCAACGATATCTTTTGCGTGCTCAACGTCATTTAACTCCGAGATTACTTCTGCTTTTATTTCCTGCGAAAGTTCTGCGATAATATCGGCAGCATCATTGGTTTCAAGCTCATCAAGCTCTTCGGCGATTTCTTTTGGTGAAAGTCGGCTTAAGATATTCTCACGCAAATCATCTTCTAATTCAAGAAGAATTTCGGCGGTTTTATCACTATCTAAAACTTTAAAAATGTAGGTTGCTTCGTCAAAATCCAGTTCATCAAGGATTTCGGCGATATCGGCGTGGTGCAGGTCATTAAGTAAAACTTCAAGTTCTTTGTCGTTTCTCTTAACGATATGCTCTTCTAACTGCTGGATTAATTCTTTGCTAACTTTGAACTCCATCGGCTTCTATTTTTTGAGTCAAAACAATAAATTCATCAACGCTAAGTTGCTCCGGTCGAAGATCAAAGATAGTGTCTTCTCGCAATTTATCTGATAAATTTAATGTTTTCAAACTGTTACGTAATGTTTTTCGTCTTTGCTGAAAAGCAGTTTTTACAACTGTAAAAAATAACTTTTCACCACAAGGAAGACTGTAATCTTCCTTTCGGGTCATTTTCATCACACCCGACTTGACCTTGGGCGGAGGAATAAAAACATTTTCGTCAACAGTAAACAAATACTCTGTATCATAGAAAGCCTGAGCCAAAACGGATAAGATTCCGTAAGCTTTTGAGCCTTTTTTCTCGCAGATTCGTTCTGCTACTTCTTTTTGAAACATTCCCGAAAATTCGGGAATCTGGTGTTTAAACTCTAAAGTCCTGAAAACAATCTGTGTCGAAATATTATATGGAAAATTTCCAATAATTGCGAATTGTTTGTTTTCATACACTTCATTTATATTGTATTTCAGAAAATCCTTAGAGATAATCTGATCTTTTAATTTCGGATAATTTTCGCCCAAATATGCTACAGATTCGGTATCAATTTCGATTACGTGTGTATTAATTGGCTTATCAAGCAAATATTTAGTAAGCACACCCATCCCCGGTCCTATTTCTAAAACCTCTTCATATCCTTTTAAGCTCAAAGTGTCTGCAATTGCTTTTGCTATGCTTTCGTCTTTAAGGAAATGCTGTCCTAAATGTTTTTTGGCTTTTACTTTTTCCATTATATGTTTTATTTGCCGCGAAGGCTCAAAGGCACAAAGCTACTTTCTTCTTTTGTTTGAAATCAAATTTTCATACTATTTTTAATGAAAACTGGAAAACCTGCGTTGTAGCTAAATTAATGTTCTGATATAACTTCCAGTTCTGTTCTAAATGAAAGCATTTTATCTGCAAATAATTCCAAAGCTTCTCTGTCAAATTTCGGTTGATCCTCAAGATAATATTTCTCCAAAATACCTTTATTATCTGTTGTGTATTGTACAGAATAGGTAATTCCTCCCATTTCTTCTTCCACTAAGACTTTTACAATTCTCGCAGATGAAAATTTTTGGGTTGCTAAGATTTCAGGGATATGTTTTTCCTGCATCCATTTTAACCATTGGTCATGAACGCTTTCATGTATATTGGTGGTAACGTTGTAAATAATCATTTTTTTTGATTTTTGATTTTAGAGTTAAGATTTTAGATTCCTATAAAAAATCTTAACTCTAAATCTGAATTATAAATTCTTGTCTCCTCTCAACTCTCGGTATTTTTTTCTGGCATCAACAAAATAGATACTATCCTGATGGTTAAAAATTACTTTTTCATATAAAGGTTTTGCCTTTTCTGTGTCTTTTAATTCGTCGTTATAAATTTCTGCCGAAAAAAACAGTGCTTCATCTACATAAATTCCGTCGCTGTGATTATCGATTATCTGTTGGTATTGGCTCAAAGCCGAACTATAATCTTTCAGGCTTTCATATATTTTACCTAAACGCAACATTGTTACAGCTTCTATTTCCTGTCCTTTAAAATTCTTCAAAATATTCTGAAACTGGGCAATAGCTTCGGGTTTCTTATTTTGGTAAATCAGAAAATCTCCTTTTGCAAATTGCTTTAGCGCTGTTTGCGTGGAGTCTGCAACTGTATTATCATTAATCAGTAAAAAATATTCCAGGGCATCATTGGCAATCAATTGCGTGTTGGCTGACTTTAATTCTTTGAATTGTTTTAAAGCCCATTCAAAATCAGTTTTATAATAACTTGTTTTTGCTGCTTTTAAACTTGCTTCATGCGACATGATATCATTCTTAAGATCTAACTGAATCTGGGAATAATAAATCAATGCCTGATTGAATTTTTCTTCCAAAAGCAAAATATCACCGAGTTCCATTTTGGCATCTGCTCTTTGGTATTCATTGAGATTAAGATCTAATGCTTTTTTTATTACTGCTTTGCCTTCTTCCGGTTTTTTTAAATTAAAAGCCAGAAAGTGTGCCTGAATAATTTGCAAAGATAAGCTAAATGGAGTGATTTCATAGGTAGTAAGCAATTGCTGCAATTCTGCGTTTATTGCCGGGTAGTCTTTCTCCTGAGATTTAGCAATTTTAATTTCCATTAAACGTGCATTTGTCTGAATCAGCAAATCTATGTCTTGGGTGTTTGAAAGAATAAAATTTAAAATTTCTACAGCTGTTTCGGTATCATCTTCATTTAATGCAAACTGACTAAGATTAACTATACTGATTAGCGATTCTGGTTCTCTTTTGTAAATGGCTTTTTCCTGAATGAAGGCTTTTCCAAATTCTTTTTGCTGTACATAAAACCAGCTTAGGTAATGATTCCAAAAGACATCCTGATCTTTCTGCGTTCTAAGTATTAATGCTTTTCGCATGGCATCCTTAAAAGCGGTATTATCTGTTTCACCATTCATAAAACGAGCTAACTGCGTTTGAATCAGGTTTGAATTTTGCGGATTTTGATACGATTCTGTCAACAAAAGATCAATCATCTGATCAGTCTTTCCGATCTGACCATACAGCATTCCGATCTGAAAATTAAAATTATAATTGGGCTGAATTCCCATCGCCGTCTCATACGCTTTTAAAGCGTATTCTAACAAAACCTTTTTCTCAAAAGAGCTTGCGATACCGTAAACATCATTTGGATTGGTTTTTATTTTTTCTATTGCCTGATCGTAATAATTTTTGGCTTTGGAATCGTTTTTTTGCAGTTGAAAGTTGTATCCTAATTCTACCAGAAAAACACCTTGCTTATATCGGTTATATCTTTCCTGAATTGCTTTTTGGGCTATATCAAACTGCTGCAGCTGCTGATAGCAATCTACTGTTCGTAAAAAATACTGCGTATTGGATGGTGAAGCATTTAAAAGCTGTTCGTAACTGACTTTAGCTTTTTCGAAATCGCCTTTGTCGTAGTAATATTGAGCCAATTGCTCATTTTGAGAAAACATAAGGCCTGACCACAACAAAACGATATAGATAAAGATGTTTTTCATATTTCAGTTTTTTCCGGGTGTGGTTTCAGTCGCAATTAAGAAACCTAACAGGTTTAAAAACCTGTTAGGTTATTCTAAATTACTATAAAAATTAATCTATAATATCAAATCCGCAATAAGGACGTAAAACTTCTGGAATTACGATTCCTTGCGGCGTTTGGTAATTTTCTAAAATTCCTGCTAAAACTCTTGGCAAAGCCAATGAGCTTCCGTTTAGTGTGTGCGCCAATTGATTTTTTCCGTCTTTGTCTTTAAAACGTAATTTAAGGCGGTTGGCCTGAAACGTTTCGAAGTTAGAAACTGAACTAATTTCTAACCAGCGATCCTGTGCTGTAGAAAATACTTCAAAATCATACGTCAAAGCTGAAGTGAAACCCATATCTCCGCCACAAAGACGCAAAATACGGTATGGCAATTTCAATTCCTGAAGAATATTTTTTACATGTTCTACCATTCCGTCAAGTGCTTCGTAAGACTTGTCAGGATGTTCGATACGTACAATTTCTACTTTATCAAATTGATGTAAACGGTTTAACCCTCTCACGTGTGCTCCATAAGAACCTGCTTCACGACGGAAACATGGTGTGTAAGCTGTATGTAAAACAGGCAATTCGCTTTCGTTTAAAATAACATCGCGGAATAAATTTGTAACCGGAACCTCAGCGGTTGGAATCAGATACAGGTCATCTATAGTAGAATGGTACATTTGTCCTTCTTTATCCGGTAATTGTCCTGTTCCGTAACCTGAAGCTTCGTTTACCAAATGCGGTACCTGAACTTCATTATATCCTGCAGCTGTATTTTTGTCTAAAAAATAATTGATTAAAGCACGCTGCAAACGGGCACCTTTTCCTTTATAAACCGGAAATCCTGCGCCTGTAATTTTTACACCTAATTCAAAATCTATAATATCGTATTTCTTTACCAGTTCCCAGTGCGGTTGTGCTCCTTCGTGCAAAACCGGAATATCGCCTTCCTGAAAAACGTTAAGGTTATCATCCGGTGTTTTTCCTTCCGGAACAATATTTGCCGGAAGATTTGGTAATGTGTATAATTTGTTTGTTAATTCGACAGCCAAAGCTTCTGCTTTTTCGCCCAATTCCTTGCTTTTTTCTTTTAATGAAACTGTTTTTTCTTTTAGGATTGCTGCTTTAGACTTCTCTCCGGCTTTCATCAGTTCCCCTATATCTTTGGACAATTTATTAGATTCAGATAAAGTATTGTCTAATTCTACCTGCGCAGCACGACGGTTTTCATCTAATTGCACCACTTCTTCAACAACGCTTTTAGCATCGATATTTCGTTTTGCCAAAGCCTTGATTACTTTCTCCTGATTTTCTCTAATAAATGCGATTTGTAACATAGCTTGATTTTTGTAACTATTGTATTTTTTTTATAATGGAAGCAAATTTAAGGAAATGTTTGTTAAGATTGGGGACAAACTTACAGGTAAAAAAGATTTTCACAGCGTTAGCCTAACTGATTGCAGAGAATCTCTAAAAATATAGTATAATTTCTATGCTTCTTTATATTTTTATTGTGAATCCCTCATAAATAAAATGTTCAAAATTCAATACAACTTTAAACTCCTAAAGCTATTTATATATATTTGTTTAAATATTTACAATTATGAAAAAAACATTACTTCTGATTTTACTATCTCTTTCAATGGTTATTACAAGTTGTAACCAACAAACTATTACAAGTTACAACAATACTATTGTTAAGGCCCACACTATTTTGATCAACACTAACGAAGACTTTTTTGCGAAAAGCCGAACTTATTTCGGAAAGCCTGAATCAAAAAAGGAGTTCCTTCAACTAATTGAAGAAACAAAAATTAAAATAGCCGAAGGAAGAAAACCTGTTGAAGAACTTGTTGAATTTAAGGACCATGGTTTAAGAAAAACTATTTTAGAAATGTATTCTAATACTCAGGATACTATGGACATCTTTAAAACATATGCTGATATGATAACTTCACCCGGACATGAAGTTGAAAAAGCTGATTTGCTTGTGAAAGAATATTCAAAACTTATTGAATTAGATCAATTGATAAAAGAGCTGCAAGTTCAATATGCATACTATAATAAAACGGAGTTAAGGTAGTTATTATGCTCTCTTGATTTCATGCCCGACAAATTCCTCCAGAGCAGTAAACATTTCATCTACAGAAAGCACTTCTGTATCAGGATGAGACTTTAGAAAGGCAGCATTTAATTCAGCCAGGTTTTCATCCAGTTCAAAAAACAAATCATTATTGAGTAAATCCCGAAACGGATTTGGCCCTTCAAATTTAGCTTTTAGGAACTTCCCGAGTTTAACAGAACTTTGCAAACGCAATTTTCTGTTTTGTTCCTGGAATAATGCCAAATGTTTTTCGGCACCAATCAATGCCAGGCCTTCTTCTATTAATTCATTCAGTTCTTTGTTCCAACCGGAATCATAAACAAATTTTGAGAAATTGCCTTCTGTGTATTTTGAAGTATAATAATCTAAGTAATAACTCATTAATGCGTCTTCGTGAATCAAATCGTCGTCTATTTTTTCTTCACGCATCAGGTTAATTACCGAAATGTTAGAATTGATGATATCCTGAGGATTGTTACTGTTTACTGCGGTTTCTGAAATTATGATTCTGCCGAATTCCATTTTGAGTTTGTTTAATGTGTCTGGTGCAAATTTCGGAGAAAATAATGGAGAAAAGAAATGGTTTTTGAATATAAAAAAACAGCAGTAAACTTTTGCTTACTGCTGTCTCATACTTTATGCTAAAAAAGCTTTTAGAATCTCTCTACACTAAAGCTGCCTTCGGTAACTGTAAATGTTTTATCACCCTGAGTTCCTGAAAAATTGAATGTTCCTTCGATTCTTTCAGCATTAACTTTAGTAATGTTGATTGTTCCTGATGTTGCACTTGCATTATTAAGTTCTGGCATAAAAGAAAAACTTGCCTGATAAGTTGTGGTAAGGTTTGACAAATCAAAAACTACATTATGAGTCCCAACGGTTGGACTTGACGGCAACCATAAAGAAACTTTTTTATACGTATCATCAATTCCTTCCGTTCCGGAAATATTTATACTCTCAGAAGAAGAAAATTCTGATTCATAAGTATAATCTTTTTCTTTGTACTTGAATTTGATAAAATCTGTTGTTGGGTTTTCATTTTCGTCATCCTTAGAATCATCACTACTACACGACGTTGACATTGCTAATGTAAAAATAGCAATCGCAAAAAACATAATTCTTTTTAAATTTTTCATTTTGGCTTTGTTTTAATTTTTAATTGTCACAAATATATACTTATTACTACAAGAAAATTGTTAACAGCGATGTTTTTGAAATGTAAAAGTTTCAAATAATTTATCTGGAAAAACTAAGAAATGATGGTAATAACTTATTCTTAAAATTGAAATTAAATTTCCAAATGAAACCAAATGAAATAGTTAGTTCAAAATTTTAGCAGAACAACTTTTTTCACAAAATAAAAACAATAAAAACCTTAATAAAACCATACTTTAGCACTTTTTTATACCAAAAACAAATGTAATACCAGAATTTTATGAAAAAAACTTTACTTTTTTTATTTGCTTTTGTATGTGTTTTATCGAGTTGCTCAAGTGAAGCAGTGAGCTGTTATTTGCCTGATATCACTACAACAAGCAATTCCCCGCTTGTTCCGGGTGGAACATTACAACTAAAAACTCCTTTTGAGGATAATCCTGAATTAAATTATGTCTGGACAGGACCAAACAACTTTCAATCAAATATTCCGAATCCAATTATTGAAAATGTTACTGCTACAATGGCTGGGGAATACAAATTAAAAACTACCAAAGGGATTTGTGAAAGTCTAGAATCCTCAACTCTTGTTGAGATTAATGCTCCAAATATTCCATGCAACCCAAACAAAAATACCATAACCTTTGAGGGTGGTTCTTTTGCACCGCTTACTTTTTCAGTATATACTTCAAATTACAATACCAATTTCAAAATTAAGGCGGGTAATTTACAGGGTGATCTTACGATTGAATTTGCAAGTGAAGATCGTCCAACACCTGGAGTTTACAGAATTTGCCCGGATTGCCCAACTTCATTTATGGAAAAGGATCAGGTTTGTATAAGTTTCAATTACATTGAATATTCTGTTGCCAGAGAAGGCTTGGTCTATCTGTCATCATCAAACGGAAAACTTACCGCTGTTTTTTGCAACGTAATTTTCACACCTTCTATTTTTACTCTGAATTCGTCAGCAACTTTAACGGAGAATTAAAATGAAAAAGTTATTACTAATTCTTCTTTTTGTTTGTTCATGTTCGTTTGCGCAATCATCTTATATTGTTGATAAAAAAGGAAACAAGTCACTTGTTAGGGATGAACTTACTGAGGTGATACTGATTGATAAGAGAATATCTTATGTGAATGTTGGAAAGAGCTGGGAAAAATATATCAAGTTCGAAGATCTGGATTATGCTTTTTTGGGCCTTAGCTACTTAAAATCATTTCACTTAAACCAAAAGAAACGAGCTAAGGTATATTTTGTGTTTGCAGAAAAAGAAGACAAAAAACTTATCGGTGTTGCTATAACGGTTACATCATCTACTTCTACCGGCAGAATGATGTCTTCAAAAACATTTTACGAACTATATGTTGTTGATAATAGCGAAACTATACTAGATCAAATTGATGTAACATCAGGAAAATCTGATGAAAACATAGAACTGCGGGGAAAAATTGCTCCGATGATCAGAAAGCATTTTTCTGACTGTCCTGAAGTAATGTCAAAACTTCAGAAATATGATGTTGCCGACGAGGAGAACAGAACAATACTGTCCTTCATTTCTGACACAGATTACATTGAATGCAAATAAAATTTTAAACATGAAAAAACTAACAATACTTATTACAATATTCTTTTTTAATTTATCTATATACAGTCAGGCTCCAAGGGGGTTTTATATTGCAGCTGGTTTTAACCAGACAGATTTAAAATCATCTGATTTACTGAGTGAAGGTAAACCTGGTTTTTATGCATCGGTAAATATGCTTATGGGCTATCATGAAAATTATAATTATCAACTGGAAATTGGCTACAAACAAAATAATTTGGATGTAAAATATGTAGATGGTGATTTTAGTGAAGCAAAAACATCAAAATATAAATACGCTGATTTTAATTTTGGGCTTTATTTAAACTATTACATTTTAAAACCTGAAGAAGATGAGTTCTTCGTAGGGCCACAGGCAGGTATTTTTGCATCACTACTAGATCCGCTTACACCATCAAAAGGTGCAGATGTTACGGGGCAATATTATTTACCTTATTTGCTGGATGAAAATGATTTATCAAATTCTTCTAAAATTAATTATGGTGTTGGCCTTGGTGTAACGGGAGGATATAATCGTTTTAGATTTGACTTAAGATACAGCTTAGGACTAGCCAATACTTTAGCAAATGTTGAAGTAAACAGTTATAATGAAACCAATACTTACACCGGACCGTCTCTAAATGGTAAAACCAATTCTTTGACGTTCGGAATAAGCTATAAAATATTTGCTTTCAAAAAGTAGTCAATTAAATTTTAGTTCTTTTACAAGTATCAAAAAAGCAAGTGTTTTTTTGTCTTTTAATTTGCAAAAATATTTTTATATTAGTTTAAAAATCAAAACATTATTAAAAAAAGCCAACGCAACCTTTTAGATAAAAGTATATCTGTTAATAAATACAAATCACACAAAGTGGGTTGCATTTATAACCAAAAACTAAAACCATGAAACAGATTATTTTATTATTTAGCATTTTATTTTTATTAATAGGTTGCAGCAGTGATGACTCAGAAGCATCAGAGGTAGAATTTTCAGTAATCGGTCAGGGAAATCATTATAACGGGAATTTCGAAAATCCCAAAGCAAATCTGGTTATTAAAAATAATGATCAGTGGACTATTTTGAAAAATCATCTGACCTCTTATTCAATAGCTCAACTGAACGAAACTAATATTGATTTTAATAAGTATTATGTTATTGCCGTTGTTGATGAAGTACGCCACAGTGGAGGATATTCTATCGATATTACAAAAATTAGTCAAACTGACAGAAGTATAATTGTCAAAGTAGAACAGCTTAAAAAAGGAGATTTTACTTCTATAATAACCCAGCCTTTTCATATTGTCAAAATTGCAAAGACAGGAAAAAAAGTGGTTTTTAAATAACCCAATAATTCACTAAGATGAAAAATATTCTAAAAAAACTAACCCTGTTTTTCATCTTAGGAATTTTCTACATTTTTGGCGGAATCATTTACGCTATCATTCTTATAAACGGAAATTCTGCTCAGGATGGGTTAGGATTTATATTCTTTTTACTATAATTCCGGTTTTTATACTTTTACTATTCGAAAGATTTCTGGTTCGAAAATTTGGCAGCCAAAAAGTTAATCGGACACAATTTTATTTTGTGTTATTTATAGTAATTTTATGGATTATTAGAGCAATCGCAAATTTGTGATTTTCTTCTTCGTTTAAAGTAATTCTGAAAAATCCATTTATGAAAGAAAGAACAGCATTAGAATATTATGTGTTAGATGTGTTTTCAAATACAAGTTACAAAGGAAATCCTTTGTCAGTTGTATTTACAGATGGCGATTTAGAATTAGAAGTTTATCAAAATATTGCCAAGGAATTTGGCTATTCAGAAACTTCTTTTGTTTATTATTCAGATACGCAAAAAGCGCTTAATGTGCGTTCCTTTACTCCTATCGGTTTTGAAATCGATGGTGCCGGGCATAATTTACTGGGTGCAGTTGCCGGAGCTTTATTAAAAAAAATGCCAATATTTCAGGATCAGGACGAAAACAATCGTTTTGTAATGATGAAAAATGCCCCGATTCCGCTAACGGTAAGTTTCGATCCTGCTACAGGAGACCCGATTGTGCAAATGCATCAAAAACAAGCTGTTATTAAACATCAGGTTCCAACCTATAAAATCGCTATAGCTTTAGGTTTTAAGATTGAGGATTTAGAAATCGATATGTTGATCCCTACTGTGGTACAAACTGAAGTTTCGCACACAATGGTTCCTGTAAGAAACAGCCAATTGCTCAACGAATGCATTCCGGACAGTAAACTCTTAATCGAAATCTCAAAAGAATATCAATTCGAGGGATTTTATTGTTTTGCCGTTTCAGATGAAAATCAGGATCACATCGTCGAAGCCCGCTTTTTTAACCCTATAATTGGCATAGAAGAAGATCCTGCAACAGGAACAGCAGCTGGTCCGCTAATTGCTTTTTTGACAAAAAACAGATATGCACAGGTTAATAAGGAATATAAAATTCTTCAGGGTGTCAAATTAAACCAACCTTCTGTAATAGAAGTAATGGATCGCGGAAAAGATGTTCTGGTTGGCGGTTCTTCTATTATTACAATGCGTGGAGAACTTTATTTATAATAAGAACCACATTTTATTATATTTTCATTTGTCAGGCTGAGCGGAGTCGAAGCGCATTTGCTGAGTAGCTTTGCGGGCTTCGACTCCGCTCAGCCTGACAGCATGTACTCAAAACCTAGAATCATTTCCAAGGAATGACTAGTCCTAAATAATCGATACAGATTATTAGACAAATATATTTAATTAAACACCTGTAAGAACTTTTTTTACAGGTGTTTTTCTTTTATA
>NZ_JAFICC010000022.1 GCF_017833415.1 Flavobacterium sp. 1355 | reverse complement strand
AACTTCAAAAGCTCTATAGGGGTCATATAAAATTCTTAGATTGCAAAGTTCTTGTTTTATTTTGACATTTCCTCCCCAAGCTTTGTGCTTCATCCCTTATATATACTGTATTCAAATTCTTCTGAAAAATTTTACATAGGACAAACAACCAACTTAGAGGAAAGAATTTCAAAACATAAAAATCATTTCTATTTAAATTCTTTTACCAAAATTGCAAATGATTGGGAAGTGGTCCTGACTTTTATCTGCAGTAATAAAGAAGAAGCTATATATCTTGAAAGTTTCATTAAAAGAATGAAAAGTAAAATTTTCAACAACAAAATAATCGCAGATCCATCTATTTTAAAAGATATCTTATCGAAGAGAAAATCTTAATTTGTCCCTGGTTCTCCCGAAGCCTCGGGACTGGAGGCACCACCAAAACCCACTCACTGAGTGGGTTTTTTGTTTTTTCTAATTTTCTAATTTTCCTGAGCACCGCACTACAATCAATTTATCATCTTCCACCATAGCCCAAGGTTTCAACCTTGGGATACGATTGTGACAATATAATCGGTAATAATATTTGTCCCAACGGTTTCAACCGTTGGCTATGTTGTAAAGATGATGTCTCTTTTACCCCAAGTACAACATTTCTGTTAGGCAGATTTATTTTATATTGTCTTACTCCAAAATTTACTCTCTGGCTAGTTTCTGAAACCTTTTTTTTTAGTTCATGAAAACTCAAATTACTATTAAAAAGTGTAAAGTCAACAATTATTTTGTTTTTGTTAAAAAAGTATCAACTAAATAAAAAAATATCTTATATATTCGTAAAATCATACTTTATAATTTTATTTAGCATCAAAAACACAGAGCGTTTTATGAGTAAAACTTCAACAAAAGGCATTTGGAAAGTAATTTCGGCCTCATCTATGGGTACAATGATTGAATGGTATGACTTTTATATTTTTGGAAGTCTTGCTGTTGTAATTTCAACCAAATTTTTCCCAAGTGACAATCCAACAGCTGCATTTTTATCTACATTGGCCACTTTTGCTGCCGGATTTGTTGTACGCCCTTTTGGTGCTTTATTTTTTGGCAGACTTGGCGATATCATTGGTCGTAAATATACTTTTATGGCTACCTTATTATTAATGGGTGGTTCTACATTTTTAATTGGCTGTATTCCGAGTTATGAAACTATAGGTTTTTTGGCTCCTTTATTAGTACTGATCCTGCGCTTATTACAAGGGCTTGCGCTTGGTGGCGAATATGGCGGTGCAGCTACTTATGTAGCCGAACATGCTCCTGTGGGAGAAAAAGGATATTGGACTTCCTGGATTCAGACTACCGCAACAGTTGGGTTATTTATTTCACTGATGGTGATTCTGGCAACAAAGAATGCTTTATCTGCTGAAGATTTTGATTCCTGGGGATGGCGTGTTCCTTTTTGGGTTTCTATTGTTATGGTTGGTGTTTCTTATTTGATACGTAAAAACATGGATGAGTCACCTGTTTTTGCCAAAGCAAAAAAAGAAGGAACTACAAGTGCCAATCCGTTAAAAGAAAGTTTTGGAAACCGATATAATTTAAAATTTGTTTTACTGGCCTTATTTGGCGCTACAATGGGACAGGGTGTCGTATGGTACACAGGGCAATTTTATGCCATGAGTTTTATGAAAACCGTAATGAATATTGACTCTTCTCAGGTAGACACCCTATTGGGAATTGCTTTATTATTAGGTACACCATTTTTTATTGTTTTTGGATGGCTGAGTGACAAAGTTGGCAGAAAGTACATTATGATGAGCGGTATGCTGCTGGCAATTTTATTTTACAGGCCTATTTATAAAATGATGTATAATACAACAGACATTAGCTATAAAACAGAAATCACAGATAAAACAACAAAATCAATTGAAAATAAAAATAGTGGAGGTTATACACTAACAACTCAAAAAATATATACTGACGGTACAACCGCTGTAGAAAAAAAATCATATATTCCTACTAAAGAAGCACAAACAAGCATTTCTGTTACCATTAATTCCAGTGATGAATGGACGTTAATATTTTTGGTTTTCATTCAGGTTTTATTTGTGACAATGGTTTATGGGCCAATTGCTGCATTTTTAGTAGAAATGTTTCCGACAAAAATCAGGTATACTTCGATGTCATTACCTTATCATGTTGGAAATGGAATTTTTGGAGGTTTACTTCCTGCTATTTCTACTTATCTTGTATCGCAAGCAAAGGATTCGGGTAAAACTGATTTTTATCTTGATGGGCTTTGGTATCCTATCATTATCGCTTCGGTTTGTTTTGTAATTGGAATGATTTACATCGATAATAAAAATAAAACTAATCACCTTTAAATTAAAAAAAATGAATACAATTAAGCAAGCTTTAGGAGTTATATGGGTGATATTGGCAGTTTCTGCTGCTTATTTTTGCGTTTTCGAATTTGGATTACCAAAATTACTTTCAGACAAACAAGATGATTTGGTTTTTGGTATTATAATCCTTTTTATTCTGACTCCGCTAATTGTTTTAGGGCTGGGAACTTTTGGTTATTTTGCCGTAATTGGTGAATATAATAATAAGAAAAAATAATCTGAAAACAGATTTAAATAAAAAGGCTGCCTATTTATAGACAGCCCTTTCACCATTACTAACAAACCATTATTTTTTGATGAATTTCATCATCTGTATTTTTTTATTTTCATCAACAGCTTTTACAAGATATAATCCGGTTTTTAAATCTGCTACATTAAACTGAAAGTCTAAATTTCCGTGAGTGGCAAAACTTTTTACCAATTGTCCGGTAACAGAATAAACCTGAACTTTTGTTGTGGTTACATTTAAAGTAAAATAATCTGTAACCGGGTTAGGATACAAATTAACCGAATTCTCTTTTTCAAAATCAGCTATTGCTAAATTTGCCTGTTTATTACCATAAATTCTGTATTCACCTGCTGCAAGGCTTATCGGAGCATTTACATCTGCAACATTTATAGTTGTATTGTCCATTAGATTATACCAGACACCTGTGTATTGAAAACCTGTCGCAACATTTTGTGTCGTTACATCAAAATTTGCCACAATAAGAACATCTTTTAGCTGCGTTGCCGCCAGATTTGGATTGGTAATTTTTATATTAACGCTTAATGAATTTGCATTGGCAATAGTTGGTGTTCCTAGAAATACTGGTTCTGCAATTTTAAGGGTAATCATTTTTGACCAATCATTGTAAATTTTATTTCTGTTTGAATCTCCCTGCCAGTTTTCAACCCATTGCGGCTGTGGCTTTGTGTCTAATTTACAATCTCCGGGAATAGTTCCTGACGAGTCATTTACAGTACCATTATTACATGTAAAAATAGATTCATCCCATCCTAATTCTCCAAAATGCCATATCATCTTTGGACCGGGAACTAATAAAGAAACTGCTCCAATAGCCGACATTCTTGTCAATGCTGTATTTAATGTTTTTACATTATAACTTCCCGCAGAAGCTCCGTACTGAACATTTTTATACATTAATCGTTCTTCATCATGACTTTCTGCATAACCCATTAGACGGTTTGCCACAAAACCGCGGCTTGAGCTTGTCATTCTGGAAATGTTACTCGTATATCCCATAGACAATTTATTATAAGGATCTGTCATTTTACCCCACATCATAACTCCTTTACCAGGTGTTTCGCTAACTCTGTAATCTGCCCATTGTTTTTCTTCAGCATCTGTACCCAAATGTTCAAAAATGGTATAATGTGTCGGGTCTAAACTCCACGAGTAATCGGCATATTTTTTAAGAATATCTACCCTATCCTGCTGATAAGCATTAGTACAAGATTCATCAGAGTCAGTACATGCTTGTGTAAATCCTTTTGTTAAATCCCAACGAAAACCATCAATTTTGTATTCTTCAATCCATTGTCTTACTACACGCTCTACATAATTTTGAGTTCTTAGCGATTGATGATTAAAATCTTCTCCTACACTATAAGTATGTTTAGCTGTCATATTAAAATAAGGATTTTCAGCTGTTGGCGAACCAAAACCATCACCATCCGGGTCGTTCATCCACATTCTTACCATCGGATTTCTTCCAAAGGCATGATTTAAGGCAACGTCCAGAATAACCGCAATTCCGTTTTGGTGACATACATCGATTAATTCTTTTAATTTATCTGAAGTACCATAAAACTTGTCCAAAGCCATGTGAAACGAAGTATTATAACCCCAGCTTTCATTGCCTTCAAACTCCATTACAGGCATTAACTCGATTGCATTGATTTTTAAATTTTTAAAATAATCAATCTTATCTATTAAACTTTGATAATTTCTTGCAGCATCAAAATCACGAACCAAAACCTCATAAACTACCAGCTTTTCTTTCTCTGGTTTAGTAAAATTCGTAATCTGCCAGTTATATGGAGTCTGACCTGTCTTGAAAACTGTAACCTCAAAATTTTGCCCGGTTGGATAAGCCGGTAAATTTGGGTAGTTTGCAGCAGGAATTGTAGAGTCATCATAAGGTGATAAAACTAAAGTCGAATATGGATCAGCAGTTTTTACCATCGCTGGTGAATTTGCTAAAGGAGTGGCATCAACAACCCAATATTGATATGTGTTATTTGTTCCCGAAACTAATCCTGTCAGTTCTAACCAAAATTTTCCTGAAGCCGGATCTTTTTTCATAGCATACGCCGATGAAGGCTGCCAGTTGTTAAAACTTCCGGCCACGTAAACAAAATCTTTTAACGGCGCATCTAAAACCAAAGTTGCTTTTGTTGCATCAGCAGAATTATAATTAATTCCATCAACTAAACCCACAGGCATGGCTTCAGAAACCGTATTTGGATTTACTATTACAGAAAACTTTTTAGAAATAGTAACTCCTGCTTGTGTTGCCAACAATTCGTAACTCTGATTACTTATGACGTTATTATGCAAATAGGAATAATTAACTGTACTTGCAATTGTATTTATTGTGGTACCGTTGGCTTTTAAAGTATAACTCGCAGCCCCGTTTGTATTTGTAGCTGCAATGTTGAAGTTGGAGCCAGAAGTAATAATTGTAGCACTATTTTGCAAAGGAGCGGTCAATGTCACCTGAAAAGAGCCAACTTCGACTAAAATATCCTGTGATTTTTTATCTCCGTTTCCGTTTTTAGCTTTTACTAAAAAACCTATTTTTCCAATATTGGTTGTATTATAATAGGTGGTTGGTGTAATAGTTTTTGTATACGTATCTGCTCCGGCATTATAAGTAAATACGCTTGCATCACTTGAGTTGTCCCAGGCCCCGTTATCCGGAGTGCCTTTCTGAGTTGTATCATTTGTATCAAAAGCCCAAGCCCATAGATACAATTTGTTGTCGGTTACACCCCAAGTTGATTCGTTTATACTGCTTCCGTTAATTGTAATTGTTATAGAAGTAGTCTCGTCGAAAGTAGATGGGCTTACGGAATATGTTGCTGTTTGCTGCTGCGCAAAAGAAATTGCTGACAACAAAAGAAATAGTAATAGTATAGTTTTTTTCATAATACGGTTGGTTTAGTTAGTCTGATTAAAAAAGGGCTACCTTACAGATAGCCCTCTTTGTATAAAGAAAGTTTTATTATTGATTAGGAATCATTAAATAACTTCCGTCCAAATCATTAAAATAAATAACATATTTAGATTTTGATACTGGTATATTGTCACCAGTTCCTCCTCCTGAGAAAGGAGTTTTTCCTCCCCAAGAAACATCCCAAGCATCATTTGCTCTAAATTTCATTTCACCATCATTTAATGAAGTTACACCAAGAGACCAAATGTGACCATTAAAAGAAGATTTTACCATTGCAGTTGAAGCATCCCAACCTTTAGCAGTACTGCTTCCAATAATACCAACTGTCGCATAACTTATAGCAGCAGATGCATCGTAAGTTGTCAATGTGTAGGTTAACTTTTGAACATCCATTTTAAATTTGTAGTATCCATCAGCAGGAATTTCGAAGCTTGCAGGATCTGCATCAGCATCTGTTCCTCTATAAACCAAAGAACCGTTAGCTCCTCCGTACATTGGAGCCCAATTACCTAAGTTTTTAATAGCTTTAAAATATCCTTTTTTAAAGAATCCTGTGAACACATATTCATTAACATTTGTTCCACTTCTGAACAAAATTTGGTTTCCTTTATTATTATCCCAGCCCGAAACAGTTGCATCACCAACTAAGTACCAATCATTAAAATCATAAGGAACTTTTCCTGTGTAAGGAGTTACAGTCATTGTAATTAAACCTTTTGATAACTGAACAAATCCACCAGAAACATTTGATGCAATTTTCACATCATATTCGGCTGCAACTTCTGGTTGTCCTCCTAAATCAATTGCTGCCTGATTTAAATCTTTTGCAAGTACAGACACTTCTTTAGCACCATTAGTAGTTGTTGCCAGAGTTTTTGCGGCTGTAAAATCGCCACCTTTTTTATCTATTAACAGAGTATACTTTATTGCTACCTGAGAAGAATATTCTGCAGCCGACCAAGTAAACTTAGCAACCTCCTCAGATGCTTTATTAACATCTAAGACAAAACTTTGTCCTGTTGCCGGAGCAGTAATTTCTGGTGTAGAAACAGCATCAAGAATTGTTCTTTCATCAACAGCATCAGCATTACATGAAACTGCCAACACACCAACAAATGCGATTAATATTTTATATATATTTTTCATTTTAATGTTTTATAAAATGTTAGTATCCTGGGTTTTGTTCTAATGTTGGGTTTGCCTGAATATTTCGTGCAGGAATTGGCATTAGGTCTCTGTATGATTCTGTAGTATTACCATTCATAGAACCACCTTTCCACTGCCAGATTTTAGATCCTCCTGTGAATTTTCCAAAACGAATTAAATCAGTTCTTCTTTTACATTCCCAGAATAATTCTCTCCCTCTTTCATCCAGAATAAAATCAAGTGTTAATTGAGGAAGTGTAATTGTTTGTGCATTTGCTCTGGTTCTAATTTGATTAATATAACCTAAAGCTGTATTAAGGTTTCCAGTACTAGCCCCTCTAAGAGTTGCTTCAGCATACATTAAATAAGCATCTGTTAACCTAAACATTGGGAAATCAATATCCGGGATATCATTTCTTTGAGCTGCAGAACCGTCTGAATTTACATTGATGTATTTTGTTACAGCATAACCGTCTGTAAAAGTTCCAACATTGTTAATGTCCTTTGACTGACCATCTGTATAGAAAGTTCCTCTCTTATCTGCTGTTGCTGTTTCGTCAGGAAAAAGATTTACAAACTCTCTACGGGTTCTGATTCCTTGCCATCCACCATCCATACCTCTTGAAGCGGCATTCATGCTACCACCGATAGAAGCGTGCATAATAAAACTCATTCCTCCTCCTGTAGCTCTAATAGCGTTACCATCTCCAATAATTGGGAAAATAAATTCAGACTGAGCACCATTTCTATTATTATCTGCAGAGAATAAATAACTGTAAGGAACATTTGCGAAAGTATATCCTGAATTAATAACTTCACTACATAATGTAGCTGCTTCATTATTTCTTTCAGTTCCAGTATATACTTTAGAGTTTAGATAAATTTGTGCTAATAAAAATTTAGCAGCTGTTTTATCAACTCTACCATACTCATTTTGTCTAGAATCTACTAAACTATTATTTAAATCTTTCAGTTCAGATTCAATAAAAGCAAAAACTTCAGCTCTTGACTTTTGTACCGGATAAAAGAATCCAACAGGATCATTTTCTGTTGTAATTGGCACATTTCCGAACAAATCCATTAAGTTATAATAGGAGAAAGCTCTTAAAAAACGAGCCTCTGCCCTAAATTTAGCGATATCAGCTTTTAAATCTGCATCAACACCTCTTGCCTCTAATTTTTCATCTGTAGTTTGTCTTAAAAACTCATTAGCAACACTAATATGATAGAAAGCTCTTGAAAAAGTTCCTTCCAAAAATTCGTTAGCAGGAGCCCATGTTTGAGAATTCAAAGTTGGTAAAGTACCATCTGCCCATGCAATAATTGCTTCATCAGTAGAAAATTCCTGAGTTACAAAAAGTAATCGTAAGTAACTGCTAAAATCACCTCCAAGTCCTGCAATATCTGGTGAACCATCACCATCATTACCTCCTACATACAAACCTGCATATAGTTTTGCCAATACCTGTTTGTATGATGCAGGATCCTGAAAAAATGTTTCAGATAAAAACTCATCATCATCCTTTGGCGTCACGTTTAAATCGTCCGTACACGATGTAAGCGTCATACTTAATCCTAAAACGAATAGGAAAAAATAAGATATATATTTAAATGATATTTTCATTTTGTTTATTTTTAAATTTTTGATTTCAGCCTACTATTAGAAATTAGCATTAACTCCAAACAAGAAAGTTCTTGCTCTTGGGTAAACATTATTATCAATTCCGTTGAATTTCTCAGGATCTAATCCATCATATTTCGTAAGAATGAAAACATTTTGAACACCAGCTGTAAATCTTAAAGAAGCGGCCTTAATGATTGTTTTATCAAAAGTATATCCAAGCGTAACGTTATCTAGCTTAATAAAAGAAGCATCTTTTATAAAATAGTCAGAAAGGTAACGTTGTGTTCCATTATCTTCAAAAGTAAAACCAGTATTAAAATAATCTGAACTTACGTTAGACAAATCTGTTTGTCTTCTTAATCCAGCATCAGAATAGCCTAAATTAGAACTTACATTATCAAAAATTTTATTTCCAACACTTGCTCTCCAGTTCATTGTAAAATCAAACTTTTTGTAGTTTAAAGTAGAAAACAAACCAAAAGTATAATCAGGAGCAGCTTTACCAGCTCTATAACGGTCTCCAGCATCTATTTTTCCATCTGCATTTCTATCTACATAAGCTCCTGCAATTGGTCTTTTATTTGCATCATATAATTGCTCGTAAACAAAAAATGAATTTGGCGCATAGCCCACTGAATTAATTAGAATTTTATTTCCATTTCCACCAGCTATATTATCACCTATTAAATATCCCTGGAAACCTGGAACATTAATTCCTATTTTAGAAATATTTTGATCAATATAGGTAGTATTGAAAGCTACATTCCAGTTTAAATTATCACTCTTAATGATATCAGAAGCAATACTAAATTCAAGCCCTTTTGTTCTTACACTTCCAATATTAAAGAAACCTTGATTTCTAATATTTGCACCATCAGGAACCGCAATTTCAGCTAGCAAATCAGTAGATTTCTTGTCAAAGTAGTTAATAGATCCTGTAATTCTATCATTAAAAAATCCATAATCAACTCCAACATTCATCTCAGCTAGTTCTTCCCATTTAATATTTTCGTTATATCCTTCCGGCCTTGCCGTAGTATAGATTTGGTTTCCAAAAATGTACTGAGAATTAATTGTACCTAATGTTACACGACGTAAATAATCATATTGAACAGAGATATCCTGCTGACCAGTAGTACCGTAACCAACTCTTAATTTTAAAGTCGAAAAAGTTGCATTATCTTTTAAGAAAGCTTCTTCAGACAAATTCCATGCAAAAGCAGCTCCACCAAAATTACCCCATCTGTTATCTTCAGAAAAACGAGAAGTTCCGTCTCTTCTGTAATTTAAAGTCAATAAATATCTACTATCATATCCTAAATTCAAACGTCCAAAAAACGATTGTAAATTAACATCGGGCTCAGTTGTTACATCTTTATTAGGATTTGGCTGTCTAACTTCACCTGATTGAAATTTTTCTCTTTGAAATAACTGGTAGTTATAACCTGCTGTTGCATCAATCTTAAATTTACCTAAATCTTTAGTATAATTAAAATATGCATTTAAGTTTTTGTTTTGAAGTGCATCAGTATACTGGCTATAGTTCCCTAAATTTACATAACCAGCATCAGTAAAAGGTTTTGGTTGATATCCTAAAGCACTTTGCGTGCTTACTTCAGTATATCCACTACTATCGAATCTATCAATACCAGCCTCAACAACAGCTCTCAAATCTTCAAAGAAATGAAATTTATAATCTAACCTAACATTACCCCATTTTCTTGTAGAAGTAGATCTTCTTTCATCTTGGTTTAATCTTGCCACAGGGTTTCTAGCCGGCAATAAAGGTAAATTTCCTGTTGGCTCTAGCCATTCAAAATATCCTCCGTAGCGAGAACCTGCTTCATAAACAGATTGTGTTGGATCAAATCCTATAGCACTTCCTATTACAGCACCTTCGTCCTGAAACTGATTTTTACCAAAAGATAAATTTCCGCTAATGTCAATTTTTAAATGATTGTCAAATAAAACAGGATTTAACGATATCGATGTCGTTGTTCTTTCAAAAGAAGTATTTCTTAGGATTCCAGGATTATCAACATTTCCCACAGATAATCTTACTGGTAATTTGTTAAATAATGAACCACTAACAGATATATTATTATTTGTTGTTAAAGCAGTATGAAAAATTTCATCTTGCCAGTTTGTATTAGCATTACCTAATAAAGCTTGTTGTGCCGCACTACCTTTTGTGTTTACCAATTCACGAAATTGATCTGCATTCATAACATCAACAGTATTCGCAACAGTATTGATACCAACCTGAGAGCTAAAGTTAACTTTTACACCACCTTTTGCACCTTTTTTAGTTGTAATAACAATTACGCCATTTGCAGCTCTTGATCCATAGATTGCAGCAGCAGAAGCATCTTTAAGAACTGTAAAAGACTCAATATCATTAGGATCAATTGTAGATAATATACTTGTTGCCCCTTCTGGTTTAGTATTACTTAACGGAAGACCGTCTAATACAATTAATGGTTCGTTTGAAGCACTTAAAGAAGATCCTCCACGAATTCTAATATCAGCTTTTGCACCAGGCGCTCCTCCACCAGTTACATTAACACCCGAAATACGACCGCTAATTAAACTCTCAGGAGTTACGTTAATACCTTTATTAAATTCTTTTGCGGAAATTTGAGATACAGAACCTGTTGCATCTTTTTTCTTAACAGTACCGTAACCTACCTGAACTACAACTTCTTTAAGTTGATTGGTATCTTCTTCTAAAGTTACATTTAATGTCTTTTGACCAGTGTAATCAATGGTAGCCGTTCTGTAGCCGATAAAAGAAACCACGATTTTATTTCCGTTTTTAACATTTGACAATTGGTAATTTCCGTCAAATCCGGTTGATGTTCCGCCTGGCGCACCTTGTACACTTACATTTACTCCCGGTATTGGCTGACCTGTTGCTTTATCGACAACAGTCCCGCTTACAGTGTTTTGAGCTAACACAGTGAACGGCAACAAGAGGAATAAAAATAACAACTTTTTGTAAATTGTTTTCATACTTTTTGTTTAAATTAGTTTGAGTTTGTGATTGTTAGTTAAGTTTTTAATTTTACTTCGAATTTCAAAATTAGGAATTTATTAACATGGCCGACATTCTACAATTTATTATGCGTTACGAAAACGTGGTAGTGTTGAAAACTTTCTATATTTTGTAATCTTTTCAGTCAAAAAATGCTAAATCATAAAATAAAAGATACCTTTATTATTAATTAGATTTTTTTCAATTTAACTCATGAAACGCAAAATAACCTTAAAACAGATCGCAAAGGAACTTGATGTATCTATTTCAACTGTCTCAAAATCACTCAGAAACAGCCTTGAAATCGGAGAAGAAACACGCCTAAAAGTGCAGGCCTTTGCAAAGTTTTACAATTATAAACCCAACAATATTGCCCTTAGTTTAAAAAACCGAAAGACCAAAAGTATTGGTATTATTATTCCTGAAATTGTACATTATTTTTTCTCTACCGTAATCAACGGAATTGAACAGGTGGCCAACGAAAATGGTTATAGTGTAGTGATCTGTTTATCTGATGATTCTTTTGATAAAGAAGTCCTCAATATGGAAATGTTAGCCAACGGAAGCATCGATGGTTTTATCATGTCACTTTCTAAAGAAACCCAGTACAAAGGTGATTTTCATCACATTACAGAAGTTATCAATCAGGGAATGCCGGTTGTAATGTTCGACCGCGTTACGAATGATATTTTATGCGATAAGGTTATTATTGATGATAAAGCAGCAGCTTATGAAGCCGTGCAAAGTTTGATTGATAATGGCCGTAAAAAGATCGCCTTAGTTACAACAGTCGATTATGTAAGTGTTGGAAAATTAAGAACTGACGGCTACGAAAAAGCACTCTTAGACAACGGATTACCATTCAACGAAGATTTAATCATAAAAATTGAAGATGTAGATACCTGCGAAATCACCATTTCTGAACTTTTGCACGCCAGAGCTTTTGATGCTGTTTTTGCTGTAAACGAACTTTTTGCAGTAACCATAATCAAAACAGCTAACAAAATGGGACTAAAAGTTCCTGAAGATTTGGCCGTAATTGCTTTTACGGATGGAATCATTTCAAAATATTCTACACCAAGTATTACAACCGTAAGCCAAAGCGGTGAAAAAATGGGAAATAAAGCTGCTAAAATGCTGATCGAACGACTCGAAGCCGAACACGATGATGACGAAGAAGAAAACGAAAACTACACCACAGAAGTTATAGAAACACATTTAATAAAAAGAGAATCTACTGACTAATTTTCTTAAAATCAATATATTCCGAAGCCATAATTAATTTTTATGGCTTTTTTGTTAGCATATATCTAAAAATAATTTATACTTTTACGGCCGTCAAGGCTTTTACTTTTACTTCGAAAAAAACAGTAAGTTTTGATAAGCAAAGCGCTTATCGTATAATTTTTTCAAATTACGATAATGGAAAAGCGTAAATTAAGTTTCTGGGAAATTTGGAACATGAGTTTCGGTTTCTTGGGAATACAAATGGGGTTTGCACTTCAGAATGCAAATGCCAGCAGAATTCTTCAAATTTTTGGTGCCGACGTACATGAACTTTCATGGTTCTGGATTATTGCTCCCCTGATGGGATTAATAGTGCAGCCCATTATTGGTCATTACAGCGACAAAACCTGGGGAAAGTTTGGAAGACGAAAACCATTTTTTCTGGTTGGCGCAATCCTGGCTTCGGTTGGATTAATTTTAATGCCTCAGGCTAATATTTTCATTTCTGTTTTACCAGCTTTATGGGTTGGAGCCGGAATGTTAATGATCATGGATGCTTCTTTCAACATTGCGATGGAGCCGTTTCGCGCTTTGGTTGGTGACAATTTAAGAACAGATCAGCGTACAGCAGGTTTCAGTATTCAAACTTCATTAATTGGTTTTGGAGCCGTAATTGGTTCGGCTTTGCCTTATGTTTTAACCAACTATTTTGGCATTTCAAACAATGCCGTTCCCGGAAGTATTCCGTTAAACCTGAAATTATCATTTATCATTGGTGCAGCCGTTTTAATTGGTTCAATTTTGGTAACACTCTTTACCACAAAAGAATACACTCCTGAAGAATTAGCTAATTTTCAAGATCCACAAAGTGAAGTAGATATTCCTTCTGAAGAAAAATCAAAACTTACAGACATTTTCACCGACTTTGCAAAAATGCCAACCACAATGCGTCAGCTAAGCTGGGTGCAGTTTTTTTCCTGGTTTGGTTTATTTGGCATGTGGGTTTTTACCACTCCGGCCATTGCACATCATATTTACGGATTGCCATTAAGTGACACTTCGAGCCAACAGTATCAGGATGCCGGTGACTGGGTCGGAATTTTATTTGGCGTTTACAACTTAGTTTCTGCTATCATCGCACTGTTTTTCCTGCCTTACATCGCAAAAAAAATCGGACGAAAATCAACTCATGCACTTTCCTTAATCATTGGAGGAATCGGATTAATTTCCATTTATTTCATGCCGAATGAAGACTGGGTTGTATTGCCAATGATTTTAATTGGTGTGGCCTGGGCAAGTATTCTTGCGATGCCTTATGCTATTCTTGCAGGCTCAATTGCCCCTAAAAAAATGGGAGTTTACATGGGAATCTTCAACTTCTTTGTTGTAATTCCGCAAATTGTAAATGCCTTAATTGGCGGTCCGATTGTAAAATATCTTTACAATGGCGATGCCATTTATGCCTTAATTACTAGTGGAGTTAGTTTTTTAATCGCTGCACTTTTAGTTTACAAAGTAAAAGATGTAGACGATACTATTCAAAAATAATAAAAAGAAGAATTTCCAATATAATGAACAAAAAAGCATTCATATTCGATCTTGATGGCGTAATTGTAGACACGGCTAAATACCACTTTTTGGCCTGGCAGAAAATCGCTCAGTCATTAAACATAAATTTTACACACGAACACAACGAATTACTTAAAGGTGTAAGTCGCGTGCGTTCGTTAGATATAATTCTTGAATTAGGAAATGTTCAGGCTTCTCAGGAAGACAAAGACAAATGGCTGATTCAAAAAAACGAAGATTACTTATCTTATTTAGTTGACATGGACGAAAGCGAGATTCTTCCGGGAGTTTTTAAAACGCTGCAACTATTAAAAGATAAAAATCAGGGAATTGCATTGGGTTCTGCGAGTAAAAACGCCCGACCAATTCTGGAAAAAACAGGAATTCTTTCGTATTTCGATGTTATTGTTGACGGAAACGACGTTACCAATGCAAAACCGGATCCGGAAGTTTTCTTAAAAGCGGCTCAATTATTACATATTGACCCAAAAGATTCAATTGTATTTGAAGATTCTGTTGCCGGAATTCAGGCAGCAAATATTGCAGAAATGGTAAGTGTAGGAATTGGTGAGGAAACAATTTTGCATGAGGCTGATTTCATTTTTAAAGATTTCACTCTAATAGATGAAAACTTTATCGAATCATTAATCACAAAATAAAAATCAATCATAAATCAATCAATCACAAAACACTGTAAAAACAAATGAATCAAGATTATATTAAGCCAGACAATTGGTCCATTATCGAAGAAGGCTTTGATGTAGAAAGAGTAAAATCGTCTGAAAGTCTTTTTAGTATCGGTAACGGTGCTATGGGACAACGCGCGAATTTTGAAGAAAAATATTCCGGTGAAACCTTTCAGGGAAGTTATATTGCCGGAATTTACTATCCGGACAAAACAAAAGTGGGCTGGTGGAAAAACGGCTATCCGAAATATTTTGCCAAAGTATTAAACGCACCAAACTGGATCGGAATTGATATCGAAATCAACGAAGAAAATCTTGATTTAAAGGCTTGCACCGAAGTTCGAAATTTCCGTAGAGAATTGAATATGAAAGAAGGATGGTACAATCGTTCTTTTGAAGCGACGTTGAAAAATGGAACTGAAATTGCCGTAAATGTGCGTCGTTTTCTCTCATTAGATTTAGATGAAACGGGAATTATCAAATACGAAATCACGCCTTTAAACAAAGACGCAAAAATCGTTTACAAACCTTATGTTGATGCCGGAGTTTCCAATGAAGATGCCAACTGGGAAGAAAAATTCTGGGAACCGCTTGAAGTAAAAAAAGGAACAAATGAAGCTTTTGTAACTGCTCAGACTTTTAAAACGCATTTTAAAGTTACGACTTTCATGCACAATACGATTTTTGCAAACGGAGAAAATGTACATATTTCGCCTTCAACAATCGATTCAACTTCAGATAAAGTTCAGTTTACCTACGGAACTATTATTGCAAAAGGGCAAACCTCATCCATCCAAAAAATTGGTGGCTATACGGTTTCTTTAAATCACGAAAATACTTTGGCTGCAGCCGAAAAAGTAATTAAAAATGCGGTTAATTCAGGATATGATGCTTTGCTTCAAAATCAAATTGATGCCTGGGCAAAAATCTGGGAAATGTCAGATATAACAATCGATGGCGATGTAAAAGCACAACAGGGAATTCGTTTCAATATCTTTCAACTAAACCAAACGTATCTAGGAAAAGATTCTCGTTTGAATATTGGACCAAAAGGTTTTACAGGAGAAAAATACGGCGGATCGACTTATTGGGATACCGAAGCGTATTGTATTCCGTTTTACATGGCAACAAAAGACCAGCAAGTTGCAAGAAATTTATTGACGTATCGTTTCAATCAATTGGATAAAGCGATTGAAAATGCCAAGGACAATTTAGGTTTCAAAAATGGCGCAGCGCTGTATCCGATGGTTACCATGAATGGAGAAGAATGCCATAACGAATGGGAAATCACGCACGAAGAAATTCACCGTAATGGGGCAATTGCATTTGCAATTTATAACTATTACCGTTTTACCGGAGATTACTCTTATATTCCTGAAAAAGGTTTGGAAGTTTTAATCGGAATCGCGCGTTTCTGGCACCAGAGAGCTTCTTTTTCTAAAGAAAAAAATCAATTCGTAATCTTGGGCGTTACGGGTCCAAACGAATACGAAAACAATATCAACAATAATTTCTACACCAATTACATTGCAAAATGGTGTATCGATTATGCAGCTGAACAAATCAAAAAAGTAGCAACTGAATATCCTGTAGATCACAAACGCATTTTAGAAAAAGTAAGCCTTTCGGCGAATGAAATCCAAGAATGGAAAAAAGTGGCCGACAATATGTATTTTCCAACTTCAAAAGAATTAGGAATTTATCTACAGCAAGACGGTTTCTTAGACAAAGATTTAGTTCCGGTAAAAGATCTGGATCGTGCTCAACGCCCAATCAATCAAAAATGGTCCTGGGATCGTGTTTTACGTTCGCCTTACATCAAACAAGCCGACGTTTTACAATGTTTTTATTTCTTCGAAGATCATTTTTCTAAAGAAGAATTAAAACGCAATTTCGAATTTTACGAATCATTTACCGTTCATGAAAGTTCGCTTTCGCCTTGTGTACACTCGATTCAGGCAGCTGTTTTAGATAAAATGGATATGGCTTATACCTTTTACTTAAGAACTTCTCGTCTGGATTTGGACGATTATAATAAAGAAGTAGAAGAAGGCTGTCACATCACATCAATGGCAGGAACATGGATGAGCATTGTTGAAGGTTTTGGCGGAATGCGCGTTAAAAATGACCAGCTTCATTTTTCGCCAAAAATTCCAAAAGAATGGAAAGGTTACTCTTTTAAAATTAATTTCAGAAATCAAATTTTGAAAGTAGCTGTAAATCATGACGAAACAACTTTTACGGTTGATGGCGATCAAGATTTAACAATAGTGGTGAACGGAAATCCTGTAATCGCAAGTAAATTTGTACAAATTGATTAATATCTTAAAAATAAAAAACATGAAAAACTTATTTTTCGCAAGTTTAATCTTGTTTGCTTTTTGCAACATTGCACAAGCGCAACAATTAAAATCTCCCGAAGGAAAGTTCGTAATGGAATTTTCGCTTCAAAACGACGGAACTCCAACTTACAATTTAAAATACAAAAACAAAGAGGTTGTAAAAACCAGTAAATTAGGTCTTGAGCTTAAAGATGACAAAAAATCTTTATTGAATGATTTTACTGTTGTTGATACAAAAACATCCACTTTTGATGAAACCTGGAAACCAGTTTGGGGAGAAGTGGATAATATTAGAAATCATTATAATGAACTGGCTGTTACTTTAAACCAAAAAGGAACCGACAGACAAATCATAATTCGTTTCCGTTTATTCGATGACGGACTTGGATTTAGATATGAATTTCCAACTCAAAAGAACCTTACGTATTTCGTAATTAAGGAAGAAAGATCGCAATTCGCCATGACTGGAGATCACACTGCTTTCTGGATTCCGGGAGATTATGACACTCAGGAATACGATTACACTAAATCGAAATTATCTGAAATTAGAGGCCTTTCTGAAAAAGCCTATACGGCAAACGTTTCACAAAAATCTTTTTCTCCAACAGGAGTTCAAACTTCTTTAATGTTAAAAACAAATGACGGTTTGTACATAAACTTACACGAAGCGGCTTTGATCAATTATTCTTGTATGCACTTGAATCTTGATGATAAAAATATGACTTTTACTTCTTGGTTAACGCCAGATGCAAAAGGAGACAAAGGATACATGCAGGCGCCAAGTCATTCGCCTTGGAGAACGATTATGGTAAGCGATGATGCGAGAGAAATCTTAGCTTCAAAAATGACTTATAACTTAAACGATCCATCAAAAATTGAAAATACTTCCTGGATTAAACCTGTAAAATATATTGGTGTTTGGTGGGAAATGATTACAGGAAAAAGCTCTTGGTCGTACACAAACGATTATCCGACAGTACAATTGGGTGTTACAGATTTCTCTAAAGCAAAACCAAACGGAACACACGGTGCAAACAATGCTAACGTAAAAAAATACATTGATTTTGCTGCTGCAAATGGTTTCGATGCTGTTTTAGTTGAAGGATGGAACGAAGGTTGGGAAGACTGGTTTGGTCACTCAAAAGATTATGTTTTTGATTTCGTAACGCCTTACCCTGATTTTGATGTAAAAGGTTTGCATGAATATGCAAAATCTAAAGGCGTAAAAATCATCATGCACCACGAAACTTCTGGTTCTGTTCGTAACTACGAACGTCATATGGACAAAGCATACCAATTCATGAAAGACAACGGGTACGACGCTGTAAAAAGTGGTTATGTTGGAGATATTTTGCCTCGCGGTGAAAATCATTACAATCAATGGATTGTAAACCACTACCAATATGCAATTGAAAAAGCAGCTGATTATAAAATTATGGTTAACGCTCACGAAGCTGTTCGCCCTACAGGTATTGCAAGAACATATCCTAACTTAATTGGAAACGAAGCCGCAAGAGGAACAGAATACCAAGCGTTTGGAGGTTCTAAACCAAATCACGTTACGGTTTTGCCTTTTACACGTTTAATTGGTGGCCCAATGGATTATACTCCGGGAATCTTCGAAATGGATATCAGCAAAATGAATCCTGATAACAAATCACATTTAAACAGTACACTTGCAAACCAATTGGCTTTATATGTTACAATGTATAGTCCGTTGCAAATGGCTGCTGATACTCCGGAGAATTACAACCGTTTTCCAGATGCTTTTCAATTCATCAAAGATGTGGCTGTAGACTGGTCAGAAAGTAAATATATCGAAGCTGAACCGGGAGATTTTATTACGG
Source organism: Flavobacterium sp. 1355 (assembly GCF_017833415.1). Classification (GTDB taxonomy): domain Bacteria; phylum Bacteroidota; class Bacteroidia; order Flavobacteriales; family Flavobacteriaceae; genus Flavobacterium. Next base: position 40,161 of record NZ_JAFICC010000022.1, on the reverse strand, counting down.
TTGCCCGTAAAGCAAAAGGAACCAATAACTGGTTTGTTGGAAACGTAAACGGAGAAACGCCTCGTACGTCAAACATCGATTTCAGTTTTCTTGAAAAAGGGAAAAAATACACGGCTACAATTTATGCAGATGCAAAAGATGCGCATTACAAAACAAATCCACAAGCTTATACTATCAAGAAAATGGCTGTAACCAATAAATCAAAATTATCGCAGTTATCTGCTCCAGGCGGAGGTTATGCGATCAGTATAATCGAAACCAAATAATTTTCTAAAAGACAGGCAATTTCCCCCAAGATTGCTTGTCTTTTTTTTAATTTGATAAATTTAGTCGTTTCTGCAAGGTTTTTAAAACCTTGTAGGTCTTCTTAAGCACCCATTATACCTACAAGGTTTTGAAAACCTTGCAGGAAAATTAAAAACTATAAATTATGAGAGTTCAAAGCCATATCATTTATAAAATACTTTTTTTTGTTCTTGTTTTTTCCGCTTCCGCGAAAGCGCAAATCCAAAAAGTAGAGCCTCCGTTTTGGTACGCAGGAATGAAAAATCCGGAATTGCAGATTCTGTTCTACGGAAAAAATATCGCACAATATGAAGCTTCGGTTTCTAATAATGTTGTTATTAAAAATGTAGAGAAAACAGAAAATCCAAATTACCTTTTCGTAACCATTGATACACAAAACCTAAAAGCTTCTGAATTGGTTTTCTCTTTCAAAACCAAAAATAAAGTGGCTTTTACGCAGAAATATTCGCTGAAAGAAAGAAGAGCAAATTCGGCAGACAGAAAAAGTTACGATGCATCGGATATGATTTACTTAATCATGCCGGATCGTTTTGCTAACGGAAATCCGAAAAATGACAGTGATGCCAATTTAACAGAAAAAGGAAATCGTCAGGAACCGGGCGGACGTCACGGCGGCGATATCGAAGGAATCATCAAAAACCTTGATTATATTTCATCATTGGGCGCAACAACAATCTGGAGCACGCCTTTATGCGAAGACAATGACAAACAGCATTCGTATCATACTTACGGACAATCTGATGTTTACAAAATTGATCCCCGTTATGGAACCAATGATGATTATGCTCGTTTATCTGCAGAAATGCACAAAAAGAACATGAAACTGGTTATGGATTATGTAACGAACCACTGGGGAATTACACATTGGATGATGAAAGATATTCCGACCAAAACCTGGTTCAATCAATTTGAAACTTTTACACAAACACACCATAGACGTGAAGTAATTACAGACATTCACGCTTCAAAAATAGATCAGGAAGTTTGTGTTGATGGATGGTTTGTTCCTTCTATGCCCGATTTGAATTTAAGAAATCCCTTAGTTTCAAAATACCTGACTCAAAACGCAATTTGGTGGATCGAATTTGCTAATCTTGACGGATTTAGAGTAGACACTTATAACTATTCTGATGCTACTGCAATGGCAAATTGGGCAAAAGCTATTACAACTGAATATCCTAACTTTAATATTGTGGGTGAAATCTGGATGCACAATCAGGCGAATTTGGCTTATTGGCAAAAAGACAGTAAAATTGGCGCGATCGAAAACTACAATTCAAATTTGCCAAGTGTAATGGATTTTACACTTCAAAGTCAAATGGTTTCTGCATTTAATGAAAGTGAAGGAACCTGGGACAATGGAATGATTAAATTCTACAACAATTTTGCAATGGATTATTTATATCCAAATACAAATAACATTTTAGTTTTTGCCGAAAATCATGATACAGATCGTATCAACGATAAATACAAATACGATTTCGAAAAATACAAACTGGCCATGACTTTATTGGCTACGGTTCGTGGAATTCCGCAATTGTATTACGGTTCAGAAATTGGAATGGGCGGCGATAAAAGTAAAGGTGATGCCGATATCCGTCAGGATTTTCCAGGCGGATGGGCAGGCGATAAAAACAACGCGTTAACCGCGGCAGGAAGAACTCCTGAACAGGCCAAATATTTCGATTTTACATCCAAACTATTCAACTGGAGAAAATCAAACGAAGCGGTTCATTTCGGAAAAATGACACATTATATTCCTGAAAATAACACGTATGTTTATTTCAGATATACCGATGCCAAAACCGTAATGGTGGTTTTCAATAATAATGCAAAAGAACAGATTGTAAAAACCAATCGTTTTAAAGAAAACATCAAAAACTTTAAATCAGGAAAAGATGTTCTGACTGGAAAAACATTCGATTTAGCTACTGAAATTACTTTGGAACCAAAATCGGCCGTAGTTTTAGAATTGGAGTAAAGTATAAACGATTTTAACACAACGCAAGTCGTAGAGACGCACAGCTGTGCGTCTTTTTTTATGTTCAAAGAGACCTAACAGGTTTTAAAAACCTGTTAGGTCTAACAACGGTAAACCTATAGTAACACACAGTATATTGCAGAAGCGCACAGCAGTCTCCCGCAAGAAATAATTTCTGAATTCGTGACTGTTTTTTTATTATAAAAACTAGTTAAATTCAAAATAAATGTGATAATCCATTTACCTTTTTTTATCTTTAATATTCTCGCACAAAATTAATATTAATGAATACCGAAAATACTTCGAAAACACCTTTCGTCTGGGAAGGAGCAAATGTTTACTTTTTACTTACCGATCGTTTTTATAACGGAAATCCTTATAACGATATCCATTTTAACAGAACTAAAACTCCGGGAAAACTTCGCGGATTTGAAGGTGGAGACATCATCGGAATTATCAAAAAAATCGACGAAGGTTATTTCGACAAATTAGGAATAAATGTGATTTGGCTTACGCCGATTGTAGAACAAATTCACGATGGAGTTGACGAAGGAACCGGATTTAGTTATGGCTATCATGGATATTGGGCAAGAGATTGGACGGCTCTTGATCCTAGTTTCGGAACGAAAGAAGACCTTGCCAATTTGGTCAAAAAAGCACACAAAAAAGGCATCAGAATTATGCTTGACGGCGTGATCAATCATACAGGACCGGTAACTCCCGAAGATCCGATGTGGCCGGAAGACTGGGTTAGAACCGGCATTGTCTGCGATTATAAATCATTCGAAAACACTACGATGTGTACTTTGGTAGATAATCTTCCCGATGTGAGAACCGAAAGCAATCAGGAAGTGGAATTGCCTTCTTTTTTAATCGGAAAATGGAAAAACGAAGGGCGTTATGAAAAAGAAATAAATTCTCTGGATGAATTTTTCAAAAGAACAAATTACCCCAGAACGCCAAAATATTACATCATAAAATGGTTAACAGATTATATTCTCGAATTTGGAATCGACGGTTATAGAGCTGATACAGTAAAACATACCGAAGAAAATGTCTGGATCGATTTTAGAAAAGAATGTGAATATGCTTTTGAAACCTGGAAAAAACATCATCCGCTGGAGGTTTTAGATCAAAATCCGTTTTATACCATTGCTGAAGTTTACGGTTACGAAATAAGCGGCGGACTGGATTATGATTTTGGAGATAGAAAAGTAAATTATTTCGAGAATGGCTTTAACTGCATGATTAATTTTGAGTTTAAACTCGATGCACAAAACGATTATGAAGTTATATTTTCGAAATATTCAACCAAACTTCAAAATGAACTGAAAGGTTTCAGCGTTCTCAATTACGTGTCCTCACACGATGATCCCGAACCTTTTGATGCCACTCGAAACAGAACTTTTGAGGCTGGAACAAAACTTTTACTTTCTCCCGGGATTTCACAAGTCTATTATGGTGATGAAACGGGCCGTTCTCTGGTAATTGAAGGCACAGAAGGCGATGCGACCTTAAGATCTTTTATGAATTGGGAAGACATTCAGTCTGATGAAGAAACGAAGAGAATTCTTTTACACTGGCAAAAGTTGGGACGATTCCGCAGAAATCATCCATCCGTAGGAGCAGGAATCCATCATATGATTTCAGAAAAGCCGTATATTTTTTCCAGAAGTTTTACTAAAATTAATTATAAAGATGAAGTTGTAATTGGTCTAGATTTAGGAACTGGTCCAAAAGAACTTCTGGTTGAATCTATTTTTGAAAACGGAACCAAACTAAGAGATTCATTTTCAGACCAGGAAATAGAAGTTCAAAACGGAAAAGCAATCATTGATTCTGAATACGGACTTGTTTTGTTGGAACTTGCTTAACCGAAAATTTTTGCCACGAATTACACAAATTATCACGAATTTAATTGGTGTAAATTTGTGAAATTCGTGGCAACTTTTTTTATCTAATCTTTGTGTACTTTGCGTAAATCTTTGCGACCTTTGCGGTTAAACTCAATACAATGCTAAAAATAGCACATCGCGGCGCCAAAGGATACGAACCCGAGAATACCTTAAAATCTTTTCAAAAAGCATTAGACTTAAATGCTGACGGAATCGAACTCGACGTACACCTAAGCGCTGACGGACATATAATCGTAATTCACGACGAAACCATCGACAGAACAACCAATGGAAAAGGTTTTGTAAATACTTTATCTTTGACCGAATTAAAATCGTTTTTGATTGATGGAAAATACCAAATACCAACTTTAAACGAGGTTTTTGATTTGGTTGACAAAAAATGCCTCATCAATATTGAGCTAAAAGGTTTAGGAACTAGCAGTAAAGTTGTTCAACTAATTGAAGAATATATTTCAGAAAAAAACTGGAATTACGAGCATTTCATCGTTTCGAGTTTCGATTGGGATTTACTGCAGGAAACATCAAATTTAAATTCAAACATTCCTATTGGCGTTTTAACAGAAGAAAATCTCGATACAGCTTTGGCTTTCGCCGAAAAAATAAAAGCGCGTGCCATTCATCCGGATTATCAATTATTGAATGCGGAAAATACCAAGGAAATACAAAAGAAAGGATTTTTTGTTTTGCCCTGGACAGTAGATTCTGATGAAGACATTCAAAAAATAAAAAGCTATAATGTAGACGGAATAATTAGTAATTTCCCAGATAAACTATAAAACAAATCGTTGTAATCTTTGTCAAAGTTTAAAACTTTGACAAAGATAATTTAACAAGTCCACACCTTTAAATTTGTGCTAATTCGTGTAATTCGTGGCAAAAAAATCGTGGCAAACCAAATAATATGATTCAAAATTTCGACATAATTATTGTTGGCGGAGGCGCTGCAGGATTCTTTACAGCAATAAATATTGCAGAGAAAAATCCGAAACTAAAAATTGCTATTCTGGAAAGAGGAAAAGAAGTACTTTCTAAAGTACGCGTTTCCGGTGGAGGAAGATGCAACGTAACCCACGCTTGTTTTGAACCAAATGAGTTGGTTAAATTTTATCCGCGTGGCGAAAAAGAACTTCGCGGCCCTTTTCATCAATTTTGTTCAGGAGACACAATAGAATGGTTTGAAAAACATGGAGTAGAATTAAAAATTGAAGAAGACGGAAGAATGTTTCCGGTTTCAAATTCATCACAAACTATTATAGATTGTTTCCTTAAAGCAACGGAAAAATTAGGTATAAAAGTATTGACGGGTCAAAGTGTACAATCGATTTATAAAGCAGAAAATCACTGGAAAATTGACACGCAAAGCGATAAATTTATTGCCGAAAAATTAGTAATGGCAACCGGAAGCAACCCAAAAATTTGGGAAATGCTCCAAGAAAAAGGACACGCTATTGTGAGTCCTGTCCCTTCCCTGTTTACTTTCAACATCAAAGATCCTCGAATTAAAGAATTGCCTGGTGTTGCAGCACAAGTGACTGTAAACGTAAAAGATACCAAACTAGAATCAACCGGCCCCTTGTTAATAACACACTGGGGAATGAGCGGTCCCGCGATTCTGAAACTTTCGGCTTGGGGTGCTCGTATTTTACATGATAAAAATTATCAGTTTACGATTTTCGTTAACTGGTTAAATGATGTGGATACAGAAGACGCAGAGAAAATCCTAAAAGACTTAAAACAGGAACACGCTAAAAAAGCGGTTTCAAAAAAATCTCCTTTTGACTTTCCGAATCGTCTATGGGAAAGCTTGGTTTTGGCTTCTGAAATTGAATCAGAAACCAAATGGGCTGATTTATCTAAAATTCAATTGCAGAATTTAGCTTCTCAACTTACAAAAGCCAAATTTCAGGTCAACGGAAAAAGTACTTTTAAAGAAGAATTTGTAACCGCAGGCGGAATCGATTTAAAAGAAATCAATTTTAAAACTATGGAAAGTAAAATTCACGAAAATCTTTATTTTGCCGGAGAAATTGTAAATATAGACGCCATTACCGGAGGATTTAATTTTCAAAATGCCTGGACAAGCGGTTTTATTGTGGGCAACACTATATAAAAAATGAAATACAAAGGAATTATTTTTGATTTAGACGGAACGTTAGTCAATTCATTAGAAGACATTTCAGATGCAATGAATACTGTCCTTACAGGTCTAAATTACCCAACTCATACTTACGATACCTATCAATATTTTATAGGGAGCGGATTAAGAAATCTAGTAAGTAAAGCATTGCCGGCATCTAACAATACAGAAACAGATATCGAAAATTGTTTCAATTGTATGGTTACAGAATATCGTGAGTTTTGCACATTTAAAACAAAACCTTACGCTGGTATTGTGAAATTATTAGATCATTTGGCTTCACAAAATATCAAACTAGCAGTTTTTTCAAACAAGGCCGATGAGCTTACCAAAAAAATAACCTCGGAAATATTTCCTGATTACTTTGACTCTGCAATTGGTTTGAGTAAGGAAGAACTTAAAAAGCCAAATCCATCTGAAGCTTTAGCAATAGCCAAAAAATGGAATTTAAACCCTGAGGAAATTTTATTCATAGGCGATTCTGATATTGATATGCAGACCGCTATAAATGCCAATATGTTTCCAGTTGGAGTTTCCTGGGGTTACAGAATAGAAGCAGAATTGATAGCAAGTGGTGCTAAAATGGTAATAAATAATCCTGCAGATTTAATTGAAATTTTATAGAAACATGAGAGTCGCAGGAAACTGAGACAAAAAACACAAAGAAATGAATTAACAAGAATTTACAGGTTTGCTAAGTTTTAGTTAAGACGATTCTAATAATTTTACTTTCAACTAAAAACCATTAGATGAAAGTAAAATTACTTACTATAATTTCTTTTTTGACTTACCAACTTTCCATTTCTCAAACAGAAAAATTACTACACGGAAGAGTCTTTTCCAACAATTATCCGCTTGATAAAGTAGAGGTTATAAATAAAACAGCCAAAACAAGTACGAGAACAAATAAAATGGGCGAATTTTCGATAGTTGTTCAGCCAAAAGATAGTTTATTGTTTTTCGCCAAAAATTACTTTTTTACACGACTAAAAATATCACAGGAAAATATTGACCAAAACAATATTACCGTCAATATGAATATAAAAGCGGAGGAATTGAATGAAGTTGTAGTAACAAATATAAAATTTGATAAAATAAGCTCTTCTCAACAAGATATTGACGATATAAAATTTGCTAAAGACAATAAATCTTTGCAAAAATATACCGGTGTTTACGACGGAACTATTGCAAATGGAATGGACTTTACCAGAATGGGAACCGGACTTATAAATTTATTTAAAAAAGATGAAGTCAAAAAAAAAACTGAGGAAACTGTTTTCAAAAAACTTATAGCAGCATCAATTCCTCGTGATTTTTTTACCAAAGATCTAAAATTAAAACCCGAAGAAGTTGATTTATTTATTGAGTTCTGTGACGCCGATCCAAGATCAGCAAAACTTATAGAAAATAACAATATCCTAACTACAATGGATTTTTTGTATGCTAAAAATGAAATGTTTAAGAAATTGAAATAGATTTTTTCAATTTCTTATATTTCAAGAAAAAGACAATCATAACAATTAGTAAAATGGTTATTATAACTGACAAAATAATTAAACTTGTTTCAATTTGGAATAAATAATCTGGATTAACAGCGATTTTGCTTTCTCGTAAATACCGTAATTGAGAACCATAGCTCACGGCTCTTTCTCTATAATATTCAACTTCATGCTGAGCACTGTTAATCATTCTTGCCACAATTAAATCACCATCGTAGCCGTAAAGTCTGGCAGTTCTATAAGTTGCAAGAGCACTATTGTTTTCTCCTTTTAACTCCGCAAGATTTCCTAATTCGAAAAGCAAAATCGAAATAATCTTATCCTTTGGTTCAATAAATGACATCCGTTCATTTACCTGATAGTAAATAGACTGAGTTAACTCATCAACTTCCTTTTTTGATAATTTAGTTTTAGGTTCGCTTGAAGTTCCAAAATTTGTATTAATTAAAAATTGACCGGAAACATCTTTTAATTTCTTGATTTTAGCTTCTAATATTCTCAAATGAAGCCATTCAGATCCTTTATGAGATTCCGGATTAATTTCAATAGATTTTTTAATCCAGATATACGCTTTTTGGTTTTCACCCATTAACTCATAAAGCGTTCCAAGATTAGATGCCGTGGAATATCTGTTAGGTTCAATTTTTTCAATATTCAGATATAAATTTAAAGCATCGTCATATTTTCCCTGAACAATTAAAAGATATCCTTTATCAGATAAATAATCCAGATCTTTTGTCTTTTTATAAAAACTGTCCAGTTCAATAATTAATCGTGGAAAATCTCCTTTGAAAAAGTTATGCCCTTGAGGATTAATTCCATCATGGTCAATATAAGCATAAGCTTCATTTTTTAAAATTTTTGTTTCCCCATTCAAACAAGCAAAACCCTTAACTGAAATTAAAACCAACACAATAACAAAAGCCTTAAATTTATTCATAAAGTATAACGTATTGATTAAACCTGAAACAAAGAAAACCTGAAACTTTAAACAAAAAAAATTACTTATTCAACCACCAAATACTGGCATTCAAAACTGCAGCAAAAGCAACCCATGCCAAATATGGAATCAATAAATAACCTGCGATTTTATTGATTTTGACAAACTTTAAATACGTTTCATAAATCATTAACCATAAAAGAGTGATTTCAATTAAAGCAAGCATTGGATTTTTTAGTCCAAAGAAAAGATACGACCAAATAGCATTTAAAGTCAATTGAATTAAAAAGAAAGCTAAAGCCTTTTTAACTTCAGCATTTTGCTCCTTTATTTTATCCCAAACTAATCCCGCGGCAACTGCCATTAAAATATAAAGTAAAGTCCACATTGGCATAAAAATCCAATTTGGCGGATTAAAAATTGGTTTTATTAGAGTTGGATACCAGGATTCTACGCTTGGTCGTGTAACTACACTCGCAGAATATCCTACCATTAAACAAACGATTAAAGCTATAGTGATTTTGACAATTTTATTCATTCCAATTTATTTTTATTCAAAAATAACTAAAAAGAAGTTGAAACCATATAAGTTCATTTTAGTTTGAGTGTACTCACGTTTTCTTATGTAAGCTAAGGAGATAAAAAAATATCTATTATGGATAAAAAACTATCTTTGCCAAAATTTATAATTCATGTTTACAGCAACTGATTTTATTCCTAAAAAATATACTTCAATAATCGAAAACGGAAATTTTGAGTGGAGCGCTCCCAGCAATATTGCATTAGTTAAATATTGGGGTAAAAAAGACAACCAGATTCCGGCAAATCCTTCGGTGAGTTTTACATTGAATAATTGTAAAACGATAACAAAATTGGGTTTTGAAAAGCGAGACATTTCTTCCGAAGCCTCGGAATCGCTCAATGTAAAAAGTTTTTCTTTTGATTTACTTTTTGAAGGAAAACCAAAAGAAGATTTTAAACCAAAAATTCAGAAGTTTTTAGAACGGGTAGAAGTTTATTTGCCGTTTTTGAAGGACTATCATTTTACAATTGATACCCAAAATACTTTTCCTCATAGTTCGGGAATTGCTTCTTCGGCTTCTGGAATGGCTGCTTTGGCAATGAATTTTATGAGTTTGGAAAAAGCTTTAAATCCAGTAATGACAGACGATTACTTTTACCAAAAAGCATCATTTTTAGCCCGTTTAGGATCAGGAAGCGCGTGCAGAAGTGTAAAAGGAAATGTGGTCGTGTGGGGAAATCAGGCCAATATTCAAGGAAGTACAGATTTGTTTGGAATTGAATTTCCGTATACTATTCACGAGAATTTCAAGAATTACCAGGACACAATTTTATTGGTCGATAAAGGCGAAAAACAAGTTTCGAGCACTGTTGGACATGATTTGATGCACAACCATCCTTATGCCGAAAGACGTTTTGCGCAGGCACATGAAAATCTAGATCTATTAATTTCGATTTTTGAAAGCGGAAATTTAGATGAATTCATAAAAGTGGTTGAAAGCGAAGCTTTGACTTTGCATGCGATGATGATGACGTCAATGCCTTATTTTATTTTAATGAAACCAAACACGTTGCAGATCATCAATGCGATTTGGAAATTCAGGAATGAAACACAGATTCCGGTTTGTTTTACACTAGATGCCGGAGCCAATGTTCACGTTCTATATCCCGAAAACGTTAGCGAAAAAGTATTACAATTTATTCAGGACGAATTAGTTGTATTTTGTCAGAATCGTCAGTACATTTGCGACAAAATTGGGAACGGTGCAATTGCATTATAATTTTCCGTATCTTTAATTAAAATTTTGATTATGGACATTCAATTAGAAAAACGTGAAGTGATAGATATTCTGGAAGGTACAGAAGACCTTTCGATCATTTTGGCGGTCAAAAAATTGTTAACCAAAAAGAAAAAAGATTGGTGGCATGATTTAACTGATGAACAGAAAGAAGAAATTAAAGAAGGAGAAAGACAAATTGAACGAGGTGAATTTGTTTTGTATGAAGATATGATGAAAAAGCATCGTTAATGAAAAGAACGATAATCTTTTCAAAAAATGCAGAAAAAAGTTTATTTGAATTATTTGATTATCTGGAAATTAAATGGTCAAAAAAAGTAAAAAATAAATTCATATCAAATCTGGATAAAGTAATTTATCTAATACAAATAGAACCTGAAATTTTTCCTAAATCGGAACTAAATACAAACTATCGCAAATGTGTCTTGTCAAAACAAACAACAATCTATTATAAATTCAACACAAAAAGAGTAGAAATAATTGCCATTTTAGACACAAGACAAGACCCAAATAAAATTAAGAAAGACATAAAATAAACATGAAAGGACCATTATTTTACTCAAAAATATTACTCTTTGGAGAATACGGAATTATCCGCGACTCTAAAGGACTTTCTATTCCTTATAATTTTTATAACGGTGCATTGAAAAAAACCGAAAATCCTTCGGCTGAAGCTATAGTATCGAACGCAAGTTTACAACGTTTTGCAACTTACCTTGAAGCTTTACAGACTGAGCAGCCTGAATTGGTTTCTTTTGATTTGGCTGGTTTAAAAAATGATGTTGAAACCGGTATGTATTTCGATTCCAGTATTCCTCAAGGGTACGGAGTCGGAAGCAGTGGTGCTCTTGTAGCTGCAATTTATGATAAATATGCCACACATAAAATTACTGTTTTAGAAAATCTTACACGTGAGAAACTTTTACAGTTAAAAAACATTTTCTCTCAAATGGAAAGCTTTTTTCATGGAAAAAGTTCCGGTTTAGATCCTTTGAACAGCTATTTGAGTATCCCGATCCTAATTAATTCTAAAGATAATATTGAAGCAACCGGAATACCTACTCAAAGTTTTGACGGAAAGGGAGCTGTGTTTTTATTAGATTCTGGAATTGTAGGCGAAACGGCACCAATGGTGAATATTTTTATGGAAAACCTAAAAGATAAAGGTTTCCGTACGATGCTTAAAAATCAGTTTGTGAAGTATACAGATGCCTGCGTAGAAAACTTTTTGCATGGCGACATGAAATCGTTATTTACCAATACTAAAAAACTTTCTAAGGTTGTATTAAACAATTTTAAACCTATGATTCCTGAGCAATTTCATGGAATCTGGCAAAACGGAATCGACACAAACGATTATTACTTAAAACTTTGTGGTTCTGGCGGCGGCGGTTATATTCTTGGTTTTACAGAAAATTTAGAACGTGCCAAAATTTCCCTTAAAGACTATAAACTAGAAGTGGTTTACCAGTTCTAAACTCTTAAAAACAGAAGTTATTTGAGTAGATTTTCATAAAGTTTTCACCCTAAAAGTTATTTTTATGAAAAATATTTTTAAAATAATCAAAGTAACTTTTTTAGGAGGAATTATGTTTCTGGCTCCTTTCATAGTTTTAATGATTATTCTTGAAAAGGGTTACCACATAATTCAAAAAGTGACACTCCCTTTAGTCAGCTATCTACCCAGAGTACATGTTTTAGGAATCGCTCTTCAGGAAATTGTTGGCATTATAATTATTGCTTTTGTTTGTTTAATCGCAGGTTTAGCATCAAGAACAGCCGGCGCTAAAAAACTAATCAGAAAAATTGAAGATGGAATTCTGAGCTTTGTCCCGGGATATTCGTTTATGAAAGGCATAAATGAAAATATAATGGGTATAGAATCCAATGACAATTTAAAAGTTGTTTTGGTCCCCACTGATGCCGGCTGGCAATTTGCTTTTTTGATGGAACAAATTGATGACAATAATTTTACCGTTTTTGTTCCGGATGCACCAAATCCGTGGAGTGGTTCGGTCTGTTTTGTAGAAAAGAAAAACATTAAAGAAATTGGAATTACCCAAAAACAAGCCTTAATGTGCATACGGAAATTAGGTTACGGCTCTAAAGATTTGTTAAAAAACAAACTCTGAATTTTAGAATCAAAAAATATCTTTTAACTTCAACAATAATTTAATCCAACAATTTAATAATTTATGCTTAGCAGACAACACAAACTTTTAGTAATGAAAATTGTTAGTTTGTTTTCTGTGGTACGCGGTTATAACATTCCGATTATTATTCTGGCACAATATCTATCTGCCATTTTTATTCTGGCTCCCGAAAAAAGGGCACTGGACATTTTACTTGATTTTCATTTGTTATTGATTGTTTTTGCTTCTGCTGTTACTATTGCATCAGGGTATATTATTAATAATTTTTATGACAGTCAGAAGGATTTAATTAACAGGCCTAACAAATCGATGCTGGACAGGCTGGTAAGTCAGAAAACAAAACTTACGGTTTATTTTTCTTTGAATTTTCTAGCGGTCCTAATGGCTATGATTGTCTCCTGGCGGGCTTTTTTGTTTTTTTCCTGTTATATTTTCCTCATCTGGTTTTATTCTCATAAGATAAAAAAATATCCCATTATCGGTAATTTGACAGCTGCCCTATTGGCTGTAATTCCATTTTTTGCGATTTTATTATACTTCTACAACAAAATATCATTTGAAGAAATCGAAGACCATATGGGTCATTTTGCCGTAATTTGGGCACATGCAATGTTTTTGTTTTTGCTATTATTGATTCGTGAAATGATTAAGGATCTGGAAAACCTGAAAGGTGATTTGGCAACTGATTATAAAACGATTCCGATATTATATAATGAAACAACTTCTAAGCGGATTATTACAATTTTGACATTTCTGACGGTTTTGCCGGTTTATGTGCTGATCAATATTTATGATGTGGGCTATATGGATATATACTTTTATATTTGTTTTGTTGTGATGCTTTTTTTTCTGCTTTATTTGTGGAAATCAAATTCTAAGGAACAATATCTGCTTCTTCATAATGTTTTGAAATTCTTAATTGTTTCTGGCGTTTTCTGTATTGTTTTAATAAATCCGAGTGTTTTGTGGCATGGGAAGAATTTGATTTCCAGGTTTTAATATTATAACACAAAGTTTTCTTGATAAAATTTCTTGGCGAATCTCTGTGAAATTCATAGTGAATCTTGAGGAATAAAAATATTTAAAAGAAGCCTAATGTTTGAAATTAGCCCCGATTACTTCACTTAGCATTTATTCTCATAGGAGTTCAGTGAACTTTGTTTGAAAGCGGAAATCCTTTTATTTTTTTCTTAAAAAAATAAAAGATTGAAGTAAAAAGCGGGAAACCATGCTCAAAAAAAGCCTATTGTGATGCTCCTGAATGCACTTAAAATTGTAGCTATTAATCTAAGAACAATGAACTTAGGATTATTTAGCAAGAATAAACTATCTTTGCACAAATTACAGAATTTATGAACAATAAGGAAGGCAATAATAAAAGAGGCGGATCAAGACCAAATAGTTCAAGATCAAACTCTAGCAAGCCAAAACCTCCTATGGCGAAGCGCGCTCAAGGGCCAAAGAAAGCAAAACCTGCTGTTAAGGCTGCAGAAGAAGAAAAGGCAGAAAAAATTAAAAAACAGAATCAGGCTCCGAAAAGACAAAAAGCAGCAGACGAAATGCGTTTGAACAAATACATCTCTAATTCAGGTGTTTGTTCGCGTCGTGATGCCGATATATATATTCAGTCCGGAAACGTGAAAGTAAATGGTGTTCCGGTTACTGAAATGGGTTATTTAGTAAAATTAAACGATGTTGTGAATTTTGACGGGGTTACTCTGACTCCGGAAAAGAAAGAATACATCTTGTTGAACAAACCAAAAAACTTTACAACTGCTCTTGATGAAGGTCAGGAATATCGTAACGTTCTGGAACTTGTACGTGGTTCTACGACAGCAAAAATTGCTCCGATTGGAAGAATGGACAAGAATACGACTGGGTTATTGTTGTTTACGAATGATACCGATATGATTCGTAAATTTACTTTACCGAGCCAAAAATCGTCTAAAATCTATCAGGTTTCGTTAGACAAAAACTTAAAATTTGAAGATTTGGAAAAAATCAGCAAAGGTTTGGTTCTTGACGGACACCGCGTTTTTGTTGAAGAGGTTAGTTATATTGATAATGAACCTAAGAGCGAAATTGGCCTTAAACTACGTTCATCAAATGTAAAAGTTGTTCGTGCTATTTTTGAACACTTTGATTATGATGTTTTACGTATAGATCGTGTCTCATTTGCTGGTTTGACCAAAAAGAATTTACCACGAGGTAACTGGCGTTTTTTAACCGAGCAAGAAATTATCAATTTGAAAAACGTTTAAGAACGCTTCAAATTAAGCCATACAAATCCTGTTTTACTTTTGTAAAATGGGATTTTTTTATTTAATGAATTATTCTAGAAGAAATTGTGCCCGAAAAGTGTGAAAATTGATCTTCCTAAATTTGCCTGATTTTTATCATCTACAGATTCGTAGCATGAAAATCCTAATATGATTTTGATTCCGGGATGAATGCTGTTCAGTATATCTCTTTTTTGTTCTTCAAGAAGTAATTTTAAACTATCAAGAAGCTGAATGTTGTTTTTAAGATAAGAAACAACTAGTAGTGCTGAAAAATTAAGGATTTCTCTTGCTGTCTCACTTTTGATTCCGACTTCGTTTGAAATCATTTCGGAAATTCTTCCTTTTTTGTTACCGAAAATTTCTTTTAGCAAATCATTTCCTTCTAAGCGGTAGCAATCATCTACTGATAAGATTCTTCCTGAAGTAAAATCGACTTCTCCGTAAAAGGTAGAATTTTCGCTGATTAATGAAATTATTTCTTTATAAAAACCCGACTCCTCAGCTTTATTATACAATCCCATAAGAACTGTACCTATTGAAACATCTATTCCTTTTATTAAAAGGGCATCATTTTCAAAATAAAACTTATTCAACTTTGAGACAACATTAGAAGATATAAAACGTCTAAGTTCAATTTGTAGGTTTGGAGTCATAATATTTATTATTTAGAAATTATTTGTATCCATTCGAAATGATCGACAAAGTGGGGCTTTTAATCGTTTATCAGGATAAAAATATAAAATATTTTAACATTTCCAAAAGATAAGTTAAAATTTTCTTGTGACTTTTCCAAATTTTTTAATATCAAATTCAAAAAGTCTCAATGAATATAACCCTTTCGTAATTGAAAACCAAGTGAAAAAAAAATGAAAAAAAAAATATTTTTTTTTCGAAAAAATAAAAATATAAGAAAAAGCTGAAATGTTGAAGTTACATTTAAAATAATAGAGCTCTGTTTTGCCACACAATACTTATAAAAATACCAAGGTAAATGACACAAAACAAAAAATTAATAAAACTTGATGCAAGAAATCCTAATAATGATCCTGTTGCTGCTTTTAACGCACGTTGGTGATTTTTTGAATCATACATCAATTCACCAATCAATGCTCCGACAAAAGGTCCTATAATAACCCCAAACGGAATTGGAGAAAGGATTCCGACAATTAAACCGATATTAGTACCCCAGACTCCGTAAGAACTTCCGCCAAATTTTTTTGTACCTTTTGCCGGTATAACATAATCGAGAACAGTAATAATTACAGTTATTAAAAGTGTAATACCGAGAACCCAGTAATTATTTTCTACCGCTTTTGTCAGGTAGAGCAATAACAAACCTACCCAACAACTTGAAAGACCTGGCAAAACTGGCATGAAACTACCAAAAATACCAACAATTATGCACACAAAACCTAATAATAACAATAGTGAATCCATATTTTTTTTGTAATTTTGCACTTACAATAATTTAGTAATATTATAATGTACAGACTTTTAGCAATTTTATTTTTAATCTGTTTTTTGGCTTTCCCAATCAATAATAAAATACATGCGCAAACCAAAAAACTATCCATAGAAGACCAATTGATTCAGGACAGTATTTATAAAAGTACAAAGAAAAAGGTTCTAAATTTCTCGATGAAAGACTTCGATACTCTTTTTTTTGAATACTTTAACCGCAAAAGTGATTTGAATGTTGTTTTGAGCAAAACTGAATTTTACAATTACACGGTACAAATTGCAACATTTTCTGATCGTCTGGGAATCTTATATCCTGACCAAAAAAAAGTTGCTGCACAAAATAAAGAAAAATGGCTTTCTGAAAGTTATGAAGAATATATGCAATACAAGGCTTCACAAAAAAAATAATTGTATTTTTATACCTCAGTTTTTCTTAGTTCAATTCAACAATAATCCCTTGAAGCAGTTTTCACTTTTTTTATTCGTTTTACTTTTACATTCTTGTCAATATTTTGAGAAGCAGATTCCGTCTGAAAAAGAGTTATTACAAAAAGAATTGAAATCTATTAACTGGAAAGAAGTTGACGAATTTCCGTCTGTTGCCGATTGCGAAAAAATTGCCGAAAAGAAACTGCGCCAACAATGTTTCTTTGAAAAAATGGCACAGCTTATTCAGGAAAAACTAGATGTTGATTCTCTTGCTGTTCTTTATCCTCAACTTGATACTATACAAGTTAAAGTAACTGTTTTTCCAAATGCTGCAATAAAGTTTGAACCGCAATTCCCACAAGATGCTATTGCTTATGACACTATCAAAGTTGACAGTATTCTGCAGGCGCGCTTAATTGATTTTCCAAAAATAAATCCGGCAATAAAACGTGGAGTTCCTGTAAAAACTCAATTTATACTACCGGTAATCTTAAAAGAAAAGAATACAAAGAAGAAAATCATTAAGCCTTAAAGCTTCTATCTTTCCATTTATAAGAACCAAACAAACTGTATAAAGCTACTCCAGAACTAAAAAACGGATAAAGCAGACTACTCAGAAATAAGCTTTTTATTTGTCTGTTTGTCAGAAAATCGTTTGTGATAAAAATCAGTACAAAGTCAAAAATAAACTTCAGAAAGACAAACAAAACAAAAAACGGCCAGAAACAGATTCCAAAAATCATCAGTATAAAGCCGAAAACAAAACTCAAATTAGTAAAGAATACAATCAATCCCAGTCCTTTTCCGAACATACTCTGATACGAACTTGTTTTTGCTGCCCAACGAACTCTTTGATAAAATAAAGATTTCCAGGTTTCTGTTGGTTTTGTAATGACAATTGCCTCTTGAGCTTTTAAGTAACGAACCTCTTTAGGGTTATTATTTACAACTTTTTGGAGCAAAAAAACATCATCTCCGCTTGCTATTTTATTGTTTCCGTCAAAACCATTCGATTTTTCAAACAATGACTTCTTATAAGCAAAATTGGCTCCGTTACACATAAAAGCTTTTTTTATTCCGAAACTGCCAATTGTTGCGCCTTGTAAACTGGTAAGATCCAATTGCTGGAAATGATGCAAAAAAGAATTTTCGCAATTATAAGTAACAGCTCCTGCAAGCATAGAAATATTGTTTTCCTGAATATAATTATCAAAAGCCAATAGCCAATTTTTCTGTACTATGCAATCGGCATCGGTTGTGATAACCCAATCGGTTTTCACGTGTTTCATAGCCGTAACGATTGCATCCTTTTTGGGTGAATTTGAAATACGGATATTATCAATTACTGAAACCTGAAACGCAAAATCTGAAAGCTGAAATTTTTCATCAGAATCATCATCAATCAAAATAACTTCGAATAAATGAAAAGGATAATTTAAATTTTGAAAACTTGCTAAAAGTATTGGCAAATTTTGCTTTTCATTGCGAAACGGTATAAGGATCGTAAAACTCGTTACAGGCTGCAAATTAGAACTTTTATATTTTTTTACTTTAAAAAAACCATAAATAAGCAGTCCAATTGCAAGTACATAAATTGTGAGTATTATGAAGAGAGCCAGACTCATGCAACTGTTTTTGTTTTAAAATTAAGTACATAATAGCTTCCTAAAATAACCGGAAGTACAACATTTAAAAACCACATTAGAGTGGAAATAAAAACAACAATCCATTCATTTACACCCAAAATTCCAAAGAAATAAATAGCGACACTTCCTTTTACGGCAAAATCTAAAAATTGAAATGTAGGCAATGAAGAAGCCAGAAAATAAACCGATGTTACAGCGGCCATTAAAGTTAAATAGGGTAAATCAACATCAAAAGCGAGAAACAAAAAATAATATTGATGGGAAAAAACCAAATAACGGCAGAGCCCTAACAAGATGTTTTTTTGATGTACAGATTTCGGAATTTCGTTGATTTTATGGATTAGTTTTTCTATTGAATATCCTTTTATTTTTATTTTTTTAATGGAAAACAAAAGAATTAAAATCAATAAAAAACCACCAAATAAGATTGCAACTGTTCTGGTTGTAATGACATCAAACTTTGCATTGAAATACAACAATCCGAAAATACCAAAAATGACGGTTAAAACCATTTGGATTCCGTTGCAAATCAGGTTTAGGAAAACTACTTTTTTAGTATCAGATTTTGGATAATATAATGCTTTTCCGGCATACTCTCCTACTCCGTTTGGTGTAAAAATTCCCGCTGTTAATGCTGCTAAGACTTGTTTTGTAGCTTCATGAAGTGAAATTTCATGGATTACTTTTGCCAGGTTTTGCCATTTCAGAATTTCGAAATAACGATTCAAAATACTTAACAGTAAAATAAACCCAATTCCCAAAACAGATTGGTTTTTGCGGAATAAGGTGATAAATTTTTGCCAGTCTAATTTATCGTTATTAGCGAGTTGATTGTATATAAAATAAAATGCGCCGCCAACAATTAAAAGTTTGACCAAAAAAACAAGGAATTGTTTAGCTTTGTGAGGAATTGAAATCATGCCGCAAAAGTAATCAATTTGAGAATGTGGCAATTTGAAAATGAGAAAATGAATAGGTATCATTTTTCAAAAAACTTGAAACCTGAAACAAAAACCTGAAACAAAAACCTTGACAAAAGAACGCATCATATTAGGAATTGACCCCGGGACTACAATTATGGGGTTTGGATTGATAAAAGTCATTAATAAAAAAATGGAGTTTTTGCAGTTAAACGAACTGCAATTGTCTAAATACGACAATCATTACCAAAAACTAAAGATCATTTTTGAAAGAACTATCGAACTAATCGAAACGCATCATCCAGATGAAATTGCGATTGAAGCTCCTTTCTTTGGAAAAAACGTGCAATCGATGCTAAAATTGGGACGCGCACAAGGCGTTGCAATGGCAGCGGGACTTTCGAGAGATATTCCGATTACGGAATACGAACCAAAAAAAATAAAAATGGCGATTACCGGAAACGGAAATGCCAGTAAAGAACAAGTTGCCAAAATGCTACAACAGCTTTTGGGTTTAAAAGAATTGCCTAAAAATCTTGATTCAACAGATGGTCTGGCGGCTGCAGTTTGTCATTTCTTTAATTCCGGAAAAATAGTTGCAGGAAAAAGTTATTCGGGTTGGGATGCTTTTGTGAAACAGAATGAAGACAAGATAAGAAAATAGTTATATTTGTTAAAATTAACTTAACAAATTTACCTAATGACAAAAATCAAACTTATTGCTTTTGTTTTATTTACCGCATTAATTACCTCTTGTTCTTCTGATGATAATAAAGAAGATGAATCTGCAGAATCTTATTTTAACCTCACCTACAATAATGAGGTAAAAACAGTTACAACTTGGGAAGCCTTAAAACAGGGAGATCATATTGAAGTAACGGGAACATCAACTCAGGGTGTAGCTATCGATTTTAAATTTAATGTTTACGGAAATCTATATCAATCTTTTACACATGGAGCGACTGCAAATAGTGATTTGCCTTATATGGAAGCTTCAGAAAACTTTACTGCAAATACGTTTACTTTTACTTTAGAAGACCTGAATATTAAAGACAAAACCGTACAAGTAAAATTTTCAGGAAAAGTATACGAAAACGCTTATGACCTTGAATCTGAATCTGTAATTATAAGCGGATCTTTTAAAGTTTCGTACAAAGAAATAGATCCTTTAATTCCGGGACAGGGAACTTTTGCTAAAATAGACGGAAAAGACTGGCATGGTTTGTCGATGAGTACATCGACAACTGACGGGGTTAAAATGCTGAATATAGATAATGACAGCGAATATAATTTTGCAATTACACTACCAGATGATTCTGAATCTGGTGCACATACTTTTACAAATAATTCTGAAATTAAAGTTGCTTTTCAAAAATATGATGTAACAATTAAAGAATATGTAGATTATGAAGTTGCAGGAACAATAACTTATACCACAATCAGTGATTATTATGTTGCAGGAACATTTAGCTTAACTGCTACCCACCCAACAAATGGTTCAAAAATTGTAATCTCAAACGGTACCTTCAAAGAAGGTGTTCCGTTATTCTAAAAAAACATAATTTATCATTAATTAATGTTGATTATTGAAGAGCAAGATTTATCTTGCTCTTTTTTTATTATGTCAGGAATCTACATTCATATCCCTTTTTGCAAGCAGGCTTGCCATTACTGTGATTTTCATTTTTCAACTTCAATGAAAAAGAAAGAGGAAATGGTTTTGGCTTTAGCCAAAGAAATTGTTATTCGCAAAAGTGAGTTCGAAAACGATACTGTAGAAACCATTTACTTTGGAGGCGGAACTCCATCTGTCTTAGAAAATTCTGAATTGCAATTTTTAATTGATACTGTTTATAAAAATTACAAAGTTGCCCAAAATCCTGAAATTACACTCGAAGCCAATCCTGATGATTTGTCTAAAGAAAGGATTTTTGAATTATATAAAAGTCCAATAAACCGTTTGAGCATCGGGATCCAGTCTTTTTTTGAAGAAGATTTAAAAATGATGAACCGCGCTCATAATTCGGCAGAAGCCAAAAATTGTCTTGCCGAAGCAACAAAATATTTTGATAATATATCACTCGATTTAATTTACGGAATTCCGGGAATGAGTGATGAAATGTGGCAGCAAAATATAGAAACAGCTTTGAGTTTCGGTATTCCGCATATTTCGAGTTATGCCTTGACCGTAGAGCCCAAAACGGCTTTGAGCAAATTAATACAAACAGGAAAAGTTGCTGCACCACAAGACGAAGCGGCTTCAAATCATTTTATGATTTTGGTTGAAATACTTCAAAAAAATGGTTTCATCCATTATGAATTATCGAATTTCGGAAAAGAAAACTATTTCTCTAAAAACAATTCGGCTTATTGGCTGGGTAAAAAATATATCGGTATAGGCCCGTCTGCGCATAGTTACGATGGCAAAAAGAGAGGGTGGAATATTGCAAATAATTCGCTTTATCTAAAATCGATTCAGAACAACGACCTCCCATTAGAAAGTGAAATACTAACAACATCTGATCGTTATAATGAATATATTATGACCGGATTGCGAACGATTTGGGGCGTTTCATTAGACAAAATTGAAAATGAATTTGGGGTAGAATATTTGGATTATCTCAAAAAACAATCTGAAAAATTCCTGAACGACGATTTACTTTCAATCGAAAATAATATTCTAAAACCTACTGCAAAAGGAAAATTCTTAACAGATGGAATTGCAAGTGATTTGTTTTATTTAGATTCTTAAGTTTAACCGCAAGGTTCGCTAAGATTTACGCAAAGCACGCTAAAGTTTTTTTTGTAAGAATAAATTTATTTTTTAAATACTACATTTGACTTTTAATATTTAAATTTCTTATGTCAGAAAATGATTTATCCCGAATTGTCTTTAATTCAGCTTTAAAGGTCCATCAAACTTTAGGTCCTGGTCTTCTTGAAAGTGCTTATGAAGAATGTTTATTTTATGAATTGAAGAAACTAGGGCTGCAAATAGAGAAGCAAAAAGCCTTACCTCTAATTTATGAAGAAGTAAAATTAGATGTTGGATACCGATTAGATATTTTAGTAGAAAATAAACTAATTTTGGAGATAAAATCTGTAGATTCATTAAATGAAATTCATTTTGCACAACTTTTGACTTATTTAAAACTAACAAATTGCAAACTGGGTTTATTAATAAATTTCAATGTTTCTTTAATAAAAAATGGAATAAGAAGAGTGGTAAACAATCTTTAAAAAACTTAGCAAACTTTGCGTAAATCTTAGCGAACGTTGCGGTTAAAATAACTATGAAAGCAAAAATCAACAACTTCGAAATTGACTTATCAAAGCCTATTGATATCTCAATTCCATTAACTAATACAGACGAAAATCCGATTGCGTGGTATATTGAAAAACCGGTTATTGAACCCGTTGTTTTTGGAGACTGGATCGGAAAAGTTTCTGAAGGTAAATCATCAACGAACTTCAATAATATTTTCTTCAATCCGCACGGGCATGGTACGCATACAGAATGTCTGGGTCATATTACCCGTGAGTTCTACAGTATCAATCAGGCATTAAGGCAGTTCTTCTTTTTTGCAAAATTGATTACAGTGAAACCTGAGATAATTGGCGAAGATTTAGTTATAACCAAAGATCAAATTTCAGATTGCTTAAACGGAACACAGCCGGAAGCGATTATTATTAGAACACTCCCAAACGAAAAAGAAAAGAAATCAAGAAAATATTCGAATACAAACCCGCCTTATCTGTCTGAGGATGCTGCAATCTTCATCCGCGAAAGCGAAATTCAACATTTATTAATTGATTTACCAAGTGTTGACAGGGAACATGACAAAGGAAAATTATTAGCGCATAAAGGGTTTTGGAACGTAACAAATACGGAAATTTTAAACGATGACGCAAGATTAAATGCCACAATTACAGAAATGATTTATGTTCCTGATGAAATCGCAGATGGAGATTATATACTAAATCTACAAATCGCATCGTTTGAAAATGATGCAAGCCCCAGCAAACCAATTTTATATAAAACATTTTAGAGCTTAAAATCTACTTTTCTAAAATCTAAATTTACAATTAATATGATTGAAGTTTCAAAAGATAAAAGCAAACTCGACGTCCCGTTTATTCAAAATTTTTTAAAAGATATATATTGGGCAGCCGGCAGAACGATGGAAGAGGTGCAAAAAACAATTGATACATCGGTTTGCTTTGGGATTTATCTTAACGGAAAACAAATTGGTTTTGCCCGTGTAATTACAGATTATATTGTTTTTGCCTATTTGATGGATGTTTTTATTTCAGAAGAATTTCGTGGTAATGGTTATTCTTCTTTATTAATAGAAAACATGATGAAGGATCCAGAATTACAAGAGGTAAAAATCTGGCGTCTGGCAACAACAGATGCTCATTTTTTATATGAGAAATTTGGTTTTACTCCATTGGCACATCCTGAAAAAATGATGGAAAAAGTGATCAAATAAATCTTTTTAACAAACCTAAATAGTAAAACAAATTTGAACAGAAATGATATCTTTGTAATTAAACCATTTTATCTAACAGTAAATGAGAATATTAACCCTATCAAATAAAACCCTTTTTTATTCCGGTTTTTTAAGATTATTTCTCTTACTGGTTTTTAGTTTTCCCCATTATCAAAATCTTTCCGCACAAAATTTTAAAAAGGATACCGTTAATTTTATTTATTATCCCGATAAAATAATGGTTCGGGCAAATGTAAGCACTCAGACTGATTCTTATTTTTTACGATCTAGAGAAAGTGTAAATCTAAAACTAATACCGAATAACGAATATAAATTGTTCTTTACTGTTGATTATAAATTTATTGGCTTTAGCTACGGTTTTTTTCCTAAGTTTTTTGGTGGTAATAATGATAATGATTTAAAAGGTAAATCCTCTTTTTCAGATTATAACTTCCGTCTTTTTTTAGGGCATTGGCTTCAAAATTTTAATTATAGCAAAGTCCGTGGTTATTATGTCGAAAACATGTCTGATTTTTTACCGGATTGGACCAAAGGAAAAGATCCTTATTTACAATTTCCAAATCTTAAAAATGAAACTTTTGGAATGTCAACTTCGTATGTTTTTAATTCAAAATTTTCCTTAAAAAGTATTTCTTCATTTACGGAGTGGCAAAAATATAGTGCCGGGAGTTTTATACCAACATTCTCGTACGAGTACAGCCGATCTTCCTTTGATCAAAATAATATAAATTCTAAAGAAGATAACTTTAATTTTAGATTGGGATTGAGTTATTTTTATAATTTTATATTTAAGGAGAAATTCTATATTGCACCCAATTTAACACCATCAATAGGCATTCGTTTTTCTAAAGACAATGCGATTGAAAACAATGTAAAATCTGTTGAAAAAGAAACGTATTTTACACGATTTTTAGAAGGAGGTATTAAAATTGGCTACAATTCAGATAACATTCTTTTTGGTGCAAGTTTTAATTTTAATGCCAATTGGTATAATGAAGACAGCAAAAACAGAATCGAAAATGACAAAATTTATGGATTGTTATATTTTGGATATCGCTTTGATGCACCCAAATTTATTGCAAAACCAATTGAAAAAGCCGAAGAGAAAATAAAAATGTAATTATATGAATTTAGAAACGTATTACGAATATTGTCTTTCAAAAAAAGGAGTTACAGAACATTTTCCTTTTGATGAAGATACTTTGGTTTTTAAAGTCGGCGGAAAAATGTTTGCATTATCGTCTTTGTCGCAATGGGAAAAGAACGAACAATCTGTAAATTTAAAATGTGATCCTGACCGTGCACAAGAACTAAGAGCCGAATATGAAGAAATCAAACCTGGATTTCATATGAGTAAAGTACATTGGAATACCATCGCTTTAAACGGAAATCTTCCTCTAAAAATGGTTAAGGAATTGATTGATCATTCGTATGAATTGGTTTTCAAAAGTTTGACAAAGAAAATTCAGAATGAAATTATTGAATTAGAAAATTAGGCATTACATTTGCAACGTCAGTAAAAAAAACTTAGCTTCTCAGCAGCTTTGTAACTTAGCAATTTTATAAAAAAATGAAAGAACAATTTAAAAAGTTTTTAAACGAAGAACAAGATCCAAAGGCGATTGAAAAAATTACTTCAAAACTCAGTGATTTATTAATGAGAGGCGAAGAAGTGGGCTATATTGCTGTTCAGAAAAAACCGGCAATCACTGTTTTTCCTGATAGTATTGTATTGACCAACAAAAGAATTATTATCTGTAAGCCAAAAAATTTAGGTCTTTCTATGGATTTTACAGATTATACCTGGGATGAAATTGTTGGTACTTTTGTTAAAGAAAACATTTTAGGTTCTGAGTTTTCTTTCTCTACAAAAACTGACATTCAGGCTTCTATAGATTATATTCCAAAAATTCAGGCTCGTAAAATCTTTACCTATGCTAAGGAACAATTGGATATTTTAAAAAACCCTGTTGCCACTGCAACACCAATAGTTGAAGAGGTACAGGCAGAAGATATTGAGGAAAGCGAAATTGAAGAAGTAGAAACTGAAGAAGTAACTAATTTTGCTGAAATTTTACCTGCTGCTCCTGTTTATGAAACTTACGAGCAAATTCAGCCTCAGGCTCCAGCTCCAACCGGAGATCGTAAATTAAGCGAATTATCTAAAGAAGAGCTTTTTGACAAATTACAGAATTACAAAAAGCTTCTTGATAATGGTTTGATTATGCAGGGAGAATATGATGCGTTCAAAAAAGAAATATTAAGTTACATGTAAAATGTAATTTGTGAGAAGTGAAATAATTCTTTTCTAAAATAAAAAAGTCTTAAGTTCATTAGAGCTTAAGACTTTTTACATTTTATAAATCTGTTTGCAGATTACATTTTACATTTCAATTTACAAAGTAGCTTTCTGTTTTTCAACAAAGCTATGCGATTGCAGTTCTAGTAATTCCCTGGCGTTTTTGCGCTGCAAATCGTAGAGACTTTTATCTTCTGCAATATCTGCGTATACCCTGTCGTGCATAGATGCACTTGTTTTTTTCAATAACTCCCGCTGGTATTTGTTTTGTTCCAGAGTTGCTTTCATTGCTGTTTCGGCTTCTTCCTGTTTAAAATCAAATTCACCTTTAGGAGCCAGTAATTTAGCAATAATAGGAGATGTTTCTATTGCCAGGAACAATAGCATAATAAAAAACGATGGCAGCCATGGCAATTTATTCAATGCATTAATACGCGCCATTAAACCATCAAAGCCTTCTATTATTGGTTGTGTCTGTGATACTTTTTTATCTAAATCGGCCTGAAGCTGTTTTCCGGTTTTTTCTTTCTCGGCAATTTTAGCTTCGTTCGTTTTTTTGAGTGTTTCAAATTCTTTTAGAGAAGCATCGTGTTTGTCACGTTTTTCTTTATAAACCGGACCTTTTCCAAGTTTTTTAGTTCCCGCCGTTCCTTCTGCTTCTGTGATATAAGTTGAATATAAAGCGTTTACTTCCTTTTCTTTTTTCAGGATATCTGCTTTTAATCCTGCAATTTCTGCTTTGTTCTTGTCTAAATCTGATTTGAAATAATTGCCAACTTGTTTTTTATTGGCTAATTCCATTTCATTTTTTTCTTTTAATAAAACAGTATTGATTTCTTTTTCAAAAATTTTAATCTCCAGTGGTTTCGAAATTACGATTGCAATAATGACAGCCAGCATGATACGAGGTGTAGCCTGAAGAAATTCATCCATAAAACGATCTCTTTTCTTGATTGTAGAAACAATAAAACGATCGAGATTAAAGATTAATAAACTCCATACAAATCCGAAAATTAAAGCCGGATAGATAGAGTCAAAAACGGTAAAAAGCGCATAGGCACTGGCTAAGAAAGCCATTACAGCAGTGAAGAAAACGGTGGCGCCGATACCAACATATTTTGTTTGTTCGCCTTCTGAGCAGCCATCAAGAAGATCGCGGTCGGCTCCTGAGCACAGGATGAAAAATTGTTTTAACATGATTGATGATTTTTGATTGTGATTGATAGGGCAAATTTAGCGCCAAATTTTTGATTCTCATGCAAATAGTTGATTGTTTTTGATTTCTAATTTATAGATCCAGGCATTTAAATGTTATTTTAAGATTAATTGATATTGTCTCCAATCGCTAAATCATAACATTATGTTAATTTTTTGGAACGGGTTTAATAATACTTAGGTTTTAGTTTCGCAATCGAACATAAACACAACACAATGAAAAAAATTTATCTGTTAACAGTATTCTTTTTATTAACCCTGTCTGGCTTTGCACAGAAAGCAATAATATCCGGAAAAATATTAGACGCTGATGACAAACTGCCGCTGCCTGGAGCTATGATCCAGATTACAGGCGAAAAAAAATATACAGTTTCTGATTATAATGGTCGTTTTGAGCTTCTTAATATTAATGAAGGAACGTACAAAGTTGAAGTTAAATATATTGGTTACGAATCTGCAACACAAGAAATTAAAGTAGAGCAAGGAAAAAATAACGTAATTGATTTTGCGCTTAAGACTTCTGGAACTGAACTTAATGAAGTGGTTGTTGGAGACATCTTAAAAGGTCAGGCAAAAGCACTGAATCAACAGAAAAATAATAAAAACATCGGAAACGTGATTTCTTCTGACCAAATGGGGCGTTTTCCTGATGCCAATGTTGGAGATGCCTTAAAACGTGTTCCGGGTATTACCATGCAAAATGATCAGGGTGAAGCTCGTAATATTATCATCAGAGGCTTAGCTCCTTCATTGAACTCGGTAACTTTAAATGGCGACAGAATACCTTCTGCAGAAGGCGACAACAGAAATGTACAAATGGACTTAATTCCGTCTGATATGATTTCTACTATCGAAGTAAACAAAACTTTAACTTCAGATATGGATGCAGATGCTATTGGTGGTTCTGTAAATTTAATTACAAGAGCAACTCCAAACGGCGAAAGAATTTCTGCAACTCTTGCCGGAGGTTATTTACCAATTCGTGACCATGCTTCTTATACTGCAGGTTTAGTTTACGGTAATCGTTTCTTGAACAATAAATTGGGCGTTGTAGTAAGCGGTTCTTACAATAATGTAGATTATGGTTCTGATAACATCGAAAACGAATGGGTTAAAGATGATTTCGGAAACGACTTTGTACAAGCTGCCGAAGTTAGAAAATATGATGTACAACGTATTCGCCGCAGCGGGTCTCTGGCTTTTGATTATAAATTTAATGAAAATAACACCATTTTTGCCAATGCAATCTACAATTGGAGAGATGATAGAGAAAACCGTTTCAGAACTACTTACGATGATATTGAGCCACTTTATAATGGAGAGGAAATTATTGGTTTTGAAGGCCGTGCAAAACGTCAGACAAAAGGTGGTGTAGATAACAGCAGAAACAAAAACAGAAGATTAGAAGATCAGCGTGTGCAGAATTATTCTATTCGCGGAGAGCATTTAATCAATTCAAAACTAGATCTTGACTGGTCTGCTAATTATGCAAAAGCAAGAGAATACCGTCCGGGCGAGCGTTATATAGAATACCGTCAAAAAGGTCTGGATGTTTTTGAAAACTTAACAGATCCGAGATTTCCTGTGGTAACAACAGCCGGAGAAGCGCTTGATCAATTTGAATTTGACTCGGTTACTGAAAACACAGATGACACCAGCGAAAGCGAATTTGGAGCAAAAGTAAATATCCGTTTTCCTTTTACTATCATTCCATCAGAAAAAGGAAGATTGAGAACAGGTCTGAGACTTCGTTTAAAAGAAAAAACAAGAGACAATATTTTCTATTCTTACAGCCCATTAAACAGTGGTATGGATTTATTATCTGAAGTTCCGACAAGCTTCTATGACGGAAAAGGTTTTAATCCGGGTAGCCAATACATTCCGGGAACTTTTGCATCTGCAGGATTTTTAGGAAGTTTGGATCTAAACAATGCCTCATTGTTTGAAAAAGAAGCAGATGCTGCAGAATATTTAGCGGTAAATTATAACGCTAAAGAAAATATCTATGCTGCTTACGTAAGATGGGATCAGGATTTTAATGATAAATTATCCATGGTCTTAGGTTTCCGTGTAGAAAATACTCATATCGATTATACAGGAAACCGCGTTTTGGATGAAGAAGAATTAGAAAGTAAAATAAACAATACAAATTCTTATACCAACGTATTGCCAAGTATTTCTTTTCAATACAATGCTACAAAAGATTTAGTATTAAGAGCGGCTGCTACAACGGCTTTGGCAAGACCAAACTATTACGCATTGGCTCCTTATGTAAACAATATTGCAGCAGATAAAGAAATTATGGCCGGTAACCCAGCACTTGATGTTACCTTTTCTTATAACTATGACTTTATGGTTGAAAATTATTTCAAATCTGTTGGTTTGATTTCAGGAGGTGTTTTCTACAAAAAACTAAATGATTTCATTTATAACTACAGTGACAATCAATATACAACAGAAAAATTTGCTGCTGATTTCCCAAATCAGGCAAATCCTGTTCCGGTTGGAGAAAACTGGTCATTCTTACAATCCAGAAATGGAGACAATGTTGATGTTTACGGTTTTGAAGTAGCTTTTCAACGTCAGTTGGATTTCTTGCCAGGTAAATTTCTGAAAGGTTTTGGTATATACTTAAACTATACGTATACTAAATCTGAAGCAAAAGGTATTGCAGATGAAGATGGAAACGAAAGAAACGACATCAGCTTGCCGGGAACAACACCTCACATGTTTAACGGATCATTGTCCTGGGAGAACAAACGTTTCTCTGCCAGAATCTCAACCAACTTTACTTCTGATTATTTAGATGAACTGGGTTCTGAGTCTTATAAGGACAGTTACTATGATAAGCAGTTTTTCTTAGACGCAAATGCTTCTTATAAAATCACACCAAAATTGCGTCTTTTTGCAGAAGCTAATAACTTAACAAACCAGCCATTACGCTATTACCAAGGTATTGAAACGCATACAAAACAAACTGAATATTATGAGGCGCGTTATAATTTTGGATTAAAATTAGACTTGTAAAATACTTTTTAAAAATTCTTACATTAGACAGAACTTCGCGGTTCTGTCTAATTGCATTAACACAAACATGATGAAAAATAAATCTTTAGTTGCATTTTTACTCCTCACCCTTTCTTTTATGGCTTGCAAAGATGGCAAATTAGCACCTGTAGCACCAAATGCCTTAAAACCTACAGCTGTTACAGAAGCTTTACCACACGATACCGACGATCCTTCAATCTGGATTCACCCGACAGATGCTTCAAAAAGTATTATAGTGGGTACAGATAAAGATACTGACGGTGCTTTGTATGCTTTTGATTTAAATGGAAAAATCCTTAAAAAATCAATTGTGCTGCAACGACCAAACAATGTTGATATTGCATACGGATTATTGATTGATGGAAAAAAAGTTGACATTGCAGTTACAACGGAACGCGAAACCAATAAAATCAGAATTTTTAGTTTACCCGATTTAGAACCAATTGATAATGGCGGGATTCCGGTTTTTGAAGGTGATACTGAAAGAGATCCGATGGGAGTTGCGCTATACACACGCCCAAGTGATAAAAAGATTTTTGCTGTTGTGGGAAGAAAAACGGGTCCTTCCGGAAGTTATTTATGGCAATATGAACTTTCCGGAAACGGAAAAGCCGCTGTCGCAAAAGTGGTTCGCAAATTTGGAAACTACAGCGGTAAAAAAGAAATTGAAGCAATTGCAGTTGATAACGAATTAGGATTTGTTTACTATTGCGACGAACAATTCGGAATTAGAAAATATAAGGCTGACCCGTCTTTAAACGATAATAAAGAATTAGCCATTTTCGGAAAAACTGGTTTCAAAGCAGACAATGAAGGAATCGCGATTTACAAAAAGACAGATTCTACAGGTTATATTTTAGTATCCAACCAACAAGCCAATACTTTTATGGTTTACCCGAGAGAAGGTTCAAAAGGAAAACCAAACGAATATCCACTTTTGGCAGAAATCCCGACCTCTACTATTGAGTGTGACGGAGCAGATGTTACCAATGTCAACTTAGGCCCAAAATACAAAAACGGACTTTTCGTAGCGATGAGCAACGGAATGACTTTTCATTATTATACTTGGGATTTGATCCAGAAACGTATCGATAAGAAATAAGTTTTCAGTCACAGTATTTACCTTTCAGTCACATTTTGAGAACTGAAAACTTAAACTGAAAACTGAAAAACAAAACTAAAAACTAAACGTTTGTCAGGCTGAGCGAAGTCGAAGCCCCCGCAAAGTGCAGTCACAAACTAAATAAAATTTCATACGTCAAAAAACGAAGTGGAATACTTACTTGGGCTTCGACTCCCGCTCAGCCTGACAAAAGGTGAAACAAAAAAAAGCTGTTCATTAATGAACAGCTTTTTTAATTTGAATTAGTAATTCCCTTATTCTGTAATCGGTGCGCCAGCCAGGATTTCGGCATTGGCAAACTCTTCAAATTTGGCAAAATTAGCTTTAAATTTCTGAGCTAGTTCAATTGCTTTTTTATCGTATAATTCTTTGTCTTCCCAAGTATTTCTAGGATTTAAAATTTCGCTTGGAACATTCGGGCAAGATTGTGGTTTTGCAATACCAAACACTGCATGATTTTCAAATTCAACATTATCAAGCTCACCTCTTAATGCAGCAGTAATCATGGCGCGGGTATATTTTAATTTCATTCGGCTTCCGGTTCCGTATGCACCACCCGTCCAGCCTGTGTTTATTAACCAAACTTTTACTCCTGCATCTTTCATTTTTTTAGTTAGCATTTCTGCATAACGTGTTGGGTGCAAGGGCATAAATGGCGCTCCAAAACAAGCCGAGAAATTCGGTTGTGGTTCTGTAACTCCTGCTTCAGTTCCGGCAACTTTTGCCGTATATCCGGATATAAAATGATAAGCAGCCTGACCTGGAGTCAGTTTTGCGATTGGAGGCAAAATTCCGAAAGAATCAGCCGTCAAAAAGAATATGTTTTTTGGATTATGTCCGATTGAACCCGGCTGTATATTGTCAATATGAGTTATTGGATAACTAACACGTGTATTTTGAGTAATAGAAACATCGTCAAAATCTACTTCATTTGTTCCGGGTTTGAAAACTACATTTTCTAAAAGAGCGCCTTTTTTAATTGCTCTGAAAATATCCGGTTCGTTTTCTTCCGTCAAATTAATAACTTTAGCATAACAGCCTCCTTCAAAGTTAAAAACAGTGTTTTCGCTCGTCCATCCGTGCTCATCGTCACCGATCAATTTACGGTTCGGATCTGCAGACAAAGTAGTTTTTCCTGTTCCTGATAATCCGAAGAAAATTGCTGTATCTCCCGCTTCACCTACATTGGCACTGCAGTGCATTGGAAGTGTGTTTTCGAAAACCGGTAAAATAAAATTAAGAGCAGAAAAAATTCCCTTTTTCATTTCTCCTGTATAACCAGTTCCTCCAATAAGAGCGATTTTTTTAGTAAAATCAAGGATTGCAAAATTAGACTGACGTGTTCCGTCTACAGCAGTTTCTGCCATGAAACTTGGCGCACAAACTACTGTCCATTCAGGAGTAAAGTTTGCCAATTCAGATTCTTCCGGGCGAAGAAACATATTGTAGCAAAACAGGTTTGACCACGCAGTTTCGGTAACAACACGAACATTTAATCTGTAATTTGGGTCAGAACACACATAAGAATCTCTTACGAATACTTCTTTACCAGATAAAAACTGAGTTACTTTATTATATAATTTATCAAAAGCTTCTGATGAAAACGGGATATTTACATTTCCCCACCAAACTTTATCTTCTGTAATACTGTCTTTTACAATAAAACGATCCTGAGGAGAGCGTCCGGTAAATTCTCCGGTATTGATCGCCAATGCACCCGTAGAGTTCTCAACGCCCTGACCTGACTGTAAAGTAATCGCATGCAATTCATCAGCCGATAATTGATAACGAATGGTTGCATTTTCAATTCCTAATTCTTTTAACGAAATCGATTGCGAGAAAAGTGTGTTAGTGTCCATAAATTTGTCGTTGTGTATGTTTTGATTTTTATTTGATAACACATTTACTTTGATTTTTAAATAGTTGTATTTAAAAAAAGAGAATTGTTATATTTTTTATCAATAGTGACAAAAAGAAATAAAAATTCACATAAGTAAGCTTTTATGTTATTTATGAGACAAAATTAAAGATTAATTTTTAGATAGAATTTTTTATTCGGGATTTTATGATTTTCTCCTCAAAATAGTAACAAATAATATTAACCAAGCAAGAATTAATAAGAATCCGCCCAAAGGTGTTGCGAATACGATAATTTTTGAATCAAAAACTGTTAACTCTTTAGTGACTAATAAATAGATTGATCCGCTAAAAAGTAAAACCCCTGCCACAACCAGACCATAGATAGTTTTTAAGGTTTTTTCGGCAAGTTCTTTTCTGGTAGAAAGGAAAAACAAAAATAAGGCATGATACATTTGATAACGTACACCAACTTCAAAAGTATTTAATTGATCAACAGACAGCCATTTCTTGAGCAAGTGAGCTCCAAAAGCTCCTAAAATAATAGCTAGCATTCCGATAAAAGCTCCCGTTAAAACAATTTTTCTTTTCATGTTATGTATCTTTCAATAATAAAACAAAAATACTTCAAAGAATTGAAAAAGCATTTTACTTTTAAAAATCTTTTTCAGTTAAAGGAATTTATTGGCGTTATTCTTAAATTTAAAAATAAATGATTTTTTTCGACAAACAATATTGTTATATTTATAACAATTTAATATATTTGTGTTATATATTTAAAATATGAGACGCATTTTAATTATCGGTGCAGGCCGATCAGCTTCTTCACTAATACGATATTTATTATCTAAATCTGAAAGCGAAAACCTTCATCTTATCGTAGCTGATTTATCTTTGGCTTTGGCCGAAAAAAAAACACAGCAAAACCCCAATGCTACTGCGATAGCTTTAGATATATTTAATACCGAAGAAAGAAAGGCAGCAATAGAAAATGCATCAATTGTAATTTCGATGCTTCCGGCACATTTACATATCGAAATTGCAAAAGATTGTCTTCAGTTCAAAAAACATCTTATTACTGCGTCTTATATAAGTGACGCTATGCAGGAATTAAATCTTGAAGCGAGGGCAAACAATCTTATTTTTATGAACGAGATTGGTCTTGACCCCGGGATTGACCATATGAGTGCCATGAAAGTAATCGACGAAATTAGGGAAAAAGGTGGTAAAATGCTTCTTTTTGAGTCTTTTTGCGGCGGTTTGGTGGCTCCGGAATCAGACAATAATCTTTGGAACTATAAATTTACATGGGCGCCAAGAAATGTGGTTCTGGCAGGACAAGGCGGCGCAGCAAAGTTTGTTCAGGAAGGGACTTATAAATATATTCCGTATTGCAATTTGTTTAGAAGAACTGAATTTCTCGAAGTCGAAGGCTACGGAAAGTTTGAGGCCTATTCAAACCGTGATTCCTTAAAATACCGTTCTATTTATGGTCTGGATGATATTCTGACTTTATACCGGGGAACAATTCGCAGAGTTGGTTTTTCTAAAGCATGGAATATGTTTGTGCAGCTCGGAATGACAGACGACAGTTATATTATGGAAGATTCTGAAAACATGAGTTATCGCCAGTTTGTAAATTCGTTTCTGCCTTATCATCCAACCGATTCTGTAGAAATCAAAACACGTCTTATTTTAAAAATTGACCAGGACGATATTATGTGGGACAAGCTTTTGGAGCTGGATTTATTTAATCCCGACAAAAAAGTGAATCTGCCAAATGCCACACCGGCACAAATTTTAGAAAAAATACTTTCTGACAGCTGGAGTTTAGAGCCAGAAGACAAGGATATGATTGTAATGTACCACAAATTCGGTTATGAATTGGATGGGGAGAAAAAGCAAATTGATTCAAAAATGGTTTGCATTGGCGACGACCAAACTTATACAGCAATGGCAAAAACCGTTGGATTACCTGTTGCAATGGCAACATTGTTAATCTTAAACGGAAAAATCACAACCCCGGGGGTTCAGCTTCCGATAACTAAGGAAGTTTATTTGCCAATTTTAAAAGAATTAGAGGAGTATGGTGTTGTTTTTAATGAGCAAACCATGCCTTATTTTGGATATAATCCTGATCTATTTTAGTGATGGCTTAGTTTTTTTTTGAGAATTTTTTTTAGTTTTTAATTGATCCGCTTCTATGTCTGGAAGCGGATTTTTTTTTTGTTAAAGGCACAAAGGTTCAAAGAAGCAAAGGTTCAAAGGTTTAATGAATATCTTGAAACTTTGCTTCTTTGAACTTTTGTGCCTTCCTAAAAACCTATTTCTCTGTTTGAATTGTTATAGGCATAGTGTACAAAACACGAGCTGGCTTTCCATCGATAGACCCCGGAATCCATTTAGGAGAAAGTTTTATCGCACGAATAGCCTCATTTCCTATACCGTAACCCAAATCTTTTACGATTTTAAATTCAGATAAACTTCCATCTTTTTCTACCATAAATTCAATTATGGCTTTACCTTCTAATTTCTGCTTTGAAGCTTCTGCAGGTATTTTAAAATTCATGCCGATAAGCTTATAAAATTCGTCAATCCCTCCCGGGTATTCAGGTTGTTTTTCAATCGATTTATCTATACATTTCGATATCGTTTTGTCATAATCTGATTTATCCTTTACCTTTTGAGCGTTAGTTTCTGCACTAAAAACAAACAAAGACAATACACAAACAAGACTAACAATCAATACTTTAAACATCATTTTGAATCGGGATTCTTTTTTAGTCATCATAATAAGGCGTTTTTTGGTTATTAAATAATTAAGATTACTGGCAAGCGAAACAGTATTTTTATGAGAAGCAAAATTCAATAACAGCTTTTGATATTCGGTTACAGACTCAAATTGTTTGTTTACAGATTCATCGGCCAAAAATTCGTGATTTAATTTTATTGATTTTTTGAATAAAATAATAAGCGGATTAAACCAAAAGACAATTTGCAAAACCTCTATAAAAAGAATATCCAAAGTGTGTTTTTGCTGCAAATGTGCCCTCTCATGGGCTATTAATTCTAATGGAATTTTACCAGTTTCCAGTTCTTCCTTATTTATAAAAACAAATTTCCAAAATGAATGCGGTAATACAGGTTCTTCTATTAAAACTACATTTGTATCATTCAAAAATTGTCTGCCATTATTTTTAGTTTTTTTATAAAATGAATACAGATTCATAACGAAACGAACCATTAGTAACAATCCTACAACTAGATAAATTATACTTAAAACAGAAGTTATAATTTGTCCGGAATTATCTTTGGCCAAAGCAGCATTACTCGTTCTAATTACAATTCCGTCTAGTTGAATTACACTTAATGCATTACCTAATAAAGGTTTAACAGAAATTAATTGCAAAGGAATCACAAAGCTAAAAACCAAACTCAACAGCAAATAAGCGCGATTAAAACGAAACATTTTTTCGTTTTCAAGCCATAATTTATACACTGCATAAAAAACCAAAAGCAACATTCCTGATTTTAAAAGGTAGTTTATCATTTTTTCTTTTTTTGAATTTCTGAATCGATTATTTTTTTAAGATCTTCTAATTCTGAGGCAGATAAATTTGTTTCGGTGGTAAAAAACGAAGCAAATTGCGAAGCCGAATTATTAAAGAAATTGCTAATTAATCCGTTTACATGCTTGGAGAAATAAGCTGTTTTTTTAACTAACGGATAATATTCCCGTGAATTTCCGAATTCATTATAAGCCACAAATTTCTTATCGATCATTCGTTTCAAAAGCGTTGCAACTGTTGTTGTTGCCGGTTTTGGTTCAGGATATGCATCGAGCAGATCTTTCATAAAAGCTTTTTCAAGCTTCCAAAGATGTTCCATTAATTGTTCTTCTGAGTTTGATAGTTGCATTTTTTTAAGGTTCTAAGATTATGAGATACTGAGTTGCTAAGTTTTTTTGTTATCAGCTATTTTCTTTTCCGAAATCAATTTGCCATTATTGTAATTTTTAATTTCGGTTAATTTTCCTTTATCCGAATAGAATTTCCATTCTCCAAAATAAAACCAGTGCGTTTCTACAGCATTAGTTTCTAATTTTGTTTTGCCTTTTGATTGTACTTTTCCATTTTCAAAATAATACTTTACAGTGCAAATTCCATTTTTGTATTTTTCGGTTTTATAAATTTTTCCGTTGATATACGATTTCCATTTTTTTACAGGCTGGTCTTTTTTGTAATATTCAAATGATTTATAGACCGTATTATCTTGCTCGTAAGTATCAATCCAAACGCCTTCTTTTTTCTTGTCGATCTTTTGATTGATTGGCTTGCTTTTACAATTTGAAAGCATCATTGCAAAAAATAGTAGGATTAGAAATTGTCTCATTTATATATTTTTACTCTACAAATATAGATGTTGCTCTACAAATGTAGAAATAAATTTTTAATATGCAAGAAAATTTTAGTTTTTGAGATTCTAAGTTACTAAGGGACTAGATCTTATTAGCTGTAAAGACGATATTTTTTTTGAATAGGCTCCAAGTTTTAGCTGGAAATCATTCATTTTCGATGCTAAAACCTTAGAATCTTAGCACCTCAGAACCTTAGCGACTCCCAAAAGCGTTAGGGATTGAGGCGGTATCCTTTTATGAAGTGGAACGGAATAAAAGATATAGCCGAAAGCCCGGTCGCCGCGGCGAAACGCCCATAAAAAAATCCGCTCATTTCTGAACGGATTGGATATTTGAAATAATCTTTGACAAAGATTAATGTATTTTTATACCTAATAGGTTTTAAAAACCTGTTAGGAAAGCTTGTAAACTTAAAAACTTTGCGCCTTCGCGCCTTTGTGGCCTTACTTACTTAATTCCACAAAATACTTGTAAAACAACGGAATAGTTTCAATCCCTTTCAAGTAATTAAAAATTCCGAAATGTTCGTTTGGTGAGTGAATTGCATCGCTGTCTAAACCGAATCCCATAAGGATAGTTTTGCTTTTTAATTCTTTCTCAAATAAAGCTACAATAGGAATACTTCCTCCGGAACGAACCGGAATTGCGGGAACTCCAAAAGTTTCTGTATAGGCTTTATTGGCTGCCTGATATCCTATGCTGTCAATCGGTGTAACATACCCCTGACCACCGTGATGAGGCGTTACCTTTACAGTAACTCCCGCTGGTGCAATATTGGTAAAATGCTTGGTAAAAAGTGCTGTAATCTCTTCCCAATCCTGATTTGGAACCAAACGCATTGAGATTTTAGCAAAAGCTTTGCTCGCAATAACGGTTTTTGCGCCTTCACCCTGATAACCACCCCAGATTCCGTTTACGTCTAAAGTCGGACGAATCGAGTTGCGTTCGTTGGTTACATATCCTTTTTCGCCGTAAACATCATTTAAGTTTAAGGCTTTTTTATATTTTTCTAAGCTAAAAGGCGCTTTAGCCATTTCAGCTCTTTCTTCTGCAGATAATTCCTGAACTTTGTCATAGAATCCCGGAATCGTAATATGATTGTCTTCGTCGTGAAGTGAAGCAATCATTTTTGCCAAAATATTAATTGGGTTTGCTACT
Source organism: Flavobacterium sp. 1355 (assembly GCF_017833415.1). GTDB lineage: Bacteria > Bacteroidota > Bacteroidia > Flavobacteriales > Flavobacteriaceae > Flavobacterium. The sequence goes on along the minus strand of NZ_JAFICC010000022.1, from coordinate 1,040 downwards.
GCCCCGCCGTATAATCCTGAATGCAAATCACGGTTTGGGCCCGTCACTTCTACCTCAACATAACTCAATCCTCTTAAACCTGTCGTAATAGACGGCTGCTGGTTCGAAATCATTCCGGTATCTGAGATAAGGATTACGTCGTTTTTTAGTTTTTCCTGGTTGCGTTCTACAAACCACGCCAAACTTGCCGAACCTACTTCTTCTTCTCCTTCGATCATGAATTTTACGTTGCAAGGCAAATTGTTTGTTTGCACCATATATTCAAGCGCCTTTACGTGCATGTACATCTGTCCTTTGTCATCGCAGGCACCGCGGGCAAAAATGGCACCCTCGGGGTGAATATCTGTATTTTTGATAACGGGCTCGAATGGTGGCGAAGTCCATAATTCTAATGGATCCGGCGGTTGAACATCATAGTGTCCGTAAACTAAAACCGTTGGAAGATTGGGGTCGATTATTTTTTCTCCGTAGATAATTGGGTAACCCGGAGTATCGCAAACTTCGACTAAATCGCAGCCTGCTTTTGATAAACTTTCTTTAACAGCCTCTGCTGTATCAATAACATCTTGTGAGTATGCAGTGTCGGCACTTACCGACGGAATCTTTAATAATTCGATCAATTCATTGATAAACCGATCTTTATGTTGTTGAACGTAAGACTTAATATTTTCCATTTAAATTATTTTTATAGAAAACCAAATATACAAAAAAGAGAATTAATAATTTTTTTGAAAAAATTCTTTGAATATTCGAAGTTATGATTATCTTTGCACCCACAATTGAGCGGATATGGTGAAATTGGTAGACATGCCAGACTTAGGATCTGGTGCCGCAAGGCGTGTAGGTTCGAGTCCTATTATCCGCACTGAAAAAGCTTCTGAGAAATCAGAAGCTTTTTTGTTTTTATTGCATTTTTGATTTTAATTGCGAATGACGGATTAAAATGGATCAACACGAAAACCTGTGGATTTTGAAAATTTAAGCATAAATATTAGTTAGCCTAAAAAGAAAAAATTCAATATTCCTTACTCCTCTGAATT
>NZ_JAFICC010000021.1 GCF_017833415.1 Flavobacterium sp. 1355 | reverse complement strand
CGATGGAAGCTTTTGTGAGATGGCATTATTAAGATTCTATCCCGAGGCTTCGGGACTGAGGAGCTAAGATTCTAAGTTTTTCTTTGCCACGAATTACACGAATTACAAGAATTTTATTAGTGGAAATTAGTGTAATTCGTGGCGAAAAAATCATACAGATTAGAAAATCATTTTAATCAATTTAATCTGTGGCAAAAACAAATCAAAATGACTTTAATAAATCAATTTCAGGAATTAAGGTTCTAAATAAAAAAAAAGCTAGCACAGATTAGAATGATTGCTGAAAGTGTTTGCCACGAATTGCACGAATTAGCGCGAATTTTATTAGTGGAAATTAGCGTAATTCGTGGCAAAAAAAATCATACAGATTAGAAAATCATTTTAATCAATTTAATCTGTGGCAAAAAAAATCAAAATGGCTTTAATAAAATCAATTCAGGAATTAAGGTTCTAAATAAAAAAAGCTAGCACAGATTAGAATGATTGCAGAAAGTGTTGCCACGAATTGCAAGAATTAGCACGAATTTTATTAGTGGAAATTAGTGTAATTCGTGGCAAAAAAATCATACAGATTAGAAAATCATTTTTAATCAATTTAAACTGTGGCAAAAAACAAATCAAAAAAGCTTTAATAAAATCATTTTCAGGAATTAAGGTTCTAAATAAAAAAAAGCTAGCACAGATTAGAATGATTGCAGGGATTGCTGCCACGAATTGCACGAATTAACCCAAATTCTATTAGTGGAAATTAGTGTAATTCGTGTCAAAAAAAATCGTACAAATTAGAAAATCATTTTAATCCTTTAATCTGTGGTAAAAAATGATAGCTTTGCATATTAAGAAGCAAGAAAGAGAATCAATCTGTATTCTTTTCTCTTGCTTTTTTTTTCTAAAAAAAAATGGAACAAGACAAAAAACTTCTCATAAAATTAGCACATACCAAAATGCCCTTTGGGAAATACGAAGGACGATTTTTAATTGATTTACCGGAATACTATGTAGTTTGGTATCATAATAAAGGTTTTCCAAAAGGAGAATTGGGGCAGCAGCTTCAGCTTATTTATGAGTTAAAATTAAATGGACTTGAGGAATTGATTAGAAATATAAAAAAGCAATATCCAAAACCTCTAAAATAATATCAGATAAATTTTAATTATGTTGATAATTTTGTAAGTCATTTTTATTTTTTTAGAATAAATTTAATTAGATGAATAATAGTGTTCAAAAATCAAATTCAGGTAAGACCTTAAGTGTATTATCCTTAGTACTATCTTTTTTTGCCTTAATTTCAGCAGGGATTTGCTGCTTGACTTTTTTTATAACCCTTTTAATTGCAATACCTTTTGGTATACTAACAATTTTCCTTAGCTTTCTCGCTGTAATTTCTGGTACAATTGGCATGTCACAAGCAAGAAAAAGTAATAGTTCTCTGCTTATTTCACAGATTGGATTGTGTTTAGGAATAATTGCTGTTTCGATTATCGTGATTTTTGTTTTAGTAATGTTTTATTCTATGCAATCTACTATGCTGAAATAGAAACATAGTTGCTGTACTTAATATCAAGCTAATTAAGTTTACTTTTATAAAGTAGTATATTTTGATCTTGTTTATCATTTTCTGTATAAGACTTGGATTTTTGATAGATTCGTTATTCTGATTAAGCGTAATATTCAAAATTACAGACCAATTAAAAGTAAAAATTATTGATTACAAATTCAAGTAAACGATCTGTTTAAAAAATTGCAAAATTATCTCATTCTCTAATTGTCAAATTATCTAATTAAATTTGTACTTTTGCCAAGTTTTTTACACAACTACTTACAAACAACAACAGAATGAATCAAACAAAATATATTTTTGTTACAGGCGGTGTGACTTCTTCTTTAGGAAAAGGAATTATCGCAGCATCTTTAGCAAAATTGTTACAAGGAAGAGGGTATCGTACAACTATTCAAAAATTTGATCCGTATATAAATGTGGATCCGGGGACATTAAATCCTTATGAACATGGAGAATGTTACGTTACAGATGATGGTGCAGAAACGGACTTGGATTTAGGGCATTATGAGCGTTTTCTAAATGTTCCGACATCTCAGGCTAATAACGTTACTACAGGTAGAGTTTATCTTTCGGTTATTGAGAAAGAAAGAAGGGGAGAATTTTTAGGCAAAACAGTTCAGGTAGTTCCTCATATTACAAACGAAATCAAGGACAGAATGCAATTGCTGGGTAAATCTGGCGATTATGATATTGTTATTACCGAAATTGGAGGAACTGTTGGTGATATTGAGTCATTACCTTATATAGAATCTGTTCGTCAGTTGGTTTGGGAATTGGGAGAAAATAACGGAATTGTTATTCATTTAACATTAGTTCCTTATCTGGCCGCTGCAGGTGAATTAAAAACAAAACCTACACAGCACTCTGTAAAAACATTGATGGAAAGCGGTATAAAGGCAGATATTTTGGTTTGCAGAACTGAGCATGAATTGTCTCAGGAATTACGTCAAAAACTGGCTTTGTTTTGTAATGTAAAAAAAGAAGCTGTAATTCAGTCAATTGATGCTTCTACAATATACGAAGTTCCAAATTTAATGCTTGAAGAAGGATTAGATGTTGTGGCTTTGAAAAAGTTAGATTTACCTAAAAAAGCATCTCCGGATCTTAAAACCTGGAATACTTTTTTACGCAGATTAAAAAATCCAAAGCAAACTGTAAATATCGGTTTGATTGGTAAATATGTAGAAATGCAGGATTGTTACAAATCTATTTTAGAGGCGTTCATTCATGCAGGTGCTGCAAACGAAACAAAAGTAAACGTTATTTCTATTCACTCAGAACATATTAATAGTGATAATATCGAGGAAAAATTAGGAACTCTTGACGGAGTTTTGGTTGCTCCCGGTTTTGGAGAAAGAGGTATTGAAGGAAAAATTGAAGCAGTTCGTTATGCCCGTGAAAACAATATTCCGTTTTTTGGGATTTGTTTAGGAATGCAAATGTCTGTTATCGAATATTCAAGAAATATTTTAGGTTACAAAGAAGCAAATTCAACTGAGATGAATGAAAAAACCAAACATCCTGTAGTGAATTTGATGGAAGAACAAAAAACAATTACGGATAAAGGGGGGACAATGCGTCTTGGAGCCTGGAAATGTGATATTAAGCCAAACACTTTAGCACATAGAATTTATGGAGAAAAGACAATTTCAGAACGTCACCGTCACCGTTATGAATATAACAATAAATATAAGGATGAATTGCAGAAAGCAGGTTTAATTGCTTCTGGAGTAAATCCTGATACAGGCCTGGTTGAAATTATTGAGTTAGAGAATCATCCGTTCTTTATTGGGGTTCAATACCATCCTGAATACAAAAGTACGGTTGCAAACCCACACCCAATTTTTGTAAACTTTGTGGCTGCTGCAGTAACTGCGCATAAAAAATAATAATTATATTCTGTGAAGGATGTAACTTTTGAGTAAAACTCTTAACTAATAGCCTTAAACGAATAACTTTTTTAAATTATAATGGAAGAAAAAAAATTAGATTTTAATTCAATCGTTGGTTTTGTATTGATATTTGGAATTTTGATTTGGATCATGTATCAAAATCAACCTTCTGACAAGGAAATTGCTGCTGAAAAAGCCAAGAAAGAATTAGTTGCTAAACAAGAAGCTCAGGCTAAAGCAGATAAGACTAAAACAGTTGCCCAGCCAACAGTTGCAACAACTCCGGGAGACACAGTTCAATTGGCAAAATTGCAAAAAACATTGGGAGGTTTTGCTTACTCAGCTACTCTTGCTTCAGCAAAAGAATCTTTTACAACTATTGAAAACGAAAAGATAAGACTTAAAATCGCCAACAAAGGCGGTTATATAGTTGAAGCTACTCTGAAAGAATTTAAAAAGTTTGAGAAAAATTCCGGACAATTAGTAGAATTAATCAAAGACAATAATTCTCATCTAAACATTCAATTACAAACTACTGATAACAGAACTTTAAACTCTAAAGATTTGTTCTTTGAACCAACATTAACTAAAGTTGGTGAGGATCAGGTTTTGTCAATGCGTTTGAAATCGGGAGCTAATGAGTTTTTAGAGTATAAATATACTTTGAAACCAAACGATTATTTAATTGGTTTTGATATTCGTTCCCAAGGATTGAATAAAGTTTTAAATTCTTCTAAACCATTAGATTTAGTTTGGGATTTGAAAACGTACAGAAACGAAAAAAGTATTTCTTACGAGAATCGCTATGCTCAGATTGAGTATGAATATGAAGACGAAAAATACAGTTCTGTAAGTCCGAATGGTGAAGGAAATGAAGAAACTCCTGAAAAAGTAAGTTTTGTAGCTTTCAAACAACACTTTTTTACGACTATTTTATCTACAAATAAGCCATTCGAAAAATCCAGATTACAATCTTATAACCTGGTAAAAGACGAAAAAATCGATACTGTTTTTACAAAACAATTTAAAGCGACTGTTCCACTGGCTTTTTCTAGTGGAGAAGTTGACTATAAAATGAATTTGTATTTTGGACCTGCAGATTATAAAGTTTTAAAATCATACGATAAAAATTTCGAAAAAATTATTCCATTAGGATGGGGGATTTTTGGATGGATCAACAAATGGATTTTTATTCCGTTATTCGGATTCCTAAGCTCTACAATTGGATTGTCATTAGGAATTGCCATTATCATCTTTACTATTATTATCAAATTGGCCATGTCGCCAATTACCTATAAGTCATTCCTGTCTCAGGCAAAAATGAAAGTTTTGCGTCCTGAAATTACAGAGTTGGGAGAAAAATTCAAAAAAGACCCAATGAAAAAACAACAGGAAACAATGAAACTGTACAATAAAGCAGGAGTAAACCCAATGGCAGGATGTATTCCGGCCTTGATTCAGCTTCCATTTATGTATGCGTCATTCCAGTTTTTCCCTTCAGCATTTGAGTTAAGACAAAAAGGATTTCTTTGGGCAGACGATTTATCATCATTTGATGCTGTAGTACAATTACCATTCAATATCCCATTATATGGAAGTCATATCAGTTTGTTCCCAATCCTGGCAGCAATTGCAATTTTCTTTTACATGAAAATGACATCAGGAGATCAGCAAATGGCAGCGCCTCAACAAGAAGGAATGCCCGATATGGCAAAAATGATGAAAATCATGATTTATGTTTCGCCATTAATGATGTTAATCTTCTTCAACAGCTACGGTGCAGGTTTGAGTTTATATAACTTTATCTCCAACTTAATTACAATCGGAATTATGTTTGTAATCAAAAACTATATTGTTGATACAGATAAAATTCATGCTCAAATTCAGGAGAACAAATTGAAAGAGCCTAAAAAGCCAAGTAAATTTCAACAGCGTCTTCAGGATGTTATGGAGCAGCAGGAAGCTGCAAAAGCTCAAAATAAAAAGAAATAAATTTTATAAAAAAATCTCGATTTATCGGGATTTTTTTATACTTGTAATATACTTTATAAAGTACAATGTCGTTTAAGTTTAAAATGAATTTATGATGAATTTAAAAAGAATAATTTTTGGATTAGCATTGCTAAATGTTTTAATAATAAATGCTCAGACCGACTTCAATAAACTAGATGCCAACGGTAAAAAAGATGGCGTATGGAAGGGAATTTATGAAGTCTCTAAACGTCCCCGTTATGAAGGAACTTTTATTCATGGAAAAGAAACGGGAATATTTAAGTTTTTTGATGATACCAAAAAAGGAGATGTAATTGCTACACGCGATTTTAGTGCAAATGACGGAAGTGCTTACAATATTTTTTACGATCAGAATAAAAACAAGGTAAGTGAAGGAAAAGTGATTGGCAAAAATTACGAAGGCGAATGGAAGTATTATCATAAAGCATCCAAAATTCTTATGGCCGTTGAAAATTATAAAAACGGAAAATTAGAAGGTCCAAGAAAAGTTTATTATCCAAATGAAAAAGTTGCCGAAGAAATGACGTATGTAAACGGAAAGAAAGAAGGTATTTATAAAAAATTTGGACAAAACGGAATCATTTTAGAGCAGACAACATATAAAAATGACGAGTACAATGGTGACGCAATTTTTTATGACTCTGATGGAGTAGTAGCTTCTGAAGGTAAATTTTTAAAAGGAAAAAAAGCAGGAATTTGGAAGTTTTACGTAAAAGGTAAGCTAACTAAGGAAATAAACATGAGCGATCCGAAAAATGTCAATAAAATTTCTGAAAAAAGCGGAACCAAAAAAAATCTGCCCGAAAAAAAGCAGTAAAAAGTGCATATTCAATGAAAGGACAAAAACCTGCAATGGAATTTAATGCGTACGATGAAAAAGCATTTTATTGGACGGATGGCAAGAATGTATTTTTTCGTGAAATGGTAATCAAAAATGCTGATATTGATTCTTTTGAACATTTTCCGGGATCATGGGCAAAGGATAATAAATATTGCTATTCAGGAGCTACAAAGATAAAAGGGGCAGATGTTACCACTTTTAGTGTGCTGAATTTTGCATATGCAAAAGATAAATCTCATGTCTGGACGCTGGCAGGTCTGATTCCACAAGCTGACCCGGAAACTTTTGAAGTTTGTGACAGCGGTAAAAAATCATTAGGAATCACTTTTTATCCCTCAAATAATAATAAAAAAAACAGATTTGAATCTTTTGTGCCATACGGATTCGCTAAGGATTTAAATAATGTGTATTACTACGACTTTCAGGGTACTGCAAAGATTATAAAGCAAGCCAATGCAGCATCTTTTCAATCTTTAGATGATGGCTATTTTGGTTTTGATGAGAAGTCTGTCTTCTGTGGAAGCCGGGTACTCCCGAAAGCAAAACCGGAAACATGGAATAAATTGCAGGCAGGATATTTTTATTCTCAGGACAGCAACAGGATTTATTATTTTAATAGATTAATGAAACAAGCAGATGCAGCTTCTTTTGAAATTGTAGTTGTTTCTTCTGTATTTGAAACTCCAACCCAATATGCCAGGGATAAAAACCATTATTATTTTACTGATCAGATTTGTTCAAAAGATGATTTTGATAAATGGACAGAAGAAGAAACTGCCCAAAATCAAAAGTATATTGAGGAAAATAAAATACAATAGCTTTTATCTACTTTAGCATTGTATAAACTAATTAAAACTACTGTAATTATATAGATTTTGGCTTACCTTTGCACCCTTGTAAAAATATAAACGAGTTAAAATGAAACGTGTAGTTGTTGGACTTTCTGGTGGTGTTGATTCTAGTGTTGCAGCCTATTTATTGCAGCAGCAGGGATACGAAGTTATTGGCCTTTTTATGAAAAACTGGCATGATGATTCGGTTACAATCTCCAACGAATGTCCTTGGTTAGAAGATAGTAACGATGCCTTGTTAGTGGCTGAAAAACTAGGTATACCGTTTCAGACCGTTGATTTAAGCGAAGAATACAAAGAAAAAATCGTTGATTACATGTTCAACGAATATGAAAAAGGAAGAACTCCAAATCCTGATGTACTTTGTAACCGCGAAATCAAGTTTGATGTTTTTATGAAAATTGCTTTAAGTCTTGGCGCTGATTATGTGGCAACAGGACATTATTGCCAAAAAAGCGAAATTGAAGTTGATGGAAAACCGGTATATCAGTTAATTGCCGGAGCAGATAATAACAAAGATCAATCTTATTTTTTATGTCAGCTGTCTCAGGAACAATTGGCAAAATCATTGTTTCCGATTGGTGCCCTGACAAAACCCGAAGTACGTGAAATTGCTGCTGATATGGATTTGGTTACAGCAGAAAAGAAAGATTCTCAAGGATTATGTTTCATTGGAAAAGTGCGTTTACCTGAATTCTTGCAACAAAAACTGCAGCCTAAAGAAGGTAAAATTGTTCAGATTGATAAAAATGATCCAATTTATAATTTCGAAAAACCAGTTGGTTTAACCTTAGAAGAAGAGTTAAAAATAGAATCTCAGAAATTAAGCTATCTTCCAACAATGGGCAAAGTAGTGGGTAAACATCAGGGGGCACATTATTTTACAATCGGACAGAGAAAAGGACTTAATGTTGGCGGAACAACAGATCCGTTATTTATTATAGCTACAAACGTCGAGACCAATACTATTTATACTGGTTTGACAAGTTTGCACCCCGGATTATTTAAAAAATCTTTATTTATAGAAAAATCAGAAGTGCACTGGATTCGTACTGATTTGGCTTTAAAAACAGGAGAAAGTATGGAAGTAATGGCAAGAATCCGTTACAGACAGCCTTTGCAAAAAGCTACATTATATCAGTTTGAAGACGGAATGTACGTTCGTTTTGATGAACCTCAATCGGCTATTACTGAAGGTCAGTTTGTTGCCTGGTATTTTGGTAATGAATTAGTTGGTTCGGGAGTAATTTCTTAGCTTTATACTTTTTAAAAAGGATTCCTTTTAAAAGTATACTATGAAACACAACTACTTTATATTTATCATGCTATTGTTTTCTTCTGCGATGTTTTCGCAAGAAGATGCTTGGGTTTATTTTTCAGGTAAGCCAAACGCTCAGCAATATTTAGATGCTCCGTTAACCATGCTTTCACAGAAAGCTTTAGATCGCAGGACCAATCAAAATATTGCTTTGGATATTACAGATACCCCTGTAGAGAAATCCTATGTCGACCAAATAAAATCAAGTACAGGAATAATGATCATGGCGCAGTCAAAATGGCTGAATGCTTTGCATATTAGTGGCAGTCAGGCAAACATTAATGCTTTAAAATTGCTGCCTATAGTTAGTAAAGTAGTTTTTGCAGACAGGACATTAAATACTTCAAAAAAAGTTCCGGCTGTAACATCAAACACAAATAAAAGACTTAAAACTGCTGTTGATTATAATTACGGAAGTTCTGCAACTCAGATACAAATGCTGAACGGCCATATTTTGCACCAACAAAATTATACAGGTTCAGGTAAAACAATTGCAGTCTTAGATGCTGGTTTTCCCGGAGTCAATACAGCACAGCCTTTTGAGAACCTCAGAAATAACGGCCGAATTCTAGGAGGGTATGATTATACAACCAGAAGTGATAATTTCTATAGAGGAAGCGATCACGGAACTTTAGTTTTGTCTACAATGGGCGGATACAAAGAAAATGCCTTAATAGGGACTGCTCCGGATGCGTCTTATTACCTCTTTATCACAGAAATTGATGCCTTTGAAAATCCATTGGAAGAGTCACTCTGGGTCGAAGCGGCAGAAAAAGCAGACAGTTTAGGGGTTGATATCATAACTACATCTCTAGGCTATTTTGGTGAAAGGGATGAACCAAGATACAATCATACCTATAGCGACATGAATGGAATAACAAATTTTGTTTCGATAGGTGCAGATGCTGCTTTTAGTAAAGGAATAGTTGTTCTGGCCTCAGCAGGCAATGAAGGTGATACTGGAGAACCACATGTTGGCAGTCCGGCAGACGCCGTTTCTGTACTTGCGGTAGGCTCGGTTATGGCTTCAAAAACCAGATCAGACTTTAGTTCAGTCGGACCAAGTTATGATAACAGAATAAAGCCGGATATAATGGCAATGGGAAGCGCCACAGTGGTTTCAGGTGCTACAGGAACTATAAGAACTTCAAACGGTACTTCTTTTTCATGTCCTGTTATGGCCGGAATGGTTGCTTGTTTGTGGCAGGCGTTTCCATCAAAAACCAGTAAAGAAATCAGACAAATGGTTTTAGAATCATCAGACAGATATACAGTTCCCAATAACAATTATGGCTATGGGATTCCTAATTTTGGGGCTGCACTGGGAACAGAAAGTTTTATCTCAGAGAATGTTTTTTCGGTTTATCCAAATCCGGTAAAAAATGATCTTTCTTTTTCATTTCTTAATGAAACAGGAACAGCTAAAGTTTCTATTTATTCTGTTTTAGGACAAAAAATAATTGAAAAACAAATTACCAGCCAAAATCCAATTCTTTCTGTACAATCTTTAAAAGGCGGTCTCTATTTTTATACTTTTGATGCCGATGGTTTGTACAAAACAGGAAAGATAATCAAACAATAACTACACTTTTAAATGAATAAGATTACCCAGCTTTTTAATATAAAATATCCAATAATTCAGGGAGGAATGATTTGGAACAGTGGTTACAAATTAGCAAGTGCCGTAAGTAATGCAGGAGGATTAGGGCTTATTGGCGCGGGTTCTATGTATCCCGATGTATTACGCGAGCATATTCAGAAATGTAAAAAAGCTACAGATAAGCCTTTTGGAGTCAATATTCCGATGTTATACCCGAACATCGAGGAAATTATGACTATTGTTGTTGAAGAAGGGGTAAAGATTGTTTTTACATCTGCTGGAAATCCTAAAACATGGACTTCTTATTTAAAAGAAAAAGGAATAACTGTAGTTCATGTAGTAAGCAGCAGTGTTTTTGCCTTAAAAGCGCAGGAAGCAGGAGTTGATGCAATTGTGGCAGAAGGTTTTGAAGCTGGAGGACATAACGGCCGGGATGAAACCACAACACTGACTTTAATTCCGATGGTAAAGGAAAAAATTCAGGTTCCGATTATCGCTGCCGGCGGAATTGCAACCGGAAGAGGAATGCTGGCTGCCATGGTTTTGGGAGCCGATGGAGTACAGGTAGGAAGCCGTTTTGCCGCATCAAAAGAGTCGTCGGCACACAATAATTTTAAAGAAACTATAGTTAATATAAAAGAGGGAGATACGCAATTGACTCTTAAGGAGTTGGCTCCGGTAAGATTGATTAAAAATAAATTTTATCAGGATGTTCAGAAATTGTATGAGAAGTGCCCGTCAAAAGAAGAGTTAGTAGCCCTTTTAGGCAGAGCAAGAGCAAAAAAAGGAATGTTTGAAGGTGATTTGGAAGAAGGAGAACTGGAAATTGGTCAAATTGCCGGACTTATTCATGAAATTTTGCCTGTTGAAAAGATTATTCAGCAAATGATGAACGATTTTGAAATTGCCTGCAAAGAAAAAGCTAAATTTGAGTTTTAATAGCCCTAAAATAAATGAATACTTTACGTAACTATATATTAATCCTTTTTTTAGGACTTTGTTTTCAGCAATCTTACAGTCAGTCATATCGCTTTAAAACATCAGGTTTTAGCGTGCTGGAAAAGAATGAAAGAGGAAAATGGGGCGAATGGTCAAATCTTGATTTGGTAAATCTTTCTGTAATTCTTGATACAGATAAGCACCGAATTGTCGTGTATTCTCAGGAAATCCAACTATTTAACATTATTGAATATATAGAAAGGGAAGAAAATGATACCGATATTGTTTATTCTTTTTTGTGTAAAGACAATAATGGCAATGATTGTAAGCTTTCAATAATTACCAGAAAGAAACAGGATTATCGTAAGCAGCTTTATATAAACTATGATGATCAGATTGTTGTCTATAATATTTTTACGGTTTAACAAAACAAACCCGGCAGTTTTTTAAAAACTGCCTGGTTTGTTTTTATGCGCTATTTTTAAACTCAGAAACTTATCATCTTAGGATTCGACATCCTTTATAAACTCATCATATTCCAGATAAAACATTTCCAGGGCATGCATGTTTTCGTTGAAGAAATCAAAAATGGCATCCCAATTATTTTTATTACTAAAGCCAATTCCTTGTTTCTCAACCCAGATTCTGCTAATAGTTTTACCACTTTCTAAAGTATAATTTTTTTCGAAAACCAAATCTTTAATAAATTCCTCTTCCAGTATATTTTTTAAAGCTTCTAATTTTTCAAAATAGGCAATTCTTTTCTCATCACTTCGGTGTTCAATATCGATTAAAACCTGAGCTTTTTTATTGTCTACATAAAACTTAAAAGAGAAATCCTTAATTTTAGTATCATAAAGCACCCATTTTCGTGGATATTTTTCGGCGAAAGCCACCCAAAACTCTCTTTTCATTCTTTGTGATTCTTCTCTGCTGTACATTTATTATGGCTTTAGATTCGGGAAAACTTGTGAAAACGCGTTTTCTGGACTATATTTATATTTTATTTGAAAGTACAAAAATAAACTTTGAATATGGATTTTCAAGATTTTTTGCAATATGTTCCTAATATAATTCCGGTGAAACTGCCGGCTACTTCGGCCCACCTGAAAATGGCTCCAAAAGAACGGGCAGAGGGTTTGAAAAATTTAGATATAAACGCATTAAATCCCAGAATTGCCGCAGTTATGATGTTGCTTTATCCTAAAAACAAGGAAACACATTTGGTTTTAATCGTTCGTAATGCTTACGATGGGGTGCATTCTTCTCAAATTGCCTTTCCTGGTGGAAAATACGAAACAACAGATTCTGGTTTTGAAGAAACAGCCTTAAGAGAAACACATGAAGAAATTGGTGTTTTGCCCGAAAATATCAAAGTCATAAGGGAATTTAGCCCGATGTTTATTCCTCCAAGTAATTTTTTAGTACATCCTTTTCTGGGTATTTCATCAGAAGAACTTTCGTTTTATCCTGATGCACGTGAGGTTGCTTCAGTTATAGAATTGCCGCTTTCTGTTTTTTTGGATGATGAAATTATTATCGAAGCCACATTGTCAACTTCTTACGGAGCCAATATTCTCGTTCCTGCATTTAATATTCAAAATCATATAGTGTGGGGGGCAACGGCGATGATATTAAGTGAATTAAGAGAAGTTTTGAAAATAACTTTTGAGGAAAATCTGCAAAACCAATAAATTAACAATTTGATAATCATTACGATAACGATTTATCTTCAAAATTGCGTAAAGATTTTGCCAAATGAATAAATTTTGTATGTTTGCGACTTAACTAACAAAACACAATATAGAGCTATGGGATTGTTTAAACGAAATCCTTTCGGACATATATTATTCATCAAGAAATGGTTAATCCGTATTTTGGGTGCCATGACTCACCGAAGATATAGAGGTTTTAATGACTTACAGATTGAAGGATCTGAAATCATAAAAACGTTGCCGGATACCAATGTTTTGTTTATATCTAACCATCAGACTTATTTTGCAGATGTTGTGGCCATGTTTCATGTTTTTAATGCGAGCTTAAGCGGCCGTCAGGATAATATTAAAAACATTGGTTATTTATGGCAGCCCAAAATGAATTTGTATTATGTGGCCGCAAAAGAAACGATGCAAGCGGGATTATTACCAAGAATTCTGGCTTATGTTGGTGCTATTACAGTAGAGAGAACCTGGCGCGCAAAAGGAGTTGATGTTACAGAAAAACGTGATGTGAACCCTAATGATACCGAAAATATTAAAATTGCTCTCGAAGATGGCTGGGTAATTACTTTTCCGCAGGGAACTACAAAGTCGTTTAAGCCAGTTCGCAAAGGGACAGCCCACATTATAAAACAGCACAAACCTATTGTAATCCCAATCGTAATTGACGGTTTCCGCCGTTCTTTTGATAAGAAAGGTTTACGAATGAAAAAGAAAGGCATACTTCAGTCCTTTATTATCAAAGAACCTCTTGATATTGATTATGAAAATGATACAATCGAACAAATCGTTGAAAAAGTAGAATATGCAATTGAGCAACACCCATCATTTTTAAAAGTTATTCCGGCAGAAGAATTAAAAATACAGGAAGAACTGAATCAAATGAGACGCTGGGACTACTAAATAGTTTAGATTTCTGATTTTAGATTTTAGAGTTTAGATTTTTTGTTTCAAGTTTCAGGTTTCAGGTTTCAGGTTGAAATAGGCGTAAAAGCTAGCATCAAACCTTTGAACCTTTGTCGCTTAGAGCCTTAGTCCCTTACTTAAAAATCTATCTTTTTCAGCTCTTTATAATTTGCATATAATCTGCGTAAAAGTGTTCCGTATAATAATCTGTAAAAACACCAGAAAACACCTAAAAACGCTAAAGTTACCAAAATTAAAATTCCGCCTGTTACAAACATTGCTTTACCGTTTGTGGCTATCTTATCTCGTAAAAAGGTCATATCAGGGTTGTATACAAATGCAATGAAAAAGCTAATTATAGAACTTATCACTGCCATTCCCAAGTTGTACCAAACATAATACTGAACCGTTTTTCGTGTTTTTAAAATACTGCTCATCAGTAATTTTGTAGATTCTGTAGTAGAAATAGTCTTGTAATTTTTGTAAAAGAAATAAACAAATATCAGAACGACAACATAATTAAAGTATGTTAACACTTCCAGATAAAAAATCATTTCCGGATGTTTTATCTTAATTAACATTTCATCAGTGCTAAAAAATAAATTGGAGACTGTCCAGAATAAAATTTCTAAAATGCTTATAATCAAAATCCACTTCACGATTGAAGATGATTTTTTATGAATCATTTTATAAATTTCGGTTTCAGAAATTTGTTGAAAAGAATCGGCATTCTTTTTCCAGTCTTTTTTTAGTAAATCCAGTTCTTTCATAATAATTTTTAAGGATTTAATATTTTTTTAAGTTTCCCTTTAATTCTGTTCATTTTCACACGTGCATTCACTTCGCTGATTCCTAAGGTTTCTGCTATTTCTTGATAATCTTTGTCTTCTAAATACATAAAAACTAATGCTTTTTCGATGTCATTAAGCTGATAAACTGCTTTGTACATCAGTTTAATCTGCTCTTCCTCTTCATAATTATAGTCTACGTCTTTTACGAAATGCTGATGGCTTTCATAATCTACGGTAGATATGGTTCTTTTGGTTTTTCGATATAAGGTAATGGCTGTATTTAACGCAACACGATACGTCCAGGTCGAAAATTTACTATCGCCTCTAAATTTAGGATACGCCTTCCATAACTGAATGGTAATTTCCTGAAACAAGTCTTTATGAGCATCTTCCCCAGCAGTATATAATCTACAAATCTTGTGGATTATATTCTGATTTGCCTGCAATTGCGCAACAAATGACTGTTCTAGATTTTCGCTCATATAACTATTAGTAGTGATGAAATGATTTTTGTTACAGTTGATCTAAAGTTTTCTTGTTTTATAATAATTCAACGTTAAATCTATAAATTTACTATAACTCTCCATGCCATCTTTCTGGTTGTTTGATTTTAAAAAACTATCATAAAGAAAGTGAAAACCCTCATCAATAAAGGTGTCGTATTTTTTCCAGAAATCCTGACTTTCCTGATAATTTTTTAATACACCGGTATTTATTTGTTTTTTTAATCCCTTAAAGACCCTTTCATTTTTATATTGCCAGATTCCCATGCAATAACGCAAAGTAAAGCTGTATCCTGCATATTTATAATACAAATTATCATTTTTAACGGATGCTAAAACGCCAATAAAATTGCATTCATTTTCGCTGGCAAAACCAATCTGATGAGCCATTTCGTGAGCTGTAGTCAGTGGAAAAGTGTACATAGGCAACAAATCATTAACCTGAGCCTCATTAGTAAACGGATTTAGATAACCGCCAAATCCCATATAAGTTAAGGGAACACTGAATAATGATTTTTTTACACTCAGAACTTTGTATTTAAAATAAGGGTGTTCTTTTGCTAAGTTATCATAACCGTTTAAAATCATTTGAAAAGATTCTTTTTGATAATACGGAAAAACAATCCTCGCAGTGTCGTTTTTTGTAATCTGGTGTTGAATCTCGTTCGTTTTTACAATTAATCTTTTTGTAAAAGCTAAAAGATCGGCATCAGAATATTCCCGTTTGATTTCCATCTTTTGAAAAAGAGGTTCCCGATAATAATTAAAAGCCCAAAGGAGATGAAAGAAAAAGTAAAAAACAGAAATTTTGCCTAACATTTTTAAAAGATGATCTTTCCAGTCTGTTTTCCATGTTTTTCTGATTTTCCAAAGCCAGCTAATTACAGAAATCATTAAAACAGCATAAATACAGTCTCCTACAGAAAACGGAATTCTGCCTAAAAGGCCTCTGGAAAAATGCGAAATCCTGCTGTATAAATTGTTGCTGTAAAAGCCTTCAACAAAATCTGGAAAATACGGCAGTATTCTTAAAAAGATAATTTGAACAAGAAGGAAGAGAGGTAAAATATATTTTCGTTTCACAGTTAAATTTTTAGATACGTAAATATAAATACAATATTAACTGATTAAAAAAAGTTAGCCACAAATTCCACTAATTTTTTGATTTAATAAAACATAGGATCTTCTATAATCAAATTTTAGAGCCATTATAATTAGTACTTATTCGGGAAATTTGTGGCAAAAAAGAATTTAAACTTTGTAACTTTGGAACTCTTAATTGTTAAACTTCAAACAAAATATAATGAGTCAGGAAATAAGAAATCTGGAGCCAAAAGCACTTTGGAATAAATTTGCAGATTTAAACGCAGTTCCGCGTCCGTCTAAGAAAGAAGAACGTGTGATTGAGTTTATGAAAAACTTTGGTAACAGCTTAGGTTTAGAAACTTTTGAAGACGATATCCGAAACGTAATCATCAGAAAACCGGCAACACCGGGAATGGAAAATCGAAAAGCGATCGTCTTGCAAGGACATCTTGATATGGTTCACCAAAAGAATGCTGATACCGTTTTTGATTTCGATACTCAAGGCATTGATATGTATGTTGACGGAGACTGGGTTCGTGCCCGCGGTACGACGCTGGGAGCCGACAATGGATTGGGAGTGGCGACAATTATGGCTATTTTAGAAAGTAAAGATATACCGCATCCTGCAATTGAAGCATTATTTACGATTGATGAAGAAACCGGAATGACTGGTGCTTTAAATTTGAAAGGCGGAATTCTTCAGGGGCAGATTTTATTAAACCTTGATACAGAAGAAGATGATGAAATTGATATAGGTTGCGCAGGCGGAATTGATGTAACAGCTACAAGGACTTATCATGAAGAAGAAGTTCCGGAAGGTTCTGTTGGATATATTATTACCGTAAAAGGTCTTAATGGAGGTCATTCGGGAATGGATATTCATAAAGGTTTAGGAAATGCTAATAAGATTATGAACCGTTTGTTGTTTGATGCTTTTGAAAACTTTGGTTTACAGGTTGCTGAAATTAATGGCGGAAGCTTACGAAACGCAATTCCGAGAGAAAGTGTTGCAAAAGTGATTATTTCTGAAATGTTTGATGAAGCTTACATTTTTGATATGCAGGAAATTATCAATGATATCAAAGCTGAATATAAAACAACAGAACCAAATCTTTCTATCGAGATCATAAAATCTGATTTGCCGGAAAAAGTAATGGATTTAGGTGTTCAGGAAGGTATTATAAGAGCAATTTATGCCGCTCACAACGGAGTTTACCGAATGAGTGCTGATATGGATGATTTGGTAGAAACTTCAAATAATATAGCCAGAGTAATTGTAAAAGATGGCGAAATCCTGGTAGGCTGTTTAACGCGTTCATCTATTGAAAGTTCAAAATTTGATTTGGCTAACTCATTACGTTCTGCTTTTGAATTGGTTGGCTGTGAGGTTGAGCTTGCTGGTTCCTATCCTGGCTGGACACCAAATGTAAATTCTGAAATATTAGAAGTTTTAAAAGATATTTACGAAAAACAAAATAATGAAAAACCTAAGGTTGTGGCTTGTCATGCAGGTTTAGAATGTGGAATCCTGGGAACCAATTATCCGGATATGGATATGATTTCTTTTGGGCCGACAATTCACGGAGCGCATTCTCCGGATGAGAGAGCAAGTATCTCATCAGCTCAGAAATATTGGAAATTTGTTTTGGAAATTCTTTCGAATATTCCGGTAAAATAATTTTATTGTTCAGTCACAGTCTCAGTATTCAGTTTCAAAAAACTGCAAACTGAGACTGTAAAACTGAGATTTTAATCTCTTTTAGGAGAATTTTTCTTTTCTCTTTTTTCTTCTTTCTTTTCTTTAGCTGTTTTCAACGGTTCTTTTTTAACCGTTTTTTTAGCGTCTTGACTCTTTGCCATGATATTTAAATTTAGTTATTTCTTTTTTTGATATAAGTAAATATAACTATAATATTCTGATTTTGTTTAGAATATTACTTTAAAAAGTCACCATCAATGATTAACAGCTCTACACCTTTTGTAGTGATAGAACGGTGAGAGCTTGCATCATCAGAAACTACATACGTCATTCCTTTTGAAAGTGTAAATTTTTGACCATCCTCTAATTCGCTGATAAATTCTCCTTCCAGACAATGTACAATATGTCCTTTTTGGCACCAATGATCTGCAATATAGTTTTCAGAGTAAGTAACTTTTCGAATTCGTAAACTGCTTAATTGTAGTGTTTGCCAATAAGCAATTCCGGTTTCTCCTGAATGTTCTGTTTTTTCAATTTGACTCCAATCGATAGTTTGAAAAGGTATTGTATTCATAATTTTTCGTTTTTGGCTTGATGGATGGTTTTAAAACAAAAATCCTCAATTACTAATAGTAAATGAGGACCTTGATTTTTATTTAAAAATAATAATTAATTACGTTTTAGTACTTTATATTGTTCATAACAGGCACTGATAGCATCCATAATCTGCAAATCGTTTGCTGTTTGGATAAAAGAATCTGAATAGTTACAGCGGTGCATAATTTCAGGAATCTCATCTTTGCTTATTCCTAATAGTACAGCAACGGTTTCGCGGTCGTATTTAGATTCAAGTAAGTTTCTCACGGTATCATCTTTTTTCATTTCCTTTAGTTTCTTGAGCTCTTTTCCGTTTTTACCAAAAAAACCATAAAGGACGTCTGCAGGATTAAAAATAGACCCCAGCACTTTTCCAAAAGCATTTGGAGAATATTCTCCTGCTTCATAACCTTGCGTAAGGCCGGAAATACTGTAACGGTAATTTTCTTTAGTTGGAATTAGCTTAGAATCGACTTCAAGATAACCTGTAAGGTTAAAAGGAGCAATAACAACTTCTTCTAATGCAATTGCTTTTTCAGTAAGCTGAATTCTGGTTACTTTGTTTTTTATCCAGTCATTTGTTACTCTGATTCTTAGCGATTGAAATCCTAAGATGGAGAAATGTAGTGTATCATTTACTTGTACATCAATTTCAAAATATCCTTTTTCATCAGATCTTGCTCCTCGTACTTTATTGGTATTAATGACATTTACGCCAGATAAAGGTTGTTTACTGTTGTCGTTGATAATGTAACCTGAAACTCTTTGTGGAACTGTTGTCTCTATGTCTTGTGAAAAGCCAATTGTAGAGAATAGCATGAAAAAGAAAACTGCGAAATATTTCATATCCTGATTTAAAGCACTAAAAGTAGTAAATCAGGATTAAATATTTCGCAGTCTCCGAATATAATTATCAGAAAATTAACAAAGCAGGATATGCTGCTTTTAGTATTGAAGTAAAAAGGATTAAGGAGATTTAAATTTTGTTTGAATTACAGGACACGTCATTCAGAAGAACGTTTTATATAAAAAAAATCCCAAATTCCAAGTATGTCTGGAATTTGGGATTTTGTATTTTAAGATATTGACTTATTAGTCTCTTCTTGGTCTTCTTGGTCTTGGTGAATCACCAAAGCTTTCAGAACGTCTTGGAGCTCTGTCTGAACTTCCTTCGCTTCTTGGAGCCGAACTTCTAAAACCACCTTCTCTTTTTGGAGCAGATGAATTTCTGTCGCTTCTAAAACCGCCTTCTCTTGGAGCTGAGCTTCTGTCGCTTCTGAAACCACCTCCAGAACCTTCACGTCTTGGAGCAAAATTTCCTTCTCTTCTTGGTCCGCCAGAACTTCTTCCGCCACCAGAACGTCCGTTATGGTCACGTCTTCCGCCACCGTCATTTTTAGAAATTTCAACATTAATACGACGTCCTTCTAATTGTACGTTGTTTAATACTTCCATAACTTTGTCAGTATGTTCAGGATCAGTGTTAAAGAAAGAGAAACCTTCTTTTACATCTACTTTGAAAACGTCATCACGACCTAAGTCTAATGTCTCTTTCAAATAATCCTTAAGAGTCATCCAATCGAAATTATCTCTTGAACCGATGTTTACAAAATAACGAACTGCTCCGTTATTATTGAATTCTCTTGGTTCAGAATCAGTTCTTTCGCGTCTTTCTCCAGATTGAGCAGATATATCTCTGTTCTTTTTGTAGTAAGCAATAAAACGGTTAAATTCTACTGAAACCATTTTCTTGATCAGTTCTTCTTTTGATAAACCTTCAAGAACGTTATTGATTGCTGGTAAATAGTTGTCAATTTCGTGATCAACTTCAGTATCTTTAATTTTTGTTGCTAAGTGCAATAATTGAATTTCGCAGATCTCAATTCCAGACGGGATCGTTTTTTCTTCGAATTTTTGTTTGATGATTCTTTCGATAGAAGAAATTTTACGCAACTCACTTTTTGTAACAATTACAATAGAAGTTCCTAATTTTCCGGCTCTACCAGTACGTCCAGAACGGTGATTGTACGTTTCAATCTCGTCAGGAAGTTGGTAATTTACTACGTGAGTAATATTATCAACGTCAATACCACGTGCAGCAACGTCAGTTGCAACAAGCATCTGAATTTGTCTTCCACGGAAAGATTTCATTACACCATCACGTTGCGCCTGAGACAAATCTCCGTGCAATGCAGCAGCACTGTATCCATCTTCAATTAATTTTTCGGCTACAGCCTGAGTATCTCTTTTAGTACGACAGAAAACCACAGAGAAAATGTCCGGGTTAGCATCGGCTAAACGTTTTAAAGCTTCGTAACGATCACGAGCGTTTACTAAGTAAAATTCGTGAGAAACTGTTGCAGAACCAGAGTTCTTAGCTCCAACAGTAATTTCAACAGGGTCGCTCATAAATTGTTTTGCAATTCTGGCAACCTCTTGTGGCATAGTTGCAGAGAAC
The DNA here is from genome assembly GCF_017833415.1 of Flavobacterium sp. 1355. Classification (GTDB taxonomy): domain Bacteria; phylum Bacteroidota; class Bacteroidia; order Flavobacteriales; family Flavobacteriaceae; genus Flavobacterium. The sequence continues at coordinate 42,555 of NZ_JAFICC010000021.1, read as the reverse complement.
AACCATGTACTTTTTTGATCAGGAGTATCAGATAAAATTGATACGATATCCTCATAAAATCCCATGTTTAACATTTCGTCAGCCTCATCAAGAATACAGTAATCTATATTTTTAATGTTAACCAAACCTCTGTTGATCATGTCTTGCATTCTTCCCGGAGTAGCCACAATAATTTGTGCTCCTCTCTTAATGTCCCTAGCTTGCTCTGTAATACTAGCCCCGCCGTAAACTGCTACCACATTGATACCTTTCTCGTATTTTGCGTAGTTTTTAAGTTCGTTGGTAATCTGTAAACAAAGTTCTCGTGTTGGCGATAAAACTAATGCTTGTGTGTTTCTATTGTCAGCATCAATTTTTTGAATTAGCGGAAAACCGAAAGCTGCCGTTTTCCCTGTCCCTGTCTGAGCCAACGCAACCATATCTGTATCTTTTTCCAATAATAGGGGAATCGCTTTCTCCTGTACTTCTGACGGATTCTCAAATCCTAGATCTAAAATCGCCTTCAGTAACGATTCATTCAATCCTAATTGTTCAAATTTATTCATATGTATTTTTAAAATAGGGTGCAAAATTACTGTTAATTATTCAGATAAACTAATGGTATTTTAAGAATTATCTATTTCTTATGATTTGATTATCAAAATGTTATCTTTAATGTAAAATCATTTTTACTGCAAATTGAATAATTTTGAAAAAAAAAGCGTCATGAAATATCAATTTTGCCTCCTAAAATGTTGTATTTTAAACAATTATTTTGTGGAGTTCAGAAAATCAATTAGTTGCTGGGTTGCCTTGGCGCGATGACTAATTTTATTTTTTATTTCTGAAGATAGTTCTGCAAATGTTTCGTTATAAGTTTCAGGCAAAAAGACAGGATCGTATCCAAAGCCGTGATTTCCAGTTTTATCAAAAGTAATTTCTCCTTTTGCAATTCCCGTAAACAAATGTTGTCTGCCTTTTATATTCAAAGCAATTACAGTCTTAAATTGTGCACTTCTGTCTGATTGGTCTTTTAGAGCCTCCAAAAGTTTGTTCATATTATCGTCGGCATTTTTTTGCTCACCTGCATAACGTGCAGAATATACACCTGGAGCGCCATTTAATGCCTTAACCTCCAGTCCTGTATCATCTGCGAAACAATCATAACCATATTTTTCCGTTACATAATTGGCTTTCAAAATAGCATTCCCCTCAATAGTGTCAGCTGTTTCCGGAATTTCTTCGTGGCAGCCAATATCAGACAGGCTTAGTAACGAAATGGAACCCTTTAGAATACTTTGAATTTCTTTGATTTTATTTAAATTATTAGAAGCGAAAACAAGTTGCATAGTGATGTATTTAAGAGAGATTATTTTAAAAACACAAATTTAGAATTCTTTTTGGAATTTGCATTTTGACAGGATTGGCTCAGAACTTTCGCTTGATTAGCGTATTCGCAATTTCTTGTAAAATTTTTAGTTTTATCAAGTACGGCTATCCTAAGATGTGATATTCCGGTGTTTTAGAATAATTTTTTTCAATACTAAAAACAACTGCAATTCCAAAAGTATAAGCCAGAATATCACTCCAAAGAAAACCTTGTCCCAGAACATATCTTCCAAAAAGTGTTTTTCTAAGTTCGATCATCCAGTTGCCTTGGTAAAGCTGCAGAAACTCAATTGTGTAACAAATCAATAAAGACAGAAATAATATCGACGTAGATTTTTTAAGGGGAAATAGTATTCTAACCAAAAAATAAATCATAACAGCATACAGAAAATCACCTGTATACAAAGGAACAAATGAAATTTTTCTGGAAAGAATTCCAAGAAAAATTGTAGAGAGAAATAAAATGAAATATTGGAGCCTGAGTTTGTTCAAACCCTTTTCAAATAGAAACATTTGTACTTTTTAGGTCAACAAAAATACAAAGATTCGAATAGGTTTACTTTATTTTATAAATTTATCAGTTCTATCAACTTCTATTTTTAATCACATGATGACAAAAATTTCTGTTTTGATTACTTTGACCTTGTTTCTGGCTGTAAATCAAAATTATGCTCAAAAAAAAGTTTCGTTTAGTATCGATAAACAACTGCAATATTGTGCAGAACAAGCAACAAAAACGTTAAAAGTAATTCCAAATGACGGGACTTCTCCAAGAACAGTTCCCAACGGAAGTAAAGAATGGAAATTTGTAAATTATAAAGACTGGACAAGCGGTTTCTGGCCGGGAGAATTATGGTATTTATGCGAGGCAACAGGAGACAAAAAATGGGAAAAAGAAGCTGATAAGTTTAGCCGGTTTTTAACACCTTTGTCTGTTAGCAAAGCCAATGATCACGATTTGGGTTTTCAGATATTCAATAGTTTTGGAAACGGGTATCGATTAACCAAAAATCCCGAATACAAAGAAATTATATTGAAAACAGCCGATACTCTCGCAACACTTTTCAATCCAAAGGTGGGTACCATTTTATCCTGGCCGCACAATAAATATGGTGGTCATAATACGATCATCGATAATATGATGAATTTGGAGCTATTATTTTGGGCTTCTAAAAACGGAGAAAATAAAAAGCTATATGATATTGCAGTAAAACATGCAGAAACCACCATGAATAATCATTTTAGAGCAGATTACTCTTCTTATCATGTTTTGATTTATGATTATGAAACCGGCAAGAAGATAAAAGGAATTACTGCGCAGGGCTACAGTGACGAAAGTATGTGGGCGAGGGGCCAGGCTTGGGCTATTTATGGGTTTACCATGGTTTACAGGGAAACCAAAGATCCAAAATTTTTAGATTTTGCCCATAAATTGTCGCGTGTTTATTTAGATAAATTAACAACAGAAGATTTAATTCCGTATTGGGATTTTAATGCTCCTGATATACCAAATGCTCCCAGAGATGCTTCTGCAGCTGCAATTGTTTCTTCTGCACTTATAGAATTGAGTTCTTTTACCAAAGACAAGGCTTTAAAAAATGAATATCAGACAAAAGCAAAAAAAATGATTGTTTCACTTTCAGATCATTATCAAAGCCGTGATGCAAATTCGGCATTTTTATTACATGCTACCGGACACAAACCAGCTGGAAGTGAAATAGATTGCTCTATAAATTATGCAGATTATTATTATTTGGAGGCTCTTTTGAGACTTCAAAAATTAAAATAATACATTAAAAAGGTTCTTAAAAAACAAAGAACCTTTTTTTATGCCAAAAAGTTAATAAACCGCTTTCATTTTGAAATCAGGTCTTGTTAAAATTCTTACAAAACAATAGTTTTTTGAAATAAGGTAAATAGTATTTAATCAAATGGTTATCAGTAAATTATTCCCTGTTTAGGTATAGGAAATGACATGAAAAAAACTTATGTTTGAGACAACAAAATCTATTAACCTAAACCAAAAACAAAAAACCTATGAGAAAAAATTACGCTAAGATTTTATTGGTTATCGTCGTTCAGCTTTTACTTATAAGCTGTCAAAACACGAAACAAAAGATCCAGAAACATGTAAATGTGTACAACAGCTCTGCTGAACAATTTAAAGGCGACAATATTACCGGTACTACAGCAAAAGGATTTTTGGCCGCGAGCAAAATTGAGATCAGAATTTTAACTGACTTAGAGCAAAATGAAACAAACAAACTTGCTGCAGGTAAAAGATTTCCTGGTTTATTATCTGAAATGATTAAGAAAGACCAGATTTCCAAAACATTAATCGAAGAAGGAGTGGCTTTCGATGTTTACTTTTTGGCCAATAACAATACAATTTTTGCCCAACACTTTATTGACAAAGAAGAATTGGCGGTTTTAGAAAACACAAACAGTTCTCCACAAAATAAAGAAACTGCAAAACTTTAACCTAAAAAAGACTGTATAGTAAATTTTAATAAAAGCAGCCTCTTTGCTCTAGTATAGAAGAGGCTGTTTTCTTTTCGTTAAGAATACTAATTATTTTGTTTTGCAGCTATCAATAAAGTATGTTTGTTGTAAAATTCTACCTAATAAATCTAAAATTATGATTAAAAAAATTACTCAAATCTCTTTTGCAATTACTATCGCATTGTTTTTAGTAAGTTGTAAAAACACTAAACAAAAAATGCAGGATTATGTAAACTCTTATAATAATTCTACTTCCCTGATGCAGGACGAAGTTATTACCCATACAAGTGCAAAAGCACTTTTGCAGGATAATAAAATCGAAATAAGAATTGATACCAATTTAGATCAAAGTGCATCAAACAAATCTATTTATAAGGACATGTTTCCTGCTTTTCTTGGTGAAACAATGAGAAAAGATCCTGCTTCGGTAGAACTAATTAATGAAGGTGTCACATTCGAAATATATTTTCTGGCAAACAACAGTACTGTTCTTGCTGAATTAATAGTTGATCGTGAAGAATTAAAAAAATTAATGGCTAAAAGCAGTGCCAATTCTTTAAATAAAGAAAACACAGATTCTGATTCTGGCAGTGAAATCCAGCAAATGCTTGCATTGATGAATCAAAATATGCCAATCGTAAATGAAGACGGAACAAAAGTATTAAAAATTGATATTAGCGATAAAAACGAACTTGTTTATAAGATTGAAGTACCAAAACAGTATTCGGAAATTCTTAAAGGGGACGGAGCAAAAGTTTTGATGAAAGAAAATATTTTGAGAAGCAGTGATTTAAAAAATATTATCGGTTCTATCAAACGTTACGGAATAACAACAATAAAATACATTTATCAGGATACCAAAGGACAACTTGTAAATGATATTATCCTGACCGAAAAAGACCTGAAGTAATCATGGATGACAGACCAGCATGGAAAACTGTCTTAGGTTTTATTGTTCCCGTTTTTTTGTTTATCAGGTTATTGTACACTTGTTCTAATACTAGTTCTAATTCGTCTAATCTTGATCTTAAAAAAAGCTTTGAAGAATCTCAGGCAATTATGAAGGAAAGTCTTGAAAGACAAAAAACTCTTGAAAGAATAATTTCAACGAAGATGTTATATTTTGATTATAAGGCTCTTGATAGTTTGTCGGTTTTGCAAAAATTGAACCATGGAATTGTAAAAGTAAAAAAAGATTCACTGGTTTATATAGCTTTGGACGGTCAGATGAAAATACCAAAGGACTATTATATCCAGAATAATCATGATGAGTTACTAAGAATTGCATTTAAATCGCCGGATAATTTGAATATTTTTATCCATGATTTTGAATCGAAAGAGGATATTGAACAAAGTTTTAAACAATTAAAAAGTGATAGCAATCTTCAAAAATATAAAGTAGAAAGTACTATAGGAGAGGTCAAAACGGTGTCATACAAAATAACCAGGGAAGATAAAAGATATAACGGTTATGCCTTATGTCTTAGGGATGACGGAATCCACACTTTTTATGAATTTGAAAGCAGCGTACTTCCAATTGATAAACTAAAAATTAGGGCTATACTTTTCCTTTCTCAAAATATGAAGGAAAAAAAGTAATCACCTTTTGATAAAAAATATCAGCCTCTTTGAATTAACAAAGAGGCTGATTTATTTAGTTTCTTTTGGTAACATTTTTTAAATTATCAGGAAAATATAATTCTGATAAATTAGTAAATTCATCTCCTCGCATGAATATATTAACATCTACATCGGCGAAGCTTTTCTTTCCTGCGGCAGCCAGAAGCTCATTTGCAGCATGCAATGTGTTTTTATGAAAATGGTAGACACGCTCCGATTTATCTGTTACAACCAAACCTTTCATAAGCATTTTGTTTTGCGTTGCAACTCCGGTCGGACACTCGTTATTGTGACAACGCAGCGCCTGAATGCAGCCTAAAGAAAACATAAAACCACGGGCACTGTTACACATATCTGCACCCAGTGCAACGGCATGCAGAATAGAATAACCTGAAATTATTTTTCCACTACCTATAATGCGTATTTTGTCCCGGATATTTAATCCGATCAAAGTCTTATTTACAAAAATCAGGGCAGGTTCAAAAGGCATTCCAACACCATCTGCAAATTCCAAAGGAGCAGCTCCGGTTCCTCCTTCGGCCCCGTCAACCGTTATAAAATCAGGATAAATGTCCTCTGCAATCATTTCGTGGCAAAGAGCCTCAAATTCGGCTGTATTTCCAATACATAATTTAAATCCGATTGGTTTTCCGTTTGACAGCTCACGCAATTGTTTAATGAAGTAAATTAATCCTTTTGAATCAGAAAAGGCAGTATGACCAGGAGGAGAAAGAATCATAGTATGTGGTTCAACCCCTCTTATCTTGGCAATAAACTCTGTGTTTTTAGCAGCTGGAAGTACCCCGCCATGACCAGGTTTGGCACCTTGCGAAAGTTTAATTTCGATCATTTTTACATTAGGAAGATTTGCTTTTTCTGAGAATTTATCAGGGCTAAAATTTCCTTCTGCATCACGGCATCCAAAATATCCTGTACCAATCTGCCATGTAATATCGCCACCGCCGGCAAGATGAAACTCTGTTAAACCGCCTTCTCCTGTATTTTGATAAAAATTTCCTTTTTTTGCACCAATGTTTATGGCACGAACCGCGTTTTCGCTTAGCGAACCAAAACTCATTGCCGAAACATTAAATAAAGACGCCAGATAAGGCTGCCTGCAATCTTTTCCGCCCACTAATACACGAGGCAGCTCTTCATTTACTTTTGCCGGAAAAATAGAATGTTTAATCCCTTCATAACCATCATGGTTTAGGTTTTGCTGGGTTCCAAAAGGTGTGCTTGAATCAATATTTTTTGCTCTTTGATAAACCAGAGAGCGTTGATTTCTGGAAAAAGGTTTTCCGTCTGTAGATCTTTCAATAAAATACTGTTGGATTTCGGGAGCGATCATTTCAAATAAATATCTGAAATAGCCTAAAACCGGAAAGTTTCGCAGGATGGCATGTTTTTTCTGAATTGCGTTATAAACACCAACCACCAATAAAATAGGTAAAACAATAACAAGTAAAAAACCGCGTCCTGAATAATAATAAACTGCGGCAACAATTAGAAACAATAAGAATCCGTAAATAAAGAATTTCTTTCTCATGTTTTTTAAAAAAATTAAATAGGTAATAAATTTGAAATTAATTGTATCTCAAGCGAACGTAAACGTGTTTGATTCCTTTTTTATCTGATTCCCTTTCGTCGATTTCCAGAATATCAGTTAATGATTTGAGCATTGGTGTAAGTTTAGAAAAACCATAATTTCGCGGATCAAATTCGGGTTTTTTCTTTACGATCAAATTTCCTACATCACCCAGAAATGCCCAGCCGTCGTCATCTTCAATATCTTCAATTGTAGCTTCAATAAGCTCAATAGTTTGTTTGTCAATTTTATGCAATGCTTTTTCAGCAGGTTTTTCAACAGGTTTTTTTACATCTGCAGTTTTTATCTTCTTTTTCTGTATAGCACCATCCAGAACTTCGATGTAGATAAATCGGTCACAGGCAACAATAAAAGAGTTTGGAGTTTTCTTTTCTCCAATACCGATAACCTTCATTCCCGATTCTCTAAGCCTTATTGCTAATCGTGTAAAATCGCTATCACTTGATACAATACAAAAACCATCCAGTTTACCTGAATAAAGCAAATCCATAGCATCAATAATTAATGCAGAATCTGATGAGTTTTTGCCAACTGTATAACTATATTGCTGTATAGGAGTAATTGCATGTTCCAGCAAAACACCTTTCCATCCGTTAGAATTCGGTTTCGTCCAGTCGGCATAAATGCGTTTAGTGGTCGGAGTTCCAAATTTTGTTATTTCTTCCATCATACCTTTTACATTACTATAAGGTACATTATCGGCATCGATGAGAACAGCTAATTTTAAATCTTTTGAGTTGCTTAAAGGCATATTAGGATATTAAAAATTTACATACTTCCAAAGGTAAAACTAAAATTGGTTTTATTATTTGCATTGTATAAATTATTCTGTTTATAAATAAGTGTTTCTTTATGAAAATTAATTAAAGATAATTTTGTCTTTAATTGCAATTTAAATATATTTGTATAGAATTTAATCATTGTATATATGTTTTCAAAAGCGTGCGAGTATGGCATTCGGGCTTCTATATTTATAGCCACCAAATCATCAGAAGGAATTCGGGTAGGAATAAAAGATGTGGCCAAAGAAATTGATTCGCCAGAACCTTTTACTGCCAAAATCATGCAGATTTTGACCAAAAACGGGATTATCGCTTCGGCCAAAGGAGTGGGTGGTGGATTTGAAGTTTCTAATGAAGCTGTGAAATCTATAAAACTAATTCAGATTGTTGATGCAATCGACGGAAACAATATATATAAAGGTTGTGGAATTGGGTTAAAAGAATGTTCTGAGATACAGCCTTGTCCTGTTCATAATGAATTTAAAAAAATACGTGAATTGCTTTTGGCAATGTTGACCAATACCACTCTCGAACAGCTTGCTACGGGCGTAAATGCCGGTGATTTTTATCTGAAAATACCAAATATAAAGGAATAAAATTTTTATAAACTAAATATATAATAATGAATAAAAAAGCCAAAATTTCAATGATAATGCTAATGGGGACTTTAGCTATTACTTCATGCGGAAAAAAAGAAACCACAACAATTGAAGAACCACAGGTAACAGAAACACCATCTGAGGAAGGGCAAAAAGCTGCCGTAAGTAATGTTTTGGTTATTGAAGGAAATGATCAAATGCAATTTAGCACCAATGAATTAAGAGCCGAAGCCGGAAAACCAATTAAGCTGACTTTAAAGCACGTGGGTAAAATCCCGAAAGAAGCAATGGGGCATAATTTGGTTATTTTGCAGGAAGGTACAGACGAAGCAGCTTTTGCCGCAAAAGCAATAAACGCAAAAGACACAGATTATATTCCGGCTTCAGAAAAAGCATCAATTGTTGCTCACACTAAATTGCTTGGTGGAGGAGAAGAAGATACAATAGAATTTACTGTAGACAAAAAAGGGACTTATAATTTTTTATGTACTTTTCCAGGCCATGTTTCTATGATGAAAGGTGTACTAATTGTAGAGTAAATATGAACTCTGATGCTTTTGGGTATCAGAGTTTTTTTATAATACAATAAAAGATAATTTTGTCTTTTATTGATAAGGAATTAATAATTTAATTTAAATAATATGGAAAATTTAAAAGATAAAACTATTGGGGCATTTGTAGCTCAGGATTTTAGAACAGCAGCTGTGTTTTCAAAATATCAAATTGATTTTTGCTGCAAAGGAAACAGAACAATCAATGAAGTTTGCGAAAAACAAGATATTGATTCAGATACTTTGCTTCAAAATGTATACGATGTTTTGCAGTCAGAAAATAATAACGGTATAGATTTTAATTCGTGGCCATTAGATTTATTGGTTGATTATATCGAGAAAACGCATCATCGCTATGTTGAAGAAAAAACAGGAATTATTCTGCAGTTTTTGAATAAATTATGCAGCGTGCACGGAGCAAATCATCCTGAGTTGTTTAAAATAAACGAATTGTTTGCAGCGGGTGCAGGAGAATTGTCCCAGCACATGAAAAAAGAAGAATTAATGTTGTTTCCTTTCATTAAGAGAATGGTAAAAACCAAAGAATCAAAAGGTATTTTGTTACAACCTTCTTTTGGTACAGTTTCTAATCCAATCGCAATGATGATGCAGGAACATGACAATGAAGGTGACCGTTTTCGTGAAATTGCAAATCTTACTAATAATTATACTCCTCCCGCAGATGGTTGTACCACTTATAAAGTAGCGTTTGCCATGCTGCAGGAATTTGAGCAGGATTTGCACAAACACATTCATTTAGAGAATAATATTCTTTTTCCCAAAGCAGTAATTTTAGAAAAAGAGTTTGCATAAAAAATAATTTTAAAAATGAATGCACCAACAGAATCAAATTAAAATTGATAACTGTTGGTGCATTTTTAATGGTAAGAAATGAAAGTATTGATTAAGATAAACTCACAAAGAAGCTGGATAATTTGTTGTCTTTTTAATTTTGTTGTTGCCGCAAGTATGGGATTATTGATGCGTTTTATCTATTTATTTCCTCTCAAAGGCATCAATTATATGTATTTGCTTCATGCGCATTCCCACGTTGCAATGCTGGGTTGGGCTTACCTGATGATGTATGTTTTAATCGTTCATTTTTTTATCCCGAAAGAAAAAAGCGATAAACCAATTTACAATCAATTATTCTGGACAACTGAATTTGCAGTTATCGGGATGATGATAAGTTTTCCAATTCAGGGATATGCTTTGTTTTCTATTGTATTTTCTACACTGCATATTTTATTGAGTTATGTTTTTTGCTGGCTGGTTTGGAGAGATTGTCCAAAAAATAAAAATGCTCCTGAAAAATTATTAATAGCTTCAATTTTATTTTTGATTTTGTCAACATTTGGAGTCTGGTGTTTGGGACCAGCGCTTAATATGTTAGGAAAACAAAGTGCTTTTTATCAGATTGCTATTCAGTTTTTTCTTCATTTTCAATTTAATGGCTGGTTTTTATTTGCGGTTTTGGCTTTGTTTATAAAACAGTTTAAAAATAAAATTGAATTAAAGAAGTTCAGAATCTTCATTGTATTGTTGATTTTAGGAACAATCTTTACTCTGGCATTTCCGATAAGCTGGTTTGTAAAAAATCAGATTTTTGAGCGTTTAAATACTTTTGGCGTTTTATTAGAGTTAATTTCTTTTGTCTTTTTCTATCAAATGCTTCGGCCTCAGATAAATCAATTTATAGCCACTTTCAATTCAGTAACCAGGATGGTTTATGCTTTAGCATTAGGGTCTTTATTTTTAAAGATAATGATACAATTAATAGTTCTTTTTCCAAATTTGGCCGAAGTTTCCCATCAAATCAGAAATTGGGTAATTGGATTTATCCATTTGACAACGCTCGGAATTATTACCGGATTTTTGTTTGGAATATTACTTCACAATAATCTCCTTCCGCGAAAAGCTTATTTATTAAAAATAGGAATAAAGTATTTTTTCTGCGGGTATTGTATTACTGAGATTCTTTTATTTCTTCAGGGAATATTCTATTTCCTGGGTAAAGGATTACTTTTTGGCTATTACGAAGCAATTTTTGGCGCCAGTATCTTTCTTGTTGCCGGGTTATTATTAATTTTGATTTCAGTGTTAAAAACAAAAACAAGGCTCGATTAATCAAAATCTCCCCCTGTTTTTCACCTAATCAACCTATTTAAATTTTTGCTGCCTCTTCATTTATTTTATTAACAGTCTGGTCATTATTTACTCCCAAACCTTCCTGTTGGTATATTAATTCTCCTTTTGGATTAAAGACACTAATGATATTAGAATGCGAAAATTCCATTGGAGAAATTTGTTTGTAATTGACAGCCAGAATAGCGGCAAATTCACGGGTATTATCTTCTGTTGATCTTAAAAAAAGCCAGGGATCATTGTCCATTTTGTTAGCAATCGCAAATGACTTAAGTTTCTGAGGAGTATCTGTAACAGGATCAATGCTTACCAAAATAAGTTTGACATTTTTTTTAGTTTTTTTATTCAGCTTTGCCTCAATATTTCTCATATCGGCCACCAATCGGGGACAGGCAGATTTGCAGGAAGTATAAATCATGACCATCACAAGTACATTTCCGTTAAGGCTTTTTAGTTCAATGTTTTTTCCATCTTGTGTAGTCCATTCAGAAGGTAAATTGTAAATCGACAAATCACTTATTTCTTTGTTTTTAAGAGCTTCGGTATTTGTTTTTTGGTTATCATTACAGCTTTGCAAAGCAAAGAGAAGTAAAACTGCAATTATTATTTTTTTCATTTAATACATTTTAAGATTAAAGCTTCGTTGTACTGGCACATCGAAAACCAAGATTGCGTGTTGAATATTGGGCTTTCAGGCTTCCTCTAAAGGCATATCGCATAAAAGCAGCATAATTCATCAAATCGGTAGCATTTACTGATGACGCACCGCAAAAAAGATTCTTGTCTGCACTTTTGTCTTTTCTGGATTCTCCGGATAAAAAAATGCTGTTAAAATCGGCCGTCCATTCCCATACTAATCCGTGCATATCATAAACGCCCCAATAATTTTTAAAGGTTTTTCCAATAGGATTTTCATACGTTTTTGATTTTTCATACCAGGATAAAATGTAACTATTAAACTCTCTTTTGGTTCTGGCGTCTGTTTTTTTCTCGTCTGCCATTGCTACATATTCCCATTCATCCATTGTAGGGAGTCTTTTTCCCTGACATTCGCAATATTTTTTTGCTGCAAACCATGAAACATTAGTTACAGGAGATTTTGGTTTTGCATTTCCAAAACCAAAATCATTTTTCCAATATGCCAGATAACTCTCGTCGGCAAATAGTCCTTTTATTTTAGATTTGCCGAACTCTGGATGTTTTTTAACGAAATTTAAAAATTCGTTGTTTGTTACCGGATACACATCTATAAAAAAGGATTTTACAAGTACAGGTTTTTTTGATGTGGCTCCGTAAAGAGGGACAAAATTGCCCTCTTGTACCGGAACCATTTTCGATTCCTGAGCTCCTAAGAATTCAATCTGAGCTAAGAAAAGAAAAATAATGTAAATGCTTTTTCGCATAATTGAGATATTAACGCAATGCTTTTACCATTTCGGGCGTAATTTCTGTTTTGTTATTTCCCCAACTGCTGTAAACGTAAGTCAGCACATTGGCTATTTCATCATCAGATAAATTTTGAGCCGGCATAACGCTGTTGAATTTTTTGCCATTTACAGTAACTTCTCCGGTTAAACCGTGTAGGATTGTTTTAATGGCTCTTTTTGAGTCTGCATTCAAATAATCTGATTTTGCAAGAGGAGGGAAGCTATTCGGGATTCCTTGCCCTTCAGATTGGTGACAGGCAAAACAAGTTGTTCCAAAAATCTGTTTTCCAATAGTTATTTTCTCTGCCAGGGTTCTTTTAGGAATTGTTGTTTTTCCTGTTGCACTCTCAGGCATTTTCTGAATCGTTCCTCCTTCAGGCAAATAAATTCCTTCCTGAATAGTTCCAGAATAGATTTTTTTATTTTCATCGCCTTCAACTTTTAAAATTCCCAGTGCACCTTTATTAAAAGCTCTAAAAATAGAGTGATCCACCATGATGAAATTTCCGGGAGTTTCTACTTTAAAATCAACAATTGCAGAACCGCCGGCAGGAATCAAAGTGGTTTGCACGTTTTTATTCATAAGTGCCCCGCCTTCAACATGAACATTATCAAAAATTTCACCAATGACATGGAAAGATGAAACCAAATTTGGCCCTCCATTTCCAACAAATAAGCGAACCGTTTCTCCAACTTTTGCAGTTAGTTCATTTCCGTTTGTCATCGAACCAACTTTTCCATTAAAAACAACATAATCAGGTGTTTCCTTAATAGCTTTATTCATATCAAAAGCCTGAAGACCTTTGGCCCCATATTCGCCCTGAGTATAAAAATCGCCTTGCATTACATAATATTCTTTGTCAACTTTAGGTAATCCGCCTTCTGGTTCAACCAGAATCAGGCCATACATACCATTTGCAATATGCATTCCAACCGGTGCAGTGGCACAATGGTAAACATAAAGGCCGGGATTTATAACTTTAAAACTAAACACTTTTTCGTGTCCGGGCGCTACCAATGATGATGTTGCACCTCCGCCGGGACCGGTTACAGCATGTAAATCAATATTATGAGGCAATTTATTATCCGGATGATTCTTTAAGTGAAATTCTACTTCATCGCCCACACGGGTTCTGATAAAACTTCCCGGAACAGATCCTCCAAACGTCCAATAAGTATATTTTACACCATCGGCCATTGTGCCTTCCTGCTCTTTGATTTCCATATTGACTTTTAACTTCATAGCAGCTCTGTTACCAATTGGTTTTGGTACCAATGGCGGTGCTGTAAGCTCAGCCTGCATTTCGCCTTGTGTTTTTATTGTAGTATAATCTGCAGTTGCTTCTTCTCTTTTACATGCTGTAAAAAGCATTAAAGAAAACATTAGAAGAAAGAAAATAGGATTGATTTTGAGTGTTTTGAAATTTCTTTTCATAATAAACTGGTTTTATTTTGTTTCTAAATTGTAAACAAAAATAAAAGACTAATTTATCTTTTATTATGATAAAAGTCATTTATGCCTTACAAAAATTGAGATATTTTAAATTCGATCTATCTTTTTTCAAGGTTAAATCTTGTTAAATAACGAGCAAAATCCAACTAAGTATTGATATGATGAGAAATTTTTAATAAAAATATTAGCCCAACTCTATTTTAGAATAATAATTATTATTTTTGCTCCCTGTTAAAATAAAATTATTACTTCAATATATTATGGTAAAAGATTTATTCGAAAGAATTCAAAACAATAAAGGACCATTAGGAAAATGGGCTTCGCAAGCAGAAGGTTATTTTGTATTTCCTAAATTAGAAGGAGAACTTGGTCCTAGAATGCAGTTTGGTGGAAAAGAAATTTTGAACTGGAGTATAAATGATTACTTAGGACTGGCGAATCACCCTGAGGTACGTCAGGCAGATATTGATGCAGCAGCCCAATATGGTGCGGCTTACCCAATGGGGGCGCGTATGATGTCTGGTCATACCAAATACCATGAACAATTAGAGAATGAATTAGCTGCTTTTGTAATGAAAGAATCTGCTTATTTATTAAATTTTGGGTATCAGGGAATGGTTTCGACTATTGATGCTTTGGTAACAAAAAATGACATAATAGTTTACGATGTAGATGCTCATGCTTGTATTATTGATGGTGTTCGTTTGCATATGGGTAAACGTTTTACCTACAAGCATAATGATCTTGAAAGTATGGAGAAGAACCTGCAGCGTGCTACAAAAATGGCAGAAGAAACTGGAGGAGGAATCTTATTTATTACCGAAGGGGTTTTTGGAATGCGTGGACAACAAGGTAAATTAAAAGAGATTGTAGCATTAAAACAAAAATATAATTTTAGATTATTAGTAGATGATGCGCACGGTTTTGGTACACTTGGTAAGACAGGTGCCGGAGCAGGTGAGGAGCAGGGAGTTCAGGCAGATATCGATGTATATTTCTCTACTTTTGCAAAATCTATGGCAAATATCGGAGCTTTTATAGCTGCTGATAAAGATATTATCGATTATTTAAAATACAATTTACGTTCTCAAATGTTCGCAAAAGCGTTACCAATGATTCAGACCATCGGATCATTAAAACGTTTAGAGTTGTTGCGTAATCACCCGGAACTGAAAGATAAATTATGGGAAAACGTAAACGCATTACAAAACGGATTGCGTGAAAGAAATTTCAATATTGGAGATACAAATACTTGTGTAACACCAGTTTATTTAGAAGGAAGTGTTCCGGAAGCAATGGTTATGGTAAATGATTTAAGAGAAAACTACGGTATTTTCCTTTCAATTGTAATTTACCCTGTAATTCCAAAAGGTATTATTTTGTTAAGAATGATTCCAACATCGTCTCATACAATAGCTGATATCAATGAAACGTTAACTGCATTTGAAGCAATTCGCGAAAAATTAGTAAACGGAACATATAAGGAAATTGCCAGCAGAACCACAGTTGACTTAGATGCCTAATTCTAGAATAAAATAGATTTCCATAGTATGGGAATTATGTAATAAAATCCATTCTTACTAAGAATGGATTTTTTTTATATTCTGCTTAAATTTATAGTAACAAAACATTAAAATTAAGTATTATGAAAAAATTATTCGCACTATCATTAATTATTACGGTTGGTCTTGTTTCCTGTAAAAAATCAGACACTGTACCGGGAGGAATTACTACTGGTGCACCAAAAACAGCCGAAAGTGTAGAACCAACAGGAAATCAATGTTATTCTTATTCTGATAATAACAGCATGGTAGATTTGAGTTTTAATGTAAATTCTCATCAGGAGGTAAATGGAACATTGAGTTATAATTTGTCTGGTAAAGATAAAAACGAAGGCATATTAAACGGAAACATGAAAGGTGATACACTTATTGCCGAATATACCTTTACATCTGAAGGAGTTTCATCTGTACGCGAAGTAGCATTTTTAAACAGAGAAGGAACATTTATCGAAGGCTACGGAGAAACGATAGAATCAAATGATAAAATCATGTTTAAAGATAAATCAAAACTTATATTTGATCAGAAAAACATACTGGTAAAAGTAGATTGTAAACCAGCACAGTAAAAAAAAATCCCTTTTTAAAAGGGATTTTTTATTTGAGACTGTTTATTGCAAATCCTTGCGGTACGTTTTTCTTTGACAGTGAATGATCGGATTAAAATTTTTCCAAAGTAAATGGATTGCATTATTTTCGGCTAATTCCGGCGTTCTGATACAGTTTTGGATTCCTTTTTCTGAAAAAGTTTTATAATATTCATCAAAAATGATTGCAGTTACACCCTTATTCTGATATTCAGGATGTACCCCAATCAGATAAAAAACTACATCTTTACTTTTTTTTCTTGCTTTTAATAAATGAAGAAAACCAAACGGAAACAGTTTTCCTTTTGCTTTTTGCAAAGCTTCTGTAAAACTAGGCATTACAATACTAAAAGCGATTAATTTATCATCTTTGTCAACCACAAATTTAATATATTCAGGGTTGATGAAACTGATGTATTTTTTCTTGAAATATTCTTTCTGGACATCTGAAATAGCAACAAAAGAGGCCAGTTTTGCATACGACTCATTAAACAAATCAAACATTTTGTCCACGTGTGGCATAATGTCTTTTGTCTTGGTAAAAGTAAGGGCTCTAAGGCCATATCTTTTTTTGATAAGTTCCTGTGCTTTTAAGAAAAATTCAGGTTTTACATTAGAAAAAGGAAAAATACTTTCTATATATTCTTTCTCAATCTGAAAGCCTAATTGCTCAAAATGCGTTACATAATAAGGATTATTGTACCAGGTAATCATAGTCCCTACCTGATCATAGCCTTCTGTAAGTACGCCAACTTTATCGAGATTAGAAAATCCCATGGGACCTTCGGCGTGCTCCAGATTGTGTTTTTTTCCTAATTCAAATACTTTTTCCAGTAAGGCTTTAGTGACTTCGATGTCATCGATAACATCAAACCAGCCAAAGCGTACTTTCTTTTTTTGCTGGTTGTTTACCTCTTCCCAATTTATAATAGCCGTAATCCTGCCAACAATTTCATTGTCTTTATACGCCATATAAAAATAAGCCTCAGCATTTTCAAAAACAGGGTTTTTAGTTTTATCAAAAGATTCCAGTTCGTCTGCAATAATTGGCGGAACCCAATATGGATTGTCTTTATATAAAGAAAACGGAAATTTAATATATTCAGTTAACTCTTTTTTGGTTTTGGCTTCTTTAATTGTAATCATTGAGATTGTATGTAAAATATACCTTTTGTAAAGGATTTAGTTATTAATTTTATTCGTATTTAGACTTACGGTTTCTTTCCTGTTCCTGATAATCTGTTTCTTTTTTAGATTTTCCGCCTTTGGTTTCTTTGGACTTCTTTTCTTTTCGGGATTGTCTCTTTAATTCTGTTTCCTGTTCCTTGTACTTACCATCATAACGCCATGAAACGCCCACTCCGCCATATAAAACAGAAGGGGTATTTTTAAAGTTTGTACTTACAGAAGCATCAACCTGTAAATTTGGGCTGATCAGATAAGCTGCTCCGCCACGCGCGATGGCATCACTATAAAAGTCGCTTTTATAACCCTGGTTTTCTACAAATCCGGACCATTTACTATTAAAGCCGTGCGTTAAAGTTAATACATATCCATAACTTGGATAATCTGTTGAGATGTAATCTGCTATAATATTAGTAACAAAAACCCATTTTCCGCCACCAAATAAATTTTGGGTTATCAAAACTACTTTTGGTGAAATACTTGCTTCCGGAGAAAATGAATACGGGTTGTCTGCACCGACAAAGTTAGCTCCTGCAAAAACAGAAACAGCAGGAATCAAAGAATGCCAGTCAAATCTGTGATTTGCTTTGTAGCTGTAAATATTTTTTGTTTTTTCGTAATTTTTAAAGGGATCGTAAATAAGGTATTTGGCACCCAGAACTGTTTGCCTGAAATTATTTTTTTTATAACTCGTATAAGGAGTATCAAAATTTTCCATTTGGTATTGTATGTCAAGTACAAACTCTAATTTTTCAAGAAATGCGCCATATCTGAAGGTCAAATCTGTACCAAGGCCACTAGCATCATAACCGAGTAAATCATGCTTTTCTTTTATTCCGTAAAAGCCAATTTCGGCCTGAATAACAGTCTTGCCAACAGCAAAGGCAGACATGGTTTCTCCTGGTCGGTTAGAATTAATTACATCGGTATATTGTGCAAAAAACAATTGAGGAACGAGTAATAGGAAAGCAATAAATAAGTTCTTAATTTTTAACATACATTTGTTTTTGGGGATTAAAAAGTAATAACGCATTTCAAATGTACATATTTTATTATTTATTTAAGATTCATATTTTATTTTTAAACAATGGATTTATTAATTTTGGAAAAAATTATACAGTTATGCAGGAAGCATCATTTTCAGGTTTGTTTAAAACTATCATGTGGGTTATAGCTTTTTACTATATTTTTAAGTTTTTGGCCAGAATCTTTTTGCCGGTATTGGTAAAAAAAGCGGTTGAAAAGGCTGGAGAAAACTTTCAGAGACAACAGCAATATAGTCAGGGTAATAACTGGCAGCATACGCGTAACAACGATGAAATAATTATTGATACAGCAAACGCAAAAAAACCTCGCGAGACCAAAAAGGTAGGCGATTATGTTGATTACGAAGAAATAGATTAAGTTTGTGTCCTAAATTAAGGATTCATCATTTAACCTAAACCAGCCAAAATTGAAAATAGTAAATAAAATCTATCCGCATGCCCTTGTTATCCTGGGCTTTATTCTTGTTTCCTTAATTTATTTTTACCCGGTTTTACAGGGAAAACAAATTTACCAATCTGATATTGCTCAATATACCGGAATGGCAAAAGAGCAAAATGATTTTAGAGCAACAGCTCATTCTGAACCATACTGGACAAATTCTGCCTTTGGAGGAATGCCAACATACCAGCTTGGAGCCAATTATCCTAATGATTTTGTGGGGAAATTAGATGATGTATTGCGTTTTTTACCTCGTCCTGCCGATTATTTATTTTTATACTTTTTAGGGTTTTACGGCTTACTTTTAGTTTTAAAAACAGATCCTTTAAAAGCATTTATAGGAGCCATTGCCTTTGGTTTCTCTACTTATTTGATTATTATCCTGGGAGTTGGCCACAATGCCAAAGCGCATGCTATTGCCTATATGCCATTGGTTATTGCCGGATTTATACTCGTATTTCAGAAAAAATATATTTGGGGAGGCTTGCTTACCATGTTTGCCGTGGCGTTAGAAGTTAATGCCAACCACTTTCAAATGACCTATTATTTATTAATTTTCTTATTGATACTTTCGGGTTATTTTGCTTTTACTTTTATTAAAGAAAAAGAATATAAACCACTATTAATTTCAATTGGAGTCTTAGCAGTTGCCGGGATTTTTGCTATTGGAGCCAATGCAACAAATTTGATGGCAACCAGCGAATATGCTAAATATAGTATACGTGATAAAAGCGAACTGACCTTTAATCCTGATGGTTCTAAAAATGAAACAACAGCAGCAATGACAACAGACTATATTACCGAATATAGTTATGGAATTGCAGAAAGTTTCAACCTTATAGCACCAAGACTTTTTGGTGGTTCAAGTCACGAAAATGTTGGTACAGATGCCAGTATGTACACCTTTATGCTTGATCATGGAGTTCCGGTAGAAGATGCAAAAGATTTTGTATCCGGAATGCCAACCTACTGGGGAGATCAGCCAATTGTTTCTGCTCCGGCTTACATAGGAGTTGTGGTTTTCTTTTTGGCAGTTCTTGCATTATTTATTGATGATAGAAAAATTAAGTACGTGTTCCTTTCAGGAGCATTGTTTACTTTATTGCTTTCATGGGGTAAAAATTTCTCGCTTCTAACAGATTTCTTTATTGAATATGTTCCGATGTATGATAAATTCAGAGCAGTTTCTTCCATTCAGGTTATATTAGAACTATGCTTTCCTGTTTTGGCAGTTATGGGGCTTCAATCATTTTTTAAAGCAAAAGACAATCCAAAATTGCAGCAAAAAGCATTAATACAAACAGGAGTTTTTGGTATTGGTGTTTTAGTGATTTTATTAGTTGCAAAAGGATTCTTTCATTTTACGGGAATGAGTGATCAAAGATATTTGGAATCTTATGGACAAGCATTTATTGATGTTCTGAAAGAAGACAGAATGAGCTTATATTCTGCAGATTTATTAAGATCAGGATTCTTTATGGTTTTAACTTTTGGAATTCTATGGTTATTTATCAAAAATAAATTTTCACAAACTACTACTTTAGTTATTGTTGGTCTTTTAATGATTTTTGATTTATTTTTTGTAGACAAAAGATATGTATCTGCAAAAGATTTTGTAAGTCCGGTACAAATTGCGGCACCGTTTCAGGAAACCCCAACAGATTCTGAAATTTTAAAAGATACATCTGTTTATCGTGTTTTTGACGTTCAGGGACAATTGCAGGGAAGATCTTCGTATTTTCATAAAACAATTGGCGGATATAGTGCTGTAAGACCTAGAAGAATGCAGCAATTAATGGATTATCAGATTAATGCAAAAAGCAATTTAGAAATACTTAACATGTTAAACGTTAAGTATGTAATTCAGGTTGACAAAGAAGGAAAAGAAATTCCGACCATAAATCCTGAAGCAAACGGAAATGCATGGTTTGTAAGCACAGTAAAACTGGTAAACAAACCAGACGATGTAATGAAAGCTTTAGACAATCTAGATACTAAAAAAGTAGCTGTTTTTAATGTTCGTGAACACGAAGGTAAATTTAGAAGCGCCCGTTTAAAGAAACAATGGGATACAACCGGAACGATAAAGGTTGTAACATACAAACCAAATTATATTAAATACAAATCTGATAACGCAAAAGATGGTTTGGCGGTGTTCTCCGAAATGTATTATAAAAATGGCTGGAATGCTTATATCGATGGTAAATTGACAGATCATTTTCCGGTTGATTATGTTTTAAGAGCCATGGAAGTTCCGGGTGGAAAACATACAATTGAGTTTAAATTTGAACCTCAGGTTGTTAAAACAGGAGGTACAATTGCTTTGGCGAGTTCAATAGGAATGTTGTTTCTTTTGATTGGCGGTATTTATTTCGAAAAATTCCGCAAAGATTCACAAAGCAATCACGGAGATACTCAAAAGAAATTTTAAATAATCTTTGCGAAACTTTGCGGGAACTTTGTGAGTCTCTGTGAAACCGATTCAATCTAAATGGAACAAAAAAAGCTCTTAATCATTACGTATTATTTTCCGCCTGCCGGAGGGCCTGGTGTACAGCGTTGGTTAAAATTTGTAAAATACCTGCCTGAATTTAATGTTCAGCCTATTGTTTATGTTCCCGAAAACCCAACCTATCCAATAGTTGATGAAGCTTTGGTTAATGAAATTTCAGATAAAGTAATTGTGCTTAAAAATAAAATTCTGGAGCCTTATCAACTGGCTTCAGTTTTCTCTAAGAACAAAACCAAAAAAATCAGTTCGGGAATTTTTCCTAATAAGAAAAAACAAAGCTTTTTGGACAAACTCTTCCTATGGGTTCGTGGAAATCTTTTTATTCCGGATGCACGTGTTTTATGGGTAAAACCTTCTGTTTCTTATCTTGAAAAATATATTAAGGAAAATAATATCGACACAATTGTTACTTCCGGACCACCTCATAGTCTACACTTAATAGGTTTAGAATTAAAACAAAAATTAAACGTAAAATGGTTTGCAGATTTTCGTGATCCCTGGACCACAATTGGTTACCATAAGTCTTTGCTGTTGTCGTCGTATGCGGCAAAAAAACATAAAAATTTAGAGTACAAAGTACTCAACACTGCTGATACTATTATTGTTACCAGTAAAACTACTAAAACCGAATTTCAGGCTATTACAAATAAGCCTATTTCGGTGATTACAAATGGCTATGATGTCGAGAATGTTGAGAAACAAACTTTAGATGAGAAATTTACCCTTGCTCATATCGGTTCATTTTTATCAGAAAGAAACCCTCTGTTTTTATGG
This sequence comes from Flavobacterium sp. 1355, assembly GCF_017833415.1. Classification (GTDB taxonomy): domain Bacteria; phylum Bacteroidota; class Bacteroidia; order Flavobacteriales; family Flavobacteriaceae; genus Flavobacterium. Next base: position 20,397 of record NZ_JAFICC010000021.1, on the reverse strand, counting down.
GAATGCCTTGTTGAGCTGTTAAACGAAATTCCAAGTCTTAGAAATGATTTAGAAATTAAATTGATAGGTGCTGTTAGTCAGGAAGTACTTGATGCAATTGCAGAATTTAAACTGGGTGATTACTTAAATCTTCTGGGATATGTTTCGCATCATGAAGCAATTGCACACCAAAAGAAATCTCAGGTTTTACTTCTCATAGAAATCAATTCAGAAGATACCAAAAGTATTATTCCCGGAAAATTATTTGAATACATGGTTTCAAACAGGCCAATAATCGCTATTGGTCCGCAGGGATCTGATTTTGCAGATATTATAAAAGAAACAAATACAGGAGTATTTTTTGATTATTCTGAAAAAGCGAAACTAAAAAGTGTAATTTTGGACTTTTATAATCAATTTTTAGAAGGAAAATTACAAGCTAATGGCGTTGGTTTGCAGCAATATTCCAGAAAAAATCTAACTAAACAATTAGTGCAATTGATTAACGAATAAATTACGTAAATCAATAATCTAAACTCTGCAATCTAAAATCAAAAATGGGAATTGTCTTAAATCAATCTTTTAAAAACACCATAATTACTTATATAGGCTTTGGTATTGGAGCCATAAATACACTTTATTTATATCCCTTTTTTTTAGGGTCTACCTATTATGGCTTAACTAATTATGTAACATCCTGTGCAAACGTTATAATGCCATTATTTGCTATCGGGATGCAAAATACATTAGTGAAATTTTATTCTCAATATAAAACTGACGAAGAGAAATCACGGTTTTTATCTTTTACAGTTTTATTTCCAATGTTACTGATAATTCCTCTGTTATTAATAGGACTCGTTTTTTATGATGAAATCCTAATGTTTTTGTCAAAAAAGAATGCAATTGTAAAAAGTTATATTTGGTTGATTCCATTTGTAGGTCTTTGTATGGCCTATTTTGAAATTTTTTATGCGTGGGCCCGTGTGCATATGCATTCTGTTTTTGGTAATTTTGTTAAAGAGGTAGGTCTGCGATTATTTTCTTTATTTTTATTAATAGGTGTTTATTACGGCTGGCTTAGTGTCGAAGGATTTGTGTATGCCACTGCCGGATTATATTTATTAGCACTTTTGGTCACTATGTTTTATGCATTTAGTGTTCAGAAACCTACTTTTCAGATTACAAAGCCAAAAAACACTAAAGATATATTGGTTTATACCTTTTATATTATTTTGTCAGGAAGTGTTGCGAATTTGCTTTTGGATGGAGATAAAATGATATTGAATCAATACATGATTATTGATAACATTGCCTTTTATTCTGTAGCTACTTATATTGCTTTGGTAATTTCAGTTCCCAGCCGTGCAATGCATCAGATTGTGTATCCGATTACAGCAAAACTGATGCATGAGAATAAACATGATGAACTGAACATCCTGTATAAAAAAACATCGATAAACCTGCAGATTGTGGGAGGTTTTGTAATGTTATGTATATTTGTAAATATCAATCAGTTGTATGAAATAGTTCCTGAGGATTATCGGGGAGGCGTACCGGTTGTTTTTATGATTGGTCTGTCAAAATATTTCGATTTAATCTTAGGAAATAATAATGCTATAATTTTTAATACAAAATATTACAGGCCAGTGCTGTTTTTAGGCTTAGGGCTGGTGGTTTTAACTTTTGTTTTAAATATCATATTTATACCGCCATATGGTATCATGGGATCTGCGTTTGCTACTTTATTGTCTATAACTTTTTACAGTATAGCCAAATTACTTTTCGTGGTAAAAAAATTGCATTTATATCCTTTTACAAAGCAAAATTTATATTCATTAGCAGTTACTACAATTTTATTTCTGGCTTTTTATTTTTGGGAGTTCCCAGTCTATTCGTTAATTGGTATTGCTTTAAAATCAATTTTGGTAACCATTTTATACATCTATCTTAACTACAGGTTTAATATTTCTCCGGAAATAAATCAGGTTATAAGAGGTCTCTTTAAAAAAATAGGAATTACCATTTCTTAAGAAAATAGTTTTTTACTTCCCTATCTGGCACTAAACTCAGCTGAGCAATAAAACTTTTCAATAAATTTTTATTGAGGTTTGCATTATGTTGTTTTAATGTTTTCAGGGTTGCTGTGCTTTCTATTTAAAGGCGTTTTAAATTTAAAAATATGTTAAGTTCTTGATTACCTGCTGTAAAGATTCAAATTTTAACAGTTTTTTATTTTGTTATTAACTTAATAAAAACTAAATTTATGTGAGAATTTGACATCACTTTAATTCTTGGGATAAAAAATATCTTATAAAATGCAATAAAAGTGGTTTTATAATGTTTGTTTTAAAATGAGGTAAATGTTAATAATTGGCAAAAATTAACTAACGCCGTATTGGAATTAATTTTTAATGGTAGTAATTATGAAAAGCAATCCGCTTAGCCAGGAACAAAGTGTACAGATTTTTTCTAGTATGATATCAAATAAAGTTCGTAATGGATTTACGCTGGAGGAAAGAAATGATGAATTTCTTTTTGCTGTTCTTTCAAAAGGAGGAAAAGTTGTAAATCATGGCTTGAACTTTATTATTTGTTGCTTAACATTGGGATTATGGTCGTTTGCGTGGCTGTATCTTACAATTGAAGCATCAAAACAAAAAAAGGTATTAGTGGCAATTGATGAAGATGGATTTCCTTTCGAAGAAAGATGTCTCGTTGCTTAGAAAAAAAAACTTAGTACTAAAAGAAAACGCTCAAAATAACAGTATTTTGAGCGTTTTTTTTTGAATTAATAACAACTAATAAATTATAAATTATAATTTATCTTTTAAATAGATTCCGGTCACAGACTCTTTGACTTTTACAATATCTTCGGGAGTCCCTGACGCCAAAAGATAACCTCCGTTTTCACCACCCTCAGGGCCTAAATCCAGAATCCAGTCGGCACATTTTATAAGATCAAGATTGTGTTCAATTACAATTATAGAATGCCCTTTTTCAAGTAAAGCATCAAATGAAGCCAATAACTTTTTGATATCATGAAAATGCAGACCGGTTGTAGGTTCATCAAACACAAATAATGCTTTGTCTTTTGTGGCACCTTTCACTAAAAAAGACGCAAGTTTAATACGCTGTGCCTCACCACCGGAAAGAGTAGAAGAAGATTGCCCTAATTGTACATATCCTAAACCTACATCCTGAAGAGGCTGTAATTTTTGGGTGATTTTTGCCTGCTTATTTTTTTCAAAAAAAGCAATGGCATCATCGATTGTCATTGTCAGGACATCGTTGATGTTTTTTTCATCAAATGTTACTTCTAAAATTTCTTTTTTAAAGCGTTTACCTCCACAAGTTTCACACGGAAGCTGGACATCTGCCATGAATACCATCTCGACGTTTATAGAGCCTTCTCCTTTACATGTTTCGCAACGGCCGCCATCAACATTAAAAGAAAAATGTTTGGCCTGATATCCTCTTATTTTAGATAATTTTTCTTTGGCATAGAGATCACGAATATCATCATATGCTTTGATGTACGTTACAGGGTTAGACCTTGAACTTCTTCCGATAGGGTTCTGATCAACATATTCAATATGTTTTATTTGAGAAAATGAACCTTTTATTTCGCTAAACTGACCTGCTTTTTCGGCTGCACTTTCCAGTTTTTTCTGCATAGCAGGAAACAAAATCTTTTTAATTAAAGTACTTTTTCCGCTTCCTGATACTCCCGTTACAACAGTTAGGACATCTAATGGAAAAGTAACATTAATGTTTTTTAAGTTATTTTCTCTCGCACCAATTATTTCGATATGATTTTTAAATTTCCTTCTTTTCTTCGGTACAGCAATTTCCAGGTTGCCATTCAGGTATTTCGCAGTTAAGGATTCAGATTTTAATATTTCCTCATAAGTTCCCTGAGCCACGAGATTTCCTCCAAATGTTCCGGCTTCAGGACCAATATCAATAATCATATCGGCAGCTTTCATAATATCTTCGTCGTGTTCAACCACAATAACAGTGTTTCCTAAATCGCGAAGAGAAAGCAGTACTTTTATTAATCGTTCAGAATCTTTTGGGTGAAGGCCAATACTTGGTTCATCAAGAATGTACATTGATCCTACTAAACTGCTTCCGAGAGAAGTAGCCAGATTAATTCGCTGAGATTCTCCGCCTGATAGTGTTGAGGAATTTCTGTTTAATGTAAGGTAATCTAAACCGACTTCTGTCAAAAAAGACAAACGATTGTTGATTTCAACCATCAAACGTTTTGCAATTTGCTTCTCATATACATCCAGTTCGATGTTTTGAAAAAAAGTGACTAAATGTTTAATCGGTAAATCAACAAGATCAGAAACTGTTTTTCCATTTATTTTTACATAAGAAGCTTCTTCGCGTAAGCGTTTTCCGCGACAAGCGTGACATTTTGTTTTTCCACGGTAACGCGACAGCATGACACGATTCTGGATTTTATAATTTTTCTCTTCTAATTCTTTAAAGAAACCATTTAAACCCTGAAAATACTTATTCCCTTTCCAAATGATATCTTTCTGCTCTTCTGTTAATTCAAAATACGGTTTATGAATTGGGAAATCAAACTTATAAGCATGTTTTACCAACTCATCTTTGTACCAGCTCATACTTTCTCCTCTCCAGGGATAAATGGCACTTTCAAACACAGATAAGGAAGTGTTTGGAACAACAAGATCAGCATCAATACCGATAATGTTTCCATAACCTTCGCAAACGGGGCAGGCACCGTATGGATTATTAAAACTGAATAAATGGACGTTTGGTTCTAAGAAAGTAATTCCGTCCAGTTCAAAATTATTAGAATAAGAAAAACGTTTATCAGAATTTAATTCCTGTAAATAACAAATTCCTTTTCCTTCAAAAAAAGCAGTTTGTACAGCATCTGCCAAACGATTATAAAACTCTTCTTCTTCCTTTACAACGATTCTGTCAATAACAAGAAGAATATCTTTATTGTCTAACTGATGAAGATTTGCACCTTCAAATTCATCCAGACGCACCATTTCGTTGTTTACCAGAATACGCGCAAAACCTTGCTGTAGAAGTACCTTTAGTTTGTCTTCGAGCTGTCTTCCTTCTTCTAAGTGAATTGGAGCAAGTAAAAGCCATTTGCTGTCCAATTCCAGAGTTTTTACATCTGCCACAACATCAGTAACAGTATTTTTTTTGACTTCCTGACCTGAAACCGGAGAATAAGTACGGCCAATTCGGGCATACAAAAGTTTCATGTAATCGTAAATCTCAGTCGAAGTTCCAACTGTAGAACGGGCATTGGTTGTATTTACTTTTTGCTCAATGGCAATTGCCGGAGCAATTCCTTTAATGTATTCTACTTTTGGCTTGTCCAGACGTCCTAAAAACTGACGCGCATATGATGACAAACTTTCAACATAACGGCGTTGTCCTTCAGCATATAAAGTGTCAAATGCAAGACTGGATTTTCCTGAACCTGAAAGCCCTGTAATTACAACAAGTTTATTTCTCGGAATGGCAACAGATACGTTTTTTAAGTTATGTACTTGTGCGCCTTTAATGATAATATTTTGTTTTGGGTCGAGTGTCGAAAGGTCAGTTTGCATAAAAAAAGTCAATTTCTACAAAAGTAATCAATTTTGAATTGAGTTTTGTTAAGGATATTGTTCCAAATTTTAACAAAGTAGCAGATGATTTGAGATTTTCGTATGCATGTTTTTTTATCAAAAAGATTGTTGTATCAGTATAAAATAAGCTATTTTAGAGCAGTTTTTATATCGAATTAATACTATTATCAATTGAAATCAAAATTATATCTGCTGTTTGTTTTGGTGAGTTTCAGGATGTTTTCTCAGGAATTGCCGCCAATTGTGAAATATCCGTCGACCATCTATGGTGCCGGAAATCAAAGTTGGATGATATCTCAGGATGACCAAAACTATCTTTATTTTGCCAATAATGAAGGTCTTTTGGAATATAATGGAACGAATTGGAAACTGTATCCGACGCCGAATGAAACAATAATGCGTTCTGTGAAAGTAATTGATAATAAGATTTACACGGGCTGCTACATGAATTTTGGTTACTGGACCAGACAATCAAACGGGAAACTAAAATATACTTCTCTGAGTGATACTATTAAAAATAAAATTCTTGATGACGAACAATTTTGGAATATTCTAAAGTATGATCAGTGGATTTTGTTTCAGTCCCTGAACAGAATCTATATTTATGATACTAAAACCAAAAATTTCAAGATTATTTCGCCTAAAAATGGTGTTGTAAAATCATTTAGTACCAAGACTTCGATTTATTACCAAACTACTAATGAAGGTCTTTTTGAAATTGAAGCCGGAAGGGGAAAATTAATTTCAGACAATCCGATTCTTAAAAAATATACAATTGCGAACCTTTATTCTATTGATGACGGATTATTGATTCAAACGCAATTAGATGGATTTTATAAGTTGACAGCAACCAGTTTAACACCATTTAAAACCGATGTAGATGCAGCATTAAAATCGAGCTTTGTCTATAGCAGCCAGCGTCTTCAGAATGGAAGTTATGCTTTGGGAACTGTCTCAAACGGAATTTTTATTTTATCTGCTTCAGGAAAATTAAATTATCATATTTCGCAAAGCAAAGGTTTGAGTAATAATACAGCCTTGTCTCTTTTTGAAGATAAAGATCAGAATGTCTGGGTAGGCCTTGATAACGGAATTAATTGTATTAATCTTCAGACGCCTGTACATAGTTTTACTGATGATACGGGAGTTTTAGGCACTGTATATGCTTCAATTGTGCATGATGGCATTTTGTATGTGGGTACAAATCAGGGATTATTTTCTAAAAAATATAAAAGTAACGGCGATTTTCAGTTTATAAATGGTACAAAAGGACAGGTTTGGTCTTTATTTGTTTATGATAACACACTTTTTTGTGGTCATGATTCCGGTACTTTTATTATTGATAATACGGCAGCAAAAAATATTTTTTCCGGATCAGGAACATGGAAGTTTGAACCTGTCCCGAATGCAAAAAATCTATTATTACAAGGGAATTATTACGGAATTTCTGTTTTAGAAAAAGTAAATAACCAATGGAAATTTAGAAATAAAATACAAGGATTTGATTATTCGTCACGATACTTTGAAATCACTAATCAATTAGAAATATATGTGAGCCATGAATATAAAGGCATTTTCAGGATTCAGCCCGATAAAAATCTTTTGAAGATAAAACAAATTTTTGCCTATTCTTCTCCAAGAAAAGGAAAGAATGCAAGTCTTACACAATTTAATAATTCTATTTATTATGCTTATAAAGGGGGAATTTTCAAATTAAATTCAAAAACAAAACAATTTGAAAAAGATAAATTGCTAAGTTCGATTTTTGAGAAAGATGAATATACATCAGGAAAATTAATTGTTGATGAGTCTAACCGAATCTGGCTGTTTTCTAAAAACTATATTCATTACTTCTCAGCAAGTAAACTTAGCAGCCAGTTAAACCAAAACGTGATTCCAATTCCTGCCTCTTTAACCAATTCGATGCAGGGTTTTGAGAATATAACACAAATATCAAAATCAACGTATCTAATTGGAACTACAGACGGGTACTATATATTGAATATTGAGGATTTAAGTTTTAAAAACTATACCATTTCTATTTCTGAAATTTTAATAAACAAACAAAACGAAACGCTAAATGATGTTTCATTAAACGAAGAAGGAAGATTTAAATCAAATGAGAATAATATCACTCTAAATTATACAGTTCCGGAGTTTAATAAATATATCAACACAGAATATCAGTATTTGCTCGAAGGATTTCAGAATGACTGGAGCGAATGGAGCACTAAGGCCTCAGTGAATTTTAAGAATTTGTCGCCCGGGAAATATACTTTTAAGGTGAGGGCAAAATTTGCCAATACTATTTTGCCAAACACAGCAGTATATACATTTGTAGTTTTAAAACCCTGGTATCTCACCAATCTGGCGTGTTTTATTTATGCATTATTAATACTCATTCTGGCTTATTTTGTTAATAAGGCCTATCGAAACTTCTATCAGAAACAAAAAGAAAAATTAATCGAAGAAAATAACCTTTTGCTGGAGATTAAAGAGCTAGAAAATGAGCAGCAGTTAATGAAATTAAGAAATGAACAGCTCTCGCAGGATGTGGATAATAAAAACAGAGAACTGGCAGTTTCGACGATGAGCCTGAACAGTAAAAACGAACTTTTGGCATTTATAAAAGAAGATTTAAAAAAGAATACACAGGATGACAATAAAAATATAAAATCGGTTATCAGAACCATTAATGATAATATTACAGAGGAAGATTCCTGGAAAATTTTTAAGGAAGCTTTTGATAATGCAGATAAGGATTTCTTAAAACGAATTAAACAGCAACACCCTTTATTAACACCAAACGATTTGCGTCTTTGTGCTTATTTGCGACTCAATCTTTCATCGAAAGAAATAGCTCCTTTATTTAATATTTCGGTAAGAAGTGTTGAGATAAAAAGATATCGTTTGAGGAAAAAAATGGATTTGCAGCACGAAATCGGTTTAGTTGAATATATTTTGGCTGTATAGTAGCTTTATGAAATCGTGATTTTACCTATACATTACCACAACATTAACGTTTTATTGTACTTTTAACACTTAAATGTTAAGAAAATTAACATTTGATATTTACTGCTAAATCAGGCTTTGTTTTGCGATAAATTAAAATTTAGTACATTATTTTTATGATGTATGTTTTTTGTTGAGGTTAATTTTGGGTTATTATTAAAAGGATAAGATAAATTTAGCTTCAATAAAAACTAACTAATTATGAAATCTAAATTATTACTAATGGTATTGTTACTGTTTACATCTTTTGCGTTTTCGCAGAGTTATGATGTAACAGGGATAGTACTCGATGGTTCAGGCCTATCATTGCCTGGCGTGAATGTAAAAGTTAAAAGTTCATCCCAAAGCACAACCACTGACTTTGATGGATCTTTTAAACTAAATGGAATTCCAAAAGGAGCAACAATCGTTTTCAGTTACATTGGTTTCCAAACTCAGGAAGTCGTAGTATCAGGAACAAAAATTACTGTAAAAATGGCTGATGACGCCAAATCATTAGATGAAGTTGTCGTTATTGGTTACGGTACACAAAAGAAGAGAGAAGTTACAGGAGCTGTTTCTGTTTTAGACAGTAAAACACTTGATGTACTAAAACCTGCCAGAATTGAGCAGGCATTACAAGGAACTATTGCCGGTGTAAATGTTACCACACAGTCCGGAGCTCCGGGTGCACCATTAGATATTCGTATTCGTGGGGTAGCTACAAATGGTGAGAGCAGACCAACAGTAATAATTGATGGTTATGTGGGAGATTTAGGATTACTGAGCCCAAATGATATTGAAACAATTACTGTTTTAAAAGATGCTCAGGCAGCTATTTATGGAACTATTGGAGCAAACGGTATTATTTTGGTGACAACCAAAATGGGAAAAAAGAATTCTAAAACAAGAATTTCTTTTAACAGCTACACAGGATTTCAGGAAACTTCAAGAAAATTACCAACTCTGAATGCTACAGAATATGCACTATTATTAAATGAAAGTTATTCTAATGGAGGTAAACCACTTCCTTATCCGAATGTTAGTAATTTAGGAAAAGGTACAGACTGGCAGGATGAAGTTTTTAAGAAAGGTGTTCCGATTATTAATAATGATTTGACAATTTCGGGAGGTTCAGACAAAATTACTTATTCTGTAAGTGGATCGCATCTGGATCAGGCAGGAATTGTTGGAGGAGACAAATCAGGGTATTTAAGAAATACGGCAAGACTTGCATTAGGAGTTGATTTGAGTGATAAATTCAAATTAAAAACCAACGTAATTTATACTTACTTTACAAGAAATACATTAAACGAAAATGGTCTTGGATCTGTTTTATTTAATGCATTAAACGTTCCGGCTACGCTTAGCCCTTACGGCGCAAATGGCGAGCTTACTTTAGTGCCAAGTACTACAGGACTTGGAACAGAAATTATAAATCCGTTAGCGCAGATTGAAAACACTTATAATGATTACAATTATAAAAAACTGAATGGGAATTTTGGATTAGATTATAAAATTTTCAAAGGTTTTACCCTTTCAGGTTCAATAGGTTTTAATACATCAAACAGCGAGTCAAGAACATTTGCAAAACAAATCAGTTATGGCGGAAAAGTGTTTGATGTACAAAGAAGTTCTGTAACCCAGGGGGCAGTAAATGATAATAATTATTCATTTGACCTTTTTGGAACTTACAATACAAAAATTTTAGAAAATCATAATATTACCGGAACTGTTGGTACAACAATTTTTAAAACGTGGGGTAACGGACTTACTGCTACTGGTTTTGATGTTCCGAACAATTTATGGGAGTTTGCAGATATTTCTTTAACCAAAGGAATTTCTGAAACGCTTACCAACACATCTTACGTATATGACCAAAGAAGACTTTCTTATTTTGGAAGATTGCAATACGATTATAAAGGAAAGTATTTGTTTTCTGCCATGATCAGACGTGATGCTTCTACAAAATTTGGCCCGGGTAATAAGATAGGTTATTTTCCTTCATTTACAGGAGGTTGGGTTATTTCTGATGAAGAATTTTTTGGACAGCCAAAAGTTTTAAATTTCTTAAAATTAAGAGCGAGTTATGGTACTTTAGGAAATGACCAAATTCCGAATTTTGGTTATCTTGGAATTCTTAATGGAGAAGGATCATACGTCTTTGACGGAACTTTGAGCAATGGAACAGCAATGGGTCAAACACCTAATCCGGATTTAAAATGGGAAGAAGCCAGAAAATTTGACGTAGGTCTGGATCTTAGATTACTTAATGATAAAATATCTGTTGTTGCAGATTATTTTATTGATACAAGAAAAGATCTATTGATTCCAAATATTCCGGTTTCTGGAATTATTGGAACTGGTGCGCCAGGTGCAAGTTCACCAACATTGAATGCAGGCACAGTTAGAAATGCAGGATTTGAGTTTGCAATAGATTATAAGGAAAAATTCTCAGATGCATTTTCTATGAGTGTTGGATATAATGTGACTTTCATAAAAAATGAAGTTTTGGAGGTAAACAACGGAACCGGGTTTATTGAAGGTGGTGCATTTGGAGTAGGTCAGGCTGCACCATCCCGTATGGAAGTAGGAAAACCAATGGGATATTTTTACGGATATAAAACAGACGGAATTTTTCAAAACCAAGCCGAAATTGATGCACATCCATCTCAATTATCATTAGGAGCAAATGCTGCGCCTGGAGATATTCGTTATGTAGATGTAAATGGCGATGGTGTAATTGACACAAAAGATAAAACAAATATTGGAGATCCGGTTCCGGAAGCGACAATGGGATTCAATTTACAAATGAATTACAAAAATCTTGATTTTGCAGTTTTCACATTTGCTTCTGTAGGCAATGATATGGTTCGCAATTATGAAAGAACACTTTCTGATGCTAATCGTTTAAATTACGTATTAGACAGATGGACAGGAGAAGGTACAAGTAACTCAACTCCAAGAGTTACAACTGGTGCAACTTCAAATAATGTTTTCTCCAATTATTTTGTAGAAGATGCCTCTTACGTAAGAATACAAAATGTACAATTAGGTTATACTTTAAGTCCAAATGTGACCCAAAAAGCAGGAATTACAAAATTAAGACTTTATGTGGGTGTAAACAATCTATACACATTTACAAAATATAAAGGATTTGATCCCGGAGCTTCATTTGGTCCAGGAAATAGAGACAATGTATCTCAATCACCTATTGGAGCAGGAATTGACTATGGATTTTATCCAGTGCCAAGAACCTATTTATTGGGCTTAAACATTAATTTTTAAATTCAATTAAAATGAAAAAATATATTTTTACAAGTATAGCAGCTATAACATTACTTTCGGCCGTAACGACTTCCTGTTCGGACGAATTTGTTAATCCTGCTCCGGAATATTCTATCGATTCTGAGAATTATTTTAATTCTAAAGAAGAATATGATAATGCCCTGATTGCCACTTACGATTTACTACAATCATCGTATGTAAATGTTTTATTAGGAGAAATTGCTTCAGATAATACATTGGCAGGTGGAGAAAGCCCAACAGACGTTATTGGTTTTCAACAAATTGACGACATGATTCACACGCAGACAAACAGTAATCTAAGAGATATCTGGAACTGGATGTTTGCAGGGGTTCAGAGAGCAAATTATATTCTTGAATTTCAGAACAAAACTGATTTTGAAGGAAAAACACAATTAATAGCCGAAACACGTTTTCTTAGAGCATACTACCAATTTGAATTAGTAAAGTGGTTTGGTGGTATCCCGATGAAACCCGATGCCAGGTTTAAGCTTGGAGATGAACTTAAGATTCCGCGTTCGTCAGTTGAGGAAGTATATGCTTCTATAGAAGCTGATTTAACTTTCGCGGCAGCTAATTTATCTCCAAATGCTTCTCAAAAAGGAAGAGCTACAAAAGGTGCTGCATTGGCATTGCTTGGAAAAGCGTATTTATATCAGGATAAATTTGCTCAGGCAGCAACTGCTTTGCAAGGTGTAATTAACTTAGGTTCTTATTCATTAAAAACGGGTAGTGATTATACAAATTTGTTTGAGGATGCTGGAGAAAACGGGACAGAATCTGTTTTTGAAGTACAATACACTGATGTCGAAGGAGCAGGTTTTCCTTGCTTACAATGTAGTGAAGGTAACGTTGCTGTAGGTTTTAGCGGCGTAAGAGGGTACGACGGACCATTTTTTAGCGCAGGTTTTAGTTTTAATGTTCCTACTGCGGAAAGCGCAAATGCTTTTGAATCTGGAGATAAACGTAAGGATATCTCTATTCTGGATATCAATGCGTGGGCAGCGGCTAATGCCGATTATGACAAAGGAAACGGAATTAAGTTTGGAAAAGGGAATGAAGACACAGGCTTCTTTAACAGAAAGTACTTACCAAGAAAAAGAAATAAGGATGCCGCAGGAGATTTGAACTTAACAAATCCAAACAACTACAGAGCAATACGTTATGCTGATGTTTTATTAATGGCTGCAGAGGCTTACAACAGAGGCGGAATTGATGATGGAAAAGCCAGAGAGTATCTAAACCTGGTTAGAAGACGTGCTTTTGGTGATACAAATCATGATGTAAATCTTTCAGGAGCAGCTTTAACAGATTTGATTTTAAAAGAAAGAAGAGTTGAGCTGTTTGGAGAAGGACACCGTTTCTTTGATTTAGTAAGAACCGGACATGCAGAAGGAACAATTCCTGGCTTTACAGCAGATAAAAACGAATTATTTCCACTTCCGATTGAAGAAATTCAATTTGCTAACGGAAATTGGGCACAAAACCCTGGATATTAAAAAACTTCAATTATGAAAAAAATATATTTTATTATAAATCTTTTCGTTTTGGCCACAATAATAAGTTGTGCAAGCGATGATCTGGATGTTAACTTAGATGGTATAGCCGCACCTGGCAATGTTTCAGCTCTGACAACAGTTACCCAGGACAATACAGGAAAGGTTACTTTTTTGCCTAAAGGCGAAGGAGTAACACAATTCAAAATTAACTTTGGAGATGGAAGCCCTGAATCTGATTATATTCAGTCAGGAGGAACTGTAACACATGTTTATAAAGAAGGAGTTTACAAATCTAAAATTACCGCAATGAGCGTTAATGGAAAAACAACTGAAGTAGAACAAGACGTTGTAGTTTCGTTTAGAGCTCCGGAAAATTTAGAAGTAGTGGTTACAAATGATTTATCAGTATCTAAAAAAGTAACCGTTACAGCAACAGCAGATTTTGCCTTGTTTTATGATGTGTATTTTGGAGAACCAGGTAAACCGGACCCAATTTCTGCAAATAATGGGGCATCTGTTTCGTATACGTATCAACAGCCGGGAGTTTATACTATTCGCGTAGTATCAAAAAGTGCAGCTGTTGCCACTACAGAATACTCACAGGAATTCGAAGCAATATTAATTTTAGGACCAACTTCAGCAGCTCCAATTCCAACAAACGCGCCAAGCAATGTTATTTCGCTGTTTAGTGATTCTTTTACAAATGTACAGATGGCTACCTGGAGAACTTCATGGTCAGAAGGTGCGCAAGACGATATTACTGTTGCAGGAAATGCAGTTAAAAAATACTCAAATTTAAACTTTGCAGGTGCAGAACCAACAGCAACAATAGATGCTTCATCGATGACATACCTTCACGTTGATGTTTGGTCATTAGATTTTACAGAATTCAGAATCAAATTGGTTGACTTTGGTCCAAACGGTGTTTACGAACAAGGTGGAGATAATGTTGAGCATGAAGTTAAATTTCCAAATCTGGCAAAATCGGGTTGGGTAAGTTTAGATATTCCGTTGAGCGATTTTACAGGATTAACAACACGCAGTCATATCGCGCAAATAATATTTTCAGGAAATCCTAGCGGAAGTCATACGGTCTATATCGATAATTTTTATTTCTATAAAGAGCCGGCAGAACAAATAGCTTTCCCTTTTGATTTTGAATCTTCAACACTAACATATGGTTGGGGTGGTTTTGGAGGTGTTAACGCTTCAATTGAAACAAATCCAAATAAAACAGGAATTAATGTATCCGATAAGGTGGTTAAGATGGATAAAACAAATGGGGCACAAGTTTGGGGCGGAGCAAGTTTAAATCTCGAAAAAACTCCTGACTTTGCTCAAGGGACTAAAGTAAAAGTTAAGGTTTGGTCTCCTAAAGTAGGTGCAGATATATTGTATAAAATGGAACTTTCAACATCTCCAAAAGATGGAAACGGAAACCCAACTGTTTTTATAGAAGTACATAAGTTAACAACCGTGGCTAATGCCTGGGAAGAATTAACATTTGATCTTACTAGTGCAGCAGCTTTTAGTACAACGATTAAATATGACAGAGTAATTTTGTTTCCTGATTTTAATGTAGCAGGAGCAGGAGAAACATATTACTTTGATGATATTAAACAATCCAATTAAAACAAGAAGTCATGAGTAAAAAAATAATTTTAAAATTAGTATCCTTATTTACAATCCTCCTTATGATGGGTTGTCAAAAAGATGATTTCACTTTTGGAGATATAAATACACCAACCAATCTTAAAGTTACGGCTGAGATTATAGGTAAAACAACAGATACTCCCTATGGTGATGGCTCGGGATTAGTCAAATTTGTAGGTTCTGCAGAAAATGCAATTTCATATAAATATGTATATCCTGACGGAACTTCGGATAACTCTCCAAATGGTAAAATCACAAAACGATTTACTAAAACAGGAGTTAATAACTATACCGTAACCCTTGTAGCTTCAGGAAAAGGTGGGGTAGTTAGTACTACAACTATAGATGTTGAAGTGCAAAGTGATTTTAGCGATGATGAAGCCGTACAATTATTAACAGGAGGAACTTCTAAAAAATGGTATTGGGCAGCTTCAGAACCTGGACATTTAGGGGTAGGACCAAACAATACTGATCCTGTGAAAAATGCAATACCTGATTATTATCAAGCTGGGCCTTTTGAGAAAGCAGCTTCTCCAACAAGTAGTTGTTTATATGAAAACGTATTAACATTCTCTTTAGATGGAGATCAGTTAAAGTATCAATTAGATAATGGCGGAGCCACTTTCTTTAATAAATCTTACGGTAGCGTCGGGGGTCAAACTCTGACAGAAGATACCTGTCTTCCTTATGATGTAAGTGGAGTTAAAACAGTTTCATTGAGCCCTTCAGAATCAGTGATAATGGCAAATCCAAAACATGCAGAACAGACAAGAGGCACAACAATAAATATTTCTGGTGATGGTTTTATGGGTTATTATATAGGACAAAGCTCTTATGAAATTTTATCAATTACAGCTAACAGAATGGTAGTAAGAGCAGTAATGGGTAACGATCCTTCATTAGCTTGGTATCATACTTTTAGTACTTCCCCTCCAAATCAAAATCCTGATCCGACAACAGATTACACAAACTTAGTTTGGTCAGATGAATTCAATACAGATGGTGCACCAGATGCTTCTAAATGGGTTTATGATTTAGGAAATGGCAATAACGGATGGGGAAATAGTGAAAAACAGAACTATACTAACTCTGCAACAAATGTAATTGTAGAAGGCGGAAATTTAAAAATTACAGCCAAAAAAGAAGCTTCAGGTGGATTTGATTACTCATCTGCAAGATTAAAATCAGAAGGTAAATATGACTTTACCTATGGTAAACTTGAGGTTCGTGCAAAACTGCCAACAGGAGGAGGAACATGGCCTGCAATTTGGATGCTGGGTGCCAATTATGCAACAACAGGATTTGCATGGCCTGCGTGCGGAGAAATTGATGTAATGGAACATGTAGGGAACAGTCAGGACTTGGTTCATGGAACACTGCACTATCCAGGACGTTCAGGTGGAAATGCAAATACAGGTTCTAAAACGATTCCGAATGTTTCAACAGCTTTTCATGTATACAAAACTATTTGGTCACCAGAAGCGATACAGATTTATGTAGATGACCAGTTGATCCATACAGTTGCAAACACTACATCACTGCCATTCAATAAAGACTTTTTTATAATTCTAAATGTAGCAATGGGAGGGACCTTCGGCGGTAATATTGATCCTGCTTTTACTCAGTCTTCTATGGAGATTGATTATGTAAGAGTATATCAATAGGTTGATTAATTAGTAAAAAGTGAGAAGGTCAGTTTCGGCTGACCTTCTTAATTTAATAAATATTTAAAATAATGCCATGAACAAAATAGTTTTACTCTTATTAATCTGCAGTTTTTCATATGCACAAGAAGCAAAAAGAAAATTATTGTGGGAGGAAAATTTCAGCAAAAAAAATATAAATGAAAAGTTTTGGAATTTCGAAACAGGCGATGGCTGCCCAAATCTTTGTGGGTATGGTAATAACGAAAGACAAATTTACACCAAAACAAATCACGAGATAAAAGATGGTAATCTAATCATCGAAGCCCGAAAAGAAGGAACTAAATATACTTCTACTAAAATCACAACAAAAGGCAAAAAAGAGTTCCTGTACGGGAGAATCGAAGCCAGGGCAAAACTTCCTGTTGGTCATGGTTTATGGCCGGCATTCTGGATGCTGGGTGCCAATATTGATGAGGTGAAATGGCCAAAAACAGGAGAAATTGATATTTTAGAATATATCGGCAGAGATCCTCATATGGTATATACAACCCTGCACACACAAGACAGCCACGGTAATACCATTAATACAAAAAGAACCGAATTTCCCACTATCGAAGAAGGGTATCATGTATATGCAATAGAATGGTCTAAAGATAAAATAGAATTTTTTGTAGACAGTACTTTGGTTTATACTTTTAACCCTGAAGTGAAAAACGAAAATACCTGGCCATTTGATAAACCATTCTACATTATAGTTAATTTAGCAATAGGCGGAAATTTTGGCGGACCTGACGTAGACGATACTGTATTGCCACAAAAATTTTATGTAGACTACGTTCGAGTGTATGAATAAATACTATAAATAGTACAAAAAAAGAAGATGTAACTTGTTTAAAATAAGTAATTTATAAAGTTTATCTTCTTTTTTTAATTGTTAAAGGATACCCTGTTATTTGGCGATTTTAAGCACATTGCCAGAAAAATTTATTATTAATTTACATTATATCGTATTTTATTATTAATTATTTGTTGTTTGGATTTGCTTTTTAGAATAATTATTTGTTAAATTTGAACACATTATTAACATAACTCATAAAAAAGATAAGCCTATTATATAAAACTACTTTTAGAAAAATTTACTCCAAATTTTAAAACAGAAACTAAAAAAGTAGTTATTATGGCTGATCTGCATATTCCAGACGCTCTATTGGTTAGAAATTATGTTGAAGGCAATGAAAATGCTTTAGCAACATTAATAAAAAGGCATGAGTCTAAGATTTACGGCTTTATATATTCAAAAATTTCAGATAGAGATATTTCAAATGATATTTTTCAGGACACCTTTATCAAAGTGATCAAAACCCTAAAAAGCAATTCATATAATGAAGAAGGTAAATTTTTGCCTTGGGTTATGCGTATATCTCACAACTTAATAGTAGATCACTTTCGTAAGACCAAAAAAATGCCAATGTATAGAGAAACAGAAGAGTTTTCTATATTTTCTGTAATGTCTGATGATTCAATGACAATCGAAAACAAAATGATCTTTGATCAGGTAGAAGTCGATCTGAAAAAAATAATAGAAGAACTTCCGGATGATCAGAAAGAAGTCCTTGTAATGCGTATGTATCAGGATATGAGTTTCAAGGAAATCTCTGAAATTACGGGTGTTAGTATCAATACCGCATTAGGAAGAATGCGCTATGCGCTGATGAATTTGAGAAAAATAATTGATAAACATCAAATTATTTTAACCAACTAATACTATTTTGAGTATTAGCTCGTTATACTATTATAAAACATTTGATAGTATGGCGAAAATTTACTCTAAAAAGGCATTAGCTTCTAAAAATTTAAAACCTAAAAAAGAAGTTGTTTCTTTTTTATTAAATTACTCACAAGCACTTACGGTTGTGAAAATTGAAAATAAAAATTTTGAGATTATAGCTAATTAAACAGCCCGCTGCTTTGGTCGGATGTTTATTTCGAAAGAAAAACCAAATGGTCGTTTTGGTTGAAAGCTCACTATTTGTATGCAAATACAGGTAGTGGGTTTTTTTTTGCTTTTTATTTTTTTAATCTGGATATCAATATTTGGCATATCCAAATACAATCCTGCAAATAAAAAAATCGGGTAATTTATTGCATATTCAATTTTTAATTCTATTTTAGATAAAAATATATATTGTTTGTATAAAATCACGTACAAAAACAGTATCTATAGCAGAAATACTGTTAAAAAAGTATTTATTGTAAATCAATTTTTAAATTGTTTAACCCCTTAAAATATTTAATATGATAAAAAATTACTCTAATTAAATATCAGTTTGATAACCTTTAAATCCTTCAGGGATATTAAAGCGCAATTTTAGCTAAAAATAAGTAAATTGATAAATTTACTTCATTTGTATTTTAGAAAATATCAAATACACAGCACAACCTTAAAATTGCTTAGTAACCAATAACTATCTAACAATCAAACCTGATAACCATGAAAATGAAAATGAAAATTATACTATTATCAATAATCTTGATAAATATTTGTGGCTATTCTCAGAATGCCCAAATTAAAGAAGCTCAGAATCTTTTCGAAAAAGGGGATTCTCAGGCAGCATTAACCATTTTAAACAAAACAGAATATCTAATAATCAATGCCCCGGATGAAGATAAATCTGATTTTTACTTTTTAAAAGGAAACGTACTAAAAGATTTAGCAATTAAAAATATTGATGCAGCCAACAACTTTACGCTGGCTTCACAAGCCTATCAGGACGTATTCCTATTCGAAAACGAATCTGGTAAATTCAAATATACCATAAAGGCAAATATGGCATTAAAAGAAATGAAATCTAAGCTTGTAAATGGAGCAATGGCCGATTTTAAAGCAGGTAATTTCAAAGAAAGTGCAGCAAAAAGTTATGAAGTTTATATGTTTGATAAAAAAGACACCCTAAACTTAGTCAATGCAGCAGCTTCGTCTATAAACGCAAGAGATTACGATTCGGCAATTAAATATTACGAGCGATTAAAAAAGATCAATTACTCAGGCAAAGGAGTTCTCTACTTTGCTACAAATAAGAAAACAAAAGAAGAAGATGTTTTTATTTCACCAAAAGCAAGGCAATCAGCTATTGAGCAAGGACTTTATGAAAAACCAAGAACAGAATCTGTTCCTTCTAAGAAAATAGAAATAAACAATAATCTGGCCTATTCTTATCTGGAGAAAAAAGATTTTGCAAATGCAGAAAGAGTTTATAATTACGTCCTGGAGCTCAATCCTAATTACATTGACGCCTATATTAACCTGGCATATCTAAAGCTGCAATTAAAAAAATCCTTGGTTGATGAAATAGCTTCTTTAGGAACTACTCCAAGCGAGATGCAGAAATACGATAAACTAAATGCCCAAAAAGATGACATAGCTAGAAGTGCAATTCCATATCTTAAGAAGGCTCTCGATATCGAACCAAAAAATCCTGATGTAACCAAAACCCTATTAGGAGTTTATAGGTCGCTTGATATGACAAATGAATATAATACTCTGAAAGGAACAATGTAATTTACTTGCTGAGGTTTTCAGTTTTGAATTTCTGAGAATTGACTAGTCCTAAATAATCGATACAGATTATTAGACAAATATATTTAATTAAACACCTGTAAGAACTTTTTTTACAGGTGTTTTTCTTTTATAAG
>NZ_JAFICC010000020.1 GCF_017833415.1 Flavobacterium sp. 1355 | reverse complement strand
ACACTTTGACAAAGCTTAAACACAATCTTGTCATCCTGACAGAGGAAGGATCTCCATAAGTAGCTCGACAAAGATTGATTCTTTTCTTTGCGGAGTTTCTAGTGTGATCCTTCCTCCGTCAGGATGACAAGATTGCGGAATAGCATTTCAAATATAGCCCGTGGTTTCAACCACGGGAGACGTTTGGGAAAAATTAGATTGTGGATATATATTACGCTCCTGTGGTTGAAACCACAGGTTATGTTTATGCTCATGATATCTTTGTCAAAGTTTAAAACTTTGACAAAGATTGCTCGCAAGGCAAAAGAAATTAATTAATCAGCTTACTAGGCGGAAAACCAAACTGTTTTTTAAAGCATCTGCTGAAATATAAAGGATCATTGAAGCCCACCAAATTGGTTACTTCAGAGACATTGTATTTTTTAGTTTTGAGCAGTTCTGCTGACTTTTTTAAACGAATAGTCCTGATAAATTCGTTTGGTGCCAAATCTGTCAGTTCTTTAATTTTTCTGTATAATTTTGAAGAACTAACACCCAATTTATCACATAGAAATTCTGTCGAAAGATCTACTTCGCTTAAATTATCATTGATTAAATTGGTCACTTTTTCCATAAATTCTTCATCAATTGGCGAATGTGTCAGCATGCTGATCTTTCCTTCTACTTCACCGGAGAATTTTTGTTTAAGTTCTAATCTTGATTTGATTATGTTTTCAATAACTGTTTTAAGCAATAATGGCTCAAAAGGTTTAACCAAATAACCATCGGCTCCCATGTCATAGCCTTTTACTTTATCCATATTTTCAGAAAGTGCAGTAAGCATCACAACCGGAATATGGCTTATGAATTCATCATTTTTTAGTTGCTGACAAAACTCCAGTCCATCCATAACAGGCATCATAACATCGGTAACGCATAAAATTGGTTTAATTTGTCGGCAGATTCTCAAACCTTCTTCCCCGTTTTCGGCATCATAAACTTTGTAATAATCAGATAAATAGTCCACCAGATATTTTCTAAGCTCGCTGTTATCTTCAATTACTAATATTTTTTCTTTTAAATCTGTATTTTGAATGATTTTCTTAGCCGCTTTTTCCGGAATAAGCATACTTAAACTGTCATTTTTAAGCGCATATTCAAACACCTCTTTATGCTCGTAAGAAGCGCGGTCAATCGGAATTTCAACTTTAAATGTACTTCCCTTTCCCGGTGTACTTTCTACAGAAATAATTCCTTTGTGTATTGCTACTAAAGATTTTACCAACGACAAACCAATACCCGATCCTGTATTATGGGCTTTACTGTTTGATGCCTGATAAAATCGTTTGAAAATTTTTTCCTGGCTTTTTAACGGAATCCCTATTCCGTCATCGGTTACTTCAATCACTAAAATATCTTCAACCGTATCTTTAAGCCTGATGTACAAGTCTACATTTCCGTTTTTATTGGTAAACTTTAATGCATTCGACAAGAGATTGTACAGGATTTTATCATACTTATCATTATCCAGCCAGCCGTTTATTTCATCATCTTCGGTAATAAAATTAAGCTTAATCTTTTTATCATAAGCCATTTCCTTAAAGGAGTCAAAAATATTTTTCGAATAAACCAGAATATCGGTTTTAGTTACTTTTAGCTTTAATTCACCTGACTGCGCTTTTCTAAAATCTAATACCTGATTTACCAGATTCAGTAATCTGCTGGCATTTTGATAAATTAAATTGTATCTGCTTTTTTCATAATCCGTTGCGTTACTGCTTTCATCCAAAAGCTGTTTCGCCGGACCTAAAATAAGCGTTAAAGGTGTTCTTAATTCATGCGAGATATTGGTGAAGAAACGTAATTTCTCATTATTCAATTTAACGTCGTGTTCTCTGTTTACTTTTTCGGTAAGCAGTTCTTGTTTTAAACGAATTCGGTTTTTGATTTCTTTTCTAATGAAATAAAAAACACCAAATAAAAGGGCTAAAAACAGTATAAAAGAAATAGGCGTCAGCCAAAAAGGCGGCAGGATTTTTATTTTATATGAAACTGTTTTGCTCCAATATCCGTCGCTGTTGCTTGATCTTATTTTAAAAACATAATTTCCGGGATAAAGATTTGTATACTGAACTATTCTTGACGTACTATTAACCGTAATCCATTGCTTATCAAAACCTTCCAGCATATATTGAAACTTATTCAGCTTTTCGTTTGCAAAAGATGGAGCCGAAAACTGAATCGAAAAATCGCGGTTCTTATGGGTAAGTTCTATTTCGTTTCCATAGTTCAAATCTTTTGAAAGCGGAATTTCTCCATTAATTTCCATTTCCGGGAAAACTTCTTCATTCTGAATTTTAAATTCGGAAATAACGGGCAGCGGCGACCAATTATTTCTTTTCATTGCAGGCGGTGAAAAAGAAATAATTCCATTTTTACCTCCCAGAAAAATATTTGAATTATTAAAATAAAAAAAGCCGCTTGAACTAAAAACATCCAATCTGTTACCACTGTTTACATGGTAAATACTAATATCCTTTAAATTAGATTTAACGAAAGCAATATTATTGTTATTGATATTCAGCCACAAATTTCCTTGTGTATCTGATAAAATATCAGTAATCCATTTGCCCGAAAGTTCTTTAAGATTCTTTACCGGTTCAAATTCATTTTTTTTCGGATCGTATAAACACAGTCCAAAACGTGTTGACGCCCATATTTTACCTTTTGCATCAACCAAAACGTCACTCACATTTTCATCATGAGGAACTCCTTTTTCTTTGATAAAAAGCGACGAATAGGTTTCTATTTTTCCAGAATTGATATTGTATTTTACAACTCCGGTTTCTGTGGCAAACCAAACGTTATTTTTAGCATCTCTTTCAATTGCATTAATCTGAAAGTCCGGTAAAAGTTTACTTGATGTTTCTACTTGCAGCGTTTTGGTGTTCAAAATTACTGCGCCTTCTCCAAAAGAACCTACTATCATCGAATCGTCTGTAATCTTTGTAAAAGCAAAAACAGGGGATTTTTCAAATCCTGCCTTTATTTCTCTGGAAGAATTTGTACTGTAATTGTACACTAATATATTTCCGTCCCAAAGACCGCAATAAAAGATTTTACCGTCGTCAGAATAAATACTGGCAATATCTTTTCCTGTGTTATGTAAAGGAGTTGAGCCTTTTGTATTTGAAATAAAAAGTCCGTTATGATAAGTTGCCACAATCACTTTTTCGTCATATGTTTTGGCAAAACCTCTTATACGCGGTGCCTGATTGCCGATGGAACGTGAAATGTCTTTGTTTAAAGTGAACTGATTTTCATAAGGATCATATTTGTCCAGGCCGTCTTCTGTCCCGATCCATAAAACTCCGGAAGCATCAAAATAAAGTGCTGAAATTAAATTATCTACAATCGAAGTATCATCTGATAAAATAGAATAATACCATTTATAATTTCCTTTCTGAATATCTTCTAATTGATTACAAACCAGCAATCCGCCCAAAGTTCCAACCCAGTATTTTCCATCGGGAGCGCGGGCAACTGATAAAAAATAAGGTCCTAAAGCGCCTCTAATCTGTTTGCTTTCTATATATAAATTGACAAATTGATCACTGGTTTTATTAAGTTTATATAAACCTTCACGGGTTCCGACAAAAATATCCGACTTGGCATCTTCGTAAATAAAATTGATGTATGGATTTTTTATGTTGGAATATGGAACAGAAAGTGTGTAATTATTAATTCGTACAATTGCTCCTTTGGCATCCATTGTTATTTTTGCGACACCTGATTTTTCGTAACTACCAATCCAGATATTGCCTTTTTTATCTTCAAAAATTTCTTTTACGTAATCAAAACCTTTAAGTTTAATTTTTTCGAATCGATTTTCTTTTAAAAAGAACAGATAAACTCCTTTTGTTTTGGTACCCACCCAGACTCTTTTAAATTTATCTACATAAACCGATCTTACTTCATCATCGGGCAGACTGTTTGGGTCTTCTTTTTTATTAAAAAAAGTAGTAAAAACATGGGTATCCATTTGGAAAAGTGTCAATCCTTTTCGGCTGCCAATCCATAATTGATTAGATGCTTCATCAAGCTCCAAAGCTGTGATGTCATCATTGTACAATTTATTTTTTCCCGGTGAAGAACTCATGTAGTTTTTGAACTGATAACCGTCAAAACGATTTAATCCTGAGAACGTTCCAAACCACATGAAGCCTTTTTTATCCTGTACAATATGGCGTACCGAATTATGAGACAATCCGTTATTGTCATTGTAATGCGCAAATTTTATATTCTGTGAATACGAATGATAAAAAATGGCAAAAAATAAGAATAGCATAATGGATTTTTGTCTCATCGAAATAAATTATAAATGCAATTTAATCTTTTTGATTTAATTAATATAAAAATTATTTAACAGATAAATTATCAATTTGGTTGTTTTTAAGATCGATCATAAAATGATCAGAAGGATCTCCAGTCATGGTTTTCAAGAATATTTCTGCCCATAAAATCAGTTTTGGATCATTTGATTTTTTCAACTGTCGACAAACCAATTCATATTGCTTTAATCTCTTGTTTCCAATTTCTGAATAAGCCAATTCATCAGCACTTTTTAAACGGTAAAAATCGAAAATCATATCAAAACCCGTCCATAATTCAAAATTGGAAATTGTGAGAGAATTTAATTTCAACTCTTTATCAGTTTCTGATGCATTTTTATTCATTTCTAATAAATCTTTTCCTGAAAGACTTATTATTGTTTTTAGAAATTCAGCCGGGAAATCTTCGGGTAAAAATCTTAAACGAACTAATTCCTTTAAATGCCAGTTTGTAAATGCTGCATAATCCTTGGCTTTTAAAATTTCTTTGTTCCAAATATGCTCGCTTTTACTACTTTGCAAATGTGCATATTCCTCTTCATAAAAAGGAAATAAGCTATTGAAACCAAGCACTTTGCCAATTACAACCGTTTCTACTTCAAATTCAGAATCAGAATGAATCGTCAATATTTTATAAGCCGGCATATAAGCTGCAAGCGAAGGCGTTTGAATATTAAATAAAGTATTTCCTTTTGCTGATGTTCTTACGCCCGTATCGTTGATGTGCATGTGGCCTCCAAAATGAATCTGAATCCCTGCATCTGCAAATTGCTGCGCCACTTCTTCGTTAGGAACTCGCTGGAGCTGCATTTTATCGGCACCAAATAGCTGCTTTAATTCCGGTGATGCATTGTCGTTAAAATCCACCATCGGATAATGACTGAAAGCAATCAGTATTTTTCCTTTTTGTTTCGCTTCCGCGGAAACTTTCTTTACCCAGTTTAATAAATGGCTTTTATAAATCAGAACGTTATTGTAACCTGTATTTGCTCCCGAAAAATCATGCGGATCATCTGGTTTTCCTGATAATTTTTCGTTAGGAACATAAGCATTGGCATCAATTGCCAAAAGCCAGATTCCTTTAATTGGTTCGACTACATAACTGGCGTCCGGAAGATATAGATTAGTGTTTTTAACTATATACGTTCTTTTTTCTAAAACAGATTCTTTTTGAGCTTCCTCAAAATCATATTGTTCATAAGTGTAATTTGAAAAAGGCGTTTCCCAATACAAATCGGTCTTTTTTGGAAAAAAACCAAAATCTCGCATTTCCTGAATGGTTTCTTTATATCCCCAGTTTTTTATATCGGCAGTGATAATGGGTTTCAGTTCGCTTTTACTTTTATCGAAATTTTTTGAACTGCTGATGATCTGCTCTTTTCCGTCTTTTCCTAAAAAATCAGTTTTAGCGGCATCTTGCGAAAATGGTCTTACAACATCATGATTACCAGTGGTAACAAAAAAAGAGATTCCGTATTTTTGGGAATATTCGTTGAGTATTTTTCTCAATCCACGCACGTGAACGGGCTGTCCGTCGTCGCTAAAATCTCCCGGAAGTACAACTTGTTTGATGCCTCTTTTGACAATATCATTTAAGGCTTCTAAAAAGGCAAAATAATTTTCATTGAAAATTCTGGTAGAATGCAATTGAGCATTCATTGTCCTGATATTGGCATATTCGCCCGTAACCGGATTTTTGATTCCGCGATAATTATTGTCTTCAAATTGAGCAAAAATATCTTGTAAATGAACATCAGCTATAAAAGCGATTTGGAGCTTTTTCTCATTGAAATGCTGTTCTGTTTTGCAGGAAACCAGAACTAAAAGAAGCAATGAACAAAAGATATTTTTGAATGGCATTGTTTATTGTTTTGATATTATAATATAGACCTAACAGGTTTTAAAAACCTGTTAGGTCTGCCTTGCGTAAAACAATTTATTAATCTACTACTTTCACCAATGTGAAATTAATCCCTAACGGATTCTTGATTATTTTACAGATTAAAGGAAACTCCGGATTTTTTACAATCCACATTTCAGTTTCGTCAATTTGTGCAATTACGTGCAGCGCATCGATTAATTTTCCGTCAACAGAAACACCATTTTTATCTTCATTTTTGTCCAGAACATAGGTAGTATTATTGTACACAAAAGAACTGTTTTTTACTAAATCCTGATACGCCGATCTTGAAATCATGAAAAAGGTTTCTGCTGGTTTTAAGTTTAAAACCGGTGCGTATTCTCCTTGATTAAAACTTAAGGCATTTCCGTTTTTTACCGCTTCGGGAAGCATGACAATACTGCTTTTTACGCCTCTGGTTTCTAGTTTAAAAGTTAGTCCGTCACCTGCCGTTTGAGCTATAAGTGATAAAGTTCTAGTCTGTCCGTGCAGTTTACAGACATAATTTAATTCTGTATTGTTTTTTAGTGTTGGAACATAATTCTGAGCTGTTCCATTTTGATAAACGATACAAAAAAGAATCATTAAAAATATATTTTTCATTTTGCTTATCATTTTATTTAGCTGGTGGTAAAATAGTAGTTCCCCAAGCCGAAGGTTTAGAATCCATTTCCAGAATTAATTCTCCTCCGTTATTAATATCATCGTGTAAAATCCATGCTTTGTTATAAGGTTTTCCGTTTAATAAAGCGGTTTTTATATATTTGTTTTTATCGCTCATTTTTTTAGCAGCGATTTTAAACTTTTTACCGTTTTCTAATTGAATCGTTGTTTCTTTTACCAAAGGCGTATTAATCAGATAATAAGGCTGTCCGGCATTTGGATATAAGCCCATCATATGAAAAGCAAGCCACGAAGACATTGCACCCGAATCGTCATTGCCCGGTAATCCTTCTCTTGAAGTATTGAAATTATTTTTGATAATTGTTCTTATTCTGTCGCTGCTCAAATACGGTTTCCCGATCCAGTGATACAGACATGGTGTTAAAAACGAAGGTTCGTTGGCCACATTATACAACTCTGAATTAAAGAAAGTATTCAATCTGTCCTCAAAAGCTTTTTCTCCGCCTGATTTACTAACAAGTTCGGGAACGTCATGCGGAATGCTAAAGGAATATTCCCAAGAATTTCCTTCGTAGAAAAACACGCACCAATGGCAAACATACCAAGGCGATTCGATAATTACGGGTGTATATTTATAAGTAGGTTTCTGAATCTTTGATTCTCCAAAAACAACATCATCCAGCCAGTTTCCGTCTTTGTCTTTTGGCATAATAAAACCTTTGGCTCCGTTATTTTCATAATCAGGACGCCATAAATTCTGCCAGCTGTCGGCTTGTTTGATGTATTGATTGTATAAATCTGTTTTACCTAATCCTTTGGCTACAACGGCAATATTATAATCGTTGTAGGCATAATCGATTGTTCGGTTTCCTGCACGGTCTGTGCCGAAGGGAACATATCCTAATTTTAGATAATCTATTAATCCGCCTCTTCCTTCTTTTTCTTCATTGCCTCCCGGCGGAACTGTCGCGTCTTTGAGCATGGCCTGCAGCGCAAGTTCATAATCGATTCCTTTTAAGTTTTTTACAAAAGCATCTGCCAGAACAACCTCAGCGTTTGAACCTCCTTGTGTTCTTCCGTTGTCGTTACCGCTTCTTCCTTCGGGTAAATAACCTTCGCGTTTGTAAATATTGAGCATGGCGTTGATAATTTCAACTTTACGTTTAGAATCTATCAGCGTAATTAAAGGGCTTGATGTTCTAAAAGTATCCCAAATGGTGTAAAAATCATCATAATAAGGTTCATCATTTGTCCAAAGCGGATTTTCCCCAGTTCGGTCAACCGGCATGATCATCGTATGATATAAACCGGTGTAGAACATTTTTTTATATTCGTCTGATGTATCTTCAGATAATTTAATTCGGCTTAATAATGCTTCCCATTTATTTTCTAAAGTGGATAAAACGGTATTAAAATCCCAATGTGGAATTTCAACCTCAATATTATTTTTGGCTTTTAATTCACTTAAAAATGATATTCCGATTTTGACATTCAGTTGTTCTTTTCCGCCGTTTCCGAAAGAAAGTAAAGCTGCTGTTTTTTTCCCTGAATCAAATTGGGCTTTTTGATTGCTGTAAAATTTTCCGTCTTTAAAGGTTACATATTTTGCAATTGGCTGATCGAAAACCGCCCAAAAATAAACCGTGTAAGCGCGGCCGTTATTCCAGCCTCCTCTTATTCTGCTGTAGCCTCTCACTTCGGTATCGGAGACAATTTCGATCTGCGAACCCACAAACTGCTGCGCTTCTCTTGCATCAGGAATCTTTTCTTCTCCAAGAAAAAAACCGGGATCAATTTTTAATTCTTTTGAGGTATTTTTTGGGTAAGTAATACGGTAAAAAGAAACTTTTTCACCTGTAGTGATTTCGGTTTTGATTTTATTTTCTTTGAAAATCGTTTCGTAGTAACCCAGTTTTACATTTTCTTCTGCCCTGAAAGAAGTCTGATCCATTTTATCCAAAGCACCGGAAAATGGCATAATTTGAATGTTTCCGTATTTCGGGCCTCCACCTGTTCCGCTTACGTGTACCTGACTGAAGCCTGTTACTTCTTTTGGCATTGGCAGCCAGCCACTGTTTGGGCTTGAGGTACAATCCGGACTTGGTTTTACCATTCCGTATGGACACGACGGACCTATAAAAACCCTGCCAACTCCTTCTGACCCGATCATTGGATCTACAAATTGATGGACGGTTTGCTGGGCATTAATGATTATGGTAAACAAAAATGATATTCCTAAAAGTATATTTTTACTGGATATTTTCATTACTTATTTTATTTTTTTAAGAACTAAAAACTCTTTTTTTAGCCACAGATTTCACTGATTATTCGGATTATTTTTAAAATCATTATAATCCTTAAAATCTGTGGCAAAAAACTATTGCAGGCATTTTACTTTGACATTTCTAAAATTAATTCACCTCCATTGGTAATCTCCTTATGTGAAAGAGTAAAATCTTTTACAGTTTTATTGTTGTATTTGATGCCTTTTACATACACATTTTCGGCACTGTTATTTTCAGCTTTTATCACAAATGTTTTACCTGAATAATATTCCGGATTTAATGCAATCGAGATTTTATTGAATATAGGGCTTCCTATTTGGTAAACGGCTTTCTGGTCTGTTCCTCCATTCATTTGAAATAAACCCAACTTAAGCAATACATTCAAACTTCCCATTAGTCCCTGGTCCTCATCGCCGTTATAACCGGTGGCCGGAGATAATCCGCTGAAAGTTTCTTTTATTACATTTCTTGTCCAATACTGCGCTAAATCAGGCCTTCCTAATACTGTAAAAATATTGGATGTCTGTATAGAAGGCTGATTTCCAAAATTTACAGGAATCCTGCTAAATTCGGGATGTAATTCTGCATCATGCGATGTACCGGAAGTATACTTTTGTTGTTTAGCTGTTTCAAATTGAGTGTTCAATTTTGCGACAGCTTTTTCTTTTCCTCCCATTAAAACGGCTAAACCTTCAATATCATGCGGAACAAACCATGTTGATTGTGCTCCATTTGATTCTATAAATCCATTTTCATATTGATAGGGATCGTAGTTTTCGCGCCATTTTCCTTCTACGTTTTTTGGACGCATCCAGCCTATTTGTGTATCAAAAACATTTTGATAGTTTTTTGCCCTTTTGATGAAATAATTGTAATCTTCTTCATGATTTAGTTTTTTAGCCAATTGTGCCAAAGTCCAATCCTGATATGCATATTCTAAAGTCTGGCTTGCACCGTCTTCATGACTTCCGAAATTGCCTTCTGGAAGCGGATAAGGTACATATCCTTTTTCTAAATAATATTTTAATCCACCGCCAATATTGGTATTGTGTTCATATCCTGCTTTTTCCATAATACCTCCCGGCATATGATTTTTTTTGAGCGCGGTATAAATTTCCTCCAAATCTTCTTTTACAATTCCTTTTTGAATGGCACTCACGATAAAAGGTGTTGCCGAAGCTCCGGTCATTACATAAGTATCATTTCCTCCCGAAGGCCCGCGTGGAATCATACCGCCGTCTTTGTAATATTGCATTAATGAATATACAAATTCTTCCATAATTTCAGGATATACCAATCCCCAAAGATTGTTAATTGTCCATTGGGCACCCCAGAAAGCATCTGAATTGTAATGATTAAATTTTGGTTTTCCGTCAGCATTTAAAGGCAATTGTCCTAATCTGAATTTTTCTCCTGTATTATCCGGATAGGCTCCATTTGCGTCGCTGATCATTTTTCTGCCCTGTAGCGCATGCCACAGATCTGTGTAAAATCTTCTTTGGTCGGTTTGCGTTCCTCCTTCTACTTTTATTCTTCCCAGTAAATTGCTCCATTCTTTTCTGGAATCGTCAACTGTTTTATTAAAATCCCAATGTGGTAATTCGGTTTCGATATTAGTATTGGCATTTTCTGTTGAAGTATAAGAAATACCAACTTTCATCAGTATTTGTTCTTTCGTTTTATTAAAACTGACTAAATAATTACCTGTCTGATTATCTCTTTCTATGGAAGTAATCGGCTCATTTGTTTTAATTTTAAAAAATACGGTTAAGGGTTTTGGGCGTCTGAAATTGGTACTCAAAACTAATGAACCCGAAAGTTCATAATCATTGTTTTTTTCTAATTTTCCATTTGTGTTTTCACAAGGTCCTAAAATAGTGTTCAAATTAAAAAGAACTGCTTTTTGTGCCTTTATTGGAAAAGTATATTTATGAAAACCAACTCTTTGCGTGCTGGTTAATTCTGCCGTTATTTGATATCGATCTAATTTTATGGAATGATATCCCGGTGTTATTATTTCGTTTTTATGACTGAATTTTGAATAAAAGTCTTTAAAAATAGTTGGTTTGTTTCCTGCTGCAATTGTTATTGGCATTAGTGATACGCCAGACATTTGCCATTCGTGAACGTGACTGAAACCTTTAACTGTATCTGTAGAATATTTATAACCGCCGCCCCAATCGCCGTTAATTTCTGTATCTGGATTTAGGTTTACCATACCAAACGGACGACTTGCTGATGAAAAGTAAAACCATCGGGAATTTTCGGTGTCCAACAACGGATAAACCATGTCTGATAACTGTTTCTTTTTTAAGGAAATAGTTTTCTGAGCACTGCACGACACTAAAAAAACAAGAGTTAAACCTATTCCAATGCGTCCTATTTTATAGATTTTATTTAGTTTCATTTATTCTGTTTGTATTGTTGGGACAATATTGTTTTATATAGGATTTTATTGGATTATAATGTATTCTCAAAACATAAGTTAAATGAATGTTACAAAGCTTAATCTTTCACTGCTTTGTCAAACGGGATTCGATTAAGCCTTGCTTTCATTCAAAAACAAAACTAAACTAGCAACTAACAAACTAGTTTTAGTAAAAAAGGAGAAGAATTTACGCTCCTCTCCTTTTCAAAATTAAAATTGGGTAACAATGCGTACTTACTAATTCTTATTTTTAATATCCATCATTCTGAGTTAGGGCCGGATTTAAAACCATAGCATTGGTTGGGATTGGAAAAACACGACGACGAACATCTGTATTGGTTTTGTATCCCCATTGTCCTTCGTATTTTCCGAAACGTATCATATCATTTCTATGCCATGCTTCCCAGGTAAACTCGCGGCTTCTTTCTTTATATAGTTCTTCTAAAGTTACACCGCTCAATGCTGCAGATGTTGTACGGTTAGAACGAACCATATTTACTAATGCATCTGCAGTTTGTCCTAATGTTGCACCTCCTCCGCGAAGAATTGACTCTGCTTTCATCAAAAGGATATCTGAATAACGTAAGAAAGGAACGTCGTTCTTTTGGTTACGATTTGTTGAAGTAGCATCCGGATAGAATTTAATATTTCTGTATCCCATGTTCCAGGCGATTTCGTCGTTTCCAAGATCAAATAAAGTTTGACTTTGACGCGGTATAATATCTGGTGTTAAATTTACCTGATAAGTATATGGTGCTCCTCCATCAGATCCTGTATAAAATTGGTCGTATCCTTTTTTGGTTGTCGTAACCATTACAGGTGTAGTGCCGTCATTCATAAATTGAGGCCCGGTAAGCCATTGTTTATTTCGAATATCATTTGCATCATCAAAATAAGCATAAAATTCAGGAAGGGTACTTCTTGGTGCACTTGGCGTAAAAGGAAGTCCGAACTTCGCTCTTTCAGAACGCGGTACATCATAACGGGCGTGATACATTTGTCCGTTATAACCCACTGTAACAGCTGCCGGATCGTAAGGAACTGCAAAAATGAACTCTTTCATCTGAGGTCCGTTGTTAGGATAAAACATCTGTAGATAAGTTGCTCTTGGTTCAATCACATATAAACCAGAATTAATTACCTGATCGCAAGCTGCAATACAATCATTAAAACGTTGTGTGCCTGTATACACCTCAGCATTCAAATACAATTTAGCCAGCATTGCATTAGCAGTCTGTCTATTTGGTCTTCCGTAAGTGGTAATTCCTGCTGCCGGATTTAAATTAGGAACTGCTTTTTTTAATTCTTTTTCAATAAAATTAAAAACGTCTTTTCTGGGAGTTTTGGCATGAGGCGTAAAGTCTCCATATAATGTATCTAATGGCACATCTCCATAACTATCCATTAACATATAATAAGAAATAGCGCGCATTGTTTTTAATTCAGAAATCAACGTGTTTTTATCTGCACCTTCAGGCATTGTCTGATTTAAAATTGAAATTGCCTGATTGCTTGTTCCGATCACTTTAGATGACCAGTCCCAAAGACTTCCTATGATTCCATTATCTGCATTCCAGTCATGATAATGCATCGCGATATAGTTTCTGTTATCAAACCAGTTACCTCCTCTTGCAGGCAAAATAGCTTCGTCTGTAGATAAGGATTGAGACCACCACCAGGCAAATGAAAATTCACCTCGAAATGCGGTATAAACTGGCCCTGTAGTCTGAATGTATTGTGCCGGGTTTTGAGGAAATACTTCAGGTGTTAATTGTGTTGTTATAGGTACTTCAAGATCATCACAAGACCATATTAATCCAGCCATAAGTACTGGGAGCCCTAAATATTTTAATATCTTTTTCATAATTTTTAGCATTTAATTTTAGAAGATCACATTTACACCAAACATATAAGTTCTGGTTTTTGGATAGAAGTTATTTGAATCTACACCAGGAGCTGTTCCTCCTTGTTCAACTTCCGGATCAATTCCTTTGTACTTGGTAATAACAAAAACGTTGTTTACGGTTTGATAAATACGTACGCTGCTTATATACCTGCCCACTTTACCAAAATTATATCCTAAAGTCATGTTGTCTAATCTTATATAACTTCCGTCTTCTATAAAACGATCCGAGTATTTATAAGAGTTTAAATCATTTGGCGCCTCGTTTCCTGCATCAACCAAAATATTGTTTGTCATTGCAGTACTAGGCCTGAATAAATCGGCACGGCTGGCATTGAAAATTTTATTACCAAAAACTCCTCTGAAGAAAATACTTAAATCGAATTTTTTGTATTGAAAATTATTTGCCCATCCTGCTAATAATTTTGGCTGTGCACTTCCTGCATAATGGTAATCTACTCCAATTAGAGGTGTAGTAGTCAAATTGCCGTTTTTATCATAATATTGCGAAACTCCATCAGCATTTTTTCCTGCATATTTCAATGTAAAGAATTGTCCTAACGGTTTTCCTTCTTTAAAAATCTGTAATGTACTTCCTGTTTGTCCACCACCGTCTGGCTGAACACGACGAATAGAATCTCCACCAACAAAGAAAGGGCTGGTTAATTTTACGATTTCATTTTTATTGTGGGCCAAATTCAGATTAGTTGTCCAGCTGAAATTTGCCGTTTTAACCGGAGTTGTACTTAAACTAACTTCAATACCTTTATTAGACATTGTTCCTCCGTTTGCTACAATTGTTCCTACTGGTACAAGCACAGGATTAACATTATAGTTAAAAATCATGTCTGTTGTTTTTTTATTGTATACATCAACAGAACCAGATACTTTTCCTTTTAAGATTGCGAAGTCAAATCCAATATTTGTTGTAGCTGTTTTTTCCCATTTCAAATCAGGGTTAGCCGCCTGGTTAGGCCCATAAGCTCCAATTTGTTGTCCGTTATAGTAAAAAGTTCCTAAGCTTCCGGAAATGAACTGTGCCGTATAGGCATTAAATCCAGAAGAGTTACCTGTTACCCCCCAGCTTCCGCGGAATTTCAAATCACTAAAAAAGTTTTGATTCTTCATGAAACTTTCTTTGTCTACTCTCCATGCTCCTCCTACAGAAGGGAAATATCCCCAGCGATTATTTGCTCCAAACATAGATCCACCATCTCTTCTAAGTGATCCTTGTAATAGATATTTGTCTTTGTAATTGTAATTTAAACGCCCAAAATAAGCTATTAAACGTGTTTTTTGATAGGCTTTACTATCTCCAAAATTTACTACATAACCATTAACCGAGGTGTAATTACTTAAAGCAAGGTTATTATATCCTACATTATCTACAGGAAAATTAGTTGTTGTAGCCTGAAAACCGTCTCCTAATGTATTTTCCTGCCATGAGTAACCTGCGACAGCTTTTATTTTATGCTCTCCAAATGTTTTGTCCCAGGTAAGGAAGCTTTCGATAATATTGTTTCTGGTTTCGTAAGAATTTCTTAATGCAGAACCATTTATACCAAAATTAACCAATGTTTTTGTCAAAGGTGGATCTGGGTTGTTGTAAAAATTGGCACTGTTGTATTGTGAATAATAACTGTCATAAAATTCTCCATGAGACGCCGTTAATCTTTGGTGTGCCAAATTCAAATTATAGGTAAATCCAAACGGAAGTTTTACTTCTGCAGTAAGGTTACCTACAAGGTTATCTGTTTTCGTTTCATCAGTACCATGTTCAATTAAAGCTACCGGGTTAAAATATCCCGGACTGGTAAAATTTTCAAAAAGACTTCCATCAGCATTCCTTACCGGAGAAACAGGAAGATAGCTTGCTGCCTGCAAAAGAACGGTATTTCTCTGTGGTACATTTTGATATTTTGTGCTGGAATTAGTAACGTTTAAACCAAATTTAACCTTATCATCAAAAGCAAATTGTTCAACAGATAAGCGGGCAATAATACGGGAAAAGTCACTTTTTAACATTATCCCTTCTTTATTAATAGAAGTGATACTTGCTGTATAATTTCCATGATCTCCGCCACCGCTCATCGATAAGTTATGACTGCTTGATGCTGCACGTTCTGATCGTAAAATTTCTTTTTGCCAGTTTGTGTTAGCACCTTTATCATTTTCCGGAGTAAAATTCAAATTGTTTTTAGTTGTAAAAGCTCTAAGCTGATTTGCATTCATCATGTCAAGATTATTTGACACTTCTTCCCAGCCAACATAACCATTGTATGCAATCTGCGTTCTGCCCTTACTTCCTTTTTTTGTTGTTACCATGATAACTCCATTTGCAGCACGGTTACCATAAATAGCAGTTGCCGCAGCATCTTTTAAGACATCGATAGTGGCAATGTCATCTGGTGCAATTACTGAAATATCAACTCCCGGAATACCATCTATTACATAAAATGGCCCTTGTGAACTATTTAATGTAGAAGCTCCACGCAAAACTACAGAAGCTGTTTTTGTAGGATCGCCACTTGATGAAATGTTCAAACCGGAAACTTTACCCTGTAAAAGCTGTCCAACATCACTAATTGCCCCTCTGTTTAAATCCTCAGCTTTTACAGAAGTTACAGAAGTAGTAAGGTTTTTACGAGATCCTTTTCCATAACCCACTACTACAACTTGTTCTAAACTGTTTGTAGTAGGTCTTAATTGAATTGAATAATTTGATTTTGTTCCGTCTAGTTTTAAAGTCAAATCTTCAAATCCCATATAAGAAACTATTAGTGTGGCATTTTTGTTTGAAACCGAAATTTTAAATTTCCCATCAAAATCTGTTGTTAATGAATTCGTTGTACCTTTCTCTAGTACATTGGCGGCTGGCAGTGGAATGCCTTTGTCATCTAAAACTACACCGGACACTTCTGTTTTCTGTGCCCAGGTATTAATTGAGAAGCAAAAACAAAAGGCTAATAATAAAAGTTTGAGTTTTTCCATTGTGATATTGGTTAATTTGTTAAATAGTATTGACGAAATTAATGCTAAAGAAATGTTAACAAATGGACAAGTTATTCATAAACATGGATAATTTCTATAAAGTCAATGACAGTAAGGCTTTTCAAAATTATTTTTCTAAAATACATAGTTAAAAACTTATTAATTAATCGATTTCGTAAAGATTTCATTTAATATTTTTAGTAAGTTTAAGGCAATCGTTAAAAGTTTAAGTTATATTTTGCTTACATACGTATTATTATGGTCTCAGTATATTTTTTATTTATTTTTCAGTCCATTTGATTTCCCAATTTTTAATTAATTCCCTTTCTTTCGTTTCATCAAAAGGAGTGTTATCCACTGCTGATTTTTTTAGGGCTTCTAAAAACATTTTCCATCTTGGCCAGTAAAATCCTTTATACATTCCTTGCCAGGATCTGGAAGCATAATCATTTAAATGACCTTCTCCGCCCCAAAGCGTTATTAATGTTTTGGCATTTTTTACGTACAATTGAGATACTTCGGGAGAATCCCCATAATCAGAAGCCGATTTTACCCATTCATCCAGACTGTTCAATGGTTGTCTTGACATCATCTTATCGATATCCAGAGCTTGTTTTTCTATCTTTTGAAATAATTGATCTGCTTTTGAAATATCTTTTTGCTGATAGGCTTTTACGCATTCAATCAAATCTTCATCGATACAAAGTGAATAGTAATGTCTTGAAGCATCGATTAAATCGTAATTAATGAAATTCTTTTTATCAAACTTTTTGGCTTCTTTGGTTAAAATATCCAAAGCTTCTTTTAGTTTTTTCTTGTCTCCGGGATTTCCTTTAAATTCTGTAATTGTTGCAGTCGGGCGTTTAAATAACAAATACGCTCCAGCCCTATCATTCCACCAGCGAGTTTCCCAATATTTGATATTGTAAACAGATTCCAGTAATAATTCCCAAGCCTGAAAAACAGATTTTGAAGTTGTTTGTCCATATCTCGCATTTAAATATTTAGTCAGCCAATCGTTTATAGGCTGTTCGCCCTGGCTCCACGGAAGATCATAAATATATTCATATACAATTGAATTATTATTTAACCCTTCAGGCATTGCCCCATACCCCACAACATTTCCTCTGTTCGGATTTTTTAGCAAACTCGTCAATTCGTTTTTATAGAAATTCAGGTCTCCATATACAGGATTAGATCCGCCATAATTATGCACATAACCATAAGTCCATTGCTTACCATAAAAGGCTTCCTGGTTTTCCCATACCTTATATCTGTCATTGGCATAATCCTGGATCATCAATCTATCGTTTGGTACTTTACTTAGAAATGCACTCGTAGCCTCTTTTGTCCAGAATTCTTTATTGTCTCCAAAAAGCCATCCCTGCATAACCCAGACTGCACCCGGCGCGGCTTCATTAATGGTTTCATAAATCGCACTTCCGTAATTAGAAAGTTCTTCATATTTATTATGTTCCGAAACCGGAGGTTCAATCTCATTAAAAGAATCTGCCAGATAGAAATTAGACTTTCCATACATTTTGGTATAAATTTCAATAAAGCGTTTTCCTATTTTTTTAAATAAAGGATCTTTAGAATCTAATAGAAAAGTACTCGCAAAACCACCTCCCGACCAGGATTTTAATTCTGTTATTTTGGCTTCCGGATGTTTTTCTGCAAAAGCTTTAGGAACATAACCGCTAAATGCCGGTACAACAGGATGCATATCTAAAGCCCTCATTCTTTCCAATATTTTCTTTTGAAGTTCTTCTTTTTTACTAAACCATTCTTGCGGCAACGGCCCTTCAAGACTGTTGATGTTTCCCATACGCTGCCATGGCAAAAAGGCCGGTCCGGCAAAATGAGTTTCTAATTGAGTGCTGGTCAAACCATACTCTTTCCATAGTTCCTGCCACACCGCTTCCTGGCCTTCCATTGCAGTGGGAAGATTGATTCCGTGCATGGCCATCCAGTCGATTTCCTGCTCCCAGCGTTTCCAGTCCCACCAAGGAGTAGTGTACCCGAAAGTACAGGCATTTAAATATTCTCTGTATTGAAATGGTGTAGTTCCTTTTTTTGAATATTGTGGCCATGCCTTAGGCAAATCAACTCTATTTCCTTCCCAACTCACTAAGACGGCTCCTATATCTCTTAGAAAATTATAAGCTGCATAACAAATTGCCGTATTATTTGAGGCTTTTATTTTTACCTGATTGTTTTTTGTTTCAATTTCAAACCAATCTGATTTATTATTCTCTTTGTTCTCAACAATACTTAATTCAAACTCACTGGACCGATTTCCTATAAGCCTTTCTATTACTGCCAAAGCGTCTTTTGTGTTTTCTTCATTTTTAGAATATCCTTTAAACGAACAAAGAAATAACAGCGTCACTGATACAGCCATTTTTAAGGAATTGCACTTTTTAATTTTAAAATTCTCTCTTTTCATATAAACCACATATTTATTAAATTGTCTAAACCTCTTATTATTCTAGCAAAAAATAATGGAGATTAATTAATCTCCATTAAATAAACCAAACAAAAATCTATTACTAATAACTAACAATCTTATTCAATAAATTCAGAATTAAACATGCTCCTAAACTAAAAATAAAATTATATAGAATTTTATTTTACATGATGGATTTATCAATCAAAAGCATAGACATTTTCATTCAATGCTTTAACTTTTTCAAGTAAAAAGGTTAAATTGAGGAAAAGTAAAATATATAGTTTGTAATTCTAAGTAATCATAAAAACAAAAAACCTGCAAATCTTAGGATTTGCAGGTTTTGTTTTTTATAGCAGTTTTCAATCTTTATAAAAAAACACTTAAAAGCTTCGTGGAAAAAATCCAGAACATTTGACGCAGTTTTTTCTTTTTATCATTTACTTACTCCATACCCTTTTACATCTTTACTAAAATTGTATTCCCCGTGTAATCAACAATTTTACTAAATTTAATATCGCTTTTTTGCTGATCAGGATTTGCGGAAACTTTCACAACATTGAACTGTCGTTGTTTTATCATTCCAATAAATTCTCCCTTTTGCTGCTCAATTGTTAAAACCTTCTTCGAATCATTCCACTTGAATGTAATGGTCGTATATTTCCCTTTTTCATAATTATAATTATCTCCTTCATCTTCATACAGTGTAAACACACCATCGGCTCCTTCATAAACTCTAATTTCAAGGTTATCCCATTTTTTTTCATTCGCATATTGCACTTTGGGTCCAAAAGGAATAATACTGCCTGCCTTGATATATAATGGAATTTCATCAATACCGGCTTCCTTCTCAATTTCCTGACCACCATTGTATTTATCATTAGTCCAGAAATCGTACCATTGAGTGCCTGCAGGAAGGTATATCTTTTTTGATTTTTTCTGGCTAAAATTTATTTCAGGATTTTTAGGATTGTCTTTATCTTCTTTTTTGTTCCACCCTGTCTCTTCATTAGTTTTTACGATTACTTCAGGAGTATACTGTGCATTAACAACGGGAGCTACCAATATAGACTGGCCAAATAAATATTCATTATTAATATCTTTAACTTTCTCATCCTGATCAAAATCCATCACTAAAGCACGCATCATACTAGACTGTTCATTTGTCACTTTCCAGGCATTTGAATAAATATAGGGTAATAATGAATAACGCAAATGAATTGTTTTTTCAATAGCATCGTAAATCGTTTCTCCTTTTTGTCCAAACTGATATATTTCTCTTGGTATATCTGTACCGTGAGAACGCATCATTGGAGTAAATGCCCCAAACTGCAGCCATCTTACATATAGTTCCTGATATGATGAATTTTTAGATCCTGATCCACTATTCCCATTTTTATTGTATGCACCTGCAAAAAAACCGCCAATATCACTATTCCAGTATGGAATACCACATAGAGAAAAATTTAATCCCGCAGGAATTTGATTTCGTAGATTTTCCCACGAAGAGTTCACATCACCCGACCATGTATTGGCTCCATAACGTTGCTGTCCGGCAAAAGCTGAACGTGTTAAGATAAAAACCCTTTTTGCTGATGATGTTTCACGCTGATGGTCATAAACTCCTCCCACACTCATTAATGGATAAGCATTTCTGACCTTTCTAAAGGATCCCAAAAATGTTTTGTTGTCAAAGTCTTCCGGTTTAATATCTAAATGATCGGGTTCTGTAGAATCCATCCACCAGCCATCGATACCCAAAGAAAACAAACCTTTGTTAAGGTATTTCCAATAAATGTCTCTTGCCTCAGGATTATATGCATCATATACCTGTACACCTGAAGGGAAATTCATATCTGGCGGCCATACATCTTTTGCAGATTGTGGCCAGGTCTGAAAGTCCATCAACATATTTTTACTCTTCAACTCCTGAAATTGTGGTGTTTTTGGACCGAAGGAAGACCAAATTGAAATAAGGAGATGTGCATTCAAATTATGAATATCATCTATCATTTGCTGGGGTTTTGAAAATTCAGGATTTAAAAAACTCATTCCGTTCCAATGATAATTATCGCCCCAATACTGCCAATCCTGAATAATACCGTCCAATGGAACACCAAGATCACGATATTTTTTCACTACCTCAACAGTTTCATTTTGACTTTTATAACGCTCTTTGCTTTGCCAGAAACCGAAAGTCCATTTAGGAAACATCGGCACCTGGCCGGTTAAATCACGCATTTGGGTAATAACGCCATCAGCATTATTACCCTTCATAAAATAATAATCTATACCATCACCAACTTCTGATTTAAAAGAGGTTTCTTCATTAGTATCACTAAAGTCGGTCGGTGAGTAATTATCCCAAAATAGTCCATATCCTTTATCTGACTGGAAAAAAGTAACAAAATCCCAAGTATTATTCTGTACCATGTGGATTTTCTGATTTCTTTGGGACATTTTTCCATTTTGGAGAATTCCCAATCCGTAAATAGACTCTTTTTTATCAAGAATAAAAGATTGTGCTACACTGTGCGTTTGAATGCCTGAATCATTAAAATCTGTGAAAAGTGATCCAGATTTTTTTTCATTTAACAGTGGCTTGCCATCAATTGTTTTAAATGATATTCTACCATTCTCTAGATTTAAAATGGCTTCAATATTCTTGCTATTTAAAGAAAGAATACTATCTCTTTTATTAATAGTAAACTTTGTCTTTTCTGGAACTTTTATAACCGATAAACTTTTTCTATCAAGTTTTTTTCCTGCAGGATATTTTATAACCCGAATTATTTCAGGACTATAAAACTGTATTTCTACTACAGTGTTGTCAATGGAGGCTTTTATACCAAAATTTGTTTTTTCATACGATTGAGCAACACTATTGATACTGGTAAAACATATTATTATTAATGAGAAATAGAATTTTAATGCCATACTTTATAATTTTTAAATATTTATTTTTCTATATATTTTACTTATGCCTCATAAACCAAATAATACAAACATCCTGTTAGGTAATTTTAATTAAGTGCAATAATTCCGATTACCTTAAACATTCATATTAAGACTTTTTTAAATTAACTAATTAAAAAATGCAAAAAAAGTTAAGTGTTCAAAAAACACTTAAAACAAATATAATATTTATACAATTACAATTGGTTTCTTATTTGATTATATTTAAAAAGATAAAAATATTAAGTAAATAGATTGAAGAATAAATTAATTAAGATACTGTAAGCCCACATTGTAAAGATCATACAAAAAAACAACGCACGATCGATTGTATTAACGTTGCAGCTATTTGGAAAATCTTTACAATGCG
The DNA here is from genome assembly GCF_017833415.1 of Flavobacterium sp. 1355. Lineage (GTDB taxonomy): Bacteria > Bacteroidota > Bacteroidia > Flavobacteriales > Flavobacteriaceae > Flavobacterium. Next base: position 81,337 of record NZ_JAFICC010000020.1, on the reverse strand, counting down.
CCGCTTCAGCAGAGGTTATTCCCCATGATAGATCTTATAAAATATATCAGCCAGTTTGGAAGGCTCTTCTTTCCATGCCTCGAACATGCTTTGACCAATCTGGTCAGGAATTATATCCAATTCACCTGCCTCTGCTTTATTCAATATTTCTTCTGCTACACCATCTGGTGCCGGCATGTCCCAGTCACTCCCCTTGTTCATATCGGTGGCTATAGCACCAGGGTTTACCATCTGCACAGTAATTCCTTTTTTGGCCAATTCAATACGGGCAGATAAAGTGGCAGAAAAAAGGGCTGCCTTAGAGACAGAATAACCTGCAATAGAAGGGAGTGGTGAATAGGCCACAATGGAAACAATATTTAAAATGGCCGAAGGTGCATTTTGTTCCAGCACTGCCGCAAACTGTCTCATCATATTGACTGTGCCAAAATAGTTAGTCTTCATGTCATACTCCATCCCGATCATGTCCCCTTCCATGATAGTTCCCTGATGAAGTGATCCTGCATTATTGATCAGGATCTGAACATCGCTTGCCTGTTCTGCAAGCTTCAAAATTTGCGCTGTATTAGTGATATCCAGCGGTACTGTAACGACTCTGGGGTCTGCAAAATCTGGCATTTGGGTTACATCCCTTGCTGTAGCATAAATTTTCAGCGCGCCTTTTTCCAGTGCCGCCTTAACCAGTGATTTCCCTATACCTCTGTTTGCTCCTGTAATCAGGATAACTTTGTCCTTGAATGTCTGCATTTCTATTTTTTTTTAATTATTAATTACGCAAAAATAGAACGCTCCAAATCCTTATAAAATCCGATACTTGCTAAATCTTACTGTCTGTTGCTGCATATTATATATGTCATTGATATTTTCAGGCTTTTTCTTTTATGCTAGTCTTATTGGTCATTTTTTTGAAAGCAAGGGTTCAAATCTATAATAATACACAGCATTACAACCGATATTTTTTTTATATTTACTTTTCACGAATTATTGACCCGCATCTTGTAATTCACATATCAGCATCGACACTAGTTTTTCAAGAAAGATGGAATAATTGCAGATATAGTCAAAATGGGGCGATATCATTGTATGAATTTAATTGAGTTAATGCTCTAATTTAAGCCCGTGCCATTATAATTGGAGCGGCACCAAATACCACTTAGCCTATGAGGCCTATCCATGCCTTTGTTCTGTCTATAAATAAAGACACTGTAATAATTTTAAAAAAGTTTGAAGAAGAAAATTCCATACTTATGGAAATTATTGGTGTTGCCGATACTATAAGTGAGGCTGTGATTGAAATTACATCTAAAAAACCGGATCTTATTATTCTGGATATAGTATTGGAAGATAATTCCTTTTTTGAAATGCTTAAGCAATTAGAATTCAGTACTCCAAAACTAATCTTCATATCTGCACAAAAGGAGGATGCTGTCACAGCATTCAAACACGATGCAATCGATTTTTTACTAAAGCCAATAGATTTTAACAGCATCATGTTAGCGGTCTATAAAGTAATAAAACGACGTGAAATGGAGCGTTCCTATCAGGCTCAGAAAGTCCATAATGCCAGTTTACTGAACCCGCCTCATCAGTCCAATGATTATGTAGCCATCGCTTCCCTGGAAAAAATAGAGCTCCTGCCAATGGCAGATATTATTTTTTGCAAGGCAGAGGGAAAATATACTGTTTTTATGCTGTCAAACGGCAATAAAATTATGTCCAGCAGAAATTTAGGTGAATACGGCGCTATTTTAAACAACAACTATTTTTTTAGGATTCATCATTCCTACATTATTAATCTTAAACATGTGATTAAGATTTCGAAAAAAGACGGTTACTTTTGCGAACTTTCTAATGGAGCCATTATCCCGATTGCCAAAAGACGACAGGATGACTTTAATAAATTTATTAAGCTGAAAGAGTAAATGGCAACCGTCCAGCAATAGTCCGAGTATATAAAATGTGAATCTCTATGAAAACAAAAATATTAATAGTGGAGCAGAATCCTGCCGATAGTATACCGATTCGCCAGGAGTTGGAGAAGACTATTCTCAACTCTGCTATATCCATTGTTCACTCACAGCAAGACTATAAAGAGGCATTGATACAGTTTATCCCTGACATCATTCTCTGTAACTATGATTTATCAGATTATATGACGTTTTACAGACTGAAACAGCAACTGGCTGTCAATGTCCCTTTTATTTTTATTACCAACATTATAACTGTAGAGAAAGCAATAGAGCTTATCAAAACCGGAGTATCCGACATAATTCTAAAAGGAAACCTTAATACTTTAGCACAAAAAGTGGATTCTGCCCTAAAAAACGAGAAGCTGCTCCCTGACACCGAACAGTATGGGGTAAGTGAAAAAAAAGACCTTAAAAAGATATTAGATTTTTCTGTGGACCTTCATTGTTCGGTTGATACAGATGGAAAGTTTTTTTTTGTAAATAACGCTTCTGAGCAAATTCTGGGGTTTAAAGCCACCGAATTAATCGGCAAAAAACTGTCGGATTTTCTAGCTTCTGATGATCTATGTGCCAGTATAAATTTCTATTTAGACAGCAGCACTTCGTTGCAGCTGCCTGAAAAAAGATTCATACATAAGAACGGGAGCATTGTGCCCTTATTTTGGTCTGCGATCTGGGATGAGGACTCCCAATTATACTACTGCAACGGCAGGGATATATCCTTTAAAAAATATATAAATATAGCTTGTCAGATTGAACAACGCAGGTTCTACAATTTATATTCTCAGGCCCCATCCTGCATGGGGATTTTAAAAGGCCCAACACACGTCTATGAATTGGCAAATGAACTTTATCTTCAACTAATTGATAAGAAAGATATTATTGGTAAAACAGTAAAAGAGGTATTACCTGAACTTGAATCGCAAGGAATTTTTGATATTTTAGATACTGTTTACAGAACGGGCAAAACTTTTTCAGCAAATGAAATGATGATTCAACTGGATCGATACGGAAACGGAAAAATGGTGGAGACCTATTTAAATTTCATTTATCAGGCTCATGTGGATGCGAAAAACAATATTGATGGTATCTTTTTCTTTGCCAATGATGTAACGGAGCAGGTGTTATCAAGAAAAAAAATAGAAGAACGCGAAAAGATGTATATTGACCTGATCCAAAAGTTACCTGTTGCCTCCTACACCTGCGATGCTGAAGGCCGAATTGTACTTTACAACAAAGCAGCCACTGCATTATGGGGACGAGAACCCCAAATTGGTATAGAGCACTGGGATCAGTCATGGAATACCAATGCTAATTATCCGGGAGACTCTGCTTCTCTTAATGAAGCGTTACTGGAATTGGAACAAAAATTTGACAAGGAGATTGTGATTAAACGCCCCGCCGGAGATGAACGTAATGTGCTCCCATGCACAGTGCCTTTTCATGATGCTGAGGGCCACATCAAAGGGGCAGTAATTGTCCTTACAGACATCACAGAAATGAAAATTGCGCAAAAACACCTGAGAAAGAGCGAAAAAAAATATCGTTATCTTTTCGATAACAATCCCATGCCTATGTGGGTAATCGACCTGCAAACTTATAAATTTCTGGATGTTAATAAAATGGCTGTTCTTCAGTATGGATACAGCCGTGATGAATTTCTATCTATGACTGCTCTTGATATCAGGCCGCCAGATGATAAGGATCATTTTATAAAAACCAGTAATACCTCAAAAATTAATAAATCAAATTATAACAGAGGAAAATGGAATCATTTAAAAAAGGACGGGACTATAGTACCGGTTGAAATCGTGGCCCATGATATAAAGTATGAGGGAACTCCTGCAAGGCTAATTCTTTCCAATGATATTACTGATCAACGGAAAGCAGAAATAAATCTCGAAAAGAGAAACAAAGATCTCGTTAAAGCCAACGCAGAACTCGATAAATTTGTATATAGTGTATCACATGATTTACGATCCCCGCTCACCTCTATCCTTGGGCTTCTTTCTTTTATAGAAGCAGAAAGCCAGGAGACTGACACGCTTAACCATGCTGAAATGATACGGCACAGCGTAAATCGACTTGATAACTTTATCAGAAATATTTTAAGCTACTCCCAAAACAACCGTACGGGACTTATAGTGGAAGAAATTTCGGTTAACAAAATGATTACCGAGGTAATAAATTCGCTTCAAAGCATGCGGGAGGCAGTAGGAATTCGTTACGAAATTGATATTCGTGAGGACCAAATATTTTACTCAGACAAGCTTCGGTTCAACACCATTTTAGAAAATATTATCTCGAATGCAATCAAGTATCATAAGAATGAACCCGACAGCCGATACATTAAAATAGAGGGGCATATTGACCATGAAAATTTCCATTTTACCATTACTGACAACGGAATTGGCATTGCGCCGGAATATCATCAAAAAATATATGATATGTTCTTCCGCCTTTCCAGCAAAAGGGAGGGTTCAGGTATCGGACTTTATATCGTAAAGGACGCCATTGAACTATTGCAGGGTAACATAGAAATAGAGTCCGGGGAAGGTACGGGAACCAAATTCATTATCACATTAAAAAATTTAAAGCCATGACTAAGACAGTAGACCCAAAATTTGAGACCGTAATGATTATTGATGATAACTCTGTTGATCTTTACATTACATCCCGAATGATCTCCAAAAATAATTTTGGAAAACATTTACTTCTTTTTACTTCGGGAGAAGAAGCTCTAAAATACCTTCTGGAGCATCAGCATAACACTTCCTTACTGCCTCAAGTCATATTCGTGGATATCTATATGCCCTTAATGTCCGGATTCGAGTTTCTTGATGCATTTGATAAGCTGGACGACACCTTAAAAAATCATATTAAAACGTATGTCATATCCTCAACAATCGATAACGCTGACATCATCAGGTCAAGCAGAAATGAAAACGTATCTGCTTTTCATGTCAAACCAATAACTAAAGAGTTTCTTGACCAGATCATCTAATATTCTATAAACTAATATTTAAACCGGTTATACCTTTTATATCTCAGTTATTACTTTTCATTTACAGTTCATCGTATATTCCTTTTATTTGTACTTATATCAATGGTATGATAAGAGTTTCTGTGTAGTTAAAAAGTCCTATCCCTACAAGATTGGTACTTAATAGTCTAATTAATAATAACGATGAATATGAAAAAAAAATTACTATTATTATCAATCTTACTTTTCTTTAAAGCTCATTCGCAAATTGCAAATGATGCAGATTCATCTTTTTTTGCAAAAAGTCAGACATTGCACAATGCCGCGAAAACAAATTCAGTTTATAATTCTAATGCTTTACAAGCAACAGTAATAAGCGCCAAAACAAATGGAGATGGATCTGATCCTTATGTTGGTCCACCACCGCCTCCTCCTTTTTTTCCGTACCTAAAGTTGGATGTCATAACCCGTAGCGATTTTAAAAGAGAGCTTATGTTAGGATTTGTTTCGGATGATTTAAATAACCCTGAAGCGTATATCGACCTCAAAAACAACGAATCCCTTTCCCATGATGTTTCTTTCCACATAGAAGGCGAACAATATCTAATCAAAAGTATTGCTTATGAAATGTCTGAAATGATCCCGTTATCAGTAAAATCGGCTACGCATACAACATTCACATTTGGTGTAAACGAAATCGTGGGTTGTGATCATTTGGAATCAGTTTATATTTATGATTCTTATAATAAGTCGTATCATGACATCAAAAATGACACGTATGAAGTAACAGTTGGCCCTGGCACCTATACCGAACGTTTTAAAATAAGTTTTACAGATCAAACATTTCAAACGATGCGCACCATGTTGAGCATGGATAATTCTGGTTTTTTCATTTATCAGGACAATGCAAACCAGTCTCTAAGAGCACTTAATCCTAATAATGAAAGCATACAGTCATTTACACTTTACGATATCCTTGGGAATGTAGTACACTCGGAAAACAATTTGAGAGATCAGGATTTTGCTTTACCTACTTCAGAATTGGGTTCTGGAATTTATATTGCAGCGTTCATGATGGCGGATAACTCAAAAAAAATTCAAAAACTAATTATCTCAAACTCCCGAATATAGTTAATCGGTATGTAGTTAAACCCATTTACTATAGTATTTATGAAATAACTAATAAATTACCCAATGGGAATCATTTGCTTCATATATAAAAAATGGAGCGAAAATCGGATTGAAACGATTTGGCCCCTTTTACCATTCAAAAATTACAATTTAGATTCTTTATCAGTAGCCGTGCAGTTTTGAAATCTTCAATTCAAACTGCACGGTTACAATTATCCCTCTCGTAAGGCAGTATTATTTAGCTTAAAAGAACAGTAAACAAGGTAAATGGTGCACAAAATGATGATTCCTAGTGCACCTTGCTGAGAGCCTATATAATCTGTTGCAAATCCCATTAAAGGTGGAAATATAGCTCCTCCTGCAATTCCGGTTACCATCAATCCGGATATTTCATTAGTTAATGAGGGTTTTGATTTTATAGCCAGAGTATAGATTACAGCAAAGATGCTCGACGATCCAAAAGCAATTATACAAACCAAGGCCAGAATAAGAGATTGGTTTATAACAAAAACTAAGGCCGCTAACGCCAGAAGAACTACTGTCATATTAATCCTGAAGAATATTTTTTCAGATAATTTTCTCAATACAAGTATGCCGAAGACTGTACCAATTGTACGTGCTGCAAAATACCAGCTTGAACCATATGTAGCAGCTTCTTTGGCCAAATTAGCCCGTTCGATCAATAACTTTGGGGTTATGGTGTTCATGCCAACATCAAGACCAACTATACACAAAATACCAAGGAACGACAGCAAAATATTCCTGTCTTTTAACAGGCTAATTGTTTTAGCAAAGCTGGCGGTTTTCTTTTCCGGGGCCACTTCTTCTATCCTGGTAAACAATAACCAGATTAATGATATGGAAGTAATTAGGGTGTAAATGTAAAAACTCTTCTCCCATGAACCATATTTTATAGAAAAATACCCTACTAATAAAGGCCCGGAAAAAGAGGATATTGCTTTTATAAATTGTCCTCCGGTAATATAACTGGTCAGTTGTTTTCCATTGACAATATCTGTAAGCAGTGGGTTTAAAGATACTTGTAAAATAGTGTTGCCTATTCCCAGTAAAATAAATGTAACATAACAGCTTGTTTCAGTAAAGGAGATAACAGGAATAAAAGTGGCTATGAGTGTTATTAGTAACCCTGTTAAAACGAGATTTTTTCTACCATATTTGTCCATTGCCATTGCCGCCGGAATTGATACTATTAAAAACCATAGAAATACCATAGAAGGTAAAAAACCAGCCTGTGTCTCGCTCCAATTAAACTGGGATTGTGCATAGGTCACTGAAACACCTACTAAATCGCAAAATCCCATGATAAAAAATCCCAATAGAATTGGCAGGAGTTTTAAATTCGTTTGCTCTTTTTGCATAATTTATGATATCAATTTTGGTTAATTAGTAAAGCATATTCTGTTATTTCACAAAAGCCTGTATTAATAAGGTTTTGTTGTCTGGTTTTTCATTATATATAGTATAACTGTCTGCAGCGGCGGGAACTACAAAAGTTTCGGCATAATTGAAACGCTGCCTGATTCCGTTTTTAGTTTCAATAGTTACCGAAGTGCCTTCGATAAGCATCCAGACATGGCATTTGTTATTGGTCGAAATGTGAATTTTATCGTTCAATGTGTATCGGTATACATCATAAAAGTGCTCGGGATGTGTTGGTAAATGTTCCAATTTGTACTCTTCTGTTTGGGTAATCACATAAGGTGCTGAAATCAGTTCAGGAACAACAGTATCCCCTTTTCTTTCAAAATTTAAATTTTTCATCCCATGTTCAATATTTATTGGTCGGGGCTTTCCGTCCAAATCCAGACGTAACCAATCATACATTTTGAAAGTAAAAATATATGGGGCACTACTTATTTCCAGAACAAGATTGTTGCTTCCCGAAGCGTGAATGGTACCATTGGGTATTAAAAAAAGGTCATGTTTTTTTGCCGTAAATTTTTGAATGTATTTATCAACATCTAATTCTTTTACTTCTTTTTGGCTCTGTAGTAATGCCTGGTGAAACTCTTCAGGTTTTACACCATCCTGAAATCCTAAATAAACAACTGGCTCATCCTTGCAATCCAAAATGTAATAGGTTTCATCCTGTGTAAATGGCATTCCGAAATTTTCCTTGATGTATTCCGGAGTCGGATGACACTGAATCGAAAGGTTTCCTCCATCGAAAGTATCCAGAAAATCAAATCGAATAGGAAAGTCATATTTGAATTTTTCTGCACAGTCTCCCAGCACTTCCTGATAATTGTTAAACATCAAAAAATCAAAAGAAACCTCTAATAAGTATTGGCCGCTTTCAAACATAATTCCATTCTCCAGAACCATAAGTTCGAACGACCATGCTAAATTTTCGACTTCTTTGTTCAGCCCTTCCATTTGTTCTTTCATCCACGTTCCACCCCAGGCACCCGGCTCGAACCATGGTCGAGGCCTAAAAACATTTTTTGCCATTTGACTCAGTCCTGATCGCAGTTCATCGCCAGTCATAAATAAGTAATTGTCTGGTCTTTGCTCATCTACAATTAGGTCGATATCCGGTAATATCTTGTTTTTATGTTTGTTTAAAACTACCCAGTCAACAAAATAAAAACGCTTGTATGTTCTTCGATTGTCAGTTTTATTTTTAGATCCCAGATTGGTTGCCGTTCCGGCACGGGCTCTGAATTGTAATTCATTTTTTGGCAAATCAAAATACACAATTGGGCACTGCCATTGTGCCAAAGAAGCACCGCAACCCAGTATGATATTGATGTCTGCTGAGGTGTCAGGTTTGATTAGTTTTAGTTTTTCAGTATCAAACCAATCCAGTAGGTCTTTATCTGTAATTTTTCCAAAAAGAGGATCGTTACCTCCCAGGTAAGGTGCCAGCATTTCATCTAATTCCTCTGAAGGTTTCATTGCTGCATCTACATGAAACCACCTTACCGTTTTACCCCTTTTTTTTAGTTCTGCACCCAAACTTTCTACAAGATGATTCCAAAAAACCCCTATATACCCATCAATTGTAATTGTTTTGTTTTGTTCTATCCAGGTTGCGAATTCTTCTATGCCGGCTTTTATTTTGTTTTCTCCCAAAGGAAATGAAGGATAAGCATCATAGTCCATTTCCTTTTTTGCTTTTTTTTTAGGTGCTAAAAACTGTTGCGTTTTACGCCATTCTTTGTTAAGTTCCAAATCTTGTTTTTTTAGAGTTAGTTGCATTTAAGACTGCTTTCCATTATGGCAGTTTTGTCTCATAATTTGCATATCGTACGTTTTATTTATTTCCTCTGTTTTTTGTGATCTTATCTAAAATGATGCGATTCATTTTTCAATTAAAACCAATAATAAATTTAGTTTGTATATATGTACATACATACTGTCAAAACAAAGTAAGCAAATTGTTATCGTACTACAAAGCGTGTGACAGTTTTTTGTCAAAAAAATAAATTAACTTTGCTGTACACAATTAAAACAAAACGGTTATATCGCCGATTGACATTACTCTTTTTGGTGTGAATGCATTGATTTTAAATGTTTAACAAAAATGAATGATTCGTAATGAATTGGATAAATAAGCATGAAAATAACATTAAATCACAGTAGTCCTATTCCGCTTCATGTTCAGATTGAAGAACAATTAAGAATCGAAATTACGGCTGAAAAGTATCAAAAAGGGGTAAAATTACCAAATGAGATGGATTTGTCTAAACAATTGGGGATTTCCAGAAGTACTTTGCGCCAGTCTATAAATAAATTGGTTTATGAAGGGCTGCTTGTGAGAAAAAAAGGAGTAGGAACATTTGCAAAAAAAAGTTCAATTATTTCAAAAGCTCAAAATTGGCTGAGTTTTTCTCAGGAAATGAAAGCATTGGGTATAGAAATCAAAAATTATGAGCTGCATTTGAGCTGGGTAAAACCGACTGAAGAGCTTTGTTTATTTTTTGATATTAAAGATGATGTTAAGATTTTAAAATTAGAACGATTAAGAGGCAAAGCCGAATATCCTTTTGTTTACTTCATATCTTATTTTAACCCCAGAATTGGATTGACAGGTAATGAGGATTTTTCACGTCCTTTATATGAAATACTGGAACAGGATTATAACTCAATTGCAAAATTGTCCAAAGAAGAGATTAGTGCTATCAGTTCAGATGCTGTTTTAGCTGAAAAACTGGAAATAAAAACGGGAGAACCAATATTAAAGCGCAAAAGATTTGTTTTTGATCCCGGCAGCCGACCTCTGGAATGGAACGTTGGATACTATAAGGCAGATAGTTTTACCTATACACTTGAATTTGAACGATAATTATTTGTGCTTATTTACTTCACCTCCAAGCCTTCTTTTGGTGTACGGTTTTTCTATTTCCTGCCACTCAGCGAGGTTGGCCTTCTGCAAAAGCTCATCATAAACCGCATTATCAGCTTTAATTCTGGCCATAAGAGCCGGAAATTCATTCATTAGTTTTACAGCTTCTTCGATCTTTTCTGGCTGTACATTCTTTTCCGCCCATTTTTGAATTTCCACAGGGCCTATTTCTTTCCCGTACACAAAAAAGTTGCGAATATCCTCTCTGTCTTTTTTAAGCATCGGAATTACGGTGTCGTAAATTTGATCCTTTCTTAAAAAATCCGGACTGTCAATCATTTTTTGGAACAGCGTTTTGAGCGTCTGCATTTCAGTTTTGGTTAGCCGGCTTTCCTCTTCAAAATTATCACCCGACTGCGCATTGGCAAAATGGACTAAAAAAAGCAGCAATAACAGTATCGGTCTTGTGTATTTCATAAACATGGACTGGTTTCGCCCGATCGTTATTAACTGTCACAGACAGATTATTTTGTCAAGCAATTTATCGGGAGAAAGATACTAATTAATCTCTTTATATCTATTGCGAAAATCAAAATCAGCTGACCATCAGAATTCGTTTAAAATGATTCCCAGATTGAAGTGTTCTTTATAATGAAATATTACATTATAGTAATTCCCGAAGTATTTCTATAAGTTCCTCCATGCTGTTGGGTTTGGAAATGTACTTTACCGAAGTATTGTTTCTGCCAAACCATGCCACCATAACATCCTCGGGAGGAGTCGACATTACAATGACCTCTATATGCCTGAGCCTCTCTATGTTCTGCATGCGCTGGATAAATTCCAATCCGTTTACAACAGGCATATTATAATCTAAAAAGAGGATGTCGGGTAAATCCTCCAGTGTCGATAATTCTTCCAATGCTTTGGCAGGATTCAGCGTGGTCCGGCAGACTACCTCCTTATTTACTGCATTTACAGCTTCAACGAATAGCAGGGTATCGTCGGTGTCATCGTCAATTAATAATATATTTTTATATGACATATATTAAGATTTAAAATAAAAATTCTTTTGGCTGCTATATGATCCTGCTTAAAGGAAACTTCGTTATGCAACAAATATAATACTCAATCCTTTCAATAAAAAATCGCTGCAATTCTTAATACAGCCTGTTCAATCTGCTGCTCTCTGGCGTTGTCATCAGCCCGATCAAAATCACGAGCACCCCAAATAGCAGATGTGGAACGAAAACTACACCCGAAAATCCAAAAATCCACGGCGATGCGGCAAGAAACAAACCTGAGAGAATTTCTATTAACAAGTGGGCCTGCATGGGCAAAAGTTTATAAAGTCCGTGTTCATAATCAGTCTGCAGACTCAGAAAGAACGTAAATATACTAAAGATATAAAAAATAATGCTCTGCGCCGTATTGACTTCAAGGCGAAAGATAGCAGGTATAAAAAGTAAAAGGGTCGCCAGGGCATAATCCACATACCCATGGAGTCTCGTATCTAAAAATTTCATAAGGATTCAAATTTGATATTGCATTATGATGCAAATGTACTCTGGCAACTTATGCATGACCTTACATTTTCTGACGGGTACTTTATATAATTTTCAGTTTAATTTTTTTTGATACAAATTTCTATCGGTAGCCAAAAATGTTTTTGCGATATTCATAATGAGACTATCTTATTTTATACTATAAATAGACAATCCCACAGAGTATTTACTGTGGGATTGTTTTGGGTATAAAATCTGTTCTAAAATTACATAGCTGAGATTACGAATTCACTTCTTCGGTTTTTTAAATGTTCTTCTTCAGAACATTTAACGCCGTCTTTACATCTGTTTATCAATTTGCTTTCACCATAACCTTTTCCATTCAATCGATCGGCCTTGATGCCTTTTGCAACAAGCCATGCCATGATTGATTTTGCTCGTTTATCAGACAAAACCAAGTTTGATTTGGCTGAAGAGCGGCTGTCAGTATGCGAACGGATGTCGATTTTTATCTGCGGATATTCCTGCATTACAGCTAAAATTTTCTCCAGTTCTATTGCAGCGGCATCAGTAATATTCCATTTTCCTAAATTAAAGTAAATCATTGAGATGTGCAGCGTTTTAGCTAAGTCTGTTCCTACTTTAATCGTTTTTATTTCCGGAATTTCTATGGCTGTAATTTTTTCTTTTTCAAGATTAAAATCCAGCTTGTTTTCTAAACCTGTTGAAATAATAATTGTATTTTTTTTCGCCAAATACGTTTCTTTTTCTACCCCAACTGAATATTCTTTATTGCAATTGACTTTAAAGCTATATTTTCCATCCTGTAAAGTTATTGCCTGATCAATTACCTGATTATCTTCACTTAGCAACTTTATTGTAACACCTTGCAGTACTACATTTTTGTTGTCAGAAATAGTTCCGGTTAAAGTTCTCTCACAAACCAGTTTTTTGGTCTCTGTAAATTTGTAAATATCGTCATTGCCTGCCCCGCCTTTTCTGTTGGAAGAAAAATAGCCTTTGCCGGTATTGCTATTAATAATAAAAGCAAAATCATCGAATGTAGTATTTACCGGCTCGCCAATATTCTGAACCTGATCGAAAATTCCGTTTTCCAGCATTTTCGAAACAAAAATATCCAGTCCTCCAAGTCCAGGACGCCCATCTGTTGCAAAATACAATTGGTTATCTCCTGAAATAAAAGGGAAAGTTTCTCTTCCTTCTGTATTAATTCCAGCGCCCAGATTTTCCGGTTTCCCGAATGTTCCGTCGGCATTAATCGTAACGCTATACAAATCAGACTGTCCTAAAGTTCCGGGCATGTCTGATGCAAAATACAGTTTCTTTTCATCCAGACTTAAAGCCGGATGTGCTGTACTGTATTTATCACTATTGAATGGCAGTTCTTTTATATCTGACCAGCTGCCATCTACCAGATTTGCTTTATACAATTTTAATAATGTAATGTTCTTGTCATCTGTACCTCGTTTTCCTTCCAGATAATTATTTCGGGTAAAATACATTGTTTTTCCGTCTTTGGTAAACACGGGAGTCGATTCATTAAATTTAGAATTAATCTCTTTGTTTAAAAGCACCGGATTAACGACATCCCCATCTGGATTAATAGATGCTATATATAAATTGGAAAAATATTTGTTGGTCCATTTGAATGTTTTGCCTTCTTTTTTTCCAATTTTTCGGGCAGAACTAAAAACCAGGTTATTATTGAAAAATGCACTTCCAAAATCTGAATTCTCTGAATTTAGAGTTACCTGCGAAATTTCAAATCGGCCAGAATTTAATTTAATCTGTTCCAGGTAATTTTTATTGTTTTGGAATAAAATTCCCCTGCTGTCAGTGTTGCTCTTTTTAACGAACTCTTCCAGCATTTTATCTGCTTTTGCATAATCCCCAATCGATTTTAATGACTGACCATACCTGTATAAATATTCCGGCTCCTGCTTTGCATTTAAGGCAAAAAGCCTACTATAATAGGTTGCTGCTTTTGGCAGTTCAGCATTAAAATAGTAGGCGTTACCTAATCGCTGGAACATTTTTTCATCTTCAAATCCTTTTGCAGCCAGCTTTTCATAAATTTCTATGGCATCTGCAAAAGCATAATTATTATATTCTTTTTCTGCTTTTGCCAAAAGTGCTTTTTGGGCAATTGCCTGATAACAAAAAAGTGACAGAAAGAGGATGAGTACTATTTTTTTCATTTTCATAATTAGAAAAATCTTGGTGATGTAATTCGGTTATAACTATTCATAAATTCAAAACGAAGGAATATCTCATGAGAGCCGGAGTTGTAGTTGTTTAACCTGGTTGTTTCCCTGTCATAAGCATAGCCAATATAAAGGCTTTTATTGAGCTGAAATCCAGCCATTGCGCTTAACGCTGCACTCCATCTGTATGAAACACCAACAACAAATTTTTCATTAAACATGAAATTTGCAGATGCATCAAGCTGTAACGGAGAACCTTCAATTACTTTAGCTAATACTGCGGGTTTAAACTTTATCATTTCATACTGATCCAGATTAAACACATAACCGGCTATTAAATAATAATTAATCTGCTCTTTATATATTGCAGTTTCATTGTCATTAAAACGATTTGTTTCGATAAAATTAGGAACCGACACACCTACATAACCTTTGTCTGAATGCAAGTATACTCCTGCCCCTACATTTGGTGAAAATTTGTTTTTGAAGTTCGAAAACTGAGGATCTCCCTGATGTTCCGGATTCAGTTTGTTTGGATCAAGGTTAAAAATATTGGCAGATCCTTTTATACCAAAAGAAAGTTTGGTTGTGGCAGATGTTGGAATGGAATAAGAGAAGTCGGCTGAAAAATTATTTTCAGTCGTTGGTCCTATTTTATCATTTACCAATGAAAATCCCAATCCAACCTTATCATTTACTGGTGTGTTTAATGACAAAGTACTGGTTTCAGGCGCTCCATCAAGTCCAACCCATTGTGTACGATACAATCCAAAAATACTCATAACTCCTCTCGAACCGGCGTAGGCAGGATTTATATTAATGGTATTGTGCATATATTGTGTAAACTGCGCATCCTGCTGTGCAAAACCTGCCACAGAACAAAACAATAAAACTAAAGTTAATTTTTTCATTTTTTTATTTTTAAAATAATGGCTTAACTTATTAGCTAAGCCATTTTTATTAATATGAAATATTATCTGGTCAGATATAAATAACCCGCTTCTTCCTGAGGCTTAGACTGATTATCCTTGTATCTTATGATGTAATAATATGTTCCTTCGGGTAAACCGTTTGACTCTTTTACAGTTGTTCTTCCTTCTGAAAAACCTTTAAATACCACATCATTGTTGTTGTAATGATCTCTTTCGAAAACAAGCACACCCCAACGGTTGTAAATCTGAACAGTATTTTCAGGATAACATTCAATTCCTCTAATATAAAATCTCTCGTTTTTCTGGTCTCCGTTTAAAGAAACTGCATTATGGATTTCTATAGCGCAACCGTTTAAGTTGGTTAGAGTTGGTTTATCACTGCCTTCATTCTCAAAATCTGAAGTATCGGTTGCAGTAATACCGCTGTGAGTAAGTCCTGAAACTGTTGCCTGATTACTTACTACACCTGCATTTATATCTGCCTGAGTTAAAGTGTAAGTCCCGGTAAATGTAAAGGTGTCGCTTTCGCCAACTCCCAAATTAATTGGACCACCGTTGATTACTACTCCGGGTAAAAGGTCTTTAATAAGAACATTTTCCAGTGCAGTATTACCCGTATTTTTAACCGTGAAAGTATACGTTATAGTTTCCCCTGCTTCAGGAATTCCATTTCCGTTGTTATCATTTAATGATGCTTTCATAATAAGTGAGACTGCCGGTGTTTCAACAAAGATGTGAACTGTTGCAGTAGTGCAATTGTTTGTATTTGCTTTTTCACAAATTTGGTATGTCAAAGTATGGTTACCACCTTTGGTTCCAGGTGCTACATCTATAGTTCCATCCTCATTTAAAGTAATTCCGTTCGGTAAATTTTGTCCTGTTACAATAACATTTGCAGGATTAACCGGAACTCCGTTTAATTTATCATTGTCTAAAACATTGATTACTTGCAATGAACCGTTAATACCATCTGCGATAATATTATCATCATCATTTTCGGCTACGATTCCAAATTGCGGTCTTGCATTACATCCGGCTGCTGCCGAAGGATAATTTACGACTACAGATTTAGTAGGATTTAATGTAAACTGCATTGTAACAGCCGGTCTTGTTAATTCAAATCCGTCATTACCTTCTGTCCACTGTCCGTTTACAAGAACCCATCCTGGCCAGTCGATTGGTTTGTTATTACTGTCTACTACAGCACCAGGCCACAACACAGTACCGTTTAAAGGCATGTTATTTTGTGTTGCTACAATATTATTAGCACTGTCAATCCAGTTAATAGTTACTAATCCTGATGGTGTAAAATTATCAGCAGTAACCTTGTAGGTAACATAAGCTGTATTGTCTGCACAGTAGCTATCTGCTGTTACAGTCATTTCAGGTGCTATAACAGTTACCGTGGTTGTTGTAGTTGTACAGTTGCTGCTGTTTGCTGCTTCGCAGATTTGGTAAGTTAGTGCGTAAGTTCCTGCCGGAGTATTTGGAGCAATTTGAGCTGTTCCATCCGGTTTCAATGTCAATAGTCCTTTTGGATCCGGAATTAGCACTACTAACTTAATATCAGAAAGTACTACTGGATTGTTGTTTAAAGTATCATTGTCTAAAACGTTAATTACATCAACAACTTCGTTAATACCTACAACTGAAGCAACTTCGTCTTTAATTGCATTAAGCGCCGCTTTTTCAATTGGAATCGTAATTACTGCTGGCGTACTATCTACAGCACCATTGTTGTCTGTTACTGTAAATGTAAACGTATCATTGCCTGAGAAGACACCATTTGGATCGTAAGTCAATAACGCTGCTTCCGCAGGTGTCAATACCTGATTTACTAAAATTGGTGTACCTGATAGTGCTAATACTCCATTTGATGGTAATGTTACTACAATATAATTCACAACCGTTCCGTCAGAATCTGTCGCTGTTAAGGCATTAATTGCCGTAGCACCTGCTCCCGAAGGAATAGTAACATTAGTATCATCTTTTGCAACAGGAGCATTGTTTACAACCGGAATTGTAATTGTTGCTGACCCTGAAACTGCTCCCAGATTATCTGTTGCAGTAAATATAAAAGTATCTAAACCAGTATAAGTTCCGCTTGGATCATAAGTTAGCGTCGCTGCTTCAGCAGGTGTTAAAATCTGATTAACCGTAATTGGCGTTCCTGCCAGTGATAATACTCCATTTGTTGGTAAACTAACAACAATGTACGCAGCGATAGTCCCGTCAATATCTGTTGCTGAAAGTGCATTAATTGACGTTGCTCCTGCTAATGATGAAACACCAGCGTTTGTATCGTCGTTTGCAATTGGTGCATCATTTTCAGCCGTAACGGTGATAATTTCATTTGCCGTTGCTGTTCCTCCGTTTCCATCACTGATGACATAAGGGAAACTGATGGCTGTAGCCGAATTAAAGTTAGCATCCGGTGTGAAGATCATCACGCCTGTAGCCGAGATAGTCACTTTTCCGTTTGGAACTGTGATTTCCTGAACACCACCTATAAGGTTAACACCGTTGATTGACGTTACTGTTAGGGTATCTCCGTCAGCATCACTGTCTGCTGTTAACGGGTTTAAGGTTAAAGTCGTGTCCTCTGCAACAGTATAAGAATCTGATACCGCAACTGGATTATCGTTTTCAGCCGTAACTGTAATGATCTGATTTGCCGTTGCTGTTCCGCCGTTTCCATCACTGATGACATATGGGAAACTGATGGCTGTAGCCGAATTAAAATTAGCATCCGGAGTGAAGGTCATCACGCCTGTAGCCGATATAGTCACTTTTCCGTTTGGAACTGTGATTTCCTGAACACCACCTGTAAGGTTAACACCGTTGATTGACGTGACCGTTAAGGTATCTCCGTCAGCATCACTGTCTCCCGTTAATGGGTTTAGGGTTATTGTTGCATCCTCTGCAACAGTATAAGAATCTGATACTGCAACAGGATTGTCATTTTCAGCCGTAACGGTGATAATTTGATTTGCTGTTGCTGTTCCTCCATTTCCATCACTGATTACATAAGGGAAACTGATCGCCGTTGCCGAATTAAAGTTAGCATCCGGTGTGAAAGTAATCACGCCTGTAGCCGATATAGTTACTTTTCCGTTTGGAACGGTGATTTCCTGAGTTTTACCGGTAAGGGCAGTTCCATTGATTGACGTTACCGTTAAGGTGTCACCATCGACATCACTGTCTGCCGTTAATGGGTTTAAGGTTATAGTTGTATCCTCTGCAACAGTATAAGAATCTGATACTGCAACAGGATTATCATTTACAGCCGTAACGGTGATAATTTGATTGGCCGTAGCTGTTCCTCCCTGTCCATCACTGATTACGTAAGGAAAACTGATCGCTGTCACCGAATTAAAGTTAGCATCAGGTGTGAAAGTAATCACGCCCGTAGCCGATATAGTCACTTTTCCGTTTGGAACTGTGATTTCCTGAACACCACCTGTAAGGTTAACACCGTTGATTGACGTTACCGTTAAGGTATCTCCGTCAGCATCACTGTCTGCTGTTAACGGGTTTAAGGTTAAAGTCGTGTCCTCTGCAACAGTATAAGAATCTGATACTGCAACAGGATTATCATTTACAGCCGTAACGGTGATAATTTGATTAGCCGTAGCTGTACCCCCGTTTCCATCACTGATTACGTAAGGGAAATTGATCGCTGTTGCCGAATTAAAGTTAGTATCCGGTGTGAAAGTCATCACGCCCGTAGCCGATATACTTACTTTTCCGTTTGGAACTGTGATTTCCTGGGCAACTCCCGTAAGGGCAGTTCCGTTGATTGACGTTATCGTTAGGGTATCTCCGTCAGTATCACTGTCTCCCGTTAACGGGTTTAAGGTTATCGTTGTATCCTCTGCAACAGTATAAGAATCCGATATCGCAACAGGATTATCATTTTCAGCCGTAACGGTGATAATTTGATTAGCCGTTGCTGTTCCGCCTTGTCCATCACTGATTACATATGGGAAACTGATCGCCGTTGCCGAATTAAAGTTAGCGTCCGGTGTGAAAGTAATCACGCCTGTAGCCGATATAGTTACTTTTCCGTTTGGAACAGTGATCTCCTGGGCACCACCTGTAAGGGCAGTTCCGTTGATTGACGTTACTGTTAAGGTATCTCCGTCAAGATCACTGTCTGCCGTTAACGGGTTTAAGGTTATAGTTACATCTTCTGCAACAGTATAAGAATCTGATACTGCAACAGGATTATCATTTTCAGCCGTAACGGTGATAATTTGATTGGCCGTAGCTGTTCCTCCCTGTCCATCACTGATTACGTAAGGAAAACTGATCGCTGTCACCGAATTAAAGTTAGCATCAGGTGTGAAAGTAATCACGCCCGTAGCCGATATAGTCACTTTTCCGTTTGGAACTGTGATTTCCTGAACACCACCTGTAAGGTTAACACCGTTGATTGACGTTACCGTTAAGGTATCTCCGTCAGCATCACTGTCTCCCGTTAATGGGTTTAGGGTTATTGTTGCATCCTCTGCAACAGTATAAGAATCTGATACTGCAACAGGATTGTCATTTTCAGCCGTAACGGTGATAATTTGATTTGCTGTTGCTGTTCCTCCATTTCCATCACTGATTACATAAGGGAAATTGATGGCTGTTGCCGAATTAAAGTTAGCGTCCGGTGTGAAGGTCATCACGCCTGTAGCCGATATAGCCACTTTTCCGTTTGGAACGGTGATTTCCTGAACACCACCTGTAAGGTTAACACCGTTGATTGACGTTACTGTTAGGGTATTTCCGTCAGTATCACTGTCTCCCGTTAACGGGTTTAAGGTTATCGTTGTATCCTCTGCAACAGTATAAGAATCCGATATCGCAACAGGATTATCATTTTCAGCCGTAACGGTGATAATTTGATTAGCCGTTGCTGTTCCGCCTTGTCCATCACTGATTACATATGGGAAACTGATCGCCGTTGCCGAATTAAAGTTAGCGTCCGGTGTGAAAGTAATCACGCCTGTAGCCGATATAGCCACTTTTCCGTTTGGAACGGTGATTTCCTGAACACCACCTGTAAGGTTAACACCGTTGATTGACGTTACTGTTAGGGTATTTCCGTCAGTATCACTGTCTCCCGTTAACGGGTTTAAGGTTATCGTTGTATCCTCTGCAACAGTATAAGAATCCGATATCGCAACAGGATTATCATTTTCAGCCGTAACGGTGATAATTTGATTAGCCGTTGCTGTTCCGCCTTGTCCATCACTGATTACATATGGGAAACTGATCGCCGTTGCCGAATTAAAGTTAGCGTCCGGTGTGAAAGTAATCACGCCTGTAGCCGATATAGTCACTTTTCCGTTTGGAACGGTGATTTCCTGAACACCACCTGTAAGGTTAACACCGTTGATTGACGTTACTGTTAGGGTATTTCCGTCAGTATCACTGTCTCCCGTTAACGGGTTTAAGGTTATCGTTGTATCCTCTGCAACAGTATAAGAATCCGATATCGCAACAGGATTATCATTTTCAGCCGTAACGGTGATAATTTGATTTGCTGTTGCTGTTCCTCCATTTCCATCACTGATTACATAAGGGAAATTGATGGCTGTTGCCGAATTAAAGTTAGCATCCGGTGTGAAAGTAATCACGCCTGTAGCCGATATAGTTACTTTTCCGTTTGGAACTGTGATTTCCTGGGCAACTCCTGTAAGGGCAGTTCCGTTGATTGACGATACCGTTAAGGTATCTCCGTCAGCATCACTGTCTGCTGTTAATGGGTTTAAGGTTATAGTTGTATCCTCTGCAACAGTATAAGAATCTGATACTGCAATAGGATTATCGTTTACAGCCGTAACTGTGATTAACTGGTTTGCCGTAGCTGTCCCACCGTTTCCATCACTGATTACATATGGGAAACTGATCGCCATTGCCGAATTAAAGTTAGCGTCCGGTGTGAAAGTAATCACGCCTGTAGCCGATATAGTCACTTTTCCATTTGGAACGGTGATTTCCTGAGTTGTACCGGTAAGGGCAGTTCCATTGATTGACGTTACCGTTAAGGTGTCACCATCGACATCACTGTCTCCCGTTAATGGGTTTAAGGTTAAAGTTGTGTCTTCTGCAACAGTATAAGAATCTGATACTGCAGCAGGATTATCATTTACAGCCGTAACGGTGATTATCTGATTGGCCGTAGCTGTTCCGCCGTTTCCATCACTGATTACATAAGGGAAATTGATGGCTGTTGCCGAATTAAAGTTAGCGTCCGGTGTGAAAGTAATCACGCCTGTAGCCGATATAGCCACTTTTCCATTTGGAACGGTGATTTCCTGAGTTGTACCGGTAAGGGCAGTTCCATTGATTGACGTTACCGTTAAGGTGTCACCATCGACATCACTGTCTCCCGTTAATGGGTTTAAGGTTAAAGTTGTGTCTTCTGCAACAGTATAAGAATCTGATACTGCAGCAGGATTATCATTTACAGCCGTAACGGTGATTATCTGATTGGCCGTAGCTGTTCCGCCGTTTCCATCACTGATTACATAAGGGAAATTGATGGCTGTTGCCGAATTAAAGTTAGCGTCCGGTGTGAAAGTAATCACGCCTGTAGCCGATATAGCCACTTTTCCATTTGGAACGGTGATTTCCTGAGTTGTACCGGTAAGCGCAGTTCCGTTAATTGACGTTACTGTTAGGGTATCTCCGTCAGCATCACTGTCTGCTGTTAACGGGTTTAATGTTAAAGTCGTGTCCTCTGCAACAGTATAAGAATCCGAAACTGCAACAGGATTATCATTTACAGCATTTACTAAAAATGTAATATCAGCAGAATCACATAATCCATAACTGTCGCATAAAGTATAAGTAATTTTTGCTGTTCCGTTATAATTATTTGCTGGATTAAAAGTCACAATTCCAGTAGCGGTGTTTAAAGTCCAATCACCTTTAGCATCAAAAAATGAAGTCTGAATTCCTGGTGTTACAGGATCTAAATCTACCGTAAACTGACCTGCTCCATTAACTGGTGCAGTAGGATTTCCGTCCGGATCTGTATCATTTGTAAGTATATTAATAGTACCGTCAGCTCCGTCTTCATCTAATGGAGAAGCTGTACGATCATCATCATTTGCTATTGGGGCATGATTTACGGCTGGCGTAGAAGATCCCGAATCATTAACGGGAGTTGGATCGTTTTGCTCTCCTGAAATAGTTGCTGTATTAGTATAATTACCTGTAGCATTTACTGTCACTTCCACGTTAAGTGTTGCACTTGCCCCATTGGCAAGATTACTAATAGTCCACTCCGGCGCTGACCAGTTTCCTGTTGAAGGTGTTGCACTAACAAAAGTATATCCTGAAGGAAGTACATCTGTAACTTTAACTCCTGTTGCAGCACTCGGTCCTGCATTTGAAGCTGTAATTGTAAAAGTAATATTATCCCCGACATTTGGTGTCGTATTATCTACTGATTTTGTTACCGAAAGATTCGTTTGGATTACTGGTGTTGCTGTTGAAGAGTTATTTGCGGTAGTACCATCAGGATTATTTCCTGAAATAGCAGCCGTGTTTGCATATGCTCCTGTTGCATTAACTGTAGCCGTAATCGACAAGGTTGCACTTGTACCGTTTGCAAGGCTTCCAATTGTCCAGTTTGGATCTGTCCACGTACCTGTAGAAGGCGTTGCACTAACAAAAGTATAACCTGCAGGAAGAACGTCATTTATTGTAACACCTGTAGCTTTATAGGGGCCGTTGTTTTTGGCTGTAATTGTAAACACACTATTGCCTCCAACACTTGGAGTAGTATTATCTACCACTTTTGTAACCTCAAGATCTGCGGGACAAAGTGCAGCGTCAAAATTTCTGGTTGTTACTGATGTCCCTCCACATGTAGTAACTACTGAATATTGAACTACTACTGTACCTACTCCGGTAAAACTCAAAGTGTTTCCTGCCAAAGTACCC
This sequence comes from Flavobacterium sp. 1355, assembly GCF_017833415.1. Classification (GTDB taxonomy): domain Bacteria; phylum Bacteroidota; class Bacteroidia; order Flavobacteriales; family Flavobacteriaceae; genus Flavobacterium. The sequence continues at coordinate 58,335 of NZ_JAFICC010000020.1, read as the reverse complement.
GGACCACTTATGATGCTTAATGTACCACCGGTTGGAGTTGGATTTAATAAAACAGGATCATCAATACAATATTTTGAATCAGGTCCTCCTCCGGTAGAAACAGGCTGAATTACAGGATTGGATTCTGCACCACAAATCTGCACATTAGCTGTAGCAAAAGTATAGTTAGATTCTACCACAGTATTCGTGGCACCACTACCCATACTACCGTTTGTTCTATGACCAACGTAACCAAATTTTGATTCACAACTTTTAACTATCATTGAGGTATGACCTCCCGTTTCAACAGCCAAAATATCTTCACTGCCTGTTAAACCACCAGGCATTCCCGGATCACTTGCACCTGTTCCTCTCCCTAGCAAAGAGTTATTACTATTTCCAAATGCAAATAGCTTTTTATTGTTGTTAATTACATTAACAGCGCCATACTGACTATCATGTTCCTGAGAGCTAAACCATTTAATATCTGCCATCACATCGGTCGCAACATTAGAATATCTGGGCTGAACCCATCCTAACCTGTCGGTAGTAGACCAGTCTCCTAGCTCTTTAGTAGAATTTTCGCCTACTCCATATAAATTGCCATCCGTCATTAAAACGTAGTACGCTTTTGAATTAGTGGCTCCTGTTGCGCCAATCATTTTTGGCGCAACAGAACTTGGCAATGTCATTTTTATTGCTGTAGTCTGGCTTGCTATTTTTGCCGAATTATCTCCCAATAACACATTATTTCCCCACACATATATTGTTCCGTCAGACTTTAATGCCATCAGGCCATCAACGCTTCCTCTACAAGCTACAACATCAGTCAAAAATGGGTTTCCTGCATCAGAAGTTGTAACTCTATACCATGTAGCAGCAGACGTACCTGCTGCTCCGTTACCTCGCACACTTGCTGTTTGCGAAATCACCCACACATCTCCTCCACATGTTGTAATTGCTACGGTTTTAGCCGTTACAAACAACATTTTTACATCTGCCGGAGCAACTCCTGTTGGCAGACCTGTACTGTTTCCTCCAATTGTTAGTTTCTGGAAAGCTGAACCTGAAGTAAGAGAATTATCAAGAACAATCCCTTCTGTAGCCCAGGCATATAAACCGTCTGTAGCCAGCACAATTCCCTGAACGTTGAATTGAGATGTACTACCCAGACCAACTTTTAAAGGAGTTCCTGTTAAAGCCGGAAAATTTACTGCATTTAAAGTTACAGGTGAAAATAAATTTGTATTTCCACTGTTGGCAAGATATTCTCCCCAAACCTGAAAAGAACCGTCTGAGGTTCTAACAACTGTCGAGTGCCAGCTTGACACAAAGTTATCATACTCTATTGTTGCTGCATTGTTATTTGATGCTGATCCGAAATTGGATAAATCCGTATTGGAACAACCTGCTACCGGTGTAGCGCACTGAGCATTGGATGTCTCAATGGATACAAAAAAAACAACCAGTATATAGATTGTATTTTTTAAGTTCGGTATTTTTTTTAAAGTAAAGTAGTTTTTTATCATAAGTGTACTATTTTATTTTCTGAGGGAGATTATAGGTCTTTGCTTCATTATTGAAATCATAAAAGTCAAACATTAAATACGCTTCATTATTAATAATTCCTGACACTTTATATTTCAATAGTTGAGTTTTCTTGTTTAAGGAAATCTCTTTTTCGACCGGCTCTGAAACCAGTAAAACCCCAATTCCGGCAACTGACATTTGCGGAGCGGGTAACTTTATAATCGAATTATCTTTTGAAGTAATTTCTACCGGAACACTAATTATCAAATCTGTGTAGTTTTTTCCTTTTGCAAGCTTCTCTGAGAATTTAATTTTTGAAAAATCAAAGGATAATTTGACAGCTTCTACCTTAATACGGAACCTTTCTGCAAACATTGCATGATCACATTCTCCCTTGTGTTTTTTATTTTCCTGAAAGTTTATATCATAAATCCCTGGCTCCAAAAACTCATAATTATTAATATCATTACCACTCAAAAAAGTACTGATATTGCTTTTAGAATTTGTAATTCTCCAGGTCACTGCTGAATCAATGTTTCCAAAATCAATTTTTTCGCCAAAAGAAATCGTCTTGTAAAATTGCTCAGACTGAAGGTTGAAATTGTTTTGGGCTGTCGATTTGAAACTAAAAAACAAGCTGTACAATAAAAAATAAATTAGAAGTTTTTCGTTTTTAAAACTGAAGGATTTCCAGTAATTAGTCGTTGTCATAAAATGAAAATTTAGTTGTTCTAGCTATTTGCTAATCGGGTGCGAAAGTAGCATTTACATAACCCGTAAATAAGCCTGATCCTTTACCAATTACGCAATAAGAAAAATATTTTATGACAAAAAAATACACAATCAACTCATTTACAATTGATTACAAAAAACACATTTATCTTGTGTTTTAATAAAGAATATTGGTTGGTTAATAATCCTTGAAGCTCTGGATGATATTTTAACCTTTGGTTGCTAACTAATTAATGCCTTTATGCACTGAAATTTAAAAGGAAAAAGAGAAAAATAAAACCGAAGGAATCGAGTTTCCTAAAATGGAAAAAGGCAGTTAGAGAACAAATTATATTTATTAATTGTTGCTGATTAGATCTTATAATAATTAGTATTTATGAGAAAAAAGCTATTATTTTAATTTAAACTAATATTGTTTTTAACTTAAAGATTTAATCTTGTTAATAAAGTATAGAATTGATAAACTTGTCATAATTTTGTCTAACTTAGAAATATCATTTTGTCGCTAAGTCTTAATCAAAATCGCAGGTGTAATTTTAAGAGTGAGTTTCAAATAAAAGATCAGAAAACCTGATAAAAATTAATTAGAGTAAATACTCTGCTTGTATTAGCCTTCACCTGTTAATTCCATTACTTTATCTATATGCACTTAAAATCTTTTCTATTATTCATTATTGTTGTTATTTCAAATCAGCTCAATTACTCGCAAAACTCAAAATACGACAAGATCTTTGCTGAAACCGCTCAGGTATTATTAAGTTCAAATCCACAAAAAGCTTTAAGTAATACCGATTATCTCTACAGTATTTCAAAAAATAATCTGGAAAGAATCAAGGCATGCATGCTGAAAGCCACTCTTCTGCGTCAGTACGGTCTGCGCAATGATGCAATTGCAACTTTAAAACGTGCAGACAGTATAGGGACGATTGACGGGAACCCTACTATGCAGGCCAGAATAAATGGTTTCTTATCTACCCTGTATCGGGAAAATGAAATTTACAGTATCGGGAAAACTCATTTGCAAAAAGCAGTTGCTGTAAGCAGAAAAATAGAGGATAAAAATGAAAGGTATAAGTTCCTTGGAAATTTATCTCAGGAAATAGCTTATTACGAGATGCATGCTTTAAACTATTCAAAAGCAATTTCAAACCTTAAAGCAGGAAATCAATCCTTCAAAAAAGCCGGCTCCAACATTGATGTTAATTTTCAGACAGCTGTCAACGATGAGCTCATTGCAAAAAGTTATCTTTTAATGAAAAAGGTTGATTCAGCATTGCTCTATTATGACAAGGCATCAAAAGAACTTGAAGTGTCTCAATTGCCAAACAGTCCTTTGAAAGGTTTTATCTATAATGGCTACGGAAACGTCTATGCTTCAACAGGCAACTATAATAAGGCACTGCTGCATTACCAAAAAGCAGAGAAGATAGCAGACGCGTCCAATTTTTTTGCACTAAAGCAGGAGGTATATGCTTCTTTACTGGAGCTTTATAAAAAAACGGATAACAAAAAGTACATTGCTTATAATGAAATGAATGTAAAGCTGAATAAGGATGATGAATACAACCGTAAAATTATTGCAGATGATTTAATTAAGAGTCTTCGCAAAAAACAGGCAGACAGCCAGTCTAGTTACCGTAAGAATACGGCTTTTATTATTGGCATTTGTGTTTTTATTGTTTTACTTACAATAGGAATTTACATCTTTAGAAGAAAACAGGATTATAAAAAATTTAAAAATTTTATCGATAAAAGTGCATTAACCCTTTCAAATGAAGAAGAAAATCAGGAAGAATATAAAGAAATAACGCTTAAAAAAGAGGCTAAGGAATATATGCCGGAAGCGACAGAAATTAGTATTCTAAATGGCCTTCAGGAACTTAAGAAATCACATTATTACCTCAACAAGGATATATCCTTAAATTCTGTTGCTGCCGAACTTAATATAAACCAGCGATATTTATCTTATGTCATTAATAAACATAAATCAAAAGATTTTGCCGGCTATATAAATGAATTGCGAATAAATTATATTATCGATCGGTTAAAAAATGACGACAGATATTTAAAATATAAAATAAGTTATCTTGCAGATCAATGCGGTTTCTCGTCACATAGCAGATTTACAATAACTTTTAAAAAGGTAACCGGTGTTTCTCCATTAAACTTTATTACCTATCTTCAAAAAGAACGTGAAGAACATAAATAGATTGGTGTTGTAATTACCTGCCGGCTTCCTGGCCTTCATACTTAGCAGTAGCATTATTATAAATGAACCTTAAATAATTTTATGAATTGTTTTTAACAGCAGTTTCCCATTCGTTTACATCACAGACACTACACCTATGCGGTAAATTATTTTTTGCAACTGTATTGCCACAGTTTCGGCATGCAATGAAATTCTCATCGTAATTAACTTCATTTCTAAAATCCTGATCAGCCTCAGGCAACAGGCATAACCCAGGTCTTTCCTTTTCGTCGCTATAGGTAACTATTGAGAAAACCCCTTTAGATTCAAAATAAACACGCTGAATTGAACCTAGATTTATTATACCTTTTAATCGTAAAGCGGCAAAAAGACGTTCGTGGGTAATCCTGCTCTTTTTCATTTCATTAATTATCAAACGCCCATTTTCTACTAAAGTTGAAATCTCGTCTAATAAAATTCGCTCTGCATTCGAGTTTCTTGAAGTAATATAGGCTTGTAATGCCTGTAGCGAAATAATGATAAGTATAACCGTTACAGATGGCAGAAGTCCCCGTTCAGGAGTATGGATTGCAACACCAACCGATGCACCAAGCGTTACCAATGTTACCATTTCGCCCCTGCTGATCATAGCTTCCATGCGTCTTCCTAAAAGCCGAAGCGATATAACAAGTATGATATAAATAAAACATATCCTTACAATGACTTCCAGAATAAATTCCGGCGGCACTTCTCCTAAAAAAATACGCTCCCAATCGCTTAATTTGATATCGTCCTTATCCATCTTTTAAAAATTCTTTTGAAGGTTCAACCCAGTGATTATGTCCGCAATTAAAGCATTGCGACACATAACTCTTATCCACAACAGTTCCGCACCAGGAACAGGCGTTGTGTTTTTCATCTTTTACAATAATTGCGTCAATATCTTTTACCGGAAGTATAGATAACCCGGGCTTTGGCTCTTTATATTTGTAAAGACTCATTGTTCCCGAGGCTTCAATATAAGCTCTTTTAACCTGCCCCAAATGTCTTATTTCCTTTTCGCGCAAAAGCTCAAATAACTGCTGTCTCGAAATAAAATGCTTTTCTAACTGTTCAATATCAATAACTGAATCTTTAATAAGAATAGCTACCTGACCCTGCATCAGTTTTTCCCAGCTTCTACTGATAAAAAAACTTCGGGTAAGACTGCGCTGCAACACCAAAATTGTCAGTAAAACGATCACGCCAATAACAATTCCATGAGCTGGCCCATGCATGGGCATTGCGACAATAGCTCCGAGTGTGATAAATACAGCCCTTTCAGTAATGGTTAATATGGAGTTCGTGCGTTTTCCCAATAATCGTACTACAAATACCAATGCCATATATAAAATGATACTGCGAATGGTTACTTCCACAATAATTTCAGGTGGTGCTTCTCCAAATAAAATTCGATACCAGTCAGTAATCTTTACATCATCCTTATCCATAACAGCCGATTTAATTGTAATTAGGATTATAAAAGTGCCTTCTTTTTTAAAATTCTGTTTATATCATTGTAAAGAGTGTTTATATAATTCACATATAATTCAACCTATAGAGTAAAATTGAAATAAAACACTCTAAGGCACATCTTAGATTTTTGTAAGTTTTATACGGTATTATATAAAATAGATTTTTTTTAAAAATAGAAATTTGACTTTAATAAAGAATTAATCAAAAACGGCAATTATAAAAACCCTAAAGTTATATGGAAAACTTATCAAACTATTTTGGACAAAATATAGACCGTAAACGTATTGTTATTACGGGCGGTACAACAGGAATCGGAAAAGCAACTGCAGAACTCCTGGCTTCACTTGGAGGCCATATCTTTATTTTTGGACGGGACAAAGACGACTTCGATCAGGCAATTGATTCAATTAACGCTCAGGCACAAGGCAAAGTGTATGGCATTACAGCTGATATTACACGAAAAGAAGATATTGAACTTATCTGGCAGGAAATTGACAATACTCTTGGAGGAATTGATATTCTGATTAATAATGCAGCCTTACCTGCGGACGGAATCGTGGAGGAAGAGTATGAAAATATTAAATATATTCTTGAAACCAACATCCTTGGATATATATCCTTTACTAAAGAAGCTGTGTCAAGAATGGAAACCCAGCATGAAGGCCATATCGTAAACATTGGTTCTATGAGCGCAGAAACACACGAAGAAACAGGAACTGTTTATGTGGCAACAAAATCTGCCATAAGAGGATTCAGTGCTGCACTGCGAAAAGAAGTAAACGAACTTGGAATAAAAGTCTCTCTTATCGAACCCGGCGCTGTGACGAGTGATATGCAGCCTGCACCAAAAGAAGAACAGCGCGAGCAAGTTAAAAAAATGGAAATGCTTGAAGCTGAGGATATCGCCATGAGCGTTTTATTTTGTCTTTCACAGCCGAAACGTGCCGATGTTGTGAGCCTTCAGGTTAGACCTCACTTACAAGTTATTTAAACGGTATGAGTAATACAAACGAAATATTAGCAAGTACAGGCAACAGAGAGTACCCGCTTCCTGAGAAAAAATGGAAATATTTTCAGCAATGGCACCATACTATTTTCTGTCATTGGGAAGTTCCTGCCTATTTTTTACAAGAACATATACCAAAAGGAATTGAATTGGATACTTTCAATAATATGGCTTGGGTTTCTCTTGTTGCTTTTGAAGTGAGAAATATGAGATTAAAAAATACACCCCCTCTTTGGTATATTTCCAACTTTCACGAGATAAATCTACGAACATATGTAATCAAAGACGGAAAGCCTGGAATTTATATGTTTTCAATCGAAACAGATAAATTAATTGAAGTTTTACTCACACGGGTTTTTCTTGGGCTACCGTATAAAAAATCTAAAATAACACGGACTCCAAAAAAAATGGTTTCCCAAAACAAAGCTCTAAACCAGCGGCTTGATATTACAATTGGAAAAATACGGCCATTAAAAGAAAAAACGCCTTTAGATTTCTGGCTGACCGAAAGACATTGTTTATATGAGACATGTGGTAATGAAATCTGCAGATTTGATATTCACCACAAAGAATGGCAACTTCAAGATTTAAGTGCCACCATAAATGATATCTCATACAATGCAGGACAATACAGTATAAGTACTTTTCCTGATAAAATTCAATATGCTGAAAAGCTGGATGTAATTTTATGGGGAAAGGAAAAAGCGTGATATCCATATTTAGCTATGTTCCTAATACTTCAATTGGAGCATCTAATCATTGACATTGTAAAAGCCTCCGAAAACATTTAGTCTATTGCATATCAATTTTAACTTAAAAATTATTATCAAAAACTTTATTCGCATCAACTTCATGTAAAATACCTGTAAATTATGTAAGCAAAGTGATTTTTTTTGTAAGAAAATAACCAATACTCAAAATACATTTACACATAAAAAGAGGAGTAATCTTTATATAATTCTTTACAAATAAATACTTAATCACTTATAAATCATGATAAACAATTTAAAGAATACTAAAAAAAACACTACTGCAAAAACAGATTTGATTAATAACTGCGGACAACAGTATTATGATATGATTGTGTTTTGTCATCTAAGATGGCAGTTTGTGTACCAACGCCCACAGCATATTATTAGCAGATTGGCATCTAAAATGAAAGTTTTATTTATTGAAGAGCCAATTCCTGCCAATCAGGATGAAAACCTGCCTGGAAATCTACTAGTTATTAGTGAGCAACTACATGTTTTACAACCGTTTGTAAAAGATATAGAATCAATAATAGATATTTTGCCTGCTTACATAAAAAACAAAACGATTCCTATTGGATGGTTTTACTCCGCTTCATTTGCTCCTTTGTTGGAACAAATCAATTTTGAAACTGTAGTATATGATTGTATGGATGAACTTTCTTTATTTAAAGGTGCTCCTGTCCATCTTATTAATCAGGAAAAATATCTTATGGCCCATGCTGAAATTGTCTTTACTGGCGGAAAATCATTGTATGAAGCTAAAAAACAACTTCACTCAAATGTATATTGTTTTCCAAGTTCTGTTGATCAGGAACATTTTGCGCAAGCCTTAAAAGAAATTACTATAGCAGAGGACATTACCAATATACCAAAACCAATTGTGGGCTATTACGGTGTAATTGATGAACGTATTGATTTAGATCTACTTCGCAACTGTGCCAAAAAACTGCCAAATGTTTCTTTTGTAATGATTGGCCCTTTGGCTAAAATTGAAAATGCTGACCTTCCAAAAGAAACTAATATTAATTATTTAGGAATGAAATCCTATGATGAACTTCCTACTTATTTAAAAGCTTTTGACATTGCCATGATGCCGTTTGCCTTAAATGATGCTACAAAATACATAAGTCCGACCAAGACTTTAGAATATATGGCAGCGGGAAAACCCATCATTTCTACCAAAATTACAGATGTAGTACGCGACTATAGTGAGAGTGTTACCTTAATAGAAAACGAGGGTGAATTTTGTGATGCTATAGAAACCCTGCTTACAAAAGATCATACTCAAATTCAAATGGAATACAAAAATATCCTGGAGAAAACCTCCTGGGATTCAACCGCTGATAAAATGGAATCAATCATTAAAAAATTTGCAAAATGAAACAAATAGACATTTTAATTATCGGTGCCGGAATCTCTGGTGCTGTACTTGCAGAACGGTACGCCTCTATTGGAAAAAAAGTTTTAATTATTGAGAAACGCAATCATATTGCAGGAAACTGTTATGATTATATTGATGAAAACGGCATTTTAGTCTCTAAATATGGGGCGCATATATTTCATACCAACGAAGAAGAGGTCTGGAAATATGTCAACCAATTTTCTGACTGGTATCCGTGGGAGCATAAAGTTATTGCCCGAGTTGATGATAAAACAGTGCCGATTCCTGTAAATATTACAACTGTAAATAAGTTATTTGGCACTCAGATTTCCAACGAAGAAGAAATGAAAACCTGGCTTGAAGAACACCGTTCACCAATTGCCACACCTTCAAATGGTGAAGAAGCTGTTTTGAGTCGTGTGGGCCCTTTTTTGTACGAAAAAATGTTTAAACATTATACAAAAAAACAATGGGATAAATATCCTGCCGAACTTGATGCCTCGGTTTTAGAACGAATTCCGGTTAGAACTAATGATGATGATCGTTACTTTTCTGATACGTATCAGGCATTGCCAAAAGGTGGTTATACACAATTATTTGAAAAAATTCTGGATCATCCAAATATCGAAGTTTTACTGGAAACGGATTATTTTGATGTAAAAGATAAGTATACTAACTACGAAAAATTGTTTTATACCGGACCTGTAGACCGCTTTTTTGAGTTTAAACACAGTCTTCTTGAAAAACTCGAATATCGTTCGATCAACTTTGTAAGTGAAACAATCGATGCCGAATTTTTTCAGGAAAACTCTGTAGTAAATTATCCGGGAACGGAAGTTGATTTTACCAGAATTATAGAATACAAACATTTTGGAAATCAAAAATCAGATAAAACTACTGTAGTAAAAGAATTTACCGTAGACGAAGGAGAGCCATATTATCCGGTTCCAAACCCACGCAATCAGGAAATTTATGCACGCTATAAAGAAGAGGCCGACAAACTCGTGGATGTTCATTTTGTAGGAAGACTGGCCAACTATAAGTATTTTAATATGGATCAGGCTTTTAAAAATGCACTGGATCTTTTTAATAAATTAGAAAATAAAATTATTTATAAAACAGCTGTTTAGATGGATCTTTTTACTACTTTTTTTATGGGAGGTTACGAATGTGCGGATCATATTAACCGCTCTGGCGAAAGAATTAACCTTTTGAAAGAAACACAGCATGATATTCGTTTTTCTGAGGATTATGAAGCTTTGTCTGCGATTGGTATCAAAACCGTTCGTGAAGGTATTTGCTGGAGTGCTGTAGAAAAATCTCCCGGAGTTTTTGACTTTTCTGGTGTTCTCAACCGAATGCAGGCTGCAGAAAAGTTTGGAATTCAGCAAATTTGGGATTTGATTCATTTTGGCTATCCAGACGGAATTTACCCTACGCATCCACATTTTTGCAATCGCTTTGAAAAATTATGCGAAGCTTTTACCTTGTTTTATAAAGAACATTCAAAACAGGATTTGTTTGTTGTTCCCATCAACGAAATTAGTTTTTTATCCTGGCATTCCGGCGATGTAAGGGGCACGGTTCCTTTTGCAGTAAACAGTGGCTGGGATATTAAGTATCATTTGTGCAAGGCTGCGATCTTAGGTATAAAAAAAATAAAAAAAATCGATCCTGAAAGCCATGTTATTATAGTCGAACCTTTGGTGAGAGTTCATCCTTCGGGTCCGGAAACTGTAAATGAAGCCATTGCCTTAAACGAAAATCAATATCAGGCAATGGATATTATTGCCGGAAGAATGTGTCCCGAACTTGGTGGTTCTGAAGAGCTTCTGGAAATTCTGGGATTTAATTATTATTGGAACTGCCAATGGGAAATAAGCGGAAAACCGCTCGACTGGCCAGATAAGCAGCAATCCAGGATTCCATTCTCAGAACTATTGCAGGAAGTCTATAAACGCTATCAAAAACCTGTATTTATTTCAGAAACAGGACATTTTGGATCCGGACGTATTGAGTGGCTGAATGAAGTTACTTCTGAATGTTTATTAGCCCAAAAAAACGGGGTTGATTTAAGAGGAATCTGTATTTATCCTGTAACAGACAGGCCAGATTGGGATGATCTGACAAAATACTGTGAATGTGGGATCTGGGATCTTGATGAAAACAGCAACCGGATTCCGCATCAGCCTTATATTGATGCTTTGGTGCATGCGCAGCCCAATTTCAGGAAAAACTTTTTTAATCAATTTGTTGATTTTTTTAAATAACGTTTAATCAAAAAAATATGTAAAATGGAATTAACGAAAACAATAACCGGTATTACATTTAGTGCATTTGATTTATTGCATGCTGGTCATGTAAAGATGCTTGAAGAGGCAAAATTATATTGTGATTATTTAATTGTGGGGCTGCAGACTGACCCAACAATTGACAGACCTGAAAAAAATAAACCAACACAATCTGTCGTTGAAAGATATATACAGCTCAAAGCCTGCAGGTTTGTAGATGAAATTATTCCGTATGCTACAGAGCAGGATCTTCAGGACATTCTTCAGTCATTTGCAATCGATGTTCGAATTATTGGAGAAGAATACAAAGACACCAATTTTACCGGACGTGACTATTGCGAAAAAATGGGCATAAAACTCATTTATAACAAACGCAACCACCGTTTCTCCAGCAGCGGACTACGAAAAGAAGTTTATGAACGTGAATGCTTAAAATTAGTTTAATATGATACATCCAGATACAGAAGTACGCTTTATAAGCAAAGAAAAAGGTTACGGCGTTGTAGCTACAAAATTAATTCCAAGAGGAACAATAACCTGGGTTCAGGACGATCTCGATCAGGTTTTCAGTAGAGAGAGAGCCGAGAATCTGAATCCATCTATAAAAAAATATTTGGACACTTATTCTTTTACCAATAAAAATGGCGAAATGGTTTTGTGCTGGGATAACGGCAAATTTGTAAATCATAGCTTTAAACCAAGTTGTTTCAGTACGCCTTATGATTTTGAAATTGCCATAAGAGATATTCATCCCGGCGAAGAACTTACGGACGATTACGGTTATCTGAATGTTGAAAAACCATTTCATGTTATTGATGAGAATACCATTAGGAAAACTGTTTATCCGGATGACATTCTTACTTTTTATGAAGAATGGGATGCGCTGATAAGAGAAAATGCTCCCGAAGTTCTAAAAGTCCCACAATCCTTAAGAGCACTTATTTCTGAAAAAACATGGGATGAGTTTGTAAATGCTGTCTATCATCCTACTTTAATGAGATCAATACTTGAATGTCATTATCAACACAATAATTCTGTAAAAAGCGCCTCTTAGTTTTAGATCAATAGTTTAACTAAAAGTTTATTTTATGCCCTCAGAAATTGTTACAAAATGTAGTAAAACAATAGCTGCTAAACAATGGAATATTGCTTTTGCAGAAAGCGCAACCGCAGGTAGAATGGCTGCTGAATTTTCTATGACCGAAAAATCAGGAGATATATTGCGTGGCGGAATTGTTTGTTATGAAATATTTGTAAAGGAGCAGATTTTAAATGTTCCGCACAGTATCATTGAAAAATGTACCCCCGAATCTGCCGATGTGACCAAAATATTGGCACAGCAAACATTAAAGATATTCAATTCCAAAATTGCTGTCGGCATTACGGGGCTTACAACTCCGGGCGGCAGCGAAACCGAAGAAAAACCTGTTGGCACAATGTTTATTCATATCATAACTCCAAATGATAAAATAAGTCACAGGGAAGTCTTTAAAGGTTCGCCCGAAGAAATTGTTTTACAAACAATTGATAAAACAGCGCAACTCATAATAGAAAGTATTGCCAAACTGAAATAAAAAACCTGTAATCTTAATATGAGATTACAGGTTTTAAAAACATGACAATAATTCTAAAAAGAAAATGTTATTCTTCATCTTCCTCTTCTTCTGAAGCCTCAAAATTGATGTTGTTGTAGGCAACTTCAGTTAAAAGTGAATCTGCTTCTTTTTCTTCGTTTAAAGTTTGCTGTAGTAATTGCAGCGCTTCATTCTCACCGAGTGTTTCAGCAAATGCGGCAAGTGTGCCATAAGTAGCAATTTCATAATGTTCAATTTTTTGCGATGCACCAATAATTCCTGCATCACGTACAGGACCTTGCTGCGTTTCTTCCATTATACTTTCGCCTTCTTTAATCAAGCCTTCCATTGCTTCACACTTTTTTGCCGTTGCTTTTTCTTCAATCAACTCAAAAACCTGTTCTAATCTGCTTACTTGTTCTTCTGTAACCTTAAGGTGATCGTTAATTGTATTTATAAGATCTTCAGAAGTAGCATTTTCAGCCATTTTTGGCAGTGCTTTTGTCAACGCTTTCTCTGCCCAGTAGATATCTTTTAAAGATTCTACAAATAGTTCTCTAAGTCCTTCTGCCGCAGATGATTTTGCTTTTACACTTCCTCTCGGTTTTGATTGGGTTCTGGTACTTTTAGTTTTCGTATCAGATGTACTAGTGTTTTTTGTAGTTTTCATATATTAAATTTTAATTAATTTCATATTCTAAAAATATACTTTACACAGTATCAGTTTTTTACAAAATTATAATTCGCTTTTATAAAATTGGCATCCACATTTTAAGTCATTCAGCATTGAATAAAATAAAAAGGCATTAAATTGGCATCATTGCTTTGAGCCTGATCTCCAGCTGATATAAAAGAAGCTGCCATTTGGCAGCTTCTTTTGAAAGGACTTATTAATTATTTGATTTTAACGTACCGGACTCGTCCTGTTGCAAATCTGTAGGAGATTCAGGTTCATCATTACTATTCAGTGATGACTCTATAGATTCTTCCTCAGTGTCAGGGCTGAAATCTCCAGATCCGCTGTACTGATTCCTGGCATTGAATCCCTGATCGGTATCCTTAAATTCCTCATTATCAAAATTTTTGTTTTGCTTTTCCATAACTTATCCATTTACGTTTCTATCCTCAGCATCGTGACCTTCCAATTTTACAAGCTTGTTATAAATTCCCAACAGTAAAAATGGAGCAGCCCATTGCCCAACAAATAAGGCGTTATGACTTTTACCCAGACATTTTAGAGTAAGTGATGTTCCCATTGCAGCCAGTGAGGCATACAAGAATAAATCTGATGGCAGTTTTGAAGTCTGTTCTTCAATAGCCTTTGCCGTTGCACCTTCCGTGCTTTGATTATCTAATATCATAATAAGTTTATTTAAAATTAATATTTGGAAATTTAAGCAGCTTCGGAATGTTTTTTTTACACAATTTATTCCAAGATTTACAATATTATATTTTATAAACAAAACAAAATCAAAGAATTAACATGTTTTTTATTCTATCATGAACGTCCCGTTTCTTTTAATATTCTAATTAATTTCAGTCTTTTATAACGTAGTATTTATTCCTTATCTGATGATAAAACAGCAATCATTACCGCTTCAACAGCATCCTCAAAAGTTATCGCTAATTTGTGATCCCTGTTTTCTATTTTCTTTATCACATCAATCAGAATCGATTGTACACATTTGCCGTATACCTCGCCTTTTGTTTCAGGAAGTTGAAAAGTTCCTGATATCATTTCATTAACATCATACGCAATTCCTCCGCAGTAGGTCAACTCTTTTGGAGCAATAATTGACGGGTCGGAACCCCAGCCTTCCGGTCTTGAATTATCCCCAATTCTGTCAAGTTCCTGGGTCTGATTTATGGTCCAGCCAGGAATATCTGTTAGTTGTTCTTTTATATCTTCATTTACCATTGCTGTTATGGTCCCCTTCAGAGGCATCCAGCCTTCAATTTCTACTCTGGCCAGATCATATGCCAGGCTTATGGTAGTCTGCTCAAAAAAACCCGGACCCGAAAAAGCATGATAATAACTGGCAATCATACCTTCATTGTACAATACTATTGCTGAGACCCTATCCCGCTGTATTGCATTACGATGATCAGAAACTCCATACACTTTACTATATTTCTGGCCGCTTAATGCATTGACAATATCAAAAAAATGGACTCCGTGCTCGATAAAAATTCCACCAGACACGTCCTCTTTCCAAAACCAGTGATCAGAAGGCAAAGCTGCATCCTGGGCATAGTTATTTACCACCACATGTCTAAGCCTGCCAAGGGTACCGCTTTGCCCCAATTGAATGAAACTTTGAATTATGGGATTATACCTAATCATATGATCAACTGTAATAATCATCCCGGTTTCCTTTTGTGTTTCTAAAATTTGCAGGGTATCTTCTTTGGTTATAGCTGCCGGCTTTTCAAGCAATACATGTTTTCCGGATTTCATGGCTGCACAAGCCATTTCTGCATGCAGGCTTGGCGGAGTTACGATACTTACAATATCTATTTCTGCATCGCTTATCAGATCTTTCCAATCGTGATACAATTTAATATTCTCAATATCAGTATGAGAATGTTTGCCCGAATCGGCAATAGCC
This sequence comes from Flavobacterium sp. 1355, assembly GCF_017833415.1. GTDB lineage: Bacteria > Bacteroidota > Bacteroidia > Flavobacteriales > Flavobacteriaceae > Flavobacterium. The sequence continues at coordinate 42,778 of NZ_JAFICC010000020.1, read as the reverse complement.
ACTACTTCTACATTTTCAAGCTGACCCCACCAATGGTGCAGAAATTTCCCAAAACCTCCATAGCCAATTATTCCTATTTTGTATGTTTTCATATTGCGTTAATTATATTTTAATTTTAAAGTCTAATGTAATAGATAGAATACATTAAAATTTTGGCGTTTCTCCTCGATAATAATGAGATGCCAGAAATTTTTTCTCATCAAACGCTGCATCAAAATTTATTGTTCTATAAGCTGCTTCAGACAAGAAAGCATCCGCTTCTTTTTCCTCAATAAGTGTTTTGTTAAGTGCATCAGCCAAAGCATTTTCACCCAATGCCTTACCAAAAAAAGTAAGCGTTCCATAGGCTGCCATCGCATAATGTTCAATTTTCTGAACCACGGCAATGATTGCCGCATCTCTTAGGGGACCATGCTGTGTATATTTCAATGTATCTTTACATTCCTTTATAAGAGCTTCAAGCACGACACATTTTTTTCCGCGGGTGCTTACACCAATAAGTTCAAAACCCCTTTCCAGTCTTTCAATCTGTTGGCTGGTAATCAGCGCATGATCCTTCATAATAGCAATTAAATTTGGCGAAGCTATATTGTCCACTATTTTAGGGATAGTTTTAGTAAGTGCTCGCTCAGCCCATATCATTTCTCTTAATTGGTTAATAAATAACCTGCGTAAACCATAATTATGTGCTGATTGATTAGTTGTTGACACTCCATTCATGATTTCCAATTTAAGTTATGTCAAACATAACACGAATAACTTATTGATTTTTATATATTTATCATTTATTATTACATTTTATTAATTTATAATGAGTGTAAATTTCTTTATAGGCTGTTTGTATTATTTTCATAGCGGGAGCTGCCTGCTAATTGCCACGAAAAGTTAAGGCACTTCTTTAAAATATTAAAACGTTTAAAAAGGACTTACAGTTGAAAAACGCTGGAAAAGAAAATTACAGCAGGATGAGATCAAAAGACAGATTGAAAAGAATACTATGAAGTGATAGCTATTTTGCTAAAATATAAGTTATAGATTGTAAAAAAGAATGTTTTTTTTATTTACGTTTCCTAAAATATTTAGGGGCATAGAATAATAGAAAAATTACCAGAATAATAAATACAATTTCCATTTTTGAGTTTAATTAGATTTCAGATATAAAATTAAATTATTAATTCTGTTTTAAGCTATCCATTGAATATATTTGATGGATAGTTTTTAAATTATGACACCATGAAGTGGATTACTAGAGAAAGACCTAAAATTGACCGTATTGCCTGCCCCTGGCTGATAAAGAAATTTGTAGACAAGGAAGCTGAATTTATTTACGTTCCTTACAACGAGGTATTAATAAAAGCTAAGGAACTTGATGCAATTCCTTTTGATATTCCTGACGTGGAATTTACACACTATAATGAACAATGTACTTTTGATTATATCGTTAAAAAATATAAAATTGATGACCCTGCTATACTGATTATAGCAGGAATTGTCCGTGGTGCAGATACAGACAGACATGATATTGCAACAGAGTCTGCAGGGCTGTGGGCGATTTCAGCGGGGCTTTCTTATAATATTACCGATGATTATAAACTATTGGAAAGCGGAATGGTCGTATATGATGCACTTTATAGCTGGGCGACGCATTTGCATAAGCAAAACCATCTTCAAAACAGTCCTTTTGAGAATCTCCTGCATGAGGTGTACCAAAAATTTTTAACCGAAAAAAAATCAAATAAAAAAACACCGTCCTGGGTAAAAGAACTTAAAGAAATAATTCAGGATCAGATTGATACTCAGTTTACATTCGATTTAAAACAAATTTCAAATGATCTTGAATTAAACCCGTCCTATTTGTCCAGAGAATTTTCCAAGTATTTTGAAGACCTGAATTTTGGTGATTACATTCGGAAATTGAGAATTGAGAAAGCAGTAAACCTTATTGAAAATTCGTCGTATACGCTCACAGAAATAGCCTACATGACCGGTTTTTCTGATCAGAGTCATTTTACAAGGATTTTCAAACTTCAGACTGGAAAAAATCCATCTTCATACCGAAAAAAAACACAAAAAAAGTAATCCAGATACAAAAAGTAAATAACCTTCTATTTCTATCGGTTTAGTGTATATAGCTTTGTTCTTTGAAACAAAACTATATCATCATAATGAAACCGATCCTACTTTTTTTATTGCTATTTACAAGTACAATCATTTTTTCTCAGGAAACCTATCCAAAAATCACAGGATATTTTGGAGTTTATCATCCGATTGTTACAACTTCCAGTGAGCAGACCAATTTAAACTTCAGGGATTATTATGCAGTGGGCTTTCCAACTGGAATAAATATATGGAAAAGTTCTAAAATAGGTTTCTCTTTTGAAATCGTTCCCAATATCAGGGTTCAGGGCGCCAGTGACAAAGTATCTAATATAGTATTTCATCCCGGCGTTTTAGTCGCTTTGGGAAAGGGTTATACTTTTGCCGGAAGATTGGCTTTTGAAAATGGGGGCAGATATGGTTTTACACCTGTTCTAAATAAAACTGTAATAAAAAACAAAAACAGCAGCTATTTCTTAGCTATGCCTCTACCCGTTCGTTTTGGAAACGATCATCCTGCAACTTTTACTGTTGGCTTACAATTTGGAATTGCTTTTTAAAAAATCGTATAATGGAACAAAATAAAAAATATAGCTTAAGATCGCTAGTGCTTTATTTCTTAAAATTAGGCACGATTGGTTTTGGCGGTCCCGTTGCCTTGGTGGGCTATATGCACAAAGATCTTGTTGAAGACAGAAAATGGATTTCAGAAGAAGAATACAGAGAAGGTCTGGCATTGGCACAGTTAGCCCCGGGTCCCCTGGCAGCACAATTAGGAATCTATCTTGGATTTGTACATTACCGAATTCTTGGAGCCACATTGGTGGGATTTGCATTTGTATTGCCTTCTTTTATAATGGTAGTTTTACTGGGAATCGTATATAAATTGTATGGGGGACTTTCATGGATACAAGCCGTTTTCTACGGTGTAGGAGCTGCCGTTATTGGAATTATTGCTTTGAGTTCCTATAAGCTTACGTTAAAATCCATAGGTAAATTTAATATAGAATCCTTTAAATCAAAATGGCTGTTATGGCTATTTTTCTTTTTGGCTGTAATCATCACATTTCTGACTGAACAAGAGCAGGTTCTATTATTTATAGCCGCAGGAATTTTATATATGATTGTTAAAGCACCGCCTAAGTGGTGGAATGGAAAAACCGTAAATTCAATAGTTTTATTGCAGGTTGCTTTTTGGAATTATGAAAGCACAACGCTCACAAAAATTGCCATTTTCTTTACCAAAGCCGGAGCCTTCGTTTTTGGAAGCGGGCTGGCAATCGTCCCGTTCCTGCATTCAGGAGTGGTGGTTGAAAACCAATGGCTGACAGAGCAGCAATTTTTGGATTCTGTGGCTGTGGCTATGATTACTCCCGGTCCTGTTGTGATAACAGTCGGATTTATAGGTTATCTCGTTAATGGATTCCTTGGAGCACTAGTCGCTGCACTGGCTACATTTTTGCCTTGTTATATCTTTACAATTGCAATGGCACCATCATTTAAAAAAATTGCACAAAATAAACCAGTCAAAGCATTTGTAGATGGTATTACTGCGGCAGTTGTAGGTGCGTTAGTGGGATCAGTGATTGTAATAGCAAGAAGAAGCATTTTTGATATCCCAACTGTACTTATCGCTTTTTTAAGTATTTTTGCTTTAATATATATAAAGAAAATTCAGGAGCCTTATATTATTCTTATAGCTGCTATTTTAGGTATCATTATAAAATCAGTAATAATATGAACAGGAAAGATTTTTTAAAATCAGGTACTCTTTTTGGTGCAGCAGCACTGGTACTTCCAACAACCAATGCTTTTTCAAACAATTTAGCTGATAACAATATTGATAAATTAGTAGATGCTAATGGTAATTATATTCAGCAGGCTCTTCCCTATAATGAAAATTTCCTGGAGCCTTATATGGATTCAGAAACGCTTCATCTTCATTATACTTTTCATCATGGCGGCGCAGTAAAAGGAGCCAACAAAGATTTACAGATGATAAGAAAAGCTTTAGATGACAACAATTTGGAAACTGTTGATTTCTGGACAAAAAAATTATCTTACCATTTCTCTTCTCATATACTGCATTCCATTTTTTGGACGAATCTAACCAATAAAAGTAATTTACCAACCGGGAATCTTTTAAATCGTATTGAAAAAAACTTTGGTAGTTTCGATAAACTAAAAGTTTTAATTGCAGCTACCTCAAAGAATGTGGATGGGAATGGCTGGGGAATTTTAGCCTATCAGCCTTATAGTGACAGTCTTGTAGTTTTACAATGTGAAAATCATGAAAAACTAACACAATGGGGAGCAATTCCGGTTTTGGTAATTGATGTATGGGAACACGCCTATTATCTGAAATACAAAAACAAGCGCACCGATTTTGTTGATGCTTTGTTTAATATTATAAATTGGGATAATGTAGCACAAAGATTGAATGATGCTGAAAAATTAATGAAATAATTATTCTATTTTTTGCTGTAAATCATTAGATATTATTGTTTTCTCCGGACTGCTTTATTTTTAAAATAGACAACAAAATGACATTTTAAAGTTTGCCAAAATTGTGGCACATTTGGTTTTTAGCAAAATGTACCACAGAATTGCACTTCAACCCTTATAAATATTAGAAGTTAGCAATGCTATTTATAAGGCAAAATTTCCTCCAGGGTTCTATAAATTATTTTCCCTTCCAAAAGACCGGCAGATACCATTTCATCAGCCCCAGTTGAAGGCCCTCCTATTCTTAGTACTGCATCGCAATGTTTAATTAGGTCCAGGGCAATGGGGTGAAAAATCTGGTTGAAGACTGGATCACCAATTGCAGTGGAGCCTGCCGCTTCAATCAATGGAAGGGCAAACCATTCACCCAATACAGGAAGGTGTCCAATATTATAGACAGCCAAAGCAGCATCGGTCATTGCCTGAACATTCTTAGCAATCAATACCGGGTCATCATTGGTTCCGGATCGATATGGCCCTGCTACCAAAATCATTAGATTTTTGTTATTTTTCATTTTTTATACATTTATTAAAACTCCTGTTTTTAAGATAGAATATAATTATTCCGAGTATCGTTGATCGCAATTATTTAGATCCGTCACTAAGCCATGCCACTTTCTGTTCAGAACTATGTGGTGCTCCGATAATATCTTTGTAAAGTTCAGGCCTTCTGGCTTTAATATACCTGTTACCACCTGCTGCCTCAAGTTTATCAGATGTGATAAGAGCAATTGCTATATCAGCACCCAGTACCGTACATTCTGCCACAATAGCTCCGAATGGGTCAACAATCATGGAGCAACCGTTTTTGAGCTGGTCATCATCCATACCTATAGGATTTGAAAAAACACAATACATCGCATTATCATAAGCTCTGGCAGGCAGCCATCTCATAAGCCATTCCCTTCCTTTCAATCCATTGAATTCTGAACGGAGCTGCTCGCTTTCCTGCTCCTTGTTATACCACAGTTGAGGATCAACAAATCCGGCGCCGGGTCTTGGAGAGGGAGTACACATCGTTACATGTGGCATAAGTAAAATATCTGCTCCTAATAATTTTGTGGCCCGTACATTTTCGATAATGTTATTATCGTAGCAAATCAGTATACCAAATTTCCATCCCCAAAGGGTAAAAACACAGTATTCTGTACCTGGTTTAATATGCGGATTAATAAAAGGATGCAGCTTTCTGTATTTACCTACTATTCCTGACTGATCTACACATATATACGCTTTAAACAAATTGTCATTCTCATCCTTTTCAAATAATCCTGCACAAATTGCAATCTCATTTTTTGCAGCAATTTGCCTCAGTATTTCCACACTCTGGCTCTCAGGAAGGTATTCTGCTATATCGAGCATTTCTTCTTTACTGAGATTCCTGGCGAATGTATAACCGGTAATCGAACATTCGTGAAAAACTATAATTTTAGCCCCTTCGCTGGCGGCACGTGTCGACAATGTCGCAATTTGCTGTAGATTATGCACTTTATCACCACTTTTATTTTCAAATTGTGCTGTTGCAATTTTTATATCTTCCATATCTTTTTTTGACAAACTTACAGATCTGTTTTCACCTGCAATTGTATATTTTCGTCAGGAAACAGCACCACATTAACGGCGAGATGATTTTCAATTTTGTGGTATGATCCCGGTGTAAGTCCGGTAATGTTTTTAAATTCACGTATAAGATGTGCCTGGTCATAGTAGCCAGTATCATATACCAAAGAGGTAAATTCTCCTTTAGCTTTTACGTTACGAATCGCTCCAAGAAAATGATGCAGCCTTATAATTCCTCCGAGCTTTTTGGGACTAAGCCCGACAGCATCATTAAAAGCCCGCTCGAGTGAGCGTTGCTGCCAACCGGTATAGTTAATAAGTTCTGCTGCTGTGAAAATTCCTTTACGCCTCAGCATCCATTGTGTTGCAGAGGACACCATAGGATAAAGAGATAAATTGATTGATTTTTTGTTCCTGAAAAAATTATCAAGAATGTATGCCATTCCCTCTGTGCTTTCTGCCTCCTGAAGTCTTTCCTGAAGATCTTGTACCTCTGCCCCTAGTACATCCTGAGAATCCACCAGAATATTCTTTAGCTGCGTTCCCTGAATACCAAGTAAACTATTCATTCCAAATGGGTGAAAAACTACAATACAAAGCAAAATAGTTCCATTGGCACTTAAGGTTTTATGATCGGTAATCTGTCCATAAACAAATGTTTTCGGTAATTTATCCTGATCGGTAGACAGAAGTGTTGACCCGAGGCAGAAAACAATACCAGTATTACCATCGCCAAATATTCTTAAAACGTTTGCTAACGGCGCAACACTGCTTATAAAAAGATAATGTTTTATAAATGCCCGGAGCTCCGGTGATGGAAGTATCTGCATAAATATAGATTTTTAAAAACATTGGAAAAAAGAGTCATAAGCATACTTGTAAAGAAACTGAAAAATAATGACAAATATACTTTACCCCTTTCTTGGAAAGTTTTAAATTATTATATGGAATTCAAATTTTTATTAATTTTGACAAATTTCATACTGATAAATGTAACAGTATTATCGATTATGATACCAACTGTAATATCTAAAACAGCTCTGGAATTTACACTGTATAATTCAATTTCCTTTCTGGAATTTAATCCTTAGATATTTTTTATACACTTCCTTATTTATTTAAAAATAACTGACATGCTAAATGGAAATCAACGATTTGACACTATTTACAATTCTGACATTATAAAGCTGCCTAATATTAAGATAGCAAGTAATAAAACAGTTACTTCTGAGAATGCTGTCTTATATGAAAATGCGGATACTTCTCCTTTTCAAAGAAAGGATGATGCAGTACTTACATTCCTTATAGATGGCAAAATCAACTCCAATTATGAGGGAATTGGTCAGCATTTTCAAATACGTTCCAAAAGCTGCTCATTTGTCTACGGACCAAACGATAATGAACATGAGGTACTGGGGCCACAGTATATCGACAGTATCGCTATAGGTATCAATAAAAAAATTTTCGTGGATCTTCTACAAGATGAAGACCGCTGGATGGAAGAAATCATCAATAAAATGGAGAAAAAACAACCTTTTAGTTTTTCCAAAGACACCTACAAACTTACTCCTGAAATGTTTTCTATCCTGCAAAAGATCAGAGATACACCTTATCTGGACAGCATGCGTATACTTTATATACAAGGGCTTATGAGTCAACTCTTACTTTTACAATTTATGGAAATAAGGGCATCCGAGCATACTTACTATAATCTGGCATTGAAGGATGCAGATATAAAAAAAATACAGGAATTAAAAATATATCTTGACCAGCATTATCTTGAAGATGTTACACTGGATTATCTGGCGCGTACATCAGGGCTTAACACCTTTAAAGTAAAAACAGGTTTCAAAGCGCTCCATAATAAAAGTGTTTTTGAATATATAAGAACGAAACGCATGGAGTATGCCCTGAGCTTGCTGCTTGACGGAGGCCAAAACATATCAAATATAGCATATATAGTAGGATATGAGCATGTACAGCACTTTTCGACAGCTTTTAAAAAGCACTTCGGGGTTTCCCCAGGCAAATTTAAATTTTAAACGTTCTTTTTATTAGTAATCCTCTTTTATTAACAAATTATCATTCCCTTAATTACAAGGTTATGTCTTCCAGCAACTTAAAAATATTTAGAGGGTATTCTGCAATTCTGTTGCACAAATAAAGATACCACTCTCTTCCATACACAAAATACAGCTTAGTCATATAACCCTCTTCTTTAAGGGCTAGCAATTGCTCAGACTGAATTCCATAAAGGCTTTCAAATTCGTAATTACTCTTCGAAGGTTTATAATGGTCAACCATTGTTTTTGCATGCTGTTGTATGTCGTGATGATGAGTTGCAATTGAGCATTTGTGTCTATGGCTCAATAAATCATCCACATAACTTAAATAAACGGCATCAAGTTCGCTTCCCCTGGGAATTGAATAACCTGGAGGTGTTTCAAATGCCCCTTTAACGATTCTGATTCTTCCATTTGTTTTGAGCAGTTCCTGCATATCATTTCTACTGCGATATAAGTAGGCCTGAAGAGTTATGCCTAATAGATCAAAATCTTTATTAGCGGTAATATACGTTTCAAGAACCGCATCTGTCATATCAGTTCCTTCAGCGCTGATAATGACTTCTATGCCTCCCCTTTTTGCGGCATCGCAAATTTGAATTAAATTTTTCAATCCTAATTCGCGCGATATTCCAAGGCCAATATGTGAAAGATCTAATGCAATTGTACAATCTAAATTTCTGTTCTCAATATGACGGACAATATTTATAAATTCGATTGTTGCCTCATCAGCCTCGCTTTCCGTCCTGACGTTCTCACCCATAAATTCAATGGAGCATTTGTAACCTTCACTATTGGCATAAATTACCTTAGGGAGTGTTTCCACTAAACTTTCGCCGCCGATATAACGATTGGCAGCCTTTCTTAATATGCCATACAATTTAGCATTATTAAGTATGAAGTGTTTAGCATCATCATTTAAGGCTGCACTTCGGAGAGCTTTTGCTCCAATTTGTAAATATTCATTCATATAATAGGGTATAAATTTGTAATAACCAGTACGAAAATTTTGTCTTGAATTTTCCTTATTAACAGACCACAAAAATACAACTGAGAAAAAGCAAAAATTACTCAATCAGTATTATGAATTACGCATAAAGTATTATTAACAGATTGCAGAGTAAGCAAGGTATGTTTTAATATTTTATTTCATGAAAATTTTTAAATTAAATCCTTTACTCTTTTATAAGAAAAAGCCCGATACCAAAAGATATCAGGCTTAACTTCAAAAAAAACATAAGTACTCAATTAACCGAATACTATGACCCTTTGTTTAAAATAAATATTAAACTTTAATTCCGGACATTAATGTTTCAATTTTAGAATACGAAATTTCCGGGTTAGCTCCTGGCGCTTCTGCAACCAAAGCCCCTATTGCACAAGCAAAATCGATAGCATATTGAGGCTCTTTTCCGGTAAGTAATGATGTAATTAAAGCTGCTAAAAACGAATCGCCTGCTCCTACTGTATCGGCAACCTCTACAGGATAACCGGTATTTTCAAAGAGCTGACCTTTCCACATCAGCAAAGCTCCATGCTTTCCTCTTGTCACGCACATCGCATTGACATTGGTTTTTTCTGCTATAAACATCATATTCTCTTCCAAAGTTTTAAAAGGAGATTTCATAGCTGCGGTTATTTCTAACAATTCCTCATCATTGAATTTAATAAAGTCTGCTGAATGCATTAATTGCTCCAGCATTTCATACGAATAATGCGGTTTTCTTAAGTTCACATCAAAAACCTTAAAGATTTCTGCCTGCAGGAGTTCTTCGAGCGCAAGCCTTGAAACTTCATCCCTGCAAACTAAACTTCCATAAATTAGAACATCAGCATCAGAAACGGAGCTTCGGGCCAAATCATTCAATACAATTTTATCCCAAGCGGATGGATAACTGATCTCATAACTTGCAGAACCACGTTCACTTAAAGTAACCTGAACCAGGCCAGTCGGGAAATCGGCTGCCCTTACAATAGTGTCGGTTTCAAGTCCTAAACTCTTAACCTGACTGATAATAGCTTCTCCATCTTCATCATTTCCTACGCAGCTGATCATCGCCACTTCGCAGCCTAATGTTTTCATTCGCAGTGCTACATTAAGCGGTGCGCCGCCAATCTTTTTTTCATTGGCAAAAACATCCCAAAGCACCTCTCCGTAGGCCACCGCCTTAAGGTTTTTTCCGTTATTCATTCTAAAAATTATTTTATATTAATGTTATTCTGGTGTTGTAAGCTGAAGATTAGAAAAAGTACTATTCTGTCCTTCAGCAATCAATCCCCATTTATTCTTGTCTCTTCCGTAAATACGATTCGTTAATGCCGTTTTTCCGTTAATGTAAAGCACCGCCACACTACCCTCGGCAATTATTTCAATATCATATTTTGTATTCACCTGAAATTGAAATGGCATTTGGGTTACTTCCTGCGAAGCAGAATTATAACCTATGATTTTACCTTTTGTTATATCAAAAGCAATCTTATAATAACCTCCGGTATCGTTGGTATGAAAAACAAATCCTGTCGTTCCGCTGTTACTGGAGAAGGTAACTTCTCCTTTTATTCTGGCTTTTTTGCCTGCGGCTTTAAAAGTTACGATTGCTTTTTCTGTCGTGCCTGATAAAGTATAATTTCCGTTATTTATTGTCACGTTATCTGAAGCCACATCAACCTCAGCTGTACTGCTCTTTTTAGAGAATAAATCTTTAAAAGATTGCGGCGTATGTGTCCCGAGGGTTCCATCAGCATTTTGAACCAATTCATGAATGACCATATTTCCTGCCCAATCTTTATTTCCGAGATCATTTTCAGGTGTTTTTCTGGCATTCCATCCAAAAACATATCTCTTATTTCCGTCAGAAGCTGTTTTACCGGCATAAAAATATTCTCCGTCAACCTTATCATTTTCCGGTTTGGTCCATGGGCCGTTTATAGAATTTGCCATTCTGTAATGCGTTCCCTTATCACCACTCCAGTTTTCAGAGAAAATCAAATACCAATAGTTACCCATTTTAAAAATATCGGCGCACTCCATCATTAAATAATTATCTTCCGGAGTTGTCGTATAAATGGGCACCTGAACATCCCACTTTCCAGATGCAGGATCAGCACTTGTAAAATGCAGCAAAACTGCTTTTCTGCCCGGTTCGGTTTGTGTACTCACCAGCATTGAATATTTTTTCAGTTCCTCATTATAAAACACGTGCGGATCTCTGAAATCATAATTATAATATCCTGTCGGTGCTGTGATTTTAAAAGAAGGAACTTTTGTCCAGTTTTTCAAATCAGAACTTGTAGCGCACAAAACGCTTTCTCTGGCATTGGATTGTACAAAAGCGGGAGTTCCATTGTGCCCTGTGTAATAAAAATAATAAAGGCTGCCCACTTTTACAACTGAACCTGTACCGATGGCAAAATCAGGATCTGCGGCTTCTCCAAACGGAATTGTTTGTCCTTCATAAGTAAACTGAGCCAGGTCGGTACTTAAATATTCATGAATATCATGAAATCCCTTTCCTGCGGGTTTGTTTTGTGCATCATGAAGGAAATAAATATGGAATTTTCCGTTGTCGAAAAAAGGCATAATATCCCCCGTATAACCTGCACTATAATAAGGATCATTTGCTCCCATCCATTGTGAAGGCGGAACGGGAAAAATACTTGTCAGCTCAGTATTACCCCCTGAAACGGAACCTCCAATATAGGTGTCATCCTGACTGCAGGACACTAGCCAAAAGAAAATGGAAGCTACTGTTATTATATTTCTATATTTCATTTTTGTTGATTTCAAGTCGGATTAGTTTTTAGCCAGATAATTAATACTGTTCTGCGTCAAAAGTTTGATGTTATTGATAAACTCATTACTCTGACTTGGCACACCGCTGCTATTGGTTTCGTTATACCAGTCGTAGGCTCCCATCGAAATTACGACCACATTTTTATTGACTGCCGTGTTTGGAAACTCTGCAATGGTAACTCTTCCGTCCAGATTATTATCCCAGGCCTCACTGGCTAAATTGGTTCCTCCGGTTTGGTTTCTCCAGCCTTCTCCATTTACGTAACCGCCCCATTCTGGTATAAACCACCATGCAGTATGGTTTAATCTGAAAGTTCCGCCTTGTAACAGATTCGCTTTCCCGTTTTCATAAGTTGTTAGTCCATCAAAAATAGGATGGCTCTCATGACCTACAAAAGACATTCCCCAGGAATTTGCATCTACAAATCCGTTTGGAGGAAAATCGCCAAAAACATTATTCGGTCCTTTTCCTGAAGGAACAATTCCTAAAGCATCTACATATTGAGAGGCAAAAGAAGTTAAAAGTAAATTTCCTCCATTCGTCCTGAAATTCTTTAAAGCTGTAGTAACCGCAGGTTTGTAAGCAATTGCCGGTAAATTGGCTGCTGAATCAAAATGCCACCAGATTACATCAACATCGCTTAGATCTGCACCATTTTCTACACTGGTAAATGAAATGTATTTCGCTCCGCTAAATGTAGAAAAGAACCAATCGGCAGCTGTAATTTCATCCATATTTGTAATTTCAGCTCTTGTTGCTGCGGTTCCAAGAAAAGCAACTACCAATCCTGATACCGGAACACCAATATTAGCGGTATAATTCACGCTTTTTCCATTGGAGGTTACCACAAAAGTTACTGCATTTGTAAAATCAATCGCAGTTCCTGAGGCAGGTGAAATAGACACACCTGAGGTCAATTCAATAACTGGTTTTAAAGCTGTTAAATTGGTGCCTTCCGGTAAAGTCATCGTAATCGTTTTGCTTATATCGTTTACGGTTGCCACAGTTCCATTAATAGTAAAACTTTTAATTGGACTTAAAACTACTGTCGTTACCGTATAGTCTTTGTACAAATTACCATTTACTACTCTGATTTTTACCGGATTGGTAAAATTGACAGGAACTGTTACATCCAGATTTGATGTTGCGCCGGCCTCTAAAACCATTTCAGGCTTTACTGCAGTAATATCTGATCCATAAGGTATCGTGACATTAATTTTTCCCGTTTTCTGGTCAATTACTCCTGCTACTCCGTTTATTTTAAAAGAAATAACATTAGCAGGTGAATTGACATCAAAACCACCACTCTCAAAACTGTTTTCGCAGGCTGTAACCATAAAAAACATTGCCAGTATCAACGATACTTTAGTCCAATTTTTATATAGAAATTTTCTCATGTGAATGTTCTTAATAGATTAATAACCTGGATTTTGTTTGTATAACCCCTGACTGAAATTAATTTGTTTCAACGGAATTGGGCAGTACTCTTCTTTACCTTCATCAAAAAAGGCATCCTGATAATACGCACGTTTTGTTTTTTCGCCAGCATAAAAATCATTCATCACTTCATCTGTAACACCCCAGCGCACTAAATCAAAGAAACGGCTTCCTTCCATCGCCAATTCTAAACGACGCTCCCAACGCATTGCTTGACGTGCAAAATCCTGTGTCCAGTTACAATTTACTCCATCAACATAGGTATTGATTTTAAAGTTGTTCACATACGGAAGTCTTCCTGTACTTTGAGCAGCTCTTTCTCTAATCTGATTGATTAATGGTAAAGCTTCGGCTTGTCTTCCTAATTCAATCAAAGCTTCGGCACGCATTAAAATCACATCGGCATAACGAATCTGGATTCTGTTTTTTGAATTCCCGTAAAACGGATCAATATTCACCACACAACTGCAGTTTGGCGCTACATTTTCTTTTAATGAAGCAAAATAGCCGTAAGTTCCCGGAGATCTTACCCAAGCCTCCACATATAAAAATTCCGGATCATATTTATAAGGCAGACCTGGCATGGCCACAGTATGATACAATCTTGGATCAACTGTATTGGCATCTATATTTTTATAATCAAAATCCTGATCATTATAAGTGTCAAATTGCGGTAAACCATTCGCACCTGTTTTAAAAGCATTTACTAAGTTTTGACTTGGTTTATGAAAATCACAACATCCTAAACCCTGAGGTGTTGAGAGTACATCTGAAAAATTTAATCTTCCGTATAAAGTTCCGTCATTGTCTGAGAATTGAATAGAGAATATCGATTCGGTTCCGTTTTCATAAGTTCCCGGCAAAAAGTTATTTGCAAAATCAGGCTCCAGGTTTGCTTTTCCTATTACTTTATCTGTTGCTGCAATTACTTCCTGCAAATGCTGTTGATTAATTCCTGTAACCTTATATGTTTCATCCTGCGTATACGCCTGATACAAGCGTGTTTTTGCCAGATACGCATATGCCGCTTTTTGAGTGGCACGGCCAACCTGTGGCTGCGTTTCGGGTAAATTATTGGCTGCTGCCTGAAAATCTTCGGCAATTTTATTCCAAAGTTCTTCGTTTGAAAGTGCTTTATTAGAGATCGTTTTATAGTCTTCTACCGCAATATCTTCTGTGATGTAAGGAACATTTCGGAACATAATTTTCAGCATAAAATAGAAGTGTCCTCTTAAAAAACGCATCTCGGCCATACGTGTTTTCTTTAACGGATAATCGGCTTCCGAAATTTGTTCTAATGCCTTCAAAGCTTTATTTGCTCTGGAAACACCCACATAACTGATGTACCAGAAATTATCTAATTCACCAAAATCCGATCTGATATTATTTGAAACTTCAAAAAAGTGGAAATCCTGAATATCGTTAGTTCCGCTTCCGCCTTTGTATGCATCATCAGAACGTACATTTCCAAAGGGCCACAAACTATAAGGCGAATCATAATGATCATTCCCTAATTGTGCGTAAGCCGCATTCATAAAACCTTCTACTGATTCGGGTGTTACAATATCTTCTTCAGATAACACGCCACGAGGATCTTCTTCCAGAAAATCAGAACAGGATGCAAACATTCCCAGCACTAAAAACCCTGTTATATATAGTATTTTTTTCATGTTTTTTGATTTAATCTTTATTATAAAGTAAAATTAAGACCAGCCGTGAAAGTCGTTGGCTGCGGATATCCGAATCCGGCATTTTCAGGATCTACACCAGTAAAGCTTTTAGCATCAATAATCAATAAATTCTGTCCGCTGATGTACAATCTAAAGCTGTCGAAATTCATTTTTTTCAATAAATCTTTAGGAAGACTATATCCAAATTGTAAAACTCTAAGTTTCAGATAGCTTCCATTTTCTACATAATAAGTGGAAAATCTTGATTCTGCATTTCTATCAACAGTAGTTAGAGCCGGAATAGTCGAATTTGGATTGTCTACAGACCAGGCATTTAATAAACGAGTTCCTTTGTTTGAACCTACGTCGTCAACGCTCCAGAAATCAGTTTGATATTTGGTATTATTAATCACATCAACATCACTTGCTCCTTCCCAGAAAGTGGTGAAATCCCAATTTTTATATCCTAATCCTAAATTAAATCCGTACAACAAGCCCGGGTTTGGATTACCAATCCAGGTACGATCTTTATCTGTTATGGTTCCGTCGCCGTTTAAATCTTTGTAACGAATTCTTCCCAGACCTTTTCCTTCCTGAATAGCCGAGTTGTCTACTTCGTCCTGACTTTTAAATAAGCCGTCAGTAACATATCCATACATTGAGTTAATCGGGCGTCCTAAAATATTATCATTTAATCCGTCTCCTCCGTAATTATTTCTTACTTCATCCGGCAATTGCGTAATCTTGTTTTTGTTAGCCGAAATGTTAGCCGAAATATCATATTTCAATCCAAATGATGTTTCATCGCGATATCCCAAAGAAACTTCCCATCCTTCATTTTCCATCGACGCTCCGTTTACCCAACGATTTCCACCTTCGCCAATTACGCCCAGATAAGGCGGTAAAACCAAAATATCTTCTGTTTTCTTAATATAATAATCAACAGAACCGCTTAATTTTTGTTTGAATAACCCAAAGTCTAAACCAATATTGGTTTGTGTAGTGGTTTCCCATTTTAAATCATCATTTCCGGATTGTGTTGCAATGAAACCAGACGGAAGTAATCCGTTTCCGTTTCCTGCAATATCGTAAGCAGTTCCGAAAGATGTTGCCCAGGTTGGACTTCCGCCTGCATAACTAGCCAGGTACAAACTGTAAACAGCTGTATTGCTAATTTCCTGATTTCCGGTTTGTCCCCATCCTGCCCTTAATTTTAAATCAGAAAAAACAGGCGCATTATTTTTAATAAAATTTTCATTACTGATTCTCCATCCTGCTGAAACTGCCGGAAAGGTTCCGAATTGATTGTTTTTACCAAAACGGGAAGAACCATCACGACGAATTGTAGCTGAAACCAGATAGCGATTATCGAATTCATAATCGGCTTTTCCGAAATAAGAAAGCAAAGAATATACGGTTGATGTTCCGCTTGTAAATGATTCTCCTGTTCCTGCATCAGGATACATATAATCAGGAGTTTCGATCAAAAAGTCATTTTTACGCAAAGCTGTGTTGTCAAAAACATCTTTATACATCTCGGTTCCCGCCATTAAATTCAGGTTGCTTTTTCCGAAATTTAAACTGTAAATAGCCGTATTGGTCCAGGTCCATTTATCGCTAACAGACTCATCAATAGTAACCGATGTTTGATTGTTTTGCAGATATCCTGACTTGTAACTTCTTTGAAGTGTACGTTTTTTATAAAACCCATAATCGATACCAAAACTACTTTTGATATGTAGGTTTTTGATGATTTCAAGATCTGCATACATATTTCCGAAAAGACGTAAATAATCGTATTTATTGTCTTTGTTGTATTCTAAAAGACGAACAGGGTTTTGTCTGTCATTCATTCCGCCTACTGGTCCGCCCCAGCCTTTTCCGTCAACCGTATGTACCGGAATAATTGGCAGTGCACGAAGTGCAGGATCCAGTACCAAAGGATCGGTAACTTCATTGGTACGATTGAAACTAAAGTTTTCCCCAATAACCAGTTTACCGTCAAAATATTTATAAGAGCCATTCATTCTGGCGGAGATTCTTTCAAAATCAGTTGTTTTTACAACACCCTCATTTCCATAATATCCCAAAGAAAAAACATAGTTCCCTCTTTCTGATGCATTTGAAACTGACAAATCGTAAGATTTTGCAACTCCGGTTTGTGAAATCGCATCGTACCAGTCTGTATTGGATGCCTTCAGCGTTTGTTCTGCATCTAAATATTCAGGAACCAAAACTTTGTTTAGTTGTGGTTTATTATTCTTTACTTCCCAGTCAAACTGATAGCGCAGGTTATTATTGTTTGGATTTAATCCGTCATTAACATTCGCCTGCCATAAAGCCTGGCCAAACTGATTTGCATTTAGCACTTCAAGCTTTCTTGAATAATCAGAAATAGAAGTATAGGTGCTAAAATTGATTCTCATCTTACCTTCTTTTCCTTTTTTGGTAGTGATGATAATTACTCCATTTGAAGCACGGGAACCATAAATACTTGCTGAAGAAGCATCTTTTAAAACCTGAATGGTTTCAATGTCATTCGGATTCAATTCGTGCATTCCCGATTTAGTAGGCATACCGTCAATTACATAAAGAGGATCTGTGTTGTTTAAAGTTCCTACTCCACGAATTACCACTTTTGTATTTCCTCCGCTCGGAGATCCGTCAGACGAAACTTTCACCCCGGCTACTCTTCCCTGTAACGCTTTTATTGGGTTTGGTTCCGTCTGTTTCATGACTTCCTTCATGTTTACCACGGCAACTGCTCCGGTAATGTCCGTTTTCTTTTGTTTGGAGTATCCTGTTACCACAACTTCATTTAGTTGATTGTTGTCTACTTTTAACGTAACATTGACTGTTTTTTGTCCTTTAACGGGAATCGATTGTGGTGTATATCCGATAAAAGAAACCACAATTACAGCATCTGCATTTATATTTCCGAATGAAAAATTTCCATCAAAATCTGTGACTGTACTCGTATTTGTACCCGAAATAAGTACGGTTGCTCCCGGAAGCGGCATTCCGTCGTCGGACGAAATTACTGTTCCTTTAATTCCGCTTTCCTGCGCTGTTAAAATCAGCATTGGAAAGAAGAAAAATAGAAAATAAATAATTTTACTTTTCATGAGGTTAGTGGTTTTTAGTTAGTTTATATTTAATTGGTTAAGTACAAGGTTGCTCAATTCAATTCCTTCGTTTGAAGAAACCGACAGAGAAGTAAATGGCTGGTTTGTGAAAAAGATTTCGGTGATTACTTTTTCGCCATTGTTGTAAAATATTTCAATAGAGGTTTTGTCTAAAATAATTTTAAAAGCACCTTCTTTTTGATTTCCGTCTAAAGCCGCTTTGGTAATTGTGGAAGCAAATTTGTCTGAGAAATCTGTTTTTCCTGACTTCGAACGATCCAGGAATAAATAGTGTTCTGAATTGTTTAATCCGAACGTTAAAGATTCACCAAGAGCGTTTGAAAGTGTAAAAGTGTAGGTATCCGTTTTTAAGTTTTTTACATTAAAATTGACAATAGCCTTAGTTAAATCAATTTTTCCTGCTTCCGGAATGGAAAGTTTTCCTTTCCCTTTAAGGTTTTTCCCTTTAATGGTTTTAGAAACATATTTGTTAACTTCTTTTACCGGATTGCTAACAAGTGTATACTCATTTCCTTTTTTGATTAACTTAACTTCACGAGCAATTGTGGCAGCACTTCTCCATGCATTCGTCGGTACTTGCAGCGCATACTCCCAGTTGGACATCCATCCGATAATGATTCTTTTGTCATCAGGAACATTGTTAAAAGTCACACTCGCATAATTATCACGCCCCCAATCCAGCCAGGCGATCTTTTGTTTCTCAAGCTGCTTTGCAAAAACATCATCCATCTTAAAAGTTTTCCCGTCAAAATCGCCTACAAAATATTGTGCGGCAGAACCTCCATTCGGACCACCCGGATTGATGTTCACGATAAGTACCCATTTTTCTTCATTAGTCCCATCTAATTTTATTGGAAAAAGATCCGGGCATTCCCAAACGCCGCCGTGTCCACCGACATCTTTACCAAATTCCGAAAGAAACGTCCAGTCTTTCAGGTTTTTTGAAGTATAAAAATGTTGTCTATCCTGTGCTGCCAGTCCCATTACCCATTGTTTTCTTTTAGCATCCCAGAAAACTTTAGGGTCCCTAAAATCCTTTATTCCAGGGTTTTTCAATACAGGGTTGTTGCTGTACTTTGTCCAGGTTTTTCCGTTATCCAATGAATAGGCTATTGCCTGAGACTGTGCATCGATTTCTCCCGCTTTTTCCTTCTTCATATCGTGGTAGGTAAATATTGCTACTACCGGTACGTTCTTCCCATCACCAAATCCTGATGTATTATCCTTGTCCACAACAGCACTTCCAGAGAATATCGCACCTTTCTCGTCATAAGCAAGTGCCGGAGTCAGTTCTTCCCATTTTACAAGATCTTTACTTATAGCGTGTCCCCAATGCATTTTGCCAAAATCCGGTACACTTTGAAACGGCGTATGCTGAAAAAATAAGTGGTAAGTGCCATTGAGATAAAACAAGCCGTTAGGATCGTTCATCCAGCCTTTTTTAGGGGAAAAATGAAAATTAGGACGGTACATTTGCTCTTCTGCAGAAGTGGAAACTGTAGTTGCCGTTGTTTGAGCAACAGCTGGTTTACAGCCTCCTATCGATAGTAGTATAGCACTATAAAATGCCAGCGGTAGATGTTTCATTGATTTCATTTTTTTTGATATTTTTTTTGGTTAGATTTTCACTTAATACTTCTAAAGAAATTCCTTTAGTTTCCGGCATTATAAAAATGACAAACAGTAATTGCAGCACCATCATAAGGGTAAAAATTAAGAATACGACTTCCGGGCCTATTTCTGAAAACAGCATTGGAATTAAAGACGGAATAATAGCAGCTAAAACCCAGTGTACTGAACTTCCAAAAGCCTGACCCGAGGCACGAATGTGATTTGGGAAAATTTCTGAGATAAAAACCCAGATCACTGCTCCCTGACCAATGGCATGAGAAGCGATAAATAAGAAAAGGAAAATAGGTACTGATAATCCTCCCCAATTGAAATAAAATGCGGCCGAAACCAATCCTAAGGAAATAATATATCCGATTGAACCAATGTACATTAATAACTTTCTTCCTAATTTGTCAATTAATGCTACACCGATTAAAGTAAAAATAAGATTGGTAACCCCGATTCCGATACTGCTCAGCAAAGCGGTGTTTTGTCCTAAACCTGCTTCTTCAAAAATTCTTGGCGCGTAATATAGAAAGGCATTGATTCCTGAAAACTGATTAAAAAATGCAATTAAAAAAGCTAATATCAACGGAAAACGGTATTTTTTCATGAAGATATTCTCATGTTTGGTCACACCATTTTCTCTTGAATCGTCCATAATATCAATAAGATTCGCTGTCGGATCAATTTTGAAAAGTACTTTACGCGCTTCTTCATCACGGTTTTTAGACAACAGCCATCTTGGGCTTTCCGGAATTGTAAGTATAAAAAGAATATAAATGAAAGATGGAATAGCCTGAACTCCAACCATCCAACGCCAGGCATTTTCTCCAATATCTTTTAAAAAGTAGTTTGAGATAAAGGCAATTAAAATTCCAAGTACAATATTAAACTGGTATAACGCTACCAGACGTCCGCGTTTGTCAGCCGGGGCAATTTCAGAAACATAGGCCGGAGCAGCAATAGTAGAAGCCCCCACTCCTAAACCTCCTATAAATCTGAAGGCAGCAAATACAAAGGGATCATTTGCAAAAGCAGCACCTACAGCCGAAATGAAATATAGAATCCCGATCCAGAATAGTGTCTTCTTACGACCTATCTTATTTGTTGGGATTCCACCAAAAATAGCACCTACAACTGTTCCCCAAAGTGCCATTGCCATAACAACAGATCCATGAAAAGCATCAGAAGATTGCCAAAGAAGCTGTAATTGTTTATCAGCTCCAGAAATAACTACGGTATCAAAACCGAATAGAAAACCTGCCAGTGCAGCAGTAACAGACCAAATTAATATCTTGTTCATTGTAGATGTATTAAAAACTTATCGCTAAGATATCCGCAAAAAAAACAACTTATTTTTAATGATGTTACAATTTAATTCTATAAATACTGACAGTTTGATATTTAAACAAAAAAAGCCTTATTTACAAGGCTTTACGGAATTTAAAATTTATTTACGAAAACCGTGTAGTTTCGATTTTGTTACATTAGGTTCAAAATTGATACGTAATTTGTATCAATTTTGAACTCATATTAATTGGAAGATTTGTATTCCTTTGGTGAAATTCCAAATTTATTCTTAAAAGCTGTAGAAAAATAGTTTGGAGAAGAGAATCCCAGTGAGTATGCAATTTCAGAAATATTCATGTTATTGGACTTTAAAAGCTCTGCTGCTTTCTCCAATTTTACATTATTAATATGATCGCTGATATTAATTCCGATAATTGCTTTTACCTTTCGATACAGCTGCACTCGGGACACCCCAAGTTTATCGGCTAAATCTTCAACAGAGAATTTAGGATTTTCAACATTCATCTTGATAATATCATTCATTTTAGTAATAAATGACTGTTCCTGATTGCCAAATTTAGACTCAGGCTCAATGCGGTAAATATTATTGGTGTAATAATAACGAAGTTTTTCTCTGTTGAAAAGCAAACCCGAAATAGATTGTTTTAGAATAGAAAGACTAAAAGGTTTTGTAAGATATTGATCTACTCCACTTTGCAAACCTTTCAAAGTAGATTCTTTATCACTTTGCGCGGTTAATATAATAATTGGAATATGTGACGAACGTAAATCCTTTTTCAATTCTTTGCTAATTTCGTAACCGTCTTTGTCTACCAGATTAATGTCGCAAATGATGATGTCCGGAACAATTGCCATTGCTTTTTCAATAGCATCGCTTCCGTCTGAAGTATGAACTACATATTCATTTGATAATTTAGTTTTTAAAAATGTTACCAAATCGATATTGTCTTCTATAATCAAAAGCGTATGTTTTTCTGATTCAGAAACTACATTTACTACATTTAACTCCGTTTCGATATCTAAATTATCTGATATTAAATTTGGCGTTACATCCAGATTTTCAGCTTTATTAATCATTTCAGAAGGCTGTAAATGACTGGTTCCTTTTAATAAAGTAATTACAAATTCACTTCCTTGTTTTGATTTTAACTCGATTGTTCCGTGGTGCAAAAGCACAAATTCTTTGGAGAGATGAAGCCCAATTCCTGAACTGTTTTTATTATTATTTGAGGCCCTGAAAAACGGATTAAAAACATTTGATAATTCATTTTCAGGGATTCCAATTCCGGAATCTTTAAAACTGATTTTAACTGTATTGTCTTGGTTTTCTACAATCGAAATATTGATTTTTCCATTATCGGGTGTAAATTTAAAAGCATTGGAGAGCAAATTAAAATATACCTTATCCATCAAGCCTCTGTCTATAAACAATTCCAGGTTTTTGTTTTTGCAGCTCAGCTGAAAATCAATATTTCTGCGGGCAGCTTCGCCTTTGAAATTGGTCATGACGTCACTTGTAAACTCATAGATTTTTGTATTTGAAGCTCTCAATGTAAATTTTTGCTCTTCTATTTTTCTAAAATCCAGCAATTGATTTATTAATCGAAGTAATCTGTTTGAGTTTTTATGAATCAGTTTTACTTCATCAACAAGCGTGGTTCCTTTAATTTTTTCGTTTTCGATTAACGATTCTACATAACTCATAATCAAAGTTATGGGTGTTTTAAATTCATGCGAAAGTCCGGTAAAGAAATTCAATTTTGCTTCATTGCTTTTTTGGGCAATTTGAGCCATTTCCTGAATTTCGTTATTCTGATCAATAACAGTCTGATTAATTCTCTCAAGCTGTTTTTTCTTTCTTGAAATAGAAATCGTCGAATAAATACTGTAAATCGTTAAACTCAAAATAATCACCAAAAAGAAACTTAGCAATCGAACCAAATTGTTCTGCGAAGCATATTCTTTTTCCTGAACTTTTATTGCTCCTTGCTGCGAATCAATAACGGCTTGCTGCTGATCGACTTTATCCATTTGATTTTCGATAATTTCAGCATTGTTCTTGTCGATTACAATGGTATTGAGGATATTATTTTTTGCAATTGGTTCTTTATTGTACATTTTTAAAGCCAATTTTAATGCCTCATTTCCTCCTGTCGGATATAAAATAGTACCGTCAAGAACACCGGTTTTTACCAATTCAATTCCACCATTTACGGTGTTTAAACCATCAACACCAATAAATTTAATTTTCTTTTCGAGTCCTACAGTTTTAGCCGTTTCCCAGGCGCTCAGGGCCATGCGGTCGTTATGGGCAAAAATATACTCAATCTTGGGATTGCTTAACAGAATTGCCTTTAAAGGCTCTTTTACAGATTCTCCCTCCCAGTCACCATGAATTGTATTCTCGATTTTTATACGCTTGTTTTCATTTATTATTTGTCCAAATCCTAAACTGCGCTCGTACGCTGGCGAAGAACCAATTGCTCCTGTAATTTCGATTATTTTGCCGGAACCTTTACTGTGCGAAACTATATAACGACCGGCAATTCGTCCAATTTCAATATTATCAGCTCCAAGATAAGCCGTGTATTTTTCGCCATCAATTTTTCTGTCTACAACAAGAACCGGAATTCCTGCTTTAATCGATTTTTCGACTACGGCCGTTAGGGGTTTTGATTGAATTGGAGATACAATAATAACATCTACTTTATTAGAAATGAATCTTTCAATATCGTCAATTTGTTTCTCGATATTATTATTGGCGTCACTAATTTTTAATTCTACATCAGGCTGCAGCGAGGCTTCAATTTTTATAGAGCTGTTCATTTGCTTGCGCCAGTCGTCGGTAGTCATGGCCTGAGAAAACCCAACTTTGATTTTATCACCTTGCTTTTGCTTACAGGAAACTAAACTTAATGATGCTAATAAAAGCATCAAAATATATTTTACAGATTGATACATAAAATTATCCGTTAGGGTAAATAAAAAAATAAGCACATAAAATGCTTTTGGTCAATCGAACTTGTCTCAATAATTAGGAAGGATTATTTTGTAATGACAAGCAAGAAGATGTGTATAGTAAAAAAAGTAAAATTAAACTTTTATTTCATGCATACAAATGAGTAGTTAAATATCTGCAATAAAAAGGTAAAAATGGTCATTTTTGAGCTTAGTGTCCCTTTAGTTTATTTCAGTTACTCCGCTTAAATTCGTAATTATGATAGTTATTGTTCGCATACTTTTTTAAAAAAGAGCTGTCATAGCTCTTTTTTATTTATGCCCAGACCGTTTTTCGGACAATCGGTATATAAGTTTCTGAATAATAGTAATCCAAACGGTGGTTAGAAGCATGGTAAGTGTGATAACCGCCAAGGTGAGCTGGCAGGTATACTTTCCGACAAGATTCAACGAGGAGGCCAGTGTCATTAAAACAAAGCTGAATTCCCCGATCTGCGACAGCAACGCTCCGCCGTAAATGCTGTCCCGCCACCTGCTCCCTGTGAACCGGAATAAAAGTGCATTGATCACACTATTGATTAGCAACACACTAAATGTTACCTTGAGAATCGTTCCAATATTATCTGCAAAAAAATGAGTATCCAGCTGAAGGCCAACGGCAAGAAAAAAGAAAGCCATAAAAAATACCCTAAACGGGATTAGTGACTTTTCCAGCCAGCGTATTGCCTTATCCTGCCCGATGAAAATTCCGGCAGCAAAAGCACCAAAAGCCGGTGATAGCCCAAACCATGAGCTAACCCATGCTATTCCAAAACAAATACAAAAACCGATGAAGACCTGAAGGTCATGATCTGCCGCAATTTCTCTTCCCATTGGTATCTTGAAGAGTTTTTTCTGCACCGCGGCCCTTAAAAACAACAGGATAATAATGGCGCCGATACAAACCTTTATGAGTTCAAAAACAGAAATATTGCTTCCGGACATAAAATTCAGTGCCACTATCATCGGTACGACAAGAATATCCTGCATCAGCAAAACACCGCTGGTGATTATACCCAGCGCGCTCCTGATCTCTCCGGTTTGTGATAAATACTGAAAAACAATTGCCGAACTGCTTAGGCTGATTATAAATGTAATGAGAATAATTGTCCTGATGTCCCAACCGGCGTATTGTCCGACGCAGAATATACACAAAAAACTTAGCGCTATCTGGACTAGTACAATAACCAGCGGCTTATAAATATTCTTTGTGAAATGATCCAAATCGATTTCATTCCCAGTCGAAAACATTAAAAGCACAATTCCGATTTCACCCAGCTGTAAGATAACCTCCGCCTCATGGATGATATTCAAAACCTGTGGCCCCAGCAGGATGCCGGCTCCAATGTAGGCAATAAAATAAGGCTGCCTTAATCGTCTTAAAAGCAGGATTAAAAATAAAAACACAAAAGAAAGTATCGCAAGTCCTGAGAATAATTCCGATGACATAGATGATAAATTAAATAAAGTAAGAAAGCCGTCCTAAAGACAGCTTTCTGAAACATACTACTAATTAATTTTTATAAAATCTCGATTTGTCTAGGCGGTTTTTGTTTGGACTCTTCTTTTTTTGGAATTGTCAACTGCAACAGCCCGTTTTCATATCTGGCAGAAATGTGCTCCTCTTCCACTACATTTTTAGGAAGCTCAAAACTTCTCTGGAATGACTGGTAACTGAACTCCTTACGGGTAAAGGATTCCTGCTCGTTAGTTTGCTCCTGCTGTTTTGTCGAGGAAATCGTAAGAAGATTTCCCTCTAAAACTACTTTAAAATCATTTTTATCCATACCCGGAGCAGCTACTTCTACCTGATAATTATCGGCAGATTCCTTAATGTTCACTGATGGCAGTGTCGAGCTTGTTGTGGAGAAGTTATTGTTTTCCCAATTGAAAAGCTCTCGGCCAAAAAAGTCGTCAAAAAACAAACGTGGGAAACCAGGGTATTGATTTCCGTTTCTTTTAATAAGATTCATAACTTTTACTTTTAAATTGTTATACATTAATTTCACCATATCACTGGTTAACAATGATATACCTTACCAAAAATCGAAAATTGTGCCACAGCAGAAAAATGACAAATTTTCACTTTCAGAAATGAAATTTTGTCATTTTCTGACATCTCTATTTCAAAAAAAATTTCTAAAACAAAATTCTGAAGCTAAATTGCTGTCAACAGTTCATTGTGTTTCATTATTCAATTTTGAATTGCTCTTAAATTTGTTCCCTTACTTTAATTTCAGGCGATAATTAGTTGGAGTAATGCTGTATTTATCATGAAAACTTTTAGTAAAATTTGCGAGGTCATTAAATCCGCAATCAAAAGCAATATCTGTCACGCGTTGATCAGAAATTATAAGTAGTTCGGCAGCTTTCTCAAGTCTTTGAGTTTTGATATAATTTGCAGGAGAGTCATTGTAAAGTTTTGTAAACTCTCTTTTAAAAGAGGAAACACTTAAATTGGTTTTCTGTGCCAGATCGTCAACACTAACTTGCAGAAATATATTTGCCTCTATAATTTGCCTGAAAGTATAAGCAGCCGGCGAAAAAAGCTGTGATAAGATTACCTGAATTGTTTCTGCATTTTGCGACTGAGACAATAAAAGAATGATTTCCTTTAATTTTAAAATTAAAATTTCTTCATTTACTAAAGATGGATTTTCGAAATAAAACAAAAGACCTTCAATATATTTGTTTATTAAAAAATCATTATTGATTTTCCCGCTTGATTGATTTGATATATTGCTTTTTGGTTTTTGAAGTAATAAAGGAAGCTCTCTTTGGTAAATTTTTTTTAAAGTATCAGGATGAAAACTAATAACAACTAATTCATTCTGGGTACTTGTTGCAGAGTTGCTTATTTTTTTTCCGGTATTTACACAATTTAGAAGTAATGAATAGTTACTTGGAACGAGCATTTGCTCTTCTTGTGCGTGAAATTCTATTTCACCTTCCAGAGAAAATAAAAAGCAAGCGTTATCTGATACTGGAAAGGGAAATTCAAAAGGCGGTTTTAATATTACTTTTTGAATTAAGGTTTGACCGAATAAGTCAATCTTTTTATAGTCTGTAACCATTTTTATATATTCTTAGATTACTGGTATTATAAACTGTCTTGCAAGTGTCAAAGTATAGAGCCGGGATTTTTTCATGTGTTTTTAAAATTCTTAATAGAACTAATTAGAAAATCTATCATAAAGGCTAAAGTTAACAATTTATTTAGCTTTATTTCTCAACGTATGGCAAATACTCCCTGATAAATTGAATTGGTAAAACTATTGTGACTACCGAATGTGGTTTCGAATGTGTAAAGTGATCCATTTATAAAAATTAGAAGAATTACCTGAATTCCTGGCCAGATAATTCTTCAAAATTTAATATAAGATTTTTAGAATTTTAATCAATCTTCAGCGATTGGATGTAATTTCCTTTAAACTCAAAATTATAGGTAAGAATCAAAGGACTGCCCGGAAAAGTTCCTGAAACTTCTGCTTTTAAATTGCCTTTTTCAGCATCTCCTTTAAAATCAATTGGTTTCGTTACTGCATTGTACTCTTTTGCGCTTTTTTCGATCCAGTTTTTTATATCTGTTTTACTGGTATAATTTTTACCCTCATCAAATACTATTGCAGTTTCTGAAAAGCAATCGGCAAAGGCCGTACTGTCAAAATTATTCTGTGCGTTTACTAAGTCTTGTACTACTTTTGGTAAGTTCATAATTTATCTATTTTATTATTACTAATTTTTTTGCATTTACTAAAAATTCAATTAGTTAAATTGTTGGAATTGTTCCGCCATCTATTACATATTCCGTTCCTGTTAAATAACCTGCTCTGGGCGATACAAGAAATCCAACAAGTTCAGCTACTTCTTGTGGTCTGGCAGGTCTTCCGTAAGGTATGCCTCCCAAAGCTGTCATTACACTTTTTTCAGCCTCTTCAACAGACATATTATTACTTTCTGAAATACGTTCCATCATTCGGATGGATGCTTCGGTCATAATCCAGCCCGGAGAAACCGTTAGCACGCGGACTCCTTTTGGAGATACTTCTTTTGATAGTCCTTTACTATAATTAATAAGTCCTGCTTTTGCAGCTGCATACGGCAGCGTAGAATCATACAAAGGCAGTTTTCCCTGAATAGATGCAATATGTATAATTACCCCGCTTTTGTTTTCCAGCATTTGAGGAAGAAATGATTTATCCAGACGAACTGGCGCCAGTAAGTTGGATTGGATTGTTTCTTCCCAATCTGTATTGGTTAATACAGCAAATCCGCCACCGGGAGTTTCAGAGCCTCCGAGATTGTTTACCAGGATATCTACCTTACCGAATGTATTAAATACTTCTGCTGCCACTTTATCTGCCGCTTCTGGTTTACTTAAATCTGCCGGAATGAAATGCAGCTCTTTATCCGGTGTTTCAGGCTGGTTTCTCGCGATAATGATGACCGTCGCACCTGCATTTTTTAAACGTTCGGCTATCGCTCTTCCGGCACCTTTTGTTCCTCCTGTCACCAGTGCAATTTTGCCTGATAACTCGTTTTGATAATCTGGTATTTGTTTCATGTTGATTTCTTTTGTACAAATTTCAGAACTATGTAACTTTCTCACAAGTACGGAATTACGATTCAGATAGGGATAAATTTTTCCCCTATTGCACAAATCGTAACATACTGTTACTTTTACAATATGTATGAAAGAAAAACAATACCGAACTTAAACTGCGGACTTGACCTGATAGGTGAAGTACTATACGGTAAATGGAAGATACGCCTCCTTTGGTTTATTAATGAAGGGCATAAGAGACCAAGTGAATTACAGCGTAAAATACCCGATGCATCCCGCAGGGTCTTGAATATGCAGTTGAACGAACTGGAAGAACATGAACTCGTTGTCAGGAAAATATATCCCGTAGTTCCGCCAAAAGTAGAATACAGTCTCACGGAATTTGGTGAGAGCCTAATTCCGGTTATAAGCGCTTTAGGGCAATGGGGAGATCAGAATCAAGAGCGACTGAAGTCGTTAATTATTAAAAAATTTTCTGAATCAGCCGCTATTGAAGAATTTAAGTAAAAGAATATAAAACCATTAAATATAAAAACAGTTAAAGCTTCTGCTAAGAAACAGAAGCTTTAAGTCTAACACAAAATATAACTAACAATTAATAGCGTTCTCTTATTTTGAAAACTCAACCGTGCTCAATTTTTGCCAGCTCCCACGTGTGAAATCAGGAATTTCTACGGGAGCAGAATTATTGTCCAGAGAAACTTCTGTCAACGGACTCAAACAAGACCATTCGGCCAAATCGTAAACATCCATGTCTAAAGGAAGTCCTTTTTGAATGCAATAAAACATACGGTAATCCATGATAAAATCCATTCCGCCGTGACCTCCAACTTTTTTGGCCATTTCTTCGATATCTTTTACGATTGGATTTTTATATTTTTCCATCAATATCTTTTTTACGTCTTCAGATACAAATTCTTCAGCATTCAGGTTTTGATAATTTTTAGCAATCTCTGCTCCTGCTTCTTTTGCATCTATTGCATATCCTTCTACCGGATATTTATTTGCAAATCCTTTGGTTCCGGATAACTGGTACATTCTGCTATACGGTCTCGGACTCGTAACGTCATGCTGAATCTGTATTGTTTTTCCTTTTTCGGTACGAATCATGGTCATGGTATGGTCACCATTTCTAAAATCGGTTACCACTTCGCCTGTTTTTTCTTTAATAAAGGCAGGATTTCCAACAGCTTTTGTATCCATCGAAACTAAGAAATTCATTTTGTCTCCTCTGTGAATATTTAAGGCTAAACAAGCTGGCCCCATTCCATGTGTAGGATATATATCACCTCTGTGTTTGCGGTTATAATCCATACGCCAATTGTTCCAGTAATTATTCCAATAGGGCTGAAGTCCGTGAATGTAAGAACCTTCGGCATGAAGAATTTCTCCAAATAATCCTTGCTGTGCCATGTTTAATGTGGTCAGTTCAAAGAAGTCATATACGCAATTTTCGAGCATCATACAATGTTTTCGGGTCTTTTCAGAAGTATCAATAATATCCCAAATTTCCTGCATGGTTAATGCTCCCGGTACTTCAACGGCAACGTGTTTACCATCTTTCATGGCTTGTACGGCAATACTGGCGTGGTGTTTCCAGTCGGTTACGATATAAATGAGATCTACGTTTTTAAGTGCTGTCACTTTTTTCCAGGCATCTTCTCCAAAAAAAGTTTCTGCTTTTGGTTTTCCGTGTTTTACTAAAGTATCGTTTGCTGCTTTTGTTCTGTCTTCGACCATGTCGCAAAGCGCCACAATTTCTACTCCGGGAATATGTGTTATGCGTTCTACAGCACCGGTACCTCGCATTCCCAAACCAATAACCCCTACACGAACAACGGGAATAGCAGGTGTAGCCAAACGCAAAACATCGGTTTGGCCTTTATCTCTTTTTGGCGCTTTTGTTTTTATCATTTGTGCCGATGCAACACAAATTCGCAATAGCAAAAAAGCTATCAGTAAAAATTTTAAACTTGAACTTTTCATTTTTTTTAAATTTAGGATAATTTATTGAGGTGGGTTAGTTGTAATTATTTGCCTATACTTTTATATAGGTTTTATTTTTATGCATGTACCAAAGTATAAAATAAAGGATTCCAAATCCTGCCAAATCGCAAAATGCGTCGTAATACGCTCCCATAAATTGTTCAAAACCAAAGAAAACCTGTTTGGCAATCAAAGAGAAATTTAAAACATGTGAACCCACATAAGCCGCGATGGCATTAAGGCCGATAACCCGAAACGGATACGCCCATTTGGTATACCCTTTTACATCGACAAGCCAATAAAATAAAGCCAGTAAAACGAAACTTATTCCTGATGAGAATATGACAAATGAACTCGTCCATATTTTTTTAATAATAGGGTGCCATAAACCTATAATCAATGAAATAGCGATTGCCGTTATTCCGATTAAAAATAAATAATTAGCAATTTTTTGTCGTGATAAGGAAGAAAGCAATAGCTCTCCTGCAAATAATCCCGACATTGTTGTGGCCGTAAATCCTAATCCGGTTAGGAGCCATGAATATTGTGTTTGATCGTAAAAACGTCCAAAGACCTGCTGGTCAATATAAATAGGGAGATTTTTATTGGGTAATAACTCAAAACTATGTCCGAAGAAATTCGGTACTGACAATAAAACGGCGTATAAAATAAGACATGTTATGAAGAATATATATCTCCCTTTTTGGGATAAATTAAGATAAGCAGCACAAGAAAACAAATAACCTACAGCAATTGCCTGAAGTGTGTTACTGAATATTTGAAATTTTGAAAGATCGAGAAACAGTAAATTTCCCTGAACGATCCATCCCAGAATAAACAGAATTACAAATCGTCTTAGAATGTGTTTGTATACATTAAAATTTGATCCTGTTTCTGCATTTCTTTTTCCTAATGAAAACGGAATTACAACACCAACAACAAACAAAAACAGAGGCATAATGACATCATACAAATGAAAACCAATCCACTCCGGATGCTCAAACTGATCTGCCAAAGTCTTTGTAAAATTGGTTTTAGCGGCCGTATTTAGATTGTAGAAAAAGCGGTCTGCAACGATTATCATTAACAAATCAAATCCTCTTAGCACATCTACAGACATCAGGCGGTTATGGGTTATGCTTTTATTCATTGTTCTTTTGTTCTTTTTAATTTTATAAAGTAATCCTCAATATCATCAAAATACCGAGGATTACTTAACTATGATAACTCGATAGCTCATGCCATTAGATTAAAAAAATGACCTCTTCAAAAAACTATTCCTCTAATGGCAATTTTGACAGGCTATCGATGACAAACTACAATTGTAAGGTTGAAAATTTTGGTGCTTCAGGGAAGTTTGCAACAGCAGACCATCCTGATGTCATTTCGGTAATTCCAATACCAATAAAACCAGTTAGATTTCCTAATTGTGATTTTGGAATACTAAATTCTAAAGCATTTGTTGTATCGTTAAGACTTACAAGCGCAGATGCTTTTAAATTAACTCCTGAACCTGCAATAGGACTCCAGCCCCAGCCTCCGCTAGGATCCGTATGATTATAAAAAGCACCCCAGCCATTTGATACAACCGGCCCTTCAAACAAAAACTCTGCTCCTGAGCCTTCTGCCCAGTTTGCATGTAAAAATCCGGTTTGTGTATTTCCATCCGTGTTGATAAACATGTCTACCAATTCCAGTAACATTTTTTTGTTTCCTTCCAGATACACGTTCACGTTTGGTCCGCCAGCCCAAATTTTAATCTTTTGGATGGAACCGTTTCCTGATGTATTTTCGTCTGTTACGGCAACATCATCCCAATCTGTAAATTTTCCGTCGATTTTAATATCGATAATGATAATTTTTGGTGCTGTTATTACTTTTGTAATAAAGGATTCTTCGCCAGCGTCATTTGTAACAGTTAGCGAAACTCTTATTTCTCCTCCTATTTTATAGGTATACACAGGATCTTTTTCGGTTGACACATAATAAAGATCGCCAAAATCCCATCTGTACTTTGTACCGTTTGTAGAAAGATTGGTAAACGTAAATGTGCTTCCGTCATTGGTAAAAGAAAAATCGGCTACGGGTTTTGTGGCTGAATCCGAAGATGCATTATCGCTGGAACAAGCTGCTAGCAATAACAACGCCACCAGCATTGTTATATATTTGGTTAGTTTCATTTTTTTCATGGTTTTGGTTTAAATGTTTTATAACTATTTAATGATAACCGTTTGTGATAATTTGTTGAATCCTGTTGGGGTTTCCCATAATCCTGTATTGGCAAGGCGAATGGAATAATCTGGTCGGTCACTTAATTTTGAAGAAGCATCTTCAATTTTCAAAAGCAATTCATAAGAACCTGCCGGAATCTCTGATAAACTCACTGATTCTTTTATATCAAAAGCGACTCTTGGAACCACTTTTCTAACATCAAAGTTTAATTTTTTCTTATAAACTGTTCCGTTTGCAGATCTCAAAATCAAATAGGTGTTTTTTGGATTGTAAACCGGAGCAAAACCGGAGTTGTTAATTACTGCGTTGAATTCTAAAGTTCCGTTTAGGCCAACTTCTTTATTAATGCTTGATGAAGCCAAAGCCAATCTGTAACCTAACTTTCTTTCAAAATCTGTAAAGCAATTGTTGTTTCTCCATTCCTGCAAAACCGGACCGTAATAATCAAGATTTAAATACGTCCATTTTAGTAGCGTCATTTCTTTCTCTGCGATACTGCAGCTGGCCACAGGAACATTGGTTGGCGGACAAGTTTCTCCTCCTGTTGGGACAAAAAGGGCTTCATTACTTACATATGTTTTTTCTGCTGTTACGTTTACGTAAGTGCCATAATCGTCAACACTTGCCATAAAACAATCGTTATGAAAACCTAAACGCGCCGTGTTGGTATTTCCGTAACCAACCGTTGCATCTATTGCGGTTGTAGTGGCGACGAAATCTTGTTTGATTTTTGGCGTTCTTACCTGAATTTTGATTTCTTTTGGAAAAGCCTCCAAAAGTTTATCCAGTATTAATTTCTTATTCGCTGGCGTAGTTAGTTGGTTTGTAGTATAATACCATTCTCCCCAAGCACTTACAAAACCGGCCTGAACAAAAGCAATAACATCTTTGTTTTCTTCCAAAATTGGTTTTAACTGATCTAAATGTCCTGAAATAACAGCAACAGAAGCATCGGTACCATCCTGGGCATCGGTATAAGCAAAA
Organism: Flavobacterium sp. 1355; assembly: GCF_017833415.1. Lineage (GTDB taxonomy): Bacteria > Bacteroidota > Bacteroidia > Flavobacteriales > Flavobacteriaceae > Flavobacterium. The sequence continues at coordinate 8,818 of NZ_JAFICC010000020.1, read as the reverse complement.
CGCAAAACACATTTTAAACCTGATTCTCTCAATCGTGTAAAATCAGTTTTTATAAGATCTAATTGCGCCTGGCTTAAAGCTGTGGTTTTGAATTTCTCCAAATAATACAAACGCAAAATAAGGCTTACATTTTCTTTTTTCAAATTCGCCAAAGAGGCAGCAGTTATTGCAGTTCCTTCAGAATTTACCTGCCAGGTATGCATAAAACCACGTTCAGGATTGGTAAAGACTTCGTTAGAAACGGTATAAGTTACTTTTTCCTGTCCGCTTGCTTCTTCTTTATTTTCACCGCCATTATCGCTTTGGCAACTTGAGGCAAGATTCAAAAAAAGACAAAATACTATTAATAAATGTTTCATATTTTTTATAATTAAATGATCTGATTAATTGTTTTTTAAATCTTCTTAAAAAGAAAATTAATTATACTTATCGTTCTGGATAAACTTCCCTTTTCCTTCGCTTATTCTTTCTAATGAGAAAGGAAACAAAGCTTTGTAAGGCGCACTTTGACTGGCAGAACCATTTAGTGCTAGAGCATGTTCTGTAAATTTTCCGTGTCTGATTAAATCCGAACGGTATTGTCCGTTTTCGCACCAGTATTCATGTGATCTTTCCAGAAGAATCATGTCATTAAAACTTGCCAGTGTGCTATAATCTGCTAATTCAATTTCGCTAATTTTCGCTCTTTTTCTTACGATATTTACCAAATCTATTGCTTCCTGAGTTGGTGTTCCGGTTTTGTTTACCAAGGCTTCTGCTTTAGACAATAATACGTCTGCATAACGGTACACAATAATATCTACTGTTGTCAAGGCTGTGGTTCTGGCTGCATCCGGATGAATTTTTAACGGAATTGGTCCTAACTGCATATAATTAGCAGGATTTGCTCTATTGTACGTAACGCCATCAGTTCCTTCAAACTCAGCAATAAGTGCTGTTTTACGAATATCGGTGGCTTCAAAAGAATCGTAGAAAGTCCATGAACTCTGAATGGTTCCATATCCTCCACGTCCCGGAAAATTAGCCGGTAATACCATTAGCTGCCATTGGTTTTCGCTTGTTCCTGCATAATCTGCCGGAACAGCCCAAATTACTTCTTTACTGCTCACAGGTGCTTTTACATCCCATAAACCAACATAATTTTCTTCTAGACCATAATAATTCATGCCTATAATTGCGTTGGCTTGTTCCTCAACCTCTGCCCATCTTTTTTCGTGCAGATACAATCTGATCAATACCATTCTCGCCATCCCGCTACTGAATCTTCCGTACTGAGTTTCTGCTGGAGATTTTAAATCTGCGGCCGCAGCTTTAAGGTCATTTTCGATAAAACTTACCATATTTGCATTTGAAAGTCTTGCTAAAGGTTCTTCTTTAAGCGGATTTTGAAGAACATCCAAAGGAGCAACAACAATAGGTCCGTACATATCAAAAAGTTCGTATGCCAAAAGTCCTCTTGCGCATTTAATTTCGGCAATGGCTTGTTTTTTTATCAATTCATTTACGTTTGATTTTTCAATTCTGTCAATGCTCAAAGTCATTCCGCTTATCTTGTTGTAAAACACATCGTAGAAGCGTGTAAACGAAGTAGATGTAGCTTTATAACTGTGCAATGATGCTTCCTGCTGCACTCCGTAAGGTCCTTGCAGAATTTCGGTTGTGGCATCGAGTAAAAACATCAGCCCGTTTTCTGAAGTAGAATGAATTCCGTTTCCGTAAGAACCTCTTAAAGGATAATATGCCGAAGCTACTATCGCCTGAATATCTGCCTCTGAACTGGGAAAAATACTTGGGTTAATCTCATCATAATTGATAGATTCTAAATCATCACTACAACCAGAGAAAACCAGTAATAGTAAAACTATTGTATAATTTTTTAAATTTTTCATATCTTTTTTATTAGAACTTAAGATCAACTCCTACTGTGTATGTCTTTACGTTTGGGTACGCTGCTGCATAACCATCTGTTTCGGGATCTATACCATCATATTTTGTAATGGTAAAAAGGTTTTGTCCATCTAGTCTGATAGCAGCTCCCTGAATATATTTTCCAAACCATTTTTTAGGAAAATTATAGGTCAGCGATGCACTTTGCAAACGCACAAATGAAGCTTCCTGCATAAAGAAATCACCAGATCCGTATTGTGTGTATCCAAAGTGTGATCCCGGACGTGTATTTGTTGGATTATCCGGTGTCCATCTGTTATAAATAGCAGTTGTTGCATTTCTTCCGTTTTGCGCCACACCTACAGCGGTTACACCATAAGCAAAATCAGTTCTGTCTATAATTTCTCTTCCAAACATTCCGTTAAACTGAAAATTCAGTTGAAAGTTTTTCCAGATAATGGTATTACTCAAACCTGCTACAAAATCAGGGTCTGATGATCCTTTTAAAACATAATCGGCATCGTCAATTTTTCCATCGGCTGCCCCTGTTCTTAAAAATGTTCCCTTTTCATCTGTTACAGGATTTCCCTGTGCATCTCTTACAAAACCATTAACATCTTTAATTTTAATTTGTCCGGGATAAAGATCTGGCTGTGCCGGAACAACTTCTCCGATTTGCATCACTCCGTCTGCAATTTGATAATAGTTGGCACGAACCGGATCATCATAACTCTCATAAACCCTAGGTTTCCAGTCTGGCGATCTTTCTTTCCAATTTGTTTTAAATTGTGAATACGTAAAAGTACTTCTCCATTTAAAATCAGGACGATCAATATTTACTGTACTAAGGGTTAGTTCTAAACCTTTACTTTGGGTACTTCCCACATTGGCCCAAACTGTATTTATTTCGTGATAACTATTAATTGGCTTTAACATTAATAAGTCAGAAACAACTCTGTCGTAAATCTCAAATGAACCGGAAATTCTTCTGTTTAATATTTCAAAATCAAGACCTAAGTTTTTCTCAGTAGTAGTTTCCCATTTCAAATCAGGATTTTCAAGTCTGGAAGGAAAAACTCCAATCAAAATCGATTCATCGGCATTTAGATAGGCTGGCTGTGCGTAAAAAGCTCCAAATGCGCTTCCTCCAATTTCAGCATTACCAGTCTGTCCATATCCAAATCTAAACTTAAATTGAGAAACATAATCTCTGACAGAATTCATAAAGGATTCCTGAGACACGTCCCATCCTACTGCAATAGAAGGAAATAATCCATATTTGTTATTTTTGGCAAACACACTCGCACCATCACGACGTATAGTAGAAGTCAGTAAGTATTTGTCTTTGTATGAATAATTAAATCTTGTAAAATAAGAAATGAAATTATTTTCTGTTTTTGATGAAGACGTGACTTTAGTTCCTGCCCCGGCATTCATATTATTCCATAAAAAAGAATCTGTTACAAAATTACTATTACCCAGACCTGCCCTTTCTGTTCTGTAAGTTTGTTGAGAATAACCTACCATTAAACCGAAAGTATTATCTTCCATTAACTTTTTGGTGTAGTTTAAAGTAAAGTCAAATAAATCATCATTTTTTCTTTCTGTATTTATAGATGCTTTACCATTTTCTAATGCGCCATAAAGTGTCGTTCTTGGCAAATAGGTATTTCTGCTTGAATTTCCCTGATCAAAACCTGCCTGAAATCTGGCTGTTAAACCTTCTATTGGCTTTATCTCTGCATAAAAGTTGGTAAGTGATCGGTCTACAATTCCTTCATCAGAAATAGTCAATAAGGAATACGGATTTGGTTCTAAGGCATTATCCGGATTTATTGGATAATTACCAAACTCATCAATCGCTAAAATATTTGGGCCTTGCTGTATGGCTGATCTTATAATTCCTGAGTTCTCAAATTGAGAGACTTCTTCGCCAGTAACAGGATTAAATTGTCCTCCTAATTGTGAGTTCTGATTTTTGATTCTACTTTTGGTCATGTTCATTCCAAAGGTCAAAAAGTCAGTTAATTTTTGATCAATGCTAAAATGAAACGTGGTTCTTTTTAGTCCTGAATTTTTAATTACACCATCCTGGCTGAATAAATTTCCGGACATAAAGTATTTTGTAGAATTAGTTCCTCCACGCAATGAAAGGTTATTTTGCTGCACTATTCCGTCTCGGGTTACCAATGATAACCAATCGGTTCCTTTGCCTGCATTTTTTATCTGCTCATCAGAATATAATCTCTTGTAAGGAATCCCGTTAACCGGAGCAGCATTAGCTTCTTCTAACGTTTTTAAAGAATATGGATATACTTTATTGATAAACTCCCAATTTTCTTTTGAGGCATCGTTTCTTAATTGCATCCATTCTTTCAAATCCAGAACATCATAACTGTCATTGTATTTCTGGTATGAATAAGAACCTGCATAATCAACCCTTACAACTCCTTCTTTTCCTTTTTTAGTAGTAATTAAAATAACTCCATTTGCAGCTCTTGCTCCATAAATTGCTGTAGAACTTGCGTCTTTTAAAACTTCAATCGATTCAATATCGTTTGGATTAAAAGAGTTTAAAATTCCCTGTGTTCCTCCGTCATAACGATTTCCTGAACCGGGCTGTTCCAGATTCGTAATCGGAAATCCGTCAACAACTACCAACGGCTGGTTACTGGCATTAATAGAACCCGCACCACGAATCTGAATGTTAAATCCGCCTCCCGGCTGTGCACTGTTTTGAGCAATTTGCAAACCCGCAACCTTACCCTGAAGTGCCGTTAAAACGGATGGAGCAGATGATAAAGTTAAAGACTCCCCTTTTACTGAGGACATTGCTCCCAATACATTTTTCTTTTTCTGGGTTCCGTACCCCACAATAACTACTTCATTCAGTGTTTTTGATGCAGGAACCATAGAAACCTTCATATTGGTTTGATTCGCAATTAAAACTTCTTTGTTATCATATCCGACATAAGAAAACACTAAAGCTGTTGTATTGGTTGGAACTACAATTGTAAATGTTCCGTCAAAATCAGTTGTTGCTCCTCTGGATGATCCTTTTGGAACAATTGTTACACCAATCATAGGCTGTCCCAATTCATCCAGAACAACACCTTTAATGACAATATCGGCTTCTGATTTATTATTTATAATTTCTGATGTGCTGCTGCTTGTGGAACTGGCTGCATTTACTTTTACAACAGATACTATTAGAACTAAAACTGTAATTATTGTCTTTAAATTAAATTTTAATTCCTGATAGTCACTGTATAGTAACTTATTACTTTTTTTCATATTATTCTGGTTAGTTTAATGGTTAATGTAAAAAGCAGCTTTGTGTGAATAAAAAATGGTTAGGAATTTTAATAAACACAAAGCACATGGTCAAGCTATGTTTCTTTTGGTTTCATAATTTTTTGGTTTTGTTTTTTGTCCTGTTTTTTGTTGGTTATTTTTTTAATTGGCATTCTGTATTTTGGGTTTATGTCCCACCTAATTTTTAACAGCTTTATTATTTTTCCGAATCAGTAATTTTTGATTTTAAACTTGTCTTTTCTTCCTCATTTTCAACTAAAAAGAGGGTTTGAAAAAAGCTCTTTTTGGACTTACTTTTGGCTAAACTAAATAATATTTTTTAATAAACAATGGTAAAATTAAAAAAATGTGTTCGTGCACATAAAAAAAGTGTTTTCGAACACATTTTTTAGAAAAAGTATTATTAAATTCTTACCTTTTTTAAAATTTGACTATGTAAGAATCTAAATAATTATCAGAAATTTTTAATTATATTTTAAAAAATAAGGCTTTTTATTTGATATTGATTTAATTATAAAATGCAATAAAAATTGGCATTTGAATATATAAATCAGGTATTTAATCTTCTTTTAAAACAAAATTCATTTTTGAAAAGCTGATTTTATTGATGCTGGTAATTATAAAAAAGCCTTGATCACACCAATGAATTTTTCTGCCAATTCATCTGCTTTTTTTTGGGAAATACTTTCTGTATAAATTCTTATAATGGATTCGGTATTTGACTTTCTTAAATGCACCCATTCTGATTCAAAATCAATTTTGATTCCATCTATACAATTTGGTTTTTCATTACCGAATTTATGCGCTATTTTTTCTAAAATTTTATCGACATCAATTTGCGGTGTCAATTCAATTTTACTTTTACTCATGTAATAATCCGGATAACTTTCTCTTAGCTTTTTACAAGAAATATTTGCGTGTGCAAAGTGCGATAAAAACAACGCAACTCCTACAAGAGAATCTCTACCGTAATGCGCCGCAGGATAAATAATTCCTCCATTGCCTTCTCCTCCAATAATGGCATTTGTCATTTTCATTAATTCTACAACATTTACTTCGCCAACTGCACTGGCTTCATATATACCGCCATGTTTTAGAGTAATATCTCTTAATGCTCTTGAAGATGATAAATTAGAAACGGTATTCCCTTTTGTTTTCCCCAGGACATAATCGGCACAGGCTACCAGCGTGTATTCTTCCCCAAACATAGAGCCGTCTTCACAAATTAGTGCCAGTCGGTCAACATCGGGATCTACTACGATTCCAAAATCGGCTTTTTCTTTTACTACCAGCGCCGAAATGTCTGTGAGATATTCTTTTAAAGGTTCTGGATTGTGCGGAAAATGACCATTGGATTCACAATATAATTTGATACACTCAACGTTCAGTTTTTCCAGTAAACGCGGAATCGCAATTCCTCCTGTTGAATTAACCGCATCAACGACCACTTTAAAATTTGCTTTTTTAATGGCCTCAACATCAACTAAATTCAGTTTTAAAACTTCTTCGATATGTCTGTCTATATAACCTTCTTTTTTTTCATATTTTCCCAAATGATCTACTTCAGAAAACACAAAAGATTCCTCTTTGGCTATTCTCAGGATTTTTTCTCCTTCAATACCATTTAAGAATTCACCTCTATTATTCAATAATTTTAAAGCATTCCATTCTTTCGGATTGTGACTTGCCGTGATTATAATTCCGCCATCAGTATGATCCAATGTTACAGCAACTTCAACTGTTGGTGTAGTCGACAAACCAATATCTATGACATTAATTCCTAAACCCGTAAGCGTATTAGCCACGAGATTACTTATCATTTCTCCCGAAATTCTGGCGTCTCTTCCTAAAATTACACGTAATGATTTATTCGGATTTTCTCCTTTCAGCCACATTCCATAAGCTGCGGCAAATTTTACGGCATTTACAGGAGTTAAATTTTCATTTACAACTCCCCCAATTGTGCCTCTTATTCCTGAAATTGATTTTATTAAAGTCATCTTGATTTATTTTTTTGCCACAGATTAAATTATTTTTTTTCGCCACGAATTCCACGAATTATCACAAATCTATTAGTGGAAATTAGTGCAATTCGTGTCAAACACTCACTGCAATCATTCTAATCTGTGCTAGCTTTTTTTACTTAGTCTTAGCAGCTTAGAACCTTAATTCCTGAAATTGATTTTATTAAAGTCATTTTGATTGTTTTTTGCCACAGATTAAAGGATTAAAAATGATTTTCTAATCTGTATGATTTTTGCCACGAATTACGCTAATTTCCACTAATAAAATTCAGTGCAATTCGTGGCAAAGAAAAACTTAGAATCTTAGCTCCTCAGTCCCGAAGCCTCGGGATAGAATCTTAATAATGCCATCTCACAAAAGCTTCCATCGCTGCATAAGTGGCCAAACCTAATTGTTGGTACAAAGCTGCTGTTTCTGCGTTTCGGTCTTCAGCTCTCTGCCAGAACTCCCTGGCGTCTGTTCCCTGGAAAACAACTCCGTCTTTTTGTGACTGGTGTTTGAAAATTCCGTGGCGTTTTGCCAAAACCTGATCAGGGCTCATCGGTACGGCCATCTCAACTTCGTCAATTCCCCATTCCTGCCATGCGCCTCTATATAGCCACAACCAGCAATCCTCCATAAATGGTTTTGGTTTTAAGGCTTTTACAGCTTCAAAAATCGCATCCAGACAGACTTTATGGGTGCCGTGCGGATCTGCCAAATCTCCTGCAGCATAGATTTGGTGTGGTTTGATTTTTTCGATTAAGTCCATCGTCAGCTGAATATCTTCCTGTCCGATTGGTTTTTTCTCAATGGTTCCGGTTTCGTAAAAAGGAAGTTCCATAAAATGAATCTGATCATCGGTCAATCCAACAAAATGACTTGTGGCCCTCGCTTCGCCTTTTCTGATTAGTCCTTTGATGTAACGCACTTCGGGAATATCAATTTCGCTGTTCTTTTTATTTTTCAAAAAGGCAACTGCTTTTTCGTAAATTGCATCGGCCTCAGGGCTTTTGATTCCAAATTTTTCATTGTAATCAATCACAAAACTTGCAAAACGCAGTGCTTCATCATCTGCAACAGCGATATTTCCTGAGGTTTGGTACGCTACGTGCACCTCATGCCCCTGCTCCTGCAAACGCATGAAGGTTCCTCCCATACTGATAATGTCATCATCAGGATGCGGGCTGAAAATCAATACTCGCTTTCTTGCAGGCTCTGCTCTTTCGGGACGGTTGGAATCGTCTGCGTTTGGTTTTCCGCCCGGCCAGCCTGTAATGGTATTTTGAAGTTTGTTGAATATTTTAATATTGATATCATAAGCGGGACCTGAATCTGCCAATAAATCACTCATTCCGTTTTCGATATAATCGGCATCGGTAAGCATTAAAATTGGTTTTTTAAGCTGTAATGCCAATCCTAAAACTGCTTTGCGGGTTAGTTTGTCTGTCCAGATTACTTTTTCTACCAGCCACGGCTTGTTGATTCTGGTTAGTTTTGAAGAGGCTTCCTTATCCAAAACAAAAACTGCATTGTCATGCTCCTGCAAAAAAGATGCAGGAATCTGATTGGTTACTTCATCTTCTACCGATTTTTTTACAATATTGGCTTT
>NZ_JAFICC010000019.1 GCF_017833415.1 Flavobacterium sp. 1355 | reverse complement strand
TGAGAAGGTCAATAAAAGAATCCTGCATTTCTATGTGTTTTTAAAATACAAATATCTAGATTTTAATATTTCCCCACAACAATATGTATTGATCCGAATTTACTTTGAAAATAGAGAGGAAGGAACAATTCCAAACTTCTTTTTGAAAGAAAAAGAAAAATGAGATAAATCTTCAAAACCGACACTTAAATAAACTTCTGACGGTGCTTTCCCTTTTTCTTTAATAAGATAATAAGCTTCCTGAAGCCTTTTGTTTAAAAGCCAATGTCCGGGTGTTTCCTGAAATACCTTCTGGAAATCTCTTTTAAAAGTGGCTAAACTTCTTCCTGTCAGGTAGGCAAAACGGGTTAAGTGTACATTAAAGTGAAAATTCTTATTCATAAAAGCTTCAAGGTCAATTTTTCCAGGCTCATTAAAATCAAACAAAACATCTTTAAGTTCGGGATTTACTTTTAATAAAAGATGAACAGCTTCCTTGATTTTTAAATTAAATAAAACCTCATTATTTTCCTGTTCGACTTCTAAATAAGAAATCAGTGAAGTCATGAAAGATTGGTATAAAGGGTGAGGGTTTAACTGAATTATAATTCCGTCCTGAGGTTTTTTGTCAATTGTCAATTTGTATTCCTGATAAATTTCACGTAGAATTTCCTGATCCAAAAACAAAGATATAACTTTAAATTCACCTCCCTCTGGTGGAATTTTTACAAATTTGGCCAAATGATTTCTTCTGCTAATGCGGAAATCACCGGGCTTTGAATGATAATTTTTTTTCCAGTCAGAAGCAATCATTTCACCCGAAATCTGATAGCTAAACACGTGTTCTGGTATAAAGTGTTCCCCTTCGCGGCTGCGCGTATAATAACAAGAATATACTATTTTTGGTTTTGCGTCTGTTTTGATCATTGTCATAATGTAAAATTACGAAAAAAAATAGAGGAAGCTTTTGATCTCAAACTTCCTCTATTTTTAAAATTTATTTATCTAATTAGGGTTCTTGGTTCAAGATAAGCTTCAAGACCTATTGTTCCAAATTCTCTTCCGATTCCTGATTGTTTAAATCCTCCAAACGGCGCCATCGGATCATGCCCAATTTTATTTATCTGAACGCGCCCTGCCTGTAGTTGTGACGCAACTTTGTATGCTCGGTCTTTATTTGAAGAACTTACATAGGCTTGTAATCCGTAAGTTGTGTCATTGGCGATTTCAACAGCTTCTACTTCAGTTTTGTAAGTAATAATAGACAGAACTGGTCCGAAAATTTCTTCTCGTGCAATTCGCATTTGATTGTTTACATTTACAAATACAGTAGGTTTTACAAAGTTTCCGTCTTCTAATCCTTCGGGTTTTCCTAAACCACCAATGAGAATTTCTGCACCTTCGTTAATTCCGGTTTGAATATAATTTTGTACTCGCTCATATTGCTTTTTACTTACCATTGGGCCAACAGCTGTTATTTGATTTTTAGGATCACCAACGATAGTTTTTGATACTATCTCTGAAACCAAAGTTTTTACTTCTTCCAATTTGTTTTCAGGAACCAAAAGACGCGTCCCTGCAATGCAGGCTTGTCCGCTGTTCATGAAGGCGGCTGCAATTGCCATCGGAATAGCTTTTGATAAATTGGCATCATCAAGGATAACATTTGGTGATTTTCCTCCAAGCTCCAATGTTACACGTTTCATAGTATCAACGGCTTGTTTTGCAATCATCTTTCCGACCATTGTTGATCCTGTAAATGAAATTTTTGAAATATCCGGATTTCGACTGATTTCTGCTCCAACCACTTCGCCTAATCCATTTACTACGTTGTAAACTCCTTTTGGTAATCCTGCTTCATGAAAGCATTCTAAAATTAACTGAGTTTGCTGTGCGCTCATTTCGCTGGGTTTAATTACAACAGTGCATCCTGCAGCAATAGCGGTTGCTAATTTTCCGCAAATAAACCCATTGCTTGAGTTCCACGGAATAATAATTCCCACTACTCCAATTGGTTCCATTTGAACTTCTGATTCGCCCATTATTTTTTTAAAAGAATAAGTATTTAATAGTGTTATGGCTGAGTTGAAACTACCTATCATGTAATCGAAACTGACTGATGCAAATTGAAAGGTTCCGCCATATTCCTCAACCATTACATTAACAAAATCCTGTTTTCTATTCTCGATAGAGGCTTTTAATTTTTGTAAATATTCAATTCGTTCTTCAATTGTTGTTTTTGAGAAAGTTTTAAATGCTTTTTTAGCCACGGCAATTGCGTCGATTGCATCTTCTTTATTTCCTAAAATTACCTCGCCTAATTTTTTATTTGTAGTAGGACTGATAAGTTCAAAACGTTCATTTCCTCTTGGGCTCACAAACGCTCCATTAATATAAATTTTGTCAATTGTTTTCATGTTGTTTTATTAATGATTTATTTGACAAAGTTCAGGAAGAATATTAATTTCTACTTTGTTCAAAAGCTCAAGTTGACTTTGTTTAAAAGCTCAGTTTTTTTACGCTTTTTATAAATAAAAAAGCTTCCCGTCTGAGAAGCTTTTAATTTTGTAAAGTGTAATTTTTCAACATAAATTAAATTTTAAACATAATAACAGGTTTTATAGCATGATTTACAAGTCCTTCACTTATACTTCCGTTAAAAAAGTGAGCAAAACCAGTTCTGCCATGGGTACACATTCCTATGATGTCTGCATTAATTGCATTTGAAAAATTTAGAATACCTTTTTCAATATTGGTATCGTTGTAAATGTGAGTCGAATAATTTGTAAGATCAAATTCAGCAATAAACTCATTCATAGCTTTTTCGATTACATGGGTCGGTTTAAAGCTGTTTGGTGTGCAAATTGTAACCAAGTGTAATTTTGAGTCAAAAACTTTTATAAATTTCAAAAGTTTTTCAAACGGTTTTTTGCTTTCGTAAGTAAAATCTGAGGCAAATACAATATTAGCAGGATTGAAATTTGAAATATCTTTTTTGATGACCAAAACCGGGATATCAGATTTTCTGACAACTTTTTCAGTAGTAGAACCTATTAATAATTCGTCAACTCCTGAGGTTCCATGTGATCCCATTACAATTAAATCAATTTCATAATCTTTGCTTACTTGTGTAATACCATGAATAGGTTTGTCCATTTTTACAATTTCAGTTACGGTAATTCCATCGAGAAAAGGTCTTGTAGAAACTTCGTCAAGCATTTCGTTGGCTTTTCTCATAAAGAGCATGGTTTCCGGTATGCTTGCGCTTCCTGTAATGGCGTCATTCATGTCGTGAGGCAGCTCGAGCATATGTAGGACAATGATTTCAGAATCGTTTTTTTTAGCGATTTGTGCTGCAGCTTTCAAAGCATCTTCCGCATGTTTTGAGAAGTCAGTAGGTACTAGAATTCGTTTCATATCTTTAGGTGTTAAATAATGTGAAAATTCTTTTCTTTTTATGCTACTATAAAGATAAGAAATATTTTAGGGTAATCTATTTATTTTGATTTATAAAAAAATCACTATATTTGCACCGTTATTTATTAAAATCTAAATAATGAGGGGACTAAGTGTCCCCTCTTTTTATAAAATTATGACATTTAAAGAAAAAGTAAACACATTAATCTCAGAAGCACTTCTGGAAAAACCGTCAGTCTTTTTGATTGACCTTTCTATTTCGGATTCTTTTAAAATTAGTGTCGGTTTAGACGGAGATAACGGAGTGGCGCTGCAGGATTGTATCGATATAAGCCGTGCAATCGAGAATAACCTGGATCGTGAAGAACAGGATTTTTCTCTCGAAGTAGCATCAGTTGGAGTAGGATCGCCTTTGAAATTAATAAGACAATACAAGAAAAATATTGGTAGAACGTTGATTGTTACTACAAATACTGAAAAAATTGAAGCAGAATTAGTGGAAGCTAACGATGTTTTTATAATTTTGTCTTGGGAAGCAAGAGAACCGAAAAAAGTAGGAAAAGGAAAAGAAACAGTTCAAAAAGAGCAACAAATACCTTATACAGAAATTAAAGAGGCAATTGTTACAGTAACATTTTAATTAAAGAATTCGCATGGAAAATTTAGCATTAATCGATTCATTCTCAGAGTTTAAAGATAATAAACTTATTGATCGTGTAACGCTTATGGCAATTTTAGAGGACGTGTTTAGAAATGCATTGAAGAAAAAATACGGTTCTGATGACAACTTCGATATTATCATTAATCCTGACAAAGGAGATATGGAGATTTGGAGAAGAAGAGTAATTGTTGCTGACGAAGATCTTGATTTTGAAAATGAAGAAATTACTTTGACTGAAGCAAGAATGATCGAAGCCGATTTTGAAATTGGTGAAGAAGTTTCTGAAGAAGTAAAATTGATTGATTTAGGAAGAAGAGCTATTTTGGCTTTGCGTCAAAATTTAATATCAAAAATACACGAACACGATAATACTAATCTTTATAAGCAATTTAAAGATATTATTGGCGATATTTACACCGCAGAAGTACATCATGTGCGTCCAAGAGTTGTAATTTTGGTTGATGATGAAGGAAATGAAATTGTACTGCCAAAAGAAAAACAAATTCCATCTGACTTTTTCCGTAAAGGAGATAATGTTCGCGGAATTATTGAAAGCGTTGAATTAAAAGGAAATAAACCTCAAATTATTATGTCCAGAACTTCTGAGAAGTTTTTGGAAAAATTATTTGAACAAGAAATTCCGGAAGTTTTCGACGGTTTGATTACGGTTAAAAACGTAGTTCGTATTCCTGGTGAAAAAGCAAAAGTTGCGGTAGATTCTTATGATGACAGAATTGATCCGGTTGGAGCTTGTGTAGGAATGAAAGGATCTCGTATTCATGGAATTGTTCGTGAATTAGGAAATGAAAATATTGATGTAATTAACTATACAAATAATATTCAGTTGTTTATTACAAGAGCACTAAGTCCTGCAAAAGTTTCTTCAATTAAAATTGATGAAGAAAATAAAAGAGCTGAAGTTTTCTTGAAATTAGAAGAAGTTTCTAAAGCAATTGGTAGAGGAGGTCATAACATTAAATTAGCAGGTCAGTTAACCGGTTATGAATTAGATGTAATTCGTGAAGGGGATGTTGCGGGTGCAACTGCAGACGAAGATGATGTTGAATTAACAGAGTTTTCAGATGAAATCGAAGGCTGGGTAATAGAAGAGTTTGCTAAAATAGGTTTAGATACTGCAAAAAGTATTTTAAAACAAGAAGTAGAAGATTTAGTAAGAAGAACAGATTTAGAAGAGGAAACAATTCTTGATGTTATGAAGATACTAAAAGAAGAGTTTGATAGTTAGTAAATAACTAAGGTCTGCTCTAACAACACAAGAAAAAAGGTAATAATAAAAAGGTTATATGTCTGAAGAGAGAGTAATAAGAATAAACAAGGTTTTAAGGGAATTAAATATTTCGTTAGAAAGAGCTGTTGATTATCTAAAAGATAAGGGAATTGCCATTGATGCAAATCCAAATGCAAAAATTTCTGATAGCGAATTTAATATCCTACAAAGCCAATTTGCGGGCGATAAGGGGAATAAGGAAGCTTCTAAAGAGGTTGGAGAAGAGAAAAGAAAAGAAAAAGAAGCGCTGCGTGTAGAACGTGAGAAAGAAATTGAAGACAAACGCAGACAAGATGAGGAGCGCCAAAAACAACAGGAAGTTATAAAAGCAAGAGCTGTTGTAACAGGGCCTGTTCAGGTTGGTAAAATTGATTTAAATCCAAAGAAACCTGCTGCTGTTTCTACACCAGAAGAGCCTGCTAAAGTTGAAGAACCAAAAGCTGTCGTTACTCCTCCTGTTCAAACAGAAAAACCAGTTCAGAAAGAAATTGTGCAGCCAGCAGACTCAGTTGTTGCTCCTGTAGTTTCTGAAGAAAAAAAGGTAGAAAAACCTATTATTACTGAGAAAAAAGAGGTGAAAGCTGAAAATACTAAAGTAGCTCAGGAGCCGGTTGTTTCAACTGATCCTGCAACTGCCGAAGAGACAATCACGACACAATATCAAAAGTTATCAGGAACTACTCTTACGGGTCAGACAATTGATTTATCTCAATTTAATAAACCTAAGAAAAAGAAAGAAGATCCAAAAATAACTCCAAATAAGCCGGGAGCTCCGGGAGCCGGAAACAACGCTAATAAAAATAAGCGTAAAAGAATTGCTCCTAAGCCAGGTACTCCGGGTGCTCCAAAACCTGCAACAGGTAACGCACCAGGAACTCCAAATCCTAATAAAATTACACCAAATACTGGTGGCGGAGGCTTTAATGCTAACAGAAGTGCAAGACCTGGTTTTGTAAAAGGAAACCGTCCTGCAATTGTGGCAAAAGTTGAGCCTACAGAAGAGGAAGTAAAAAACCAAATTAGAGAAACCCTTGAAAAACTTCAGGGTAAAGGAGGAAAATCTAAAGCGGCTAAATACAGAAGAGATAAAAGAGAAACACACCGTCAGAAATCTGATGATGAGCAAAGAGCACTTGACGAAGGAAGTAAAACTATTAAAGTTACAGAATTTGTTACAGTTGGTGAAATTGCAATCATGATGGATGTGCCAATTACCAAAGTGATTGGAACTTGTATGTCTCTTGGAATCATGGTTACCATGAACCAGCGTTTAGATGCTGAAACTTTAACTATTGTAGCCGATGAATTTGGTTACGAAGTTGAATTTATCACAGTTGATATCGAAGAAGCTATTGAAGTAGTTGAAGATAGAGAAGAAGATTTAGTAGTTAGAGCACCTATTGTTACTGTAATGGGTCACGTCGATCACGGTAAGACATCTTTGCTGGATTATATCCGTAAAGAAAATGTTATTGCAGGTGAATCAGGAGGTATTACACAGCACATCGGAGCTTATGGAGTAACATTAGATAATGGTCAGAAAATTGCATTTCTGGATACACCAGGTCACGAGGCGTTTACCGCGATGCGTGCACGTGGAGCTCAGGTTACCGATATCGCTATTATTGTAGTAGCTGCAGATGATGATATCATGCCACAAACAAAAGAAGCAATATCTCACGCACAAGCTGCAGGAGTGCCAATTATATTTGCAATCAATAAGATTGATAAGCCAAATGCCAATGTTGAAAAAATTAAAGAGCGTTTAGCTGGTATGAATTTACTTGTAGAAGATTGGGGTGGAAAAATTCAGTCACATGATATTTCTGCAAAAGTCGGAACAGGAGTTAAGGAATTATTAGAAAAAGTTTTATTAGAAGCAGAGATATTAGATTTAAAATCAAATCCAAATAAAGCTGCTCAGGGAACAGTAGTTGAAGCTTTCTTAGATAAAGGAAAAGGATATGTTTCTACAATTTTAGTTCAGCATGGAACTTTAAAGATTGGAGATTATATGTTGGCAGGAAAGCATCATGGAAAAATTAAAGCAATGCATGATGAAAGAGGACACGCTGTATTACAAGCAGGTCCTTCGACTCCAGTTTCTGTTTTAGGTTTGGACGGAGCTGCTACTGCAGGTGATAAGTTTAATGTATTTGAAGATGAAAAAGAAGCAAAACAAATTGCATCTAAACGTTCTCAATTAATGCGTGAACAATCTGTACGTACACAAAGACATATTACACTTGATGAAATTGGACGTCGTATTGCTCTTGGCCAGTTTAAAGAATTAAACGTTATCCTTAAAGGAGACGTTGATGGATCTGTTGAAGCATTATCAGATTCGTTCTCTAAATTGTCTACTGAGGAAGTTCAAATTAATATCATTCATAAAGGTGTTGGTGCGATTACTGAAACTGACGTTAATTTAGCTTCTGCATCAGATGCTATTATTATCGGATTTAACGTTCGTCCAGCAGGTAATGCCAGACAACTTGCAGATAAAGAAGAAATCGATATCCGTTATTATTCTATTATCTATGCTGCTATCGACGACTTGAAAGATGCGATGGAAGGAATGTTAGCGCCAGAGATGAAAGAAGAAATTTTAGGAACTGCTGAAATCCGTGAGATTTTCAAAATCTCTAAAGTTGGTTCTATTGCAGGATGTATGGTTACAGATGGTAAGATTTTAAGAACTTCTAAAATAAGAGTAATCAGGGATGGAGTAGTAGTGCATACGGGTGAGCTTGTTGCCTTGAAACGTTTCAAAGATGATGTTAAAGAAGTGACTAAAGGATATGATTGTGGTATTCAAATAAAAGGATTCAATGATATCGAAGAAAGAGATGTTATTGAAGCATACCATGAAGTTGCTATTAAAAAGAAATTAAAATAATATTTAATATTTAGAAAAATCCTCAATGAAAATTGAGGATTTTTTTTGGACTAGTTTGGTTGTAAATGGCTATTATTTAATCTTAATATTTGATGTGTGTTTTATTTTTAATGAGGCTTGTAATTGAAAATGCGAACGCCCCTAATTTGAAATAAAAACATTGATTGATAGGTAAAGGCAGTTAAAATAGAATAAAAAAACCACTTAAAAAGTGGTTTTAAAAACGTGTTCATGTTGTCTTATCTGCCTGGTTTTATTAAAAAGACACTTTTGTATCTTTTTTTAATTTCGACCAAATTTCGCTCCGCTTCAATTCTTGTTTTAAAATTTCCAACCATCACTTTATAATTAGGTGTGTTGAAAATTATGGTGCCATCAATGTTGGTGTACTCTCTTCTAAAATCAGTCAATGTTTTTTTGGCCTCTTCGCTTTTCCCGCTAAAAATTTGAATTCTATAGGTGTCGTTTGTACTTATTGATGTGTTAATTTTACGTTTGTCATTAAGCAATTGTTCAAATTTAGGGTCTTGATTGAGTGTTAAATTTTGATCCTGAGCATGAATATTATATGCTAAAACTAGCATAGGGAATGTTAAGAAAACTCTTTTGGACGGGGTTAAAATTCTCATAATGTGATGGTTTTTATGCAAAAATAGTATTTAAAGTTTATATTGAAAATTTCAATATTATTTAGAATTGATATAAATTGATATTTAAGAGTATTTTAAGGTTTTGAGAATAGTTCATAAGTCGTATTTTTGTGCAAGTTTTAAAAGAAGGTGTCGATTTTTTATTGTTTTTAGTACAGAAAAAATCATACCAAAAATTAGTAGATAATTTTATACTATATGAAAAAGGTGGGTAACCATAATTCGATCTCAAGAAAATTGATGCTTAGCTTGTCGCTAACGCTGATTTTCTCCCTAACTTCATTTGCTCAAGATCCTGCTGCTGCTGCTCCGGCCGCTACAGAAGCTGCTGCTGCTCCGGCTGCAACTGCTGGAGGTGATCCAGTAAAAGGGAAAGAACTTTTTAATGCAAATTGCGCTGCATGTCACAAATTAGATGCTAAGTCAACTGGTCCTGCTCTACGAGGAGTAGCTGCTAAGCATGATAAAGAGTGGCTTTATAAATGGGTGCACAACAGCTCTGATATGATTAAATCAGGCGATGCTGTTGCAGTTAAACTTTTTGAAGAAAACAATAAGGCTGTAATGACCTCTTTTCCTCAATTATCAGAAGGTGATATTGATAATATTATCGCTTACACATCTGAAGTAAAAGCTGAACCGGCTGCTGGTGCGTCGGGAACTGATAAGCTGCCTACAGGTGGTTCTCAGGAGGGAAGCGGAATTTCTAATAATATTATTTTAGGAGCTCTTGCTCTTGTGATGGCTATTTTAGTTGTTATGTTGTTTATGGTAAACAAAGTATTAACTAAAGTTGCTAGTAATAATGGTATTGTAGTTGCTCCTAGAGAAGCAAGAACGCCAATCTGGAAAGCTTTTGCTAAAAATCAATTTTTAGTACTGGTTACTTCTATATTTTTGCTTTTAGCAAGTGGTTATTTTGTTTATGGATACTTAATGCAAGTTGGTGTAGATCAAAATTACGAGCCAATTCAGCCAATACACTATTCTCATAAAATTCACGCAGGAGACAACGAGATCAATTGTAAATATTGTCACTCTGCTTCACGTGTGAGTAAAACTGCAGGTATTCCATCTTTGAATGTTTGTATGAACTGTCATAAAAATATTTCTGAAGTTGCTGAAACTACAGCTACAGCTGAGTATAGCAAAGCATTTTATGATGGAGAAATTCAAAAGTTATATGATGCAGTTGGATGGGATAAAACTAAACAAGCTTATACAGGGAAAACTAAGCCTGTAAAATGGGTTCGCATTCATAATTTACCTGATTTCGTATATTTCAATCACTCACAGCACGTTTCTGTTGCTGGAATTGAATGTCAGACTTGTCATGGGCCAGTTCAGGAATTTGAGATCATGAAGCAATATTCTAAATTAACAATGGGATGGTGTGTAGATTGCCATAGAAAAACTGATGTTAAAATGGAAGGAAATGCATATTATGATAAAATTCATGCTGAACTTTCTAAAAAATACGGTGTAGAAAAATTGACTGCAGCGCAAATGGGAGGTTTAGAATGCGGTAAATGCCACTATTAATCGAATTATTAAGATTTTAATATTTATATACAATGTCATCAAACAAAAAATACTGGAAAAGTGTTGAAGAACTAGAAAATGGTTCTATTGTTGAGGCGCTTAGAAATAACGAATTTGTTGAAGAAATTCCTACTGATGAATTCTTAGGAAATGCAGATGCTTTAGCAACATCTGGAACTTCACGTCGTGACTTTTTAAAGTACGTAGGGTTTAGTACTGCAGCGGTAACGCTTGCTGCCTGCGAAGGTCCTGTTCACAAGTCTATCCCTTATGTGTTACAACCAGAACAAATCATTCCTGGAGTTGCAGATTACTACGCAACAACTGTTTTTGATGGTTTTGATTTTGCAAACCTTTTAGTGAAAACTCGTGAAGGTCGTCCAATTAAAATTGAAAACAATACTATCGCCGGGGCTAAGTTTTCGGCTAATGCAAGAATTCATGCGTCTATTTTGTCATTGTATGACAGTATGCGTCTGAAAGAGCCTAAAGATGCCGGTAAAAATACTAGCTGGTCTGCTGTAGATTTAAAAATTAAATCTAGTATAGCGGAGGCAAAAGCAAAAGGTAGTCAGGTGGTTTTGCTAACAAATACTTTGGCGAGCCCATCTACTGAAAAATTAATTGCTGAATTTATTGCTAAAAACCCAAATGCTAAGCATGTTGTATATGATGCAGTTTCATCATCTGAGGCATTAGATGCATTTCAAACGGTTTACGGTGAAAGAGCTTTAGTTGATTATGATTTTTCAAAAGCTTCATTAATTGTTTCTGTTGGTGCAGATTTCTTAGGAGACTGGCAAGGTGGTGGATACGATTCTGGATATGCAAAAGGGCGTATTCCTCAAAACGGAAAAATGTCTCGTCATTTCCAATTCGAATCAAACATGACATTATCTGGAGCTGCTGCTGATAAGCGTATTCCAATGAGTACAGCTGATCAAAAACAAGCTTTAGTTCAAATATATAATATAGTTGCAGGTGCTTCTGTTCCAGTTTCATTAGAAGCTAAATTTAAAACAGAAGTTGTTAAGGCTGCTCAGCAATTAAAAGCTGCTGGTTCAAAAGGAGTTTTAGTATCTGGAATTGAAGATAAAAATGCTCAACTGTTAGTTTTGGCTATCAATCAGGCATTAGCCAGCGAATCTTTTAGTACTGCTGGTGCAAGACAAATTAGAAAAGGTTCTAATGCTGCTATTGCTCAATTGATAAAAGATATGAATGCAGGAAGCGTTCATACTTTAATTATGAGTGGTGTTAACCCTGTTTATACATTAGCTGATTCTGCTGCTTTTGAAGCAGGATTGAAAAAAGTAAAAACATCAGTTGCTTTTTCTTTAAAAGAAGACGAAACTGCATCTGTTAGTACTATTGCTGCTCCAGTTACTCACTACTTAGAAGCATGGGGTGATGTTGAAATAACAAAAGGAACTTATAGTTTGACTCAGCCAACTATTCGTCCTATTTTTAATACAAAACAATTTCAAGACGTTTTATTATCACTAAACGGAATTCCTGGAACTTTCTACGATTATATTAAAGCTAATTCAGTTAGTATTATTGTTGGTTCTTCTTGGAATAAAGTTTTGCATGATGGTGTTTTTGTAGTTGGTTCTGCTGCCTTATCCGGAGGTGCTGTTGATTATGCAGCTGCTGCAAATGCAGTTTCAAAATCAAAACCAGCCGGAGAATTTGAGTTAGTATTATATACTAAAACAGGAATGGGTGACGGACAACAGGCTAATAACCCTTGGTTACAAGAGTTCCCGGATCCAATCACAAGAGTTTCCTGGGATAACTATGTTACAGTTTCAAATGCAGATGCAAAAAAGCTTGGTTTAACAAATGAAATTGTTGCTAACGGTGGTTTGAATGGTAGCTATGCTACAATTACAACAGCTGATGGCGTTAAGTTAGAAAACGTTCCGGTAATTGTTCAACCAGGTCAGGCTGTTGGTACAGTTGGTATGGCTGTAGGTTACGGACGTAAAGCAGCTTTGAAAGAAGAAATGCAAGTAGGTTTAAATGCTTACGCTTTATATAAAAACTTTAATAGTGTTCAGGCTATTTCAATTGCGAAAGCAAATGGAGAACATGAGTTTGCTTGTGTTCAGGGTCAGAAAACATTAATGGGTAGAGGTGATATTATTAAAGAAACTACCCTTGAAATATTTAACTCTAAAGATGCAGAACATTGGAACGAACAACCAATGGTATCTTTAGATCACCAGGAAGTTGAAGCTACAACTGTAGATTTGTGGGAGTCATTTGATCGTTCGACAGGACATCACTTTAATCTTTCAATCGACTTAAATGCTTGTACAGGATGTGGAGCATGTGTTATTGCTTGTCACGCTGAAAACAATGTACCTGTTGTAGGTAAGGCAGAAGTTAGAAGAAGTCGTGATATGCACTGGTTGCGTATTGACAGATACTATTCTTCTGAAAGTACTTTTGAAGGTGATAATGAAAGAAAAGAGAATATTGCTGGTTTATCAAGTTCATTGTCTACATTTAATGAAATGGAAAAAGCTGGGGATAACCCGCAAGTTGCTTTCCAGCCAGTTATGTGTCAACACTGTAATCACGCACCTTGTGAAACAGTTTGTCCGGTAGCTGCAACATCTCATGGACGTCAAGGTCAAAACCATATGGCATATAACAGATGTGTAGGAACTCGTTACTGTGCAAACAACTGTCCATATAAAGTTCGTCGTTTTAACTGGTTCTTGTATAACAAAAACAGTGAATTCGATTATCATATGAATGATGATTTAGGTCGTATGGTATTGAATCCAGACGTAAACGTTCGTTCTCGTGGAGTTATGGAAAAATGTTCTTTCTGTATTCAAAGTACTCAGGCTGTTATTCTTCAGGCAAAACGTGAAGGCAGAGTAGTAGCTAAAGATGAATTTAATAATGCTTGTGCATGTTCAGCTGCTTGTTCTTCCGGAGCAATGGTATTTGGAGATGTTAATGATAAAGAAAGTGAAGTTGCTAAACTTGCTGAAAGTGAAAGAATGTATCACTTATTAGAGCATGTTGGTACAAAACCAAACGTTTTCTATCATGTTAAAGTTAGAAACGTTTAGTAAAAATAATTATTAATTAGAAACAATATAAAGGATTATGTCGTCTCATTACGAAGCACCCATTAGAAAACCTTTAGTTATAGGTGATAAATCTTATCACGACGTAACAGTAGATGTAGCTGCTCCTGTAGAAGGACCTGCAAATAAGCAATGGTGGATTGTATTTTCTATCGCATTAATAGCCTTCCTTTGGGGTCTAGGCTGTATTATTTACACTGTATCTACCGGTATCGGAACATGGGGATTAAATAAAACAGTTGGCTGGGCTTGGGATATTACCAATTTCGTTTGGTGGGTAGGTATCGGTCACGCAGGAACCTTGATTTCTGCAGTATTATTACTTTTCCGTCAGCGTTGGAGAATGGCAATTAACCGTTCTGCAGAGGCAATGACTATTTTCTCAGTAGTTCAGGCAGGTTTATTTCCAATTATCCACATGGGTCGTCCATGGTTGGCATACTGGGTTTTACCTATTCCAAATCAATTTGGATCTTTATGGGTAAACTTTAACTCGCCATTACTTTGGGACGTATTTGCAATTTCAACGTATCTTTCGGTATCATTAGTTTTCTGGTGGACTGGTTTATTACCTGATTTCGCAATGCTACGTGATAGAGCCATAACACCTTTCAATAGAAGAGTATATTCTATCTTAAGTTTTGGATGGAGTGGAAGAGCTAAAGACTGGCAGCGTTTTGAAGAAGTATCCTTAGTATTAGCTGGTTTAGCTACTCCTCTTGTACTTTCTGTACACACGATTGTATCTATGGACTTTGCTACTTCTGTAATTCCGGGATGGCATACTACAATTTTCCCTCCATACTTCGTTGCTGGAGCGGTATTCTCAGGATTTGCAATGGTAAATACATTGTTGATCGTTATGAGAAAAGTTTCTAACCTTGAAGCGTACATTACATTACAACATATTGAATTAATGAATATCATTATTATGATCACTGGTTCTATTGTTGGTGTTGCTTACATCACTGAGTTATTTGTAGCTTGGTATTCAGGTGTAGAATATGAACAATATGCTTTCTTAAACAGAGCTACCGGACCTTACTGGTGGGCATATTGGTCAATGATGACTTGTAACGTTTTCTCTCCGCAGTTCATGTGGTTCAAAAAATTAAGAACAAGTATCATGTTTTCATTTATTATTTCGATTGTGGTAAACATCGGAATGTGGTTTGAAAGATTTGTAATTATTGTTACTTCTTTACATAGAGATTACCTTCCATCTTCTTGGACAATGTTCTCACCAACATTTGTTGATATTGGAATTTTCATTGGAACAATTGGTTTCTTCTTTGTATTGTTTTTATTATACTCTAGAACATTCCCTGTAATTGCTCAGGCGGAGGTAAAAACAATTTTGAAAGGAACAGGAGATAATTACATTAGAGAAAGAGCAAATAAAGATTCACATCATGAGTAATAAAGTAATATACGCCATTTATAATGACGATGATATTTTGATGGATGCAGTAAAGAAAACCAGAGCTGCTCATCATCATATTGAAGAGGTTTTTACTCCATTCCCAGTTCACGGATTGGATAAGGCTATGGGTTTAGCACCAACAAGATTAGCAATTTGTGCTTTCCTTTATGGATGTGTTGGTATTTCTGTTGCAACAACAATGATGAGTTATATCATGATTCATGACTGGCCACAGGATATCGGTGGAAAACCAAGTTTTAGTTTCATTCAAAATATGCCTTCTTTTGTGCCAATTATGTTTGAAATGACTGTGTTTTTTGCAGCACACTTAATGGTAATCACTTTTTACATGAGAAGTAGATTATGGCCATTTAAGCAAGCTGAAAATCCTGATGTAAGAACAACAGATGACCATTTTTTAATGGAAGTTGCTGTAAATGATAACGAAGCAGAACTTGTTTCTTTTTTCGAAGGTACAGGAGCTGTTGAAGTTAAAGTAATAGATAAGAATTAATTGTAGCTATGAAAAGGATATATAAAATAACACTTTTAGTTGGTATAACTATTTTAGTTTCATCTTGCCACAATAATTCGGCACCAAACTATCAGTATTTCCCAAACATGTATGAGTCTGTTGCTTACGAGCCTTACACAGAAGCAAATATATTTAAGGGAGGAAAAGAAGGACAGCTTCCTGTTGCAGGAACTATTAATAGAGGTTTTGAGCCTTATGAATATGAAAACTCAACTGCTGGTTACGAATTAGCTAAGGCTAATTTGAAATCTCCTTTGAGTGAAGAAGACAGAAATTCTGGAAAAGGAAAAGAACTTTTCGAAATTTATTGTATCAGTTGCCATGGTGCAACTGGAAACGGTAAAGGTAAATTGGTGGAGAGAGAGAAATTTCTTGGAGTGCCTAGCTATAAAGACAGAGTAATTACTGAAGGAAGTATCTTTCACGTTGAGACTTATGGTTTAAACGCAATGGGTTCACATGCAAATCAATTAAGTGCCCACGAACGTTGGTTAGTTGCTGACTATGTTCTAAAACTAAAAAGCCAATTATAATTGTTGAACAAACTGATCGTAATAGATATGTATACATTTTCAAGTAAATTAAAAACTTTTTCTATCATCCTAATGGCCCTTGGTATATTAGGAATTGGATATGGTTTTTTAACTGCTCCCAAAAACATTCAAGAGGTAGAAACTCTTCTAGCAAAAGAAGCATCAGAGCATGGTGGACATGGCGAAGCTGCTGCGGCACATCATGAGGAAAAAGCTGAAGCAGCAACAAACCACGCGGAAAAAATTGAAGCAGTTCATCATGAAGAAGCAAAAGAAGTGACTGCTACAGACACTGTAAGTAAAGATTCAGTTGTTGCAAATGGAGAAGTTACTCATGAAGTAAAATCTGAAGAAGCACATGAAACTGAAACTTCGGTTGCACATGATGTTAAAGAGAATAAACATGCTGAAGTTTCACATGAACATGACCCTAAAGAACATGCAGAACACGTTTTACATCAATTGCAAAACAAACCATGGTCTGCATTATATGTTGCTTGTATTTTCTTTTTACTTCTTTCTATGGGTGTTTTAGCATTTTATGCTATTCAACAAGTTGCTCAGGCAGGTTGGTCTCCGGTTTTGTTTAGAGTTATGCAGGGAATTACAGCTTATTTACCAGCTGGTTCGATAATCTTTTTTATTATTTTAGTTTTATGCGGACTTCATTTTAATCATATTTTTGTATGGTTAGGTGAAGGAGTAACTGATCCTAAAAGCCCTAATTATGATGCAATAATTGCAGGGAAATCAGGTTATTTGAATTTTCCTTTCTGGATTATTAGAGCAGCTGTGTTTTTAATAGGATGGAATTTATACCGTCATTTTTCAAGAAAAAATTGTTTGGCTCAAGATGAAGCTAATGATGATTTCTATTACAAAAAGAACTTTAAATTATCTGCAGGATTCTTAGTATTCTTCATTGTATCTGAATCTATTATGTCTTGGGATTGGATTATGTCATTTGATCCGCACTGGTTCAGTACTTTATTCGGATGGTATGTGTTTGCTTCGTTCTTCGTAAGTGGAATTACTGCAATTGCATTAGTAACAATTTATCTAAAATCTAAAGGATATTTAGAATATGTTAATACTAGCCACATTCACGATTTAGCTAAATTTATGTTTGGTATTAGTGTTTTCTGGACATATTTATGGTTTTCTCAATTCATGTTGATTTGGTATGCTAACATTCCAGAAGAGGTAACTTATTTTGTAACAAGAATTCAATTATATAATCTGCCTTTCTTTGGAGCTGTTGTTATGAACTTTGTTTTCCCATTGTTGATATTAATCAATACAGATTTCAAACGTCTTAGCTGGGTTATCGTTATGGCTGGTACTGTTATCTTATTAGGTCACTATGTTGATTTCTTTAATATGATTATGCCTGGAACAGTTGGAGATAAATGGTTTATTGGAGTTCCTGAAATTGCATCTATTCTTTTCTTCTTAGGTTTATTTATTTTTATTGTATTTACTGCATTAACTAAATCTCCTTTGCT
Organism: Flavobacterium sp. 1355; assembly: GCF_017833415.1. Taxonomy (GTDB): domain Bacteria; phylum Bacteroidota; class Bacteroidia; order Flavobacteriales; family Flavobacteriaceae; genus Flavobacterium. Next base: position 89,223 of record NZ_JAFICC010000019.1, on the reverse strand, counting down.
TGCAAAAAGAAATCCTTTCATTGAAGAAAGTAAACATTTTCATTATTAATATTTAAAGAAGTAAACAGATGACAAGTTTGTTGGTAATTATAGTTTTAGTTTTATTAGCAGTTGCATTATGGCAATTGACCAGGATATTTGATCTTACTCAAGTAGGATCTTCTTCGGACGATTCTCAAATTGCATCAGATAATGATAATAATATCCAAGGATATATTATGTTTGGCTTCTTGGCTTTCATTTATATATTTACAATTTACGGTCTACTAAAATGGGGTAATTTAGCACTTCATACTCCTGCTTCTGAGCATGGAATTTTAGTAGATAGTTTAATGAATATTACCTGGGTTTTAATTTTTACAGTTCAGGTTATTACTCAAGGTTTACTATATTGGTTTTCTTTTAAAAATAGAGGACATAAAGATAGAAAAGCTTTATTCTTTGCAGATAGTAATAAATTAGAAGCAATCTGGAGTATTATTCCTTCTGTAGTTTTAGCTTGTTTAATTCTTTATGGATTATATGCTTGGAACAACATTATGTTTGTTGATAAAGATGAAGATGTTATTGAAATAGAGTTATATGCTCAACAATTTAAATGGACTGCAAGATATGCAGGAAATGATAATACTTTAGGAAAAGCAAACGTACGTTTAATCGAAGGTGTTAATACTTTAGGAGTTGATATGTCAGATAAAAACTCTGAGGATGATATCGTAGTAAGCGAATTGCATATTCCTAAAGGGAAAAAAGTACATTTTAAAATGCGTTCTCAAGACGTATTACACTCTGCTTATATGCCTCACTTTAGAGCGCAAATGAACTGTGTTCCGGGAATGGTAACTGAATTTGCCTTTGTACCTACATATACAACTGCTGAGTACAGAGAATTACCTTTTATGGTAGAAAAAGTAGCACACATTAATAAACTTAGGGCAGAGAAAAGTGCTGAGCTAGTTGCTAAAGGTGGTACTGCTTTGGATCCTTATACATTTGATTATTTATTATTATGTAATAAAATCTGTGGAGCTTCACATTACAACATGCAAATGAAAGTAGTTGTTGATACACCGGAAGATTATAAAAAATGGTTAAGCGAAAAAACTACTTTAGCTCAGGATATTAAAGCGGCTGCCGCGGCAGAGAAACCAGCTGCAGTTGAAGGAGCTAAAACATCTACAGACAGCACTGTTAAGGATACTGTTAAAGCAGTTATTGATACTGTTAAAGCTGCTGTAGCTAAAGTTGCTATGAAATAATATTATTAAGAAAATTTAAAGTACACATATATGTCAGCAGAAGCGCACGATCACGATCACGGACACGATCACGAGCACGAACATCATCATAAAGAAACGTTCATTACTAAATACATATTTAGTATTGATCACAAAATGATTGCAAAGCAATATTTGATTACCGGTATTATTATGGGTGTCATTGGTGTTGCAATGTCCTTGCTTTTCAGAATGCAGTTAGCATGGCCAGAAGAGTCTTTCAAAATATTTAATGTTTTATTAGGAGATAAATTTGCACCAGACGGTGTAATGGCTAATGATATTTATCTGGCTTTAGTAACAATCCATGGTACCATAATGGTATTCTTTGTACTGACAGCTGGTTTAAGTGGAACTTTTAGCAATTTACTTATTCCACTTCAGATTGGAGCAAGAGATATGGCTTCTGGATTTATGAACATGATTTCATACTGGTTGTTCTTCTTATCTGCTGTAATTATGTTGTCTTCTTTATTCGTTGAAGCTGGACCAGCTTCTGCAGGTTGGACAATTTATCCGCCATTAAGTGCTTTACCACAAGCAATTCCAGGATCTGGAACAGGTATGACTTTATGGTTAGTTTCGATGGCTATCTTTATTGCATCTTCATTAATGGGATCTTTAAATTATATCGTAACTGTTATCAATTTAAGAACAAAAGGAATGTCTATGACCAGACTTCCACTTACTATCTGGACATTTTTCGTAACAGCTATTATTGGTGTAATATCATTCCCGGTATTATTATCAGCTGCATTATTATTAATTTTTGATAGAAGTTTTGGTACTTCATTCTTCTTATCGGATATTTATATTGCTGGTGAAGTTTTACATTATCAAGGAGGATCTCCAGTATTGTTTGAACACTTATTTTGGTTCTTAGGACACCCGGAGGTTTATATTGTAATTTTACCTGCAATGGGTCTTGTTTCTGAAATTATGGCTACGAATTCTCGTAAACCAATTTTCGGATACAGAGCGATGATTATGTCAGTTCTTGCAATTGCATTCTTATCTACTATTGTATGGGGACACCATATGTTTATTTCAGGTATGAATCCTTTCTTAGGATCTGTATTTACTTTTACTACTTTATTGATTGCAATTCCATCTGCTGTAAAAGCGTTTAACTGGATTACAACTTTATGGAAAGGTAACTTACAATTCAACCCTGCAATGTTGTTCTCTATCGGAATGGTTTCAACTTTCATTACCGGAGGTTTAACAGGAATCATTTTAGGAGATAGTACCTTAGATATTAACGTTCACGATACTTACTTTGTAATTGCTCACTTTCACTTAGTAATGGGTATTTCTGCACTTTACGGAATGTTTGCTGGTATTTACCACTGGTTCCCTAAAATGTACGGAAGAATGTTGAATAAGAACTTAGGTTACATTCACTTTTGGGTAACAGCGGTTTGTGCTTACGGAGTATTCTTCCCGATGCACTTTATTGGATTAGCTGGTTTACCAAGACGTTATTATACAAACACCAACTTTCCGTTATTTGATGATTTACAAAATGTGAATGTTTTAATTACAACATTTGCTCTTGTGGGAGGTGCTTTCCAGTTAGTATTCTTATACAATTTCTTTAGTAGTATTTTCTACGGTAAGAAAGCAGTTCAGAATCCATGGAAATCTACAACATTAGAGTGGACAACTCCGGTTGAACATATCCACGGTAACTGGCCGGGTGAAATTCCTCACGTTTATCGTTGGCCGTATGACTACAGTAACCCAAATCATGATGTAGATTTTGTTCCTCAAAATGTACCAATGAAAGAAGGTGAAGAAGTTTTACACCATTAAAATATTAAAAGGCTATCCATTTGGATAGCCTTTTTTGCATTCGTTAAAAATTAATCTCTCTGTTAATACTGTTTTTCAAACTGATTAGTTTGCATATCTTTGTAAAATGAATGAAAACTTAGATCCTACTACAAAAGGATACAACTCAGAAGAATTAGATCTTGAAAAAAGACTGCGTCCTCTGTCATTTGATGATTTTGCCGGTCAGGACCAGGTCTTAGAAAACTTAAAAGTCTTTGTCGCAGCAGCTAATCAGCGTGGCGAGGCACTTGATCATACACTTTTTCATGGACCTCCCGGATTGGGTAAAACAACTTTGGCGAATATTTTGGCGAATGAACTTGAAGTAGGAATCAAAATCACTTCAGGACCAGTTCTGGATAAGCCCGGAGATTTAGCCGGACTACTAACCAATTTGGATGAAAGAGATGTTTTGTTCATTGATGAAATTCATCGTTTAAGCCCTATTGTAGAAGAATATTTATATTCAGCAATGGAAGATTTCAAAATTGATATTATGATTGAATCCGGACCTAATGCCAGAACGGTTCAAATCAATTTAAATCCTTTTACATTAATTGGTGCAACAACCCGTTCAGGTTTGTTAACAGCTCCTATGCGTGCACGTTTTGGGATTTCATCAAGATTACAATATTACACAACTGAACTTTTGACAACTATTGTTGAAAGAAGTTCATCAATATTAAAAATGCCTATTGATATTGCTGCCGCAATAGAAATTGCCGGTCGAAGCCGCGGCACACCTCGTATTGCAAATGCTTTATTACGCAGGGTTCGCGATTTTGCACAAATAAAAGGAAATGGCACTATTGATATTGAAATAGCTAAGTATGCATTAAATGCTCTTAATGTTGATGCACATGGACTTGATGAGATGGATAATAAAATTTTATTAACGATCATTAATAAGTTTAAAGGTGGACCGGTTGGTCTTTCTACTTTAGCGACAGCTGTTTCTGAAAGCAGTGAAACTATTGAAGAAGTTTATGAGCCTTTCTTGATTCAGGAAGGTTTTATCATGCGTACACCTCGCGGTCGTGAAGTTACTGATAAGGCTTACAAACATTTGGGCAAGATAAATATTAATATTCAAGGTGGATTATTTTAAAATATACTATGAAGTATTTCATTTTATTTTTACTGTTTACTTGCTTCAGTTCTTTTGGCAAACAAAGTATTTTGCCTCATCTTGCTTATGGAAGTCATCTCAATAGGCAGATACTGAAATTCAGAATATAAAAGATATTAGAATGGGATCCATACAGCATAATAAATAAATTAGATTAATAAGAAAAAATAAACACCATAGTATGGGTGGATTGTTTTAATTCTATTCAAAATGTCTGAAAATAGAAAATATAATTATCCAAAAAGGCTTTCAATATTGAGATTTTTTCTGGATGCTGAAGGTATTCGTAGAAACCCAATTCCGTTTCATAAAAGATATTTTGATGAGTTTGGTGATTCTTTCTCCATTAAAATTGGAAAATCAAGAAACATCATCTTATCGAGAGATAATGACATTGCACAATACATACTACAGAAGCATCATAAAAATTATCATAAATCTAAGTTTCAATCTGTCTATCTGTCAAAATATTTAGGTAAAGGACTTTTAACTGTTGATGGCGAATTTTGGTTAAAACAAAGAAGACTTATTCAGCCAGCTTTTCATAAACAAAAAATGAATCAGTTAGTTGAAAATATGAGGGAGATTATTATCTATGAGTTAGAAGATTTAGCAGAAGATAAGCAGGTTGATCTTTTTCCGATTATGAGTGAATTAGCATTTAATGTTGTGGCTAAATCATTGTTTCAGTTTTCGATTTCTGATCAAAAATTAAATCGGATTAAATTTATTATCGAAGAAGTTCAAAACTTTCTGATAAAAGAAATTCGACTTCCGCATAAAGCTTGGTGGTTTTCAATAAGTGGGCAGGTAAAAAAGCATCTTGCACTGGCAGAGGAAAATAATAAGATTATTAAGCAGATTATTGAAGAAAGATCTTCTTCTGAAAATGAAGTTAACGATCTGCTTAATATGCTTCTTGAAACGCGATATGAAGACAGTGGAGAAGGGATGACAATAAATCAATTAATAGATGAAATTAAAATTTTGTTTATTGCCGGGCACGAAACAACAGCAAATGCATTGACTTTTACCCTTTTCCTTTTGGGTAACAATCCAGCAGTACAACAGCAGGTATTTGATGAAGTTACCAAAATCCAGTCAGAAACTGAAGATGTTGTCGAACAACTTCAAAAAATGGTTTATACTAATGCTGTCCTAAATGAGTCTATGCGCTTGTATCCGCCTGCCTGGATTACGGACCGACAAAATGTAGAAGATGATACTTTAGGTCAATTTAATATAAAAAAAGGAACTTTAATTGGGGTTTCTTTTTATGAATTGCATCGAAATCCCAAATATTGGAATAATCCGGATGAGTTCAATCCGGAACGTTTTCTTGGTGATCAAAAGAAACATTCCATGCAATATTTTTACCCTTTTGGTGCTGGTCCCAGAATGTGTATTGGAGCAGGATTTGCTATTTATGAGATGTGTTTGACGATATCTCACATTGTTAAAAATTACAGCATTATTTCAGTAAAAAATACTGTAGATTTTAATCCATTAATTACATTAAAACCAGTTGATGTAAAAGTTGTTTTTTCAAATAGAAATGATTAATTCTAAAGAAACATATTCAAAGTTTATAAAAGCTGAGGCAAAAAGACTTGGCTTTATGTCTTGTGGAATATCTAAAGCAGGCTTTCTGGAAGAAGAAGCCCCAAGGCTGGAAAATTGGCTAAATAAAAATCATAATGGACAAATGGCATATATGGCAAACCATTTTGATAAACGTCTGGATCCAACTTTATTGGTTGACGATGCCAAAAGCGTAGTCTCACTTTTACTTAATTATTATCCGGACTCCTCTCAAAACAGCGAAAGTTTTAAGATTTCCAAGTATGCTTATGGGCAGGATTATCATTTGGTCATTAAAGAAAAATTAAAGGAATTTCTGCATTCTATACAAGAAAATATTGGCGAAGTGTCAGGGCGCGCTTTTGTAGATTCGGCTCCTGTTTTAGACAAAGCATGGGCGGCAAAAAGTGGTTTGGGATGGATTGGTAAAAATAGCAATTTGTTAACGCAAAAAATTGGCTCTTTTTATTTTATTGCTGAGCTTATTTTAGATTTAGATTTAGAATATGACCATGCCACAACCGATCATTGTGGTTCTTGTACTGCATGTATTGATGCGTGCCCGACTCAGGCAATTGTTGCGCCATATGTGGTAGATGGCAGTAAATGCATTTCTTATTATACAATAGAGTTAAAAGAAAATATTCCTTTTGAAATGAAAGGAAAATTTGATGAGTGGATGTTTGGCTGTGATACATGTCAGGATGTTTGTCCTTGGAACCGATTTTCTAAACCTCATTCGGAACCATTATTTAATCCGAATCCTGATTTACTTTCTTTTTCAAAAAAAGACTGGATCGAAATTACTGAAGAAACTTTCAGTATTGTCTTTAAAGATTCACCAATTAAAAGAACAAAATTTAGTGGCTTAAAGCGTAATATTAATTTTTTGGAATAATATTTTTTTCTTCTGATTTTTTTATAAGGTTCTTTTTTGGGTTTGTATAAAAATGTTATTTTTTTATTTCTGTAAGAAGATTTTGTAAAATTTATAAATTTTTCATAAAAAAATATCCAAAATGTATCTTTCCTTTACGGGATAATTCTTAAAACTTAAATTATGTTGTATTATGTTTAAAATGAATGTGTTATGTTCCTAAAAAATAATATTGCTTGCTGTTTATGTTCATTTTTTTTTAACTTTATAGGAATAAAATTTTTCAGATATGACTGTAGCACAAATACTTAACGCAAAAGGAAAAAATGTTTACTCAGTGCTTTCTACAACCACCGTTTACGAAGCACTAAAAGTAATGGGAGAGAAAAACATAGGAGCAATTCTGGTTATAGATGATTCCGATTTAAAAGGAATATTGTCTGAAAGGGATTATGCCAGAAAAATTATTCTGAAAGACAGATCCTCAAAAGAAACTTTTGTACATGAAATCATGGAAAGTAATATTTTTTCGGTACAGCTTTCAAATAACATTGAAGATTGCATGGAGCTTATGAGCAGTAAACGTATCAGACATTTACCTGTAATAGAAGATGGTATTGTAGTCGGAATAATTTCTATCAGTGATGTTGTAAAGGCAATTATAGAGATTCAGAAAGATACAATTCAACATTTAAATTCTTATATTTCGCAGTAATTACAATCTAAAAAAGATACTTAAAAAAATAGTCCGGATATTGTCGGACTATTTTTTTTTGACCCCCATAATTGTTATTTTAACAAAAGAAAGCTACAAAAACATGCCATTTTAATCGAAGACTTATATCTTTGTAAGCTAGAATAAAAGCTAAAACAATGAGTAAAGACAATAAAAGAGAAGAGGCATTATTATATCATTCTAAGCCAACTCCAGGGAAAATTCAGGTAGTACCAACAAAAAAATATGCAACTCAGAGAGATTTGTCTCTTGCATATTCACCAGGTGTTGCAGAGCCATGTTTAGAAATTGAAAAAAATATTGAGGACGTATATAAATATACAGCAAAAGGAAACTTAGTAGCTGTAATCTCAAACGGAACAGCTGTTCTGGGGCTTGGAGATATTGGTCCGGAAGCTTCTAAGCCTGTTATGGAAGGAAAAGGTTTGTTGTTTAAAATATTTTCTGATATTGATGTCTTTGATATTGAAATTGGAACAAAAGATATTGAAGAATTTATTCAGACTGTAAAAAATATTGCTCCAACTTTTGGAGGAATTAACCTGGAAGATATTAAAGCTCCCGAATCTTTTGAAATTGAAAGAAGACTGGTTGCAGAATTGGACATCCCGGTAATGCACGACGATCAGCATGGTACGGCAATTATTTCTTCTGCAGCTTTAATTAATGCACTTGAAATAGCGGGAAAAAAAGCAGAAGACGTAAAAATGGTAGTTTCAGGAGCAGGTTCTGCCGCGATAGCCTGTACTGATCTATATGTCTTATTAGGAGTAAAAGTTGAAAATATTTTAATGTTCAATAGCAAAGGACTTCTAACAAAAGATAATCCTTCATTATCAGAATTACAATTAAAATATGCCATAAACGGACCTTCAGTAGATTTAGCAGAAGCCATAAAAGGTGCCGATGTTTTCATAGGATTATCTTCAGGAAATATTTTGTCTCCGGAAATGTTGCTGTCAATGGCAGCCAATCCAATTGTTTTTGCAATGGCCAATCCAAATCCGGAAATCGATTATAATTTAGCTGTTGAGACAAGAAAAGATGTTATTATGGCCACAGGTCGTTCTGATTTTCCTAATCAGGTAAATAACGTTCTTGGTTTTCCATATATTTTTAGAGGAGCACTTGATGTAAGAGCTACAAAAATTAATGAGGCAATGAAAATGGCTGCTGTAAAAGCTTTAGCTATTTTAGCAAAAGAGCCAGTACCGGAGCAGGTAAACGTAGCTTACGGAGCAACAAAATTAGGATTTGGCCAGGAATATATTATTCCGAAACCATTTGACCCAAGATTGATTACAATTGTAGCACCTGCAGTTGCAAGAGCAGCTATGGAATCAGGAGTTGCAAAAAATCCTATTACAGACTGGGCAGCTTATGAAGATACACTTCGTGAGCGTATGGGCAATGATAACAAAATGGTTCGTTTGATGACTAACCGTGCCAAATTAGATCCTAAAAGAGTTGTTTTTGCTGAAGCAGATCAGTTGAATGTTCTAAAAGCAGCACAAATTGTTCATGAAGACGGAATTGGTTTTCCAATTTTATTAGGCGATAAGGGAACCATTTTAGAACTAAAAAAAGAACTAGGTTTTGATGCCGAAGTAAAAATTATAGATCCTAAAACGACAGAAGAAGAGGCAAGACGAAATAAATTTGCCAATTCTTTTTGGTCAACAAGAGAAAGAAGAGGTGTTTCTTTACTTGACGCACAAAAATTCATGCGCGAAAGAAACTATTTTGCAGCCATGATGGTTAACGAAGGCGAAGCAGATGCTTTAGTAACAGGATACTCAAGAAGTTACCCAAGTGTTGTAAAACCAATGCTGCAATTAATTGAGAAAGCACATGGTGCTTCTCTGGTTGCTACAGCCAATATGATGCTTACTTCTCGCGGACCAATGTTTTTGTCAGATACGGCAATAAATATTAATCCAACCTCTGAAGACTTAGTAAATATTGCGGTCATGACTGCAAAAACTGCAAAAATGTTTGGAGTTGAGCCTGTTATAGCAATGGTTTCATTTTCAAACTTTGGATCATCAACAAGTCCTGGTGCATCAAAAGTAAGAGATGCTGTAGCTTATTTGCACAAAAACCATCCGGACATGATTGTTGACGGAGAAATTCAGGCCGATTTTGCGTTGAATCCGGAGATGCTGCAGGAAAAATTCCCGTTCTCAAAATTAGCAGGAAAAAAAGTAAACACATTGATTTTTCCTAACTTAGAATCAGCCAATATTACTTACAAATTACTAAAAGAATTATATAAAGTAAATTCTATCGGGCCAATTATGATGGGTATGGGTAAACCAGTCCATATTTTCCAATTGGGTGCAAGTGTTGAGGAGATGGTGAATATGGCAGCTATAGCTGTTATTGACGCACAGGAAAAAGAAAACAAAAAAAATAAATTAGCTAAATAGTATTAAAATTAAGATCGGATAAATTGTCTTATTTTTATTATATTTGATTCAATAAATTATACTATGATAGCACATTTGCAGGGGAAATTAGTAGAAAAAAATCCCACAGAAGTTGTGATTGATTGTGGCGGAGTAGGATATCATGTTAATATCTCTTTACACACATTTTCTCTTCTTCCCAATGCTGATTTTATAAAATTGTATACGCATCTTCTGATAAAAGAAGATGCGCATACTTTATTCGGGTTTGTAGAAAAGTCAGAGAGAGAAATATTTAGAATGTTATTGTCTGTTTCAGGAATTGGCGCTAACATAGCCAGAACCATGTTGTCTTCAATAGAACCCAGACAAATTATTAATGCCATTGCCTCTGGAGATGTCGGTGTAATACAATCAATAAAAGGGATTGGAAACAAAACGGCGCAGAGAGTTATACTTGATTTGAAGGAAAAAGTGTTAAAATTGTACGATTTGGATGAAGTTTCGGTAGTCCAGAACAATACAAATAGAGATGAAGCGTTATCTGCTTTGGAAGTTTTAGGTTTTATCCGTAAAACATCTGAAAAAGTAGTCGAAAAGATCGTTAAAGAAGATCCGGAAGCAACGGCAGAAACGATCATTAAAAAAGCATTAAAAAGCTTATAAACTCATTTTATATAAACGAATTGTATGCGTAAAATTGGTATTTTTTTACTGGTTTTATTTTGCGGTAATGTTTTGCGTTCGCAAGTAAATCCAGCAGTTCAAGATACAACAAAAACTCAGTTCTCTGTTGGGAAATTTGAGTTAGAAAATCCTCCGAGCATACTTTCGGCTTATAAATACGACCCTATTACAGACAGGTATATCTACACAAGTACCGTTGATGGTTTTTCCATTGATTATCCAATTGTTCTGACTCCGAAAGAGTATGAAGATTTAGTTCTGAAAGAATCCAGAAGAGAATATTTCAGAAAAAAAATGGATGCAATTGATGGTAAAAAAGAAGGAAGCGAAGCTGCTAAAAAAGATTTACTTCCAAGATATTATATTAATTCAAGCCTTTTCGAAAGTGTTTTTGGCAGCAATACAATTGATGTAAAGCCCACAGGATCAGTAGAAATGGACTTGGGAATACGTTATACAAAACAAGACAACCCTTCTTTTTCTCCAAGAAACCGATCAAGTCTCACTTTTGATTTTGATCAGAGAATCAGCATGAGCTTAATGGGGAAAGTTGGTACGAGGTTAGAAGTAAATGCCAACTATGATACCCAATCAACATTTGCATTTCAAAATTTATTTAAGCTTGCTTACACACCTTCAGAGGATGATATTGTTCAAAAAGTAGAAGTCGGTAACGTTAGCATGCCGCTGAACAGTACCCTGATTCGGGGTGCACAAAGTTTGTTTGGAGTAAAAGCACAGCTGCAATTTGGTAAGACAACAGTAACCGGAGTTTTTTCAGAACAAAAGTCTCAGACAAAAAGTATAGTTGCAGAAGGTGGCGGTACAGTACAGAACTTTGATTTATATGCTTTAGACTACGATAATGACAGGCACTTCTTCTTATCGCAATATTTTAGAAACAGATACGATGCTTCTCTAAAGAAATATCCTTTTATAGATAGCCGTGTTCAGATCACAAGACTCGAAGTTTGGGTTACAAACAAACAAAACCGAGTAAGCACCACCAATAATAACCTAAGAAATGTTATTGCACTTCAGGATTTAGGAGAAGCGCAAATACCTGGTATTCCCGATAATGAAGTTGTAGTAATTGGTTCTACAGCTGGTTTTTTTAATCCGGCTAAACCCATTGGGTCACCAACAGACAATGAAAATAATATGTATGACCCGAAATCGATTGGTAGACCAGGGTACTTTTTAAATCAGAATATTAGAGAAATTGTTACCGCAAAATCGGGATTCAATAATCCAAATACAAGTGAAGGAACAGATTATTCTGTACTGGAAAATGCAAGAAAGTTAACCACAAACGAATATACTTTTAATGCGCAATTAGGGTACATCTCTTTACAACAGCGTTTAGCAAATGACGAAATTCTGGCAGTTGCTTTTGAATACACTGTTGGTGGTGAGGTATATCAGGTTGGTGAATTTGGTAGTGATGGAGTTGATGGTACAGTGGTTACCGGAGACAACAGTTCTAACCAGACCATTATTACTCAAAGTTTGATTTTAAAAATGCTGAAAAGCAGTTTGACAAACGTAAACAATCCTGTTTGGGATTTGATGATGAAAAACGTTTACCAGATTCCTCAGGCTTATCAAATTAAACAAGACGATTTTAGATTAAACATTCTTTATACAGATCCATCACCTATAAATTATATTTCACCTGTTTCAGGAAGTAGTTTCCCAGCTAATCCTGCTCCGGAAGATAAGGTAGAGCAAACCCCATTATTAAATGTTTTTAACGTAGATCAGTTAAATTATAATAATGATCCTCAAACAGGGGGAGATGGTTTCTTTGATTATATCCCGGGTATTACGGTAGATGCTCAAAACGGTCGAATAATTTTTACCACAAAAGAGCCTTTCGGAGAGCTTTTATTCAGAAAATTGCAAACTACACCGGGAGAAGATTATAATAACACAACCACTTATAACGTAAACCAGCAGAAATATGTGTACAGGAAGATGTATAAAAGTACACAATCTGATGCTTTGCAGGAAAGCGATAAAAACAAATTTTTATTACGCGGTAAATATAAATCATCAGGAAGTAATGGTATTCCAATCGGAGCATTTAATGTTCCGCAAGGGTCGGTTGTGGTTACAGCGGCCGGAAGAGTTTTGGTAGAAGGTGTCGATTATAGTGTCGATTATCAATTAGGAAGAGTTCAGATTTTAGATCCATCACTTCAGGCATCGAATACACCAATTGAAGTTTCTTTAGAAAACAATTCAATTTTCGGACAGCAGACCCGAAGATTTGTAGGGTTCAATATCGAACATAAAATTTCTGATAATTTTGTTGTTGGAGGTACTTTCTTAAAAATGACAGAAAGACCATTTACCCAAAAATCAAGTTATGGACAAGAATCTGTAAATAATACAATTTATGGAGTTAATGGAAACTTTTCAACAGAAGTCCCTTTCTTTACCAGATTAGTAAACAAACTTCCGAATATTGACACAGATGTTCCTTCAAATCTTTCGATTCGTGGAGAAGTTGCTTTTTTAAAGCCTGATGCACCAAAAGCAAGTGATTTTGAAGGAGAGGCAACGATTTATATAGATGACTTCGAAGGTTCACAATCAACAATCGATATGCGTTCAGCATATGCATGGAGTTTAGCTTCAACTCCATTTATAACCAAGGAAGGCGATCCTACTTTTAATGCAAATTTTGATGATTTAAAATATGGTTATAAAAGATCAAAATTAGCGTGGTATACTATAGATCCAGTTTTTTATTCGTCTAAGCCATCCGGAATTTCAAACGATGATTTATCATTAAATACAACAAGGAGAGTTTATAGTAAAGAATTATATCCAAATACAGATATTGCCCAGGGACAAATTCAGGTTATTAATACGCTCGACTTAACTTATTATCCATCAGAAAGAGGACCATATAATAACAGCCCGACTTTCAGTTCAGATCCCGTAACGTCTAATTATGGAGGGATTATGCGAGCCTTAAATTCAACCAATTTTGAACAGGGGAATGTAGAATATGTTCAGTTTTGGGTACTTGATCCATATGTTGGAAACGGACAGGCACAGCCTACTAATACGGGAAAAATCTATTTTAACTTAGGTGAAATCTCTGAAGATGTATTAAAAGATAATAGAAAACAATACGAAAACGGCTTAGGCCCTGATCAGGTAATGGTAAAACCGCAGCCATTGTGGGGTGATGTTCCTGCGTCTCAGTCTTTGATTTATGCTTTTGATACTAATGCAGATAATCGTAAAAATCAGGACGTTGGTTTAGATGGTTTGCCCGATGCCAGAGAAGCTTCGATTTATACTAATTACGCTTCTGAGCCCGATCCTGCAGGAGATAATTACAAATACTATCTAAATACAGATGGGGGCGTTCAGGATCGTTATAAAAATTATAATGGTATTGAGGGCAACTCTCCTGTAAGTATAGATGATCCCAATCGTGGATCTACAACCCTGCCTGATGTGGAAGATATTAATCGTGACAATACAATGAACACGATCAATGCTTATTATGAATATAGTATTGAAATGAGGCCTAATATGCAAGTAGGAGAAAACTACATTACAGATATTCGTGAGCCTGAGACAGTAGGTGATGTCGAATTGCCAAACGGTACAACAACAAAAGCGAGATGGATTCAGTTTAAAATTCCTGTTTCTCAGCCTCAAAATACTATAGGGAACATTACAGATTTTAGATCTATCCGATTCATGCGTATGTTTATGACCGGTTTCAACGATCAGATGACAATGCGTTTTGGAGCTCTCGATTTAGTAAGAGGAGAGTGGAGAAGATATACAGGAACATTGGATGCAAACGATGTAACTCCTGATGATGATGGTACTGACTTTGATGTTCAGGCAGTGAATGTGCAGGAGAATGATACAAAATGTCCTGTAAACTATGTTATACCTCCAGGAGTACAAAGAGAGCAATTATATAACAATAATACAGTTATCAATCAAAACGAACAATCATTAGCGTTACGTATTTCTGGTGGAGGATTACAATATAAGGATTCAAGAGCAGTTTTTAAAAATGTTAGTGTTGATATGCGTCAGTATAAAAAACTTAAAATGTTTTTACACGCAGAATCTTTACCAAGTCAGGAAGAATTAGCTGATGACGAAATGGTCGGATTTCTTCGTTTTGGAAATGATTTTACACAAAATTACTATCAGGTAGAAATCCCTCTAAAAGTAACAAGACCGGCAGGATCTTGTGCTGTAAGTGCAGACCAGGTCTGGATGGAACAAAATGATATTGATCTGGCCCTGGAATTACTGACCAGAATGAAAATCAAGGGAATGAAAATTGATATTAATTCTGCCAAAAGAGATATCAACGGTGTTTATTACCCTGATGATGATGTCGACTTAATTGAAGAAGGTGGTGACGGCGATAGCAAACTGAAATTAGGAATCAAAGGAAATCCTAACTTTGGTTTGGTAAGAAACTTAATGGTCGGAGTAAAAAGTACAGCAGAGCATAAGAACCTACAAGGAGAAGTATGGTTTAATGAACTTCGTATGTCGGATCTGGAGAATAAGGGCGGAATGGCGGCAATATTGAGTGTAGATACTAACATGGCAGATTTTGCTACTCTTTCTGCAACCGGCCGTAAAAGTACAATCGGTTTTGGAGCACTTGAAGAAGGAGCTAATGAAAGAGATCGTGAAGATGTTCAGCAATATAATATTGTAACGAATCTAAACTTAGGACAATTATTGCCACATAAGTGGGGAATCAATTTGCCTTTTAATTATGCTATTGGTGAAGAAGTCATTACGCCGGAATATGATCCTTTTAATCAGGATATTAAACTAGATCAGTTGCTAAGAGAAACGACTGACGCAGCCGAAAGAGATAACATCAGAACCCGTGCGGTTGATTATACAAAAAGAAAAAGCATCAACTTTATAGGAGTAAGAAAAGACAGAGCTCCTGAGCAAAAGCCACATATTTATGATGTTGAGAATTTTACGTTCTCACAATCTTACAATCAGGTAGAGCGTCACGATTATGAAGTAGAAGATTATGAGGATGAGCAGTCAAATACAGCTGTAAATTATGCTTATACTTTTCAGCCAAAAGAGATAGTTCCTTTTAAGAAGACACAGTTCATGAAAAAAAGTGATTACTGGAAATTGTTAAGTGATTTTAATTTTAATTATTTGCCATCAAACATTACTTTCAATACTAATATTTTAAGACAAAGTAACCGTCAGCAATACAGAGAAGTTGAAGTTGAAGGAATTGGGCTTGATCCGCTTTACAGAAGAAATTTTGCATTTAATTATCAATATGGTTTTGGTTATAACTTAACAAAATCATTAAAATTAAATTATACGGCCGCATCTAATAATATAGTTCGGAACTTCTTAAATGATGATAATTCACCTAAAGAAGATTTTAATATCTGGGATGACTATTGGGATATTGGAACGCCAAATCAGCATTTGCAGCAATTAGTATTAAATTATGAAATTCCGATAAACAAAATTCCGGTTTTCAGCTTTATAAAAGCGAGTTATTCTTATACTGCCGATTACAGCTGGCAACGATCATCGACTGCTTTTTCTCAATATGAAGAAGAAAATCCAGATGGTACAACAACGATGTACGATTTAGGAAATACGATTCAGAACGCCAACTCAAATACTTTGACAGCAACATTTAACATGAATATGTTGTATAAATATTTGGGTCTGACTCCAGGTGGAAAAAAACCTGCTAAACCTAAAACTGCTGCGCCGCCAAAACCAGGTGAGAAAATTGTAAATACAGCAAAACCGGCGACAAGCAGCAATCCATTTTATGATGGTTTGATTGGTGTCCTGACAAGTGTAAAAAATATTCAGGTTAATTATACTAAAAACAGTGGAACTGTTTTGCCGGGTTATACACCTGGTGTTGGTTTCTTCGGAACTTCAAAACCTTCGTTGGGATTTGTTTTTGGAAGTCAGGATGATGTACGATACGAAGCAGCTAAAAATGGATGGTTAACAGATTACCAGGATTTCAATCAGAATTTTACACAGGTAACAAACAAAACTTTGAAAGTTACTACAAACATTGATTTATTTCCTGATTTAAAAATTGATCTGACAATGGACAGATCCTATTCTGAAAATAATTCTGAGCAATATTCTGTTAGGGAATCAGACAATCTGTATATGCCTTTGTCACGTTATACTTATGGTATGTTTTCAATATCAACAGTGTTAATTAAAACATCTTTTTCTACGAGCAATGAATTTGAATCCGCAGCATTTGATGATTTTAGAAACAATCGTTTGATTATTGCTAATCGTTTAGCAGAAGGTTATTACGGAGCAGGAAACCCAATACCGAGATATGATGTTAATCAAATTCCTGCACCGCCAACAAATCCTAACGATGAGGATCCGTTTAAGAAGCAAAGAGAAATATATGCGGCCAATCAAGGGTATCCAATAGGGTATGGAAAAGGTAATCAGGCTGTATTATTGCCTGCTTTCTTAGCTGCCTATTCGGGAGGTGATGCAGAAAAGTCATCAACAGGAATTTTTAGAAATTTCCCGATTCCAAACTGGAGTATAAAATACAATGGGTTAATGCGTTATAAATTCTTTAAAGATAAGTTTAAGCGTTTCTCATTGCAGCATAATTATAGAGCATCTTATACAATTAATCAGTTCAGATCTAATTTTGATTATGAGAAAGCGATATCAAATCCTGCCGAGAATCCAATGCTGGATCCGAATACTTACAATTTCTACAACAAGACAATCATGTCAAATGTGAATTTGGTAGAACAGTTTAGCCCGCTTATGAGAGTAGATTTTGAATTGAAAAGTTCATTAAGAGTGCTTACCGAAATTAAAAAAGACAGAGCTTTGTCAATGAGTTTTGATAATAACTTACTTACTGAGGTAAAAGGAATTGAATATGTTGTAGGACTAGGATATCGTTTTAAAGATGTTATCTTCTCGTCTAGACTTGCTGACAGTCCAACGGGAATTATTAAAAGTGACATCAATATAAAGGCAGATTTCTCTTTAAGAAAGAATGAAACATTAGTACGTTATCTGGATTACGAAAATAATCAACTGGCTGCCGGACAAAACATCTGGTCATTAAAGCTTACGGCAGATTATTCGTTTAGTAAAAATCTAACGGCTATATTTTATTACGATCACTCGTTCTCAAAAGCAGTAATTTCGACATCATTTCCATTAACTAATATTAGATCAGGCTTTACACTTCGTTATAATTTCGGAAATTAATTTTTGAATTTCTAAAGTAGATTTCATTAGAAGATTATTACATTTGTGGCTTAAATATTCAATTATCAATTTTCAAACATAACTATTATGAGCATACCAGCAAATTTAAAGTACACAAAAGATCACGAATGGGTTAGCATCGAAGGAGATGTTGCAACAGTAGGAATTACTCATTTTGCTCAAAAAGAGTTAGGTGATATCGTGTATGTTGAAGTAGAAACTTTAGATCAGACACTTGATAAAGATGAGGTTTTTGGAACCGTTGAAGCTGTAAAAACAGTTTCTGATTTGTTCTTGCCTTTAACAGGAGAAATAATTGCTTTTAATGACAGTTTAGAAAGTGCTCCGGAAACAGTAAATTCTGATCCTTACGGAGCTGGATGGATGATTAAAATAAAAATTTCTGATGCATCAGAAATAGATTCTTTATTATCTGACGCAGCTTATAAAGAACTTATCGGTGCCTAAACAATTATTACTTTGTTGGGCAATTATTTGTTCAGGAATTATATCCTATTTCTGTTTAACAGATTCAAGTAATATTCCTTCGGTAAATTTTCCGAGCATTGACAAAATTGTTCACTTTTGTTTTCATTTTGGATTTACAATTTCCTGGATTTTGTTTTTCAAAAAAGAGCTCAAAGGAAAAGGTGCTGACGATTACAAAGCATATCTTATTTCGTTTATATTTTCTGTTTTTTTTGGTATAACAATCGAAATTCTGCAAGGTGTATTTACGATGACAAGAGCAGCTGATGTAACAGATATTTTGGCCAATACGATTGGGGGCACAACCGGAATTTTTACCGCTATAGCTTTTAAAAAAACAATCGATAGAATATAAAATATAATTCCCACTTCGGTGGGTTTTTTTATTGCCAAAAAATCAAGGCAGCAAAGAGTATTTTTTTTCAGAATTTTAAATGTATTTTTGTCACCATTTCTGAGTAATCTCAAAATCATGAACATAAAGCAATATCTAGACTCTACCTATTTAAAATCTGCCTCGCAAGCCGGACTTTCTGAAGCAGATAATCTTATTGTTGTCAAAAATGCGATTACAGAAGCTATTGAAGAAGGTTTTAAGCTGATTATGATTCGGCCTGAACATGTTTCAATTGCAAAAGAAATGATTTTAAAAGCAAATTCGCCCTTACTTGTTGGAACCGTTATTGATTTTCCCGAAGGTAAATCAGATATCGAAACAAAATTGAAAGAAGCAAATGCAGCAATCGAAAATGGAGCTGATGATTTTTAATTTTGTTTGCAATTATGAGGCTTTTAAAAATGGAAATCCTGCTTTAGTAAAACAAGAAATTCTTATTGGGACACAAATCGGTTTGGCAAACAACAAAACAGTAAAATGGATTATTGAGGTTGCTGCCTTGACTGATAAAGATATTATTCAGCTCTCGGCCCTGATAAAAAATGTTGTGATCTCCAACTTCAAAGAAGAAAACTATAATTCTGTTTTTGTAAAATCATCGACAGGTTTTTTTAAAACTGAAAATGATTTTCCAAACGGAGCCACAATTCCAACAATTATAATGATGTTAGAAAACGCATCCCCTCTGCCGGTTAAAGCAGCAGGAGGTGTTCGTTCATATGATGAAGCAATAGAGATGATTCGTTTAGGAGTTAAACGTATCGGAACTTCGGCGGCAAAAATAATTGCCAACGGAGAAAATACCACAAATCAATATTAAATGAAAACCCAAACCTACGCAAGAAAGATTTTTTTATCTTTTGTTTTTACATTATCAGCCTTCTCAGGTTATTCTCAGGAAAACAATAACTCATCCATTACCCCTGGTTTTATATCAGAACAATTTCCTGTTTTTACAAATTGCGAAAACCTGCAGTCAAAAGAACTTGAAAACTGTTTTTATAAAGAAGTTCAGGATTTTGTATTTCATAATTTTGAGGTGCCTCAAAAACTAAAAGAATCAAATTATAAAGGAGAGGTAAAAGTTCTTTTTGAAGTTGATGAAAAAGGCGAGTTTAAAGTGATTTATGTAAATGCAGCAAATGATGAATTAGTGCAGGAATCAAAACGCGTTTTTGGTGCATTTCATAAAATAAAACCATCAACTTATAATGGAAAACCAACTTATTCAAAATATACAATTACAATAAATATTCCGTTAAAAAGCGCTAATCAGATTGCAGAAGAAGCTCTTGCGGCATCTCAAATTCTAAAGCCAAAAGAAAAGCCAATGACAGAATTGGATAGTATTGTCTATAAAAAATACAATAATCCAGAATTTGACAGTCATTTAAATATACCGTTTTCTCATAGTTACTATGCACAATTTGATGATGCAATGAACAAAGTTGGAAGTAATAATCATACCGCTTCTAAACCATACACGTATGCTGAGGTTTCAAAATATTATAATTTGAAAGCAGTAAACCAGTCATTGCAAAAAAATACCTCGTCATGGTTGGGAAGAAAATTGTGGAACGAAAATATGGTGCAGATCCAGGGAGAAGATTATTGGCTGGCATTGAACCCTATTGTTGATTTGCAAATGGGAAAAGCCTCAGATATTGATGCATCATATACTTATGTAAATACACGCGCATTAAATTTTAGAGGAGGTTTAGGAAAGCAGATAAATTTTACCACTACTTTTTTTGAAAGTCAGGGACGATTTGCAGGTTATTTTAATAATTATGCAGAATCCATAAAACCATCGGGAGGTAATCCTGCTATTATTCCCGGAATTGGAATTGCAAAAAGGTTTAAAAGTGATGCTTATGATTTTCCATTAGCAGAAGCAAATATTACATTTGCGCCAAGCAAAATTTTTGATTTTCAATTGGGTTATGGAAGGAATTTTATAGGAGATGGATATCGTTCTTTGCTGGAGGGAGATGGAGCAAGCCCGTATCCGTATTTTAAAATTAATACAACATTCTGGAAAATAAAATATACGAACACCTATATGTGGCTTAAAGATGTTCGTCCGGAAGTGACAGAAGAAAAAACATATGCTTCAAAATTTATGGCGAACCATTATTTAAGCTGGAACGTCTCTAATAAATTAAACTTAGGATTCTTTGAATCTGTAGTTTGGACAGATAGTAATAACAGGGGTTTTGATATTAATTTTGTGAATCCGATTATATTCTACCGTGCTGTAGAATTTGGTTCTTCTTCTAAAAGCGGTAATGCATTGTTGGGACTTACAGGAAAGTATAAATGGAATAATAATATCAATTTATACGGGCAATTCTTAATCGATGAATTTTCTGTATCTGATGTAAAAGCTGCAGATAAGAGTTGGAAAAACAAATTCGGGTTTCAGGTTGGAGCTAAATACTTTAATGCTTTTAATATAAAAGATTTATTGTTCCAGTTAGAATATAATCACGTTCGTCCTTATGTATATTCGCATAGTGCTGTAATTACAAACTACGGACACAATAACCAAAGTGTCGGGCATCAATGGGGAGGAAACTTTAAAGAGTTAGTGGCAATAGCACGTTACCATAAAGGGCGTTATTATACCGATGCAAAATTTACAGTTGGTACAAGAGGCTTGGATTTTGATACTCCTGAAGATAGTTTTAATTATGGAGGAAATATTTATAAAAGCTACGATGAAGACAGGCCTTATAATACCGGAGTAAAGGTAGGGCAGGGTAACAAAACCAATATTTTTATTGCAGACATACAAGCAGGTTATTTGGTTAACCCAATTACAAATCTTAAATTTTTTGGAAGTTTTATTTATAGAAATTTTGATCCGACACAAGAAACAGCAGCAACTTTTAAACAAAGTACAACCTGGTTTACTATCGGATTACGTTCTGATATTTTCAATTGGTATTTTGATTACTAGAATATTTAATAAGATTTTTCAAAATAATTGTGTTAAAAATCTGCAAGTCCTTATTTTGTAAAGGTTTTATTTAAAAAAATATAATTTTATCGGTCTTGATTCTATAATCAATTTGTACATTTGCACCACTCAAAAAAAATATTCAAACAATCATAGAATTGAGCACTACTAAAAATACAATTTCATTAAAATCAATATTCCTGGATTTCAAAGAAATCACTAAAGCCGGTTTGGCAATTAGTGTTTTGTTTTCATCTATTGCAGGATACTTGCTTGGTGTAAACGATGAGCATCCCTTTAAATGGAGCGTTTTGTTGATTTTATCCATTGGGGGATATTGTATGGTTGGAGCTTCAAATGCTTTTAATCAGGTGATTGAGAAAGATATAGACTCTTTGATGGACCGAACTAAAAACCGCCCGGTTCCATCAGGCCGCATGTCACCAAAAATGGCTTTGTTTGTAGCAAGTCTGCTTACTATTATTGGTATAGCTTTATTGTATACGATCAATGCAAAGTCGGCGATGTTTGCAGCAATATCTATTTTTCTTTATACCAGCATTTATACACCATTAAAAACCGTGACTTCGTTATCTGTTTTTGTAGGTGCTTTTCCGGGAGCAATTCCCTTTATGTTAGGATGGGTTGCTGCAACCGGAGAATTTGGTATAGAAGCCGGTACATTATTTTTGATTCAGTTTTTTTGGCAATTTCCTCATTTTTGGGCAATTGGGTGGTTTTTATACGAAGATTATGAAAAAGCAGGTATCTTTATGCTTCCTACAGGGAAAAAAGATAAAGGAACTGCTTTGCAGATTATGTTATATACAATTTGGTTGATAATAGCTTCTCTATTGCCG
The DNA here is from genome assembly GCF_017833415.1 of Flavobacterium sp. 1355. Taxonomy (GTDB): domain Bacteria; phylum Bacteroidota; class Bacteroidia; order Flavobacteriales; family Flavobacteriaceae; genus Flavobacterium. The sequence goes on along the minus strand of NZ_JAFICC010000019.1, from coordinate 66,700 downwards.
GTTTTAGGTTATACAGGACAATTGTTTATTTCGCCAATTGCCGCAGTCCTGGTTTTTTTATTAGGATTATGGATGTTGTTTTATGCTGTTCGTTTGTATCAGTTGAGAACCGCAAAAGCAGCCAGAACTTTAATGCTGGTTAGTGTTTCGTATATATCATTATTGCAAATTGTATATATTGTAGATAAATTTTTAAGATAGTTATGGAAATGACAATGAAAATAAGTGAAGAACAAGCAAGGAAATCAAAATCGGCAAAGTTGATTTTATTGTTTGCAATGGTAAGTATGACAATGATGTTTGCCGGACTAACAAGTGCTTTTGTAGTAAGTAAATCAAGAGCAGACTGGTTGAAGAATTTTGAATTGCCATCGGCATTTTATTATAGTACAGCAGTAATCATTGCGTGCAGTGTTACTTTTTATCTGGCAAAAAAAGCAATTCAGAAAGACAACAGAGCTGCGACTACCGGATTGCTTTTGGGAACATTGGCTTTGGGAATTTTATTTGTGGTTTTGCAATTTGAAGGTTTTGGACAAATAGTTCAGAGCGGTTATTATTTTACAGGAGCAGGTAGTTCAATTACTACAACTTTTCTATATGTGGTAACGGTTACCCACTTATTGCACCTTGCAGGGGGATTAATTTCACTTTTAATTATAATTTATAATCATTTTAAACAAAAATACAATTCGACCCAAACTCTTGGAATAGAACTAGGTGCGATGTATTGGCACTTTTTGGATTTATTATGGGTGTATTTATTTTTATTTTTATATTTCTTTAAATAAGAAAAAAACGTAAATTTGGGAACTTTTTAACGAATAACTTTTATGGGAGCGACAGTTACAACTGCAAACAACGACGAAAAAACTTGGGGAGGCGGTCATGAAATCCAGCCATTAGGAGCAAGTTATGGTAAAATGATGATGTGGTTTTTTATCGTATCAGATGCCTTAACATTCTCAGGATTTCTTGGGGCTTATGGTTTTTCCAGATTTAAATTTATAGAAACTTGGCCATTGGCTGATGAAGTGTTTACTCACTTTCCTTTTATGCATGGCGTTTCGGCTCCAATGTATTATGTAGCCTTAATGACTTTTATTTTGATTTTCTCATCTGTAACTATGGTTTTGGCAGTTGATGCAGGACATCAATTGAAAAAAACAAAAGTGGCAATCTATATGTTCTTAACCATTATTGGAGGTTTTATTTTCGTTGGTTCACAGGCCTGGGAATGGAAAAATTTCATTAAAGGTGAATATGGAGCAGTAGAAACTAAAGGCGGAAGTTTATTGCAGTTTGTGGATAAAGAGGGTAATAGAGTTGCTCTGGAAAAGTTTGCTGCAAAATTACCGGAACAAAGAGAAGCTTTGACAAGAAGTAAAACGTCATGGTTTTTGGAAGATGCAGAAAGTTTACCAACTTATTCAGTTGCTGAAGTTCAGGCTGGATTTAAAGCACATCCTGAATTATTAATCAGAACTGAAAAGCTTACAGCTGAAAAAAAGAAAACAGTTTTGTCAAGAGCAGAATCTGAGGCTCATTTAGCGCAGGCTAAATATGTTGTAGAAGGAGCAAACTTAACAAGAAACGAATACGGTAGTAAGTTATTTGCAGATTTCTTTTTCTTTATTACAGGATTCCACGGATTCCACGTATTTTCAGGAGTAATCATTAATATCATTATTTTCTTTAATGTGTTATTAGGAACTTACGAAAAAAGAAGAAGCTACGAAATGGTAGAGAAAGTTGGTTTATACTGGCACTTTGTCGACTTAGTTTGGGTATTTGTATTTACAGTTTTCTACTTAGTTTAATTTTAGATCTTAATTATTATGTCACACGATCACGTATCAAATACAAAAAGAATCTGGTTTGTTTTTGGATTACTTTCATTAGTAACTACAGTAGAAGTTATTCTTGGTATTTTAAAACCAGCATCATTAGAATTTAATCATTTTATCGGTTTGAATTTATTGAACTGGATATTCTATATCTTAACAATATTCAAAGCATATTATATTGTATGGGCATTCATGCACATGGAAGGTGAAAAAAGCAGCCTTAGATGGTCTGTTGTATCACCAGTTATTTTCCTGGTATTATATTTATTGTTTATTCTTTTGACAGAAGGACATTATATTTATGGGGTTTTTAAAGATTCTACTATTAAATGGAATTTTTAACATGATATTAATTCGAAAAGAAGCTCCGTTTTGCGGAGCTTTTTTTATTTTTGTACCTCAATAACTTCCGCTGTAATAATGAAAAAAAATATAGTTCTCTTTGTACTTTTTGTTTTGCCAATTGTAGCCTATCTGTTTTTTGCTTCTGGCGTAAATAGTTTTACCAAACTTCCTGTTATAACACCAAAAATTGCAGATTTCGGAAATTGGAAATCCTTAGACGGCAAAAAAGTTTCTCTTGATAAAAAAATAACAGTTTTGGGTTTCTCCGGCTCTCAGATTTTAAATAACCGTGGGAATTATTTCAATTTAAATGAAAAAATTTATAAACGTTATAATGGCTTTGAAGATCTTCAGTTTGTGGTTGTTTGCCCATTAGGAACAGAAAATGAAGCTCAAAAAGTTTTAGATGCCCTCAGGCCTTTTACCGATGTCAAAGGCTGGAATTTTATTTTTGCTTCACCTGAAGAAATCAAAACATTTTACAGCCAACTAAAATTAAAAGGAAAACTGGATGAAAATTTAGGAACTTCGAGTGTTTATATAGTTGATAAAGAAAGAAATTTAAGAGGCAGAAAAGATGAAAAAGAATATAAAGAGGGCTACGATACTTTTCATCCATCTGAGTTAAGTAATGAGATGCTGGACGATTTTAAAATTATTTTATATGAATATCGAGCCGCTCTTAAAAAGAATCATAATGCCACGAAACAACTTTAAATTTCAATCATAATGTTTAAAAATAAATCATATATCGGAATTTCGTTTATCATTTTAATCTTTGGAATTTATGCTGTCCCAAAAATTGTAGACAGAATAAAAAACGGAGATGTTGTTAAGGGAAATCGTTTGGATAATGTTGGTCTGAAAAATTCAAAATCAGATGCCAAATTGCTAACAATCGGGCCTGCACCAAAATTTGAATTGACAAATCAGGACAATGTAAAAATTTCAAGCGAAAGTTATAAAGGCAAAGTGTATGTACTGGAATTTTTCTTTACTACTTGTCCTTCTATTTGTCCAAAAATGAATTTGAGTATGCTTGAAATCGAAAAAACATTTTTTGGCAACCCTAATTTTGGTATTGTTTCCATAACAATTGATCCAGCTCATGATACGCCTCAGATATTAAAAGATCATGCAAAGTTATTAGGAGTAAAATCATCAAACTGGAATTTTCTAACTGGTGATAAAGCTACTATTATGGATTTATCAAATAAAGGCTTTAATCTCTATGCGGGTGAAAACGCAAAAGTAAATGGCGGTTTTGAACACTCTGGTTTATTTGCATTAATTGATAAAAACGGTAATATACGTTGTCGTAAGGATGATTTCGGAAATCCGATTTTATACTATGACGGATTGGATAAAAAAGGGGTTAGAGATATTCAGGAAGACATCAAAATACTATTAGAAGAATAAAATGGAAGATCATTCATTAGAAAAAAAGTTCAGTAAATTTATTATTGCAGTTTCAATTATAATTCCGGTAGTGGTTGCTATTCTGTTCGGAATAAAATTAAAAGATTTCGGAATCAATGTAGAGCCTCTTTCATTTTTGCCTCCAATTTATGCAACAACAAATGGTATTACAGCTGTTGTTTTGGTTTTAGCTGTATTTGCTATTAAAAACGGAAAACAAAAGCTTCACGAACAATTAATGACTTTTGCTATAGCACTATCCGTTGCATTTTTAGTTATGTATGTAGCCTATCATATGACTTCTGATTCTACTAAATTTGGTGGAGAAGGTGCAATTCGTTATGTGTATTTCTTTATTTTAATCACACATATTTTGCTGTCAATTGCTATTATTCCATTAGTATTAATTACTTATGTGAGAGCTTTGGCTCAGCGTTTTGACAGACACAGAAAAATAGCTAAAATTACTTTTCCGCTTTGGTTATATGTTGCTGTGACGGGCGTAGTAGTTTACTTAATGATATCTCCTTATTATGTACATTAAAAATATAAACACCTCAGGATCAAAATTTCAAAAAGTGTTTTTTGGAATTTGTCTATTTCTTTTTGCAATCTCTTCAAACGCGCAATGCGCAATGTGTCGTGCGGCATTAGCAGGTGATTCTAACATTAAGAAGGCAGAAGCAGTAAATGATGGAATTGTTTATTTAATGGTAATTCCGTATTTGCTTGTAGGTATAATAGGCTATCTGATTTACAGAATGTATCAGTCTAAAATAAAAAAAGCAGAATAATTAATTCTGCTTTTTTTTATTATTTTAATCCGTCTACAGAGACGTTTACCGTACCATTTATTTTAATAAAAGCGATAATCGCCTGATTGGTAAGCTGAATTTTATCAAACTGAATATCTTCCATTTTGCCATTTACAAAAACACCGGGCATAGGTGAATAATTTTTTAAATACGCAGCCATACTCTTTTTGCCTTCTTCTAAATTTGGCTGAATAGAATAGCGACAGCTTTCCTCCATTTTTCTTAGAATTAAACCCTGAGCCAGCCAGCTTGCTGTACGCATTAATTTGCTCTTTGTGTCTAAAACATAATCTAATTTATCAAAGTATATTTCTTTGGTTTGAGGATTGTATTGAGGGAATCCCGTTAGATAAATTGTTCCGTTAACAGATCCTAAGACATCAAGAGCAATTACCATTTTGTCATTTTTATGCCAAATCGCTACATTTTTTACAGTAACTTTTTTGCTCCCGGAACCGAATTCCTGATTAGCAAAATTTTGCGTCATGATCTTAGAAGCATCGGCATAGGTTGAAATAGCAGCAATATTGGCAGCAATCTGATTTGGGATTTTGGTTACCGGTTTCAATACAATTTTATTTGCATTAAATTTAGATTCGGGTTGTTTGCCTACAATAGTTTCCATGTTGCATTTCATCCCCATCTCTAATAAAAACTGATCATTTTTTAGTTTTGCTGTTGTAGAATAAACTTCAACAGGAACAATTTGCAGCCAGCTTTCGTAAGTATCGCTCATTTGAAAAGGAGTACAGATTTTTTCTAAAGCGGATAAAACATTTGGTTTAAAATCCATAGATTTTTCGATAGCATCATCTATGCTTTTTTCAATTTTAGATTTAAAAATTGATATTGCAGGATTTACCAGATAAGTGATGGGCATGTTTTTTCCAAAAACCATCATCGTTGGGCTTTCTTTCCAGTCAAGAGATTTAAATTCTGTTTTTGTGTTTAATTTCCAATTAGTAAGCGCTGCTTCACTGGATAAAGTGATGACTCCATTTAGATTAAATTCACGCACATCATAAAGTTCTACGCCCAGTTTTTTTGTGCCTATTCGATATTTAACAGTAGCTTTTAGAGGCAAAACTGTTTTAATTTTTTTATCAGGACTTGAAGGATCATTCTGAATTTTGACAGGGGCCTGCTTCCAGATTTTCATTTCGATATCATCATCTTCTATATTATTGTCTTCATAAATCAAACCATTTAAAATGGAATTTGTCTGATTTTCAATATCATGAAGCTTAACTGAAATTGGTAAGTTGATAAAAGACGGATTACTTTCGTAAACTAGCGGGCTTGCATCATCCGGTTCTGGTTTTAAAGTTTCTAATTTTTGAGCTGTAGAACAACTTACAAGTACATTAAGTACGGTGAACAAAGAAAGTGCTGAAAAAAACTTCATTAGTAATGATTTTTTGAATGATGCAAAATTAAGAAAACAATTATATTATCTTAAAAAAGTGTAACATTTGATAAGGAAAAGAGTCTTATTGAAATAGTAAAGTGAAATTATTAACTTTTTGTTACCATAATTGACTTGATAAAAATGTTATCATTGTCTTAAAATTTAACAATACCATGATCGAAATCAAAGATTTACACAAGTCCTACAAAATGGGCAGTTCACAATTGCATGTGTTAAAAGGAATTAATTTTAATATCGCAGAAGGAGAATTGGTTGCTATCATGGGATCTTCCGGGTCTGGCAAATCTACACTCCTTAATATTTTAGGAATTCTTGATGAAGCAGATTCAGGTAGTTATATTTTGGATAAAACTCCGATAAAAAAGCTAAACGAAACATTAGCTTCAAAATATCGAAATAAATTTTTAGGATTCGTTTTTCAATCTTTCAATTTAATTAATTATAAATCTGCGTTGGATAATGTTGCTATGCCTTTGTATTATCAAGGAGTAAAAAGAAAGGAACGTTATGAAATCGCAATGAAATATTTAGAGAAAGTTGGTCTTGGATCGCATTCACACCATTTACCTAATGAGCTTTCGGGAGGTCAGAAACAACGTGTAGCCATTGCCCGTGCATTGGCTTCGAACCCAAAAGTTTTGTTGGCCGATGAACCTACAGGAGCTTTGGATACCAAAACTTCTTATGAGGTTATGGAACTTATTCAGGGAATTAACGATGAAGGAAAAACCATTCTGATCGTTACACACGAGCCGGATATTGCCGCAATGTGCAAAAGAAATGTTGTCCTGAAAGATGGATTAATTATAGATGACAAAATGGTAGAACAAGTTAGAGCCACATCTTATGTTTAATATTGAACGTTGGCAGGAAATATTTGAAGCAATCTCTAAAAACAGATTAAGAACATTTCTGACAGGAATTTCCGTGGCTTCGGGAATTTTTATTTTGGTGATTTTGCTAGGCGCAGGTAAAGGACTGCAAAACGGAATTGAAAAACAGTTTGAGCGTGATGCCGCAGGGATTATTGAAGTATGGTCCGGTACCACCACAAAAGAATACAAGGGTTTGAATCCGGGAAGGCCAATTCAGTTTAGGAATAGTGATTATTCACAATCTGTTCAGAAATTTGAAGACAAATTAGATTTAAGAGCTTCAACATATAATTTTTGGGGAGCACCATTTGCCTACGGAAAAGAATCAGGAAGTTATCAATACAGAGGAGTTGATCCCGATTATGGCGGAATAGAAAATCTAACCATTGTTCAGGGGCGATATGTAAATAGTAAAGACCTGGATAATAATGAAAAAGTAGCTACTATTGGAATGAAGATAAAAACTGATTTGTTTAAAGACAAAGAAGCTCTTGGAGAAGAAATTTTAATCAATAATATTAGCTTTAAGGTAATTGGCGTTTTTACCGATCCGGGTGGAGAACGTGAAGAAGCAAGAGCTTATCTGCCAAAAACAACCGTGCAAAAAACTTTTGGAGGAGGAGATAAAATCAGCAATTTGTTTTTTACACTTAAAAAAACAAACAATTATGATGAAGCCCTGGCGCAATCTGAAAAATTTACTCAGGATTTAAAAGATTTGCTAAAAAGCAAAAATGTCGTAGCGCCAGAAGATGATGGAGGAGTGGGTGTCTATAATTCTGTTAAAGATGCCAAACAATTTTATGATTTAAATCTTTATATCAGATTGTTTTTCTGGTGGGTAGGAATTTGTACTATCGTTGCGGGAGTTGTTGGTGTGAGTAATATTATGTTGATTGTTGTAAAAGAAAGAACAAAAGAAATTGGTATTAGAAAAGCATTGGGGGCATCACCATTATCGATCATTACAATGATACTTCACGAATCTATTTTTATTACGACAATAGCAGGTTTTGCAGGTTTGCTCGCTAGTTTGCTGTTGTTGGAATTTGTTGGGCCAATGGTTCAGAGTGAATATTTTAGAAATCCTCAGGTTGATTTTACTGTGGCCCTGACCACATTGGTATTGCTTGTTTTTGCCGGTGCACTGGCAGGATTTTTTCCGGCTTACAGAGCAGCAAAAATTAAACCTATTGTAGCACTTAGAGACGAATAGTTATGTTTAAAAAAGATAATTGGGACGAAATTTTGCAGGCTTTGACGGCGAATGTTTTTAGAACTATTCTGACAGCATTTGGGGTGTTTTGGGGGATATTTATTCTTGTCATATTACTGGCAGCCGGAAAAGGGTTGGAAAATGGGATAAAAAAAGGATTTGACGGGATTGCTACAAATACCATGTTTATGTGGAGCCAGACTACATCAAAAGCATATAAAGGTTTGCCAAAAACACGTCGTTATGATTTTAGGAATAGTGATGTAATGGCTTTAAAACAAGCCTTTCCGGATTTGTTGTACGTTTCGCCAAGAAATCAGTTAGGTGATTTTAATGGTACAAACAATGTTGTTCGTGGTACAAAAACATCTTCTTTTACTGTTTATGGCGATTATCCTGAACTAATCAAGCAACAGCCGATGGATATTATAAAAGGTCGTTTTATAAACCAACAGGATATCTCCGAGAGAAGAAAAATAGCCATCATTGGCAAAGGTGTTATATCTGAGCTATATGGTAAAGAAGAAGAGGCTATAGGAACTTACATTAAAATAAACGGAATCAATTTTATGGTAATTGGCGTTTATAATTCTAAGCAGCAGGGAGGAAATGCAGAACAGGAGCAGAAGAATATTTTTATTCCGTTTACCACATTTCAACAAGCTTTTAATTATGGCGATAAAGTAGGCTGGATGGCACTTACGGCAAAAGATGAAACCTCGATTACTTCTCTGAAACCGAAAATTTTAGATTTAATAAAATCGCTTCATTCCATAAATCCTGCAGATGACAGGGCCGTAGGGAATTTTGATTTGTATGAACAATTTAATAAAGTCCAAAGTTTATTTGATATTCTAAAATTCATTGCCTATTTTGTAGGAACATTAGTATTGATTTCGGGTGTAATTGGTATTTCCAATATTATGCTCATTGTAGTCAAGGAACGTACTAAAGAAATAGGAATTCGCAGGGCTTTGGGAGCAACGCCGGCAGCAATACGAGGTCAAATTCTGTCTGAATCTATATTCCTGACTATTATTTCGGGAATGCTGGGAATTGCCGTTGCGACCGGAATCATCGCATTGCTGAACATGGCTCTTGATTCAATGCCGCCAGGAGGTGATACCATGTTTGCCAACCCGAGTGTAGATTTAGGAGTTGTATTTGTTGCCTTATTAATATTAGTAGGATCTGGTTTGCTGGCAGGATTTATTCCGGCGCAGACCGCAATCAATGTGAAGCCGGTAGATGCTTTACGAACAGAATAAATTATCAATCAAAAAATAATCGATTAAACCAAAAACAAAATGAAAAAAGGAGTAACTGTCACCATTTTAATTTTTATCGCTATAGTTTTCTTTGGTGCATTATATTATTTATATGCTAAGAATCAGGAGTCACCTATTGTCTTTAAAACAGAAAAAGCAGAAATTAAAACGATCGTAAAAAATACAATCGCTACAGGTAATATTCAGCCAGATGAAGAGGTCTTAATCAAACCAAACATTTCAGGGATTATTGAGCAAGTGTATATTAAAGCCGGAGAAAAAATAAAAGCAGGCGATATGATTGCTAAAATCAGGGTTGTTGCAAATGTATCAAATGTGAGCAGTACACAAAATCAAGTACAGACTGCCAAAATTGCCTTAGATAATCAGGAAAAAATCTTTAAGAGACAAAAAACGCTGTATGATAAAGACGTAATTTCAGCAAATGATTTTGATGCAGCTCAATTGGCTTACACACAAGCAAAACAAGACTATCAGGCAGCAAAACAAAGTCTGGATATCGTAAAAACAGGAACAACTTCATCATTAGGAAGTTATGCTAATACGTTAATTCGTTCAACTGTAAACGGAATGGTTTTGGACGTTCCGGTAAAAGTTGGAAACCAGGTTATTGAAAGCAACAACTTTAATGAAGGAACTACAATTGCCAGTGTAGCTGATGTTGGAAGAATGATTTTTGTTGGAAAAATCGATGAATCTGAAGTTGGAAAAATAAAAGAGAAAATGGCTATCGAAATTACAGTGGGAGCTATTGAAAACAAAAAATTTGAAGCTATTTTAACGTATATCGCACCAAAAGGAGTTACTGAGAATGGAGCAATTCAGTTTGAGATTAAAGCTTCTTTACAAAACAGAGATGCTACATTTATCAGAGCCGGCCTGAGTGCAAATGCTTCTATTATATTGGAAAAAGCAGATAAAGTTTTGGCAATCAAAGAATCCTTAGTGCAATTTGACAAAAAAACACAAAAGCCTTATGTAGAAATCGAAACGGCTCCACAAAAATTTCAAAGAAAAGATTTAGTTTTGGGAGTTAGTGACGGAATTTATGTTCAGGTTAAAAGCGGAATCAAAAAAACAGATAAAATAAAAATCTGGAATCAGGGTTTAATTACCGAAGGAGAAAAAAAATAATTTGATTCTTTAAAAGTTTTTGGTTTTAAAAAATGTTAAATTTGCGTAGTTTCGATACTGCGCCTTCATTCAAAATATATGAAAATAAATAAATATAATAGTATTGTCTTTGCATTGTTATTCGGTTTTGGATTATCAAGTCAGGCACAAACAAAACAATGGACTTTAGAGGAGTGCGTTAGATATGCATTAGAAAATAATATCACAATAAAGCTTACAGAATTAGATGTCCAAAATGCTGTAATTGATAAAAAAGGTGCCTTGGGAAGCTATTTGCCTACAGTAAACGGGAGTGCCTCACACTCATGGAATATTGGTTTAAATCAGGATGTTACAACAGGTCTGTTGCGTAATCAGACAACTCAATATTCATCCGTAGGTATAAATGCCGGAGTTGATATTTACAAAGGACTTCAAAATCAAAATACATACAGAAGAGCAAAACTTTCTATCATAGCATCTCAATACCAACTGGTTAAGATGCAGGAAGATATTTCTTTAAATGTAGCGAGTGCATTTCTGCAAATTTTATCCAATAAGGAAGATTTAAAAGTTAAAAAAGAGCAGTTAGCAATTGATGAAAAGCGTTATGCCCGTTCTGAAGAAATGGTAAATGCCGGAACAATTCCACGCGGAGATTTATTTGATCTAAAAGCAACGGTTGCGACTGACAAGCAAAACATCACTGTTTCTGAAAACAATCTGTTGATTTCAAAATTAAGTTTAGCACAGCTTTTACAATTAAAAGAATTTGCAGACTTTGACGTAGCAGATGATACTGAAGTGAAAGATGAAAATAATATCATGGCACAAACTCCAATTGATATTTACAACAAAGCAAAAGAGACGAGAACTGAATTGAAATTGGCACAGACCAATCTAGAAATTGCTGAAAAAAATGTTGCCATTGCAAGAGGTGCTTATCAGCCAACTTTGTCTGGTTTTTACTCTTTTACAACCAGAGCAAGTTATTCTGATGTTGTCACTGGTGTAACTCCAAATCTAACTAATCCAACAAGTCAAATTGGTTTTGTTGAAGGAACAAATCAGGCAGTGTTAGAGAATAACTTTACACCAGTTTTGGGTGCGCCTCAACCTATTTTTGATCAGTTTAGTGATAACAAAGGACATTCGTTTGGATTACAACTTAGCGTTCCAATTTTCAATGGATTCTCAGTTAAAAACAATGTAGAAAGAAGCAAAGTAAATTTAGAAAAATCTAAAATAGATTTAGAGCAAAAAAGTTTAGATTTGCAACGTAACGTTTATACGGCTTTTACAGATGCAAAAGGAGCTTTAAATACTTATGAGTCTTCTACTATAACTTTAGAAGCGAGACAACAGGCTTATAATTATGCTAAAGAAAAATATGATGTGGGTTTAATGAATTCTTTCGATTTTACTCAGGCTCAAACTTTGCTGACCAATGCTCAGTCAGACGTTATCAGAACAAAATACGATTACATGTTCAAAATAAAAATACTTGAGTTCTATTTCGGAATTCCAATTGTTCCAATTATTACAAAATAATTTATTATGTCAAAAAAAACAATTTACTTCTTGCTTGGTGGAGCTGTAATCCTTATTGTAGTATTGATTGGTCTTAGAAAAACAGGAGCAATAGGAAATAAGGATGAAGGAAAAGAAGTAGAAATTTCAAAAGTAATGGCTTCAACTGTTGTAGAGACAGTTTCGGCAACGGGTAAAATTCAGCCGGAAATTGAAGTTAAGATTTCTCCGGAAGTTTCGGGAGAAATTATTTTATTGAATGTAAAAGAAGGTCAGGTAGTTAAAAAAGGAGATTTATTAGTAAAAATAAATCCCGATTTGTATACCTCAAGTTACAATCGTTCCATTTCAAATTTATCAGGAACAAAAGCGGGATTAACACAATCTGAAGCCAGTTTCAAAGAAGCGAAGGCCAACTATGAACGCAATAAAACCTTGTTTGAAAAAGGTGTTATTTCAAAATCAGACTGGGATAAGGCAATTGCTTCTTTTGAGGTAGCCAAAGCAACAAAACAAAATGCATATTACACTGTTCAGAGTGCCTCGGCATCTGTAAATGAAGCCAAAGATAATTTAGGCCGCACAACAATTTATGCTCCGGCAGATGGTACGATTTCTGTATTGAATGTAGAATTAGGAGAACGCGTACTTGGAACTCAGCAAATGGCAGGAACTGAACTATTGAGAGTTGCCAACCTAAACAACATGGAAGTTGAAGTTGATGTAAATGAAAATGATATTGTAAAAATAAAAATTGGTGACGAAGCAAATGTTGAAGTTGATGCTTATTTGAAAAAGAAATTCAAAGGAGTTGTTACCAGTATTTCAAACTCGGCAAGTACAACATTAACATCGGATCAGGTAACAAATTTTAAGGTTAAAGTCAGAATTTTAAAAGAATCATATCAGGATTTATTAGAAGGTAAACCAAATACGTATTCACCTTTCAGACCGGGAATGACAGCTACTGTCGATATTATAACACAAACCAAAACAAACGTTTTGGCGGTTCCGATTAGCTCTGTTGTGGTAAAATCAGATACGGCTGCTGTAAAAGACTTTACTGCAGAAGGTCCGATAGAAGATAAAAAAGCAGCTCCAAAAAGCGATAAAAAATTCGAATGCGTTTTTGTAAAAGTAGGTGATAAAGCCAAAATCAGAATCATTAAGACAGGTATTCAGGACGATACCAATATTGAGGTAATGTCTGGATTAAAACCGGGTGATGTGGTCATTACCGGTCCTTATACAACTGTTTCCAAAGAACTAAATTCCGGAGATAAAGTAAAGGCCAAAAGCAATTCCCCGAAGAAATAATTATAAGTAACAATTTTAAAATAAATACTTTGTCTTTTATTCTAAATATCGAAACAGCAACTAAAAATTGCTCTGTAGCCATCTCAAAAAATGGCGAAACAATTTTATGTAAAGAAATCGCAGAAGAAGGATATTCGCATGCCGAGAAATTGCATGTTTTTATAGAAGAAGCCATTGCAGAGGCAAAAATATCGGTTCAGGATTTAGTTGCTGTTGCAGTAAGCCAGGGACCAGGTTCTTATACAGGTCTGAGAATTGGGGTTTCGGCAGCAAAGGGATTGTGTTTTGCCTTGAATTTACCATTAATTGCTGTAGATACTTTGCAGACTTTGGCATCGCAGGCAAAAGTTTCTGATGGAAAGATTATTCCGATGCTGGATGCCAGAAGAATGGAAGTTTATAGCGAAATTTTTAATGCTAAACTAGAGACAGAAAGACCAATTCTGGCAGAAGTAATTGATGAAAATTCTTTTCAGGATATAAATGAAACAGTTTATTTTGTTGGAGATTGTGCCGAAAAATGCAAAACAGTTTTAACCAAAGAAAATTTCATATTTTTAGAAGATATCAAATACCCTTCGGCAGCAGCCATGAGTAAAATCAGTTTTGATAAATATCAAATAAGCGACACTGTAGATGTCGCTTATTTTGAACCGTATTATTTGAAAGATTTTATGATGACCACGCCATCAAAAAAAGTATAATTTATTTTTGAATCGTAAAAGGCTGCACAGAAACTCCTGCTGCATCTAAAGCTGCTTTGCAATTCTCAAGAGTCTCTGAAAAAACAGCTCCGTAATTTTCATTTTTTGCCCACGGGCGCACTGCAAAATCTACAGAACTTGCCGATAAGTTTTTTACAAAAACTTCGGGTGCGGGCGTCTTTAGTACTTTTGGATTTTTGTTTAAAATATCCAAAAGAATATCTTTTGCTTTCTTAATATCAGAATCATACGAAATTGCAAATGTCAAATCGGCTCTTCTTTCCCCCTGCATAGAATAATTAATAATCGTTCCGTTTGATAAAGCACCATTTGGTACAAAAACAGTTTGGTTATTCCCTGTAAGCATTTTGGTTACAAAAATCTGAATTTCTAAAACGGTGGCAATTACACCCTGTGCTTCGATAGTATCGCCAACTTTAAAAGGTTTAAAAACGATAATAAGCATTCCGCCTGCAAAATTAGAAAGTGAACCTTGCAGCGATAAACCAACAGCAAGTCCCATTGCTCCTAAGATAGCAACAAACGACGAAGTCTCAATTCCAAGCTTCGAAATAAAAGTTACAAATAATAAAATTCGTAAAGCCCACAGCAAAATATCAGCGAGAAATTTGGTCAGAGTCGGGTCAAGATTTCTCTTTACCATTATTTTTCTAATGATTCTGTTAATTAGTCTTATAGCATAAAGACCAACAAATAAAATTAGAAAAGCTGAAATTAATTTTGGAGAATAATCAAGTAATACTTCTATGTACCTGGCAGCATAATTGCTAAATTGTTCTGAATTGATGTCCATTGTATTTAAATAAAAAAACCTTCCCAATAGAGAAGGTGGTATTAGTTTGCAAATATAAAAATATTATTTACGCATTTATAGCTTCAACTTTAATTTGTTCATCGTTTAGCATGCTTTTCAACATGTTTTCGATACCGCTTTTAAGTGTAAAAGTTGATGACGGACACCCGCTGCAGGCTCCCTGTAAAATCACCTTTACCGTTTTGTCATTCTCATTATAAGAATCAAAAGCAATGTTTCCTCCATCAGCAGCTACTGCCGGTTTCACATATTCTTCAAGAATATTGATGATCTGTTGAGAGGTTACATCCAATTTGTCAAATGCTTCATCTTTTGTGATATCATTTTTGGTAGTAACTTCAATTAGGTTTTCATCTAAAACTGTTCCGCCGTTTTCAATAAATTGTTTGATAAAAGTTCTTATTTCAAGTGTAATTTCATCCCAGTTATTGATGTCATATTTAGTTACAGAAATATAATTTTCATCAATAAAAACTTCTTTTACAAACGGGAATTTAAATAATTCTTTTGCCAATGGAGAAGAAGCTGTCTGGTCAATATTTTTATACTCCACCGCATTTCTGGTCAGCATTCTGCTTACTACAAATTTTAGTGCAGAAGGATTTGGTGTTGTCTCCCCATAAACAGTGATTGGCTGTTTTTTGGCTTTGTTTTCGTCAATTTTAATAATCACTCCGCCATTGTCTACAAATGCGGCAATTTGTTCGGCAACAGCATCTTTTACATCATCCCATTCTACAATACTATATCTTTCAATAGCAATAAAATTTCCTGAAATATAAACTGTTTTTACAAACGGAAGATAAAATAATTGCTGCGCCAATGGTGAAGATTGCGCTTCATCAATATTTTTAAATTCAAAATTCTGATTTTGTGTAATGAATTCCTCAAATTCAAACTTTAGGATGGTTGGATTTTGAGTTTCCTTTATAGTGATTTTTGTCATGAGTAGTATTTTTTTGCAAATTTAGTAAAGTTATTTTCTACTAATACCTATATTTGATTTTTTAATAAAATAATTAAGACTCTTCGCAAATTAATCGTACTAAATTGCATTGTCTTAAAATATATTCAAACAAATTACCTATATGAGATTTAGGATCAGGGTTTTCTTTATTTTTTTGATAACATCATTTTATTCCTATTCTCAAGAAGGAATTCCAGTTTATTCAGATTATTTATCAGATAATTATTACTTAATACATCCGTCGATGGCGGGGGCTTCCAATTGTGCAAAAATAAGACTGACGGCCAGAAAACAATGGTTTGGGCAGGATGAAGCACCTTCTTTGCAAACGTTGAGTTTTAACGGAAGGTTAGGAGAGAGATCCGGTGCCGGAATTATTGTTTTTAATGATAAAAACGGATATCATTCTCAAAAAGGAGTAAAGGTTACCTACGCACACCATATTATGTTTTCCCGCGATGAAGTTGATTTGAACCAGCTTTCATTTGGTATCAGTGGTGGCGTTATTCAAAACCAGTTAGACGAGACCCAATTTGGCGGAACTTTTGATCCTATTGTTTTTGGGTCTATCCAAAAAGATTCTTATTTCAATGTCGATTTTGGAGCTTCTTACAATTACCTTGATTTTTATGCACACGCAACTGTGCAGGGTGTTTTAGAAACCAGAAGAGAGCTATATACAGATTATGAAAATGATAATTTGAGAAAATTTCTTTTTAGTGCCGGATATGTTTTTGGTAAAAGTGAAAATATCACATGGGAACCCTCTGTTTTATTTCAATTATTTGATCAGACAAAAGAAAAATCAATTGATATAAATATGAAAGCCTACAAAAATCTTGATTTTGGAAGTTTATGGGCAGCTCTGTCCTACAGAAGAAGTTTTGATGGTGCACAATACAGTACCGGAAGTGGAGTATCATCTCAAAAATTACAATATATAACACCTATTGTGGGTATAAATTACAATAATTTTATGTTTGCGTATACTTACTCACAAGTCATGGGCGATGTAAAATTTGACACAGGCGGTTATCATCAGTTAACTTTAGGAATCAATTTGTTCTGTAAAAAAGAGCGTTACGATTGTAATTGCCCGGCTATTAATTAAATCTTTATTTTATGCTAATTAAATCTGTAAACGGAAAATCACCTGCAATTCCTGAGGATTGTTATGTGGCAGAAAATGCAACTATTGTTGGGGATGTAACTTTTGGAGATTCCTGCAGTGTTTGGTTCAACGCGGTTATTCGCGGTGATGTTCACTTCATTAAAATCGGAAGTAAAGTTAATATTCAGGATGGTGCGATTATTCACTGCACTTATCAAAAACATCCGACAATTATTGGTAATAACGTTTCTATTGGCCATAATGCCATTGTTCATGGATGTACTGTGCATGACAATGTCTTAATTGGTATGGGCGCAATTGTTATGGATAACTGTGTGATAGAAAGTAACTCTATTGTGGCAGCAGGAGCAGTTCTAACGCAGAATACGAGGGTAGAATCAGGAAGTATTTATGCCGGAGTTCCGGCAAAAAAAGTAAAAGATATTGATCAGTCTGATTTTGCGGGAGAGATCGAACGTATTTCTAATAACTATGTTATGTATTCCGGCTGGTTTAAGGAATAAATTTTCAAATTCTTAATGTAGAAATTCCAAATTCTGGAATTGGATAACATTTAGAGTTTGGAATTTTTATTTTGGGATTTAATAAATTATAAATTTATTTTTTCGAAGAAAGCACTTTTGTAGCTTTCGCTAATCGGGATTCTTTTGTCACTAATCATCACCTTATTTTTTTGTATTGATTTTACATGTTTTATATTGATGATATAAGATCTGTGAATTCTTGAAAACCCTTTATTAGACAGCAAGTTTTCCAGTTTTATTAAACTGATTAAGGTAAGCGTAAATTTATTATCGGTTGTGTATATTTTTACATAATCCTTCAACCCTTCAATAAATAAAATATCCGAAAAATTCATTTTGACATTTTCGTACTCAGCTCGTACAAACATAAAATCCTGTTCAGATTCCGGAGTTGCAGGGCTTTCTGTTACAGGCTGGATTACGGCAGCAGGATTTGAAATTTGCTGTGCTCTTACTACTGATTTTAGAAAACGATGAAAAGGTATAGGTTTTACCAGATAATCAACAGCACCAAGATTAAAACCTTCTACGGCATAGTCTGAGTAAGCAGTTGTAAAAATAATCAGCGGTTTTTTATCAATGGTATTCAAAAATTCAATTCCGGAAAAATGTGGCATTTGAATATCCAAAAAGATCAGATCAACATTATTCTGATTAATGAATGAAACAGCGTCTATAGCATTGTTGAAAGTGTGTAATAATTCAAGTGTATCTATCTTTTTGACAAAATCTTCTAATAATTCAACCGCTAACGGTTCATCGTCTATAATTACGCATTTCATCTGTTGGAGATTATATTCTTAAATTGTTTTTGGTGCTCAAAAGTAATTTGAAACCAGTAAATTAAGTTTTAAAATTATCATAAATTACCAGTTTAGTTAAAATTATTCGTTTTCAATAAACCGCTGGGGCTACGTATATCGCTCCTTCTGTATCAGCAGGATAAAATTTTGAAGCTGTTGCTAATGGTACAATTCCGGAAAATACCTTTTCGGATGATTTTTTCTATCCATAACTATCAGGTTAATTTATTGCTGTTTGAATACTGTCTAAATTTAATTTTAAATGTACCTGATAGAGTTTACTGTCTTGTGTTATAGTAAGTTGGTGTGCATTCGGATAAAGTAAATCAAGTCTGTTTTGAATATTTACCAATCCAATTCCTGAATTTTCAGGATCTTTTACATAATTCTCAATTGTATTTTCTATCCAGAAATCAAGTGTGTTTTCGAAAATAGTAATCTTAATTTTTATATGTGCCGCTCCCTTATAATCGGTCCCATATTTAAAAGCATTTTCAACAAAAGAAATGAGCAATAAAGGTTCAATAAATTTATTTTTGGTATCGCCATGAACATTAATATAAATATCTTCTATGTTATTGAGCCTTAGCTTCTGTAATTCAATATAATTCTGAATATAATTGATTTCTTTTTCTAAAGCCACCGTTTTATTATCTGTTTCATACAGCATGTAGCGCATTAATTCTGATAATGTTACGATGGCATCAGGGACCAAATCAGATTTCTTGTGAGCCAGAGAGTAAATACTGTTTAAGGAATTAAATAAAAAATGCGGATTGGTTTGTTTTCGCAAATAAATTAATTCCGTATTTGTTCTGTGTGTTTCCGCGATTAATTTGTTTTGTTGGTTGTTATAAAATTCAGTTAGTGTTCTAATAATAGCACTAATTGTAATAATAAGGATGTAAAAAAGCGAAGGCCCAATTTTAAAAAATAAAGGTTGTCGCGCCATAACAGCCCTGACACGGTGACCTTTCAAAATAAATTTCATATCCTCACGGGGAGGCATCATATTGATATGTCTGACAGGCTTAAATTCCGGCATAAAATAGGTCATCCTTATAACCATAAAAAGAATAATAAGCGCCAGTACAAAAGCAAAATAAAGCCAGTATTTTTTTTCTAAAAGCAGGGTAGGAACCAAATAAAAATAATTCAGATAAAATAAAATAATACCTGTAAACCACTGTACATAAAAATCATTATTTATTGTAAACGGACTTTCGTAAAACTGTATTAGTGAAGTCAAAATAAAGAATACCCATATAATGACATGAAACAGAATTTTATTTGAGCTTGTATTTTTTATGGCGCCTATATTCATTTATAATTTTATTTTTAATAAAATTAATTCATTTTTATTTACCGTTGGCGATATGTTATGCCGGAGTTTTTTTACAACCAGTGCAGCCAGTTTTTGGGCATCTTCTTTTGTAGCAAAACTTTTAGAATCATTAATTACCGGGATAACCGATTGTTTGATAATAATTTGTCCTTTATAGGCAATTGTATAACCCCATCCTGATGTTGTTCTGAATGTTTGCGTCTTAAATGTTTGATTGTTGGAACAAGCTGCAAATTGTAAAATCAGAATAACAAGTAATAAATTCTTCCGGATTGTACCCCGGAAGAATCGTTTAATATTAATTATCATCATCATTTTGTTCCTCGGTTGGTTTAAATTCCCATGCATCATCAAAATATGTTGTACCTATTCTTCCCAACATATAAAAACCACGGTTATTAATAGCAAAACCTACAGCATCAGTTCTTGTTGCACCTTCCATCGGAGTTCTTTCAACCCAAATGTCTGTTGACGGATTGTATTCCCATACTGTTTTTACACTTTCCCCACCTACCACATAACCTAATCCATTCATGGTAAAACTCGATGCATTAGAACGAACAATGGCATAATCATCATTGTAAGAGTCATCATCATCTTCATCCTTATCAATATCTCTTTTTCGTGTCCAGGCATCAGTAGAAGGATTAAATTCCCAGAAATCTTCCTGATAAACCCCATTATTTACACCAGTTGCCAGATAGGCCTTATTGTCAATAACAAAAACAGTAGCGTTACGTCTTTTATTTCCACTAAAACCGTTTACCAGTGTCCAGGTATTTGCCTGATCATCATACTGATAAAAATCTTTTAAATAATTTCCGTCATAACCGGTTCCAAAATAAGCCTTTCCACCAGCCTGAAAACCAACAGCAGCATATCTTGCCGTACCGGTAAAATCTGTTTTTTGTGTCCAGTTGTTGCTAACAGGATCATATTGATAAAAATCTTTAAGTTTATTTGTACCGTCATACCCCAGTCCAACATAACCCTTATTATTTAGGGCAAAACTAGACGCAGAACTTCTCCCTATTCCTGTAAAATCTGCCTTTTGCTCCCAGTAATCCCCGTTTGAATTATAAGCCCATAAATCTTTTAGATATACGTCTCCGGTATACCCGGTTGCTATATAAGCATAATCTCCAATAACAAAACTAGTCGCGCTAGATCTTGCCGGTCCGTCAAATGCTGATTTTTTTACCCAGTTTCCAATTAACTCATCATCTTCATCATCGTTGCTGCAGCCTGAAAAAAACAAACCCGAAAACAGTGCCGCGAATAATATTCCTTTTTTAAAATTATTCATAATATTAAATTTATTTATTGTTTGTATTTGATCCCAATTCCTAGAATGTAGCCGTCGCTTATATTAAAGTCATAAACCTTATGATTGTTATCGTCGGTCAGAATGTATTTTTTATTGAAATCATATCCTGCTTTAAAATTTATAAACCAGTTTTTGTCCATATTTCTTTCATATTCAAAAGCAGAAGTCATTTGTGATACAATTACTTTTGAGGTATCATAATCCAGATTTTGAGAATCTAAATGATAAAAATTACCATTAAAACTATTCGTCAGGCTAAACTTGTTCCTGACATTGTTGGAATACGATATTTTTGAATCCGGAAATCCGATAACAATATTGCTTTGCTCATTTAATTTATAGCCTAAAGATAAAACCGGTAAAAATTTGGGATAACCAAAAACACTTGTTCTTGCTGCACCGATATTAATTGTTGTTTTTGGCCCCAATTGCCGGCTAAACTCAAAGTTTCCTAAAATGGTAAAGTCAGAAGCGTTTAAGTTTTGCTGAAAATTAGCAGTTGGTGTGACAGACAATTTCAATTTTGTCTTATCAGAAACGGTATAAGAAAAATCAAATTTATTCTGAATCTGATTCAACTGATTTAGATTTTCAAAAACCTCAAAACTTCCTGATTCATAATTTACCTTCACATTCGAATAGGTTAATGTATTCGTTATTGTACTGTTTGAGTTTATTTTTTTATGAAATAAAAACCCAATATTGGTTTCATTAAAATTAATTTTCTCAGTAGGTTCCGTTTTTATATTTACCTCTGCAGAAATTTTTTCCTGAGCTTTCATTCCGAAAAAAGAAACAGATAAAACCGAACAAATTAAAAATCGTTTTTTCATTACTTAATTATTGGCTCAAAAGTAGTAGGCTGATGGTTTTAAAAAAAAGAAGATATATGTATGGTAGTTTTTGATAGACTAAACCGCGTTTTTTGAAGTCGAATGAAGTATTCAAGGCTATAATTAAGTTATAGATGATTTTCTACTATTCACAGTTCAAAAAAGCGCGACTGTATATGTTATTATGTAGTGCAAAAAAGCACAGTCTATATTTGTTCAAAAATGGATTATGAATAAGTTTATATTGATGTTGTTTTTTGCTTTTGCAATATTCTCATGTGGGACAGACACTGACGCAGGCGAATTTGTTGTTGGTTCTGATTATCTCGCTGTAAATAATAAGGTAATCCTGATTGATACGGTGACTGTAGATATGGCTACAATAAATTTTGATTCACTTGTTACTTCATCTCAAAGCAGGATTCTGATAGGTAATTACGAAGATCCTATTTTTGGTAAAGTAAAATCAGACAGTTATTTTCAATTAGGCGCAAAATCTTATTCCTTATTAAGTGGAGGGTCAGACACAGAAGCTGTTAATTATGTATTTGATTCAATCTCGATGATTTTAAAATATGATAACTATTATTATGGAGATACTACGCAGGTACAGAAGATTGATATTTATAGAGTTCTCCAGAAAATAAAACCAAATACAGATGACGATAGTTTTTATAACAACTCTGTTCTAAGCTATAGTCCCGAAAGTTTAGGCTCCATTTCTTATAAGCCAAGACCTACTGAAAAAGATTCAATTAATATAAAAATGGACCCGGTTTTTGGAGCAGAAATTTTTCAGAAAATCAAGAAAAGAGAAATTACAGATTTTACCAGTTTTACAGAATATTTTAAAGGAATCGTTCTGGTTCCATCAACAACAAATTCCTCAAGTGTCATTGGTTTTCATACCAGCACAAGTGTCATCAGGATGTATTACTCAAAATATCAAAGTCAGGAAGAGAAGTCTTATTATATAGATTTTGTAATTAGTGAGCCCTCAAAACAGTTTAATTCTATTTCATCAGACAAAACAGGAACACTGCTTCAGAATCTTCCGGTTTCAAATAGTAAATTATCCAGTATGTTAACCGACCGGCAAGGATTTATTCAGTCAGGAACAGGTGTCGCCTGTCGAATTGATTTTCCTAACATAAAACAGTTAAAATACATTTCAGATAAAGGGGCAATTGTAGATGCACAATTGATTTTGAAACCTGTAAATAATTCTTATTCAGAAAAATATCCTTTAGCCGATTCAATACAAGTGTATGTTGCTGATAATTTAAACAGAATCAGCAGCTCATTAGTAAATTCTGCAGGAGTAAATGTATACGGAATATTAAATAAAAAAAGCGATGAATTTAATGAAAACATAGGCTACACATTTTCTGTAGGTAACTTTTTGCAAAAGGAAATGCTTAAAACGGCCGATGCAAAATCTTCATTGGTTCTGACATTGCCGGGAATTTCTAAAACGGTAAATCGTATAGTTTTAGGAGATCAAAAACATGTAAACAATAAAATTCAACTAAAAATTTATTATATATCATATTAATGAAAAACAAAATAATCTATTTGAGTTTCTTCATTCTGATGTCACTCACTTCATTTTCCCAAAGTATTTCAAGCTCACCTTATTCTTTGTACGGTTTAGGAAGTATATACGATGCAGATTTTGGTTCACTTCCGGCAATTGGCTCATCAGGAATTGCATTGCCATCCTATAGTTTTATTAATAATCTAAATCCCGCTTCGTTAGCATATTTGCCACTTAACCATTTTATGTTTGATCTTGGAGGAAAAGCGATTTCAACCACGTATCAAAATAATTCAAGATCAGAAAAGCGTAATAATTTTCAGTTTTCACATCTTGCTTTTGCTTTTCCCGTGACCAAAAATTCCGGATTTAGTGTGGCTTTAAGGCCTTATTCAAGTGCTGCTTTTAAAATTTCTAACTTAAAACTTCCAATTGCAGATAGTCAGGAATATTATTACTTAACAGCTGAGGGTTCAGGCGGATTAAATAATTTTGATTTTTCATACGGATATCGATTTGGAAAAAAATTATCTGTAGGGGTTTCGGCTATGCTGCTGTTCGGAAATACCACAGATGACAGAAGTTATTTAATTTCAAATTCGATTACCGCAATTAATAAAAAAACGGATTATAACGGACTACGTGCAACTCTGGGATCGCAATATAAAATTGATTCTACTTTTACAATTGCGGCAACTTTCAAAATGCCTGCCAGAGTCAAAGCATCAAAAGTACAAAGCGTGCAAACCCTCACAAATGGTGTAGAAACTTCTATTGAATCTGATGTGGCTTCTGATACAGACGATTATTATATGCCTTTAGAAATGGGATTTGGGATTAGCAAGCGTTTCAAAAATAATCTGAATATGACTTTAGACTATGAAAAAAGTCTTTGGAAAAATACCAATCAATCAGATTTATATGGTGATTTTGTAAATCAGGACCGTTTTGCACTCGGTTTTACTTTTAGCACCAAAAGGAATATCCGAAGTTATTGGGACAGGATTCAATATGCTGCAGGAGCAAACTTTGACACGGGCTACCTTGAAGTCGATGGAAAAAGAGTAAACAATACTGCAATTTCTTTTGGACTTTCCCTGCCTATAGAAAATACGTTATCGGCGTTGCATGTTTCTTATTCCTATGGGCAAAAAGGTAAAATCGCTGATAATCTTATAAAAGAAAATTACCATAAAATAGCTCTCAATTTATCTTTGGACGGAATTTGGTTCGTCAAGCGAAAAATTGAATAGATTAAAAATCCTTTTGTATAACAGGATATTTATTATCTAAAATTGATTCTAATACAGAAGGATTTGAGTTCACATAAAATACAGGTTCACCACTTTGAGTATCAGTAAAGCCAACTTGTTCGCGCAGAACATTTTGAGTCTGACGTGCAACAGCTTCTCCTGAATCTATAATTTTTATATGTTCAGGAAGAATCTTTTTGATCTGGGGTATAAGGTAGGGATAATGACTGCAGCCCAAAACCAGATAGTCAATATTGGCTTCTATCATAGGTTGCAAATACGTTTCAAGCAGTTCGGTCATCTTTGGCGAATTAAGGTTACCGTCTTCAATAAGCTGTACCAGGCCATGTCCAACCTGCTCAATTATAGTAGTGTTTTGGAACATCTCAGCCGTTTTATTAAACAGTTCGCTGTTCAGTGTTCCTTTTGTGGCCAAGATTCCAATAACTTGAGTTTTAGAATTATTTGCAGCTGGTTTTATAGCAGGTTCAATTCCTATAAATGGAATATCATATTCTTCACGCAGTTCTCTAATTGCATTTGTAGTCGCTGTATTGCAGGCAACAACGATGAGCTTGCAATTATTTGCAATCAAAAAATCAACATTTTTTTTACTCAAAGCAACAATCTCTTCCTTGGTTCTCTGACCATAAGGAGCATTTTTGCTGTCTGCCAGATAAATTGTTTTTTCGTTCGGAAGTAGTTCATGAATGGCGCTCCAAATGGAAGTTCCTCCAATACCAGAGTCAAAAACGCCTATAGGATTGTTGTTTGTCATAGGACAAAGTTACATATTTCTAAGATTTTGTACAATTAGGTTTTTAAATAAAATATTACTTAATTGTAAATAAAATACTATATTTGTTTATAACCTAAACAATTTATACTATGAAGATTATCGAAAAGTTGTCTGCAGAAAAATTATCAAGGGAAGAGCTGAAAAAAATTAATGGAGGGACTCCTCCGGTATGTCATACTGGTAAGGTCTGTTATCGTGGAGAAGATGAAAATGGTAACATCCTTTGGGATTGTGTACCATTGACAACAAAATGTCCTGATCTATAATACTATCAAAAAGAGGAGTTTTTAACTCCTCTTTTTATTTAAATCTGTTCACATAACTTTAAATGAAGTTTTAAAATTTGAAAGTCTTAAAACGTAAAAACAGAAAGAAGAACAAAATACAGTTCATAAAAAAACGGCTTAACTGAATAGTTAAGCCGTTTTTTATAGTTTAGTTTTTATTAGAAACCTAAATCTTTTTTAACATCAGCAGTAATGTTTGGACCGTCAGCTAATAAAAGAGTAGAACCGTCTAATACATATTGGAAACCTTTAGCTTTTCCAACTTTTTGGATAGAAGCTCTAACTTTTTCCATTAAAGGTTTTACGATGTCATTTTCTTTTTGTTGTAGTTCTTTTTGTGCATTGTCTCTGTAATCAACAATTCTTTTTTGCATATCCTGAACTTCTTTAGAACGTTCACCGTTTACAGCTTCAGTTACAGTAGCAGCTTCAGCTTCGTACTTTTTAATTTTTACTTGATATTCGTCAACCATTTTTTTGTACTCAGTATCGTATGTACCACTTAATTTTTGTAGTTGATTTTGAGCGTCAAGCATTGCAGGCATTTTCGACATAATCTCGCTAACATCAACATGAGCTACCTTAGCTTGTGCGTTCATTGTGTTACTCGCTCCTAAAACTAACATAGCAGCAATTAGTAAAGTTTTGATTTGTTTCATCATTTTTAAAATATTAATTAATTATTGGTCGTATTTGTTTTTTGTGTTTCGGCTTCTTTTGCTTTTTTAGCAGCCTCTCTTTCTTCTAAAATTTTCTTTTTTCTCTCTTCTAATTCTTTTTTACGCTGTTCGTAAAGTTTTTGTCTTTCCTCTGCTTTATTTTCCGTTGGAGTTACAGGCTCAGTTGTGCTTGCCTTTGGTTCCGTTGTTGTAGCAGGTTTTGACGTATTGTCTGTTTTTGTTGATTCTGTTTTTGCTGGTTCAGAAACCGTGCCATTTTTTTTAGCTTCTCTTTCTTCCTGTAAAGCTTTTCTTCTGTCTTCGTATTCTTTCTTCTTAGCTTCTTGTTCGGCTTTTCTGTCCTGAATCAATTTTTCTCTCGCAGCTTTTCTGTCATCCAAAACTTTTTGTCTGTCTTTCATCGCCGGATTTTCATCAATGGCATTTTCAAGACTTTCTTTAGCTTCCTGTTCTTTTAATTGTTTTTTAGTAAGCTGTTCACGTTTTTCTGTTCTGTTAAGAACTCGTATAACCTGATCACTAATATCAAATCTTTTGTTGCTGAAAAGCATTGTCAAATCTGATGATTTATCAAAAATAAAGTCATAATTTTTTGCTTCTGCAATATCCTGAACAGCTGTAAAAACCTGATCCTGGATTGGTTTTGCCAAAGCAGCCTTATGTCGCATTAAATTCCCGTCGGCACCAAACTGCTTTTGCTGATAATCTAACATTTCAGTTTCCTGAAATTTAATTTCAGTTTCCCTTTCGTCAATGAGCTCTTTGGTAAGTAAAGCTTTTTCGGTAGTAAGACTTTCTTTGAGTTTATTTATTTCTATTTTTTTAGACTCAATTTCCTGTTTCCATTTTTGCGCCTTTAACTCAAGCTGTGCTTTTGCTTCTTTATAATCGGAAACGTTTTCCAGAATATACTCCATGTCAATGTAGCCAATCCTTGTCGTTCTAGTCTGAGCCTGACTTGTATTTGCTACAATCAAGGCTAAAAATATAAATAAATATAGTTTTCTCATAACATAACTTTATTTGATGATTTTTAACCAAACGTAATTTCTCTAAAATTGTTGTCCAATAATGAAGTGAGTTTCCCAACCATTTGCTTTATTAGTAACAGATCCTGGTAACGCATCAAATCCATAACCAAAATCAATACCTAATAATCCGAAGGCAGGCATAAATACACGTAAACCAACACCAGCAGAACGACTCAAATCAAACGGGTTGTATTCTTTGAATGTCGGATATGATGAACCTGCTTCCAAAAACGTTAAGGCATAAATAGATGCTGATGCTTTTAATGTAATTGGGTAACGTAATTCCATAGAGAATTTGTTATAAATCGTTGCTCCAATTTGCTCCCCATTAGAATTTACCGGTGTTAATGAATTGTTTGGATAACCTCTTAACTGGATAGTTTCTCTACCATCCATTGAGTAGTTGGCCATTCCGTCTCCTCCTAAATAAAAACGCTCAAATGGTACAACACCACGTGCCTGATCATAAGCTCCTAAGAAACCAAATTCTGTTAACGTTCTTAAAACTAGTTTTCCGTAAACTTTTGTATACCAGTCAGCTTTAAATTTTACTTTATAATATTCTAACCAATTGTATTTTTTCTGATCAACTTTACCCTGATCTGTATCTGCACTTGAATAATCAGAGCCTACACTATTATATAAAGTTTGACCAGATGAATTTGCTCCAACTGCCTTAATATAATCACCGTTGTTTAGTGGCTGTCCATCAGCTCCAGATGTGTTATTACCTGTATATTGTAATTTATACTCTTTTTGATTTTGTAAATCACCATAATCAACACCATTAAGCAATGAATATGGAGGCGTAACTTTTGCAGAAATACTAAATTCCGATCCGTATGTAGGGAAAATTGGATTTACCCCTTTATTACTTCTTGAAATCCCTATAGTATATGCTAAGTTTCTTGAAGCTCCGTTACCAAAGGTAAACAAACCTGTGTTATAATTATTTAAATCATAATGTTGGTAACTTACGGATTGTGAAAGAACAAAATAATCATCGGGCACAGTTAGTCTTTTTGCTAAACCAACTTGTACTGTAAAAATATTAAAACTTTTGCTTTTATCAACATCTCTTGTTATATAATTGTTTAAGAACTGTTTACTGTACGAAATAGAAGAACTGAATTGTACAGGTTTTTTTCCTCCAAACCAAGGTTCTGAAAACGATACACTATACGTTTGGAAATAAGTACTTCCTTGTAAACGCAGCGAAACTTTTTGTCCATCTCCCATTGGCAATGGCTTATAAGAATCTTTGTTGAATATATTTCTGGCTGAGAAATTGTTAAAAGATAATCCCAGAGTTCCAATAAATCCGCCTCCGCCATAACCTCCCTGAAGTTCTACCTGGCTAGATCCTTTTTCAACAACATTGTACTCAATATCAACAGTTCCTGCCGCAGCATCAACGTTTTTAAATTTAGGGTCAATTGCTTCAGGATCAAAAAATCCTAACTGTCCAATCTCACGTATAGTTCTTACTAATTGTTCTTTACTGTATTTCTCACCTGGTTTGGTTCTTAATTCACGATAAATAACACGGTCATTTGTTTTGTCATTACCAACAACTGAAATTTTATTAAAATAAGCAATAGGACCTTCTGTAACCCTAATCTCAAAATCGATTGTATCATTAACCGTTTTTACCTCTACAGCATTTATATTTGAAAACAAATAACCATTATTTTGGTATAAGTTTGTAATATCTTCCGCATCTGGTTTTGTCTTGTCTGCAATTCTTTTTTCAAGTAAAACCCCGTTGTAAGTTTCTCCTTTTTTGATTCCTAAATAGCGGTTTAATAATTGATCAGAATAAACAGTATTTCCTAAGAACTTAATATTTCCGAAGTAGTATTTGTTTCCTTCCTCCAAATTAATTTTGATGGCAAGCATATTTTTTTTCTTGTCGTAAGTAACGGAGTCATAGATAATACGAGCATCACGATATCCTTTTTCTTTATAGGTCGCAATTACTTTCTCTAAGTCGGTTTTATACTTTTCAGGAATAAACTTTGAAGCCTTAAAAACACGTAATAAATTTTTTTGTTTCGTGTCTTTCATTGCGGCTCTAAGCTTAGTATCACTAAGCTGCGTATTTCCTATAAAGTCTATACTGCTAATTTTTACTTTATCACCCTTATCAACCCTTACAAGCATATTTACCTGGTTTCCGGCAGTGGAGTCAGGCGTGTTTGTAATGGTAACTTTGGTGTTATAAAAACCATCTTTTTTATATTTATTTTCAATATAATTCTTAGTGGTAGTAATAAGGTTTTCATTTACAATTTTGTTTTTAGTCAAATTGTTATCCTTGATTAATCCTTCTACTTTACTCTTTTTGACACCAACAAATTTAACTTCGTTTAGTTTAGGAAGTTCAACAATGTTTAAGTCTAAATAAATACTATCGTTATCAATTTTATTTACATAGAAAGCAATTTCGTCAAAAAGACCAAGTTTGCCTAATTTTTTAATAGCACCACTGATTTCTTCTCCCGGAACCGTTATTTCCTGTCCTTTTTGAAGACCAGAGAATGTAACTACCGTTTGTTCATTGAAGCTTATTTTACCAACAACAGAAACTTTAGCAAGAATATATTTTTTTCCTTGATCAAAAGGAACTCTTTCCTGTGCTTTTATTTGTGAAAAACTACCCAAAAGAAGTAGGGTAAAGACTATTTGTATTCTTTTTTGTAACACTAAAAAATTATTTAATTTGTTCACTGGTTTTTCCAAATCTACGTTCTCTTTTTTGATAACTAATAATAGCCTCATATAAATCCTGGTCTTTAAAGTCTGGCCACAAGACATTAGTAAAATATAATTCTGCATAGGCAATCTGCCACAACAAAAAGTTACTTATTCTATGTTCTCCACTTGTTCGTATTAATAAATCTACATCAGGTAAATTTTGCGTGTAAAGATGCTCATTTATAATTGAATCGTCAATAGTGTCTAATGAAATTATATTATTTTTAACTTTATCACTGATGATTCTCACGGCATTTACTAATTCTTCACGTGATCCGTAACTTAATGCCAGAGTTAAGGTTAAACGAGTGTTGGTTTTTGTTTTTTCTATAACATCCAAAAGTTCTTTTTGCGCTGTTTTTGGTAATTTTTCAAGATTTCCAATAGCATTAAGTCTGATGTTATTTTCCTGTAAGGTTACAAGCTCTTTTTTTAATGAATTAATTAATATTTTCATTAAAGTTTCTACTTCTAATTTTGGGCGGTTCCAGTTTTCTGTAGAAAAGGCATATAGAGTTAAATACTCAATTCCAAGTCGAGCACAAGTTGTAATAGCTTGTTTTACAGATTTTGTTCCGTTTTCATGACCAAAAGCCCTTAAAAAGCCTTGTTGTTTGGCCCAACGGCCATTCCCGTCCATAATAATGGCCAGGTGTTTGGGTAAATTGGTTTGATCTATTGAGTCTAGTAAATTCATTTTATTATTCTGCACAATAGCAAGGTTTTTTTCCAAAAGTATACGTTAAAGTAAGACCAGAGAAAACATACCAATCATTGTTGTTTAAATTTCCAAAGCGTAATGGGGCAAAATTTCCATTGCTGGGATTGCTTCCATCAATATCGTCAGTAAAAGTATAGCGGGCTCCAACTTCGGCCGCTAAAATTAGACGAGGTGTTACATTCGATTTTATACCTAATATAATAGGTATAGCAAATGAACTTGAATTCTTATCTTTTCTTGTTTCTCCTCCGGATATATATAATTCATCATAGTTGAAATAACTTAGACCTGAATATATATAAGGTGTAATTTTTGGATGATAATCATGAAGATTGAAATCAAAAAAGTTAAACTCTAAACCCGCAGATAGTTCTTTTAGATTATTTTTAAACTTATAGCCTCTTTTGCTTCTTCCTGTTTCCTTAGTATCCAAATCATTTCCGACAATGTTAGATTGTGTAAAAGAGAAGCGGTAGGAGTGGCGTGGACTTCTGTTCCATTTGTACAAAATACCAAAGGCTGGTTTTTCCGGTGCAATATAAGTTGTGCTTCCAACGTCACCTACAAAGTTGCTTCCACCCAAAAACACACCAATCTCATTGATTTGAGCGTTTAGTGTAATGAAGGGGAAAAAACATAACAATAAATTAAAAAATTTTTTCATTTAATTCAAAATTGCGTGCAAATATAATAATTCTCGATACGAATCAGCGTTTGTTTAGTTAAATGTGCTTTTTTTTCAATTTACAATATGATATTGAGACATTTACTAATGATTCGATACATGCAAAACGGTAAAAAGTACTATAATCGTATAGTATAGAATCAGAAAAGAGATTAATTTCTCTTGTCTTCTCCCCAAAGTAATTTATTTCTTAGCGTTTTTAAGAAAGTTTCGCCTGGAATCTCAACCATCTTTATTTTGAAATCTGTTTTTTTTATTGTTAAAACTGACTCGTTTTTTACAGAAGAAATCCTGGAATCTAATGAAACCAAATATTGATCTTCTCTTCCCGAAACACGAAGTTTTATTTCTGTATCGTCAGGAATAACGAGAGGTCTGGCTGTTAAGTTATGAGGCGCAATGGGAGTAATTACTAAACTTTTTACATCCGGAGTCAATAATGGTCCGCCACAACTCAAAGAATATCCTGTAGATCCTGTTGGTGTAGATATAATTAATCCGTCTGCCCAGTAAGAATTAAGATATTCATTGTTCAGATAGGTTTCAACAGTAATCATCGAGGTAGTATCTTTTCGGCTTACTGTTACTTCATTCATGGCAAAATTTAATTTTGCAATACTTTCAATTTCCGGCTCACAAGTTAAGCTTAGTAAAGTTCTCTCAGAAGTAGTATAATTTTTTTCAATCACAAACTGTAAAAAACTGCCAATATTTTCTTTTTGAACTGTCGCTAAAAAACCAAGTCTTCCTGCATTAATTCCTAAAATTGGAACGCCCGAATCACGAACAAGCGTAGCCGCTCTTAAAAGGGTACCATCACCGCCAATACTAATTAACATTTCAAAACTATCATCTAATGAAGTGCTTGGTGAAAAAGTATTGTACTCTTTTTTAATAAGTTCTTTTTCATAAAGCATTTTAAGAAAGTTTTCTTCAATAACCATTTCGACATTATTTGATTTGAAAAACAAAAAAATATCCTTGATAATTGGTTCGGTACTATTTTGATAATATTGCCCGTAAATAGCTACTTTCATTCCTTTTAATTAGATTGTATCATTAGATAATGTGGTAATTAGATCATGATAGTGCAGTTTTCTTAGAAATTATCTAATTGACTCATTATCTAATTCTCTAATTTTTATATATTCAGGTATTTGTCTAAATAATCAGAACGTTCCTTTAAGCTGTTTATATAAGTGTCTTCCTGGTGTTCAGATATGATTTCGTAATTATATCTTCTGAAAGTCTGTATGATTTCGTTCATCGCTCCCAATCCAATTTTTATTGTCACCTGAACATTTTCAAGATCAGCTTCAGAAATAAAACAGCCTAGAATTTTTCCGTTATTACTTTCTACAATCTGAGTAATCTGACTCATAGAATAATCTGTAATTCCTTTTTGAACGATAATTATTCCGCCTTGTTCTTTTAAAAATGTAGTTTCCTTGAAGAATTTCATAATGTCTTCCATTTCATAATATCCTATATAGATATTATTTTCATCAAGAACAGGGATTATATTGGTGTGATTTTTAGCAAAAAGCTCTAAAACATCCAGCCATATCATCGACTTTCTGGTAAAAAAACGTTCTAATGTATATTTATAATCAATGGCTTTTTTGTCCATGTCAAAAGTTTCAACGTCATCAGCAGCAATACTTCCAATGTAAATGCCATTTTCCAAAATAGGAAAATGAGAAAAATTTAAGTCGGCAAAAAAGTCCTGAACCGACGCTATCGTTTCCTGGCTGTCGATTGCTCTAAAATCGTTTGTGATATAGTTGGTAATTTCTGTCATAAATCAATTGTAGATATTTGTTGCAAAATAATCAAAAAATAGCAAAAACTGCTACGTTTTACTTTGTATTTTTGTCGTAACAAATATAATGTTACCAGAATTAATTATCTATTTATATGACAAAGTTAAGTGTAAATATCAATAAAATTGCAACCCTGAGAAATGCGCGTGGCGGAAATGTTCCTGATTTACTAAAAGTAGCAGCAGATATTCAGAATTTCGGAGGGCAGGGGATTACCATTCACCCCCGTCCGGATGAGCGCCATATTCGTTATCAGGATGCACGGGATTTAAAAGCCATTGTGCATACTGAATATAATATTGAAGGAAATCCGCAGCATAATTTTATTGATTTGGTTTTAGAATGTAAGCCTGATCAGGTAACGTTGGTACCTGATGCAATAGGAGCCATTACTTCTTCTGCCGGTTGGGATACAATAAAAAATCAATCGTATCTTAACGAAGTTATTCAGGAATTTCAGAGAAACGGAATCAGAACTTCTATTTTTGTAGATCCGGTTCTGGAAATGATAGAAGCAGCAAAAAAAACAGGAACTGACAGAATAGAATTATACACAGAAGCTTTTGCTCATGAATATACTTTAGGAAATAAAAACGGAATAGATCCTTATGTAAAAGCAGCAGAATTGGCAAACCAATTAGGTTTGGGAATTAATGCCGGTCACGATTTAAGTTTAGATAATATTCAGTTTTTCAAACAAAATATTCCTGGATTATTAGAGGTTTCCATTGGTCATGCCTTGATTGCAGAAGCGCTGTATCTTGGTTTGGATAATGTAGTGAATATGTATTTGAATAAGTTGAAGTAAATTAATAGCTATAAACCTACATAATTGTATTGCAATTGTGTATTTTCGCACTTTTATTAATATTAAGGTGCTAAAATCAATAATTTTTTTCTTTTTACTCTGCTTTTCAAATGGATTTGCGCAAACAAAAGCCATAATTTACGGAAACATAAAATCTGCTGAATGTGAGAATCTGATTGGTTCAGATATTTTTATTCAATTCCATGATCAAAATTTTTATACGGTATCTGATTCCCTCGGTAATTTTTTCAAAAAAATTGATTCTGGAGCAATTAGTATTAGTATTCACCAATTAGGATATTTGGAGAAAAAAATCAATTTTACGCTTAAAAGTGATACTTTAATATCGATAGTTTTAGAAAAAGACACCTCTATTTTAGATGAAGTTATTATTTCTAATACTAAAAAAAGTGCGATATCAAATCTTGCAGGAGGTAAATTGACCTTTAATCTAAAAGAATTATCGTCTGTACCAACCGTTTCAGGAACTACTGATATTATAAAGCTTTTGCAGTTAACACCAGGAGTGCAGAATTCGGGAGATGGCAACGGCTATTTATATGTAAGAGGAGGTGATCCGGGCCATAATGCAATTTTATACAACGAAACGCCTGTTTATGGAATGTCACATTTGCTAGGTATTTTCCCTTTTTATAATGCAGATCATATTAAAGAAGTAGAATTTGATAAGTCTAGTTCTAATGCAAAATATGGTGGACGATTAAGCTCCACAACACTTCTGATTCCAAATAAAAAAATCCCTTCCGGGTTTGCAGTTCAGGGAAATGTTGGGATTTTAGCTTCGCAATTGAATTTTTCAATTCCTTTAACTAATAAAACCGGAATTTATATTTCAGGAAGAAAAACCTATATTGATGAAATTATCGCACCATTATTGAAGCCAAAGCCAAAAAGTAATGATGTTCAGGATATGAAATATGGTTTTTCAGATGGTAATTTTACATTGGTATCACAAATTTCAAAAAGCAATATTTTTTCAATAGATGCTTTTATGAGCGGAGATGAACTTCAAATTAACGATTCGAATCTTGCGTTAAAAGCGAGATTAAAGTGGGGTAATTTTACCGTATCCCCATCTTTAATCACAACAATTTCTTCTAAATTAACGATGTCAAATTCGTTTTATTTTAGCCAATATTCCAATAATTTAAGTATGGAACAAGCTACAATTAAATTTGGTGTTTCGTCTTACGTGAAAGATTTTGGTTTTACGAACAGTGTTCGTTATTGCGTTAAAAACATTCCTTTCGAGTCAGGTTTACAATATACATATCATCAATTACAGCCTCAAAAAGTAAATATCGAAAACTTAACAACTGATACGGACACTTCTCAAAATAGTTTGATTAATGCTAATGAAACTGCAGTTTTTACGACCGCAAAGCCAAGATTATCTGAAAATCTAGCAGCAGAATTTGGACTTCGAATTAATTATTATAGTTCTGGAGCCAATGATTCTTATTTGCATTTTCAACCAAGGGTTTTATTAAATTATTATCCAGGTGAGCGGTATTCATTTTATGTTTCTTATAACAAACAATACCAATATCTGAGCTTGATTACGACTTCAAGTGTTGGGATTCCAACAGATTTTTGGATAGCCAGTTCAAACGGAATAAAACCACAATCTTCTGATGAGTTTTCAATAGGTTCAAATCAAAATATTTCTAAAAATGTTTCTGGTTCTTTTGGAGGGTTTTACCGATTAATGAAAGATTTACTCGAATATCCTTATGGAATAACCCAGTTTAATGAAACTACAACATTAAAAAATGATTTACTAGTCGGGAAAGGAAAAGCATATGGTTTGGAGATGATGTTACGCAAGAATAATGGAAAGTTTATGGGCTGGTTAAGCTACACACTAAGTTGGTCTGATCGTGATTTTGACGAACTTAATAACGGAAAAACTTATTTTGCTAAATACGATAGAAGACATAATTTTTCTATAGTCGGGATGTACGATTTGAATCAAAAGTGGAACTTTGGAGTAACTCAGGTATTGAGTTCAGGAAATCGTTTTACGATGCCAACTTCATGGTATTTCATTAATAACAACCCTGTTAAAGAATATTCAGGATATAATAATGCACAAATGCCAAATTATATTAGAACAGATTTGTCGGTTAATTACTTTTTTCTTAAAACAAATAAAAAAGAAAGCTCTTTGAATTTTTCGATCTACAATACTTTTAATATTGGTAATCCCATTTATGCATTTTTAAATGTTCAGGTCAATGAAGATAGAAATAATGTACTTATAAAACAGGAGAAAAAAGTCTTGTACCGGATATTGCCCTCTATAAGCTGGAAATTTAAATTTTAATATCATGAAGAAATACATCTTCCTTTTTGTCTTAATTGCTATAAGTTGTTCTAAAGATGATTTTAGCGAACAGAGCAATGAATCTAAAATTGTTGTAGAAGGTTGGATTGAAGAAGGCGATTATGCTCAGGTTTTGTTATCAAGCAGCATTCCGGTTGCTGATGCAATTGATTCTACTAATGTTTTAAATCATGTAATAAGATCTGCAAAAATCACCATTTCAGATGGCTTGAATTCTGAGGTTTTGAGAGTAAAAAATGATAAAAGCCGAATACCGCCATTTGTTTATTTCGGCACAACTTTAAAAGGCGTAGCAGGAAAAGAATATTTTTTAAAAATAGAATATTTAAACAGAGTCGTTGAGGCAGTCACATCCATTCCTAAATCTGTTCAGTTAAAAAGTGCTGAATATATAAAAAAGACTGCTGCCGATACTGTGGGTTATGTTTTTATAAAATTTGATGATCCAGTAAATGAGAAAAATTATTATCAAATCACTACAAAAGTCGATAAAGAAGAATCTGGTTTTACGCCTGCATTTTATGGGAATTTAGATGATATAAACTTTAAAGCTCCATCAATTTCAATGCAAATAAACAGAGGGATTTTGCTTTTCTCTAAAACGAAATTTACGCCGTATTTTACAGACGGTGATTTAATTCATGTAAAATTAAGAACACAAAATAAAGATGCTTTAGATTTCTGGAACAGCTGGCAAAACGAAATTGTAAACAGTAAGAGTCCAATATATCCATCTAATACAAGTTTAAAATCTAATATAAGAGGTGGAATTGGTATTTGGGCAGGATATGGACAAAGCACTATAATTGTCAAAACACCTCCAAAAATTTAAAGCCGATTTGAAATTTTCAAATCGGCTTTAATATGATTTTAAAAGCTATTCTTATTTATTGAAAAGCGCGATGAAGTCTTCAAATTTTGCTTCAAACGTATTAAATTCCTCAGAGAAATAAACACTCATTTCTACTTCTGTATTATCGTTGAATTTTAAGTAATATACTTCTTCAAAATCTGATTGGCTAATCAATTCGCCTTCTCCATTAGTTGTCCAGTAACCTCCGGTCTTGCTCCATTCGTTAGCTACCCAAACAGGCAGATTAAGAGTGTACTCACTTTCTTTTTGTGAATGCTTAACAACAGTAGCGATTTTAGTTCCATCCTTTTTAGAAACTAAGACCAAGTTCATGTTTTTATTAAAATTAGCAGCTAAACCTTGTGATATTTTCAACTTGCGAGAATTGCGAGAATTGTAAAAGGTTTTGAAATTGCTATTAGGGTCTTGGTAATCAGGGTAATAAGTATAAGGGTTGTTTTTGTATAGTGCTTCTTTATCAGATGCTTCTCCAGCTAAATCCATATCAGCAACAATAATAAAATTATCCATTAAATTGATCAAACCATTTGCTTTTCCTTTGTATTGAACAAGTTCATTATTGTCAAGTAATTTGTCAACTTCAGTAGTGCTTCCACCGACAAAATCAACTAGATTTTTTCCATTGTAAGTAAGAGATCCTTTTGCATTGTTTTGTGCTGCTTTTGCACCACTTGCCTCCCAAGTGTAACCGTCGTTTAGCACCATTTTACATGCAAATTCATCTGGAACTTGTTTTCCATTAGAATATTTTGCAATTTGTGTGAATGTAGCTGCTTGTGCATTATCGATTGTCAGAATTGCGTCTGATGAAGTTGGTAGGAAGAAATAATCATTTACATAACCTTCTAATATCCAGTTGTTTGTTTTGGTGTTGTATGACCAAGTTCCTTCAGTGTCTGTATATTTTACCTTGACATTAGAAGAAACACTTTTTGCAGAAAAAACAGCATTATTTGCCGTTTGAGAAGCTTTAGCAGGGAAAACAAATTTTAATTCTGTAGTCGATGCAGTTTTAGCCCAAACTTTCGCTGTGTTATTCCAGGTATAAATACCATAAACACCTGAAACATTTAGAATATCTTCAACCTGATTACCATTTTTGCCGTTCAAAATATCAACAGAACCTACGTCTAATAATCTGTTTAGATTGGCGATAGCTTCAGTTGCACTTGAACTTTTAATTTTGTCAAATTGATTCAGCATTTCATTTGATTCGGCTTCTAGCTTTACTTTTTGTTGCGCTGGAGTTAAATCAGAGTATGGTTGTTTTAATAACGCAGCGATTTGTTCTTCGATACTTTGTTGAGGTTCTGGCGTAGTTTCATCATTGTCATGCGAACACGAAATCATTAGTTGAGAAGCAACCAATGATAATAAAAGAAATTTTTTAATCATAATTTTAAATTTTAATTATTTTATAAAGTTTTTCTTACTTTATTTTCAACGCAAGATACATTTAAGTTTGAAATTACTTTATGCTAAATTATAAAAATGTAAACTTTTTTTTGTTAAAATTAACATTGCGACGAAATGCCCTCTTTTAGAGATGAATAAGTTTTTTTACATTTGTAGAATATTAAAAACCAAAACAAATGTTATACTCAAAAATAGAAGGCGAAGGAAAACCATTTGTCATTATGCATGGATTTCTTGGAATGTCTGATAATTGGAAAACCCTGGCAGGACAATATGTAGAAGCCGGTTTTCAGGTTCATATTTTAGATTTAAGAAATCATGGGCGCAGTTTTCATTCTAATGAATGGAGTTATGAAGCTATGGTAAAAGATGTGTTGGAATATTGTCAGGCAAATCAATTAACAAAAATTGACCTTTTAGGACATTCTATGGGAGGGAAAGTAGCAATGCTTTTTGCTACAACACATCCGGAAATCGTAGATAAATTAATTGTAGCAGATATCGGCCCGAAATTTTACAAGCAGCACCATCAGGATATTCTGGCTGGGTTAAATGCAGTTGATTTTTCTGTAAAACCAAGCCGAAATGACGTAGAAGGAATTGTAGCACAATATGTGTCTGATTTTGGGACTCGCCAGTTTCTTCTGAAAAACTTATACTGGAAAGAGCCAGGTCAACTGGCCTTTAGGTTTAATCTCGAAGTTTTTAATAATAATCTGGATGCAATTGGAAAACCTTTGGCAGAAGGATTGATTTTTGAGAAGCCTACATTATTTATCCGTGGAGGAAATTCAGGGTATATAGCAGATGAAGATATCGATCAGATACGTCAGCATTTTCCGGATTTAAAACTGGAAACTATTCCAAATGCCGGTCATTGGCTTCATGCCGAAAATCCGAAAATGTTTTTTGAATTAACAGCTGCATTTTTAAAAGAGTAATAATTTGATGAAAAATTCATTACTTTTAATTTAAACTTTAAATCCATAAAAATGAAAATAATACTTAGACTCCTTGTTACAGCAGCACTGGTTTTGTTAATTGCTAATATCTTGTCGGGAGTTCATGTGGCAAGTTTTGGTACAGCTGTAATTGTTGCAGTCGTTTTAGGATTGCTTAATCTTTTTATAAAACCAATATTAGTTATCCTGACATTACCGGTTACTGTTATCACTTTGGGCTTGTTTTTATTAGTGATTAATGCGGTCATTATTTTGCTATGCACAAATATTGTGGGAGGTTTTGCGGTAGATTCATTCTGGACGGCCTTAATATTTAGTGTGATATTATCTGTTCTTCAGTCTATTACTTACAAAATATTGAGAGACGATAAATAAAATAAAACAGAAGAGAAGTTAAAAACTCCTTTAAATACAATAGGTTAAAAACTTGGTTGGGTTGCAAAAATTTTATAATTTTGCAACCCAATTTTATTATGTAAATTAAAGAAGAAGATGGATATTAAAAGAGTAGCAATAGACGCTGTGAATGAAACAATTGTAATGACAGTTGTTCACATGGATTATAAAGGTCAAGTAGCAAAAAGAATAAACGAAAAAATGCCTTTGGCTACCGTTAAAGGTTTTAGAAAAGGACAAGTTCCTAAAGACCTTGTTGAAAAACAATACGGAAAAGCTATAAAGCAGGAAGAAGTTAAAAAAGTAGTTGATTTGGCTTTGGAGCGTTTTGTTCAATCTGAAAGATTAAATCTTTTGGGAACTCCTCTTCCTAAAGTAAATGAAAATTTTGATTGGGATGCTGAAGAACTAACTTTCGAATACGAAATTGGTTTGGTTCCTAACTTTGAAATTGATCTTGAAGCAAAAAATAATATCGTAAAATATATCGTTACTGCCGATGATAAATTAATCGACGGACAAGTAGAACGTATTCAAAAACAATTCGGAAAAGCAATTCCTCAGGATAAAGTTGAAGCTGATTCTGATTTAACAGGAACTTTTACAAACGAAGAAAAAGGGATTAACAATACTACTACAATTTCTGTATCTACTTTCAACAAAAAAGCCGGAGATAAATTTATCGGTAAAAAAGTTGGAGATGTTGTTACAGTAAGCACAAAAGGTTTGTTCGAAGACGATCACCAATTAATGGATTACCTAAAAGTAAGCCATGATGACGTTCACGGTTTAGATATCGAAGTAAACTTTACTATCGAAGCAATCAACGGAGCAGAATTGGCAGAATTGAACCAGGAATTGTTTGATAAACTTTTTGGTGAAGGAAAAGTAGCTTCTCTTGAAGATTTGAAAGCTAAAATTAAAGAAGATGCTGAAGCGCAATTTGCACAACAAGCAGATCAAAAATTATTGATGGACGTTCAGGATTTCCTTATCGAAAACACAAAATTTGATTTACCGGCTGAATTCCTTAAAAAATGGTTGCAAACTGTTGGAGAGAAAAAACTTTCTGCAGAAGAAGCTGAAGTTGAATATGCAAGATCTGAAAAAGGATTACGTTTTCAATTAATTGAAGGAAAAGCAATGGCTCAAAGTAATATCCAGATTACATTTGAAGATTTGAAAGAGTTTACAACAAACGCAATCAAACAACAAATGGCTCAATTTGGACAAGCAAATCCAACTGACGAAGAAGTTCAGGGAATTGTTGCCAGAGTTTTATCTAATCAGGAAGAAGTGAAAAGACTTTCTGAGCAGGTTGTAGCAGCAAAATTGTTAGATTTGTTTAAAGAAAAAGCAAACCCGACAACTAAAGAAGTAACTTACGAAGAATTTATCGCTGCGTCTTACGGAGAATAATTTCTAAAAAATAAGTATATTTGAGCGTCAAGAGAAAATTTCTTTTGACGCTTATTTTTTTGTTTCAGGTTTTTGAACTTCAATAAACCTGAAACCTGAAACAACTTTTCAAAATAAGACAAATTGACATCCTTTATAAATAGGTACAACCTTTGATGAAGGATATATAAATAATGTAAAACTTAGAACACTTAAAATATGAACTACGGTAAAGAATTCAAAAAATTTGCTACAAAGCACCAAGGAGTAAACGCAATGTACTATGACAAAATCGTAGCAGCGATGAACCCAACAAACATGACTCCATACATTATCGAAGAACGCCAGTTGAACGTTTCGCAACTAGATGTTTTCTCAAGATTAATGATGGATAGAATTATCTTTTTAGGAACAGGTATTGACGATCAAATCGCAAATATTGTTCAGGCACAATTATTATTTTTAGAAAGTGCAGATGCCTCAAAAGACATTCAAATTTATCTAAATTCTCCTGGAGGAAGCGTTTATGCAGGTTTAGGAATTTACGACACCATGCAATACATCAAACCGGATGTAGCTACAATCTGCACTGGAATGGCAGCTTCTATGGGAGCAGTTTTATTATGTGCAGGAGCAGCAGGAAAACGTTCGGCTTTGCCACATTCAAGAGTAATGATTCACCAGCCATCTGGAGGAGCTCAGGGAGTTGCTACAGATATGGAAATCAACTTACGTGAAATGCTGAAACTGAAAGATGAATTATACAACATCATTTCTCAACATTCAGGACAGTCTTTTGAAAGAGTTCATAAAGACAGTGAGCGCGATTACTGGATGAAAGCTGACGAAGCTAAAGAATACGGAATGATTGATGAAGTATTGAGAAGAGGATAATTTTCCAGTTAAAAATTTGTTTCAAGTTTCAGGTTTCAGGTTAACAAAGCAAACTTGAAACCTGAAACTTTAAACCTTTTTTAAAAACTTGAAACAAAATAAAAGTTAATTGTTGCTAAGTTTTTGAGGTTTTAGTGAAAAATCTCAGAAACTTAGTAACTTTGCAGCTTAGTAATAAAAAAAGAATGGCTAAAGTAGTATTAGAATGTTCGTTTTGTGGAAGAAAAAAGCCAGAAACCAATTTATTGATTGCAGGTATTAATGCGCATATTTGTGATAAGTGTATTGAACAGGCACACGGAATTGTATTAGAAGAATTAAAATCAAGCGGAAGTGCAAAACTTGTTGGTGATTTAATTTTAAAGAAACCAAAAGAAATCAGAGCTTTTCTGGATCAATATGTTATTGGTCAGGATCAGACTAAAAAAGTAATGTCGGTTGCGGTTTACAATCACTACAAACGTTTAATGCAACAGCAATTAGACGACGAAGTAGAGATTGAAAAAAGTAACATCATTATGGTAGGTCAAACCGGAACAGGTAAAACACTGGTTGCAAAAACTATTGCAAAAATGTTAGACGTTCCATTGGCTATCGTAGATGCAACTGTACTTACAGAAGCAGGTTATGTAGGTGAAGATGTTGAAAGTATTTTGACACGTTTACTGCAAGCTGCAGATTATGATGTAACCAAAGCAGAAAGAGGAATCGTATTTATTGATGAAATTGATAAAATCGCCCGTAAGAGCGATAATCCGTCAATAACACGTGATGTTTCTGGTGAAGGTGTTCAGCAGGCTTTACTGAAATTATTAGAAGGAACAGTTGTAAACGTACCGCCAAAAGGAGGACGTAAACATCCGGACCAGAAATTTGTTGAGGTAAATACTCAAAACATCCTGTTTATTGCAGGAGGTGCTTTTGATGGAATAGAACGTATTATTTCGAAACGTTTAAACCGTCAGGCAGTTGGATATTCAACATCTAAAAACGTAGACAATATCGACAAAGACAATTTGTTACAATATATCATTCCAAAAGACATTAAAGATTTTGGATTAATTCCGGAAATTATTGGTCGTCTTCCGGTTTTAACGCACA
Organism: Flavobacterium sp. 1355; assembly: GCF_017833415.1. Classification (GTDB taxonomy): domain Bacteria; phylum Bacteroidota; class Bacteroidia; order Flavobacteriales; family Flavobacteriaceae; genus Flavobacterium. Next base: position 23,245 of record NZ_JAFICC010000019.1, on the reverse strand, counting down.
TGGATCCTTTAGATAAGGAAACACTTCGTGCAATTTTGACACAGCCTAAAAATGCATTGGTAAAACAATATCAGAAATTATTTTTAATGGATGAAGTTGAGTTTAACATTACCGATGAAGCTTTAGATTTTATTGTAGACAAAGCTTTAGAATACAAACTGGGAGCTCGTGGTTTGCGCTCGCTTTGCGAAGCAATCTTAACAGATGCCATGTACGAACTGCCAAGTTCTGATGATAAAGTTTTATCAATCGATAAAGATTATGCCGAACATACGTTAAGTAAAAATTTATTGAAGAGAATGGAAATTGCTTCGTAAATTCTAATACAGCTTTGTCAAAGTTTTAAACTTTGACAAAGATTAAAAACCAACCTGTTCATTTATTTGAGCAGGTTTTTTTTTAAATTATGAAAAACAAATTTCTAATTTAGCCCTGATCGAAATGATATCCTTTTGCTGTGGGGTTCACAGCAAAAGATATAATGTAGAGCAGGACAAGTAGTGTTCTGAAAAACAAGATTTCTGCTCCTGAAATAAATTACTGAACCCTAAACTTCTCACGGTATTCAATAGGTTTCATCCCGACCATTTTATAAAATACTTTTCTAAATGCTTTAGGATCATTATAACCTGTTTTTTCGATAATTTCGGAAATCGAAAGCTGGGTCTGTTCTAAATATTTCTTCGAGCTTTCTACTCGTATACTTTGCAGGTATTCAATTGGCGGAATTCCGGTCACTTGCTTAAAACGGCGTGTCATATTTCGTGCACTTGTCGGAATATCTTTGGTGATTTCTTCCAGTTTTTCTATTGTGCTGTAATGATTTTCTATTTTCTGTTGCAGCATAGCGACCAAAGTATCATTATGTAGATGATTTGGCCTAAAAGTGCTGAAATAACTCTGCTTATACCGGTTTAGATCAATCGAGAAAATCTTGGCAATCTGAACTGCAATTTCATTTCCGCAATATTTCTGAACCAAAAGAATCAGTAAATGAAAAGTTGAGGTTGAACCTCCGCTTGTATATAAACTGCCATCTGCTGTTAAAGTTTCTTCTGATTTTAGCTTTACTAACGGAAAAGCTTTTGTAAATGCGCTGCAGGCGTCAACATGCGTTGTGGCCAGTTTTTCATTTAATAAGCCCGAAGCTGCAAATAAAAAAGCGCCTGTGCAAAAACTCGCCAATTCGGCTCCTGATTCATGATGTTTTTGTAACCACGGAATAAATTTTTTATTCTTCTTAATCATCTCACTCATATTATCTGTTGTAAAAGCCGGAATCAAAATCAAATCTAAATTTTCTTCAGATTTTTCTATTGATTGAACTTCATATCCAAATAAGTTTTTTTCATTAATCTGTTCCGAAGATTGAAAAACCATGATTTCAAAAGGTTTTTCTCCTCCCTTATGTAATTTGTTAGCTGTTTCAAAAACTTCTAAAATAGCTGCGATACTCAATAATTTATAATCATGCGGTACAATTAAGGCTGTCTTTTTGCTCATCGTTTTGGTTTTTGGAAAAATTAACTTCTTACAAAAATAGATAATTTGTCTTAAATGACCCTAAAAATGACTTTTATTGTAGTATTATCAATTGTTTAAAATTTTACATTTGTTTTAAATAATTTGTAATTTTATAAATATGAAAACAAAAATTTTCTTAAATCTTGCCGTAAAAGATTTAAAACGATCAATTGCTTTTTTTACTGAATTGGGTTTTTCATTCAATCAAAAGTTTACTAATGATAAAGGAACTTGTTTAATAATTGGCGAAGATATTAACGTAATGCTTTTGGTTGAAGAATTTTACCAAACATTTACAGATAAGAAAATTTGCGATACCGCTACAACCAGCGAAGTCCTTATTTCTATTTCTGTAGAAACACGCCAGCAAGTAGATGAAATGATCGAAAAAGCTGTTAAGGCAGGCGGAGCCAATTACAGAGAAGCACAAGATTATGGATGGATGTACCAAAGAACCTTTCTTGATCCAGACGGACATCACTGGGAAATCTTTTGTATGGATGAAAGCCAGATACCAAGTATGTAATGATGATTTCGGTACAAACTATAATTAACGCATCAATTGATAAAGTCTGGGAATTATGGACATCTCCGGAGCATATTGTAAAGTGGAATGCTCCTGATGAAAACTGGCATACGTCACATGCAGAAAATGATCTAAAAGTTGAAGGCAAATTTAAATTTGTAATGATTTCAAAAGAGCAAAATTCAGGTTTTGACTTTGAAGGAATATATACTAAAATTCAAAAAAATAAAGTTATAGAATATAAGTTAGAAGATAAAAGAACAGCAAGCGTTCATTTTGAAGCATACGGTAATACAGTAGAAATCACCGAAACCTTTGAACCTCAGAAAGAAGATTCAGAAAGTATGCAGAAAGCATGGTGCCAGGCTGTTATAGATAACTTTAAACAGTACGCCGAACATTTTTAGAAATAAGATAAATAGAAAAATCAATTTTTAACCGATAAAATAATGATAACAGTACAAACTACAATCAATGCATCAATAAACAAAGTTTGGGAATCTTGGAACAAACCTGAGCATATCAAAAATTGGGCTTTTGCATCGCCGGACTGGCATGCTCCTAATGCTGAAAATGATTTAAGAACAGGCGGGAAATTCTCTACAACTATGGCTGCAAAAGATGGCAGTATGAGTTTTGATTTTTGGGGCGAATATACGTTGGTAAAAGAAAATGAAGCTATAAATTATGTAATGGGCGACGGAAGAAATGCAGAAATTACTTTTAAGGAAACTCCAGACGGCGTAGAAATTACAGAAAGCTTTGACCCCGAAACACAAAATCCGGAAGAGATGCAGCGTGGTGGGTGGCAGGCTATTTTGGACAATTTTAAAAAATATGTAGAAAGTATAACTTAATATAAGAAACTATGACAAAACAAATTTGGTTGAATTTGCCTGTAAAAAATGTAGCAAAAGCAAAAGACTTTTTCTGGAAAATTGGTTTTTCTTTTAATCAACAACACGACACACCAACTTCTACTTGTATGTTGGTTGGTGAGGGGCACTTTGTGGTAATGCTGTTTGAAGAAACTTTGTTTGAAAGTTTCTCTCAAAATAAAATTACAGATACACAATCAAGTTCAGAAATTCTGATTTCGATTGATGCTGAAAGCAGAGAAGAAGTTGATGAATTAATAGAAAAAGTAAAAGCTGCCGGTGGAAATGTTTTTGCTCCTCCTGCCGAAAGTCAGGGCTGGATGTATGGAGCTGCTTTTGCCGATCTTGACGGGCATCGCTGGAATGTTTTGTACATGGATCTTAGCAAAATCCCTCAATAATATGGAAACACTAGAATTTAAAATCAGGATTAAGGCTCCGGTAGAAAAAGTATGGTCTGTTTTATGGAATGATGATACTTATAAAACATGGACAGGAGTTTTTTGTGAAGGTTCGTATGCAGTCAGTGACTGGAACGAAGGAGATAAAATACATTTTATGTCTCCTGGCGGAGAAGGAATGAACAGTGTAATTGAAACTAAAATTCCTAATGAATATATGGCATTTAAGCACATAGGTGAAATGAAAGATTTCAAAGAAGTACCTCTTAATGAAGAAACCAAAAAGTGGAGCGGTGCTATGGAAACATACCGTTTAACCGCCGATGACGAATTTACTGATTTGGTTGTACAAGTTGATGTAATAGAAAAACACCTCGATTATTTTAAAGAGGTTTTCCCAAAAGCACTGGAAAGTATAAAAGAACTATCAGAAAAATAAAAATAAAATATATGGCAACAGTAAACCCTTATTTAATGTTTAACGGAAATTGTGAAGAAGCATTTCTGTTTTATAAATCAGTTTTTGGCGGAGAATTTCCGTACATCGGAAAATTTAAAGAGGCGCCCGCAGAAGAAGGTGGTGAAGAACTTTCTGAAGAAGATGCAAACAGAATTATGCACGTTTCACTGCCAATTGGAAATACCATTTTGATGGGAAGCGATAGTCATCCGAAATATGGAGATGTGGTTTTTGGCAGTAATTTTCAGATTTCTATAAACGTTGAAAGTACCGAAGAAGCAGATAGGATTTTTAACGAACTTTCGGCAGAAGGAAAAATTTTTATGCCAATGGATAAAACATTTTGGGGATCTTACTTTGGGATGTTTCAGGATAAATTTGGCATAAGCTGGATGGTTAATTTTGATGAAAATCCGGCTAAATAATTTTTTATCATAAATTCACAAATTTTAAATCAATAACTCGTGAATCTATAGTATTAGAAAAACAAAAGTTATGTTATTCTAATACTGAAACATAATTGTTAAATTATTTTAAAAAGCACATTCTTATGTGCTTTTTGCATTTAAAAAAACAAAGATTATTCTTTTTTATCATCAATAGATTGCCGATTTTTGTCGCTTCTTAATCAATAAAGAAAAAATGGCAACAGAAGATAAAGAGATTATTTTATTAAAAGTTTCAGGTCACGATAAACCCGGAGTTACAGCAGGTTTAACAGCAGTTTTGGCAACCTATGATGCCGATATTTTAGATATAGGCCAGGCCGATATTCACGATACGCTCTCTTTAGGTATTTTATTTGAAATCAAAGCAGGCTCATCTTCCGCACCAGTGTTAAAAGATTTATTGTTTAAAGCTTATGAACTCGAAGTAAAAGTTAAGTTTACTCCCGTTTCTGTTGATGATTATGAAACATGGGTTAAATCACAATCCAAACAACGATATATTATTAATATTCTGGGCGAAAAACTGGCAGCTTCACAATTGGCTGCAGTAACTAAAATATTATCTGATCAGAATCTCAATATCGACTCAATAATAAGACTGACAGGAAGAACTTCTATTATAGAAAAAGAAGATAATCCGCGCTCTTGCATACAATTATCAGTAACCGGAGAAATCGTAAACAAGATTGTCATGACAGCTAGTTTTATGCAGATTTCACGAACTCTTGATGTAGATATTTCTTTTCAGGAAGACAACATTTACAGAAGAAACCGACGTCTGGTATGCTTTGACATGGATTCGACATTAATTCAGGCAGAGGTAATAGACGAATTAGCTGAGCTGAATGGAGTAGGTGATCAGGTAAGAGCAATAACAGAATTGGCCATGAATGGTGAAATTGATTTCAACGAAAGTTTCAAACAGCGTATGGCTTTGTTAGAAGGTCTTAGTGAAGAAGTTTTAAGATCAGTTGCCGAGAAATTGCCAATTACAAAAGGAGCACATCGTCTGATGAAAGCCTTAAAATACTATGGATATAAAACTGCAATTCTTTCAGGAGGATTTACCTATTTTGGAGAATACCTGCAAAAAGAGCTGGGCATAGATTATGTTCATGCCAATGAACTAGAAATAAAAGACGGAAGATTGACCGGTAAATATATAGGCGATATTGTTAACGGACAGAAGAAAGCAGAACACTTAAAAGCCATTGCAGAAAAAGAAGGTATCCACATCAATCAGACCATCGCCGTTGGTGACGGGGCAAATGATTTGCCGATGCTAAATTTAGCCGGGCTTGGAATTGCTTTTCATGCCAAACAAACAGTAAAAGAAAGTGCCTCGACTTCAATTTCAAGTTTAGGTCTTGACGGTGTTTTATATTTATTAGGATATCACGACAGATATATTGATATGATGTAAGCCTACAATCGAAATAAAAAGCAAAAACCTTAGCTCTTCAATAAAGACTAAGGTTTTTTTATGGGCATGTCCCTCCGGGCCGGGCTATCCGTTTCAATCTTTTTGCCCGCCGCGGCGGACAAAAAGGATTTTCACTTCTATCCCTCATGCGATTTAGTGGAATTAGCGTTTTTAATTTCATTTAGCAACAAATAAATTCATGAAATTAGTGTTTAAGCACACACATCTCCTTCAATTGCTCCAAATAATCTCTCTCATTCGAAAGTCTCGGAATCTTATGCTGCCCGCCAAGTTTATCTCTTTCTTTAAGCCAATCGTAGAATAAATTTTCACGAGCAACATTAATCACCAAAGGATTTAATGTCATATTATTGTAGCGTTTGGCTTCATAATCAGAATTTAAAGACTGAAGCGTTTCATCCAGAATTTTTTGAAAAAGTCCAACATCAGCAGGATGTTTCTTAAATTCAATCATCCATTCGTGTGCACCTTTTTCCTTGTCTTGCATAAAAATGGGAGCAACGGTATAATCTATAACTTCGGTTTGAGTAAGCTGACATGCTTTTGCAATTGCCTGATCGGTATTTTCGACCATTAATTCTTCGCCAAAAACATTGATATGATGCTTAGTTCGGCCTGTAACACGAATTCTGTATGGATTCAAACAAGTAAAACGAACAGTATCACCAATTAGATAACGCCATAAACCAGAATTGGTTGTAATTACAATTGCATAATTTTTATTCAATTCAACATCGGCAAGAGGAATTGCTTTTTGATTTAAGGTTCCAAAAGTATCCATCGGAATAAACTCATAAAAAATTCCGTAATCCAGCATCAGTAATAAATCACTTGAATTATTTAAGTCCTGAATAGCAAAAAAGCCTTCAGAAGCATTGTATATTTCGTAGTATTTAAAATCGCTGCTTGGTAAAATTTTCTTGTATTGTTCTTTATAAGGAGAAAAACTTACACCTCCGTGAAAATAAACTTCAAGGTTTGGCCAGATTTCCAATAAATTTTGTTTTCCCGTATCTTCAAGAACTTTATTCATTAAAACCAGCATCCATGAAGGAACTCCTGCAAAACTGGTTACATTTTCGTTTTTCGTTTCATTGATAATCGCAGCGATTTTGGTTTCCCATTCGCTCATTAAAGATGTTTTGCTGCTTGGTGTACTGCTGAATTCTGCCCAGATCGGCATATTTTCAATCAAAATTGCAGAAAGGTCACCAAAGAAAGTATTGTTGTTTTCGTAAATTTGAGAACTTCCGCCTAAGCGAAGACTTTTCCCCAAAAACAATTCAGAATCTTCATTATTGTTCAGGTACAAACAAAGTAAATCCTTACTTCCTTTATAATGACAGTCTTCCAGAGCTTCATTACTTACCGGAATAAATTTACTTTTAGCATTCGTCGTTCCGCTCGATTTGGCAAACCATTTAATTGGAGTTTCCCAAAAAACATTCTGCTCTCCCTGACGCGTACGCTCTATTAAAGGCTGCAGTTCTTCATAAGTTGCAATAGGCACCCTTTTAGCAAAAGTCTGATAAGAGTTTATCGACGAAAATTCATATTTTTTTCCAATTATTGTATTTTCAGAAGCTGTCAATAAGTTATGCAACAATTCTTCCTGAACTTCATTCGGATATTTTAGAAAGAGCTCTATTTGGTGAATCCTTTGTTTAAGAACCCAGGATGCAAACGAGTTTATTATTGATAGGGGCATGGAAATTTTTGGATTTAGATTTTAGATTTTGCAAAAAAGGCAAAAATTTAAAATTTGAATATCGATATACAAATACTAACTTTGTCGTTATATCAAAAATAGTGTTTTTTTGTAAAATACAATTTATTTACGGAAAAGATTACATTTCAAAATTTCAACTTCGATAAAAATTCTGACATTTAGTTATCAATCTAAAGTCTAAAAATAACAACCAAATTATCAAATGCAATATCAAGGCGTACTTACAAAAATGCAAACAGAGATCGGAAACCCAATTCAGTATTATTTGGTTTTTGAAGACAGTTTTCTTAATATGAATCAATTATTGAATAAAGATATTGAGATTAATTTTGCAGGTTATCAATGCCTGAATTGTAGTAAAAAGAAAAAAATTTTCAGACAAGGTTTTTGTTATGATTGCTTCTATTCGAGTCCTGCAGTCGGTGATTGGATTATGAGACCCGAGTTAAGTACGGCACATTTAGGAATTGCAGACCGTGATTTAGAATACGAACAAAAAGTACAACTACAGCCACACGTGGTTTATTTGGCTGTAGCCAGTGAAATAAAAGTGGGTGTTACCCGTAAAACGCAGGTGCCAACACGTTGGATTGATCAGGGGGCCAGTCAGGCAATTGCTGTTGTTGAGGTTCCGAACCGTTATTTGGCAGGAGTTGCAGAAGTTGCTTTAAAAAGTCATTATACGGATAAAACCAATTGGAGAAAAATGCTTCAAAGCGATTCACAAACTTTTGATTTAATTCAGGAAAAAGCCAAAATTGAAGCCCTGATTCCAGAAGAGGTTCGTGAACATTTTTATAGCGAGAAAAATGATGTTTACGAACTAAAGTATCCTGTTTTAAGTTTTCCCGCAAAAGTAGCAAGCCTTAATTTAGATAAAACTCCGTCTTATAATGGAAAACTAACCGGAATTAAAGGCCAATACCTGATATTTGAAGACGGAACTGTTTTTAATGTTAGAGGATCTGAAGGCTATTTGGTCACTATTGATGTGTAATTGTACACTAATTTGCGTTCATTTTATTAACTTTTAAGCTTACCAATTGTATCAGAGGTGTGAATAATGAAAAATCTGATTACAATTTTATAATAATTGCTTATTGATAAGAATATAATTTTAGAAAATTAAACTGCTTAATTTGAGTGTGTTAAGAATAGCAGTAGTTTTTCAAATAAATTATATTATTTTATAGATGAGCATTTTAAACAAAATTAACGTCTTTAGGCGGGGCTTAATGCGTAACCTTACTAAGAATATCGGTAAACCAAAAACCGATACGGGTATTTTTTTGGTAGACAAAAATGATATCAAAAGAGTTCTAATTTGCAGACCCAATGCACGGCTTGGTAATCTTTTGCTCATTACGCCTCTTGTTCAGGAAGTTGCCGAAACATTTCCAAATTGTAAAATCGATTTGTTTGTAAAAGGGCCACTGGCGCCAATTATTTTCGAAAACTACGATCAGGTTTATAAAACCATTCATCTTCCCAAAAAACCTTTTAAAAATTTACTCGAATATATAAAGGTTTGGGTTTCTATAAGACAACAGCCTTACGACATGGCCATCAACGTCGATCAGAATTCTTCATCAGGACGATTAGCTGTTCGTTTTTCTAAAGCAAAATATAAATTTTACGGTGATTTAAGCGATCCGTCCCTTCAGACAAAAAGTGACTATGATCATATTGCAAAATATCCAATTTACAACTTCAGGAATTATTTGACTAAACTGGGTGTTGCAAAAAGTAATAAAATAATTGCTCCGTTAGATCTTAAATTATCTCCATACGAACTATCCGACGGAAAAAAGAAACTGGAAAGATTGATCGGTGATAATTCAAAAAGAACAATTTGCTTATTTACTTATGCCACAGGAACAAAATGTTTGTCAGAATTATGGTGGGAAGATTTTCATGATGCAATAAAAAAACAATATCAAAACTATAACATAATTGAAGTCTTACCAATAGAAAATGTGTCGCAAATTGCTTTTCAGGTACCCACATTTTATAGTAAAGATATTCGGGAAATAGGATCATTAATAGCACATACAGATGTGTTTATTGGCGCCGACAGCGGAATGATGCATTTGGCCAGTTCTGTTCAGACCCCAACTGTAGGTTTGTTTTCTGTTTCAGATCAAAAAAAATACGAGCCTTATGATAACTGCAGTATTGGGGTTAATATCATTGAAAGTTCTAAGAATGATTATTTTAAAATACTGGATAATATTTTAAATAACGGAAAGCTGAAGATGTACTCAGATGCTGGTTAAAAAAGTTGTTAAGCAAAAAAGGTCAATCTCTCGATTGACCTTTTTTTTCTACTATTTATTTGTAAGTACTTATTTTTTCTTTTTAAACAAACCATTCAACAAGTCACTTGCTTTTTTTGTAGCTTCCTGAGTTTTTTGTTCTTTTTCAGTAGCAGCAGCTTTTGTTGTATCTTTTGCTTTTGTGTTTTTGTTAATCAGATCAGTTAGGGCAGATGCTCCTTTTTGAGTTAACTTCTCTTTTTGCTGATTAACCAATTGTGTTGTCAGGCTGCTTACGGCACTTTTCATATCAGTAGATATTTTCGGATTAGAAAAATTACCTGTAATCATTGCATTTACCGGAATATTGTCCAGTTTTGCAGCATCAGCAGGAGACATTTTAGCAATTAATGCGTTCGCTTCTGTTCCTAAGTATTTAGCCGGTACATCTAATTTTAAGTTGTAATTCATTGATTGATCAAAACCGTGAGTTCCGCCAACAGTAACTTTGATATCCTGATATTTAATATCAAATGGTTTTACATTTACTTTTCCGTTATCAAAAGACAATGCCATTTTTAAGTCATTTAAGTTCAGTTTGCTCGGATCAAGGAATTTAATGTTTGAAGTAAGCGAATTCAATACAGTAGAATTTTTAGCGTTTACTGTAGTCGAAAGTAATTGTCCCAGTAAATCCCCCGAAATTGATTTTAAATCCGGCGTTAATTCATTTGCATCAAGATTTCCATTCAGTTTAATAGTCGAATTTAATTTTCCGTTGATGATTCCTGCCAATGGAGCAATTTTTTTCATCATGTCCAATTGAGTGAAAGTCTGTGCAATATCAACCTGATTGAATCCTAAATTCATATTAAATGTAGGCACTTTTTCTTTTGTAGAAACCGTTCCGTTTAAGCCGATTGATCCTCCAAAAATAGAAGTTTTAAAATTTTCTAAAGTTGCTTTTTCATCTTTGATAATTAGTCTTCCGGCAACATCTTTTAGTTTTAAGTTGTCGTATAAAACAGTATTGGCTTTTGCATTTAAAGTACAATTTAAAAATGCTGGTATTTTCATAGCTTCAGCTGGTTTAGCCGGAGTTTTTGTCTCTGTTTTCGCAGGCTCGCCCGAAGTCATAAAATCATCTACAGCCAATTGGTTTGAACTCATGTTGAAATTTCCTTTAAGTTCCTGTTTTTTGAACATGAAACCGTAGAAATTCTCCAAAACTCCATTAATGCTGATATCACTTTTTCCTGTAGTAGCATCAAATTGTTTAAGGTTGATTCTGCTTGGATTAAATTCAACCAAAGCAGTGCTTATGTTCATTGACTTATTGTTTTCATCAGTATATTTAAATCCTGATAAACTCATTGTTCCGGCATTTTTGATGTTTTGATACTGGCTCTTTTCTACAGATGCCATATCAAAATTTGTAGTTACATCTGCTTTTAAAATACCAGCCAAAGGTTTGTCAAGCTTAATAGGATATGCTTTTGAAAGGTTCGCCAGGTTAATAGTTCCTTTTAGGGCAGCGTCAACAATTGGGTTTACGGTAATATTTTTCACATTTGCCTTAGCACTGAAAACATCCTGGTCAATTCTAAACGACAATTTGTCCAAATTAACATAGGTATCGTTTAAGATACCGGTTTCATTAATGATTTTAGTATCAATTACAATATTCTGAACTGATTTTGGTAAGTTTGGATATTGAAAAGAAGCATTGTTCGAAGCAATTGCAATATTGAATTTTGGTACCGTTTTATCCGTTAATTCTCCTTTGGCAAAACCAGCTACAGTAAAATCCCCGGTCGTTTTTACACCTTCCAGACCAGAAGAATAAGCCGAAGGAATCAAACCTAAGAAATTGGTAAACGATGAAGTTGGCGTTTTAAATTTCAAGTCATAAATCTGACCGGCTTCAACCATCTGAATAAATCCGTCAAATTCTAAAGGCAATTGGTTAATCAAAGCCTTATTTTCTTTAAAAGTATATTTACTTTTTTCTAAATCAATTCCAAGAACAGCATCTAAAGTTAATTTTATATTTTTCATATAATTAACCTTGTCCATGTCTAATGAAACGTTAGCCGTAGTTTTTGTGTTTAAATCAAGTTTAGAATTAGTAAAATCCCCAGTTCCTTCATGATTAAGGCTGTCAATAACCATTTTAATCTTAGAACCCTGATCGATATATCTAAAAGTAAAGTTTTCAATTTTGTAGTTCTGAATTTTTAAGGCCAGTGGTTTGCCGGCTTCTTCTTTTTCTGTCTTTTCCTTGTCTTTTAGTGCAATGTCAAAGTTTCCCACACCATCTTTATTAAAGATGATATTAATCAGACCATTTTCAGAGCTGATGCCTTCAATGTTTAAAGGCTCGTCTTTTCCTTTAAAAAGTTCTTTAATGCTCATTTTTAAATCTAACTTTCCTAACGAAACCAAAGTATCGCCTTCAAATGGTGCTTTGTTGATAATTACTAATTTATCAATTCCGACAGAAGCATTTGGAAAGTTTTTGAACAAACTTAAGTCAGCATCTGCAAAACTCACTTTTGCATCTACACTTTCATTAATAGCTTCTGAGATTTTCGCCTTTATCTGATCCTTAAAAAAATAAGGGATAGCGAATAACGCTGCAATAAATACAACAAAAACAATTGCTGTAATTTTTAGAATTTTTTTTAACATAATTAATTTATAGATTTGAGATTTTAAGGTTTTTTAATTTTTTTTTTGGGTGTATTATTCTTGCAAAAATATGCTTTTATAATTCAGTTTATTTCAAATTTTTCATAAAAAAACAATAGCCTGCCATATATCGAATTTCGATTAAGGCAAGCTATCAAAAAAAAATAAATTAATTTTATATATTTTTAAAACTTTATGAAAAGTATGGTTTTGATTTTTATTAAGGCGCTGTAATTTTCTGCTAAAATAGAAAACACAACACGTTAATGATGTTAAGTAGAAATTAACTTTGGGTTAATAAAAACAAAAAAATCCGTTTGAGAATACCCAAACGGACCTGATTATGTTTTTCAGTTGTTTTTATCTAATATTTATACCAAAAGGTAACATCGCCTGCACACCTTTTTGTTTCTGAAGCCTTTTTACCTGTTCAATAATAAGGTAATTTTCTTCTCCGATTTCTTCTTTTATAAAAGCTTCCTTAGATTTTGCAAAAGGTAAACCAGACAATAATTCATTAAAAGATTTTTCGTATTCAGGATAATTTTGTGTGCTGTATGATTTTATTTTAGCAATTCTGGCTGCTTCTGCTATTGCATCATCCAAACCGCCAATTTTATCCACAAGGCCAATTTTTACAGCTTCAGACCCAGACCAGACTCTTCCTTGTGCAATAGCGTCAACTTGTGCAAAAGTCATTTTTCTGCCTTCAGCAACATGTGTTACAAAAGTTTTGTAAATGTTTTCTACACTTTCTAAAGTAAAAGCTTTGAATTTTTCATCAATAGGTACAAAAGGGCTATAATTTGCCGAATTTTCGTGTGTTTCAACTTGTTCGGTATTTATTCCTAGTTTATTTGCTAATGGAGTAAAGTTTGGTAAAATCCCAAAAACCCCAATTGAGCCTGTTATCGTATTACTTTCTGCAAAAATTTTGTCTGCATTGCAAGCGATATAATAACCGCCCGAAGCAGCATAATTTCCCATAGAAACCACAACCGGTTTAACTTTTTTGGTAACTTCTATTTCTCTCCAGATCAGGTCAGATGTCAGAGCGTTTCCACCCGGACTGTCAATTCTGAGAACAATAGCTTTTACATCTTCATTTTTTCTGGCTTCTTGCAGAGAGCGACGCATCGCACCTTCGCCAATTACTGTTACATCGCCTTCGCCACTCTCAATTTCGCCTTGAGCGTAAATAATCGCAATCTGGTCACTTGATGAGTTTGTCAGGGCAGTAGTGATATTGTTTTGCGTATAGTCTGAAATCGAAATTTTATTATAATCTTCATCATCAGCAACTTTTAATTCTTTTTTGATAGCGTTGTGATAAACATCTTCATAAGCAACAAAGTCAACCAAACGCTGTGCTTTTGCCATTTCGGGAGTTCTCGCCAGTAAGCCATTTGCAATTTCATTTATTTTTGCGACAGGAATATTTCGGCTTTTTGAAATGTCATTAGAAACAGTAGCCCAAATAGAATTTAAAAGTGCAGTAATTTGTTCTCTGTTGGCATCACTCATTTTATTTTCTAAAAATGGTTCAACGGCACTTTTATATTTTCCATGACGAATCACTTCCATATGAATGCCGGATTTGTCCTGAAAATCCTTAAAGAACATGATTTCAGACGAAAGTCCCTTAAAGTCTAAATCTCCTGCAGGATTTAGATAAATTTTATTAGCAACAGAATTTAAATAATATTCTTTTTGAGAATAAGCATTGGCGTATGCCCAGACAAATTTTCCGGATTTCTTGAATTCTTCAAGGGCATTTCTCAAGTCTTTATATTGCGCAAGGCCTAATGATGACTCATCGTTTAAGATTGAGATCCCTTTGATTTTATCGTCTTTTTCTGCGGCCTTAATTGCGTTGATTACATCGGTTAAACCAACTCCATTTGCTTCTGAAAAAGTCGTCACCCATGGATCTTTGTATTTTCCTGCATAGTCATTTTTGATTTTCTTTAAATCTAATTCTATAACAGAATCGGTTTTGACCGAAACAATATCTTCACCACCAAAAATAGTTCCGATAAGAATTACCCCAAAAAAGAACAACATAATAAATACAAAAATACCAATCACTGTGGCAACTACATTTCCTAGAAATTTCATAAATACATTTTTTATATAAGTAGCAAAAAGGACTAAAACGTTACAATTTTAATAAACAAGTTACGGATTAATCCAGATCTCCTTTCACAAATATATTGTTAATTCTAAAATAGTTTTAGTTAATTTGCATTTATTATGAAATCACAGCATCAGGTCGTTTTATCTATAGGCAGTAACGAAGGAGATCGGTTAAGAAACATCCAAAGTTGTATCGGGCTGATACATCAGGAAGTAGGAACCGTAATACAAGTTTCCAGGCTTTATGAAACTCCTGCATGGGGTTTTGAAAGTGATGCTTTTTATAATTGCGCGCTAACTCTTCACACTTCACTTTCTGCTCAAAAAATCCTGAACCAGGTTTTGAAAATAGAAAAACATTTAGGGCGGATCCGTACAAGTCAGCAAGGATATCAATCCCGAATCATAGATATAGATTTGATAATTTTTAATGATGAGATTATCAAATCAGACAAACTACAGATCCCGCATCCGTTAATGCAAGACAGAAAATTTGTTTTGTTGCCTGTACAGGATTTAAATCTGGACTGGAAACATCCTGTTTTTCAAAAGACAATAGCCGAATTAATAGCAATTACACCAGATGAGAGTATTTGTACTGTTGTTCAGGATTTGAAAAATCCGTTGCAGGAAATACCATTACAAAAGTTTAATTACATAGCTATTGAAGGAAATATCGGAGCTGGAAAAACGACACTGGCACATAAAATTGCAGACGATTTTAATGCTAAAACTGTTTTAGAACGCTTTGCAGACAATCCTTTTTTGCCGAAATTTTATAAAGACCAAAACAGATATGCTTTTCCCTTAGAAATGTCATTTTTGGCAGACCGTTATCAGCAATTGTCAGATGATCTCGCTCAGTTTGATTTGTTTAAAGATTTTATCGTAGCGGATTACCATATTTTTAAATCATTGATTTTTGCCAAAATCACACTGGCAGAAGATGAATATCGTTTGTACAGAAATTTATTTGATATCATTTATAAAGAAATGCAAAAGCCGGATTTGTATGTCTATTTATATCAAAATACAGAAAGACTACTAGAAAATATCAAACGACGCGGACGCACTTATGAGCAAAATATTTCGGCCGAATACCTTGATAAAATAAATAATGGTTATTTAGAATTCATAAAATCTCAAACAGATTTAAATGTTTTGATTATTGATGTTTCAGACCGCGACTTTGTAAAAAAACAGGAAGACTATCTTTTTATCTTAAATCAGATTCAGAAGAAAATTTAGGAATTGGATAATTAGAGAATGAGTCAATTAGATAATTGGCGTGATCATCATCTATAAAAATTATCTAATTGACTCATTATCTAAATTGACACATTATCTAATTTAAAAATTATCTCTTCAATGTAAAATGTCCTCTGAAGACTGGCATTGTATTGTCAATTTCCAATGCGTACCAATAATCAGAAGCGGGCAGAGGAAGCTTGTCAAAAGTGCCATCCCAACTCATTTTTCCAGAATTTAGTTGTGTCAGAAGTTTTCCGTACCGATCAAAAATTGTGACTTTTGCCTGTGGGTAATTCTCCATTCCCGTTACTTCCCAGACATCATTAAAGGTGTCATTATTAGGAGTGAAAAATGCCGGAAATACCAAAACAACAAAGTCTTGTGCAATTGTCCCACATCCACTTTTATCTCTCACATAAGCAGTTTGTAGCCCTCCCGGGACATCATAAAACACATTAGAATCCTGAAAATTAAAACCGTCAACAGAATATTCAAAATAATCGAGTTCGTTAGTGAGGTAAATGGTCACTTTTGTTCCGTTTACATTAATATTCTTTATTTGAGGTAATACATGTTCATTTACGATTATTGTTTTTTTGCTGGAACAACTTTCAGGATCCGGGCTCGTGACTTCTACAGTATAAGTTCCACCGCTGTTTACCTCTGTTGTCTGCGTCGTATCACCGTTAGACCACACATAACTCATGCCTGCAATTCCTGCGTCGAGTACAATTTTTTGCGACGGACATAAAATAACTGTTTCATCGGTAACCACAGGAGGCGTATAGATGATAACATCTATCGGGATTCGATTTGAATTCACACAGCTATTATTAGAGGCTTCTGCATAATAAGTAGTATTCGCTGTAATTGCAGGTGTAGAAAAACCAGTTCCCGTAAACAGACTTGTACCTCCAGTAGAAGCTGAGTACCAGTTTATAACCCCAATATTTGAGTTGGCTTCTAGGGTTACACTGCCTTCTCCACATCTTGATACGGTAGAAGCTACTGCTACAGGATCATTTGGTGTTATATTTACATTTGCAGTAATGGCTTTTCTTTTGCTCTCGCAGCCAGGATCTGCGTAATAAATAGTTGTGGCATTTAATGTGGGGGTAGTAAAACTGTTTCCGGTTGCCAGAGGAGCCCCGCCAGTAGATACATCATACCAGCTTATAGTTGTTCCGGGTGTTGAAGTAGCTGTGAGGATAAAACTGCCCGAATCACAAACCGGATTTGGTGTCTGCAGACTAATTTCCGGAATTGTTATTTTGGTACTGGCAGCAATTTGCAAAGGAACTTCTCCCGGCATCCCTCCATATTCTACAACAAAACCTTTTGGCTGATAATTATCTCCGGGTGTTAATGAACCGGTGTTGGATAAATCATTCCATGATCCTCTTATGCCGACACCTGGCTGCGTGATATGTGCATAATCTTCTTCTCCCAGGTTATTAGGCTCAGCGGAGTTCCAGAAAGTAAAATTCATAACGTTTCCTGCTTCAGGACCTGTAACCCATTTCCACAAGCCTTCTGTTTCGGCGTCACTTCCTCCGATCCATCCCGTTCCGGATGCCTGTTCGCCAATTAATTTGGCCTCATCAGCAGATAAAACAGTGGCCAGATAGCCTTTAAGTCCGTAATAGGTAGTTGCCTCAGCAGCAGTTTTGGCATTTGCCCAGGTAATACCTATACTTGGGACAAATAAATAAAAGTGCTGTGTTGAAGGTAAATAATTGGCTTGGCCAATTGTTATAGAAAAAGTTCTTGTTCCGAAAGCATTTACTGAAGAATTCGTAAATACAAGATTTTTTACTGCGGCCTCTATGTCTGAATATAATAAATCAATACCGGTCAGACTTGTCAAAGTCAGTTTTCCTGATGTGGTGTCCCAGCTTTCTTTTACATTTGGATGTAAGGCTGGATTTAAAAGTTTTAGTCTGTCAAAGCCAGAAGAATAGCCAGATGATATTTGGATATATGCTGCCTGTGTTCCTGTTTCGCCCGGGTCGTGTGATATAGAAAAAGCAGTAACAATATGAATGTTTTCTGTTGGACAATAGAATTGGTCTCCTGTAGCACTTATAACCGGCGGAAGTGTTGTACCCGCATTACATTTATTAGCATATACAGCAGAAGCATCTTTAAAAGTGGACCAGTTCGCATCTGCATAGGATTTACTATCAACCTCTATACATTTAAGATCCGGATTGAATTGCAAATCTAAAACTAACATATAATTCGTGATGCCGTTTTTTAAATTTAGAGAGGTTAACTTGTTATTGTTGCATTGAAATTTACTTAAGCTGGTGTTTTTGGAGATATCTAAACTTGTTAATAGATTTTCACCGCAAAGAAACATATTTAGTTTTAGATTGTTAGAAACATCCAAACTTGTTAATCGGTTATTGTAGCAAACAAATAATTCTAAATCAGGATTAAATGAAGTGTCTATAGTACCGATATTATTAAAGGTGCAGTAAAATGATTTTAAAAGAGGATTTTTAGTAACATCTATAGTGGTTAATGCATTGTAGCTGCATCCTAAATTTTTCAAAGATATATTATTTGAAATGTCTAAAGCATTTAAATTGTTAGTACTGCAATTTAAATCTTCAAGAGAGAAATTCTTTGAAATATTCAGACTATTTAGTTTGTTATCACTGCAATTAATGTATGTTAATTTTGAGTTATTAGAAAAATCTAATTTTTGTAAATTATTATTATTGCATATAATGAGTTCTAAGTCGGAGAAATCTTCAATTCCGGTTAAATCTGAAATGTTTGCATAACGAATTTCTAAACTTCTAATTGTAATTATGTCCGAAGTAAGAACCTGACCATCAATGACGCCGCTGTCAATATTCAAATCGATTAAAGCTTTTTCAAAATTTGGATCAGGAATAGAGGTATATTGAGCAAATCCGACAAAAGGAAAAAGCAGTAGAAAAAATAAA
Source organism: Flavobacterium sp. 1355 (assembly GCF_017833415.1). Classification (GTDB taxonomy): domain Bacteria; phylum Bacteroidota; class Bacteroidia; order Flavobacteriales; family Flavobacteriaceae; genus Flavobacterium. The sequence goes on along the minus strand of NZ_JAFICC010000019.1, from coordinate 4,544 downwards.
TATTGTGGTTTTAGGAAATTGATAGTTTTCATTTTATAAAAGTATCAATTTCTTAATAATAAAAAAATATATTTATATTTCTAATATTTAAAAGCTTAAAATGATTTAAAAGCTATATTTTTTTGGTAAAAAATAGTATTAATTATTAGTTTGGCCAGTTTAATTTTTTAAACAAATCCCAAACAACAATTCCGGCACTTACAGAAATGTTTAGGGAATGTTTTGTCCCTAATTGCGGAATTTCAATGCATCCGTCACAAATTGCAACAGCATTCTGGGCAACACCATATACTTCGTTTCCGAAAATTAGTGCATATTTTTGATTTTTCTCTACTTTAAAATCCTGTAGAAAAACCGCACTTTCGACTTGTTCTATGGCAAGGGTTAATACATTGTCCTTTTTAAGATTTTCGATAACTTCCAATACATTTTCATGATGTTCCCAGGCAACAGTTTCAGTAGCGCCAAGTGCCGTTTTATGAATTTCCTTGTTGGGTGGAGTAGCTGTAATACCGCATAAAATTATTTTCTCAATCAAAAAAGCATCTGCGGTTCTAAATACAGAACCTATATTGTGCAAACTGCGAATATCGTCTAATACTAAAATCAGAGGCGTTTTTGCAGATTCCTTAAAATCCTCAATAGATTTTCTGTCTAATTCACTATTTTCAAGTTTTCTCATTTGGTCAAATTCAGGTCATAAAAAAAGCTTCCAAAGATAAGGAAGCCTTTTTAATTATTTTTTAGATCTTTTCAGATTAGCTTTTTACAGGATCTGGTAAAACAGTACCTTTTATTGTAAGTACTTTTGTTGGCTGTCCTTCAGCATTAGAAGTAACAGTTACAGTTTTAGTAAAAGCACCAACTCTGTCAGTAGCATATTTTACACCGATAATACCTTTGGCACCCGGAGCAATTGGCTCTTTTGGAGTTGTTGGCACAGTACAGCCACAAGATCCTTGTGTGTTAGTAATAATAAGCGGTTTAGTTCCATTGTTTACAAAAACAAACTCACGTTTTCCATCTGCATTATGAGCAATTGTTCCGTAATCAATTGTTTCAGTTTCAAAAGCCATTCCAGCTCCTTCAATTTTAGCAACTTTGGCAGCTTTAACAGTTTTAGCTTTTTTAGTGCTTTGAGCATTAGAAGCTGTAATTCCAACTACAGCTAACATAGCGAATAAAATTATTTTTTTCATCTTTATGAGTCTTTTTTAATAATGGACAAATCTATGTAAAATTCTTATATCTGAACTTAAAAATTTCTTAAAATATTTTAATTTTTGAAGCCTTCAATATTCCTTCAAAAAATCCTAAATTCGCTGTCATAAAATTTCATTTAAAATATAATAATTTGGCAGCGAAAGATAAAGTGGTAAAAGAAACACCCTTAATGAAACAGTACAACGAAATCAAGAGGAAATATCCTGATGCATGTCTGCTTTTCAGAGTAGGTGATTTTTATGAAACCTTTGGAGAAGATGCTATCAGGGCTTCTAAAATTCTTGGTATCACATTAACAAAAAGAGGGGCAGGTTCTGAAACCGAAACAGCCCTTGCCGGTTTTCCACATCATTCTGTTAATACCTATTTGCCAAAATTAGTTAAGGCCGGACTTCGTGTTGCTATCTGTGATCAGCTCGAAGATCCTAAAATGACCAAAACAATCGTAAAACGTGGTGTAACAGAATTGGTAACACCTGGAGTTTCTTTAAACGATGAAGTCCTGCAGTCAAAAACAAATAACTTTTTGGCATCTGTTTATTTTGCTAATAAAAATATAGGGGTTTCTTTTCTGGATGTTTCTACAGGAGAATTTTTAACCGCTCAGGGAAATGCAGAATACATTGATAAATTACTTCAGAATTTTAATCCAAGCGAGATTTTAGTTCCAAAGAATAATAAAAATGATTTTAAGGATGCTTTTGGAGAAGATTTTCATAGTTTTTATCTGGAAGACTGGATTTATAAGGAAGACTACGCATTAGAAACGCTGACAAAACATTTTCAAACCTCTTCCCTAAAAGGTTTTGGTATTGAAGAATTAAAGGAAGGTATTATTGCGTCAGGAGCGATTTTGTATTACTTATCAGAAACACAGCATAATCGTGTGCAGCACATTACGGCGATTCAGCGCATTGCAGAAGACGCTTACGTATGGATGGATCGTTTTACAATTCGAAATCTGGAGTTATACCACAGCTATAATCCAAATGCAGTAACGCTTTTAGATGTTATCGACAGGACGCTTTCGCCAATGGGCGGACGTTTACTCAAACGATGGCTGGCACTTCCTTTAAAAGATAGTAATAAGATAAAAGGCCGTCATGATGTCGTTTCATATCTAAAATCAAATGCTGAAGTTTTACAGAACATTCAATATCAAATCAAACAAATTTCTGATTTAGAACGTTTAATTTCCAAAATAGCAGCAGGAAAAGTTTCTCCTCGTGAAATTATTTATCTAAAAGAATCTCTGGATGCAATTATTCCGATTAAGACGCTGGCGCTGGAGAGCCCGCAGGAAGCTGTAAAAGTTATAGGAGATAGTTTGCATGCCTGTGATTTATTAAGAGAAAAAATCAAGGCCACCTTAAATCAGGATGCACCTGTTGCAATTTCAAAAGGAAATGCGATTGCAAAAGGAGTGAATGAAGAGCTGGATGATTTGCGTGCCATTTCTACTTCAGGAAAAGAATTTTTAGAAGGAATTGAAAAAAGAGAATCAGAAAGAACAGGAATCTCATCTTTAAAAATATCATTTAATAATGTATTCGGATATTATATAGAAGTCAGAAATACCCATAAGGATAAAGTTCCCGAAGAATGGATCCGAAAACAAACTTTAGTTAATGCAGAGCGTTATATAACAGAAGAATTAAAAGAATACGAGACCAAGATTTTAGGAGCAGAAGAGAAAATTTATAAAATTGAATCTGAGCTTTTTGAACAATTAGTGGCCTGGATTTCGACTTATATCAAGCCGGTTCAAATGAATGCTTATCTGATTGCACAATTAGACTGTTTGTGTTCATTTACTCAATTGGCAATCGAAAATCAATATGTGTGTCCTGAAATTGATAGTACTTTTGAACTTGAAATTAAAAACGGAAGGCATCCTGTAATTGAAAAACAATTGCCGGTCGGAACTCCTTATATCGCCAACGACGTTTTCTTAGACAGGGAAACGCAGCAAATCATTATGATTACAGGGCCAAACATGTCTGGTAAATCTGCTATTTTGAGACAAACAGCCTTAATTGTTTTATTGGCTCAAATGGGAAGTTTTGTTCCTGCGGACAGTGTTAGGATGGGAATTGTTGATAAGATTTTTACAAGAGTAGGAGCTTCGGATAATATTTCGATGGGAGAATCGACTTTTATGGTTGAGATGAATGAAACAGCTTCAATTTTGAATAATATCTCTGACAGAAGTTTAGTGCTGCTGGACGAAATTGGGAGAGGAACCAGTACATATGACGGAATCTCTATTGCATGGGCAATTGCCGAATTTCTGCACGAACATCCTTCAAAACCAAAAACGCTTTTTGCAACACATTATCATGAATTAAATGAAATGACTGAATTGCTTCCGAGAATTCAGAATTTTAATGTCGCAGTAAAAGAATTAAAAGATACTGTTTTGTTTGTTAGAAAACTTGTAAAAGGAGGAAGTGCACACAGTTTTGGAATTCATGTTGCTAAAATGGCCGGAATGCCGCAGCTTGTTATTTCAAAAGCACAAAAACTTTTGAAGAAACTGGAAAAAAACCATTCCAGCGATGCATTAAACGGAATTAAGTCTGCAAATGAAGAGATGCAAATGAGTTTCTTTAATCTTGACGATCCTTTATTAGAAGAAATAAAAGAAGAGATTTTAAGCCTGGATATTAATGCAATAACACCTGTTGAAGCTTTAATGAAGCTTAATGAAATTAAAAGAATGTTGGTAAAGAAATAATTTTAAAAATTTTGATATTTAAAGTTTGGGTTATCAGAATGTTATAAAATAAGTAAAATTTTTTTTCAAAAAAGGCTTGTGTAATTGAATAAATGTCCTAAATTTGCACTCGCAATACGGAACAAATCAGGTATTGTAGTTCTTTACAGAATTTGAAACGCGAAAATAGCTCAGTTGGTAGAGCGCGACCTTGCCAAGGTCGAGGTCGCGGGTTCGAGCCCCGTTTTTCGCTCAAAACCATATAATGCTCGGATGGTGTTGTGTTTAGTTAATTTTTTATAAAAATTAGCTAAAAAAACATTAAAAAGCTTAATTGCTCGGATGGTGAAATTGGTAGACACGCTGGACTTAAAATCCAGTGAACAGCAATGTTCGTGCGGGTTCAAGTCCCGCTCTGAGTACTAAAGCCTCTTCTTTTGAAGAGGCTTTTTTTATGGTGTAAGCTTAAAGTTTGAAAAGATAAATTTACGTAGTAAATTTATCTAAGAATCTAAGAATCTAAGAATCTAAGAATCTAAGAATCTAAGAATCTAAGAATCTAAGAATCTAAGAATCTAAGAATCTAAGAATCTAAGAATCTAAG
>NZ_JAFICC010000018.1 GCF_017833415.1 Flavobacterium sp. 1355 | reverse complement strand
TTTTAATCCAGTTAAATATGAGAAATGAAAGAGCCATCGGCTCGATTAATATATTGTAGGGCTGGATTTTAATCCAGTTAAATATGAGAAATGAAGAGCCATCGGCACGATTAATATTGTAGGGCTGGATTTTAATCCAGTTAAATATGAGAAATGAAAGAGCCATCGGCTCGATTAATATATTGTAGGGCTGGATTTTAATCCAGTTAAATATGAGAAATGAAAGAGCCATCGGCACGATTAATATTGTAGGGCTGGATTTTAATCCAGTTAAATATGAGAAATGAAAGAGCCATCGGCACGATTAATATTGTAGGCTGGATTTTAATTCAGTTTATATGTATGAGAAATGAAGAGCCATCGGCTCGATTAATATTGTAGGGCTGGATTTTAATCCAGTTAAATATGAGAAATAAAAGAGCCATATACTCGGCACCTATTTACAACTTTATGATATTGATCGCCCCTACGGGACTTTATTATATAATGTATGAATTTACAACGTATTAAAATCCGTTGCTACAATATGGTTCATTCCTGCTGAGTTTAAATAATATGCTTTCTAATACCTTTTATAAAGACTATTTAATGAAAGAATCACGATCAAATTTGTTCACAGAACCAGATTTTTACCTTTTTTTAATTCATTATTTAAATCTTCTTTTTTCTTCCATATCATAATTATTCTATTCCCCAATAGTTCCCGTTTTTACCTCTCCGGCCCGTTTATAACTTACGGCAATTACACCACTTGGCGTAACCGTACTTTCAGTTAAGGTAAATCCTGCTGGGGCAGCAGTATCACCAAACAATTTTTTTCCTTTGCCCAAAATTACAGGATGAATTTTTAGCCCCAGTTCGTCGACCAAATCATGTTGGAATAGGAGCTGTACAAGAGTAGCGCTGCCCCAGACTTTAATGTCACCGCCTTCAGAATTTTTGAGTTTTTTAATATCTTCTATAGTAGAGAGAAATTCGGAATTTTCCCAATCAGAGTTTTTTCTGGTAGCCGACAAAACATATTTGGTAACCTCATTAATTCCCGGCCAGCCATCAGCATGTTTAGGCCAATAGGCTTCAAAAATATCAAATGTTTTTCTGCCCAGAAGAATATCGGCAGGTTTCATTTGTTCCTGCATCACCTTGCCATATTCTTCATCGCCAAAAGGAGCCACCCAGCCTCCATATTCAAAACCACCGGAAGTATCTTCATCAGGTGCACCAGGCGCCTGCATTACGCCATCGATTGTAATCATGGTCAGGACGATTATTTTTCTCATGATGTTGATTTTTGTGTTTAATCAAATATAAGAAATCACAAAAGATTTAAAAAAGTAATGATTTGATTTTTGTAGTGTTTATAAGAATCTAATATTTTGCTTTTTTATGTACTATAATATATAGGAGAGATTTTTTAGATTTTGGTTTTTATTACAATAAGTTTTACTGCTGTAATAACTCATTTTACTTTTTTTAAATTTTCAATTTTTTCCTCCAGATACATGATTTCTTTTTTCATGCTATCGATAGTTTCTTTTCTGGATTCAGCAAGATCTTTATAATTTATAATAATTTCTTCTATATTTTCTTTTATGAATAAATTTTCATGAACAGGCTTAATCATTTCGCCTTCGCTTTTTATCAACCAATCACAACTATAGTAGGGATAATTTTCAACTATCTTTGTGACCCATTTGCACTGAATGTCAGTATTATTGGCAATTGCGCGGGACAGAACCCCTTTGCTGGCACCAATAATCTGTTCTAACTTGCTGATGGTAACATGTTCGTTTACAGCAATTTGTTTGATGTTTTTTAAAATGTTATTCATTTTGTAGGAAATTATCTTCAAATAATTTTGTTTTGTTGAAAATTATCATCTACTTTTGTTTCGACTTTTAAAACAAACTAGACAATGGGCAAAAGTAAAACAAAAAATAGCAAAACGTATGATTCTAATGTTTTACAGGCACTATTTTTAAAATATGCTGTGTCGAAATATTACATACGTCAGTGCATCAATGGCTCTGTAAATACAACTAAGGCAGATGAAATAAAAAAAGATTACATCACGATGAAAAAAGCAGTTGAAAATACCATTTCGGGTTTTCTTGATACAAAATAAAACCGCGGCTGCTCAGTAAAAATTAGTTGCAACATTATAAGGGCTAATAAATAAGAATACGAAAACAAAGCCAGGTAATAATCACGAAGTATGAAGGTTATACACGACAGGGCAAGAGTTTTCTTATGACTATACGAAAATCTATTAGAAGTACACAAATTGGTGACACAAGTAAGCTTATACGAACAGAATATGAAAATATTTGCGAAAAAGTAAAAAAGCATTGGAAAGATCAATAATATAAGATCAGCCCAAAAAATACAATACCACTCCAGAATACGCGCCGTTCGCACAAAAACATTTTCCAAAAACATTTTTCATTTACTATTAAACTACAGAAAAAGTAAACTCCTGACTTTACCGATTCTGAGATCAAATCATTGCGGGCACTTTGTATCATAAAAAATACAAAGTATCTAAGATTGAATCATTGTGAAGACTTTGTATCGTAAGAACAAAGTATCTAAGATTGAATCATTGCGGGTATTTTGTATCATAAAAAATACAAAGTATCTAAGATTGATCATTGTGAAGACTTTGTATCATAAGAACAAAGTATCTAAGATTGAATCATTGCGGGCATTTTGTATCATAAAAAATACAAAGTATCTAAGCAGGCATATAGTAAAGTCTGTAAACATTGGTCGATATAGTAGTAAATAATGAGGGACAGTTTGCGAAACGACAATATACAATATCACAGTACGATATCAGCCAGTCTCCCCCCAGGGAATAACATAGTTTCAGTTAAAAAAAATGTAATGAAAAATGGCACTGTAAAAAGAGATTTATCTCTTTAAATTTTAATAAGTATTAATATAATTCCAGAACTAATGAAAAAAAATCTATTTAGTCTTTGGCTCATTGTGTTGGCGGTAATATTTACCACCAATATAAGGGCACAGGTTACCCTGGGTAACACAAACGGTATTCCCAAACCAGCCGAAAAATTCTCGGCAGTCGAAATTATCAGTAAAGGAACCGGCGGTTTGCGTTTGCCGCAATTGTCTACAAGTGACAGAGATAAGTGGACACTTTCGGGAGTGGCACTGGCAAATGGGCTTACCATTTACAATACTGATACAAAATGTGTAGAATACTGGAACAGCAAACGCTGGATTAGTATGTGTGACGGTACAAGCCAGACCACTATAAGCCCTGATGCCTGTACCAATGTTGCGGCAGACGGAACAGGCTGCGACCAGACCTTTACCGTAACAGATCCTGATTGCCCCAATGGCCCTTTTACCATTGCAATTGTAGCAGGAAATGATTACGCATCGCTAATCGATGTAAGCGAAGCCAACGGAACCTTCAAAATTAAGTTCCGTGAAAATAATTCTGTAACGGCACGTTCTGTAATGGTACGCGTTACAAGCAGTTGTACCAACCAATACAAAGACTTTATATTCAGTCAGGATGGTGTAGACTGCAGTAAATATAATTATACTGTACCTACAGTTTCTCCTGCAGGAAGCTCCCTTACATTATGTACAGGAGGGGCAGTTTACCTGTCAGTACCGGTAACAACGGCCAATCTTGACAAACTAATCTGGACGCGTAACGGTGTTGAAGTAGCACGCGGTCAATCGTATTATATTGCGACTCAAATAGGTACCTACAACGTATCGATGGGTGCTATAGGCTGTAATACAAACGCGGCCAATGAGCGCAAAATAACAGAATCTGGTACAGCTCCTGGTATTATTAAAACCATCGTAGCCTCCAACAGCGGCATCCTTTGCGGTACCTCAGGTATAGTAAAACTGACAGCAATGGGAAGCCCTGCTAGTGTATCATGGTTTCATAATGGTGTGTTGAGCAGCAAAACCGGAACTACGATAAACTTAAGCGGTTCTGCAGATCAGGGAGAATGGTTTGCCGCAGCAGGCTCAGCAGGCTGTTATTCAAAAAATTCAAACATTATCAATGTGACTTATGAGGCAGGCTCAGGCACACCTATCACGGTTGATAACGCAGATGTACTGGTAAACGGTACGGCTATTAATGTCGTAGATACTTTTTGTCAGGGAGGCAGTTTAACTTTAGAAGTAAAAAATAAACAAGCAGGCGTTACCTATACCTGGTACAATGGTGATATACCAATAGCAAGCCCTTATACGATTCCTGCCAGCCAAACGTCAATTTTATTGCGCATGGTAGCCACAGACAATAGTGGCGCAGCATGTCCGGCAGAAGCCAGTACAACCGAAAAACCAATTACAGGAGGTACAGCCCCGGCAGCACCAACTATTAACGGAAGTGGGGTAATTTGTGGCAGCAATGGTGCAGACTTAAGTGCGCTACCTGCTGTAACAGGCGATTATACCTATACATGGTACGAAGGAAGCACCAAATTACCGGACACCACTCAGACTATTACGGTAAAGAAAACAGGAACCACTTACTCTGCAACGGTAACAAGTACCGGTGGGTGTGTGAGCCCAATGGGAAGCAAAACAACCAGTACCAGTGTGTCTGATGTTCCTACCCTTACATGGAAAACAGCACCAGACCCGGTTAATTTTGGTGACGTAAAAGTATATGTAACAAATATTGACTACGATCTTAATACCACGTATTCCTGGAGTGCAGATGGCGGGGCAGTAGTTACACCGGCAGGCACGAGCGCTTCTGTCAAGTTTCCTGCAACAGGAACTGCTGGAGCAAAGATTAACCTGAAAGTAAAAGCGACCAATGCCTGCGGAACATCTGCAGAATTGCCACTGGAAATTACAGTAAACAATGCATGTCCTACGCCAGTAGTTTCGGTAGAAGGCAGCGCTACAGCATCTACTGTTGTTGGATCTCCGGTTACCCTAAAAGTAAGCTTAGCTCCTGGTACTGGCAACACACCTTCATACCAATGGTATAAAGGAACGTCTCCTGGTGGTACAGCGGTAGGAACTAATTCTGCTACCTATGTTTATACACCAACAGCAATAGGTACTGACAATTTTTACTGTGTGGTAACAAATGGTTGTGCAGGAAACCTGACAGGAACATCTCCCGGCTTTACGGTAAATGTATCCGCAAATCCTGCGGACATGGCTCTTGGTGCTGGTACTTTCTCAGGACCAACATGTTTTGATATTAACAAATCGAATTGGGGTGATAATTGTGGGAATCAGACTGATCGTGCCCTGAAGGCTACTAATTTTGCGACTGATAACGTACAACAATATGTTTTTACGGCAAGCGCAACCGGTACTAAAACTAACCTTAAATTTGTAGTTGTAGACAACGATGGTGTTGTTCAGAGTAGTGATGCAAATACAGTGAAAGTAGATGGACCAGTTACTAATGGCCAGACCGTAACACTTACTGTTACTTACAAAAATACATTAAGCAATCCGGGTAGTATAGTTTGGGGAAAAACGACAGCCACTGCCATAAAAGTACAAATCTATGCTATATATAATAACGGCATTAAGGATGTAGCGGTACCGTTAAATGTAAGACTTCAGGATTGTGCATGTTGCGGGGCAAAAATATCTCCAACAGTTTGGAAAAACTTTATGTGCCATAATTTAGGGGCTGATCAAACACTTGACCCTTCAAAAGCTGCACAAGGACTGATTGGAGATTATTACCAATATGGACAAAAAACTCCAATATCAGCAGGCTGGATTGCTATTGCTGCTGCTTATGGTGCCCCTGCTGATCTATGGGCTACCAATGCAAATCTATTAAAAGGAGTTAATGACCCATGTCCTGCAGGCTTTAGGGTGCCAACAAAGGCAGAATGGGCAGGAGTTGTTGCTAATAACACTTTTAAGAAAGTCGATATCTGGACTGGTAGTGGTTCAACATTGAAAAACATTTTACAAGTGGGTACACAATTGTATTTACCGCTTTCCGGGGGATTTTTGGGAGGCAGTCCTACATATGTAAATACTAATGCATATTATTTCGCATCTGATTCAGCTCCCTATAACCCTAGTAATAGCGCCACATTTATGATGAGTTATTTTACTATGTATTATAATAGTTCAGTACCTAGTGCTACTACTAGTCCAATGAGTAAGACAAATGAGGGATATTCTGTTCGTTGTATTGAGCAATAAGTTTTTAAACAAAACATTTTAATATAAGGCATTAAATGCCAATAAGCCTGCAGGCGGTTTGTTACTGCCTGCAGGAACTAAAAAAAGGCCGGATTTACGTATTAGTAAATGCCGGCTTTTTTCCTGTATTTACAATCCTGAATACAAAGAATTATGATGCCAAAAAAACTTTTGCCCGTTTGGTATGGTGGCGGTATTAGAAACAACCGTAACACTTCTCTAAGTGTAGTACACATTAGATGCACGGGTTTAAATTTTCCTAAAATTATAGAACTATGAGTACAAACAACCTTACAAAAGAAGCCGAAACAAGGTTAATTAATTTTTTTAACCACACCGTAGCGCCAGAAGGAATCGCCAAGGCCATAAGGCAGGTAAATTATTTACTGGCCCTCGAAGTAATGCGAAAAAATGAAACCTTCCAAACTGAAATTAACACCTTAGAAAACAGCTTCTACTGGCTCAACGAACTAGCCGAAATCCTGAATCCGTATTTACGCAAGGAATAATTTTTTCTGATTTTTGAAATAAATAAAACCCCGATTTTTAGAAATTGGGGTTTTTTGTTTTTTTATCGTGAGTAACTAAGGCACACAAGAAACTCCGCAAAGTGATTCGTCAAACAAAACACAATATATGTCATCCTGATCCCGAGGCGTCGGGAGAAGGACCACACAAGAAACTCCGCAACGAAACTCGATAACGAAACTCCGCAACGCTTTGTAGAGCTACTTGTGTGCCAATCTTTGTCAAGCTACTTGTGTGATCCCTCGTTCCTCGGGATGACAAACTGGGCGCAACGAAAAGCTACAACGTATTGTCATCCTGACGAAGGAAGGACCACACAAGAAACTCCACTACGAAACTCGATAACGAAACTCGACATTGCTTTGTAGAGGTACTTGTGTGCCAATCTTTGGCGAGCTACTTGTGTGGTCCCTCGTTCCTCGGGATGACAAACTGGGCGCAACGAAAAGCTACAACGTATTGTCATCCTGACGAAGGAAGGACCACACAAGAAACTCCGCAACGAAACTCGACATTGCTTTGTAGAGCTACTTATGTGCCAATCTTTGTCAAGCTACTTGTGTGGTCCCTCGTTCCTCGGGATGACAAACTGGGCGGAGTTTCTTGGACGATCAATACAAAACTGAACCCTCTTATTCAAAAAAATGATTAAGAAATTCAAATTTTGGATTAGAACTTCTTATCAAATCAAGTTTTTTATCTCTTTTCCAGCCTTTTAATTCTTTTTCGCGGGCAATTGCGTCGTGAACCCAAGTGAACTTTTCGTAATGCACCAGAAATTCAATATTGTATTTAGAGGCAAAAGTCTTTGCGCCAGTTTTTATATTTTCTTTGTGCTGAGTTAATCTTATTGTTAAATTATTCGTTATTCCAATGTAAAAAGTAGAGCGGTGTTTATTCGTTAAAATGTAAATATAATAGGTATGAAACCCATTTTGTTGATTTAGCATGTTGTTTTTTTGTAAGAATATACTGTTATTTTAGAATAGCAATCATTTTGTCATCTTGAGGAACGAAGGACCACACAAGTAATTCCGCAAAGTGATTCGTCAAAGAAAACACAATGTATGTCATCCTGAGGAACGAAGGACCACACAAGAAACTCCGCAAAGTGATTCGTCAAAGAAAACACAATGTATGTCATCCTGAGGAACGAAGGACCACACAAGGAGCTCCGCAAAGTGATTTCCGCACCATTTTGTATAGCTACTTGTGTGCCAATCTTTGTCGAACTTCTTGTGTGGTCCCTCGTTCCTCGGGATGACAAAGCAGGAGTGAAATACTTTGTGGTTTCTTTGTCGAGCTATTTCGTTGTTCAAATTACCAAAACAATTACTAAATTTCCTTCAAATCAAAAAAAAATATTTCCATTCCCAACACCCCAACAAATAAATTCTGATTTCGTATATTTGCCCAACCAAACATTATACTTAATTATGAGCCAAAAAGTATTACTTAATTCAAAAGAAGTTACTATCATACTCCATCGTTTGGCTTGTCAGTTAATCGAAAAACATCTTGATTTCTCCGATACTATTTTAGTCGGCATTCAGCCAAGAGGTGTCTTTTTAGCTGAACGTTTAAAACAAATATTAGAAAACGAATATCAGGTTCCCGAAATTTCTTTGGGATATCTGGACATCACTTTTTTCAGGGATGATTTTCGCCGTACTGATAAACCGCTTGAAGCCAATAAAACCCAAATAAATTTTATAGTCGAGGACAAAAAAGTCATTTTTATCGATGACGTTTTGTTTACAGGGCGAAGCATTCGTTCTGCCTTAACCGCAATTCAGTCTTTTGGGCGACCATCAGAAATCGAATTGTTAGTGTTAATCGACAGACGTTTTAGCCGTAATTTACCGATTCAGCCCGATTACCGTGGCCGTCAGGTAGATGCCATTAATGGTGAAAAAGTGAAGGTGAGCTGGAAAGAAAATGAAGGTGAAGATGTTGTTCACCTGGTTACCAATTAAATCATTAAAAATTGATTATACAATCATGACAGACAACGAAGCTTTTATACATGAATCAATTTTTAATCAGGTAAGAATGGGATTTCTTTCTATCGATGAGATTAAGCAAAATATCATAGAAGAAATTGAAGACAACGAATTTGAGGATGAAATTTCAGAAGAGTGGGCTTTTGATAAAATAAGAGAGGAATACCAAAAATTACTTTCAGAAAGTAAACAATGGAAAAGTCCAACAGATACTGAAAGACTTATAAAAGCGTTTGATGAATTATGTGATGATAATATCATTGCGCTTCACAACGCGGGCTACACTACAAGTGATGGCGAATATGAAGTAGTTGAGGTTGAAAGAGAGCTTCAGGAAAACGAAGTGATATCTGACGGTTATTGCTTTTATCACGAACAGGATCTTGCCAGGGCAATTGCTATTGAAAATCCGGGTTTGTATATCGCTTTTCAGAAAGTAGATAACTCAGTTGATGAAACTACGATCGAGGTAGGGAAAAGGGTTGCCGAAGTTTTGATAAATAACGATTTTAGAATAAAATGGGATGGCTCTGCAAGAACAAAAATTGAAATTCCGGGCTTTAGATGGCAGAAAATTTTTGATGAAGATGCAAGAGATCTGCAGGATTACAGTGAAGTAATAGACCGAATGCTTCAATAGAACAGCTTCTTTTACAGAAGCATTAAAGAACTGAATATTTTAGAAATTCAGGAATTTGACAAATAATATTAAAGAAACGAAAATGAAAGAATTAAGCGTAAATCATTTATTAGGAATCAAATACATCAACGAGAATGATATTAACCTAATTTTTGAAACGGCAGATCATTTTAAAGAAGTCATTAACAGGCCTATTAAAAAAGTTCCTTCATTACGAGATATTACGATTGCCAATATTTTCTTTGAAAACAGTACCAGAACCAAACTTTCGTTTGAGTTAGCGCAGAAACGATTATCTGCAGATGTTATTAGTTTTTCTGCCGCTCAGTCTTCGGTTAAAAAAGGAGAAACTTTAATTGATACTGTCAATAATATCCTGTCTATGAAAGTAGATATGGTAGTAATGCGCCACTCCAATCCCGGAGCGGCTTATTTTTTATCCAAAAATGTCAAAGCCAGTATCGTAAATGCCGGAGACGGCGCGCACGAGCACCCAACTCAGGCTTTGCTGGACAGTTATTCTATCAGGGAAAAACTGGGAGATGTGGCCGGAAAAAAAGTAGTTATTGTAGGCGATATTCTGCACTCCAGAGTAGCGCTTTCTAATATATATGCTTTGCAGATGCAGGGCGCAGAAGTAAAAGTCTGCGGGCCAAAAACACTGATTCCGAGATATATTGAATCGCTTGGTGTTACGGTGGAGCCAAATTTGCGAAAAGCACTAGAATGGTGCGACGTTGCAAATATGCTTCGTGTGCAAAACGAGCGTATGGATGTGAACTTCTTCCCGTCAACACGTGAATATGCACAACAATACGGAGTAGATAAACCGCTTTTGGATTCGCTAAACAAAGAAATCGTCATCATGCACCCGGGGCCAATCAACAGGGGAGTAGAGATTACTTCTGAGGTGGCTGATTCAGATCATTCGGTAATCCTGAATCAGGTGGAAAATGGTGTAGCGATCAGAATGGCAGTTATTTATCTTTTAGCTTCGAAGATTCAATAGGATTTTTTTTGTTTCAGGTTTCAGGTTTCATGTTGTTGAGACTTAAATATCGTGATGTCACCCTGAGCGAAGTCGAAGGGCTTCAAAGTTAAGAGGGCTTCTCCCGAAGTCTCGGGACGCTCAGCCTGGCAAACGTGAAACCTGAAACGTGAAACCTGGAACCTGAAACCTGAAACCTGAAACAAAAACTAAAAAAACTTCGTACCTTAGTACTTAAATATAAGCCCCCAAATTTCATAAAATGAAAGTAGATCAAAAAGGACATACTGTTACGATTAAAGATACACAAGGAGATGTAAATGCTTTTCTGGAGAAAGTAACGCAGCAATTTAAAACCTTTGAAAAACAAAACATTATAATCGATTTGTCTTCAGATAAGGAAATAACAGAAAAAGATTTGAAACTTTTTCTGCCACTTTCCAAAGCGCATAAAAAGGCAAAAAAGTCGTTTGTAATTGTTGCTTCAAATCTTGATTTTAATGCTATTTCAGATAAATTAGCTGTTGTTCCTTCACTCTTAGAGGCACACGATATTATCGAAATGGAAGAAATTGAAAGAGACCTTGGGTTTTAGATTTTAGAGTTCAGATTTAAGATTTTAGATTAAAGCTGAATCTAAATATTTTAATCCAATCTAAAATCTAAAATCAACAATTAAAAATTAAAAATGAAGCTCACCATACTAGGCTGTTATGCAGCCACACCCAGAACGCTAACGAACCCGACTTCGCAGGTTTTAGAAATTAAAAACCGGTTATTCTTAATTGACTGCGGAGAAGGAACTCAGGTACAGCTTCGGAAAAATAAAATTAAATTTTCTAAAATTAATCACATCTTTATTTCCCATCTTCATGGGGATCACTTGTATGGATTAATCGGAACGATTTCGACTTTTTCGCTTCTGGGGAGAACTACAGATTTGTATGTTTATGGTCCAAAAGGAATTAAGGAACTTATTCTTTTACAATTAAAACTAACAGAATCGTGGACAACTTATGATTTGTTTTTCCACGAGTTAGAGTCGAAGGAAAGTGAAATTATTTTTGAAGATAAACATGTCATTGTAAAAACTATTCCGCTAAAACATCGTGTGTATACGAATGGATTTTTATTTCAGGAAAAACCTGCAGAACGAAAATTAAATGTAGGAGCGGTCCAGGACTATGATATTCACATTGCGTATTATCAAAAAATAAAAAACGGCGGCGATATAACATTAGATAATGGAACTGTAATCGAAAATGACAAATTATCTTTTGACCCTGCTCCAACAATGAGTTATGCGTTTTGTTCAGATACGGTTTATAACGAAGACATTATCCCGATTATAGAAAATGCCGATGTACTATACCATGAGTCTACTTTTTTGGAATCTGAAGCTGCTTTGGCACAAAAAACATTGCATTCAACAGCAAAAGAAGCAGCCAGAATTGCGGTAAAAGCAAATGTAAAACATTTAGTTTTAGGACATTATTCAACAAGATACGACGGTTTGGAACGTTTTAAGGAAGAAGCCGAAGAAATTTTCCAAAATGTACTTTTGGGAGATGACGGGGTTTCTTTTGAGTTTTGATTTTTCTAAGGTTCTAAGTTTCTGAGGTTCTGAGGTGCTAAGGTTTCAAGTTGTAGAGAATTAATATATTGATGTCACTCTGAGCGAAGTCGAAGGGCTTCAAAGTTAAAAGGGCTTAGACTTCGCGCAGTCTGACGACCTGAACCTGGAACTTTCACGCTTCAGGTTCACGTTATTGAGGCTTTAATGTTCTGATGTCACCCTGAGCGAAGTCGAAGGGCTTCAAAGTTAAAAGGGCTTCGACTTCGCTCAGCCTGACAACCTGAAACCTGAAACCTGAAACAAAAAAAACAAAAAAAAACAAAAAGCTATGAACGATTTAAGCAATTATAGAAAATCTTACGAAAAAAGTGAATTATTGGAAACCAATATTCCAGAAGATCCGATTAACCTTTTTAACAGATGGTTTCATGAAGTAGAGGATTTTGGCTCAAACGGTGAAGTAAATGCCATGACGGTTTCTACAATTGGTCTTGACGGTTTTCCGAAATCAAGAGTCGTTTTATTGAAGAAATTCTCTGAGGAAGGTTTTATTTTCTATACCAATTATAATTCTGAAAAAGGAAAAGCCATTGCTGAAAATCCTCATGTTTGCTTGTCTTTTTTCTGGCAGGAAATGGAACGCCAGGTTATTATAAAAGGAATTGCACAAAAAACAGCTGAAAACATATCAGACGGATATTTTGATTCCCGTCCCGACGGAAGCAAGCTGGGAGCCATTGTGTCGAATCAGAGTGAAGTGATCCCGTCGAGAACATTTTTGGAAGAAAATCTAAAAAAAATCGAGAAGGAGTTTGAAGGAAAATCAATTCCGAGACCAGAATATTGGGGTGGATATTTGGTAACTCCTTTAGAAGTAGAGTTTTGGCAGGGACGACCAAACCGTTTACACGACAGAATCAGGTACACAAGCCAGTCTGATTTTTCATGGAAAATAGAAAGATTGTCTTCTTAGGTGTAAGAAAATTATACAGCATATTAACTTAGTAGTGCATTTCGTCGATTAATTTTGGTAGTATAGCCCGAAATTAAATAATTTTGACCCATAG
The DNA here is from genome assembly GCF_017833415.1 of Flavobacterium sp. 1355. GTDB lineage: Bacteria > Bacteroidota > Bacteroidia > Flavobacteriales > Flavobacteriaceae > Flavobacterium. The sequence continues at coordinate 97,251 of NZ_JAFICC010000018.1, read as the reverse complement.
AATGATGACAATTTAATTTAAAATATATTTTAAAGAATTTGCCCCAACATTTACTTTAAAACGCTAAAATGCTATTGATTATGAAGAAGATTATGCGCACCATGATGTTCGTTGTGATGCTTATCACAATGAACTCATGTTCTGCCGAAACTCCCGACAGAACGAAAAAGCCTGTTACCAAAGAAAACTCCAATACAACAAATTACACTTACAACAATGCTGAGTTAGAATTAATGCAGCTAATAAACAAATACCGTGTGAGTATTGGTTTGAATGCATTAGAAAAAGCCAACTTTATTTCAAATCAGTGCGAAGATCACAATCAGTATATGATTGCCAATAATGTCATGAATCACAATGGTTTTGATTCGCGATCTCAGAATATCATGAAGGGACTTGGAGCTAAGAAAATAGCCGAAAACGTGGCTCATAATTACAAGACTCCGCAAGCTGCCCTTAAGGCATGGCTGGAAAGCCCAGGGCACAAAAAAAATATCGAAGGCAGTTTTACGCACTTTGGTATAGCTGTAAGCTCAGATGCATCTGGAAAAAAATATTATACAAATATATTTGCGAAAATATAAATAACATATTAAACGTGTCGTTTAGCTGATCGTTGCAGTTCCCGGAATTGCAACGATTTTTTTTTATAAAACTACCCGACTGAAATACAAGGCACTTTTCTCAGGATATTGGATTTTATTGCGGCCAAAATAAAAGATTTTGCAGTTGTTTTAGCATAATTAATAAGCCTATTAGTGTTAACAGAGTAAAAAAAAGGGTAGTGATTAAATTTTCTTTTGTAAATTAGAACTTCGATAAAAATAGAACCTCTTTTATGAAGTTTCTAAATCCTCTACTTATGAAAAATTTAATTTTAATACGACATGCAAAATCAAGCTGGGAGGCACCTTTAAAGGATTTTGACAGGCCTTTAATGAAAAAAGGAATTTTAGATGCTCATCAGGTATCAGCAAAAATTTCAAAATATCTTCCTAAAACCTATATTATCTGGAGCAGTACAGCTGCGCGTGCTTCAGAAACAGCGCTGATTTTTGCTCAGAATATATCTTATCCTATAGAGAGTATCGTTTACAGAGATGATCTCTATACTTTTGATGAGAGGCATCTCGAAAAAGTTATCAAATCATGTGATAATAGTTTCGAAAGCGTTATTCTTTTCGGACATAACGAGGCTATTACAAATTTTGTTAATAAATTTGGTGATGTTTTTATCGAAAACGTCCCCACTTCCGGATTTGTATCTCTTAAATTTGATGCAGAGAGCTGGGATGATATCAGTAAAGGCAAAACCCAAAAAACAATTTTCCCCAAAGACCTAAAATAAATAAAGTGTACGAGCAGAAATATATCGATAGAGAAAAAAGTTGGTTAGCGTTTAATGCAAGAGTGCTTCAGGAAGCAGGAGATAATACGGTTCCACTTTTAGACAGATTGCGTTTTGTTGGGATATTTTCCAATAATTTAGATGAATTTTTTAGAGTTCGCTATGCCGCAATCCGGAGATTGAGTCTTTCTGGAATTTCTGGAGAAAAATATTTAGGAGGTGTTTCTGCGCATCAGTTGATAAAGGATATTACAGAAATTGTTATTCAGCAGCAATCTGAGAGTTTACGTATTTTGGGAAATATAGAAACAGAACTGGAAGCAGAAAATATCTTCATTATAAACGAAGATCAGATTACGCCAAAACAAGAATGTTTCTTAAAGGACTTTTTTACACAAAAACTGAGTCCCGAACTAGTTACCATCATTTTAAATGATCTGGCTGTTTTTCCTATCTTAAAAGATACATTAGGCTATTTGGCAGTTCGATTAGAATTAGCAGATGAAGAAGTTCGTTATGCTTTAATCGAAATCCCGAAAAACATAAACAGATTTGTTGTCCTTCCTTCTGAAGATGAAAAACAATATGTGATTTTAATAGATGATGTTATACGTTTTAAACTAAAAAACATCTTTAATATATTTGATTATAAAAGTGTTTCGGCACATATGATCAAAATTACAAGAGATGCGCAATTGGATATTGACAGTGATTTGAGTAAAAGTATGCTCGAAAAAATTGCTACCTCTGTAAAAGACCGCCGAATTGGTGAGCCGGTACGTTTTATCTACGATAGTTTGATCGAAGATGATACGCTGCATTTCTTTTTAGATAAAATGAAAATTGTAGAAACAGACAGTATTATTCCCGGAGGAAGATACCATAATCGCCGTGATTATATGGATTTTCCAAATCTGGGACGTTATGATTTGTTATACAAACCAAATGAACCGCTGCCTGTACCGGGGTTAAGCCTGGACGGAAGTATTTTAGAAAAAATTTCTAAAAAAGATTATCTCGTACATGCACCTTATCAGTCTTTCTCGTATCTGACCAAGTTTTTGCGCGAAGCAGCCCTGGATCCAAAAGTAACCAGTATCAAAATTACGTTGTATCGTTTGGCAAAGAATTCGCAGATTATCAGTTCATTGATAAACGCTGCAAAAAATGGTAAAAAAGTAGTCGTTCAGATCGAACTTCAGGCTCGTTTTGATGAAGCCTCGAATATTTCGTATGCCGAACAAATGCAGACAGAAGGAATCGAGCTTATTTTTGGAATTAAGGGTCTTAAAGTACACAGTAAAATATGCGTTATAGAAAGACTTGAAGATGAAAAAAACCGTCGTTACGGTTTTATTTCTACAGGAAATTTTAACGAATCAACAGCCAAAATTTATACGGATGTCACGCTTTTAACCTGCCATCAGGGAATCTTAAAAGACATATCAAAAATATTTGAGTTTTTTGATATCAATTACAGAGTTCACCGATACAAACATTTGATTGTGTCACCGCATTATACAAGAACCAAGTTTATAAAATTAATAGATCGTGAAATTCTTCATGCATTAGCAGGCAGAAAAACCCATATAAAGCTAAAAATGAATAGTTTGTCTGATGTTAAAATGATCGATAAATTATATGAAGCAAGTAATGCCGGGGTAAAAATCCAGCTTCAGGTAAGGGGAATTTGTTCCCTGATTCCGGGAATACCGGGCATGAGCGAAAACATTGAAGCGATTAGTATTGTCGATAATTATCTGGAACACTCAAGGGTTTATATTTTTGGAAATGCCGGTTTAACCGAAGTGTATATTTCGTCTGCCGATTTTATGACCAGAAACCTGGACGGAAGAGTAGAGGTAACCTGCCCGATTTACGACCTTGAAATAAAGAAAGAACTAATCGATAATTTTAACCTAGCCTGGAAAGGAAACGTAAAAGTAAGATATCATTCTTATAAATTAGACAATAAGTATAAACCTAAAAATCATCACTCTCCATTTAGAGCGCAGTTTGAAACTTATAAATATTATCAGGACAAAATAGCATTACTGGACGAGATTCCTCAAAAAGTCAATTAATTATAAAAAAATCAAATCATCGAGAGTATGATTAATATAAAAAAATATGCAGCAATAGATATCGGTTCAAATGCCATGAGGCTGCTGATATCCAATGTTGTAGAACAAGACGGCAAAGAACCGCAGTTCAATAAAAGCTCACTTGTTCGTGTACCAATCCGTTTAGGACAGGATGCCTTTACAGTTGGAGAAATTTCTGAAGAAAATATAGACCGAATGGTTGATGCCATGAAAGCATTCAACCTTTTGATGAAAGTTCATAAAGTGGAACGCTATATGGCATTTGCAACTTCTGCAATGCGTGAAGCTTATAATGCTAAAGAAGTTGTAGCCCTGATCAAGAAAAAAGCAGATATTAAAATCGAAATTATTGATGGTAAAAAAGAAGCGGCAATAATCGCTTCGACAGATTTGCACCATTTACTGAAAACAGACGAAACCTATCTTTTTGTTGACGTTGGAGGCGGTAGTACCGAGTTTACATTATTTTCTGATGGCAAAATGGTAAACTCAAGATCATTTAAAGCCGGAACGGTTCGTTTACTAAACAATATGGTTCACGATGTAGTTTGGGATGAAATCGAAAAATGGATCAAAACCAATACAGCAGATTATGATGAAGTAACCCTGATAGGTTCCGGAGGAAACATTAATAAATTGTTTAAAATGTCCGGAAAACAACAGGAAAAACCACTTTCATATATTTACATTAATTCGCAATATGCCTTTTTGAATTCGTTGACCTACGAACAAAGAATTGCAGAATTAGGGTTGAACTCTGACCGTGCCGACGTAATTATTCACGCAACCAGAATTTACCTCAATGCAATGAAATGGAGTGGGGCACGCCAGATTTATGTTCCAAAAATCGGACTTTCTGACGGAATTGTAAAAGCAATGTATTACGGTAAAATTTAATTTCATAATTATAGTTTTGTTGCCACGAATTTCACTAATTTTCACTAATTTTTTTTTAAATATAAATTTAATTCGTGGAGATTCGTGAAATTCGTGGCAAACATTTTAATCCTAAAACTAGTTATCAATGAATAAAACAAGACTCGAGGCTTTTAGTGATGGTGTATTGGCAATTATAATTACTATCATGATTTTAGAAATCAAAGTGCCTCACGGAGTCGAGTTTGCCGATTTAAAACCACTTATCCCTAAGTTTTTAAGCTACGTATTAAGCTTCGTGTACGTTGGAATTTACTGGAATAACCACCATTATTTACTTCACGGTTTATCAAAAGTCAATGGAAAAATACTTTGGGGCAACCTCCATTTATTATTCTGGCTATCCCTCATTCCGGTTTCTACGGGCTGGATGGGAGAACACAATTTTGCCAAAGCCGCAATGGCATTATACGGAATCATTTTATTGGGCAGTGCTATAGCGTACCTGATTCTTCAAAAATTAGTACTCAATGTAGAAGGAAAAGATTCATTTTTGGCAAAAGCAATTGGTAATGATACAAAAAGCAAAATCTCTACTATTATGAATATAATCGGTATTGCCTCTTCATTTTACAGTGAATGGATTTCGGGTATAGCGTATCTCATCATAGCACTAATATGGCTTGTTCCTGATAAAAGGATTGAAAAGATTTTTTCTTAACTAATTAGTTTAAAATGAAATCTGTATTTCAATCCATGCAAATTATACCTGTGGCTGAGTTAGCTCTTCTGGATGATTTAATAACGACGCGCACACTCAAAAAAGGAGAACTTTTGGTGAAGGAAAATCAGGTTTGCAATGAAATTTTTTTTATAAAAAAAGGGATTTTAAGATCCTATTTCTTCAATCATCAGGAAAACGAAATCACCAATTGTTTTGCTTTCGAAAATGAATTTATGGCATCGTTTTCCAGTTTTATACTGCAGGAAGCAGCCCAGGAAAATATTCAGGCCCTGGACTATACAGAATTGCAGGTTATTAGTCGTGAAAGTTTGGAAAAGCTGTATGGAACCGGTATTCACTGGCAGGAAATCGGCAGGAAATTAACCGAAATGGAATACGTAACACTTCAAAAAAGAATGATTTCTTTTCAGAAACTATCAGGAAAAGAACGTTACGAAGAATTGTATCAAAATCATCAAAAATACCTTCAGTTGATACCGCTTCAATATCTGGCTTCTTATTTAGGCGTTACACCAAGACATTTAAGCCGCATTCGGAAAGCGATTTTATAGGACATTTGTCCAGTATCTTTTTTCATGCTACTGGTATTTTTGTACTAAATATAAAATATAAGAATATGAAAAAAATACTGATTATAAACGGTCATCCCAATCATGAAAGTTTCAACTTTGCGATTGCTAATGAATATCATGAAGGGGTAATGAATTCTGGATCTCAGGTGGAAACAATTACAATTGCCGATTTAGAATTTAATCCCAATTTAAAATTTGGTTATCAAAAACGAACCGAATTAGAACCCGATTTATTGGCTGCATGGCAAAAGATTCAAAACGCCGATCATCTGGTTTGGATTCATCCTGTTTGGTGGGGCGGACTTCCGGCAATTACAAAAGGATTTATAGACCGTTTATTTTTGCCCGGAATGGCTTTTCAGTACCGTGAAAATTCAGTTTGGTGGGACAAATTACTAAAAGGAAAAACAGCCCATATCATCACCACTTTAGATCAGCCGGGCTGGTATTACAGATTGTTTTTTGGCAGACCAAGCGTTAATCAGCTAAAGAAATCAACCTTAGAATTCTGTGGCATAAAACCAGTAAAAGTAACCTACATCGGAATTGTAAAAACAGCCGATGATGTGCAGAGAAAAAAGTGGCTGCAGAAAGTCTATAATTTAGGATTGCAAAATAAATAAGTAAGTTTGCTGCTAGTTTCACGAATTTACACGAATTATTTTTTAAATTTTTGATCAAAGAAATTCGTGAAAAATCAATGTGTTTGTGCAGGAAAAAATTAAGAATTTAAATCTAATCCAAATGTAGAACGCAAAAGTTCAATATTTGGATTTATTTCTAACAGACGGTTGTATCTGTCCTGATCATTAAAACTGCGTTTGGTTTCGATAGTTTCATTTACGATAACCTCAATCGTAATATCGTGGTTGTGCAAATGACCTTTTAAGTGGCCTAAAAGTCCATTAAGCTGACTTTCAAAATCTAATTTAGAACCCTCGTTTGGTAATTCTAACGTAATTCTTGTACCGTCTAATTTTGGATCGTTAATCAATAATAACGATTCCATAATTTTAAAACCTTTTTCGCCTAAACGCTGTGCATATTTATTCCACTGCAGCAACATGTCCGTTTCATTAAACTCTTCTGTAGGCAGTGTTGTTGATGGTTTTACATAAAATTTGCTGCTGGCTTCCAGTTCTTTTTTCTTGCGAATGCTCGATAATGAAAAAGCAGAAACTTTTGGTTCATTACTAACGGGAGGCTTTGGAGATTCTGGAACATGCTGAGGAGCAGTTTCTGTTTTTGGTTCAGTCTCAGCTGGCTTATTGCTTACAACACTTGTCTCTTGCGTGTTTGAAACTGCAGGTGTTTGGTTTGGAATTTCGGTTTTTGGACTCGGAATTTCAACAATAGAGTAACTGCCGTTTTTAAAGTAAACAGGAGGGATTATGAATTGCTCAGCTTTTTTTTTTCTCCATCAAAGTTGATAGAGGCCAGTTGCATCAAACATAATTCGACCAGAAGACGCTGGTTTTGGCTCAGTTTGTACTTTAAATCACAATCGTTTGCAATATCAATTCCTTTTAATAAAAAGTCCTGAGAACACTTTTGAGATTGTACGCCATACATTTGCTGTGCCTGTTCGCCAACTTCTAGTAAAGAAATTGTAGCAGGAGTTTTGCTTACCAGTAAATCCCTGAAATGCGAAGCCAGACCGGCAATAAAATGATGCCCGTCAAAACCTTTTGCAAGGATTTCGTTGTATGCCAGTAAAAGTTCGGGAATTTGATTTTCTAAAAGTAAATCGGTAATCGAAATATAAGTTTCGTAATCTAAAACGTTTAGGTTTTCTGTTACTGCCTGACGGGTCAGGTTGGTTCCGCAAAAAGAAACCACACGGTCAAAAATAGACAAAGCGTCACGCATTGCACCATCTGCCTTTTGGGCAATGATATGCAAAGCATCATCCTCAAAATTGATTCCCTGACTTGCCGCAACATCTGCCAAATGTTCTTTGGCATCTTTTACAGTAATTCTCTTGAAATCAAAAATCTGACAACGTGATAAAATCGTTGGAATAATTTTATGTTTCTCTGTTGTGGCTAAGATAAAAATAGCATGTTTTGGCGGCTCTTCTAATGTTTTCAGAAAAGCATTAAAAGCTGCCGAAGACAACATATGAACCTCGTCAATAATATAGACTTTATACTGTCCCGTTTGTGGCGGGATTCGAACCTGATCAATCAGGCTTCTGATATCATCAACAGAGTTGTTTGAAGCAGCATCCAGTTCAAAAACGTTAAATGCAAAATCTTCGTTTGGATCATCATATCCGGGCTGATTTATTTTTCTCGCAAGAATACGCGCGCAGGTTGTTTTTCCAACCCCACGAGGTCCTGTGAATAATAAAGCTGAGGCAAGGTGATTGCTTTCTATGGCATTTAGCAAAGTGTTGGTAATGGCTTTCTGCCCCACAACATCTTTAAATGTCTGCGGACGGTATTTACGGGCCGATACTACAAATTGTTCCATATTCTTTTTTATTCGATAGCAAATATAGAGTATAATTTAATGATTTAAAAATTTAAAAATTGAAAGATTTTAACCGTTTTTACCATTGTCGTTTTTAGTATTGTCAATTAGTGAATTAGGCGAAATACAGTTTTTTGGTTTGAATTTCGGTCTTTATTTTTTGTAATGAAAAAAGGATTAATTTTAGCAGGAAATTATCATTCCCAATTGCATATACATGAAAAAATCAATTTTAGTTCTCTTGTTGTTAACCATTCTTTCCAGTTGTAATAATAAACAAATGGAAAAACCAGATGATAAAATAGTGTCAGAAAAAAATGTAAATGAACAAAACAAAAATGTAGCTCTTACAATTCAAATCATTGATAAACTTTCTGATGAAGATATTGAAGGCGCTATATATGAAAATATTGTAGAAACTTTTAAAGGCGATTTTGATAATGAATTTGAGCATATTAAAAAATTAAGTGCAGGTCAACAAATGTTTTGGGCTACCTGGATATTAGAAGCAGAAGTAAATAATGGAGGATTTAATCAATATTATTATAATTCAGATGGAGAATTTGCAGAAATGGCATTAAATGGCTTAAAGATTATTAAAGCAAATAAATTTGCTGACTTAGTTTCCAGAGCTAATATTGTTTATCAAGAAAACAAAGAGAGATTATCCGCCTATGACGATGGAAGTATGGAAAGTTTCAGTAAATCCTATAAGGATAATCCATTAAATAAATTTGATGATGAGTTTTATGATTTAGAGAAAAAACAAAATATTAGTAAACTTCGAATTAAATACATTCGCGAGCACGAAAGTGAATTTGTTAATTGATAAAGTACAAATTTGTTAGCTTATGTTTAGTATTATTTAATAAAAACCAGTTACTCTTAAAATAATTACAACTTAAAAATTCAATGAACGAAGACTTTATAACATTTCAAAAATTTAATGATCAGTATAGTGCAAAACAATTTGGCAAATTGCTTTCAGACCAAAATATAAAATATGTATTAGAAGATAATTCACTGAGTTTTGATCCGACTTTTGCAAATAACAATTTTGGAACTGAATATTGTATTAAGATCAAAAATGATGATTTTGAAAAAGTCAATATCCTATTAGAAGAAAAATCAGAAATAGAAATTAGCGAAATTGATAAAGATTATTATTTATTAAGTTTCTCTGATGAAGAATTAATAGATGTTATTGCAAAAAGTGATGAATGGAATAAATTTGATGTCTCTCTTGCAAAGAAGTTACTCAGGGAAAGAGGGCAGGAAATAACACCTTTAAAAATTGAAGAAATTAAAAAACAAAGAATTACAGAATTATCCAAACCGGAAAAAAGCCAAAGTGGATATATAATTCTGGGCTATATCACAGCCTTGCTTGGCGGATTACTGGGTGTTTTTGTCGGTTGGCATTTGCTGACTTATAAAAAGGTACTCCCGGATGGAAACAGGGTTTATGTCTATTCTGAAAACGACAGAAAACAAGGGAACAGGATTTTAGTTTTAGGTTTGGTCTTTTTTATTTTTTGGTTTGGAGTAAAAATTTTGTTCAGGTTTGATTAAGCGTAAATAGTTGAATTGATAGGATGGATAACAAAATAAAAATTATCGGGTTCAGGGAAAGTGACAGAGATGTATTGCGCGAATTATTTCTAAAAGTCCGCAAAAGCACTTTTGTCTGGAAAGATCAGTCTGCTTTTGATTTATTAGATTTTGATGCGCAGACGCGTGAAGAATATATTTTAACTGCTTTGTATGATGAAAAAATAGCCGGATTTATCTCTATCTGGGTGCCGGATAATTTTGTACATCATTTATTTATAGACCAGACATTTCAGAAATTAGGCATCGGAAAAGCACTTTTAAAATGTGCTGTCAATAAAACAGGTTTTCCTGTAAAGTTAAAATGTCTCCAGAAAAACTCAGAAGCAATCGCATTTTATAAAAAGACAGGATTTGTACAAAAAGGGATAGGCGGAATTGGAGATGATTCTTTTATTTTGTTTGAATTGAATCAGGAAATAGAATAGAAGATGAAAATCGCAACCTGGAATTGTAATATGGCTTTCAGGAAAAAAGCCGGGTTTATTTTGGTTCACCAACCGGATATTCTGATAATTCCGGAATGCGAAAATATCGATAAATTAAGATTTCCCGAAAATGTTACAACACCGTCCGATATACTTTGGTATGGCACAAACCAAAACAAAGGGCTGGGCGTTTTTTCGTATAGTGATTACAGATTTGAACTTATGGATTGCCATAATCCTGATTTTAAAAATGTACTGCCAATCTCCGTTTCCAACGGAAAAATAGATTTTATTTTATTCGCCATTTGGGCAAACAATCCACAAGACAAAGACGGCCAATATGTAACACAGGTTTGGAAAGCAATTAATTATTATGAAAAACTGCTTTCTGAAAATCCTTGTATCCTAATCGGAGATTTTAACAGCAATACCATTTGGGACAGGCCAAGAAGAGAAGGAAATCACTCTACAGTTGTCAGCAAATTAGCAGAGAAAAACATATTTAGCGTTTATCATAAATTCTATAATCAGGAACAGGGCAAAGAAATACATCCTACTTTGTTTTTGTACCGCCATGAAAATAAACCCTATCATCTTGATTATTGTTTTGCTTCAAATAATTTTATGAATGTTTTAAAAAGTGTTGAAGTCGGGACTTACAACGACTGGAAAATGCACAGCGATCATAAACCCCTCGTTGTTACTTTTGATATATAATGTTCTATAATTACTGGAAAAAATATAAAAACGGCAAGAGTATCTTGTAATGTTTTAGATCTCAATTCATTTAATTTTAGGTATTTAATTTTTAAAAAATATCATTATGAAAATGAAGTCGATTTTATTGGGAATGTGTTTGGCATTTTCTTTAGTGGCCTGCGGTCCTAAAGATGCAGACATTCAAAAAGACATAAATGCAAAATTAAGAGATAAGCCGGGAGTACATGTTGATGTACAGGAAGGTGTTGCTACAATTTCGGGAATTTGCAAAGATGATGCTTTCAAACAAAATATAGAAAGTACTGTAAAAGAAACCAAAGGAGTAAAATCTGTAATAAACAACTGTGACATTCAGGCACCGAATGAAGAACCTGCTGCTGCGGCAGTAATTATAAGTTCAGACAGTGAATTAGATAAATCTGTAAGTGATGTTGTAAAAGCTTATGATGGCGTGAGCGCTACCGTTGTAGGTGGTGTAGTAACACTTTCGGGAGAAATCAAAAGAAATCAATTACAGCCTTTAATGCAAAGCCTGCAGGAATTGAAACCTAAAAAAGTTGATAACAAATTAACTATTAAATAAGCAAGTTATGAGTTTACAAGATAAATACAGAGAAGTAACAAATCTGGCAGAAAACTTAGGAATCACTAATTTGCAGGTTAGAGAACAGGACAATGTTTTATATATCGATGGTACAGCAAATTCTGCAGCAGACAAAGACAAGCTCTGGGACGCTTACAATAAAATAGATCCCGAGTACAGATCGGCAGATGTTGTAATGAATATTGAAGTTACGGAGAAAGTTTCCAGAGAATATACAGTAGAAAACGGCGATTCGCTTTCTAAAATCGGAAAAGCATACGGAGTGTCCTGGCAGGATATATATGAAGCCAATAAAGATATTATCAAAAATCCCGACCTGATTGAGGTGGGTTGGAAATTAAAAATACCAACAGTATAATTATTTTTTTACTGTTTTAAAAGTCTGTCTTAATTGAGGGGCTTTTTTTTTATGGAATTTTTTAAAGCACAAGATTTTACCTCTTTTTGTATTATATCGTTGTAAGGAGAAATCATACCCGCTGATTCATAGTATGTGAGTTCAGAATGTGATTTCTCCTTACACCGAAATAAATCTGATTCCAATTTTGATTGGAATGTGGAATTTCAAAAACCTGTAATTTAGTATCATCTTCCTTTTATACTCAACTCCAATAATATCTTTGAAGTCTCAGAATCAGAATCGGCTGAGAAGCCTGATACATACACTCCTTTTTTTCCTGAACTGGATTTAATTCCATAAACAACTGCTTCATCGCCCGGATCCGACGCTCCTTCGTATCGATACACATGTACAATTTCAAATTTTTCGGGATTCTTTTTTATTGCGTCATTATTTAAATTAAAGTCGCATGTAAATCCTTTTTCATTCAATTGATCTAAAGCTTTTGAAACAGTTGCGTAGTGATACATTCTAGTCATAATAATTGAATTTTAAAATTATGGATTTTAAAGATAACCAATTTAAAATTAAAAAGTTGCGTATTTGGATCGAAAATCTAAATTTTAAAATCAATAATCTTCCGTTATAAATTGTTACTTTTGCCGCGCAGACCGCCTTATCGTCGTTCCATACCGATAGCTATCGGGACTGGGAGGGAGGAAAGTCCGGACACCACAGAGAAGCATAGCGGGTAACACCCGTCGGCGTTAGAAATAGCGCAAGGACAAGTGCAACAGAAAGTATGTACAGGTAATGCTGTAGTGAAACCAGGTAAACTCTATGCGGTGAAATACCAAGTATATCAGCATTTAAGGGCTTCTCGTTCGTTGCTGAAGGGTAGGTAGCTTGAGTTCCGGAGTAATTCGGAATCTAGATAAATGATAAGGCCCTGATTTATCAGGGACAGAATCCGGCTTACAGGTCTGCATTTTTTATATATTTGTGAAATTATCTAACAAACTTTCATGAATATAAATCAATCCAATCTCCCTCCTAAACCTCAAAAAAGTACCTTAAACACCATTTTTACCAATCTGACTTTTTGGGTTCTGATTGCCATTATTACTGGAGTTTTGCTCGGACATTTTTCGCCGCAAAATGCTGTAAAAATGAAAATTGTTGGCGACAGTTTTGTAGATATTATCAAACTCTTTATTGGCCCGATTATATTTCTGACCATTGTTTTGGGAATTTCCGGTATGGGAAATCTCAAAAAAGTAGGCAGAATCGGGATTAAGGCATTAGGCTATTTTGAAGTGGTTTCGACCGTTGCATTGGCAATTGGTGTAACAGTTGCTTATGTCTTTAAACCCGGAAAAATTGACAAAACAGGTTTGGCCTTGCAGGATGCCAGTCAATATACGAGCGGTACGGCAGAACATTTCTCGTGGTTAAAATTCTTCCTTTCCAATTTTACGCTTCAGGTTTTACTGGCAGCAATTGTCTGTGGTATTGCATTAAATTTTTATCAAAAAAGAGAACAGACAATCTTAGTTTTAGAAAGAATGTCAAGAGTAGTTTTTACAGGCTTAAAATACGTTATGTATCTCGCTCCTTTGGGTGCGTTTGGAGGGATGGCCTATACGATCGGAAAGTTTGGTCTCCAGACTTTAATTCCGCTTGGCAAATTAATGCTGTCGGTTTATCTGACCATGTTTTTATTCGTTTTTCTGATTTTAGGAAGCATTCTGAAATATTATAAAATCAGTATTCTTGCAATCCTTAAATACATCAAGGAAGAACTTTTACTGGTTTTGGGAACTTCCTCCTCAGAAGCTGCTTTGCCAAGTATTATGGTAAAACTCGAAAGAATGGGCTGTAGTAAATCGGTTGTGGGGCTGGTGGTTCCGACAGGTTATTCTTTTAATCTCGACGGAACTTCGATTTATTTATCGATGTCAGTAATCTTTTTAGCGCAGTTGTATGATGTGCATTTAAGCTTTTTCGAAATTTTGAGTGTAATTGGTATTTTGATGATCACCTCAAAAGGAGCAGCCGGCGTGACCGGAAGCGGATTTATAGTCCTGGCTTCGACATTAACGGCATTGCATAAAATTCCCGTAGAAGGTTTGGCTTTTTTATTAGGAGTTGATAAATTTATGAGTGAGGCCAGAGCAATTACAAACTTAATCGGAAATACAGCAGCGACAATTGTAATCTCAAAATCAGAAAGGGATTTTACAGAGTTGAATTTAGATCCTGTTGTTGAAGAGTTTTGATTAGTGGTTCTAAGGTTCTAAGGTACTAAGGTTTAGAGGTACAAAGGTGCAAGCTGCAAAAGTAACAAAAGCTAAAAAGGTACAAAGTTGCAGAGATTAAGATGCCAGAAATAAATCCTTGCAACTTTGAATCTCTGAACCTTTGTACCTAAATAAAAATTCTACGATTCGTCTTTAGTTGCGCGAACTAAACTTATTCCCGACATAAAGAAGACGATTCCAAGTATTCCGTAAATTATCAATGATTTTATATCTCTGGTTTCGCCAGATGTTCCGGCAAATATGACAGCTGTGTATATAAGGCCTACAATTCCAAGAAGTGTAAGCAATCCACCAAATAATCTTTTTAGGTTCATGACTTATAGTTTTAAATGTTTCAATCAAAGTTATAATAGTCACATTAACATTTTGTTATAAAATTGATTTTAAAACTTATATCATTAACATAAAAATATTTTACGGGTTTACCATAATTTTAAATTCGATTCCAATATTCCGAATACTTTCAATAGCTATTTTTGAATCATCTTTCAAGTATTTCCGAATTTTACTGATATAAACATCCATGCTTCTGCCAGAGAAGAAATCATCATTTCCCCAGACAGCTTTCAGGATTTGTTCTCTTTTAAGAAGCTGATTTTTATGATTAAAGAAATACAGAATCAGAGATGCTTCTTTCTCAGTAAGTTGTTGTGTATGATTGTTTATTTTTAAAGTCAGGCGTTTGGTGTCAAAATAATATAAACCGATTTCAAGTTCTTCAGCATCCTTTAAAATGTTTTTTTGCTGGCTCCGTTTTAAGATGTTTTGCAGGCGCAGGATAAGTTCTTCGGCCTCAAAAGGTTTTACAATATAATCATCTGCACCAAGCTTTAAACCTATTATTTTGTCCTCTTTTAATTTTTTTGCAGTCAGAAAAATAAAAGGAATTTCGGGATTTATTCGGGTGATTTTTTCCGCTAATGAAAAACCGTCGAGTTTTGGCATCATCACATCAAAAACGCAAATATCAAATAGTTCTTTTTTAAAAAAGTCTAAAGCAATTTCCCCATTTTCTGCCCAGGTTACATCATATTTATACAGTTCCAGATATTGTTTCAGGACATTTGCAAAATCAAAATCATCTTCGGCCAAAAGTATTTTTTTCAATGAAAAACAATTTAAACTTTAAACATAAAAGTAAATACAGCACCTTTACCTAAATCGCTCATCACAGCAACAGAACCCTGATGAGCTTTTATAATCTGATTGACATAATACAAGCCAAGTCCGAGGCCTTTTGTATTGTGTAAATTACCTTGCTCTACGCGATAAAACTTCTCAAAAAGTAAAGATTGTTTGTTTTTTGAAATTCCGATTCCGTTATCCTCGATGCTAATCGAAAACTCCTCGTGAAGCTTTTTGGTTTTAACAGCAATTTTGCTCGAACCATATTTTACGGCATTTTCCAGAACATTCAATATCGCCGTTGTCAGATGAAATTTATCCAGAACTAAAACCGTTTTTTGGGTCTGAAAATCAGTTTCAATACTAATTTTTGGATAACCGATTTTAAAATCTTCAATTATAGAAAACAGAAAATCTTCTGTATTGATTTTTTCCTTTTGCAGTTCAATTTCGTTTTCGGCCAGCGAATTGGCCAAAACCTGATCAATTAAATTCTGCAAACGATTATTTTGTCTCGAAATAGTATTTAAAATAGCATTGAAATTTTGTTCGTTTTCACGAATGTCTTTCTGCTCCAGAATTTTTGTAGAAATACCCAAAGTCGCCAGCGGTGTTTTGAGTTCATGCGTAATATTATTGATAAAATCGGTTTTGACATCACTGACTTTTTTTTGTTTAATCAGCGCTTTTATGGCAATTACAAATAATGTTATCAACGTTGCAATAGAAAATAAAGACAAAGCCAGAACAAACGCCATTCGCCTTAAAATAATCATTTCCCAGTCGATAACAGAAACATACATTGAATCTTCCGTCAATAGTTTATAATCCTGATTTTCCAAAGTTACGTTTGTGGTACCGACATAATTCCGAACCAAAAAAGAATGGTTTAAGGAAACTAAATTACCGTATAGTTTATTTTGAATCAAAGGCTTTTCAGAGAAAATGGTATCTGCTTTTTGAGCATTTTTATACAGTATAAATTTGTTGAGGACAATAGCAAAATCAATTTTAAAATTAGGTAAATCCCTCTCAAATTTGCGTTTAATTTTCCGGGTCAGGATATCTTGAAAATCATTTTCAATCATTTCTTTTTTAATCTCCTTTTTTGACCTTTTCCCGTGAATATAACTTTCAGACAATGTCTTATAAAGTGTTTCTTTTTTTGATATCAAAGCAGAATCAATATCGCTGTAATTGTTGGTTATCTGAGCAATTTCATTTTTAATCTGAGTATGAAACTGCGCTACTTTGTAGTCATAAGCAGTTTTTACCAAATAGCATTGTACTGTCGTCAGAACTATCAGTGCGACAACAGAAAACGCGATTAATAAGTTGATTCTTTGTTTCATAATGCAAGCCAAAAATAATGCTTTTATGATACAATAAGGACATTAACCCCGCATTAACCTCCAATTAACTTTCGGAACTGGTATTTCGGCTCATTTTTGCAACAGTTAAAACCAAAAATTGTAAAAATGATGAACATACAAAGTGGTAACAACGTTTTACTTGCTTTCTTTTTTTTAATCCATTGCAGCGCCAATGAAATAAAATCTTCTGAGAAACTTTATGAATTGAGAATTGCTCCGAAACAAAAAGCAGTTTTAATCTTATTTCCATGTTTTTCATGCAATATTCAAAACAGTAAAAAAGAGGCAAAATTCCTTAGAGATATAGAAAATGAAGGCGTTACAACATTGTTGTTAAACTACAATATGAAATTGTATTTATCCGAATCAGAAAAAAAGGAATATTCAAAAGAACTGAATCTAATTTTTGACGATAATAAAATTGCAAAAGAAAACATATTTATCGGAGGGTTTTCCAGTGGAGGAAATCTGGCACTTTTATTATCTAATCATCTTATAAAAACAAAAAATTCATTATAGCCCAAAGGTTTGTTTGTTATAGATTCTCCTTTAGATTTAGAAAAATTGTACGATGAGGCTCTCGATGACATAAAAAAGAATGTTAGTGCAGAAGCAATTGAAGAAGCAAACTACTTACGGTCATTATTTAATTCTGAAATAGGAAATCCAAAAGAAAATATTGAAAGTTATAAAGCATTTTCTCCTTATCTGATTTCTTGTGACTCAAAAGCAAATATCGAATATCTGAAAAATGTAAAAATTAGATTTTATTGTGAGCCAGATTTAGAATGGTATTTAATAAATAAAAACAGAACCTACGAAGAATTGAATGCATTTCATTTAGAAAAGGCCTATAGCTCCTTATTGAAATCAGGAGCTGAAAAAGCAGAATTTATAAAAACCTCCAACAGAGGAATTGATGAAAAAGGGAATAAGAAACCACATTCATGGAATCTGATAGAAAGAGAAAGTCTTTTAAAATGGATGCTGAATTAAAAATCACTAATTAAAAATCAGAACAATTTAATTTTAAAATTTCACTAATGAATATTTATCTGCCCATAAAACTTCTGGTTACATTACTGTTATTTTGTTTGTCTGCGATAGCAAACGCTCAAACTGAAATACCAAAAGATTCGATTTCAAAAGAACTGAACGAAGTTGTTGTTACCCAGGAGAAAAAGACTTTTACAAACTCCAATGGAAATATAAAAATAGATGTTGCAAATTCTGTTTACAGTTCGATTCCGGATCCTTTAGATTTGCTTTCCAGACTTCCTTTGGTTCAGGTGAGTTCAGATCGCGAAAGTATTTCGATTGTAGGGAAAGGAAATCCGCTGATTTATATTGACAATCAAAAAGCAGGAATGAATGACATGAATGCTTTGGCTGTTGCTGATATCAAAACAATAGAAATCATTCAGAATCCGTCTTCAAAATATGAAGCAGAGGGCCGCGCCGTGATTTTAATTACAAGAAAACTGAGCAAAAAAGACAGTTTTAAAACCGAGATTTCTGAAACAGCTTCTTTTAAAAAGCACTATAATAATTACTTGGGCTTTAATTCCAATTTCAAAAAAGGCAAACTCGAATGGAAAGCCAATTTTAATTACAATCGTAGAAATCCGTGGGAAAATCATAGTATTGCCTATCAGATTCCTCAGGCTGATATCGTTTCAGAATATGATGTAACCGCAAATTCGCATATCAAGCAATATGTTTTTGGTGCAGGTTTATTTTATAAAATAAATGAAGATGATTATTTCTCGGTCAATATAAATGGTAAAATACACGATGATGCTTTTGGTATTCATACTTTTACCTTTAACCAAAATCAAAATGCAGTCAATAATGTTTTTACTTTCAGCGATAATTTGAGTTCAAAGAATTTTATCAACTCATTTGTAAATTATGCCAGAAAACTTAAATCTATAGATACTAAGATGTTTGTAGGTTTTCAGGGCTCCAATTTTAACCAGCATTTGTGGAGTCTGGTGCAGAATAATTTTAATGAAACAGCACTTAAAATATCTCAGGACCGGGATCAGAGATTTAATGTAGATGTTCTTTCGGGAAGAATCGATTTAGAAAAAAAGTTTAAAAACGAAATCAACTGGGAATATGGCGGACTCTATTCTGCAGCAAAATCAAAGTCTGATTATGATGTTTTTGATTATGAAAAAAATGAAAATACCAGTTTTGATTATCATTTCAAAGAATCTAATTTGGCGGCCTATTCTCAGCTCTCCGGAAAATTTAAAAAAGTAGGTTTTTCGGTCGGACTTCGGGTCGAAAATACTAATGTCAGCGGAAAATACAGTACAGATACTGCATCTTTAATTGATAAAAACTATACCAATCTCTTTCCAAAAGCTCAGCTTTCATTTTCAATAGATAGTACAAAAAGTATAAACGTAGATTATTCCAAAAGTATTTCGAGACCAAATTATTCTTCTTTGAGTATGATTGGGACGTATATAAATCCGTATTTTATTTATGGAAGCAATATCAATTTAGGCCCCACATTTATGGATGTAATCTCGACAGTTTTTCAGTACCATGACAAATCAGTAAAACTGACTTTATATAAAAACAAGAACCCCATTTATCAGGACTTTGCTTTTGATAATCAAAATAATGTACTGACTTTTACAGAGAAAAATTTTCAGAAAGAATCCGGTTATAATATTGAATTTACATTGCCATTTACTTATAAAATCTGGACCAATACCAATTCCTTAATTTTTGCAACAAATAAGATTGAAGATGATTTGGCATTGTTTAATTCTTCTAAAACCTATTTATATTATTATTCCAACAATACCTTTAAACTCCCAAAGGAATTTACATTTGTTTTGTCGTTTTGGGGCGTAACCAAACAAAAAGAAGGCGTTTTTGAACGCAATGCGAAGTTGATTTTTGATATGTCTCTGGCAAAAAAAATTGGCAAAAACTGGAATTGTACGTTGAGTTATAATGATATTTTTAGAAATACAATTTACACAGAAAGATTTACCGTCAACAATATAAGTTCCAGAGCAAGGTATTTGGTTGATGCCAATGAAATTTCGATTGCGCTTCGTTATTCTTTTGGAAAAATCAAAGAAAGTGAATATAAGGAAAAAAGTGTAAATGATAATGAAAGCAGAATTCGTTAGAAAAATAAAATCCCTTGAATTTCAAGGGATTTCTATATTTAAAAAGAAAGTGTTATCCTTCATCTTCTTCAGTAATTTTTATTGGAGATTCCCCGGGTAATTCTTCATCATCATCGGTTGAATTTAATTCGAAGAAACTAAAAAACGAACCACCATAACTTTTCTGAAAAGAAAAATTGCTCAAATGATCCATTTTGGTGTATTTTGAATGTTCAATAATCATCATGCCGTCATCTTCTAGCAGGTCTCTTTCAAAAACAGTTAAAACTATTTTTTCAAAAGTAGCCTGATCTAAACCATAAGGCGGATCTGCAAAAATAATATCATAAGACGTTTTGCAGTTCTCAAGAAATTTAAAAACATCACTTTTTGTTGCTGCAATTTCAAAATCATATTCTGATGAAACCTGCTTGATAAATTTAACACAGCCAAAATCACCATCAACAGAAGTTATTGGAGCACTTCCGCGTGACGCAAACTCATAGCTTATATTGCCTGTTCCCGAAAATAAGTCCAAAACCTTTAAACCGTCAAAATTAAAATGATTGTTCAGAACATTAAATAATGCTTCCTTACTCATGTCAGTTGTGGGTCTTACAGGGAGATTTTTTGGCGGAAAAATGCGTCGCCCTTTGTATTTTCCTGAAATGATTCTCATGATTGAAATAAGATATAATGTTTTTGGTTCTGTGCAGTTGAAAAGTCGTTTCTTTCTTGTAAAATACTTACATCAAAGAAAGAAACATTACGGATATATTTATACGCCATGGCATAATAAGGGTCATTTCGGGTTATCGTTCCTAATAATTCCAGGTGAAAACTTTCGGGATTTAAACTCAATTGTTCTGCTGTAAAAAGCAGGTAATAAATAAAATCTTCGGGAGTCTGATATTCAAATGAATTAAACAAAAGTAACTTTTGATTCTGAACCACAATAAGTTCAAAATGTTCCGGATTAAAATTAACGATCATTTTTTTATCATCGTTATTCTTAGAGGTTTCTAATATTTTTTCGATCAAAATACTGTTCGCATGTTTATAATCAAAAGAACCGATTTCATCAATTAAAAAATTATTGATATTTACATAAGGAATATAAACCGTATTCATTTCGTAATTAGCAAGATGATCGTAAGTAAAAAAATCAGTCTCAAAAACTTTTGTGTTGTATTGTAAATAACTGCCCATGTAATCTTCATCAAATAAAGCAGAAGGAACAAAGGTGGAAAGATTGTTGCTGTGAATCACAATAATATCATCATAGCTATCTTTTAATTCAGGGTGTTTCTTAAAAGCATCAGTATATAATTCTTCAATTTTTGACCCACGCTGTGTAGGTGTAAATTCTACTTCATTAAAAGATGTAATAGTATTATTTAGCGTATCAAAACAGCAAAACGAAAAACCATTCAGCGAAACCTGAATAGAAAGTTTTTTGTATTTTTTTGATGTGATATTAGTATTGTGAAATGGCATAATCTGATTTACAGTTCTTTAGGTATTGCAGTATCAAGAAAGAATTTAATTAAACACAAACTTACAAATTAAAAAGGAACAATAATAATTGCAATTTCAAAAACAACATTTTGTTAAAGTAACTTTAGTATTATTTTTTGTTTAAGTATAGTCTTCAGGCTTTGTTTTATTATCAAAATATTATACTTGAAATGATAGTTGAAATTGCCATTGCGACTAAAAAAGCCGTAATTTGCAGTTCAAATTTATACTATGAATTCAGCACTGTTTTACGGCGTTTTACAAAAAAGATTCCCTTTTGCACCAACTCATAAACAGGATATTTTTTTTCAAAAAATCGCTATTTTCTTAACTGAGCCGGCAAACGATACCATATTTGTATTAAAAGGATATGCAGGAACAGGAAAAACAACAGTGATCTCAACAATTGTAAATAATCTTGGAGAAATCAATAAGAAATTTGTTTTGCTCGCACCCACAGGGCGCGCTGCAAAAGTTATTGCAAATTACTCTAATACAGCTGCTTTTACGATTCATAAAAAAATATATTTTCCCAAAAAATCTTCCGGCGGAGGAATTGCCTTTACCAGACAGGTCAACAAACATAAAAATACCATTTTTATAGTCGATGAGGCCTCGATGATTTCAGACAGTACTCTGGATAGCGGTTCGCTTCTCGATGATTTAATTAACTATGTATATTCGGGGACCAACTGCAAAATGATTCTTTTGGGAGATACTGCCCAGCTGCCCCCGGTCAATTTAGAAATTAGTCCGGCACTTGATACACATACGCTGGGAGCACATTACGATAAAGAAATTGAACATATCGAACTGGACGAAGTAATGCGTCAGGAAGAAAGTTCCGGAATCTTGTACAATGCAACGGAACTGCGCGAATTACTGAAAGAATCTTTTATTACGGAATTTAAATTCAACGTAAAAAAATTTAAAGACATTGTCAGGCTTACCGACGGATATGATATTCAGGATGCGATAAATACGGCATACAGCAATTGGAGTATTGAGGATACCGCTTTTATTGTTCGCTCAAATAAAAGGGCAAATCAATACAACGAGCAAATCAGAACCAGGATTTTATTTAAGGAAAGCGAACTATCGGTTGGAGATTTTCTGATGGTAGTAAAAAATAATTATTTCTGGTTGAAAGAAACCGATGAAGCCGGATTTATTGCCAACGGAGATATCATTGAAGTTCTGGAGCTTTTCGGAATCAAGGAATTATATGGATTTAATTTTGCAAGGGTAAAAATCAGAATGGTCGATTATCCCGATCAGAAACCTTTTGAAACGGTTCTGCTTTTGGATACCATAAAAAGCGAGTCTCCATCCTTAACTTACGAAGAATCAAATCGTTTGTATGAAGAAGTAATGAAGGATTATGAAGATGAAAGTACGAAATACAAAAGATTTCAAAAGGTAAAAGAAAACGAATATTTCAACGGATTACAAGTGAAATTCTCTTATGCAATTACTTGTCATAAATCGCAGGGAGGGCAGTGGAACACCGTTTTTATAGAGCAGCCGTATTTACCAAACGGAATCGATCGTGATTATATCAGATGGCTCTACACGGCTATGACGCGTGCTAAAAATAAGTTATATTTGATAGGATTTAAAGACGAGAGTTTTGAGGAATAAAACGCTAATTTCACGAATTAGAACGAATTCTTTTTCACATAAGGATTTGTGCAAATCTGTGAATTTGTGTTTGAAATAGTATAAGAATGACAACACTAAACGACTTACATTCGATTTCATCAACGTTTTCGAATACTGATAAAATGCCTGATTTGTTTTTAGGGCACGGCAGCCCGATGAATGCTATTGAAGAAAATCAGTTTGTAACCGGTTTTCGTGATTTGGCCAAAACTTTGCCACAGCCAAATGCCATTTTATGTATTTCTGCACACTGGTTTACCAAAGGAACAAAAGTCACCTCGATGCAAATGCCAAGAACCATTCATGATTTTGGAGGATTTCCGCAGGCACTTTTTGATGTGCAATATCCGGCAAAAGGGAGTCCGGAACTAGCTTTTGAAACAAAAAAAATATTAGAACCAGTCACTGTAGACTTAGACGAACACTGGGGTCTGGATCATGGAGCATGGAGTGTGATAAAACATTTATATCCCAATGCAGATGTTCCCGTAATTCAATTAAGTATTGATTATACAAAATCAGGTCAATATCATTTTGAGCTGGCCCAGAAACTACAGGCGCTTCGTTATAAAGGCGTCCTCATTATCGGCAGCGGAAATATAGTTCATAACCTGCGTCTGGTAGATTTTAGAAATTTCGACAAAGACAATTACGGTTTTGATTGGGCGATAGAGGCAAGAGAAACTGTTAATAATTATCTTTTGCATGGAAATTTTCAGCCTTTGATTGATTTCGAAAAAATGAATAAAGCAGTACAATTGGCAATTCCGACTCCTGATCATTATTTGCCGTTGCTTTATACTTTAGGTTTAAAAGATAAAGCAGATGAATTGGAATTATTTAATGATAAATTATTGGCGGGTTCTCTTAGTATGACATCGGTAAAAATAATGTAAAAAATTTAGCGAAACTCTGTGAAAACCTTTGCGAATCTCTGTGGTAAAATTATAACATACAGCTTCGCAAAGGTTTTCACAGAGATTCACAAAGAAGAAAATAAATTAATTTGAGGATGAGATTATTTCGTTCCTCGCAATGACAAGAAAATGAAAATAATAGCGGTAATCCCGGCAAGATATGCTTCAACACGTTTTCCTGCAAAACTAATGCAGGATTTGGGAGGCAAAACAGTAATTTTAAGAACCTATGAAGCGGCAGTTTCGACAAAATTGTTTGATGATGTTTTTGTGGTAACAGATTCCGATTTGATTTTTGATGAAATTATTTCCAATGGAGGAAAAGCTATTATGAGTATCAAAGAACACGAATCAGGAAGTGACCGAATTGCCGAAGCCGTAGCGGATCTGGATGTTGATATCGTTGTAAATGTACAAGGTGACGAGCCGTTTACAGAGGCGGGCCCTCTGGAACAAGTTTTAGCAGCTTTTAAGAATGATCCGGACCATAAAGTTGATTTGGCATCTTTAATGAGAGAAATCACAAGTGAAGAAGAAATCAATAATCCCAATAATGTAAAAGTAGTGGTAGATCAGTCACAGTTTGCATTGTATTTTTCAAGATCAGTAATTCCGTATCCGAGAGATAAAGATGTTGGTGTTCGTTATTTTCAGCATATCGGAATTTATGCATTTAGAAAACAGGCTTTATTAGATTTTTACAGTTTACCGATGAAATCTTTAGAAGCTTCTGAGAAGCTGGAACAGCTCCGTTATTTAGAATTCGGAAAACGAATTAAAATGGTAGAAACTACGCATGTAGGAATTGGCATTGATACTGCTGAGGATTTAGAAAAGGCGAGGGCTATTTTGGCTTCCAGATAAAATGTTTGAGCGGATGACAGATTTGAATGGATTTTCACTCACTCTTGTCATCCTGAGGAACGAAGGATTATACAAAAAACTCGACAAAGATTAGCACATCACTTTGTGGAATTTCTGTGCAGAACTTCTTGTGTGGTCCTTCTCCCGACGCCTCGGGATCAGGACATACTTTGCAAAACAAAAAGCTCCAATTTGGAGCTTTTTTTATTATCTAAAATCAATCTAAAATCCTTAGTACAAAGCAGGAAATTTAGAAGGATTAACTTCATTCATCATTGCATAAACTTTTTCAAAAATATCTTCTGCAGAAGGTTTAGAGAAATAATCACCATCAGTTCCATAAGCTGCTCTGTGTGCTTTGGCAGCAAGAGTCTGTGGTTTACTGTCTAAATATTTATACGCATCCTGTTCTTCTAAAATTTGCTGCAAAATATAAGCCGAAGCCCCACCCGGAACATCTTCGTCAATTACTAAAAGACGATTTGTTTTGGCGACACTTTTTACAATATCTTTATTAATATCAAAAGGAAGCAAAGACTGAACATCAATAACCTCACAGTCAATTCCTAAATCTAATAATTCGGTTGCTGCCTGCTGCACTAGTCTCAAAGTAGATCCGTAAGAAACCAAGGTAATATCAGCACCTTCTTTTAAAGTTTCCACAACCCCGATTGGCGTTTTGAATTCACCAAAATTCAAAGGTGTTTTTTCTTTTAAGCGGTAACCGTTTAAACACTCAATTACTAAAGCCGGCTCATCGCACTCTAAAAGTGTGTTATAAAAACCTGCAGCCTGTGTCATATCTCTCGGAACCAAAACATGAATTCCGCGAATAGCGTTTATTATCATTCCCATTGGAGAACCAGAGTGCCAGATACCTTCCAGACGGTGTCCACGGGTTCTGATAATTAACGGTGCTTTTTGTTTACCAACAGTTCTGTATTGTAAAGTAGCCAAATCATCACTCATGATTTGAATAGCATACAATAAATAATCTAAATATTGAATTTCTGCAATAGGGCGCAATCCTCTCAAAGCCATACCAATTCCCTGACCAATAATAGTCGCTTCACGAATTCCGACATCGGCAACACGAAGTTCACCGTATTTTTCCTGCATACCTTCTAAACCTTGGTTTACATCACCAATGTTTCCAACATCTTCTCCAAAAATTAAGGTTTCAGGATATTTAGAAAACAAAGCATCAAAATTATCACGAAGAATCATTCTTCCGTCCAGATCAGGTTTTGCATTTTCGGCATATTGAGGAAGCACTTTTTCTACAGAAAACACATTCTTTGCAGAATCTGAATGCAGGTTACTGCTAAATTTGCCCTGTGTTATCCCGATATAGTTGGTAATCCAGTCTGATAATAATACTCTGCTGTTTGGAACTTCAATAAAACGCTGAATTTTTCTGGCTATAGAAAGCATGTCTTTTTTCAGCGGTGCTTTTATGGCACTTAGCTCCGTAATATATTTTCTAATTCTTTCTTTGTGGTTGATGCTTGCTTCGGCAATTTGCTCTAATAAAGCCAAAAGATTTTTTTGATCTTCAATAATTGGATTTATAAAAGAGTTCCATGCTTCTTTTTTAGCTTCCAGAACTTCTTTTTTCAGCTCAAATTCAATTTCAGCCAGTTCTTCAGGAGAGGCAATATTGATAGCAATCATCCATAAACGCATCTGGCGGATACAATCAAAATCTCTTTCCCAGGCAAGTCTTTCTCCGTTTTTGTAACGTTCGTGCGAACCCGACGTCGAATGTCCTTGTGGTTGTGTCAATTCGTTTACATGAATCAAAACCGGAACGTGCTCTTCGCGCGCAATTGCTGCTGCTCTTTCGTACGTAGAAACCAATTCGGCATAATCCCAGCCTTTTACCCTAAAGATTTCATAACCTTTTGAGTCCATGTCACGCTGATATCCTTTTAGGATTTCAGAAATATTTTCTTTGGTAGTCTGATGTTTCGCATGAACAGAAATTCCATACTCATCATCCCAGACACTCATTACCATCGGAACCTGTAAAACTCCGGCAGCATTTATAGTTTCAAAAAACAAACCTTCAGAAGTACTTGCGTTACCTATAGTTCCCCAGGCAACTTCATTACCATTTACAGAGAATTTGTCTTTAATAGTAATGCCATCAACATTTCTGTAGATTTTTGAGGCCTGTGCCAAACCTAGCAATCGTGGCATTTGCCCGGCAGTAGGGGATATATCTGAGCTTGAATTTTTTTGTTTTGTTAAATCTTTCCAGGAACCGTCTTCGTTCAGGCTGTGCGTTACAAAATGTCCGCCCATTTGTCTTCCTGCAGACATTGGATCAAAATCCAAATCAGTGTGACCGTATAAACCGGCAAAAAATTGCTTTGGAGTCAATTCTCCAATGGCCATCATAAAAGTCTGGTCGCGGTAATATCCTGAACGGAAATCGCCATTTTTAAAAGCTTTTGCCATTGCAAGCTGAGGAACTTCCTTTCCGTCACCAAAAATTCCAAATTTGGCTTTCCCTGTCAATACCTCTTTACGGCCTAGAAGACTACATTCACGGCTTGTAACCGCTATTCTGTAATCATTCAAGACTTCAGTTTTGAAATCTTCGAAAGTCAATGTAGTATTGTTTTGTTCTTTAATCATAATCTGGAATGGTCATGTTATGCGGCAAAATTACTTAAAAAGTATCAATAATCATAATTCATTAAAATAAATATAATTTAATTATTTATAAGTAAATTACTAAAACTAAGTATTTTTTTTGTTGAATATGAATAATTTTTCTGATTTTAATGAATATAATTCATGTTTTTCTTTAAAATTTATTCAATTAAAACCATTTTCGGGTAAAAAGCGTGACTAATGTTTTAGGTGCAAATGTCACAACAAATCGTATTTTTTCATTGTATTTTGGTTGAGAAATCTCCCATCCATTGTTGGAATAAACCGGAAAATACAGTTCAAAATAATCCGGAACAAGGTTTAATCGTATACCGCTATCGTATGCAAAGTTAGCTTTTTGATGTTTATTTTTTACAAAACCAATGTCCCCATAAGCCTCAATCCAGTTCCAAAGAGAATAACTGGCATTCAAAGTCGTCATCCATTGATTGGCATACCTTGGTTCAATTTTGGATTTAAATCCACCCTCAGCGATTACATACTGCTGACTAAAAAATCCGGTACTTTCTGATCTTCCCAAAAAATTATAATCAAACAAATAATCTGTAGGCCTGTCTAATCCAAAACTAAAATAATCAGAATTTGTTCTGTTATACAAAAAACTTCCAGCGTATAGCCTCAAATTCAGTTTATTATTATTTTCAAATAATCTCCTGTATTCTATTTCTCCCGCCAGCTTTCCAAAATCACCCGAAAACTGAACATCTGTCATAAAATTTAAATGATTGACCAATTCTGTTTTTGTATTCATATAACGAGCATTAAAAACCGAATAATTAGGTTTCGAATTATCTGTTATAAATTCACTTTCTTCCCGATTGACAATAACCTGACGCAGCAGAATTAGCTGCTTTCTGTTGTCTCTGAAGTTTTTTTCACGAATTCGAAACTGAACCATCGGATTTAATCTCAGGTAAGTAGCATCCGGAGCATAATGATAATAATTCTGGCTAACAGAATATCGTACGTTGTAAAGTGTGCTGTTTCTATAATAATGGTTTAATGCAAAAGCAGAAGAACCGGACAGCGTACCCGCTTTTAAAGAATATGCCGGATTGATATCAAAAGTAAACGGTTTGTCTAAAATCGTCTTATTATGAAAACGCATTCCTGGTGTAAAACCGTCATAATAATTATAAGTAAGAGTAGGGATATATAAAATTTGATTATAGAAAGGATCTTCCAGATCTTTTGCAAAATTAAATTTTATAGGACGATTTGTGATTACCAGGCTTTTTAATGATTTCCAGTTGTTTCTTAAATTATATTCCGGAACTTCGTTATCATAGTTTAAGACTATTTTATCTGCATTTTTGCGGTCAAATACATAAACCGAATCATTGCTTTTTGGTTCAATCCAGGTTTTAAAAACAACTTCGTTTTTTTTAAGCCCATAAACCGGAACAGGTGCATAAACACCAGTTCTGTTATTTATTGAAAACTGGATACTGTTTTTTGTTCTCGAAACATTCGAAAATTTATAATCTATAATATCTCGTGAATCGATAATGGTTTTAAAGAACCAATCGATATCTTTAGAACTGTTTTTCGACAAAATCTTTTCAAAATCAGATCTTTCAGTCTGTTGGTTTTTGTTCAGTTCATAAAATTCCTGAACGCTGTTTGGTACTATATCATGGTTCAAATAATCATCTAAATAGCTCAGACTTAAACCTGCCCGATATTTACTGGCAATCTGTTCATTAAATTTTATTAAACTATTCTTAGGGTCTCCAAGCGGCTGATCCAGGTTTTTTCTGGCCATCAGCATATAATAATAGCTGTATTGCTCATTAAAAGTCAGGCTGGTAATATTATAACTTTTAAAGAGTTTCATGTTCGAAAGGCTGCCAAGCATTTTTTGATCAGCATGGTTTTCTTCCATGTACTTCATCATGGTATAAATCTGAATTCCATCATAAATCCAGTTATCTTTTCTTGGATCCAGACGCAGACTGTTTTTCAAATAATTGTTCAGATACGTTTTGAGGAAAGTAATTTCAAATACAAATTCATCAGAAAACGGACTTATAAAAGAAGGAAGCTGATTTAGCCCATAAAACGGATTTCGGTCATAATCGGTCTGCGAAATTGTAATTTTTTCGTGAGGATATTTACCAATAAAAGTACTTGCAAAAGTTACTACACGATTAATAATAATCGCTTTTTGAATGTCGTCGAGTTTCTTGTTCTTTAGGTTTGAAAGAATTTCAACCGAACCATTTTCATAGCTGGTAAAACTATTTTGTTTTTCAATAAACAAATTAAAATCGGTTCTGTTATTTCCTGAAAAAGAATAAACTTCAAATTCCGGACTTGTTAAGTCTTTAGAAACAGAATTTAAATCTGTAGTAATCGAATAAGTTTTCGGAATTTTTATAGAAATTTCATAATCTGTTGAGGCATTTGCAATATCATCCAGATTGAAGTTATTATATTTTGTAAAAGCATGGTTTTCAAAACGGGCAGGGCTTAAAAACCAATTTTTAAGATTCATTCCTCCATTTTGATCAAAACCATAATGCGTAAATTTATCACTAGGAATTTTTACAATATAGTTAATGTGCAAATCGACTTTCTCATTAGGCATTAGTCTTTGCTTCAACTTTATGACAATAAAATCGGGATTTTTTTCTGTTCTTTCCCACTCAAGCGCCATATCATCAGAATCCAGTAGATTTAAGATCGTTGTATTGCCTCTTTCTGCAGCATTAGCCAAATGAAAACCACGATAAAACTCATCTGAAAAGCGTTTCGCCAAAGGCGTATTTTTATTCGAAAATGCATTGTTCCAGTCATTTAATACAATCGAATCAATCGTATCATTTGAAGTATTATAAAATGTAATATTCTGTTTTACATTTAGCGTTTTAAGCTCAAAGTTTACCGCCACTTCCATCTTAGAATGATGCTGCGCAAATTGTTTTATTGAACTAAATAAAACGAAGAAAAACAATATTACTTTATATAATGATCTCAAGTCGGCTTAAATTTTTTAGGCTGTATTTTTTAATTTACCAGCGTGTACTTTTTTTGGATTTATGTAAAAATAGTATAAAAAAAGCTGTTTAAAAAAACAGCTTTCAATTTCTTGTAAGAATTAATGTATTTTAAACATATACGTAATATAAGGCATATGAAAATTAACTTTTTAGTATACTTTCTTAATCTTAAATTATTTATGAAGTCAGATTTATTAAAAATTCGGACTCAAATCGTATTTCTTGTAGAATTTATCCAACACATCAACCACTTCATCTTCAGTGTCAACAATCTTAAATAAATTCAGATCATCCGGGCTTACCGTTTGCATTTTTTCAACCAGAACCGTTTTTACCCATTCGATCAATCCGGACCAGAATTCAACACCAACCAGAATAATCGGGAACTTTCCAATTTTTTTAGTTTGAATCAAGGTTATTGCTTCAAACATTTCATCAAGAGTTCCAAAACCTCCGGGCATTACTACAAATCCCTGAGAATATTTTACAAACATTACTTTTCTAACAAAAAAGTAATCAAAATTAAGGTTTTTATCGTGATCGATATAAGGGTTAAAATGCTGCTCAAAAGGAAGTTCGATATTCAATCCTACAGACGTTCCGCCACCTAAATGTGCTCCTTTATTACCAGCTTCCATAATACCGGGACCACCTCCTGTGATCACGCCATAACCTGCTTTACTAATTTTAAAAGCAATTTTTTCAGCCAGTAAATAATATTTGTCGTCCGGTTTTGTTCTTGCAGAACCAAAAATCGATACACACGGCCCAATACGTCCCATGCTCTCATATCCGTTTACAAATTCTGCCATGATTTTAAAAATCGCCCAGCTGTCATTTGTTCTGATTTCATTCCACGTTTTTTGTTTCAAACGATCCTGAATTACTTTATCCTCATCATTATCAAAATCTTCTAATCTCATTTTAGGTATTTTATAATTTATATTTTTTTAAGGAGCTTATTCCTGCTGTCCACTATATCTTTTATGGATCCCCGAAGCCTCGGGACCACCATAAAAGGATGCCGTTCCCATCAGGGCTAGGCACAGGTTTTCAATTGAACTTTTCGTTTAAAAGAAGAATTCTTTAATTAATACGTTTGTTGCTCAATTGATTTTGTAATACTGCTTTTAACTTTTCCGGTGTGTTCGGTTGTTTTAGACTCAATCAGCATGATTAAGCATTCTTCAACCGACGAAACCCTGTGATTTGTTCCTTTTTTTACAACAAATAAATCACCTTTTTTCATGTTGAAAGAAGGCTGGTTTTCAATTTCCATTAAAAGCTCACCATCGACAATGTAGAATAATTCATCCTCATTTTCGTGATTATGCCAGGGAACTTCCTGACCTTTTATTTTTGCCACTTTAATAAACTGATCATTTACTTCATCAATTATTTTTGGCGAAAAATAGTTGTCGACGTTATCGAATTGTTCTCTTAGATTCATAGATTTATGTTAGTCTTTGCCAAAATCAAAAATTTTTTCAAAAACGGCTAGCTAAATTAAGTCTTTTTTTGAGAATTGTCACAAGAATGTCCATTTATTAATTTAAATGTAACATTTGTTATTATATAGGTTTTGGCTTGTGACTCACTATCAGAGTATTAAAAAAATTGTCTGTAAATATTAAAAGAGACATTTTTATTTTTTGATCCTATTCTTCCAAATTTGAGGATTCCGGCTAGTGTGGAATATGGCATAAATTTCTACTAGTAAAGATTCTTCATTAATGGAGTAGTGTACAATAAACGGAAATTTTTTAACGAGCATGCATCTTGTATCTGAGTAGCGTATTGCACAAATGTGCGGATTGTTTTTTAACGAATTTATTTGCGATTTTATTTGTTTGTGAAATCGAATTCCCAAATCTTTTGATGCAGTATTGTACCAAATAACAATTTCTCGAAGATCATTTAATGCTTCTTCATCAATTTTAACACTATACTTTTCCAAGAAATCACTAAATAATATTATCAGCAACTTGATCCCAATCTAACATTCTTTCAGGGTATGCTTTACTTTTTTTAATTCGATCTAAAACAATTTCCTGATGTTCTGTAGGGATTTCCATTCCTTCTTTCCAAATAGCATCATTTAGTTTTAATTTTTCAGACGGAGATAATTGTTTGACAACTTTTAAGAGTTGTTCAAAATCTAAATCTACTTTTAAAGTCAAACTGTTCATAATCTAATTATTATTCATTATTAAGAAGTCTATTTTTAAAGCAATACTAAGTTAATTCTTTTTTCAAAAACTTAGCTGTATAGCTTTTTTTATTTTTTGCCACCTCTTCAGGAGTTCCTTTAGCTATAAGTTCTCCACCGCCTTTTCCGCCTTCAGGACCAATATCGATGATGTAATCTGCAAGTTTGATCACATCCATGTTATGTTCTATAACCAGAATAGTATTTCCTTTATCAACCAATTTATTAATTACATCCATCAAAACACGAATATCTTCAAAATGCAAACCAGTTGTAGGCTCATCCAAGATATAAAATGTATTACCCGTATCTTTTTTAGACAATTCTCCGGCCAGTTTGATACGCTGTGCTTCTCCACCGGAAAGCGTTGTACTTTGCTGACCAAGTGTAATATAGCCTAAACCAACATCCTGAATGGTTTTTACTTTTCTATAGATCTTCGGAATGTTCTCAAAAAACGGAACCGCTTCATCAACCGTCATGTTTAATACATCTGAAATTGATTTTCCTTTATAGCGAATTTCCAGCGTTTCTCTGTTAAAACGTTTTCCCTGACAGGTTTCACATTCTACATAAACATCCGGCAAAAAGTTCATTTCAATCGTTCTGACCCCAGAACCTTCACAGGTTTCGCAACGCCCGCCTTTTACATTAAAGCTAAAACGTCCAGCTTTGTAACCACGAATCATACTTTCAGAAGTCATCGTAAACAAGTTTCGGATTTCTGTGAAAACTTCCGTATAAGTTGCCGGATTTGAACGTGGTGTCCTGCCAATCGGGCTTTGATCAATATCAATTACTTTATCAATATGTTCCAGACCTTCAATTTTTTTATAAGGCTGTGGTTTTTTTACACCATTAAAATAATAGGCGTTCAAAATAGGGTAGAGCGTCTCGTTTATCAAAGTCGATTTTCCACTTCCTGAAACTCCTGTTACGCAAATCAATTGTCCCAAAGGCAATTCGATTGAAACATTTTTAAGGTTGTTTCCGGTTGCTCCGGTTAGTTTTAAAAACTTTCCATTTCCTTTTCTTCTTTCCTTCGGAATCTCAAATTTCATTGTACCGTTCAAATATTGTGCGGTAATAGTGTTTGATTTTAAGGTTTCTGCCGGAGTACCAATACTGATAATTTCTCCGCCATATTTTCCCGCTTTAGGACCAATATCAATTACATAATCAGCAGTTTCGATCATGTCTTTATCGTGTTCAACGACAATAACCGAGTTTCCGATATCACGTAATTGTTCCAGTGATTTAATCAGTTTTTCATTGTCTCGTTGGTGTAAACCAATACTTGGTTCATCCAAAATATATAAAACACCAACCAGTTGAGAACCAATTTGTGTCGCCAATCGAATACGTTGTGCTTCACCACCCGAAAGCGATTTTGAACTTCGGCTCAAAGCCAAATAATTCAGACCAACATTCATCAAAAAGTTTAAGCGGTCTTTAATTTCTTTTACAACTTCAGAAGCAATCAGGAGTTGTTTTTCTGATAAATGACTGTTTAAATCCTGAAACCAGGCCGTTAAATCAGAAATATCCATATCACACAATTCGGTGATATTTTTTCCATTAACTCTAAAAAACTGTGCTTCTTTTTTTAAACGGGAACCTTCGCAAACAGGACAATTTACTTCATCCATAAAATCTTTTGCCCAGCGTTTTATAGTAGTCGATGCGCTTTCGTCATATTGATTTTTAATAAAATGAGATATTCCCTCAAAATCAATTTTATAATCGCGTGTAACGCCTAAATCTTTTGAGTTTACAGTAAACTTATCTTTTCCTCCATGAAGAATCATTTCCATTGCTTCTTGAGGAATTTTCTCAATCGGGTCTGTAATTTTAAATCCGAATTTTTCACCAATTACTTCTAACTGCTTAAAAATCCAGGAAGATTTATATTCGCCAAGCGGAGCAAAACCACCAGCTTTAATTGATAATTTTGGATTTGGGATAATTTTTTTTACATTAATTTCATGAACAGTTCCCAATCCGTTACAATGCGGACAAGCTCCTTTTGGAGAGTTAAATGAAAATAAGTTTGGCTCCGGATTCTGATACGAAATTCCTGTTGATGGGCACATTAAATTTCTGCTGAAATAGCGTACCTCATTAGTATCCTGATCCAAAACCATTAATACATCCTCACCATGATGCATGGCTGTATTAATACTTTCGGCCAATCGCTTCTGATTATCTGCCGTATCTTCAATCAGCATTCGGTCAACAACAATTTCTATATCGTGGGTTTTGTAACGGTCTAATTTCATTCCCGAAACCAAATCCTGAACCTCACCATTTACACGAACTTTCAAAAATCCCTGTTTGGTAATCTGTTGAAATAATTCGGCATAATGACCTTTTCTCGCCTTAATTACAGGAGCAAGAATATTAATGCGTTTTCCGTTAAAATCATGAATGATCAAATCTTTGATTTGTTCATCAGAATACGAAACCATTTTTTCGCCTGTATTGTAACTGTATGCGTCTGCACCACGGGCATAAAGAAGCCTCAGGAAATCATAGATTTCTGTAATTGTCCCAACTGTAGAACGCGGGCTTTTACTGGTTGTTTTTTGTTCGATTGCAATTACAGGAGAAAGTCCGTCAATTTTGTCAACGTCCGGTCGTTCCAACCCGCCAAGAAACTGTCTCGCATATGCAGAAAAAGTTTCTACATAACGACGTTGTCCTTCGGCATAAATTGTGTCGAAAGCCAAAGATGATTTTCCCGAGCCTGATAAACCGGTAATTACAACCAGTTTTTCCCTCGGGATTGATATGTCTATATTTTTTAGATTATGAACTCTTGCACCAAGAACTTCAATAGTATTGTCTTTATCTAGCATAAATGTGAGCAAAACGCAAAGTTACCATTTTGATTTGTTCTTTTAGTACTCGTTTGCAAAAGTTTATGTTACAAATAGTAACAAAATAAGAGTATAAAAACTTAGCGTTTGCGTTTTCTGGTTGCCATATATTCTTCTATTGCTTCTTTGGTTGTGTACCAGTTTCTTCCTTCTTTATAGGCATCAATTTTGCCTGTTCTGGCCAGTAAACTAATATATTCCTGACCATATGGAGATTCTGGTTCGCTTACAATATTTATGATTGGCTGATAATCATAAGTGCTTCCTGGCATGGCATTCAAATAAATATTTAATGTTCGCTCAAGTGCCTGGCACATCAGAAGAATTAATTTTTGATAGTTTCCATTATTAGCCTGATTAAGTGCTTCATAATATTTTTTGCGATCATTTTTTAGAATAATTGCCGGAGGAAAACCGCAACGCATTAATAACAAATTCATGCTTAAACGAACTGTACGCCCATTACCATCAAAAAAAGGATGTATCCAGACTAGTTTATGGTGATAAATAGTGGCGAGTTCAATATCATTTAGCCCTAATGGATTCGTATTTATAAAATCTATTAATTCGTCCAGATAATCAGAAACCTTGTTGGCGTTTGGAGGCATAAAGTTAGCCCCCGAAATACGGACACCTCCATTTCGAATTCTTCCGGCAAAATCATCTTCAATAGATCTTAAAACCAAGCCATGAATAGAAAGAATGTCGATGCTTCTTAGTTTGTAAGTATCACTAACTATATCGTACAAATAATCGATCGCTTTGTCATGATTGTGGGTCTCAAAATGTTCCCGAAGCGATTTTCCCTTAATGGTTATTCCTTCCTGGATTACCATTTGGGTTTCACGCAGGCTCATCGTATTTCCTTCAATGCTATTAGAATTGTAGGTCCATTCGAGCGAAAGGCTTTCACGAATTTTATTCAAAGCAATGTTAGGAAGTGGTCTGCTGTTTTGCAAATCCTTTCTTTTTTGATACAATCTTTCAAAAGTTGCATCAAATTCTTCTCTGTATTTTAGGTCTATATTCCACATTATGAAACAAAGTTACTTCTTAATATCGGATAAATAAAATTTTTAACTTATCCGATATTAAGGTTACTCTATTGTCATCGAACGAAGTTTTGT
The DNA here is from genome assembly GCF_017833415.1 of Flavobacterium sp. 1355. Lineage (GTDB taxonomy): Bacteria > Bacteroidota > Bacteroidia > Flavobacteriales > Flavobacteriaceae > Flavobacterium. The sequence goes on along the minus strand of NZ_JAFICC010000018.1, from coordinate 60,611 downwards.
TCTGTATGCTTCTAATGCTATTGATTTGGAAATGATTCCGTAATACTTTCCGTTTCGTAAAACAGGCAGAAATGCTGTTTTTGATTTTTCAAATTTGCTCATCACAATTTCCATACTATCATTAGAAAAAATTGTGGCAGCAGGGGTTTTCATTACATCGTTGATTTTGGTGTACTTTACTCTGTATGTATTAAAAATGATTTCCCGGATATCATTAAAATGGACTATCCCGACCAAATCTTTATCATTATTGACAACGGCAAAAACAACTTGGTTAGAATGTGAAATTAAATCTACAAGTTTACTTAAATTCTCATCCGGATGAACTGTCAAATAATCACACTGAATAATAGTGTCAATATCTAAAGTAGAAAGAATATTAGAATCTTTATTGCTAGTAAAAGCGTGTCCTTTTTTTGCTAAACCTTTTACGTCAAGCGAATATTTTTCGAATTTTTTAGAAATAGCAAAACTTATTGAAGATACAATCATAAGCGGAATCATTAATCCGTAGCCTCCTGTAATTTCGGCAATTAAGAAAATAGCGGTAAGTGGCGCGTGAAATAATCCACTAAGAATCCCTGCCATTCCTACCATTGTAAAATTTCCGATTGGTAGTTTTGACAAACCAGTCAGGCTGACAAATTTGGAAAAAAAATATCCAAGATAAGAGCCTAAGAACAGAGAAGGAGCGAAGTTCCCCCCATTTCCGCCGCTTCCAATAGTAAGGCCCGATGCAAATACTTTTACCATCATGGTTGCCCCGACAAATAAAAGCAGTACCCAGTTGTTATTTCTGAAATCGGCAAACAAAGTATTATCAAGTAAAGCTCCCGGATCTGTTTCAGACAGGGTTTTAATACTTTCATAACCTTCACCAAACAAAGTTGGAAATATAAAAATCAGAATAGCTAACAATGAAGATCCAATAAACGCTTTTTTATAAGGCCCGATTTCCAGTTTAGAAAAATAATGTTCAACTTTTTGAAAATTTCTGGAGTAATAAATAGCAGTGAGGCCTGTCAGTACGCCTAAAATTATATAAAAAGGAATATTATGATAATCAAATGTTTGCTGTGTTTTAAAACTCAAAAGAATCGTTTCATCCAAAACAATGGCAGAAACCAAAGCACCGGTTGCAGCAGAAATCATAATAGGGGTAAAAGCAGAAATACTAACATCTACCAGCAAAACTTCAATTGCAAAAAGAACCCCTGCAATTGGCGCATTAAACGCAGCTGAAATCCCGGCTGCCACTCCACAGCCAATTAGCAATGTTCTGTCTTTATAGGGTAATTTATAATTTTGGGCAAAATTAGATCCAAAAGCAGCACCCGTAATAACAATCGGGCTTTCTAAACCGGCAGATCCTCCTAAACCAACGGTTAAGGAACTGGTCACAATCTGAGCATACATTTGTTTTTTAGGAATAATGCTTGCTTTTTTTGCAACAGCATAAAGTATCTGTGAAGTTCCTTTCTGAATACTTCCGTTTAAAACTTTATTTACCACCAAAACCGTCAGCAGAATTCCGATTATAGGCAAAATACTGTTGATGAAACTTAGTTTCAAAATTCCGTTAATGTAAGTGGCAAACGAGAAAACACTATGCGCAAATGTTTTCAGGACAATTACAGCAAGCGAACAAGAAATACCAATCAATACACTTGATAAAAAAATAAATTGCTTTGGAGTCATTAATGATTGAGCCAAAGCAATTATGCTTTCTAGTCTTCTGAAATATTTTTTTAGCATTCTCTTTAAAAAATTATGGATATTGCAAATTTAGCCTTTTAATCCATAAATTTAAAATAATAAAATATCTTATCTTTAAAACTTAGTCAACTAATGCTGCCGCGTGTTTGGCAACAATCCCGAAATTATATCCTTGTGCGGCATCATATCCGGCATAATTTACAGCAATCAGCTGACCGCATTCATTAAATACAGGCGAACCGCTTGCTCCGTGGGTAGAAGTTACATTATACTGAATGCTTACACCGTCTGATTCTTTATTTATCTGACCCTCATATACCTGTACTTTTATACCGGTTCTGGTGTTGGCAAGAGTCATTCCCATTGGGTAGCCAATCAAAATTGCGTTGGTGCCCGGTTTTATTTTTGCATCATCTGTGATGGCAGAATCCAAATCAATAATATTACGGACAGATCCCGGTAATGTTTCGCTTGCTAATTGTAAAACAGCTACGTCAACTTCATTTCCGTCGGCAATTTTATAGACTTTACATTTTAGCCAATCTTCTTTAGAACCATGAAGCGCAACACTTATCTCAACAGATTTGAAAGATATTGTAATGTCATCAACGCTTATATATTTTATTTCTTTTGCAGGAGTTGGTTCTGCAGTAGTACTGCTTTCTATAGCTTCGGTATCGTTTGCTGCTACAACTGTTGCACTTGAATCTACAGCACTTGTTTCGTGAACCACATCTTCAGATTCCTCTTCTCCTTCACCTTCTTCAGAATAGTATTCATTCCAGTTTTTTTCAAGAAAAGTTTTATAGTCTCCTTCACTAATAGAATCTGGAAGAATACCCGCAATATGATCTTTTAGATATGTAAAAGAATTGGTGCTGTCGTCACCGTAAAGCCAAGGCTCAGCAACGTGATGATTGGTTACTATTTTTCCGTCTTCGGATACAAAAAATCCTGTTCCGGATATTGTTTTTTCTTCTAAATTGCTTTCATCAACTTCAAGCTGAAATGGCTTAGATCCTTTTATCGATATTTCAACAGCATAGGTATGTTTTACCAGAACAACAGCATCTTTATATTTGTCATAGATTTCGGTTTGTCCATTCAGGCAGATTACTTCTTTTTTATTGTATTTAGCCCAAATTTTCGGAATAAAAATAACTCCAAGTACTGCAATAATGGCTATTACAGCTCCAATTTTTATATTTCTTGACTTTTTATTTGGTTGTTTTTCTTCTGAAAAAGATTCTTCCGACATAATGGTTTTGTTTAGTTTCGAGGCCAAATTTAATAAAAAAAATACTCCATTTTTTTTAAAAACACTATGTCAGGATATTATTTTTTAACTTGTTTTAAATCAATGTTTTACGGATTAAAAACCAACTGCTTTATCATCGCCTCGAAAATCGGCACCTCCTTCAAGTTCATTATTTGGAAGAACCAAAATAGCATCTACTTTTCCAATGATTGGTGTTGGTTTCTCGTTAATCAGGTATTTTTTTGATTTCAGTTTTTCAATTGTATTGGGGTCAAAGGTATTTGGTTCAAATGTGATTAAGTCAGGAAGCCATTGGTGGTGAAAACGTGGTGCATTTACAGCTTCCTGCATGCTCAGATTATATTCATAAACATTCAGTATAGTTTGCAAAACCGAAGTTATAATAGTAGAACCGCCGGGAGTTCCTACAACCATAAATAATTTTCCGTTTTTTTCTACTATTGTTGGCGTCATCGAACTCAGCATTCTTTTTTGTGGCGCAATGCTGTTAGCCTCATTTCCAACCAAACCAAACATGTTGGGAGATCCGGGTTTGGCACTAAAATCATCCATTTCGTTATTAAGAAAGAAACCCAATTCGTCACAATAATATTTAGAACCATAACCATCGTTTAGCGTGGTTGTTGCGGCTATAGCATTACCAAACTGATCAACAATAGAGTAATGCGTAGTTTCTGTACTTTCATTATAAGTTACTTTTCCTTCTTTTATTTCAGAGGATAAACTGGCTTTCTCAGGGTTAAAAGTTGACATCCTGTCTTTTAAATAAGCATCTGCTAATAACGCTTTTAGCGGAATTTTTACAAAATCAGGATCTCCCAAAAAATAACTCCTGTCGGCATACGCTCTTCTTTCAGCTTCGACAATTAGCTGAATAGATTCTGCGGTGTTATGCCCCAATTTTGATAAATCATACGGTTCTATCATTTTTAAAATCTGCGCCAGACAAATTCCGCCACTGCTTGGCGGTGACATAGACGTTAACTTTAAGTCTTTATAAGTAAATTGTAGCGGGGTTCTCCATTTTGCTTCATATTTTGCAAGGTCTTTCATGGTAATGATACCGCCTTTTTTTCTTAAATAATCGACCAAAATTCTAGCGGTTTCACCTTTATAAAATTCATTTCTGCCATTTTTCTGAATTCTTTTTAAAGTCTTAGCTAATGCGGTATATTTTATAGTGTCGTTTTCTTTGAAGGTTCTTGATGCATCAGAAGATTCACCATTTATTTTTACAATACTTTCATGATAATCGTTTAAGCTTTTTTCCTGTTTTTTAGTTACAACAACTCCTTTTTCGGCAAGTGCAATTACAGGTTTTAAAATTTCGGACATTGGCATAGAACCAAATTTTTTGTGTACGGCAAAAACTCCTGCAATAGTTCCCGGAACTCCAATTGCCAATGCTGTTTGTGTGCTTTTGCCTTTAATGACATTTCCGTCTTTGTCTAAAAACATGTCTTTTGTTGCTGCCAGAGGTGCTTTTTCCCGATAATCCAAAGATCCAGCTTCGCCATTTTCTTTTCTGTACACCATAAAACCGCCTCCGCCAATATTTCCGGCAAAAGGAAAAGATACTGCGAGTGCCAGTTCTGTTCCCACCATAGCATCAAAAGCGTTCCCGCCGTTTTTCATGATATCGGCACCAATTTTAGAAGCTTCTTCGCGGGCAGAAACAACCATGGCTTTTGTAACCACCAGGCCAGTCGGTTTAATCGGGGTTTGCTGCGCGGCACAGCTGATATAGATAAAGGTAAATAGGAGTGTTATTTTTCTCATATTAAGAGTAATTTTTCTTTAGCATGCTTTTTTATATCTTCAAAAAACAGAGTGAATTCCTCTTCAAATTCAGCATAAAATTCCTTTAATTCGGTACTTGCAAACTGCATTTTTGATTCGTTTCTGGACCTTCTGTCCATTTGGGTCAGAATCTGATGTATTCCCTCTACAGTTCGGTAACTCAAAAGCCAGTTTCTCTGAATCATATAAGGCATTAAATCCTGTGTTTTTTCAGTTAGAATCTCATAATTATCATGTAATGATCTGTAAAACCTGTTAATAAAACTTTCCAGTTTTTCATCTGAATATTGTGTCCAGTTTTTGGCTAAAAAATGATCGTACAAAATATCTACAATTACTCCGGCATAATGATGGTATTTCTCATGTAACCTTTTTGTACTCTGCCTAAAAATGTCATGAGAATCTGTATAAGTATCGATAAAACGGTGCAAAAGAATTCCTTTTTGAACATCTTCAGGAAAATGCTCAAATTGTTTTCCCCGAATTCCGTCGGCCATAAAATTACCGATTTTGATTAAGTCGTTATCGCCTGAAAGATATATATGAGCTAAGAAGTTCATTTTTTATAGTTGCTAAGGTTCTGAGATACTAAGTTCTCTCTTGTAAATGTATAAAAACTTTTTTAAATCGATTCTATGCAAATACTTCGTAATAGGCTTAGTTTCATTTAAAATATAGTAATTCTTTAAAAAACTTTAAGAATCAGACTTTGAGCATCTTAGTAACTTTTTTTAAAAATCTTAGCCGCTTATCATCTCAGAACCTTAGTAACTTTTCTATATTTGTAATTCATAACCATAACTCACAAAAATGACTTTAATAAAATCGATATCAGGAATACGCGGAACTATCGGGGGGAAGGTTGGAGATAATCTGACACCGGTTGATGCCGTAAAATTTGCATCGGCTTACGGAACCTTTCTTAAAAATAATACTTCAAAAGAAAAATTAACGGTTGTAATTGGTCGTGATGCCAGAATCTCTGGTCCGATGATTCACAACCTGGTTGTCAATACATTGATTGGTTTAGGAATAAATGTAATCGATCTTGGGCTTTCTACAACACCAACTGTAGAAATTGCTGTGCCGCTGGAAAAAGCAGACGGTGGAATTATACTTACGGCTTCTCATAATCCAAAACAATGGAATGCTTTAAAATTACTGAATGAAAAAGGAGAATTTTTAAGTGGTGCTGAAGGGGCTAAAATCCTTGAAATTGCAGAAGCTGAGGCTTTTGATTTCTCTGATGTTGATAATCTTGGAGAAATAACTGTTAATGATGCTTATATGGATATCCATATCGACGAGGTTTTAAATTTACCACTGGTTGATGTTGAAGCTGTAAAAGCCGCTAAATTTAAGGTAGTTGTTGATGGTGTAAATTCATCAGGCGGAATTATTATTCCGAAATTATTAGAACTAATGGGCGTAGAGGTTGTAAAATTATATTGCGAGCCAAACGGACATTTTCCTCATAACCCAGAACCTTTAAAAGAACATTTGACTGATATTTCTGAATTGGTTATAAAAGAAAAAGCACATTTGGGAGTTGTTGTTGATCCAGATGTAGATCGTCTTGCTTTTATTAGCGAAGACGGGGAAATGTTTGGTGAAGAATATACTCTGGTAGCTTGTGCTGATTATGTGTTGAGCAAAACTCCCGGAAATACAGTTTCAAACATGTCGTCTTCGCGTGCTTTGCGTGACGTAACAGTTGGGCATAAAGGAAGCTACGAGGCAAGTGCAGTAGGAGAGGTGAATGTAGTTGAATTAATGAAAAAAAATAATGCCATCATCGGAGGTGAAGGAAATGGAGGAATTATATATCCGGAATCACATTACGGACGTGACAGTTTGGTAGGGGTGGCCTTGTTTTTAACACACTTGGCAAACAAAAAGATGTCTGTTTCGGCATTGAGAGCTTCATATCCTGAATATTATATGAGTAAAAACAAAATCGAATTAACTCCTCAAATTGATGTTGACGCAATTTTGGTTGCAATGACAGAGAAATATAAAAATGAAGATATTTCTACAGTTGATGGTGTTAAAATTGATTTTGCAACAGAATGGGTTCATTTAAGAAAATCAAATACAGAGCCGATTATTCGAATTTATACCGAATCTCCTTCACAGGAAACAGCAGATAAACTTGCATTTCGAATTATAGATGAGATAAAAGCTATTGCAGGAATTTAATTTCTTGATAATTAAAGAAAAAAAACTCTTTCGTTAATCGAAAGAGTTTTTTGTTTTAGATGAATGCAAGTTTTAGTTCTTGACAATTTTTATTGATTTTTTGATCGTACCATATTGTGCATTTACAATATAAACACCACTCGAAAGTTTTTCACCAATCTTAATATCTTCATTTGTAAAATATGAATCTGATGAGTAAGAAACAGCACCTTTCATATCTACAATTGTCAAACTTAAAGGTTCTGTAACAGCAGATTTGATATGTAGGGTAGATTGATATTTAATAGGATTTGGATAAACTGTAAAAGAATCCTTTTCTGCTACAGGATCATTAATCCCTAAATTAGATGTTGTAATATCGATATAATTAAAGCTCATACCATCAGATTTAAATTTAATCTTTAAGTACACTTCACCTTTTGGCAAAACAATTCCGTCTACAATTTTGTCTATATACGTCTGCAAACCTCCCGTAACAGCAAAAGTTTCATCTGTTTTTACAACAGCATCATTTACCAGAATATCAAATTTACCGGGATTAGTGAGAGCGGCAACCCTAAAAGTCAGTTTATAAGTTCCGGCATCAGCGATATTAACCATAAATTCATTCCAGTCGCCAACATTTATAGCACTTACATTTTGTACTGTATTGGCATCTGTCGTGTTTTGCAGGCTTGTACCTTTTCTGCGGTAATGTTTGTTTGCAGGAACTCTTCCGGGAACATTTATTTTTTTTGTTGTATAAGGAACATTAATATATTCTGTACCAATTGGTTTTAAAACTCCGCTTGTTGCACTTAGCAATTGGCCTTCGAGCATATCGGTCCAGTTTGCAGGTACTCTGCCTGTATACCACGAGTATCTGTAAATGTCAGGATCATTTTCAAAACTGGTCAGAATATCTTTCATAAAAGCTATTTTCTGATCCGATGTCTGGATTACCCTGTTCGCAAATTCGGTTACCCACACAGGCCGATTATATTTTTTAAGGAGTCCGGTCACACCAACAACAGAGCCGGCAGTATTATCATAAGTATGAAAAGCAATATAGTCCACCTTGCAATTCGGGCATAAAGCAAAAAACTGATCGTGCCAGGCAATAGGATCACTGTAACCTCCGTAATTATCAGGCCCATTATAAGCAGGGGAAGCACTTACGATTTCTAAGTTTTTAGCAGCAGCAATTTTTTCAACATTTACCCATTCGTTCACGGCTTCTTGAGGAGTAAGTCTTGCTCCATCAGTAAAGTTTGGTTCATTAAACGCTAATAAATATTTTGCATCCGGTTTTATTTTATTGATAAAGGCCTGAACATCGGCATCGCTTATTTTTCCCCAGACCATTGGCACAAATTCAACCCCTATAGATTGATAATCTGCATTAATCTGTGTATCTGGTTCCGGTGACCAATTGTACCACCAGGAAACTCCTGGCTTAAGTGCCAGTAAATCTGCCTTTGAGTGATATCCGTATGCGATTCCACGTTTTGGACTCTGAGCAGAAACAGCACCACTCAGAAATAATAGTAAACAAATAGAGATTAATTTTTTGATCATGGTTGTGATTTTGGGGTTGTTAAAAAACTAACCAAATATATATAGTTTCTTTTTTATCAAAAGAAAAAATAGTATTACAAAAACACATCAAATTTATTCTGGGCAGTACAGAATGTTTCTATTTCTTTCTAAAAAAAAATCCAGAGCGCTTTTGCTTCTGGATTTTTAATTTAATTATTTTTCAATTCTGTGTTTCCATCTTTTGTGAGTCCATAGGTAATACTCAGGTGCAGCAAGAATTTGTTTTTCGACCTCTTTTAGGTATTTTTCTGTAATATCAAAGTTTGGGTATTCATTAGGATTATCAGCTATAGGCATAAAAGTTGCTTCGTAATGGCCTCTCGATAGTTTCTTTACATTCACAAATATCACACTTAGGTCATATTTTTTGGCCAGCATTTCAGCACCGGTATGTACAGGAGCTTCGACACCCATAAATTCCATTGAATGAAAAATTCTGTCCAGTTTGGGAGACTGGTCACTTGCCAGACCATACATGCTTAAAATCCCGTCACGCTGGTTTTGAGCCATTGTCGGAATTGCTTGTTTGGTTTCGATAAGCTCGGTTTTGTATTTGGATCGAATTTTTCGGATCAATTTATCAAAATAAGGATTAGCAAGTTTTTTGTAAACAGCAACTCCCTGAAAACCAATTTTTGGGTTAATTGTCATAAGCCATTCATAACTTGCATAATGCGAAGCTACAAGAATTACACTTTTTCCTTTTTTAGCATAATCGAGTACTAAATCAAGATTGGTTACCTGAAATCTTTTTTCCATTTCTTCAGAAGAAATGCTCATTGTTTTAATCATTTCCAAAAACATATCACACATATGTTTGTAGAATTTTCTCTCAATAATTTTTCGTTCAGCATTATTTAAGTGCGGCAAAGCAAGTGCCAGGTTCTCACGAACTACTTTTCTTCGATAGCCAATGATATGATATACAAGAAAATAAACACAATCAGAAAACCAGTAAAATATTCTAAAAGGAAGTATAGAAATAAGCCAGAGTAAAGGGTAGGCTAGTATATAAACAATAAATTGCATCTAAATATTTTTTTGCAAATATAAAGCAAAAATGAATAACACCGATAATTTGGTTTCTTACAGTCTTATGTACGATAATGATTATATTTGCTATTCACATTAATTATTTTTTATGAATTTTATTTTAATTGGGATAATAGTAGCCAATATTCTTATAAGTTACCAGGGGTTTAATGATTATAATTTTTTTAGGAAATTCGAATTTCATGTAGGAAGTATTCGTTCGGGCGAGCAAATCAGAATGCTGTCTTCTGGTTTTCTGCATGTTGATTTAATGCATTTAGCTTTTAACATGCTGACACTTTGGTTTTTTGCACCGGATGTTATTGCCAATTTGGGAAATTTTTCGTTTGTATTAGTTTATTTTGGCAGTCTGATTTTTGGAAGCCTTCTTACTATGGTTTTTCATAAAGACGATTATAACTATCGAGCCGTAGGAGCTTCAGGAGCAGTTACCGGTGTTTTATATTCAGCCATATTGCTTAATCCGGATAGAGAAATTGGATTATATTTTCTTATTTGGCTTCCCGGTTATATTTTCGGAATTTTATATTTGCTGTATTCGATTTACGGAATGAAAGCCAAAAACGACAATATTGGCCACACAGCACACTTTGGAGGTGCTATAGGAGGGTATGTAATTACTTTGGTAAAAGATCCTTCATTATTTTATGATCATACTTTTGTTGTCATACTATTATTAATACCGATTTTAATTCTTTTTGCAATGGCAAAATTGGGGAAAATCTAATGATGGCACAACTTTTGAAATGTAATTAACGAACTATTAAATATAACAAAAATGAAAAAACTAGTATTATTTTTAACAATCATATTTATGACTATGTCTTACGGCCAGGAAATCAAACAAATTCCTTTAATCAATGTAAATGGTGAAGGAAAAGTAAAAGTAGCCCCTGATCAGGTTTGTATTTCGGCCTCGGTTGAAACAAAAGGGAATAATGCTAAAGAGGTTAAAAAACAGAATGACGAAAAAATGGATGCTGTTTTAAAATTCATCAAAAAAATGAATATTCCAACTGCAGATTTTAAAACTAAACAAGTAGCTCTAAATCCGCAATACGATTATGAGAAAAAGAAAACAAGTTACAACGCCACACAAACTGTAGAAATCATTGTAAAAGATCTGACTAAATATGACGAGTTAATGGAAGGTCTTGTACAACAAGGTATCAACCGAATTGACAAAGTTTCTTTTGAATCATCTAAACTGGCACAATACCAATCTGAAGCCCGTAAACTCGCAATAAAAGATGCTAAAACAAAAGCAGATGAATATGTGTCTGTTTTAGGACAAAAAGTAGGAAAAGCATTTACGATCGCTGATAATTCTCAAGTCTATCACCCACAGCCAATGTATGCTGCAATGAGAATGAAAGAATCTGCAGATGCCATGGGAGCATCAAACGAAACTTTGGCAATTGGAGAAATAGAAATTACTGCAAATGTTAGTGTAAGTTTTGTTTTAGACTAAAAAAACAGAAAAGCCCAATAATAAAAAATCCAAATTCCAGCTTAAAATTGGAATTTGGATTTTTTTTATTGTTTATTTCTAAAGTTGATTTTTAGAAATTAGTATTCACTTTTTTAGAACGATCTGCAATATATGAGATTAACCATGTAACCTGACCTTCTTTTACAAAGTAAACTTTCTTTGTTTCCAGGTTTGGAATACCTTCTAATAAACTTACTAATATGTTATTTGCCGAAATAAGGTATTTTTGGTCATACGTACTCAAAACTCTGGCAGCTTCTTTATTGGTTTGAGCAAGGGTATTAAACTTGCTGAAATTGTTTTTCAGGATTGCATCATAATTGAGAACATCTTCCATGCTTAGCGTAATATAATGCTCTTTTACATTTTCGTTATAGTACAAAGTTGCAAAAGCCCATACAGCTCCTCCGGATAAATAAATTTTATCTTTCTTTAATAAAAGAGGATTTGTGTCCAGCATTTCTTTTACCTTTTTTCGCAGAATCGGATTAAAATCAAAAGATTTCTCCTGATAAGTCGAAAGGTCATTAACCTGATTTGGATTTGCAACCGTTTTCTTTACTGCATCAGTAAGTGTCATGGTACCAAAATCCAGTTCCAAAGGAATAAACGCTAATTTATTATCTTCAAGTTCATCTATATATCCGCCCTTTGTAGTCTGAGCACCAATATCAAGTAATAAAGCGTTGGGATAATCTACTGGAGGCATAGCACCTTTTACCAATATTTTTGCCTCTTCCTCAACATTCATGACATCAAAATTTTTGTTGGTCAGGCTTGTGATTTTTTTTGTTAAAACATCAATATTGCGGGCAGATGCAAAAACCGGAGCTGCTACAATAAAGATGTGTTCTTCCGGAATCTTATGTTCTTCTCTTATTTTCTTTAGCTGATCCACAACCGTAACGCTGATTTTATTCATATCTTCCTGAGGAATTTCGCCTGTATTAGCAATATGTTCGGCAAAATTAAGCCTGTCAGTTGTAAAGGAGATAATCTTATAATCTGCTTTTCTGATATTGTTTACCTCGATAACAGAAACTTTTATTGCTCTGCGCCCGACTTCAATTCCTGCATAAAGATTTTTCTGCGAAAATGAATTGATTGAAAAAAATAAATTTAAAAAAAGTAAAATTAAAATATGGAATTTGTTTCTTTTTAGCATTGGATTAAATTATGGTTATAATATAAGAACGTGGTATTTATATGTAGTGTTTATGAAAATTATGATGAGAAGATCATTGCTATATAAAATAAGGAAACCTCTTTTTTTGTTTGAAAACTTATTTAATATCAACATTATAATCGGGCGCGAAATTAAGCAATTATAATGCAAAGCAAAAGTTTAATCTGATATTTTTTTAACTTATTATCAGCTCTTATGTAAGAAAACTTACAATTGTGTAATCTTAGGATAGAAATAACAGCGTTTTATGAGATATCGTAAAAATTACTTCAAAAATAAAATTATAACAGAAATTAAGAGTATCTTTTTTTGATAATAATTGATGTGGTTTAAACCAGATTATATACATTTAAATTCTGCTATGTTTAGCATTAAATTACATGTATTCTACAACGAGTTAAACACATAATAAAAATTAAACAAAATGAAAAAAATTATAATTACAGTATTGATTTTGTCTTTTGTACAAACAATTCATGCACAGAAAGGTTTTAAATCTCTTTTTGATGGGAAAACTACAAAAGGCTGGCATTCTTATGGAAAAAATTCAGTAGGGCCGGGATGGAAAGCAGAAGACGGAGTATTGCATTTTGATCCTGAAGCGGCAAAAAATGGTCAGGGCGGAGATTTAGTAACAGACGCTGAATTTGAAAATTTTCATTTAAAACTAGAATGGAAAATAGCTCCAAATTCTAACAGTGGTATAATTTTTTATGTCAATGAAGATCCTGAAAAATATAAAAATACATACGAGACAGGTCTTGAAATGCAGGTTTTGGACAATGACGGACATCCCGACGGAAAAATCACAAAGCACCGTGCAGGAGATTTATACGATTTAATACAAAGTAAATCTGAACCTGTAAAAAAAGTTGGAGAATGGAATGCTGCCGAAGTTATAAGCAAAAAAGGAAAATTGACGCTTATTCTAAATGGAGTTACTGTAGTCGAAACGGTATTGTGGGACGATAATTTTAAAAAGCTGATTGCAGGAAGTAAATTTGCAAACTGGCCTGGATTTGGCACATTCAAAAAAGGGAAAATAGCCTTGCAGGATCATGGAGACAATGTATGGTATCGTAACATTATGATAAAAGAAATAAAATAAGCGATATAAATCTTTAATTAAAAAAAATCCAAATCCAAATTTTAATGTTGGATTTGGATTTTTTTTAAATTTATTTTTCGATAACATGTCGTTTCGATTTTATAAATCATGTTAATGTTTAAATTTACCGCTAAAACCATTTATGACTAATCCTGAAAAATTTTTAAGGACACATATTGAGAAAGTAATTTCTTTAACAGATGAAGAATTTTCTTTTATAGTATCTCATTTTGAGCTAAAAACATTCAGAAAAGGAGAATTAATTATCGAAGAAGGAAATGATGTAAAAGAAGTTTATTTTGTAGTATCAGGGCTTATTAAATTAGTTTATGAAGATAAGAATACTAAAAAACATATAGTTTCATTTGCAATGGAAGATTGGTGGGAAACCGATTTTCAGGCTTTCTATACACAAACTAAAGCATTGCTAACTCTGGAATGTATTGAAGATACAATTGCTTATGGCCTTTCGCTGAAAAACTTCGAAAAACTTTGTTCGGATTTACGTAAAATGGAGCAATTTTTTCTTCGAAAATCTATAGCCGGACATATTGGTTCGCAAACAAGGATATTATCATTTTTAACATCAAACGCACGGGATCGATACGAAGAGTTACTGCTTAAAAATCCTTCGTTATTACAGCGGGTTCCCAAAAGCTCTTTGGCTTCTTATTTGGGTGTTTCTCGTGAGACACTTAGTCGTTTTTTTACAAATTTTTCAAAATAGTGATATTTATCACACCGTTCTAAAGGCAAGTCTGCTGATTTTTGCATCTATTAATTTTAAATATATAAAGATGGAAAAACGAGTAATAAACCCGTGGAATTGGCAAGATGCAAGAAGTTATGTTCAGGCAGTAGAAGTTACTAACGTAAAGGGAACACTATATGTATCTGGGCAGACTGCTATAGATGATGATGGAATTTCGAGTAAGGCAGATATGAGAAATCAGTTATTACAAACAATAGAAAATCTTGAAAAAGTAATTTATAATTCCAACTATGAATTGAAGAATATTGTCAGGCTTAATATCTACACAACAGACAGTGCTTCATTATTTGAAAATTTTGATGTTTTGCAAAACTGGATTCAAAAAAATGAGATCAAACAATCCAGTACGGTACTGGAAGTAAAAAGCCTTTTTGAAACTCTAAAAGTAGAATTGGAAGCTACAGTTGTAAAATAGATTCATATTTTAATTCCAGAAAACCAATAAACCGGGGATGGGGGGTCTGTTACTTCATCAATAGCACAAATAAAGATTTTTTTTATTTGTTTGTAATGATTGGGAAGTTGTTTGGAATTATAAATAAAAGTGAAATAAAAAATGCAGTATTTGATTACATATTGATTGATTTATTAAATTTGTAGTAATACCATAAACTTTTTATCATGCCAATCATTGAACAATCAGAATACAATTTCCCTTCTATTATTCATCGCAACAGGCACGTTTCGACTATCTACGCTGCCTTATTTAAAAAGTTTGAAGTTCCGGGATACACCAGGGAAAAACATGAGTTAAGTGACGGAGACTTTATCAATATCGATTTTCTTTTAACCAATCCCAAAAAAGCTGTTATTTTATGTCATGGCCTCGAAGGAGACTCCCGCAGAACCTATAATAATAGCTGTGCGGCATATTTTCAGCAAAAAGGGTTTTCGGTTTTTGCATGGAACAACCGAACCTGCGGTGGCGAAATGAACCGGCTTCCGAGGCTGTATCACCATGGTGCAGTTGACGATCTTGATGAAGTGGTTCAGTTTGTTTTAAAAAAAGGGTTTGAAGATGTTTATCTGATAGGATATTCTATGGGAGGTGTGCAGCTTTTGAATTATTTGGGCTGGACAAAAATCGATCAGCGAATAAAAGCGGCAGTTACGATTTCTGTGCCAACTCATATTGCAACAAGTGCTGCTGTTCTCAAACAAGGCTTTAACAGAGTTTATTTAAAGAATTTTACAATTGATATAAAAAGAAAGCTAAAATATAAAGCAGCGCAGTTTCCTGATTTTATAAACCGGGACCAAATTGATAAGATTTCTTCTTTTGATGAAGTCGATCAGTATTTTACGGCACCATTGCACGGCTTTGCAAGTCGGGATGATTATTACCAACAGGTTTCTCCAGAATTCTCACTCAAAAATATTACCACTCCGGTTTTAATTATAAATTCACTCGATGATCCTTTTTTGGGTGAAAGATGCTACCCCAGAGTGATAGCCCGTGACAGCGCATATGTATATCTGGAAACCCCTAAGTATGGCGGGCACTGTGCTTTTCCACTACGTGATTCAGAATATTCATATGCAGAGAAAAGAGCTTTTGAGTTTTTTGAATCCCTGCGGGTAAAAGCAGATTGTTAAATAAAGTGACATCAATTAGAGATTTTTTGAAAGCAAAAAATGCAAATCTCCTTTACTGAATAAAAAAAGCCTAATCTAGATTAGGCTTTTTTGTGGGGAGAGCAGACTTACTCTGTAAATATTATTGATAGAGTAAAATATACTTTAAGTATAAGTATTGCTAATGTATTGGCAAATAGATATAAAAAGTAGTTCCCTCATCTATTTTACTTTTTACGGTAATAAAACCATTATGATTTGATGCAATTTTACTGCATAGGGTAAGACCCAGCCCGCTTCCCTGATACTGGTCCGTAGTATGCAATCTGTAAAAAGGTTCAAAAATTTTAGATTCAAATGCCTGATCAAAGCCTATTCCATTATCACTGACACAAATTTTTACATATTTTAGATTTTTATCTCCTCCAACTTCAAGAATTTCTTCTGTAGAAGGATTTGTTGTTTCGATTCTTACCTTCGGAACAACGTTTGGTTTCACATATTTAATAGAATTCCATATTAAATTCGTGAACAGCTGTTGTATTTGATAAGGGATAACATCTAGTTTTGGTAAGGGCATCACCGTAATTACTGCCTTGGTTTCTACAATGTCATCTTTTATATCTGCAATGATCTTCTTTAAAACTAAGTTTAAATCAGTCATTTTAAATTCTTTTTCTAAAAAATTAATGCGCGAATAATCAATAAGATCAGCCACTAACTGTCTCATATTGGTCACAGAGAAAAGCATTCTCTCAATATCATGTATGCTGGATTCAGAAAGATTTTTTTCATTATCAATTACTCTTTTTCCGAACATATGAATTTTGCGCAGCGGCTCCTGAAGGTCATGACTTGCCGATGAAGTGAAAGCTTCAAGCTGCTGATTATAATTTTCCAGTTCAGCATTCTTAATAGACAGCTGTTCATTTGCCGCAATAATATCTGTCATATCTTCAAGCGCAATCAATATCATTCCGTTTGGTTTGGTATTGAGAATTCGGCGCGCGTTCACCATCATAATTTTTTTGCCAATACCTTTGCACAACGTTTCAACCTTAAAATCTTCGATTGATGTTTTTTCATCAAGCATTTTAGAAATCAATTCCTTAAATTCAGGAATATCCCATTGACAATCTCCAATTTCAAAAAAAGAATGCCCTTCAGTTTCTTTTTCAGTAGTTTGAAAATATTTATAAAAAGACGGATTGGCACTTTTTATAAAAAAATCCTTATCGATAATAATCAAAGGTTCCCGAATGGTCTTAAAAATAGATTCTGAATAATTTCGCATGGAAATTAACTGTTCCTGACGGTCCATTAATTCATCATTCACACACATAAGTTCTTCATTGTTAGACTGAAGTTCTTCTGATGATGTTTCCAATTCCTCATTCATAGCCTGCAGTTCTTCACTGCTGCTTAACAATTCCTCATTTGTTGTCTGCAATTCTTCAAATGCCGTCTGCTGTTCTTCGGTTACGCGTTTTATATCTTCACGTAACTGGGTGAGTTCATTTTCCAGTTCATTGATACGAAGCTGATCAGAAACTTTTCTTTTTGTGCTGCCGTCAAAATCAATTTCCGGAAGTGGATTTTTGTAAAAAAGAACCATAACATGTTCCTTATCATTCGGAATAGGCACTATTTCGAATGAGGCCAAATAGGACTGATCCTTAACTGTAATATTCTCCTTAATTACGGCTTTATTGTCTGCTTTCATTTTTAAAATAGCGTTACGAAGTTCAAAACTTATGCCTTCGCGGGCCATTTTTAAAATATTGAAATTTGGTTTTCCCGGTGACGGCAATAAAAATGGGCTGGTGTCTCCGTGAAAATGTACAATTTCAAGATGTTCATTAATAATTACGCTTGCAGGAGTATATTTTAAGAATAAAATATCAGAAGCAATTTTTCTAAAATCAGTTTGAGGAAAAGCCTTTTTTTCCTGATCGTCCGCTTTATCGCGTATATTTAAATTTGAAGGTTTAAAAGCTTCAGGTACATAACGGCCGGCAGCATATTTGCGCACATAAACCTTTTCTGCTTTTCCAATCGGTTCAAATAAAGTATTTGCATTTAATGTGGTTTCTGATTTTCCAAGAAATAAAATCCCCTTTTCCTTCAATGAATAATGAAAAGAACTTAATACTTTGTTTTGTAAAAAAGGATCAAAATAGATCAATACATTTCGGCATGAAACGAGATCGATTCTCGCAAAAGGAGGATCTTTTATAAAGTTGTGTACAGCAAAAATACACATATCACGTATTACCTTATTGATATGGTAATGCCCATCACGTTTTGTAAAATAATTTTGAAGCCTTGACGGAGAAATGTGCTGCACATCCTGAGCAGAATAAATCGCCGTTCTGGCTTTTGTAATGCATTTTTCAGAAATATCCGAAGCAAAAATCTGGACCTTTATATTCTTATTATTTTTGAGTACAAGATATTCATGAATACTAATAGCCAGTGAATAAGCCTCTTCACCACTTGCACATCCGGCTATCCAGATACGTAAATTGTTATTTACAGTATTTTGTATTAAATGCGGAAATGCAATTTGCGAGAGCGATTCGAAAAACTTAGTGTCCCTAAAAAAATAAGTAACCGGAATCAGGAAATCGTTAAACAAATGATCCTGTTCTGTTTTATCATTTCTAAGCAGGTTAAAATAATCTTCTAAAGATTCTCTTCTCACAATTACCATTCTTCTGGCGATACGTCTCCTGATGGTAGGTTTTTTATAATGGCTAAAGTCATTACCGGTTCTTAATAAAATGATATTAAGAATCTGGTGCAGAATTTCCTCTTCATTTTTAGGGATATTCTCTTCTTCTGTATAGCCGTGATTTGCGGCATAACTTTGGTGAATCTTCAATAACTGATCAGGAATTTCCTCAGGAGCCAGTATATAATCTATTACATCGGCATCAATGGCGCTTTGCGGCATTCCTTTAAATGCAGCAGTATCCGGATCTTGAGCAATGGTGGCACCGCCCAGTTCTTTTATTTTTTTTAAGCCAAAAGTTCCGTCGAAGGCTGTTCCCGAAAGTATAACGCCAACAGCAAAACTTTTATAAACATGTGCGAGGGATTCAAAGAAAATATCGATACAATTGTTCTTTTTTTCTCCGCGTGTTCTGGCATGTAATTTTAGAACACCATCTTCTGTAACTAAATTATTATTCTCCGGAATAATATAAATATGATTGGGAGCAAGATTGATATCGTTAATGATTTCATGAACCGGAATTTTTGTACTCTGAGACAAAATCTCGGGTAAATTGCTGGGATGATCAGGAGATAAATGCTGTACAATGATATATGCCATTCCCGAATCTTCCGGTATGGCTTTGAGTATTTTTTTAAACGCATCTAATCCGCCGGCAGAGGCACCTATACCAACTACCGGAAAATTTTGTATTGTTTTTTGAGGATTTTCTATTTGAGATAGATTCATGAGAACTGTGATATTTAACAAAGATAATAAGTCTTTTTAATAGTAAAAAAGGTTTTTTATTTAATCAGCTTTGGTTTATGCTCTTGCGAGTTAAGGTTTTGTTCATTATTTAAATTTTTAAATAACAAAACTTTAAAAAGGACTTATTGATTGTGGTAAATGGAGTAGGGAAGGATCTATACAGAAAACTTCTGAACAATAAAAATTACATTCATTATCTTAAAACAGTAAGATAAGAACAACAATAAGAAAACAAAAAAAGAGGAACAAAAGATTTTTAAATAATATTGGTTAAAATTTTTTTCAGGGCATTAAATTCGTTTGGTTTGATAAGGCAATCCATCGCGCCCAGAGTTTTTATTTTATTTTTAATTTCAGAAGGAATAGAAGTAGAAAATATAATTACTGGTATATTTTTTAGTACATCTTTTTTTTTGATTTCAGTCAATACATCTATACCATTCATGTACGGCATATTGATATCAAGAAAAATCAGATCAGGCTCTATAACTTTATTACTAAGTTGCTGCAAGGCCTGAACAGGATTATGAATGGAGGTGTATGCCGCTTCAGAAACTTCTCTAAGGGCTTCTGAAAAAAAATCGCAGTCATCATAATCGTCATCGATTTGCAATATATTTTTATATTTCATGATTTGACTATTGGGGGATTATTATCACGTTTGTGATGCTGTTAGCATCAAATGGGTTTATTTTATCAAAGTCATAAAAGGTGTTCTGAAAATTTTGCCATAATTTAATTTAGAAAGGTTAAAAAAAGCTTGTCATAAATAACAAGCTTTTCTAAAAAAAAAATTGTAGAAAAATTAACCTCTTGATATCCGCAGAGTATCCGCTTGAAGGGCAGCTTCTTTTTGATCGCGGGTGTAATCTTCGTCATCACAATGAGGTGAACAATTTGTATGTAAAACAGCTATTAAAAAAAAGATAAAAATGATTTGTAAAGTAGACTTTTTCATAAAGGTCAATTGCTTAAAGTTGTATTAATTTTCGTAAATTTATAGGGATGATAAAAAAGGATTTTATATAATTTTTTCGTTTTGTTATATAATTTCCATGTTTTGGAATAAAAAGGCATTAAGCTTTTGTAAGAATTTAAAGAAATACTGTAAAAAATTAATATTTGTAAAAAAATAAATTGGCTTGTTTTAAAATCTTAATTCTAAAATCATGGCAATACTTAAAAATATTTCGATTGCAATACTATTTTTCCTTTTTATAAGTAAGGCACAAGCGCAGCAAAATGATACTAATTCAAAATGCCGTTATATAAAAACTACGGCAGGATATCTAATGGTTTTTCGCGAAGGCGATGATGTAATAGCCGGAATTGAGAATCTGGTAAAAGAAAAGCAAATACCGTCGGCAAACTTTACAGGTATAGGTTTTGCACAGGAAGTTACCTTTGGCTTTTTTGATTTTAATGAAAAGAAATTTAATCCCAAAACCTTTAATAAAACAGAGATGGGAAGTTTAACAGGTTCTATTGCCTGGGAAGGAGACAAACCATCGATACACATTCATGGAGTCGCAACAGATGAAAAGTTTGATGCCTATGGCGGTCATATTCTTGCGCTAAAAGTAGGAACCGGTTCAATGGAAATTTATATTACCCTTAATGATGAAAAATTAGAACGAAAAAAAGAGTTTCCGCTAAATGCTAATGTGCTCCAACTGTCTTGTCAGCATAAATAAAAAACCGTCAGATTGAGCTAACGGTTTAATTAATTTGCTGTTTTGTGAGAAGTTTTATTCATCGTCTTCCTCATCATCATCCGGTTCGGCTTTATTGGCACTATACTCATCCAGAGTCCTTCTGTCAGGATCGTTGTCATTTTTTAAATCCTCATCAAGATCCTGCGCTATATTGCTGTTTTTTTGAAAATAAGGATCATCAGTATCATCATTTTCACTTAAGTGTTTCCTGTCTGAGTTTTCATAAGAATTATCGGTTTCATAATCTCTCCTGCCTGAAGAATCATTTTGGTGCTGATTGATTGCCGGATCTTTAGTTTCCATAGTTTCAGAAACAATTCCTTCATTGTCTGATCTGCTGTTTCTATGATTTGTAGTATTCATAATAATGATATTAAAAGTTAATAGTACAAATTTAGAATCCATAAATAAGTGTTTTTTATAGTTTTTGGTTTTATAATTATATTATTTTCAGTTAGTTATCCATGTTTGTGTTTCATGGATATTTTATAATCTTCAAATAAAAAGTTAGAAGATTTATTTCGTCATTTCTTTTAATTTGGATACTCAAACTTTTATATTCATTTAATAAAATTTACTATTATGAAGATACCAAAAGAAATACTCAACGGGTTTTATATATTTTTAGGAATAGCTCTTTTTTTCTTGTTGCTTGAAGTTTTAAATCTGGCCCATTTATTTTATCTGCGTCTGTTAAATGTGCTCTTCATTTTTTATGGTGTAAACAGGTCTTTGCAAATGAATCTTGCCGAAGGCAAAACCACTTTTTTACCCAATGCAATATCTGCAATGGTAACATCTCATGTAGGTGTGGGGTTTAGTGTTCTTGCATTATTGATTTACAGTTATGCCAAAGGCGGCGACGCTTATGTAAAATCATTATCCGAAGCATTTATGTTTGGCGGTGAACCATCGGTAACTACTTATACGCTTTGTTTGCTTTTTGAAGGATCTGCATCTTGTATAATTGTAACCTTATTATTGATGTTGTATTGGAACAATAAATATAAAGCGGATTAAAATATATTTTTAAATACTATTGATAACAAAGACGCTATTATTACAGCGTCTTTTTCGTTTTCAAATAAATTGATTTATATATGAAATGGAAATAATATAAAGCTGCTGTATTAAAATGTAAGAATATGTTCTGCGTCTTTTGAAAATTTGTACTGTATCAGAGAGAATAAATCTTTCTGGTTTTAGTATTAACTTATTAAATAACAACATTATGAGAAATTTATTTTTAGCATGTTTCATGTTATTTTTTGTAGGAATTGCATCTGCACAACAAACCCCTGCAAAAACAAAACAACAAAAGAGTACTGTAGATTCGACTATGCAAAAAAGCAAAACGAATAAACATACTCACAAAACGGATACTATAAGTAAACAGCACAAAAACAAAGCTGGAAAAAAAAGTAGCACCACAAATCCTCCAACAAATTCAAATCGAAGAGACAGTGTTTCAAGTCCAACAACAACTCCAAAATAAAATGAATTTGAGCAATTTGAATAAAAAAAAGAAAGCCTGTAAAAAATTATTTTTTACAGGCTTTTGTTTTTTAAGTACAGATTTTAAAATTAAAATCTCTTAAAACTTCAGATCAGTATAGGTTGTTATACTCAGGCTATAAAACCACTTATGATTTTTATGTAAAAAGTAGGGCAAATTATATAAAATTAGATTTTTAAATTTTAGTTATTTAGAGGTTATACAATTTCCAATAAATAGTACCCCTTGACTCATACGGTTACAACCGGTAGTTTACATTAGAATTTAAATCAAATTTTTAAGCATAAAAAGATGGCAGAACAAATAAGAAATCTTATTGTCATTGGTGCCTCCGCCGGTGGAATCAAGGCAATAACAAAAATAATTGAGGGTTTATCTCAATCCATCAATGCAGCGATTATGGTGGTACTTCATCTCTCCAGAAAATCAAACATCGGCAATATTTCAGAAATATTTCAGCGAGCTACAAATTTAGAATGTGTAGTGGCGACAAACAACCTGCTTATAGAAAAGGGAAAAATTTATCTGGCCTCTCCCGAACATCATTTGTTGGTGAATGGGCCTGTTATGCTGGTTAATCAGGGACCTGAAGAAAACAGATACCGTCCTTCTATAGATGTTTTATTTCGTTCTGCTGCAGTACATTATGGAAATCAGGTTGTTGGTGTTGTCATTACCGGAATGCTGGAGGACGGCACATCGGGAATGTATGCCATTAAAACCTGTGGGGGACTTTGTATTGTTCAGGATCCATCTGAGGCAGAATATGCTGATATGCCACGAAATGTAATGAGAAAAATTGAAGTCGATTATATGGCTCCATTGGACGAAATACCTATTATAATACAGAATATAGTAAATAATCCGCTTCCACCAAAAATCGCTATTCCAGACGAGCTAAAAGTTGAGGCCGATTTAACTGAAAAACTCATGAGTGATATCAATAAACTTAAGAAAATTGCTGACCGAAGCGATTTTGTATGTCCCGATTGCGGCGGCGGATTGTGGGCCATAAAAAATGATCCTACACACCGATACAGATGTCACACAGGACATGTATATACAGAGAAATTATTGCAGGATCTTCAGGACTTAAAAATTGAAGAAACGATTTGGGTATCTATCAGAATGCTCGAAGAAAAACGAAGTATGCTGCGGATGTTAATTTCGCGTAAAAGCCAGGGAGCAGGCAATGAAAGTAATACTGTTTTTGCTCTGGAGAAGAGAGCGCAGGATATAGACGAACACATAAAACGACTGAAATCGCTGGTGGTAAAATTGGCAGATAATGCTGAAAATGACAATCAGAGTGCTTAACCAGAAATCATTTTTTCTCACTCAAATCAATTTCAAAAAAAACTATTCATCTATTCAAAAAATATTTCTAATGAATACGAAAGCGATGCACCTAACCACCTTAAAAGTAAATGGCAGGGATTATCATTTAGAACTATCGCCATGGACGTCTTTGCTGGACACGCTAAGAGAAGAAATTCATCTGACAGGCACAAAAAAAGGCTGTGACCACGGACAATGCGGAGCCTGTACGGTTATTGTCGATGGCAAACGGATATTGAGCTGCCTGACACTTAGTGTTATGAAAGACGGCTCGGAGATTACAACAATAGAAGGAATCGCCGATGGGGAAAATTTGCATCCACTGCAAAAAGCTTTTATAGAATGTGACGCCTTTCAGTGCGGATATTGCACACCGGGTCAGATCTGCAGTGCCGTAGGAATGCTAAAAGAAGGGAAAGCAAATACAAGGGAAGAAGTACAGGAATTAATGAGCGGGAATCTTTGCAGATGTGGTGCCAGCAAAGGTATAATTGATGCCATAATGCAGGTAAAGGAAGGAGGCTCTCATGAATAATTTCTCCTATACTAAAGCTGCAACCACAGATCAGGCAATTTCCGGACTAAATGGTGATATTCGAAATAAAATAATTGCAGGTGGAACCAACATCACTGATCTTCTGAAATATTTTATCACCAAAGCAGACAAACTTGTTGATATAAATTCGATTACAGAAAGCAACTCCATACAGCGTCTTGATAATGGCGGAGTCAGGTTAGGAGCCTTGCATACCAATGCAGACACGGCATACGATCCGATTATCGAAGAACGTTATCCCTTATTATCCAAAGCCATACTGGCAGGAGCATCGGCTCAGATTAGAAATATGGCAACCAATGGCGGCAACCTTATGCAGCGAACCAGATGTTATTATTTTTATGATATTAATACGCCTTGCAACAAACGTGACCCCGGTTCAGGATGTTCGGCAATTAACGGTTACAATCGCATTCACGCTATTTTGGGGCAAAGTGAAAATTGTATTGCTGTTTTTCCTTCTGATATGTGTGTGGCTTTGGCAGCATTAGATGCGACCATAAATATTTCGGGGCCTGATGGCGACCGTGTTTTGGCTTTCGCAGCATTTCACCGGCTTCCGGGAGACACTCCCAATATCGACAATAATCTCAAACACGGCGAAATCATAACCAGTATTGATCTTCCCGAAAAAGGATTTCCAGAGAATTATTCTTATTTAAAATTAAGGGACAGAAGTTCTTATTCCTTTGCTCTGGTATCGGTAGCCACAGCTTTTGATCTTGAAAATAACAAGATCAAAGAAGCCAGGATAGCGCTTGGCGGAGTGGCACATAAACCCTGGCGTGTGCCCGAAGCTGAAACTTTTTTAAAAGATAAGGAACCTAATATTGAAACTTTTTCGGCTGCAGCCAAAATTATATTACAGGGCGCAAAAGGATACGAACATAACAACTTTAAAATCGAATTAGCAAAAAGAGCTATTATACGTAATTGTTTTATGGCGCTGAATCCGGAAACACAGCGTCCGGGAGCAAAACCATCTTTATAATAAATTAAAATGTAAGTTATGACCAGATTACCGTCAATAGGAAAACCAGTAAGTCGTATAGAAGGCCGCCAGAAAGTAACCGGAAGTGCCAAATATGCCGGCGAATATCATGCAGACGATTTGTTATACGGTTATGTAGTAAACAGTGCCATAACCAAAGGTAAGATTGCAATAATTGATACTTCAGATGCAATGGCTTTAGACGGTGTGATTGAAGTTTTTACTCACGAAAACAGGCCCTCAACGGCATGGTTTGATTTTCAATATGCCGATATGGATGCCCCTCCGGGAACTGTTTTTAAGCCATTAAAAGATAATGAAATCAAATACAACGGTCAGCCAATTGCTTTGGTCGTAGCTGAAACTTTTGAAATGGCCAGATATGCGGCAACCAAAATAAAACTGGCTTATACAGAAGAAGAATTTACAACAGATCTGGAATCCAGCCTGAGCAAAGCCAGAAAACCCAAAAAAGGTCTTGCCTCGATGCTGAAACCGCCTCCGCCAAAACCAAAAGGGAATTTTGAAGAAGCATGGCAAAACTCTTGCATTCAAAGTGCCGGCGAATTTAAACACGGAACCGAACATCATAATCCGATGGAAATGTTTGCAACGACTGTTGTTTATGAAGGCGAAAATAAATTAAAAATATACGATAAAACACAAGGCACAATAAATTCTCAAATGTATGTTGCTAATGTTTTTGGTTTAAAAATGAAAAATGTTCAGGTTATTGCCCCTTTTGTTGGCGGTGCTTTTGGCTCTGGACTTCGGCCGCAATACCAGCTTTTTATGGCGGTAATGGCTTCGCTTCAATTAAAGCGAAATGTTCGTGTAACCCTGGACCGTGCTCAGATGTATACCTTCGGGCACAGGCCTCCAACAATACAATATACTAAATTTGGTGCTGATAAGAACGGAAAGGTAAATGCACTTTATCATAAAGCAATTGGCGAAACTTCGCAGTTTGAAGATTATGTAGAAACTGTTGTCAATTGGTCTAATATGCTATATCCGGCAGAAAATACCTTACTGGAGCACAGATTAGTTCCATTAGATGTTTACTCTCCTTTGGATATGCGTGCTCCCGGCGGAAGCACCGGAATGCATGCCATTGAAATTACAATGGATGAATTGGCGTATAAGTTAAAAATAGATCCGCTGGATTTGCGATTAATCAATTATTCTACAATAGATAAAAGTACCGATAAAGAATATTCAAGCAAGGAACTAAGAGAATGTTATCTTCAGGGAGCAGCAAAATTTGGCTGGAGCCAAAGAAACCCGGAACCCGGCAGTATGAAACGCGGAAACAAATTGGTGGGTTACGGAATGGCAACCGGAATTTGGGAAGCCAACAGAATTTTGGCACGAGCCCAGGCCATTATGACAAGTGATGGAAAAGTAGAAATAAAAAGTGCCGTAACAGATATTGGTACAGGAACTTTGACAGTGATGACTCAAATTGCTTCTGATGAATTGGGGCTTCCTATTGATCACATTACTTTTTCGTACGCCGACAGCAAAATGCCTTTTGCACCCATACAAGGAGGTTCTTTTACTGTAGCAACCGTAGGTCCTGCAGTTCAGACTGCTTGCAGGGCATTGAAGAAAAAACTATTCCGAAAAGCAAGACAGATTGAAAATTCTGTTTTAAGTCAAGCAAAATTTAAGGATGTTATTGTCAATGATGGCTTTGTGAAGCTTAAGAAGAATCCTGATACTAAAATTAGTTTTACCGAAATTTTTGAATGGAACAAAAATAAAGAAATCAGAACTACAAATACAGCAATGCCAAATCCGCTGAAATCAGGAAAAAAAGCAAAAGCAGTTCATAGTGCCGCTTTTGTTGAGGTAGAAGTAGATCAGGAACTGGGAGTTATAGAAGTAAAGAGAGCCGTTACAGCTGTAGCTGCGGGAAAAATCATAAATCCAAAAACAGCTGAAAGCCAGATTTTGGGCGGAATGATTTGGGGAATCAGCAAAACACTTCATGAAGAAACAATTGTTGATCATCGATTTGGAAAATATATGAATGCCAATTTAGCAGAATATCATATCCCTGTTCATGCTGATGTTCACGATTTAGAAGTAATTTTTGTTGAAGAACACGATAATTTTGTAAACGATCTGGGTGTAAAAGGTGTTGGAGAAATTGGTATTGTAGCAATGCCGCCTGCGATTGCAAACGCAGTCTTTCATGCAACGGGAAGACGCATCAACAATCTTCCTATACATTTTGATAAGCTGTTGTAATAATTAGATTCCGGAATTTGCTATAAGACTATTAGTCCATCTCAGTTCTGGCCGCTATAAGCCGAAACAAAGGCTCATATTTTTTTATTTGCGGTTCCAGGTTCTGATTGGTTTCAACCGGGCCGATACTTCCCTGCAGGCAATATAATTTTCGTTTTTGAGTAAACATAAATTGCAGCATTCGTATTTTCATTTTAGAATGCTCTAAAGTTTCCTCAACCTCTAACATCATGCCGGGGTTGCCATCAATTGTGACGGCTTCGGTACGAATTAATTTAGATTGCGGAGGAATCATTTCAGAAACGGACTTTTCGTCCAGGATTCCAAACTCTTCTGCCGGAAGGTCATAGATTACAATTAGTATTTTTTCATTTCCCTTTCCATAACAGCTGGTAAACTGCTGCACTGTTTCCGGCATTTCTGCTTCTTGGGGCAGCCAGCTTTTTGGTATTGGTATTTTCAAAGAAGCATTTTCTGCCTTAGGATGACCCTTTGTCGTAAAAGTTTGTATATGGCCATCGGTAATTTCCTGATGAGGGGCATCATGGTATGCAAACGACATAACACCTTTTGTGATAAGCGTATCGGCAATAAGACGTGATTTGTTTTTGACTTTTGCCAGAAAATCACGTGCATATCTTTCTTTTTCAATCGGAACGATAAATTTCTCATTCAACAGAGAATCAATTTGGTATCGCACAATATTAAAGTTACGGTCGTTTAGTTCTTTTTTCAAAAAGTGCTCAATATTTTGCTGTGCCCGTTCAAACAAAACTTTTGTGTTTTTTTCTGCGGCTGCAACATCAGGTTTTAATTCAGGAAACTGCATTGCCACCATCTCAAGTGCAGAACTCTGTCCTTTTAAAAAAGCATAAGTTTCAATGGCGAGCCTGACTTTAGGCGTATATATTTGTTCCTGCGAATAGGATAGAGCAGGGATTGTGCAATATAGAAATAATAAGATATATTGTAGTTTACGTAAGTATGTAATAATTTGAAAAGGCATTAAAATTTATTAAGGAATTCATTACTTTTTATTTTTCAAATTTTAAAAATAGACAAACGTTTTATTTATATGATTTCCTTTCAATGTTACATAATTCCCATAAAAATAATTGCTCTATAGATGGATATTATTGTTTTGATATTTTATAAATTGATTTTTAAGTAATTAGTTTATAAGTGTTTACTGTGTAAGTTTTTGAAAAAATTATATAATTATATGTTTATAGGTTGTTTTATTTTTAAAATATACGAACAATAAAAAATATTATTATGAAAACACTATTCAAATCAAAAATTGCATTGGTTATAATGGTTGCGGGACTTGCATTTTCCTGCAAAAAAAATGAAACAGCTCCGGCAGATGATTATACTAATGATGTTGACACCACTGAAACTACAATTGACAGCGTAAGTACTACAACAGATTCTACTACAACAACTACCGGAACCGGAACAACAGGAACAACGGGAGAAAGCTCTAATGATTCGACTGCTACTGCTCCGACACCATAATGATGTTGAGAAATTAAAAGAGGCTATTTCACGAGTTGTGAGACAGCCTCTTTTTTCTTTAAAATTGCTTAGAAAAACATAATAAACTAAACAACTTCAAATTAAGTTTAAATTCTAAAATTATATTTATAAAAAAATGTACTTCCAAATTATCAATTTTGACATAATGATTTTTATAACATTAAGTATCAGCATGAAAAAAACAAAACTGAAATCAGGAAGTACACCGTTTATTTAATTGTAATATTAAAATAACAAATGACTTTCTAATGTTATAGTTCAAATTTAAAAGTATAAAACGCCTTGATTTTATAGAGTTATATTTTATAATTATATAATTATTAGCTGTTTAAAATAATTTTTAAATCGCTAATTAATAAAAAGGCTATATCATTTGAAGATGCGGACGTACCTGCATAGAGACTATATCACATCTCTTTGGCTGTGATAAACAAAATAAGGCGCTCATCGCAATGTCGTAGGCTTCAAGCATTTCCATTTTATCTATTTTCTCTTTATGTTCTTCTTTAGAACCTGGCTGCATATCACTGGTAACGGCACCCGGTTCAATTAACGAAACCTTAATTCCTAATGGATTTAATTCTTTACGCAGTGAAGTACTAAAACCTCTTATGGCGGTCTTAGTAGCAACGTATATCGTACTTTCCGGCGTACGGCTTTCAGCACTCATCGATCCAATATTGATAATATGTCCTGATTTTTGCTCTTTCATTCTTGCTGCGGCTTCCTGGGCAAATGCAAGATAACCAGTTATGTTTGTATCTATAACATATTTGTAATTTTCATAAGTTTCTCCGGTAATTCCAGATGCAGACAACGCCGCATTGTTGATTAAAATATCAATACCGCCCAATTCAGTATCGGCAATTTCTAAGATTTTATCGATGTCTTCTTTTTTAGTTACATCGGCAGGAGTTCCATAAACCTCGCTTTCGGGAAATTGTTGTTTAATATCGGCAACGGCATTTTTAAAGTCTTCGGGATCTCTTCCAAAAATAAGAACGCGCCCTCCAAGAGATACCAATACGTCGGCAATTGCTTTACCTATCCCGGTTGTTCCGCCTGTTATTACAATTCGTTTATCTTTAATATTTTGTCCAAAGTAATTTGCTAATTTTTCCATTGTTTGTTTTTTATGACTTAATTAATATTACACTGTTGCATTTCTACAGCATCTGATTCTTTTGTTTTCAAAAATCCTGATATAAAAAAGAAAACCGCAGTGGCAATTTCATTATCAATATTTATCGCGAGTTACCATTGTACTTTTATTACAGCCTGACCTGCAACTCTGTACTCGTGTATTTTATCACTTTCGTGAAAGGCATTCAGCAGTTCCTTATTCTGAAATACTTTTATGTTAATCTTTTTATCGCCCAGTTTTAAGATCTTCAAATTACAGCACATATCTATATCACCATCAAGATGAATGGTTATTGATTTTCCTCTTTTGTTTTGCTGAATAATTGGATAGTCTATAAAAATCAGAAAGTCATCATCTATTTTAATGTACTGCCTTGGCACAACGCCAAATGGCATTCCTGCACCATATACTTCCTGACCAACCTGGCCGCTTTGTTCCCAGCCGTTGTATAAATCTTCCAGCGGAATCCACAAATTAGCTTGTATTTCTCCCGTTTTGACTTCTTGAGAGAGCATTTCTTTAGGCAGCATTGCTGGATAATAATAAGCAATTCTGCTAACCGCATATTTAATGAACTCCGGAAGGAGTGTTTTTAAAGCGGGTAATATTTCAACATCTTTCGCCTGAATCATGTATTCTGATAAAGCAGCATATACTTCTAACTCTTCATAAGCAGCAGTATATGGTGCATCATTTAGAGGAAATATTGAAAAGAAATTTGTGTAGTTTTTGCCAAATCCGTATTTGCAATCATATAGCTGAATGTTTTTAAACAATCCCGTAAGACAGGTATAACTTAAATCCAGATATAATTTTTCATTGGTAATTTTATATAATTCTAACAATGCACCCGCTGCAAAGGCAGTATTATTGGCCTGATATAAAATATTAAGCCCAAGGTCTGCTAATTTTTTTGCTGCTTTTTTTGCTTCATTTAAATAGCGTTTTTCTTTTGTTAATTTAAAAGCCAACAGCATTAAATGCGCATAAGAACCCGGAACATCATTTTCTCCTCCTGCACCCGGAGCCGTTTCTTCTTTGATTACTTCAAGGGTTTCCATATTATAAAATACAGGCCATTCATATTTAAAATGATGGGCGACTTTTATAACATACTCTATAGAATCTAATAACAGTTTCTCTGCAGTTTTATCGCCGGCCAAAGCCAGTCTTGCCAAATTCATTAATGGGTGATGCAGGTACCAGGAATCCATTACCATTTCCTTCTTTTGTTCTTCAGACTTATCCAGTTTATCAACCATAGAAGGAAGCCAGCGATTAATGCACTTTATTTTTGGATCGTAAAAAGCAGAAAGTCCATTGATTAAATCCTCGCAAATAGGTTGTTTTTCAGCGCTCCATTCTTCATATTCTTTAAATGGAGTTAGTACAGAAAGCTGTACCATGCTTTCGGGAGGTGTTTCATAGTCGCATAAATAGGCACTCAAATACGGAATTCCGTCTTTTTGAGTCCACGCACCTTTGCTATGGGTTAAATCTGTTACTACTTTTTGGGCAATTTCAGGCCAGTCATGATATTCAATTCTTGGCTGCTGCAGCACTTTATAAACCTTAACAAGATTATTTAAAAAGTGTTCGCAGATTGTCGATGTTTCTTCAAATATTTCAGTATTCAATACTACATAAGCATCTGAAATTGTAAAGGCTTTATTTGAAGGGAGTGGTAATTCATTTGTAGCTGGCAGCTGAAATCCAATTTCCGGCCAGTTGCCCCCAACTGTATTTTTCGATTCCGTTTTAGTTGCTTCGCAGTACTCCGACAATGAAGTAAGATTTTGAAAATAAAAAAATGATCCTGTCTGTGGTTTTGTAATACTCGCAAATAGTAATCCGGATCTGGATCCGAATTGCGCCATGTGGATTTTTCCACTGGTGTTTTCTACGCTTCCATATTGTGTAAGCGGAATTATGTCTCGTGGCGAAAACGGAATCATTAATGCCGTTTTTGCCGTGAATGTTGTTGTATAATGCAATATAGAGTCCGGAAAATTTATACGGACTTCATAACTTCCCAATCTTGAATCGAGTGCGAGAACAATAGTATCTTCATCTTCAAAAAGATTAGTAACTTCAAAACAGCTGTTCATTGCAAAAGCTGCACGAAAAGCTATTTTTCCGTTATTTGGCATAAGTGCCACGATCCAGAGAGAGTCGCCTGTATTATAAAATTGATACGTATAATCAAGAATTTTTCTTTCTAAAAGTATTTCACTATTTTCAATATCTTCCTGCGCCGTTGCGCTCCAAGCCGTGACTGTATTCATAATGATAAATTTTATTAATAAAACTTCTTTTTTTGGGATATTATTTATTCACCGGTTTCCATATGAGGAGCATCTACTGGTTTAGATTGTGAAGAACCAATTTGCCTAAAGTATATTGAGAGCATTACAATGGCAAAAACAGATAAAAATTCGCTTTGCCAGTTTTGGAAAGATTCAAACCAAAACCTCGAATCTCCAATATAATCTGATGCCGATTCCAGAGGCAGTCCTTTTAGGGATAATTGTTCATTCTCATCTTTTAAGCTTCCATAAAAATGGGCAAAAAATGAAAGTATAAACAACAGGAATAAGACAATGGTAAGCGAATGTTTATAGATTTCAAGAATCCATCCGCCTTTTTTTACAGGCCATGGCGCATCTTTTCGAGTTGGCGAGGGTTCTCTGTCAACTTCTTCTTCCTTATCCAGATCTTTAGATTCTGATGAACCTCGTTGCATTAGAAAAATGGTTAGCAAAACAAATAATGCCATTTGTAGAAATTCGCTCTCCCAATTTTCAAAAGTCGATTGAATAAAATGACCGGAAATGAGATAGGCAGATAGTTTAATAGCTGTACTGCCATCTTCAATTAATTCCTTATTATGTTCTTCAAAGCCAAAGATTATCTGGCCGATTAATGTTCCAATAAATAATAATAGGAAGGAAATACCTAGTCCGTTATTGCGTAAGAAATTTTTCATACTCTTTATATGTTTTTAAACAAATTTCAAAAACAAGAGCGGAAAAAACTTATAGAATTAAACAGGTGATTTACAAGATTTTACTTAACTAAAAATCATAATAAATTAATAATGTATAGTTTTGATTGATAAAAAACAGTTCTTGTTTTTTATATGTGCTTAATAATGAGTGTATTATGATTTTTTGTTTTTGCCAAAAATTGCTTTTTGATAGTTTAAGCTAAATTTTGTTTATAAAAAGGCTGTCCTGGTGCTAAATGAATATCTGATATATTGCTACAGCAATAAGGGTAAAAGCATTGTGCACAAAAACAAGCTGAAGATAATATCCCTTGAAATTGATCATGCGGTCTGCCGGTACTATTTCATGAAGAAAAGTCCAGCTTATAATTCCTAGTAAACTGATTATAATTCCTATGGCAAAACTTATCAGTAAGGAGATTTCTGCAAATTGATAATACCATATGAGGTAATATATGGCTGTAAAACATAAGCCGATGGTATGATGAAGTATTCTGCCCGCCATTAATTTTCCCTTTAAAGACATTTTTATTTTAATGACAGCAAGAAGATCAGTTAACAGTTTAGGTTCTTGATAAATAGTAGTTTGTGGTATTGATATCGCCTTATTAAACAGTTTTATAATACCACATGCCAGAAGCCATGATATCAGAATTTGAAAGAACATGTAAAAGATCATTTAATAAGAGGATGTAAATTATTTGCGTTTTCAAATATAATCAATATCCGACAGCATCGGTTGGAATACTTTGGCGGTAATAATCTTAAATATTTGAAAATTTAGAATTTCAATATTTAAGATTCAGCAAAAAAAAGTCCTAATTTTTATTAGGACTTTTTTAGTGAATGCTGTGATTGAACAAAAAACAAATTTTAGATTGGTCTTTTGTAAACTGTTACATCATCTACCCACATCATCACACTAGAGAACAGGTTGATTTTATTAGGGTCTATAAAATTGGAGTCTTTGGAGCCCACATTCATATTTAAAATGATAGAATGTTTTCCGAAATTATTAAAATTAAGATTGGCTACACTACTATTGGTATACGTTGCAACGGTTACATTATCAACCTTTATGGTTACTGTTACGACATTATCTTTCATCTTCCAAAAGGATTCATATAAATGCCACCCGCCATTTCCGTTTATATCAAAATTACCCGGATAGTTTCTTTCTGCGGAGTTTCCCAGCAAGTTTGTTCCGGTAGAAGTTCCATAAAAAATATTTGAAGTAAAACGACTAGAATTAGGCGCAAAAGAATACCCTTCCATAATATCAATCTCTCCCTGAGTTGGCCAGGCATTTCCCTGCACAGACCAAAAGGCCGGCCAGGCCCCATACGTTTGTGTAAAAGATTTGTAAGTACCTCCATCCATCGCTACTAATTTAATAGTGGCAGAAAGCATGTACTCTGTATTGTTTTCTGGTTTGTATTGATAATTGGAGGTGATAAAGCCAGATTGATATTTGTACGTGCTCAATTTTGTAGTCTTGATTTCCAGACATTGTCTTCCGTCTCTCCATTGTGTGGTTGGCACTGAACTATAATAGTCACAATACCAGGAATTATAATCTGCCCGCTGCTCTTTTGTCCATTGTGAGAGATTTGAGCCTACGTTAAATGTGTCTTCAAATTGTTTGACCCACGGGGCACCGGCTACTTTACTTGTTGTACTATTTGTATTTGAGGCTGTGGTTGCCAATTGGTCCTTTGCGGGAGAATTGGCTTCATCTGCGCAGGATGCAAATCCTAATCCAAATACGCATGTTACTGCTAATGCGAACAAATTTAGTTTTTTCATAATTTTCTTTTTTGTGGTTAATTGATAGTGTAGTAAAGCATTATGTTTTAAAATTTAATCTAAACCTTCCAGAAATCCGGTATGAGAACTTTTTATAGCAAAATTAGAATCATACAGCAGAGGCCAGTCATTTCCTGGGTGGTTAAGTTCTGTACTATATGGAATCCAGGATTCATTATCCTTCATTCCCCAAACTGTCAGGGCATATTTATTTGCGGCAGGAAGGGCGTTATATAGCTGCACAATCTCTTTGTATTTTTGCTTTTGCGCTAACCTTCTTTCATTTGTAAAAGTAGAGATGTCATTAAACTGATTTACCTGTATATCTAATTCCGAAACATGGATTTTTAGACCTTTAGCGACAGCTCTGTTAATATCAGTTTCTATTTGGGCTTTGGTTGGGGTTAAATACGTATTGTGCATTTGAAAACCAACTCCATCAATTATATTGCCTGCTTTTAAGTTGTCTACAATACTAAAGACTTTATCTTGTTTTGCAATATTAGTTGAGGTAGCATAGTCATTGTAGAACAATAACAAAGAAGTATCACCTGCGGCAGTTGCAGCATCTCTGGCCCATTGGAAACAGTCTTTTACATAATTTGGTCCCATTCGCTGTAGAAAAATAGTATTTCTCATGTTACCGCCATTGTCATCTACAGCTTCGTTAACCACATCCCAGGATTTTACTTTTCCTGCATAATGCGTAACCACAGCCGTGATGTATTTTTTTACTTCTGCAGCAAATTCAGCATCAGTGCCAGAAAAATCTTTTAACCATTGCGGTACTGAATTATGCCAAACTAATGCATGACCGTGAACATTGATGTTATTGGTATTTCCGTAAGCGACAATTTTATCGGCTACAGTCCAGTTGTAGACACCGCTTGCAGTAGAAATTTGATCCATTTTCATTTCGTATTCGGCAGAAATACTGCTGAATTCATTTTTCAAAATAACATCATAAGGGCTTCCATTTGTTAATTGCGAAGCTTTTATTGCCATACCAATAAAAAATGGGTTAGCCAATTTATTTGCTTTTACCTTTAAAAATGTTGGATCTTCCGGAATACCGCTGGAACCTGTAGTGACAACACTAATCACATTTGAATAACCCGAAATCTCTGTTTCTGATTTGGCTCTTACTCTGTAATAATACTGCGTACCTCCCGTTAAACCAACCACGACTTCATTTAAATCAGTTACTTCTTTTGAATTGTAATTCGCAACAAAAGTTGTAAAATCTTCGCTTGTCGAAACATCCAAAAGATAGCTTTTTGAATTAGAAACATAATTCCATTTTGCTTTAAAGCCATTATCATTTACGTCCTTTGGCGCATTTGCAACTGGTGTTTCCAGAGTGTCAACACCTTCATTATCGTCTTTTGAGCAGGCATTTAAGAAAAAGACAAAGCTGGTCAGCATTAGTAAAAATTTAATTTTCATACTGTTTTTTATTATAGAATATTCCTTATTGATAAGATGAATACTCTTATTTATATTTTCTGTTTTTATAATTTACTTGTAAAGAGGCTGTTTTTAGTCACAGCCTCTTTTTTAAGTTTAAAGATTAGAATACAAGACCATCAATTATTGGTAGCGAATTTTAATATTGTCAAATTTAATAGTACTTGGATTAGGAGTATCTGTTTGGACTATTCCTACTTTGATTTCATTAACTTTAGAAGCGTTCAGCGTAGTGGCAGGCTGCCCAAACCCGTAATCATCTTTAAAATCGGCTAAAGTTATTGTCTTAGTAGTCCAATTAACATCCGTTATTTTAAAATTATAACCATAGTTTTTACCATCGATAGTGTTTAATTGTATGGCTAATTGAGCGCCTATTACATTGGCACTTACGTCAATATCTATAAAAGTTCGTGTAGCATCAGTATTTGATGTACTTAGAAAACTAGTTCCTCCTCCGGCGCTGCTTCCGTTGTAACCGTTGGCAGTTGAACCAGTCCATGCAAGTGTTGCATAATTACCTGTTGGGCCACCTGTAGTATTGGCGTTAAAACTATCGATATCGCCATAAGAATTCCAACTCGTTCTGACACCGTTTCCGTCAAAATCAGATACAAGAACCAGTGTGGCAAAATTTATGGTTCTTTTTGCTGTACCTCCCGGAGTAGTGATTATTAATTCTGATCCTGAAACTGCATCTGAAGGTAAACCGATAATAATGGAAGAAGACGATTTTAGAGTATAACTTAGCGTTTTTCCTCCTAAGGTTACCGAAGAAATATTATAAAACCAGGTGCCTTCAATTTCCAACGGGAATCCCGGAGTGGCTACAGCCGGAATTGTTTTTGTAATCGTTGGAACAGGCTGTAAAATTTCAATATTTTTAGTCAGCGATCCAGACGCGGTTGTAAAGGTGATAGGCTGTACTCCAAATCTGCTGCCTAGTTTTTCATCAAAAGGAATAGTGAAAATAAAAGATTTATCTGAATTGTAGTTTGGATTGAAACTGATGTCAATTTTGTTGTCCAGCGTAATCTTTTTTAATCCCTCTAAACCTTTGCCTTCAACTCTGACTTTATTTAGTGGAAAAGCCTGATTAAGTAAATCTCCCGGTTCTGCAACCATAGCATCTACATTTGCAGTAACCGCATCGTCATTTTCGCAGGCTGTAAAAGAAACCAATGCGAAAAGAATTAGAATTCTATATTTTATTTTATTTATCATAATAAGTTAGTTAAAGTTAAAAGGAACCGGAGGCTCTAATAATGATGGATTAGTATCAATAGCAGACTGTGGCAATGGCAGTTCAAAGTAATTGCTTCCCGGAGTTATCTTTCTGGAAATCAATTCTGTTCTGGCATCATCAGAATAGAAACCAACTTCCTGCTGCGAAATGATCGCTGTTGCTTCGGTCAGGCCGCGGCGTTTCAAATCAAAGAAATATTGTCCTTCAAGTGCAAATTCAACCCTTCTTTCATTAAAAAGTTCGTCTCTTGTTAATACTGTTTTAGCTGGCAATCCTGCTCTCGCTCTTACTTCGTTGAATGAGCTTAAAGCTGCTGCAGAAGTTGTTGAACCGGCTCCTGCTAAAATCGCCTCAGCATTCATTAATAAAATATCAGAATACCTTAATATAATTGTGTTTTGAGAAGTTCTCATAAAGAACACATCGTTTCTTTCGGCTGCAGAACCTACAATGTATTTTCTGAAATTAGCTGCTGTAGAAGAGTATATTTTTTTATACAGAAAACCACCCTGACTTTTTAATAATTCAGGATAATAGTCTCCATCAGTCATGATTGTACTCTTTTTTCGGGTATCTTTTGGTTCAAATCCATTTTGTAATGAGATTGACGGAAGATAAACTCCCCAACCGTCACCACCGCCTGTAATCCCTGTACCTCCGGGAACTATATAGGCCTGATTTGTATTTTGTGTTCCCCATTCTGTAGCAATAGCTTTCCATTGCAGGGCAAACATACTCTCTGCACTGTTATTATTCTCCGGACTGCTGAACAAGTTTCCGTAATCCTGAATTAGCGTATATTGGTTCCCAATAATTTTCTGGGTTAATGCGGCACATTCTGCATATTCATTTAAGGTTAAATGCACTTTTGCAAGAATACCCATAGCAGCATATTTAGTAACATATCCTTTTTTTGCTCCTCTTTCCGGTAAATTTTCAACAGCATATTCTAAATCCAGTTTGATGAATTTATAAACATCTGAAACAAGATTTCTTTTGGGCTGTGCAGCAGAACCTGCTTTGCTTATAATAGGCACGGCTCCAAAAGTTCTCACCAAATAGAAATAAGCATTAGCTCTCATGAACCGGGATATTGCGATAGCTTTTTTATACGATGCTTCTGGCAGTTCACTCTTTCTTTCTTCGACTAAACTCATTAAATTATTAGATTGATCGACTACAGAAAACAACGAAACATATCCTTCTGTCAGGATTGGGTTTTGTGAGGTTACCTGAGCATCCTTAAACTGTGCATAAGCACCGTCAAATGTAAAAGCGTTGCCGGCATACATATCGCCTACAGCAATTAGAAATTTATCATTAAAAGTAAACCAGGGCTTGAAGTACAAACTCTCAGCAATTCCGTCAAAAGCCGTAACTCCTTCTGGTAAATCACCCGGTGTTAATTGATTTTCTGATGGTGCATCCAAAAAATCATCTGAACAGGAAAATAAAGACAGCAATGGTATCAGCATTCCCATCATAAAAAGTTTAAAAAGTTTTTTCATAACTATTTTTTTATGTTAACGATTATAAATCATTACGTTAAATGTTTTTTTATAAATCTTAGAATTCTAAATTCACTCCTATAGAAGTTGTTCTTGGTACAGGATAACGTCCTAAATCAATACCACTTAGTGTTATATTCTGATCTAAATTTCCAAGGGCAGGATCAAAACCGGTATATTTTGTAAACGTGTATAAATTCTGAACATTTACATACAATCTTACTTTGGATATAAAAGAGTTATCGAATATCTTATTTGGCAAATCATATCCCAAAGAAACATTCTGAATTCTTAAATAAGAACCATCTTCAACGAATCGATTCGAAATTCTGCCATTACCATTTGGATCGTTAAGTGTAATTCTTGGCACATCTGTATTTTCGTTTACACCAGGTTCAAAAGCCTGCATGGCCTGAGTGCTGACATTTCCGAATCGGTCTCCAAATCCCGGATAAATTCCATCAGTATAATGACGTGTGAAATTATAAATCTGGTTGCCCTGACTACCGGTTAAAACAACTGACAAATTGAAGTTTTTGTATTTAAAATTATTGGTAAACGCATAAGTAAAATCAGGAATTGCATCTCCTATGGCTCTTTGATCTTTACTGTCGATTTTTCCATCGTTATTAAGATCTTTAAAACGGATATCTCCAATTCCTGTTCCTGTTTCCTGAACTGGCCCTGCAGCTAATTCAGCCGCATTTTTAAACAAACCGTCTGTTACATATCCGTAAAATTGGCCTACCGGTTCTCCTTCTGTAGTTCTGGTAACGGTATATAAATCAAATTGTACTTTTCCTAATAAAGATTTGCCTTCTCCCTGAAAACTTGTCAGCTCATTATTGTATTTTGAAAAGATAATGGTACTGTCCCAGGTAAAATTTTCAGTCGCAATATTTCTTGTATTCAAAGTAAGCTCGATTCCTTTGGTAACAATTTCACCCGTATTCAGGTAATAGTTAAGTGCACTTTGATTAGATTCATCATTGATTTGTTTGGTAAGGAAATCAGAAGAATTTTTAATGTAATAATCAAAATCTAATTTTACTCTGTTATTAAACATTGCCAATTCAAAACCAGCGTTGAAAGATTTAAGGGATTCCCATTTAATATCAGGGTTTCCTAAATTGTCAATTGTTGGAGAAACACCTCCAAACGGAGATGAAAGCAATGATAGAATAGTCTGGTATCTGTTTGCAGGAATATTTTGATTTCCTACCAAACCATAACCGGCTCTGAATTTTAAGTAATTTATGCTGTTTGATAAAGGCTCAAAGAACTTTTCGTTACTTACTGTCCATCCTCCGGAGAATGCAGGGAAATAGCCCCATTTGTTGTTAGGCCCAAAGTTTGACGAAGCATCTGCTCTTAAGGAAGCAGAGAAGGAGTACCTGTCTGAAAAGCTATAGTTTAATCTCGAAATATAAGAGGCCATTGACCATCTGCCAGAGCCATTTCCGTTCAATGCAGTATCGATATCACCAATGTTTAAGTTGGTAAAATCTTTATTTAAGAATTCACCCGTTCTGTACCCACTTAGGTATTCATACTGGGTTTCCTGAGCTTCCTGACCTAATAATAAAGTAAAGTTATGATTCTCGTTTATTGTTTTATTATAAGTTAAATAATTTTTGATGTTCCAGTAATAACTTTGATCCTGCTGTTTGAATGATTTGTTTAAAAGTTCAGATACATTTCCTAAAGTATATTTTGGAGCAAAAGTTTTGCTTTTTGAAAAGTTCAAATCATACCCTAATTCGGTTCTGAAAACCAATCCTTTGATAAGCGTAAAATCAGCAAATAAATTACCATTAATTTTAAATCTTTCTGTTGTCGAATTATTGTATTCTGACAAAGCAATAGGATTAGTAGCCTCATTTGCAGAAGAACCTAAACCTGTTGTTGGCCCTGCATAAGAACCGTCCGGAGTTCTAACCGGTAATTCCGGAGATTGCCTTAACGCGTTCATAACCAAACCGCCTCTGTCATCGTTTCGTACTACTTGCTGAGAAGATTTGCTTATAGATAAACTGTTACCAATCTTTAACCATGATTTTACATTAGAATCAACATTTAATCGCATCGATAATCTGTTGAAATCTGAATTTAGAACAATTCCTTCCTGATCAAAATAATTTAAAGAGGTGTAAAAACGTGTTCCCTCTTTTTCTCCGGAGAACGACAACTGATGGTTGTACATTGTAGCAGTTCTAAAAAGTTCATCCTGCCAGTTTGTACCATTTCCTAATAAATCTGGTTTTTGGTATTGGAAAGGAACAGGCTCACCATTTAATTTGAAAATTTTTGCCTGATATTTAGCATATTGGGGTAAGTTTAAAACATCAACCGTATTGGTTACCTGCTGAGTTCCCAAATAGGTTTCGTATGCAAATTTTGATTTTCCTTTCTTTCCTTTTTTGGTTGTAATCAAAACCACACCGTTTGCACCATTTGCACCATATATTGCCGTTGCAGAGGCATCTTTTAAGATATCAATAGTTTCAATATCCGAAATATTCAAACCAGATAAAGCCGAATTTTTAGTTTGTCCGTTTCCTCCGCCCAATGCGCTGAATGAAAATGAATCATTGTTTTTATCTGCAAAAACAGGTGTTCCGTCAATAACATACAAAGGCTCATTACCATTAATAGAAGTAATTCCTCTAATCTGAACCGAAATTCCTCCTCCGGGGGTTCCTGAGTTTTGAGTAACGTTTACACCTGCAGCTTTACCTACAAGAGCCTGATCGATAGAAGTAAAGGGTTTATCCTGAATTTCAGAAGCTTTAATAGAAGAAACCGCACCATTAATATCCTTTCTTTTTGAAGTTCCGTATCCGATTACAACTACTTCATTTAATTTTTCAAGGTCATTTACCATCGTCACCTGCATGACCGGTTTTGCAGGCAGTATTAAATTTTTATATCCTACATAACTAAAAACCAATGAAGCTGTTGGTTCAACATTGTTTAATACAAAACTACCGTCAAAATCGGTTGTTGTTCCATTTTTTGTTCCTTGTACTATTACACTAACACCTGGTAAGCTGGCTCCTCCCGATGTTACTTTACCTTTAACAGTTTGAGCAAAGAAAAAATTTCCCCACATACATACTATTAAACATAATAATTTTTTTAATGTTTTTTTCTGCATAAAATTTGGTCGTTTAAGTTTGAGTTAAATAATTAGTTAATCTTAATCTGAAAAACATTTAATAGTAAGATCTTTTGTGTGCTCTTTTTTTGGAGTCATAACAAATAAATTTTTTCTTAAATATTTCTTAACGAAAGTAAAATCCAGAGGGGTGTCATTGTAGAACAGATGATGCATATTGTGCAACAGATGATGCAAAAAAAATAGTTGACACCTGATTATCACTCAAAAAGGCAATTACAGCTATTAAAACCATCTGTGAAGTATTGATAAAAAAAAGGAGAAAAAAATATTGTTTGTGCAGAAAAACTGTGTTTATATTTTTTATATGTGATTTTTTTAGGACTTAGAGGAAACCCGTTTTTAAAAATTTACTGACAAAAAAAGAGCTTCAATTTCTAAAATCAAAGCTCTTTGGAATTACATTTGTCTTTAAGTGAATCTTTTTTAATGCATTATTCTTTGGTTCTGTTTTCCTGTGTTGGCAGATATCCGTATTTAACTTTATAACATTTAGCAAAATAGGAGGGAGAAGTAAAACCTACTTTATAGCTTATCTCATTAATATTATTATTTCCTTTTTCGATTAGTTGTTTTGCTTTTTCCAATCGCACATTTCTAATAAATTCGTTAACAGAAACACCGGTTAATGTTTTTATTTTTCGATACAATTGACTTCTGCTCAGGAAGATTTTAGAAGACAATAGCTCAACAGTCAATTCAGGTTCACTGATGTTTTCATTAATGAAATGCAGGATTTTTTGAATGAAATCATTATCCAGCGACGTTGTTTTTTCTTTGCCTTGTTTGGTGATTCCGCTGTAAAATTTCTTAAACATTATCTGTCTGCTTGTAATAAGCTGTGCAAGGCTTGATTTTAGAATATCCAATTCAAATGGTTTACTCAAATACATATCAGCGCCAGAATCGATACCTTCTAATCGGTCTTTTACCATTGCTTTTGCCGAAAGCATCAACAACGGAATGTGACTTGTTTTTAAATCACCTTTTATGTTTTTACACAACTGGAGTCCATCCATAACCGGCATAATAACATCCGTAATGATCAAATCAGGCAACTTTTGCACAGCAAGTTCGTAGCCTTTTTTACCATTTTCGGCTGTAATGACCTTGTATGATTTGCTTAGTTCCTGTTTTAAATAATGTCGCAATTCAGGATTATCCTCCACAATCAAAACTGTATATGATTTTGCGCTTTCTTCTGCAGATTTGTCTATAGTTTCATCCGTAAAATCATCTTCATCGGTTTGATTATTGACAGCTTCAAATACAAATTGATTTTTATTTTTTTCTATTTTAAAAACTTCGTCGATTATTTCACTTTTCTTATATAGAGAGTTGCCCAAAGGAAATATAACTTTAAATTTTGTGCCTTCCCCAAGCTGGCTTTCAACTTCAATTTTTCCTTTATGGAGTTCAACAAATTCTTTCACCACCTCCAAACCAATTCCGGTGCTGCCGTAATAATCTTTATTTACATTATTGACCTGATAAAACCGGTCAAAAATTCTGTTCAGATCTTTTTTGCGAATTCCGGAGCCGGTATCTGTAATTGTTATTGAAAATGAAGGCACTTTTTCTCCATAAATTATCAATGCATTATTAGGATCTGTTGTAGCGATAGAAATAGTTATAGAACCATTATCGGGCGTAAATTTGAATGCATTTGAAATAATATTAAACAGTATTTTTTCCAGCATTTTTGGATCCAGCCAGTCTTCCAGTTCATCAAGTGACGACTCAAAATTAACGCTAATGTTTCGCGCAGCAGCTTCCTCATCAAAATAGCCAATAATTCCTTCTGTAAATGCTATGACTTCTATTTTCTTCGCCTGAAGCGAAATTTTATTGAACTCTAATTTATTAAAATCCAT
Source organism: Flavobacterium sp. 1355 (assembly GCF_017833415.1). GTDB lineage: Bacteria > Bacteroidota > Bacteroidia > Flavobacteriales > Flavobacteriaceae > Flavobacterium. The sequence goes on along the minus strand of NZ_JAFICC010000018.1, from coordinate 16,225 downwards.
AAGCTCATTAATCAGCCTCGAAAGCCTGTCAGAACTTTTGTGAACGATTTTTAATTTATTGTGTATTTCCGGGGATAGTTTTTTGCTTCTTAAAATATCTTCCAGAGGATTAATAATCAGTGTTAAGGGCGTTCTGAATTCATGAGAGATATTAGTAAAAAACTGTAATTTTTTGTTGTTTAATTTCTCTAACTGAATGGATTTTTCTTTTTCTAAAATTATGGCCTGCTTCGCCTTAAAACGATTTTGATAAATCTTATTGAGATAGCGAATTAGGAAAATTAAAATAGTGGCGTATATTAAATAAGCCCAAAAGGTTTTCCACCATGGAGGCAGGATTTTTATTTTTAATTCTAATTGATCATTGCTCCAGGAGCCATCTGCATTGGCCGATTTGACTTTGAAAACATAATTGCCCGGAGCCAGATTTGTATAAGTTGCTGTTCTGTTATTGCCGGCATAGTTCCAGTCTTTTTCAAAACCTTCCAGGTAATAGGCATATTGATTTTTCTTAGAATAATTATAGTTAATTCCCACATACTCAATTGTAAAAACCGATTGTGTGTAGTTGAGTGTGATTTCTTTTGTTTGAGAAATTACTTTGGTCAAAGGCGAACCTTCTTCATTTGGTTTTACGGACCGATTGAATAATTTAAAATCACTGAAATACAATCTTGGCGCTTTTTCTGTTTTTTTGATTTCGCTTGGATTAAAATAATTTACGCCCTCATAACCGCCAAAATACAATTCTCCATTTCCATCTTTAAAGACAGCATTATTATTAAAATCGTTATCAATAAGACCGTCATCTTTATTAAAATTGGTACTTTTTTTATTTTTAAAATCAAGTTTTGTTAATCCGGATCCGCCGCTTATCCATAAAGAACCGTTATTGTCAGAAATTATAGCACGAACAGATTTTTCTGTAAAACCCGGAAAATCATCATAATTTGAAAAAACTTTATTTTTTTTATTGTAACTAAACAACCCCTGACCATCAGTTCCTATCCAAATTGTTTTATCATTAGATTCATAAATAGATAAAATGGTTTGAATCCTGTTGTGTCTATTAATGCCGCTGAACATGGCATCGCGCATTTTTGTTACCTTAAAACTGGATTCGTCTTTTATATTTACCTGATATAATCCTAAAATCGTTCCTACCCACAATATATTATCGGAGTCTACAAAAACTTTACGGATAAAAGCATTGTCTAAAGCATTTTCAGAAAATGGTTTTGAGTCACAATGAATAATGGTGCTGGTCTTATTATCAAAATAATGCAGTCCTTTTATAAAAGTACCAATCCAGATCCGGCCTTTTGAATCTTCGGAGAAACTAAAAACCCGATTCGATTTTAATCCTGTTGAATTTGCAGTATTGTAGTTTATGAATCGGGTAGTTCCGTTTTTTAAAAAGTAAATTCCACGGTCCCAGCTTCCGATCCAGATATTTTGTTTACTATCTATAAAAATGGTCTGAATGTCGACAGCATCTAAACCGGAATAATAATTTTGATTGTTTTTGTTAACGTGAATGTAACTTTTATTACTAAGATTATAAATATCGAGTCCCCCGCCTTCATTACTTATTAATAAATTTCCTTTTTTATCTTTTATAACCGAAGTTACATAACTAGTCTGCAAGGAATTGTCATTATTGGCAAGTGATTCAAGAGAATTGAATTTGTTGTTGGGTTTATCAAATACTCCAAGTCCTTTATTAAAATAACCTAGCCAAAGACGCTTTTCTTTGTCTTCATACAAGGACCAAACCGAATTGGATTTTAAACTGAAACTATTGTACTTACTGTGCAAATATTTTTGCAGTACCTGACCTTTATAATTTACAACCAATAATCCGTCATTTTCTGTGCCGCAAACTATATAATCCTGACTGCTTTGTACAATTGATAAGATTTTGTTTTTGGTAATGAAAAAATTTTCAAACTGATAATTATCTGTTTCAGGCTTGATTTTTATCAGCCCATTTTCAGTCGTTCCCAGCCATAAATACCCAAATTTATCTATAACAAGACTTTCTATATCATCTAGTAAAGGTTCTCTTTTAAACTTGTCCTTATAAACCTGCTTGACTTTTCCGTTTAAATCGATCTCCAAAAGGCCATAACTGGTTCCTAAATATATAGTTCCCTGCTTATTTTTTACCGAAGACTTTATTAGAAAGTTTGGCTTGTCCAGTACTTTTGATTGTACTAAAGAAGCTTTTAAAGTTTTTATATTTAATTTGAATAACCCAAAACCATATGCACCTAAGAATAAATTGCCATTATTATCCTGAATGATTGTTTTTATAGTAATTGGCTCATTATAACCTTTTCTGATGACATCTTCGATATTGATTTTAGTAAAATTATCCAGGTCTCTATTGTACAAACACAACCCTTCATCTGTACCAATCCATAAGTTATTAGCAGAGTCTATAAAAGTGGTGTAAATAAAGTTACTGTTTAATGAGCCCGGTTTTTTATCATATTTATAGCCAAAATAATTTACACCATCATACCGATACAAACCCGCACCGTTTGTACCTATCCAGATAAAACCATTATTATCCTGAATAATAGAAGAAATTGCTCTTTTTGTAGTGGTTTCTTGTATGGTTCTAAATTGGTAACTGTCAAATTTGCCTTGAGAAAACAGACAGTTGCTAAGTGAAAAGAAGCACAGAAGAATAAATTTGATATTTTTCATTTACATTTTTAATGTTATTATTTCTCAACTTTCATTGAAAATAAAATGGCAATTGGTTCTTTTTAAGAGATATATAAAGCAATATTAATAAAAGTAAATAGAGACGCTTATTTTTTTGCATCTAAATTTCTCATATTGCCAAAAACCTGAGTTCGATTAATAATCCTTTATGGGAATAATCGTACTCAGGCTTTAGAGCTGCTGAAAAAACAGACTATTTCAGACCGTTTTTTTATTTTAATTCAAACTTGCCGGTAAGTCCTTCATTAGAATTCCAGCCAACCATAACGTTGAATACACCGGATTCGATCAAAAATTTGCCTTCATTGTCATAAAATCCAAGTTCGGCATCTGTTATTGTAAATTTGATTGTTTTTGTTTCTCCTTTTTTTAATGTTACAAGTTCAAAACCTTTTAATTCTTTAACAGGTCTGACAATACTCGCGGCAACATCATTTATATACAATTGAACCACTTCTTTTCCGTCAAAATTACCTGTATTGGTAACGTCAACAGAAACTTCTATTTTTTCATTTTTTTGGAATGAAGGCTTTGCTATTTTCAGATTTTTGTAGGCAAAAGAAGTATAGCTTAAACCATAGCCAAAAGGATATAAAGGCGTTTTTTCAACATCAGAATAATGTGACCAAAAAACATTCTGATCTTTATCAGTCGGTCGTCCTGTATTGTATAAATTGTAATAGATAGGACATTGGCCCACATTTCTCGGAAATGACATTGTCAATTTACCACTCGGATTATAATCTCCGTATAAAACCTGTGCAATTGCATTTCCGGATTGCGTCCCTAATTGCCATGCTTCAACAATAGCAGGAATGTTGGCTGCTGCCCAGGGCAAGGCTAACGGACGACCATTATTTAAAACTAAAACAATATTGGGATTTACTTTATAAACTTCTTCCAGCAATTGCTGTTGATTACCGGGTAAACCCAATTCTGTTCTGCTGCGCGCTTCACCGCTCTGATAACCAATTTCACCCAGCACCATTACAACAACCTCCGCATTTTTTGCTGCTTTTTTTGCTGCTTCAAATCCTGAAAAATCAGTTGTATTAATTTTTACTTCGTCTACAAATAATTGTTTATTTGTAGCCACATCGGTTCCTTTTTCATAAACCAAAATGTTGTTTTTGTACTGCTGCATTCCTTCAAGGACAGATACTGCTGTATTGTCGTCAGCTGCAATTCTCCAACTTCCGAGAGGGCTGTTTTTATCCTTTGCCAAAGCACCGATTAAAGCGATTTTAATTCCTTCTTTTTTTAATGGCAGCAGGTTTTTGTCATTCTTCAATAAAACGATCGACTTTTTGGCCATGTCCAGCACTCCATCATTATTTGCCTTGTTTCCAATATCTGATATTTCACGGGCTTCATCACAATATTTGTAGGGATTGTCAAACAAACCCAATTCAAATTTTACTCTTAAAATTCTGCGGACAGCATCATCGACCACGCTTTCTTTTACCACGCCATTTTTTACTAATTTCACCAATTCTGTCACATAAACATTTGATTCCATATCCATGTCAGAACCTGCTATAGCAGCTTTTTTAGCGGCATCGGCTCCATCAGCTGCGTAACCGTGCGTAATCATTTCGCCTATTGAAGCCCAGTCAGAAACAACAAAACCCTTAAATCCCCATGCTCCTTTTAATATATCTCGTTGCAAAAAACTATTTCCCGTTGCCGGAACACCATTTAATGTATTAAATGAATTCATAAAAGTTCGGATACCGGCGTCAACTGCCGCCTTAAAAGGCGGTAACACAGTATTGTACAGCTTAGAATTACTCATATCTACGCTGTTGTATTCTCTGCCTGCTTCTACAAAACCATACGCTGCAAAATGTTTGGCGCAAGCAATGATTGAAGTATTATCGAAATTTTCACCTTGAAAACCTTTGACTCTTGCCGTAGCAATTTTGCTTCCCAAATAAGGATCTTCGCCAGCGCCTTCCATTACTCTTCCCCATCTTGCATCATTAGAAATATCTACATTGGGGGCAAAAGTCCAGTTTAATCCAGAAGCAGAGGCTTCGACAGCAGCAATCCTGGCGGAATTTTTTATTGCATCTAAATCCCAGCTTGCGGCTTCTGCCAACGGAATAGGGCTAATGGTTTTGTAACCATGGATGACATCAAAACCAAAAATGAGCGGAATTCCAAGACGTGTTTCCTCAACGGCTATTTTTTGTACGGCTCTAACTTCTTTAACCCCTCTTACGGTCAGCATCGAGCCGACCCATCCTTTTTTTATATTATTGTATTTTTCTTCATTTGTGCCCGATTCTGGTTTTGGCCCCGTAACATCCCATGAACCATTGTACTGATTCATTTGACCTACTTTTTCTTCTAAAGTCATTTCTTTCATCAAAAGTGAAATACGATCTTCAATTGGTTTGTTGACATCCAGATGCTTTTTTGTCTGAGCATAACCGTTTGCAAAAATGATTAGCAGTATAAAAGCATATTTTTTGGTTTGTTTTTTCATCATGTGGTTTTAGTTTTATTAGAAGTTATTAAAGTCAGATATGTGAAACATTTACATTTTTGCCGAATTCATCTTTATTTAGTTTGCAGGTTGTGTGCATCAAATGTGTAGAATTTTAGGATTGTAAATGTAGTTTTACAGCAGTAACGTTAGTAGCAGATATGAAGCATTATGTGCGACAAATGATGCATAAGATTCCTCTGGTATTAATAAAACAAACAGATTTCTGTGAAATATTTCGATTCAATCCTGTTAGAAAAAAACTTTCATGAAACTCCATTATAAATAAAAAACCTCCAAAGTCATTTGATTTTGGAGGTCTTTTGTCAATATGTTTTGCAAGCCAGACTTTTAGCAGTCTGTTTTTATTCTTTTCAATTCAGTTGGTGAGTAACCGAACTGTTTTTTGAATGCAAAAGAAAAATGTGATAAATTCTCAAACCCTGTCTCGTAATAAATATCAACCGGGTTTTTCTCTTTTTCGGTAAGCTGGTAATTCGCCAATTCTAATCTTTTTTTGGTCAGCCAGCGTTGCGGTGTAACATTGAATGCCTTATGAAAATCCCGCTTAAAAGTGGTCAGACTTCGACCTGTCAGGTAACCAAACTTTTCCAATGACATATTAAACATAAAGTTCTTCTCCATAAAAGTGATTAAATCAATTTTGTCGGGCTCGTCAAAATTTGCTAATATAGCGTCGATATTCTGATCAATATTTCTAAGAATTGAAATTGCTTCGGTAATTTTTAAGGAAGCGATATTTTCGGGAAAATTCTCCTGCATTTCAAAATACGGAATCAGCGAAGCCAAGCAGCTTTCCAGCAAAGGATGTTTATGGAAACTGAAAATTTTTGATGTGACAGTTTTTGGTTTTACTTTTCCCGGATCATAAAATTCCCTAAGTCTTCTGGCCGATAAATGCATGGCGACTGCTTTGTGAGGCAGCCCGTCTTTTGGTACATTGACGATAGTAGCCAATTGATTTCTTGGAATTAAAAAAGTACTCCCTGCACCAAATATAAAACTTTCATCTGCCTGGATAATTTTTGTTTCACCCGAAATCAGCCACACCAGCAAATGATCATTAAATGCTGCTTCGGTTTTAAACAACTTACCACTGTAGTTGGAAAGTTTAATCTCCGGGTTTATGTAATTTACCTGATAGTCCATATTCTTATGTGATATAAAGATACAAATATTAACTAAAATCAAATTTTATTTCTGTCATCTCCTCGCTCAATTTCCATAATCGCTTAGCATTCCTTTCATCTAATGAATAAGGTTTAACACCACCAATGACTTTTTCATTTGAATTTAAAGATGCTATATCTGCATTTTCACAATATACACCGCCAATATCATTGAGCAGCTCGCTGGTAGCTGCCCAAACTGTTGTGGCTGCACCCTGTGGAATTGTTTTTAGAGAAGCTGCAACTTCTGGCAGTATATTTCCTTCAGCATCAGTAAAACCCAATTTTTGTAACAAATCAAGCGGTGCTTCTCTTCCTAATTCTGTTTCGCCGACCGAACCCGGACATAATGAATAACTTCGCACATTATAAGCTTTTGCCCGTGTATCTAATTCCATTGAAAAAAGGTTAACCGCTGTTTTTGACTGACCGTATCCCTGTAAAGTTTCATATTCTCTATTAAGGAAATTGGGATCCTCAAAATCGAAATCTGAAAATTGATGCCCGCCAGAAGAGACATTTACCACTCTCGCACCATTTGCTTTTTTTAGTGCTGGCCATAATTTTGCTGTGAGCTGAAAGAGCGCCAGATAATTGGTAGCTAACTGCGATTCATACCCGCGGCTATCTCTGCGTAGCGGGACCCACATAATCCCTGCATTATTGATAAGTAAATGAAGCGGCCTGCCTGAATGCAAAAACCTTTCGGCAAAAGCATCAATAGAATCGGGGTTCATTAAATCCATTTTTTCAATTAACACATTTGCAATTCCTTCCAGATTTCTTTTCGCTTTTTCTACATCTCTCGCTGGTACAATAACCGTTGCACCTGCTCCTGTAAGTGTTTTAACGGTTTCCAAACCGATGCCTGTATTGCCTCCCGTCACAATGGCAATTTTTCCTGTAAGATCAATTCCATTTACGACTTCATACGATGTTGATTTAGCATCAAATCCTGAGCCTAACGCTTTTTGCAATTTTCCCTGATAATTATTCTGTTCCATTTTTTTTAATTTAAGTTGTTTTACAGGAACAAAAATAGAGCACATACAAAGGAGCCACTTTGTTTAAACGTCCTAATATGCTTTGTTCAAAAGTCCGGATATTTAAAATGTACTTTTCGTAAGCTTCTCATAATGTTTGTGTTTAAATTTTTGTTGCGACAAATCTTTCCAGTTAGTTAATAAGAATTTAGGTTACGTTGCTCAGTTTTTATGGGGCTGAATAGTTTTCAGTCATCGAAACTTTATCCACAATAAGTATAGACCAGATTTTTTTGTACCCAAATACGTACTTTATTACTCCACATACAAATTGTTATTAATGAACTTTACAGAATAAATTTTGCAAAGTATTCTGTTTCAGTATCAAACGATAAAATTACTATCTACTATTTATTAACTATTAATTATTTACTTATTAACTATTAATTATTTACTAACCTTTAAATTTTAAAAATGAAAAAATTATTGAAATTAACAAGTTTGCTATTTATAGCATTAGTGCTTAATTCCTGTGAAAAGGAACAAGAGCCAGATGTACCGCAAAGTGCTAAACAAGAGGTACAGAAAATTGCCAACAAAGAAGCCGCTTCAGCAGTAGCCGCGTTAGCTGGTGGTACCGGAGCCAGAACAATCACATTGCAGCCCAATACACTATCGTGTCCTGGTGGTTTGTGTACCTCTTATGGAGTTTGGTCAACAGGCGTTTATACCGTTTGGTTTACGATGAAATTTAATTCCGGATTTTATTGGAGCAGAGGCGGCAAATGCGGATATGGTATATTAATCGGTGATCAGAATACTGGTGGCGATCCAGGGTGGGATGGCAATGGCGGTAGTGCCAGATTTATGTGGTATTGTCCAAATGGATCAAACACATCCAAAGGAAGCGGAGCCTATCTTCAGCCGTATGTCTACTATAAAGATCAGCCCGGACAATTTGGGAATGATTTTGGAAAAAAGTATTACATACAAGAAGGAGTGACCTACAACTGCCAGATATCGGTTAAGTTAAATACAGGTTCAAATACTAACGGATATGTCAAATATTATGTAAACGGCACAGAGATATTGAACCAAACCATTCGTTGGGTGACGAACGATTCTAAACGAAATGTAAATGCAGTAAGTCTTCACACTTTCCGTGGTGGTAGTCAGGAATACTGGAAAGCCCCGGTAACTAGTTCTATTTATTATCCTAGTGCAACCTGGGATGCTCAATAGTAAAAAACAATTTGACCGGAATAAATAATAACCACAATTTCGATGTTGATAGTAATTGAAATTGAGTGTCCTTTCTTTTAATTTATGAACAAAAGAAAGAGACAAAAAAAAACCAGTAAACACTCATAAGTTTACTGGTTTGATTTTAATGTAATTATATTTTGTTTTTAGTGATCTTCACTGTTTTCAAACCCAAGAATCGTAATCATGTATGGCGTTTTTGAAACCTTAATTTTCTTTGCAATTGTCATTGAAGTCAAATTAAGCTGCAATAATTCTCCCGTATTTGGAGAAGTGATGTAAGCAAAATTTTCTGTTAGCTGAATTTGTGGTTTTAAAGCAGCATCAGTTGCAGTTTCGGCAATAATCTTTCCTTCTTTTTCAACTGATAAACTGTTTAAGTTGAATAGTTTAAATTCTCCTGAATGCAATAAAATTCCCAGTTTGCTGTCATTGTAGCTTACTTTACATTGCATAATAGTAGTATTTTGCAAAATCGGTTTAATTGTGCCATTTACAACATCAATTAAATAAGCTCCTTTTGCAGCAGTATAGCCTACAAATTTTCCTTTAGTTGAAGTTTCTAATATAGTTCCAAACCAGGCTGTTCCAAAATCTTCAGGATGTGCAATCAATTTTTGTTTTCCTGAACTTTCCACTACAAGAATACCGCTGGCAGAACCAAAAACAGCATAAATCCCGTCAGAAGCATTTCCGTGAATACCTTTTGTAACAATTGTCGCGTCAAAAAGTGTTTTGCCGGTATTGTCGATAATTTTTACTTTTTCAGGAAGTGTCCCTGTAATAGAATTATCCTTTTCAGTAATCGCATAAGTTCCGTTAGTAAAAGTAGCCATCGCGCCATGATGTGCCAAAAGTCCGGCATTTATCACTTTAAATTTGGCTCCAGCAGTATTGATTTCAGATTCTTTGGCAACAGACAAAGTACCATCCCCATCATTAAAAGTCATTAATTCTCCAATTTTACTTTTAAAATGCGTTGGCAAAAGCGATTGTCCTGTCAAAGCTCCAAATTGCGGAATACCATCTACATCAACATGATCGCCATGACTTTCAAAACCGCTGTCAAAAGTTTCAACCGTGTTGTCTGCTCGGTGTATAATTCCTGCATATCTGCCGGATTCTGTTGTATAAAGGGCTGATTTTGCAAATTTTGCATTAAAAGAATTTGTCGTAGCATCCACCGGATTTACCAATGTAATTTCAGTTGTTTTTTCGTCAGAAAGTAAAATTCTAAGGTATTTAAATTCTGAAAGCGTTTCTTCGGGAGTTTCGATAATATTATTGTCATCATCATTACTACAGGAGACCACGAAAGTCGATAAAGCAAATAAGAAAATCAGTTTGAAATAATTGTTTTTCATTGTAAAATGTATTTAAATTAATATTTGGGTTTAATTAGAAACTAATGGTAATTGGCATCGATTTATAGACGCTCAAATTGTGTGTGGTATTTTTGTAAAGAATTACCCAATTGTATTGACCGGATTGCCACGATTTATCTAAAGTTGTTGCTTCTCCAATAGCATCTTTATCAGCACCAATAGTGATGCTTTCTCCGCCCCATACGTCATTTATTTTTTGAAGCGTAGCAATTTTTGAAGCAGGAGCAAGGTCTTTATGTTCTACTTTTGAAACCACAATTACCTTTTTAAAATCAAGATTATCAATGCTTTCAGGATGATAATTGAGACTTTTTTTGATTAAAACAGAATATAAAATTCCGTCGCCCACAATCTGGCTAACCTGTGCGTGAGCTGTAAGCAAATCATTTTTTTTGAAAATTAATTCCGGCTCAACCCAGGTTTCCATATAATAAATCAAATCATCGTTTCTGGAAATCATATCGCGCCCTACTAAAGGATCAGCAGGCATATTGGCTGGATCAGTAATCGTAATTTGTTCCTTAATTTCGAGTTGGGTTCCATTCTCATCCAGGACGATAAAATAGAAATCAAATTTGCCTTCCGGAGCATCGGCAGGAATCGTAAAATGTTTGTGTACATTGGTGTTTTTTGTTCCAATGTATTCAGACCATTTAAATTCCAGTTTCCAGTCTTTTGTGTAGGTTTCTCCACTTTTCGGAAGGATTTTTAGCTGTACATCGGCAATTTTATCGCCGGCAACAACATCGGCATTAAAATGAAAATCACGACCAATCAAAGCGCGTTTGTTATTGGCAGTTCCAATTTCAATATTTTCTGCTGTGGGTTTTACAGCTTCCTGATTATCATCGTTATCACAGGCTGTAAATGCAGCAGCCGTAAGGAGAAACAGAACAAATAATTTTACTTTTTTCATAAGATTTAGGATTATTAATTTTGAATTAAAATTTTTATTGAGGAATTAAAAAAGGAACTTTGACCGACAGAATAATATTTCGGCTAGCCTCAGGAAGCTCGATTAACCGGTAAAAACTCGTGTGATTGAGGTATTTGGTATTAAACAAATTTTGAACCTGCAGGCTGATTGTAAAATCCTGTTTTCCGGTTTTTAACTTAGTTCCCAAAGCAAGGTTGAAAACATTGCTGCTGGCAGTTTTCTTTTCGGGAGGAACAATCTGATTTTGTGTTGCCGTATAACGGTAATCAATTGAGAAATAAGTGTCTCTCAAATTTTTGATTGCCGGACTGTACGTCATCCCAAACAAAACCGAAGCAGGAGGAGAGAAGGGAAGTGTATAGCCCTTTTTGTTTCCCGATAATTGTTCAGAATAAAGATATTCGGCCAGAATTTCGACACTTAAAACAGGCAGAAACTGATAACGCGTTTGCAATTCGCCACCGTATCGCATGACTTTACTCTGCTCATATTCAAAGACCTGATTTCCTGCTCCGTAATAAATATCATGCTGAGAAGTGGGATTCAGATAAATATAATTGGGAAAATAATTAAAAAACGGACTCAACTGAATGGACCATTTATTTTCCTGCCATTCCAAACCAAGATCCAATTGATACGAACGTTCTGCAGATAAATTCGGATTTCCTTTTTCAAATCTGAAATAATGATAATTGACACCGTTTGAAGCCAGTTCTTTTGCAATAGGCATTCTAAAACTTGTTCCCAGATTTGCTTTTAAAGTCAATTTTCCCGGATTGTAATTCACTCCTGCCGACCAGTTGAAACTTTGGAATGTTTTAGTCAAATCGTCTGAACGCTTTAAATATTGAGACGTTGTCTGGCCATTTTCCGTAATTTCACTTAGAAACCAATCGTTGTATTGTTCCATTTCGATTTTGCCATAATCCAATCGAACAGCACCATGAAGCAACCATAAATCACTGATCCGGATTTTATCATAAGCAAATAACCCCGCCGTAATTTGTTGGAAATCAGGAATTAAAAAACTCCAGCCATTAATAGTATTCTGCTGTTTTTCGCCATTCATTCCAACAGTAATCTGATGTTTATTTATCGAAAATTCATCTTTAATCGCGATAGAAAAAACTTCTTTATCGTACTGTCTTTCCAGATGTTGCGGTGCATGCATATCATCAGGGTATAAAGGCGGCATAAAACCATGGTTGACATAATGGCTCCATTCTCGACGAAAATTCTTCTGAAATCCCAATTGTGTTTCCAACTGGTGATTTCCTGCCTGAAAAGAAGTTGTATTACTGATTTTAGTATGCGTAACTTCCTGAAAAGGCATCAAAATATCACGGCTTGATTTGTCGTGAAGTTCAGTATCTACATTTCTGGGTTCTAGTCCGTGTGCATTGGCAAAAAAGCCGCTTTTGCTGTAAACATTACTCGCATATAAAACCGATTTGAATTCTTCGGAAACATATCCTGTACTGGCATGCAAATCGAGTTCGCGTCCTGCGGTATTTCGCAAGCGATTTTTATATAACGGAACGGCGTAATTGTAAACATGAACCGTATCTGTAGGAACACGATAATCTCCATAATACATAACCGTCATTCGGGTATCGAAAAACCATTTTTCATTTCGACCAAACAGATTGATCGATCCGCCAAATTGTTCATTATTGCTTTTTCCTGTAAAGTCAATGCTTCCGCCCAGAGTATTTTGCTCAGGCACTGGAACAGGTTTTATGTTGACCGCTCCGCCAATAGCATCAGATCCGTACATAAAAGACGAAGGACCTTTGATAATTTCGACGCGATTTACCGCATATTGATCGATTTCAAGGCCGTGATCTGCGCCCCATTGCTGACCTTCGTGTTTGATGCTATTTTCAACCACAATAACCTGATTAAAACTGAGTCCGCGAATAAGAGGTTTGGAACCTCCCGAACCAATGGAAATTGTTTTAACGCCGGGAATTCTCTGCAGCGATTGCATAAGGCTTCCGCCAAGGTTTCTCTGGATAAAACTACTGTTTACGGTTTCTATATTTAGCGATTCTTCTTTTTTTCGGCGAAAGCCAAAATGATCTGTAATAACTACTTCCTGTAATTCTTTAATGTCCGGTTTTAAGAAAATATCCGGTAATAAAACGGCACCTTCTTTCAGCGAAAGCTTCATTTCATAAGGCAGATAACCCGTGTAGTTTATTGTTAAGCTTTTTGAATCTTTTGGAATATTTGTAAAATAAAAAAGACCCTTTTTGTCTGTAATTGTGGTTAAATTACCGGGCTGAATAATAACGGTAAGACCTTCCAGTGAACCCCTTTCACTGGAAAGTACTTTACCTGATACACGAACTGATTGCGCTGCCGTTTTTGAAACTACAGCAAAACAAAAAAGCAAGCAAAAAATTCGGAATCGATTTAATTTGGTTTTATACATCAAAATCAGCTTATAAAATTTTAATGCTTAAGCCTTTAATAGTCTGCCACCCTTCTTTATCCGTCAGGCGGATTAAAAAATGATAATCTCCGGGATCAATATCCTCCGGAATGCTGATTTCCTGAACGGCTTCGTAACTTTTTTGCCCTGCGGGAATAGTTACAGAATTGATATAAAGCAACGGATTTGCAGGTTTTTTAATTGGATCTGACACACAATCATTGACTTCTGTACTATGCGTATGATGATCAAAATTGTGGTGAATATCAAGACTGTAAGAACCTAATTCGGCATTATCTGTAAATTTTGTTCTGAAGGTGATTTTTTGTCCGCGTGTTATTTCACTGCATTGTACCGGAAATGCATTCGAAGCAGAAATATCAATGACCGGATATTCTGTATCAATTTGCTCATTATCACTTGAACAAGCGGTAATAAAAAAAGACATTGCAAGAAGCAAAAAGACAAGTTTTAATGTTTTCATTGTTTTTTTATTTTATGAATAGAATACTAAATGCTGATGTATTACAGCGAAACAGGAACATCTATAGATTGTGAAAAATTGATATTGTACGTGGTATTTTTGTATACCAACCTGTAAACATAAGTTCCGGATGCCCAAGCTCTTGTGCCTGTAATATCCTGAGGTGTTGGCATATTATTATCTTTTTGCGCACCTATGATTAACGAAGGCATATCGCGCACTGTAGTGAAGGTTGTTTCATCAAAGATGACATTAGAGAAAGTACCAACTTCTGCCATGTCTTTATGTTCAAAGACATCATACACAATTACTTTGCTGAAGTCAATTTGATCCACACTTTCAGGTAAATGTTTTGCATTTTTATCAATTAGCAGCAAATACATTATGCCGTTTCCTTTTACTCCCGTAAGTGTAACCTGCGACATTATTTTATCGTTTGTTTTAAATGAATCTCCTTCCTGAGCATATTTTCCGTCTCTGTAGAAAAAATCATCATTTTTAAAAACGTTAAAAATGGTTGCGACCGGATTTACCGGCAAATTTTCGACTGCATATATAGTCAGCGGTTTCTTTACTTCCAGACTCGTTCCGTTTTGATCAGTTATGGTAATAATAAAATCATATTTACCTTCTGCTGCATCTGCAGGAATATCAAAATGCTTGTGAATTACAGCGTTTTTTGCACCAGTATATTGTGGCCACGTTATGTCATGCGACCAGGCTTTGGAATAAGTTTCGGTACTTATTTGTGCAATTTTTATTTTTACGCTTTCAATTTTATCTCCTGCAATCACTTCGGCATTAAAATGGAAATCATGGCCTATTGTAGCAGTTTCATTGTTTCCTAGTCCCAGTTCTATGTTATTAATAACAGGTTTTGCTTTTTCTGGTTCGGGTGTGTCATTATCATTGTCACAGGCGGTAAAAGCAAAAGCCGTTACCAGAAAGGTTACCAGAATTTTAGTTGTTTTCATTTTTTTTGATTTGGTTTTAATTGTATTCATAAATATTAAATTGGATTACTGAAATAAATGCCACAATGCAGCACAGCTATTTAGAAACAGCCATAAACGCATCAGGTAAATTTTATAAGTTAATGGGGGAATTATGCCTTATTAAGCAGCTTTGAAATAAGTCTGTCATTTTATAAACTAAACAAGAGTTCAGGATCAATTAAAAATTGTAATCTATTTAGTTGTTTGAAAATGAAACACACAATATTTACCTAAAATCGATTCTTAGGTTTTATTTTAATTGAATTTAAAGCCGCATTATTGCAAAAAATCAGTTTATGAAACTTTTTTTGAATAACAGCTATTCATAAAATAAACTTTGTAGCAGTTAAAACCTTAAATATTATTATGAAAAAGGAAATCCTGAAAGAAATTAAACTTTCAAAATAAAGACATAAAAAATAATTAGTTTTTCGACGGGATTAAAGCTAAATAAGGCGTGTACATTTCATTATGAAATGATTGCTTATTATTTAAATTCTGGGAGGTGCACGAAGCGCAAATAGGGATCCTTTAAAAAAGGAAGAGTAAGTTTTGAAATAAAAGCTAACATAAGGAGTAATACTATAACTTTTATGAAAATCAAAATGTACAAATGAAAATGTACTGACAGGGCTAAATTTAAAATGACAAATAGCACATTCCTCATTAGAATGATCATGTATTTTAAATTCGCTTTTATGCGAATGATGTTGTATTGAACTTTTATGTGCAGAATTATGGTTCTGTATATGTTCATAAGAATGTATCGCCGGAAACAGTATTGCAAATACTACCAGCAATGGCATAAAAAGAGTAATAAATTTAAATTTCTTTTTCATTCTTAACAATCACCTTAACTCAAGTATGATTGTACAAATATAAAACTCTTAATTTTAAATGCAACTTTGTTTCATTAAAAATTTACTTATTTATAAAATTGTACAATTATGTAGACGTATCATCTATCTGGAGGCATATAATTATTTCAGAATAAGTAAATGCGTTTGAGAAGGGCATATTTTTAAGTTGGTCAGAACATTTTAAATTTGATATAAGAATACTTTTGATGCAAAAACTAAGTAAAATTATATAAAAGTAAGAAAATTCATTAAAGTATAAAAACTTTTTTTAGTTGTAAAATTAATATTGTCAGTGAGTTAGCGAAAAGTTTAAAAAAACAGCTTAAAAATTATTTAAAAATAGCTTGTAAATGTAAATAAAGTACCTACTTTTGCACCCGCTTTGAAACACAAGTGAAACAAAAAAGAAATACACGTTCGTAGACATATTGAATTGACAGCCGTCTCGTTTTACAACGAGACAA
>NZ_JAFICC010000017.1 GCF_017833415.1 Flavobacterium sp. 1355 | reverse complement strand
ACTTCAAAAGCTCTATAGGGGTCATATAAAATTCTTAGATTGCAAAGTTCTTGTTTTATTTTGACATTTCCTCCCCAAGCTTTGTGCTTCATCCTACAAAAACCTGAGAAACAAAAATTAAGCATAAATATTAGTTAGCCTGAAAGAAAAAAAATCTACATTTCTTACTCCTTTAAATTGATAAATTGACTTCTAAATGCTTTTATTTTTGCATTGAAAGATTCTGCAGAAGCACTAGTACTCCTGTTATCAAAATAATTCAATATCGTTTTATAATGGTTCATTATTGTCCAGGGAGATTGTATTGAAAGACTTAAAACCGGATTGATTTACTTTTTCATGCCATTTGGCCAGTTTGGAAAAGCCAATGATTTTATCTTTTGTATTCTGAATACACCTCATAATTCTTGGGTGAGATTATCCTTTTTTGAAAAAAAAACCGTATGGCGGGGTTTGCTGTTTTTATGCTTTGTCGATTCTCTTTGCCGGTGCGAAGTCAGGAGACTTTCGCACAGCGTTTTAGAGGAACTCTTCGAAGAAGGGGAATTACATTCTTAATAAACATTCTTTAAGTCTAATTATAAGTTGTTTGATTTTAAACATTCTTGATGGGACTTGTGCCAATGGTAAATGAGTACAGCAAAATTATGGCTTTCTCTGCCAAAACATTATTTAATGGAGATAATTTAGGTTTGCAAACATATTCAGTAGTTAGGGTATTTGACCATATTACAAAAGTGCTTTTCGATTTCTTAAACAGAAGAGCTTTTGAGAACTGGACTACCAGAACTGAAGCTGACTTAAGAAGTCAAATTATTAAATTTTTAGACGGAATTAAAGGACCGGCTAATCTTATTGAAAAGTTTACCGTAATGAAGATTGAGCAAGACAAAACGCAAAAGGACAGAATTTTGCTGGACATCCATATTACACCTTACTTTCCTGCTAAAAGTTTTGTGATTCAATTAGATGGTCACAAGGGTGATGGCCCGGAAGAAGCTGTTTGGCATAGCGATTACAAGCAAGTTTAGTTAGGTATTATAATATTTATACCCGAAAAAATCGTTATTTTTTCGGGTATTTTTTTTATTACATGTGGCTTAAAAATAATGATACAAGTCTGTACATATTTAAATTCTCAATCCCTAATTTGTGTTTATCTTAATAGCGCAAATGCTATTTAAATAACTGAGAAGCAAACTGGTATAAGCATCTGCGCCATGTCAGCCATTCATGAGCCGTTTCAGGCGATTCGTAATACACGTATTTAATTCCCTGTTGGTCTAACATGTTTTTAAACGCACCAATTGATTTAGGAAACGGAGCCGGTTCTTTAGTTCCTAAACCTAACCAAAAAAGTTTGATTTTTTTATTAAGCGTATTGCCGTCTTTATATTTTCCTTCTAAAAAAGTAGCAGCGTCAATAGGATCTGTACTCGGATAATTGGCTGTACCGCTAAAGCCGCCATAGTAAGAAAATGTATCGAGATGATTCATCATAATCCGCATAGTTTGGTTGGCACCCATCGAAAGACCAGCGATTGCTCTGCTTTCGCGATTGGCGATGGTGCGGAACTTTGTGTCTATCATCGGAATAACTTCGGTCATAAGGACTTCTTCAAAAACAGATTCCGGGCGTTCTTTTTTATCCTTTGATTCTTTACTTTGCGGTTTATTAGCATAGCCATTATCCATTACAATAATCATAGGAGTCGCCTGTTTTGACGCAATTAAATTGTCTAAAATAAAACCTGCTTTTCCTTGCTGTGACCAGCCTGTTTCGTCCTCAAAACTTCCGTGTTGTAAATACAGTACGGGATAACGCGTTTTTGTATTTTCTGTATAACCTGCAGGCGTATAAATAAAACAGCGTCTAAAAGAGTTAGTCAGTTTTGAGAAATAGATGTTTTCGCTTATCAAACCGTGTGGCACATTTTTCAGATCAAAAAAATCCTGATCTGCAGACGGAATCTCAATCCCGCTGCCCCATCTTCCGGCACCATAGAAATACAAACTTCCCGGATCCGGAACTGATGCTCCGTCAATATTTAACTGATAATAATGAAATCCTTCATCCTGCGGATTTGATTCCCCTGTCCATATTCCGTTGGCGTCTTTTCGCATATCGTATTTCACTCCGCCAAGATCAAGCTGCACTTTATTTGCATTGGGTGCCGCAATACTGGCTCGTACGCGTCGCTGTGAATTAACTTGTGGAAATTGCCTTTCCGGCTGATTGACAGACGAAGGCTTAAAATCTTCCACTATTGTTGCTTTCTGACTCCAACCTGACTCAAAACACAGGCAGGAAATTAGTATGGTAATATTTAGAAATTGTTTCATGTTGCTTTTTTTTAGTTCGACCTATGTGTTTCTTACTGTTGGTTAATTTTACCGCAAAGCACGCAATGTATTTTTTTTTTGTTTGCAGTTGGTATTATTAAGTTCGCAAAGCTTTGTCAATAAAACTGCGTAGCTGAATACCACAGAGATACACAAAGGTTTCGCAGAGATTCATAAAGTTTTTATTTAATCTCGCAAAGGCGCAAAGTTTGTTTCACGCAGATTTAAAAAGATTTAAGCAGATATGCGCAGATAATTAATAATAATAATCTGCATAATCTGCGTGAAAAAACTTTGCGCACCTTGCGTAGATCTTTGTGCACCTTGCGGTTAAATCAGGCTTGCTCTGTGTTTTCAAACAAGCGAAGCGCCTTTAACCGCATGTCAACCTATATTTCTTTATGTGTTTAAATTTATTATTTCTCCGTAGCCAAATCATTTACCGCATTTGCCAGAAAAACATACCACGCACCACCATCGATGATACATTCGTTTTCTCCCCAAAAAAATGGCCAGTCATCTTTATTCTCCAGATAATCCGGTTTAAGAAAAATAAGTCCAGGAACTACGCCGCCGGCAATTGTCGTAAAATCGGCGCGATTGCCTCCATAAGCCACTTTTTTAGATCTGTTTCCAACCGCATTTACGAAAGATAAATTAGAATAAGGATGACAGCCCAGAATATAATTCAACCCCTGATAAACACTTTCTTTGTCCATGATGTCAGGATAAATCTTATGGATATAATAATTGGTACTTGCCCAATTGATCACCTGCGAACTTCCTCCCCAGCCTCTTTTTGCGATTGGCACACCATAAGGATTTTCGGCATTTTCCTTGTCCATTTTTTCTTTGTACTTCAACACATAACCACGTAATTTTTGTTTGTAAGTATCGTCCATGGAAGAAACAGCCAACAGCGCTGGATTCATATTAAAATCTAAATTTTCATCGAGTAATTTCCATATTTTATCTTCAAAACCTTTTTTATATTTTACGTCTTTTGTACTTAAGTAGAGCTGCAAAGTCGCGATCATGTCACTTCCTTTTCCCCATCTTGACATAGGACTATTATCCGGTTTTGCGTTCTTTTCTATTTCAGTGGCTTCATTGGCTAACTTAATCGCAAGAGACAAGCATTTAGCCGAAAGCACATCATTATAGCCTTTTAATGCTCTGCTTGCAGCTGCTAAAGAGCCTGCTGTTCTAAAGTCCAGAAATGAAGTACGGTTGGTAAAAGCCCACCTGTCATCTTTCGTACCGCTGGAAACTCCATTAGATTCATATGGTTTAAGCGAAGAATTATACGGAAGATTATCGGTTTCAGTAGATGCATCTCCCAAATGGTGGTATTGATGTAAATTGGGAACTACTATTCCTCTAACAGGATGCCCGATATTTTCTACTTGTGCGACAAGATTCAAAACGCCATGCTCGATTTGCTGTAATAAATCGGGCTGACCATCCGGACGGTGAATGTCTACAAATTGCGTTTTTTGGTCAATATACGTTTCGTCTCTGTTGACTTTGAATGCCTCCCACGATTCTACAAAACTGTTGATGACACTTACATGCGAAAAAGTCTGTATATCAAAATCACCGGCATCAAACCAACCGCCAACAGACATTCCGGGAATACGTTCCAGCGGTTTGTATTTCGTATCTGTTGTCGGACCTTGTTTGTAACCGTCGAAGTGTTCATGATTGATTGGTGCCTGAAGACAATCGTCTAAAAAAGGTCTTCCGTGCCAGACTCTATACGCCTCATTCACTTCCATATGATCCATCTGAACCGGAAACCAAACGTCCATAGTAGGATGCCAGATGTTGGCATAAACATTATCTTCAATCTGAAACGTATTGGTCTTTTGGTCGCCATATTGAATATAATAAAGTCCTTTTTCTTTAATAGCACTAAAATCAATCTGGGCATAATTATATCGGAGATAACTTCCCCAATCTTTGACATTTACTTTTAATTTTTCTGTGAATTTTCCATCAGCATCCAATTTAAAAATTGATGCAGTAGGCAACGCTTTGTCGTTTTTGTCCAGTTCGACAACCGCTACTTTCTTTTGCTCCGGCATATAACCAACCTGAGAAAAGCCAATTACAGGTTCTCTTTTCCAGTTCGTGATAGCGTTGGGTTCTACATACCAGCTCATTACTTTGCCTTTTTTATTTATGGGAAGAATACTTCTGGCAATAAACCAGCCGTTTTGCCCTAAATTTCTTCCGTCAAATAGCATTACATCCTGATCTTCAGACTGAATTTTTACGGTACGCTCGGGATTTTCGGGCGCAAAAATGAAATTCTTACCCGATTCTAGGGGAAGCGTGGCGATAAATTCATTTCTTCCACGATCGTCAAATGTGGTATGTCCGGCAAACTGAGGGATTTTTTCCGCTAAAGGGCGAATTTCTGTATTGCTTGCCGGATATCTCGGAAAAGTTCCCGCTTTTCCATCGACTACATAATTGCTTTCAAAATAAGAAGTAGGTATAAATTCCATATTAAATCCTGCCCTTCCTTCTAATGGTTTCGGAACGGGTTTGTCTAAAACCACATCGATCGTAAAACCTTTTCCTTTTGCTGTTACTATGATTTTAGAGTCAAAATTAAATTCCTCATAGCGCAATACAACTTCAATGGTATTTTTGGCCTTATCGACTTTTCGGCTGATCATTTTCGGAATCAAATCCCATTGTTCCGGTGTGTTCTGCAGCCTGATGGCTCCACCGGTAACCGTTCTCACACCATGATGAATAAATTCTATTCCGGCTGTTTTTTCGTCAAAAAACATTCCGTTGTATTCATTATTAAAAACCCAGACATTCAGTCCCGGAGTTTCGAAATATTCTTTTTCGTTTAATACTAAATTTTGAGAGAATGATTTGCCTGCCAGACTCAACAAACAAAAAATCGTCATTACATTTTTCAATAAATTTCTATTGAAAACAACCTTAGAAATGCTATTATTTTTACGCATATTTTTAGATTTAATTTATAGCCAAACAATAGTACCCGGACGGATGAATGGTTTAATTTGTCATGTTTTTGGGGAATACAATTCATCGCCAGATACTATTGAGATGATTGGATTTATTATTGAAAAAGGATTACTATTTGAATAAAAGCGGAGCCAGTTCTTTAAAGCTTCTGCGCCAGGTTTGAAATTCATGTCCCGTATTTTCTGAAATATAAGGAACAGCATTAAAGCCAGCCGTTTTAAGCGTTGCTACCGCATCTTTAATACCGTCAGGACGCTCTTTACTGCCACAACTTAAGAATATCAATTTTATTTTAGATTTGTCTTTAATGTCTTCCGGCTTATACGTTCCGCCGCTCAAAAGTGCATAGTGAGAAAAAACTTCAGGCTTGTTGAGTGTTATCGATTTTGTTTCCATTCCTCCCATCGATAAACCGGCCATGGCACGATTTGCATGATTGGCAAGCGTGCGGAAATTTGCATCTACATACGGAATTAACTCATCGACCAAAACGGTCTGAAAAGGTTCTATTTTAAAACTGGCCAGACCACCATATTTAATTTCATTTGTCATGCCGTAGGTCATCACGATCAGGAATGGTTTTATTTTGCCTTCTGCTATCAAATTATCCATAATCAAATTAACGCGTCCCTGATTGCTCCAAGCCGTTTCGTCTTCTCCCCAACCGTGTTGTAAATACAAAACCGGATATTTCTTTGCTTTTTCTTTATCATAACCTGCCGGCGTGTACACATAAGCTCTGCGTGAGGTATTGGTGCTTTTTGAAGGGAAAAGAATTTGCTGTACATTTCCGTGCGGCACATTTTTCAGGGCATAAAAATCCTGATCGTGAGCCGGAATTTCAATTCCGCTTTCCCAACGGGTAGAACCATAAAAATTGAGTGCACCCGGATCGTTAAAAACGCCTCCGTCGACTGTTACGTGATAATAATGAAATCCTTCGTCCATGGCGCCGGCTGTGGTTCCTCTCCAAAAACCGTCTTCGCTTTTAGTAAGCGCCGTTCCTCCTTTTGCACCGCCCAATCCCAAACTTACTACTACAGATTTGGCTTCGGGAGCTGAAATCTGAAATCGTGCATAACCCTGAGAATTGACTTGCGGATATTCCTGTCCGGGCTGATTGAATGTTGAAGGTTTAAAATCTTCGGCAATAGCCTGACTGGTTTGTGAAAAACCTGTAAAACCTGATAAAATAAAGGCCAATAAAATAGCCCATGTATACTGTTTCATATTTTTATTTTTTAAGTTTAAAAATTTATTGAACTGTCGGATTTATGATTTGATAATTCCCGCTAAGATGCATTAAACTAAAGAGATACATTAAGCCATCATAATACGGATCAAAGTATCCATCTTCATAAGGTTCAAGCTTTGCCTTCCAAAGTGCGTGAACGAAATCCATACTTTTCTTGTCCGGATTAACCAGTGAGGCTGTGGCCGAAGTGGCGACTAAGCCTATGGAATGTCTGAGTTTTTTAACGGGTCCGGCCTGAAGAATAAATTCCGGTTTAGAACCATCGAGATTAAACTGATCGTCAAAAGTTTCCAAACCTTTCGATCTCAGAAAATTTTGGAATTTTGCGGCATATTCTTCCTGCCATTTTTTATCTTTTCCGTACCAGGTATAATCCATTGCAATGTTCATAGGCACACGCCAGGAATCGTAACGAAATCCTCCCGGCATCCACGGTGTTGGGTGCGGTTCTCCGGTAAATTCGGTGTAATCTGAATTTAAACCTGTTACCGGATGAGTGGCTTTGTGCAGAAAATTACGGGAAACTTCCGCACATGCTGCATAAAACTCTTCGTGGCCGTCTTTTGCGTACAAAGCCCATATTTCATAAAAAGCAGGAACATGATACGAAGGATCTGTCCAGTTGTAACCGCCTCCTTCAGGCACGAAAGAGATTTGTTTGTGCTCGGTATTGATGATGTTATGAATATTTCCGGTCCCGTCTTTTTTCCACATCGCATCGAGTATTCTTCGGGCTTCATTATAGTAGTGAATTCCGGTATTATTTCCCCATTTGTTAGAGGCAAAAAGCAAACTGGTTATATAATACAATTCTCCGTCTGAAGCAGAACCGGCCGAGTTTTGTTTTTTGGTTTCCGGATTAACGCTCCACGCAAAATAACCCTCTCTTGGTCCGTCCTGATGTTGCATGTATTTGACCGACCAACGCCAAATGCGGTCAAAAACTTCTTTTTTATTAAGCTGAACCGCGACCATCATGCCGTATGACATTCCTTCGGTACGGGCATCTTTATTTTTGACATCTGAAACATATCCTAAAGAATCGCCTTCTTCAAAATACACTTTATTAGGCCCTTCAAAAACATCATAATAAGCTTTGGCTAATTTTTGGTCTATTTCAGACTGACTATAACCGGCTTCTTTAAAAAGGTTGCGGTATTGTGGTCTTTTTGCTTCTGATTTTTCTGTTTTCTTCTTGCTTTGACTCATTCCTAAAATTGGAACAAGAATCAAGACAATAAAAGCCAAAGTCCGAATTATGAGAAAAGTTTTCCCTGTATATTTTTTATGTATCATGATAATTGATTTTTATTGAATAAGAAAAATTGAAATTGATTTCTTTACTTGATTTTGCTCACGCCTTCTGTAGTCTGAATTATTTTTTGAATGGTGCCATCTTCATTATAATACATATAATCTACACAAACCGAACGTCTGTAACTGCCGCTTGTGGGTAAACTTCCGTTGTGATAAAAAAAGTACGATTTGCCTTTATAATCAATAATTCCGGGATGTGTCGTAAAACTGTTGTTTACATTTTCCTGAATAATGCCCTGATACGTCCATGGTCCGGTTGGACTTTTGGCCGTGCAGTATTCAATCATTTCCGGTTTTGTTCCCGCACTGGCATAGACTAAATAATAAATGCCTTTTCGTTTATACACCCACGGTCCTTCGATATAATTTTTAGGTTTAAAAGTGGTGATTGGGCTATCCAATTCAATCATGTTTTTTTTCAGTTTTACCCATTTACAGCTTCCATTTCCCCAATACATGTAGGCCTGACCATCATCATCTACAAAAACTGTTGGGTCAATATCGTCCCAGGCATAGGTCATGTCGGTAGTCATTTCGTTGATGATTAATGCTTTACCAATCGCATCCTTAAAAGGTCCGGTCGGACTGTCAGAAACTGCTACTCCTATTGCAGCGCCGCCTCCGCTCACCTCATCTTTTTTGTGAAACGTAGAGACAAACCAGTAAAACTTTCCGTTTCGCTCGATACATTGTGCCGCATACGCATCTCCCGTTGCCCATGAAAAAGTACTGGGCGAAAGCGGTGCTCCATGATCTTTCCATGTAGCCATATCTGTGGTCGAATACACGCGCCAGTCGGCCATTTTATAGTTCGTATCCTGCTCAGTGGCAACATCATGTCCTGTATACAAATACAAAGTGCCTTTATGAACAATAGGTGCCGGATCTGCAGTAAAAATATTTTTGATTATAGGATTCTGTGCCGTAATTTGAAGTGCTGGCAGAAAACTGACCAGCGCAAATAAAAGTTTAGTGTGGTTTTTCATGGTTCTTTTTTGGTTTGTATAGTTAATAGGTAACAGTGTGGTTTTTATTTTTTAAAAAATTCAATTCATTACTTCCTCTTTTTGATTATTACTTTCTTCCCAACATACTTTATGGTTTCAGAAATGGTATCGTTTTCTTTTCCGGAAATCCAGACAATGTTCATAGTATATTCTGCTGTTTGGTTTTTATAGCTTCCTAATTGTTTTTCCAGCGTCAGGGTTTGTTTTTTTTCGCTCCAACGCATAGGAATCTCAATATGTTTTCCTTTTTCATAATTGTAGTTATCGCCTTCGTCATTATAAAATGTAAAGGCTGCATCTTTACCGGTATAAATCCGAATTTCAAGTTCGTCCTGTTTTGAGTTTGTATGCTGAATCACCTTCCCCATGGGTACAATTGAACCTTCTTTTACAAAAACGGGAATTTTATCTAATGGCGCCGGAACCGAAATAGTCTGTCCTCCCTCAAATCGTTTTCCGGTCCAGAAATCAAACCAGGCATTTTGTTTTGGCAGATAAACATCCCAAGTGGTAACATTGGGCGAAGTAACGGGCGCTACTAAAAATGCTTTTCCAAACATATATTCGTAGGCTGAACTTACAGCAGTGGTGTCGTCCTTAAAATCCATAACCAAAGGCCGCATGAGTGTTGCGTTATTTTTAGTGATTTGCCAGGCTTCTGAATAGATATAAGGAAGCAATCGATACCTCAGGTTGAGCATAGATCGCATATTATTTTCTACTTTTTCTCCATATTTCCAAGGCTCGGTTTCTGTTTGATAACCGTGCATTCGAAATATCGGATTGAAAACGCCCCACTGAAACCAGCGCGTGAGTATTTCATGGTATTTTTCGTCTGTATATTGCGTCGGGCCCGGGCGAAAGAAACCGCCTATATCAGTTGTCCAATACGGCATTCCGGTCAGGTTATAATTTAATCCCGCCACAATTTGACGTTTATAAGCATCCCAGTCCCAGCCTATATCGCCCGACCAATTGATCGTACCATAACGTTGCTGCCCTAAAAAAGCCGATCGGGTCAAAATGGCAACTCGTTTTTCGGGATTGGTATTTCTTTGGCCTTCGTAAACCGCTTTGCTTACAAATAAAGGATAGGTTAAACGGTAAAAAACACCCAAACCAAAATACGTCTGTTTGCCTTTTAACGCATCATTTTCCGGTTCGGTCGCGTCCATCCACCAGGAATCTACTCCCAATACAAATAAATTTTTATTTAGAGCATTCCAGTGTGTTTGCTGCGTTTCGGGGTTATAAATGTCAATCCAGGGACAGTTGGGAATAAATAAATTTTTGGATACATATTCTTTACCAATTTCAGATTCCTTATTTAAATTTTCCCAAACAGAAATGGAGAAATGAGCGTTTAAATCGTGAATTTCTTTTATGAATTTTTCGGGTTCCGGATAATGGGTTTCATCAAATTTTGGTACTCCCCAGCCGTATTTACCCCAATATTGCCAATCCTGCACGATTACATCTACCGGTAAATTGCGTTTTCTAAATTCCTTAACCGTTGAAACCAAATGTTCTCCGGAAGTATAACGCTCCCGACATTGCCAAAATCCAAATGCCCATTTTGGAAGCATCGGCACATTACCCGTCAGATTGCGGTAATTCGCTATGATTTCGTCTGTATTATCTCCGGCAAAAACGACATAATCCAACGATTTTGCGTTGGGAGATTTAAAAACCGTTTCGTTATTAGAAGGTTTGAGACTGAGCGATGGCGTATTGGTCGATTTGCAAATTACTTTTACAACATGTTCGCCTGCTTTTAAGTGCACTAATTTACCCACGGCGGGCGGCAGCCACAAATTAGACTGATTGATGACATCGATATTATCAATTAGAACCAAATGACGGCTGTCCATATCTCCCAGATCCAGAAATAGGGAATATTCTCCGTCTTTGTCAACAGAAAAATTTCCGGAATAGATGGATTGCTGCTGTGAAACTTTCTGTGTACCCGAAGTTGTGGTCACTTCAATTTCCTGTTTTTCGCTTTCACTTTTACTATTCTTAACCAAAGGAATTTCCTGATGGGTCGGATTAAAATAAGTCAGCCCGTACTGATTCCACATTAATCCATATCCTTTGTTCGAAACCAAAAACGGAATGGCGATTTGTGTATTGACCTGAATTAATTTTCGGGTCGTATTTTTTAGGTTATATAAACCATCCTGAAACTGTCCTAATCCAAATAAATATTCATCCTGCGGAGATTCAAAACCTTGCTCAGCGATAAAACAAGGATCTCCAAGAATAATATCGGGTTTTAATAACCTTGTATTTGCTTTTTCGCTCAGGAATATTTTACCCGATTTATCGCTATAAGTTAGTACGCCTGTTTTTTTATCGTAGTTCACTACAATACTTTTTGTACTGATTTCTAAACTGTTGTCCGTTTCTTTTAATGCAAAACCGGGCGCAGCAGGTTTATTGATCAGGACAAATTCTTGTTCTTCTTTCTTATTTTTTATTTGATATTGTACACGAACTGATTTCTCGGTAAGCGGAATAATATGCAATACGCCTTCTGTAACCTCTATCGATAAACGATCCTTGGTTAAGGAATGTTTGGTGTACTGTTGCGCTTTCGCGG
The DNA here is from genome assembly GCF_017833415.1 of Flavobacterium sp. 1355. Classification (GTDB taxonomy): domain Bacteria; phylum Bacteroidota; class Bacteroidia; order Flavobacteriales; family Flavobacteriaceae; genus Flavobacterium. The sequence goes on along the minus strand of NZ_JAFICC010000017.1, from coordinate 103,637 downwards.
AAGTAAACCAAAAGCCTAAAAATAAAATGTAGATACTCTTTTTCATAACAGGCTATTTATCCATTGGAGTTAATGAAATTGCAAATCCACCACGGCGAAGCAATTTTACTTCAAGCGTCGAATTTTTATCAACCAACATAATTTTTGATGCAAAAGCTTTGTCATGACTTCCATCAGCAATAACAATTGCTCGATAATTAACGCCTGATTTTAAAAATGATAAGTTGATATTTTTTGTTATCTCCTTGCTTTCAGCAGCCGTAATGCCGCCCACGTACCAAACTTCTCCTTTTCTGCGCGCTATCGTGACTTCCTCTCCGGGATAACCGTCAATTAATTTGGTATCGTCCCATGTTGTGGGTACTTCTTTCAGGAAAGTTTTAGCGTCCTCGGGTAATGCATAATATCCTTCCGGCCTATCAGCTAAATGTTGCAAAGGAGATTCAAAAAGTACCGAAAGTGCGAGTTCATGTCCGTAAGAAGTATGATGCGGAAATTGCGAATTCGTAAAAGTTACCGGCGTATAATCCATGGCACCGACTGCATTTCTGGTAAAAGGCAAAATCGTGTTATGCTCTGGAGCTGTGGTCGAAAATTCTGGTCCGTTATTGTACCATTCTGCTCCACGAACAGCTTCATAAGTCATTAAATTCGGGTACGTTCTTGACCATCCACGCGGTACCAGGCAGCCATGAAAATAAACCATCATTTCAAACTGAGCCGCATCTTCGAGAATATCCAGATAATATTGAATCATATCTTGTTTTTCACTTTCGAAAAAATCAACTTTAACCCCCACAACACCCAGCTTTTTTAGTTTCGTAAATTCTTGAATCCTGTTTTCATGTGTGAGCATTCTGTCTTTTGGTGTAGAAGGCACCCACGTATGATCGCCTCCCGAATTGTACCACATCAAAGGTTTTATTCCTTTTGAATGGATGTATTTTAAGGCATCTTCCAGATTTCCGCCATTGGTCATACTGTCCCATTCCCAGTCTAAAAGCGTGTAAGGCCAGTTCATTTTTTCGGCTAAATCTGCAAACGCACATACGATTTTAAAATCTTTGGTTCCGTGATTGCTCGACCAGTAATTCCACGATACTTTTCCGGGTTTTATCCAGTCTGTCGTTTTAAAACGAGTTGACGCTGAGACATCTTCAATTAAGGTACTTTCAACAATATCAGACAGGTTACCAATAGTAATAACTCTCCAGGGAGATTTCCACGGAAGTGTAATTCTGGGTTTGGCTTCGCCTTTTCCTCTGCCGTCTTTTGGATCCGGAAAAGTGAGTTTATACGTATTGCTGTCGGCTGTATTGCTCAATTTTGTACCGCAATACGTGCGATCCAGATCGGCTTCGTGAACTAAAAACCAAGACGATTTATCTGCAGTATTAAAGAGTGCGGGATAACACCATTCTTGCTGTAGTACGGTTTCATTACTCGATGTGGCATACAAACCTTCATTTGCCGGATTCCATTTTTCGAGCCACCGTTTATTTTCTTTCGGAATTTCATAAGCGGTCAATTCATCATTGATAGTATACGAACCCTTCTTCTCCGGAAATTCATATCGAAAGGTAATGCCGTCATTGTACGCTCTTAAGATGAGATTGAGTTTGGCCTTAGTCGGATTTTCAAAAGAAACCGTAATTTCATTGGCTTCATTTTCCCGCACGGACTTTTTGCCGAAAGGAAGTTCATAATGTTGCTGAATTAATTTTGTTTTTGATGTTTTTAAAAAGAGAAGTTTTTTTGAAAAATCCTGATCACTTCTGGAGAGGCCTAATGTTATTTTTGGGATAATCCCGTCTGTATTTTTATCTGCCAAAAGGTTTATTTTGAGATACCATTCACCGTCATGGCCCATTTGCAAATTGAGTGCTAATTTTTTATTTGGGGACTGTAATTGTATGGGCTGCGACCAGGAATGGAAGAAGACGAGTAAAGCAAAAGACACTAAGATATTTTTCAACTTCATGATTTAAATAATTCATTTAATCTTCTCCTTTGTCAAAAGACAAAATAGGAGTAGTCGTTATTATTTGCAGATAACCAAAAAACAATGTTTAAGGAAAAGCCGAAAGCGCCCAACTTTCGGCTTTATAAAAAACTAACTAACATTTAGTTATAAATCCAAAATGAATAAAATTTATAACCAACCACTAACTTTAGATTTCAACATTACTTTTTAGAATGCTGACCGAGCAATATATTGTAGAATCTTATATTTCAAATGCTGAATTTCGATTCTGTAATTTATAAGTGTATTTATTACAAATATAAAAAAAGAATCGATAACACAACCGATTGTTTGAACAATAATTTAGGAATTAAACAATTATTAAAGAATAAAAAAACATTATGAATTAAAAAACCACCAAAATATTAAACAATATTTAAATAGCGGTTTCTTTTTCGCGTGGATATTATTAATTTTAAGCCGTAAATTCAAATACTTTACAGAAGTCGTAAAAATGTGAAAACACAAAAAAAAATCATATTTAAACACTTTTTAGTCAGTGTCTTAAACATGATTTTAAATCGTTAGCCTAAAGATCAAATCGAACTTTATCGACTATTTTTTATTTTATTTACTGCAATAGCCACATCTCGTTGCGGCATTTTACAGGCTTTGTTCACGCACACATAAACATACGTTTCGTCATTTGTATAGCGATCTTGTAAAAGAGGAAGCTTACTTTCTTTTGTGGCTCCGGCAATCAAAATATTAGGCAGATAATAACTTTGGAGTTGGCTTGTTTTAGCAAAAGCTTCTTTGCCGGAAATGGCAACTTCATAGTAATCAGAAGTATAATTGAGCATTAGATCCAGCCAGTTGTAATATTCTGTTGGCGACTGCAAAGCATCTACTTTGACATTATTGAGCATTTTTTGAGCTATTTCAGAATAATTTTCATTCGAATAATAATGCCCGAGCAAAAATAAATTATGAGCCAGAATTGAATTGGAAGACGGAATTACATTGTCTGCGATTTCCATTTTTCTGGCAATTAAATTGGCTGAAGCATTAGATGTAAAATAAAATAAATAAGATTTTTTATCCCAAAAATGAGCTAGTGCATAATCGGTTACTTGCTTGGATTTTGTGAGCCATTTTTCATCCAAAGTAATTTGATATAACGAAATAAAAGCATCGCCAACGGTTGCGTAATCTTCTGAAAATCCTGAAATACTACTCTTGCCTTCTTTATAACTGTGATTCAGGCTCCCGTCTTTCTGAAGCTGATTGTTGACAATAAAATTGGCGTTTTTTAAAGCAATTTCTTTATAATGCGGATTTTTAAAGGCTCGGTACGCATTCACATAGCCCTTTATCATTAAGGCATTCCATGAAGTCAGGGTTTTATCATCGAGGTGAGGCTTTGGTCTTTTGCTTCTCGCAGTGGCCAGTATTTGTTTCCAATTTTTAATTTTAACTTCTAATGCAGGCAAGGTCAGTTTGTTTTGAAGGGCAAACTCTTTGTCTGACTGATTGGTAAACAGAATATAATTTCCATTTGCCCACAGCCCCTCCTCATTAACATTAAAATAGCGTTGAAAAAGAGCAAAATCTGATTTTAAGAGTGTTTGTAATTCTTCTTTTTTCCAGGCATAATAAGCGCCTTCTTCGAGTTTATTGCTTTTGTTTTTACTGTCCGCATCCAGCGAAGAATAAAAAGCGCCGTTAGCAGCCATGAGTTCGCTTTCTACAAAATTAAGGGTTTCGACTACCCTTTTTTTATACAATTCATTTCTTGACGCCAGATACGCATCAGCATATAAACTCACTAATTGTGCATTGTCGTACAGCATTTTTTCAAAGTGCGGAATATGCCATTTTGAATCTGTTGTATAGCGCGAAAAACCACCGCCAACAGCATCATAAATACCGCCATTTGCCATTTTAGTAAGTGTGGTGTGCACCTGTTTTTGTATCGCTTCGTCTTTATTTTGAGTGCTGTAACGAAGCAGAAATTGCAAAGAAGCAGGCATTGGAAATTTGGTTTCGCCCAGTAAACCTCCTTCTTTATAATCGAATTGTTTTTGCCATAATTTTACGGCTGTTGCTACATCACTACTCTGAAAATCAGCCTTTGCCGAATTGACCGCAATGAGTTGTGATTTCTGGATTCCGCTTACGAGTTTATCGGCATATTCGCTGGCTTTTTGGGGATTATTTTTATACAAATCCGAAAGTTCCGTAAGGGCTTTTGTCCATTCTTCTTTGGTAAAATAAGTCCCGCCAAAAATGGGGCGCCCATCAGGAAGTGCAATACAATTTAAGGGCCATCCGCCCTGCCCTGTCATCAATTGTACGGCGTTCATATAAATTTGGTCTATATCCGGACGCTCTTCACGGTCGACTTTTATGCTGATAAAATGGTCATTCATTAATTTGGCAACGGCTTCGTTTTCAAAACTTTCCTGTTCCATAACGTGGCACCAGTGACAGGCAGAATACCCCACTGAAATAATAATCAGCTTATTTTCTGCTTTTGCCTTATCCAAAGTTTCCTGATTCCACGCTTTCCAATTTACAGGATTGTGCGCATGCTGTAAAAGATATGGGCTCGTTTCATTGATTAAATCATTGGTATATTGGTGATATTCCTCTGTATTCTGTTTTTTGTTACAGCTTGTAAAAAAACAGAAAATTAGGATTAGGAGAGATAGAATACGCATATAAATGAAAATAAAAAAATTAATGAATGAGGCTGATTTTCAGTGTTTTTTTCAATCAGAAAGCTAAAATAGCAATTTATATTTAATAGATTTACCGTAAATAAATAATGCTTCAAATATGCTATTAAAAGCTTCAAAATTGACAATCAAATTTGAGCTTTCAGGCTATTTTTACAGTTCGCATTTTATTAATCTGCATTCATTTTTCAATCCTATAGAATGAATGAAGCAGGAAAAAAAGAAACCAATAAATTTATGAGTAATACATCGCAAAAGCTTTCTGTGCTGGAAAAAATAGGTTACGGTCTGGGTGATTTTGCAGCCAACCTGACTTTTCAGACGTTGCTGACCTTTTTGGCTTTTTTTTACACAGATGTTTATAAGATTCCGGCAGGAACGGCGAGTATTATTATTTTTATTGGAGGTTTTGCTGGTGCTTTTTTTAACATCGTTATCGGGGTTATTGCAGATCGCACCCAAACCCGCTGGGGAAAATTCAGGCCCTGGATATTATGGACAGCAGTACCGTTTGGGGTTGCTGCTGTTTTGTCTTTTTTAACGCCTGACTTTAGCGAAAACGGCAAGATCATTTATACTTTGCTGACGTACTTTTTTCTGGTACTTATTTACTCTGCCAACAATTTACCTTATGTGGCCTTAGGCGGTGTTTTAACGGGCGATATGAAAGAAAGAAATAGTCTTTCGTCTTATCGTTTTGTCGCTGTCATGATTGCTCAGTTTATCATTCAGTCGCTTTTATTGCCTTTGGTTTTAATTTTAGGAAATGGCGATAAAGCAGTGGGTTTTAAAAACACCATGATTGTATTTGCTATCACGGGAGTTATTTGTTTGCTCATTACTTTTTTTACTACCAAAGAAAGAATTATTCCTGCAAAAAATCAGGAATCGTCCATCAAACAGGATTTTCTGGATTTATGCAAAAATGGTCCCTGGCTCGTGATGCTGTTGGTTACAATTTTGGTTTTTATTACTTTGTCTTTAAAAGGCGGTATGTATGTTTTTTATTTTAAATATTATCTCGATCCGGTTGCACAAACTACTTTTCTGAATGATATTGGTTTTACGTCCTTTATTGACAAGCTTAATACTACTTTGATCACTATGGGATTGGTTGATTTTCAGTGGCCAAAAGACGTTCCTACCTCAGCCTTTAGTCTTTTTAATGCGGGTGGAATTCTGTTTATGATTTTTGGAATTCTGTTTTCGAAATCGCTTGCAGATGCCTTTGGTAAAAGAAACATCTTTATCACTTTTATTTTTTTATCGGCATTAAGCCTGTTGTTTTTTAATTTTTATGGCAGGACTGCGATCGCCATGGTTTTTGTGACGCAATTAGTTCACGGCTTTATTTACGGCGTTACAATTCCGTTATTGTGGACTATGATTGCTGACGTTGCTGATTACGGCGAATGGAAAAACAATCGAAGAGCGACTGCAACTGTTTTCTCGGCCATGCTTGTCGGACTGAAAATAGGCATTAGTATTGGCGGAGCTTTGGGCGCTGCATTTTTGTCTAAATACGGTTATGTAGCCGAAGAAGTGAATCAGGTACCAACAGCAGTTGAGGGAATTAAATTGTGTGTTAGTATTTATCCAGGATTTATTTTCATTATAAGTGCCATTCTCCTGTGCTTTTATGTAATTGACAGAAATATGGAAATTGGGATTGAAGCAGATTTACGTGAACGACGAGGAAATTAGCTGATACCACAGAGATACACAAAGGTTTTGCGCAGAGATACACAAAATTTTTATTTAATCTCGCAGATACTTAATCTCGCAAAGACGCAAAAGCGCAAAGTTTTTTTCACGCAGATTTAAAAAGATTTAGGCAGATAGGCGCAGATAATTAGTAAAAATAAATCTGCGAAAAAAAAATCCTTTTAATTCTTTAATCTGTGGCTAAAATTTTGCGCTTTGCGCTTTTGCGTGAGATTTATCGGGTAAACTTTGCGCTTTTGCGTCTTTGCGAGATTATAAAAACTCTGCGTATCTCTGTGTTATAAATATTACCAAAACAGGAAAAAACTATCTTATTGCACTGTAACTTTAATCGTATTCACAATATTCTCGGCTGATGTTGCAGTATAAAACACAAATTCACCCGGCTCAATTTTCCAGTCAGAAGTTTTCTCATCATAAAAAGCCAAATCTTTTACTTTCACTTTTAAATCGACTGTTTTTTGTTCTCCCGGTTTCAGGAATATTTTATCAAATGCTTTTAATTCTTTTTTAGGTCTTAAAACAGATGCTTTTGTCTGACCTGCATATAATTGCACTACTTCTGCACCATCTGTTTTTCCTGTGTTTTTAATGTTCAGTTTTACTGTGATTTCATCATTTACACCATAGACTTTTTTGTCTGCGGCAACATTAGAAATTTCAAAAGAAGTATAAGACAACCCGTAACCAAAAGGATGCTGAGGCGCAATTTCTTTGGTATCAAACCAACGGTATCCTACCAAAATGTCTTCTTCATAATTGACTTTCAAATCGTGACCCGGATACGCCCCCAACGCATGTGCCGGAGATTGGCTTAAAGTAACCGGCATCGTAAAAGGCAGTTTTCCTGACGGAAATTCTTTGCCGCTTAAAACATCAACCACGGCATTTCCGGCTTCCATTCCGCCGTACCAGCCCCAAACTACAGCAGGCACACGCGATTCGATACCCGCCAGTTCAAGCGGAGAACCTGCAATAATTACCACAATAGTTTTCGGATTTGCTTTGGCCACTTCCTGAATCAGGGTTTCTTGTCCGTAAGGCAAACGCATGTGCAATCTGTCAAATGATTCTGAATCGAAATCGTGATTTAAGCCTGCAAAAACAATCGCCACATCTGATTTTTTGGCCTGAGCTACTGCTTCCTCGATTAATTTCCAATCTATTTTATCGGTATTTAATTGTCCGTCGCTGCTTCTTTCCACCACATGAGATTGTTTCTCATAGCCTTGCGCAAAATTAATCTGCATTGATTTTCCGTATTTTGTGGTCAACGCCTGAAGCGGTGTTATCTCATACGCAGCTTTGATTTCTGAGCTAAATCCGCCGCCGCAATGCGTTCGGGTTGCATTATCCCCAATAATCGCTACAGATTTTAAGGTGCTCATATTCAACGGCAAAATTTGTTTTTCGTTTTTCAATAAAACCACCGCTTCTACAGCAGAACGATACGCGGCTTGTTGGTGTTCTTTTGTATTTATGGAACCTGTGATTCTTGTTTTTGGATCTAAAACTTTCGTTTTAATCATGACTCTCAGAATGTTGCCTACTTTTTCATCTACCACACTTTCTTTTACACGACCTTCTTTTACGGCTTTAATTAAAGGATCTGCAAAATACCAGTCGTTATAATTTTCTTTTTCGGTTCCCATTTCCAGGTCTAAACCAGCCAAAGCGGCTTTTTCGGTACTGTGAACTGCATCCCAATCTGACATGTAAACGCCTTTGAATTTAAATTCTTCGCGCAAAAGCGTTCGTCCCAAATATTCATTTTCAGTACAATACGAGCCTCTGAATTTATTGTAAGCCCCCATAACACCCAATACTCCGGCATCTACCACAGAAGCTATGAAGCCCGGCAAATAAATTTCGCGCATGGCGCGTTCGCTCATCGTAACATCAACCACAAAACGATTTTGTTCCTGATTATTGGCCACAAAATGTTTTACACAAGCCGCAACATCCTGTGTTTGCAAAGCCTTGATATAATGGATGGAAAGCTGTGAGATAAGAAACGGATCTTCACTCAGATACTCAAAATTTCGCCCGCAAAGCGGCGAACGAATAATGTTGATTCCCGGCCCCAGCAAAACGTCTTTTTTACGATAGCGTGCTTCTTCGCCCAAAACGATACCGCGCTGTTTGGCCAATTCAAGATTCCAGCTTGCAGCCATCGCCGTTCCCGGAGGAAAACAGGTCGAAGCATCATCCGTTAGTCCGGCATATTGCCAATTGTGGCGGTTCATTTCTGCCCTTACTCCGTGTGGACCGTCAGACAACGCCCATTCCGGAATTCCGAGATGTTTTACTTCTTCGGTGTAAAACTTAGAATTGCCATGCAGCATACCGACTTTTTCCTTTAAAGTCATTTTCTTAATTAACTGTTGAATTCTTTTTTCTGTCGAAGCATTTGTCTGTGAAAAAGAACTTTGAAAAAATACGGAAAACAAAGCCGCTGCTATAAATCGTAATCTCATTTTATATGTTTTATAAACCTTTTTGGGTTCAATTAAATAATTAGATTTTGAATGCTAAATGGAAAATCAAACCTATTAACAAGCTCCCAAAAATAGCCGAATACGAAATATTAGAATCCTATAAATCGAGCATTTTATATCATAAATGAAGCAAATCTGAATGAAAAACATGAATTTTTAAACTTCAATAAAAAACTATTTCAAACTCCATCGTGTGGACACAAATAGTATAAATCAATTTTGAATACGAATTTCACTAATTTTCACAAATTTGAATAGGTTAACTTAGTGTGTGAAATTCGTGTGAAATTCAATGCATTGTTACTTTCATTTTTTTGCCTAAACTAAATCGGTACGAATAGCCTACATTGACAGAGTAATCGGCGAAAGCAGCATCTCCCTGTACGTGTACATATTTGGACGGATCAGTAATAACAGAGTTTTGCAGATTCTGACTGGCAATATCGGCAGCACTCTGGATACGGTTTTTTACGATATTGTAAGGAATAAACAAACTAAAGTTATGTTTTCCGATATGATAGGCAAAGCCATATTCTATCGCTATAACATATCCGGGACGACGATAAGCTACCTGCCCTCCAAAAGCATCGTAAGCCGGAATTCCTTCGATTCTTCCGGCAAGGGAAACACTAAAATTTTCTTTTTTATCTACGGCTGCAGACAAACCTGCTCTTGCAAAATACTGATCCGGGCAGGCATAAATTTCATAACCTTCCAAACCTTCTTTTGGTGGTGATTTAAAGCTGCCGTTTGATTCTTTTGGGTTGAATAAATAATACCCGTTTGCAAATCCGTAAAGGCGGCCGGTTATTTGTCTGAATACTTGTAGTTCTGCTGCGATTCCAATTCCGCCATCACCCGGCTGAATGGCCTGGTCCATCATTACGCTTTTTGTTGTTCCGTCCGTTTGTGGCGCGTCGTCCATTTTAGTATGGCTTCCTGTATTTAGTTTTACTCCCAATCCCAGCATTAAGTTGCCTTTATGAGCCGTTTTTGGGTCAAAAAACCAATAATTTACACTTACTCTGGCATCTGCAAAGCCTTGTGCATACACGCTGTATCTAAGGGTATCTTTTACGGGTGTTGCCTGTCTTAATACCTGAGAACGTTCGTTGTGAACATAAGGCAAAGTAGCATTGATCTGGATTCTGTCGGTTATTCCGTAAGAAAAATTAAAATCTACTGCATGCGAATAAATATTTACGGCGTTCCCTCTTTCAACTCCGTTTTCGTCATGCCCGCCACCTGTGGTCTGGCGTTCTCGTTGTTCTTCTTTCCCAACAAAATGCCTCCAGGAATGAAAATAACGGTAATTTGTTCCGACCTGAAATTCGCCTTTGCCTAAATTATAAGAACTGGCAGAATTCATATAAAGCCCTCCCATTTGACGAACAGCCACACAACCCTGAGCAGCAATTTTTTGTGTATGAAATGCTATAAAAATGAATGCTATAAATACAGTATATGATGATATTTTTTTCATGATTTTTTGTTTAATAATTGTTCAGCCATTTAATTAATCAAGTTACCAGATGCAAAGTTTAAACACAATATTGTCAGTTCGACGGAGAAGAAATCTCACTATAAATTTCACAAAGTTTGTCTCCAATCTTTGCCGATTCCCGGGTGTGAATTCTCCTTCGTCGAAATGACAAAATCTTTGCGTCTTTGCAAACTAGCAACTTTAATTAATTGATTCTAACACTTTGCAAAAACGAGTTGTTTTTAGTCACCAAAAGATAATTTTTGCCTTTTACGCTAATCTTCTCCATGTTTTTAACATCGCCCGGAGTAAAAAATCCGCTGTTGGTTGCTGCAATCGATTTGAATTTTCCTTTACCATTTCCCTTTAAAAACAATCCGTGACCCGCATCGTTTCTTGGCGTTTCCACTTCAGAGTTGTACATGTTACCGGTAATCAGAGCATCGAGTTTACCGTCTTTGTCATAATCCTCTACCATTATTTGATTGATGCAGGTAAGCTGTGCTTCGACAGGCAGTTCGTGAATGATGAACTTGCCATTTTTATTTTCTAAATAAATACTGGCGAATGATTTTACTTTATAATGCAAGGCTTCTTTAAGTGACTTTTCGGTGTAAACATCAACCAAAGTGGCTTCTGAAAAACTTTCGTAATCTTTGAATTTTTTCTTGATATTTGGAATTTGCTGAGACGAACAGCCACGACCGCGAACGGGATATTGCTTGCCATCATTGTAGTAACTCAGCACGATATCTTTGTGTTTATTATTGTCGAAATCTTTTACATAAATATCGAAAGTTTCGTTTGGAGTTGCTTTGTATTTGTAGTTCAGTCCGTTATTTCCTGCGATATAATCCATATCGCCATCATGGTCAAAATCGCCTTGCTGAATGCTCCACCACCAACCGGTTGTATCGTCATTGAGTCCCATATTTTTAGTCACTTCTTTGAAACCCGCTGTTGTATTCTGGAAAATACGAATCGGCATCCATTCACCTACGACAATAATATCGGCTAATTTGTCATTATTAAAATCGGTAATTACAGCACTTGTTGCCATTCCTAAATTGGTAAACTCTTTAGGTGATTTTTTAGAAACTTCAAATTTTGGCTGTGTAGGCGAACTTATATTATGCAGTAAATAAGTGGTTGCCGGCGACGGATATTGTCCCGGAACCTGTCTTCCTAAAACTAAAAGATCTTTTTTCCCATCCTTATCGTAATCAATAGGATAAACTTTAGAACTACTTGCCAGCATTGTTGGCAGAACTCCTTTTGGAGCTTTGGTAAAATCACCTTTTCCGTTGTTTAGGTATAATCTGTCTTGCAATTTTGGGTCGTTAACCAAAAATTCGTAGCCACCGCTTACTACATACAAGTCATTATCACCGTCATTATCTGCATCAAAAATTAAGGCTCCTGTATCTTCGCTGGCTTTATCATTTTCTAATGCCTGAATTTTCTTTTCTGCAAAACCATTTGGAGTCTGCATAAATATTTTTCCGGAATAGGTTGCAGAACCTCCAATAAAATAATCTTCTAAACCATCTTTGTTCAAATCTCCAACTGCAATAGCAGGACCAAAAGTCGACATTTTATGAGGCAATAAAACCTGATCTTTAAAATCGTCGTATGGATTTTCTTCGTGTTTAAAGACTGGGAAAACTGTGGTTTCAGTTGCAAATAAATGGTTTTTAGGAGTTGTTTTTGCAATTGCTTCTTCTGTGGCATCCTGTTCTTTAAAGCTTAGTGTTTGATTCACTTTTACGTTAGAGAATTTTTGCACCTTGCCATTGGTCCAGACTACTTTTACCTCATCAATCGTTTTGTCTTTACCTACACCAAAATGTAATTCAGGTGCTACTGATGACTGAAAACCTCTGGTTAAAGTAAGCTCCTGCATCTGGGTTCCTTTTTTGTTTTTGATATAAACACGATTTCCTAAACCAAAGGTGTTTTTGGTATTTCCTTTAAAATTTACTTTGATGTAATTATTGATTTTTGAACTTGAATTTTCAAAAACAGAGGCATAATCATCGATATTATTTACGACCAAATCTAAATCGCCGTCGTTGTCTAAATCGGCGTAAGCCACACCATTTGAAAATCCTTTAAATTCAATTCCCCATTTTTTATTGGCTTCTTCAAAATGTAGATTTCCTTTGTTTTGAAACATAAAATTGTCAATTTTCTCAGAAGGAATTTCCTGTGATTTTTTCAGTAAATCTTTGGGTTGTAAATTGAGCGCTTCCAAACTATGAAAGAAATCATTGTTGTTAATTTCTCTTCTTGTTCCGTTGGTTACAAACAAATCCTTGTTTCCATCATTGTCAAAATCGGCAAATAGAGGTCCCCAGCTCCAGTCTGTAGACGAAGTTCCGGTAATACGAGATACATTCCCAAAATGCGGAATTCCGTTTTCATTTACTCCCGTGTTCAGCTGCATGCAATTGTGCATGTATTGGTAGTTGAAACCGGCATCGACTACATCCCAAAAAAGTTTCGGATTCATACTGGACATATTTGCTTTTTTACGACGATTGTCTTTGGCGTCCATATCTACCTGAAAAATATCGAGATTTCCGTCGTTGTTAAAATCAGAAATATCTACACCCATTCCGTAAAAAGAATTATGCGCCATGGCCTCTTTTACCACTTCCTTAAAAGTACCATCCTGATTGTTGATGTACATGAAATCTGGTGAGTTGAAGTCATTCGAAACATAAATATCCGGCCAGCTGTCGTTGTTTAAGTCGCCAACTGTGGCACTTAAGGATAATCCGTAGTTTTTTACGCCTGCTTCCAGAGTAACATTGGCAAAATGATTGCCGTCGTTTCGATATAGATGTCCTGATTCATTGTCCTGAACATGGCGCATCATTTGCACATAATCTTCCGTGGCCGAATTGAATCTTGTTGGCGGATAATTGGCTACAAATAAGTCTAAATCGCCATCTTTATCATAATCAAAAAAAGTTCCCTGAACACTGTTTCCAACATCATCAATACCGTATTCTTTGGCTTTTTCTGTAAAAGTTCCGTTGCCGTTATTGATGTACAATTCGTTGTTTTTAGGGCCGAATTTCCCTCCAACACTACAATAAATATCCAGAAAACCGTCGCCATTGACATCGGCCATTGCCACTCCGGTGTACCAGCGTGAATCACCGCCCACGCCTGCTTTTTTGGTAATATCTTCGAATTTTAGTTTTCCTTTATTCAGGTATAATTTATTCGAAACCTGATTTCCGGTAAAGAAAATATCTACCAGACCATCGTTATTAATATCTCCTGTAGCTACTCCTCCGCCTAAATAAATATAATTGTAGGTGAAGTAATTGAGTGAATCATTTTCTTTCAGATTATTGCTGAAATCAATTCCGGTATCGGCACGATCTAAAGTCGCAAAAATCTTTTCGTCTGATTCTTTAGTCGAACAGCTGGCCAATATTAATAAGCTCAGAAGGGTAAAAAATGCTGCTTTTATTGTTATATTTTTCATAGTTAGGGTGCTAATTATTTATTTTCAAATGCAAATTGGAGATTGTGCTCCAACGGTTGAAAAAAGGACTTTTTTAATCTCTATTTTAGAAAGTTTATCTTCCCCTTCAATGATTTTGAGGTATTGATTGGGCGGTATGTTTTTGAATATTTGCTTCTTCTGGTTTTTGGGCCAGATAATTTCGATTTGATCAATTATTGTCGCTTGTCCAATTCCGATTTCCATTCTTAAGGCCGAAGCTCCAAAGCTGCCACCTGAATTTAATATTCTGTAAACCGATCTTGAAATTCCATTTTCTTTGAAGGTGACTTTTACTTTGGCTCCAATGGCAGAGCGATTGCTGCCTGTTCCTTCTAGTTTTAATTTTATCCAACGGTTGTTGTTCTGCCCCGGATTCAGGTATAAAGAATTACTGAAGGCATCTCCTGAATAAGCACCGCCGACTTCTATAAAAATATCAGAATCGCCATCATTATCCAGATCATTAATCGCTACGGAGTGTCCTTTTTGAAGATTTCCAACACGGCCGGAAACGGTAACATCGGCAAATTTTCCGTTGCCCATATTTCTAAATAATCGATTTGGTGCCAATGATTTATAATCAGGATTCCCTGTTCCGAGATACATATCGAGAAAACCGTCGTTGTCAATATCTCCAAAATTAGAACCCATTGCAAATACGGTTTTACTTAATCCGGATTCTTTCGAAACATCAGAAAAAGTGCCATCGTGGTTGTTATGGTACAAATACATTTTACTGCTTTCATTAGGAATATTCAGGGCTTCCATGGCAATTTCGCCTGCAATAGAGCCATTGTATTGATAACCACAAACAAAAATATCCTGCCAGCCATCGTTATCATAATCCCAAAACCAGGTAGGGAAAGTCATCACTTTAATTCCTGCCAAACCTGCCTGATCTGTCGCGTCTGTAAATTGCGGAATCCCATTTTTGAGTCCGGTATTTTTTAATAGAATTTTCCGTTTGTTCATTCCCGAAAGAAATAAATCCATATCGCCATCATTATCATAATCAGCCGCTGTTACGCCTTTTATATAACTTACTACATCGCATTTTGCTTGTTTGGCAACATTGGTAAAAGTGCCATCCTGATTATTGAGATACAATTCTGAAGGATACGATTCCTCTGAAGATTCGTTGCCAATAAACAAGTCGAGATAGCCATCATTATTAAAATCATTCCACGTTCCGGCCTGAGTTGGAAATTCAGAATACAAGCCGCTTTTAATGGTGACATCTGTAAAAGTGCCATCGCCGTTATTTCGTAAAAGCGAGTTGGGTTGTCTGCCGTATTTGCGCATCCAGGCGCCTCTCAAAACAAAAATATCTGTATCGCCATCATTGTCATAGTCGGCCTGAACCATACTTAAGCCTCCTTTGAAAAGGCCTAAATTGGAGTTTTTGGAATAGTTAAGAAATTTTCCTTTTTGATCGTTTTGATAATAGTGCATCACGCCATCCAGACTCCAGTCTGAAGTTACAATGTCCAGATAATTATCGTTATTGAAATCATCTACAATAACGCCTCCCGACATATTTCTGCCTTTTATTCCAGTATTTGCGGCAACGTCCAGAAAAGGTTTTATACTGTATCCTGAATCTTTGTTTAGATTAGGAATCAGCCATTGTTTAGGAACTTCTGTTGGATATTCTCCAAGTGTCATATAAGCAATATTGAGCAGCCATCTTGATTCATAATCAAGAGGATTTAGTTCTAATAATTTTTTATAAACTGCTATTGCTTTTTGAGAACCTTGCCGAATCGTATGAATTCCGCTTTTTTCTATGGGCATAATACACGATTCAGGATTGTGGTAATTGACGCAATTTTGTTTTTCGCCGAGTCTCATGTATGCAATGCCTAAAGATTTGAGTGATTTAATATCGTCTTTGCCATCCAGCTTCTTCATTCTCCTGATGGCACTTTCGATAACGGCTACAGATTCTGCTTCTTTTCCCAATTTTAATAATGCATTACCTTTATTTAACTCATTACTTAATTTGAAAAAACCTTCATCTGAACTGTTGATTATAGAGTCATAATATGCAACTTCTGTTTTTGATGCAAATGCATTATCTTTTACATCGTACATTTTTTTTCTGGCCGCCAAGATCTTAATCATCTTTTCGTTTGGATCAGAAAAATAATCGCAGGACTGCGTTAGAATAAGCACTATAAATAGCGATGCTAATTGTTTAATTTTCATAATTAAAGCATTTCTGGATTGGACTACTTTGTTGTGAATCTTATTCAATTTCTGCAATCGTTTTGATGTCTTTATTTCCGATATGAAGATTATAAAACTTCCAAACTTCATGGGCCACATTTCTGCCCAGCTTTAGTCCTTCAACATTATCTGCCTGAATATGATAACCTCCCATTACTCTGGAAATTCCTGCCATATTTGCTGTCTCGGTAAAGGTTGGGAATTTAAGTACAACAGGTTTTCCGATGTTATTTGGTTCTGTCATTGAACCTGGAGTGCTACAGATTGCAGATTCTCCAAAAGTATCACTTCCCGTCCATAGTTTTAATGCTTCACCGCAACCGCCACTAATTGTACTGTGTCCGGAAACATAACCTGGAAAAGCGGGACATAAAAAAATATCCGGCGAATAAGGTCTCCAATCCTGACCTTTCATTTCTATATTTCCAAAACCTGGTCCGCCCCAGGCTTTTATAGTCTGATCTTTATAATAGTAATGTACTAATGCATAAGGACGGGCAAAGTCATAAAACATTTTTGTATCCCAGCATGCTATAAAGCAATCCATAGCAGTTACCTGATTGTAAAAAAACATTTTTACATCCTGATCTAAAGTATGATTATCACGTCTGGAAACATCCTGGGCAAATTTTAGCCAATGTCCTGCTTGTTGTACTGATTTTGGACCATCACGCATAAACTCTACCAATGCTTTTTGTTCGTTGGTAAGATTATATTGTAAATCAAGTAGTTCTTTTACTTCATTTTTAAGTTGTTCTGAATCTAATGCAGGTGGCGGTATAGGGCGAAATTGATCTCCTGATTTTAATCCTACAGGCTTTACTTTGTTCCAAAATGGAGTAGCGCAGCCCGGAGCAAACTTACCGCCTTTTCCATCTGAAAAATATTTTGGCTGCCAATGAATTACATCCTTCATTTCGTCTGGAGTATTGACCGGATTATAATTTACATAGTTAAAATAGGGAGTTCCGTTTGAACCCTTTTCTTCTCCATATTGATTTGATCCATCGTGTTTTCTTGCTTCAATTACTGCTTTTGCGGCTAAATTTCCTATTCCAACCGGTGTTTTAGGGTCGAGCGATTTATCATTAGGATCCAGACCTAATTTGACCATAAAAGCGACAAACAAATCTTTGTCTGAAAAATAATATTCACATAATGCATTATAGGCAGCATAGCTGATAGCAATCTCCTTATTTTTGAGTGTCTGTTCTTTATTAGGTCTTCTTTCTATATTTTTTAAATATACAGGAATTGCTTTTTGATCATAACGGCTCCAGGCATCAAAAACAGCAACAAATGTTAATCCTAAAAAACGGGAAGTCACTGTTGGTCTTGGTTTAAATCTATCAGTATCATTACCAGTGGCAACAACTGCGATTTGCGACCATTTATAGGCCATATTATTTTCTCCTGTTGGTTCTGCAATATGATTTTTGCTGTCTTTTACTTGTGCAAAAGTATTTACGCTTAAAGCACTAAACAAAAGTACTTTAAACAAAAATTTATAAATTTTCATTTTTGGTTGGTTTATATGGTTGTTAAATAGCTTTCTGTCAATTAGGATTAATTGAGGTTGGATGCTAAATTGTAAATAAGCAGATTTAATCCTTAGCTAAAAATTTAGTATCTAAGAATGGTAATCAATGCTATTTACATTTTGACATCAAAGGAAATGCTATACCATATCTGGAGGAGGATAATTGGTAGTAAAATATCCAGAAAGAATATTTTGCTGTGGTAGAGATGAATTAAAAGTAACTTTGGAAACTAATTTTGCAGAAGTACTTATAAAATTTATTGTATTGCCCGGAATGTAATCCTGAATAAAGGATTTCATTAATTTTTTATTTGAATTTTCTTTATTTGAATCCGCATCAAATAATTGACTGTCGACAATTTTTTTAAAGTCTTTGCTTAAAGCTTCGTTATGCGAATTTTTTAGGCAATATAATTTTAAAACATTGTTTTGAATTCTTTTCTTAAAGACATGATAGGTCTTATTGTTGATTACGAAGTCTTCATTGGCATCTTCAATACCAGAATCTACTACATAAGCATAAGGGTTAATTTTAACTTCAATTATTTCAAAATTTGAATTATCAGTTTTCTCCATAGCATTCACCCATACTTGCTCTTGTTGTTCAGCAAACATGATATAAAATCCCAAAACATTGTAAAACAATGTCACGATTAAAAAAAGTGATGCAATTCTTTTCATATTGAATAAAATTGGGCCTTGACCAAAAACCTGAATATTGAAGCCTAATGCCTTAGAAAATGGTTTCTTGCTCTTACAAGATTTATAAAGCTAATATTTGTCTTTTGCCAGCTTGATTTTAAGTAAAGAATATGATAAACAGCGCACGTTAATGCGCTGTTTTACAAATTACTAACTTAACTTAAACTAACTCAAACTTAAATCATTAATAACCAGGATTATTATCACTCGGTTTTATATTCGGATTAGAAGATGTCTCTCTGTTTGGTATTGGCCATAACTCACTTTTATTAGCCTGGAAACCAGTTCCCGCCAATTCTGTACTAGCAATACCCCATCTTATAATATCATCAAAGCGTACTTGTTCACCTGCTAATTCTACTTTACGCTCATGAACTAGAGCTGTAAATACCTGTTCTTTTGTAAGTGTTAAAGGCAATAATGGCACATCTGCTCTATCACGAACCTGATTAATGTAACCAATAGCAGTTGACTGCACACCACCAGGTCTCATACTTTCACATTCTGCCATCATAAGCAATACATCAGAATAGCGCATTACTTTGAAGTTGATACTTGAATCTTCATTTTCATTGGTACGTTTATAGTAGTTCTGATACTTTTTCCAGCCTGCTCTTCTAAGACCTGCAGAAGATGAAAAATTAGCCGTTGTCATCGTATTTGCACCGTTATTGTATTTTGATCCGGGAACGTAAAAGGTATCTCCAAAACGTTTGTCTCCTGGCTCATACTCATCTAATATATCATCAGACGGATACACGTTATACCAGCCAAGGTTACCATATTCCTGTCCTCTAAGCGTGGCTTCAGCAACACCGGTTCCGGCAGTATCACTTCCCCATTTGTCTGCTACCCCTAAGTTTTGATCGTATTCAATCTCAAAAATTGATTCCGGGCCATGCTCAGTTTCATCCATAAAGTTGTTATAGAAGTTTTGCTCCAGACTAAAGCCTGTTACATTTTGAAAAGCAGCTAAAGCTTCGTCATACTTTTTTTGATACAGTAGTGCTTTTCCTAAATAAGCATAAGCAGCTTCTTTTGTAGCTCTCCCTTTTTGTTCTACGCTTTTGCTTAACAGATTTTTAGATGCAAAATCAAAATCTTCTGTAATTAATTTATACACATCAGCTTTTGGGCTTCTTGGATTACCGGTAGTACCTGTTTTAGTATAAATTGGTAAATCGCCAAAACGCGTTACTAACAGAAAATAATAATAGGCTCTTAAAAAACGAGCTTCTCCCAGAAATTTATTTTTACGCTCAGGTGATAAATTCTCAACTGGTATAGCATTAATTTTGTCCTCATTTTCTAACACAAAATTGGCTTTGTAAATACCTAAATAACAGGCTTCCCAATAAAACTGGATAATATCGCTGCTGGCATCAAAAGAGAAATTTAAAAAAGGTGTCTTGTTTCCTTCCAATTGTGGATTTCCTTTATTTTCCTGAGACATATTGTCCAGTGCAAAGAAAATATGTCTTGCATAAAGTCCTCTGGTCTGCAGGTTGGAATACACTGCATTGACGCTGGCTTGCAGCTGAACTTCTCTGGTAAAATAAGTTTCAGGCAATAGTTCATTTGGATTAGTTAATTCTAAATCCTTGGTGTCGCATGCATTTATGGCTAAAATTCCAAGTAAAACGACAACTGTATATTTAATTTTTTTCATCATCTTTTTTTATATTAAAATGTAACTTCAAGTCCAAAAATTACTGATTTTGGCTGTGGGTATCTTCCGATATC
Organism: Flavobacterium sp. 1355; assembly: GCF_017833415.1. GTDB lineage: Bacteria > Bacteroidota > Bacteroidia > Flavobacteriales > Flavobacteriaceae > Flavobacterium. The sequence goes on along the minus strand of NZ_JAFICC010000017.1, from coordinate 83,490 downwards.
AACTCCGGCAGAATTTCCATTAGTATCAATACGTGAAACCTCAGGATCTAAACCTGAATAATCTGTAATAGTGATTAGATTTTGGCCACTTACATAAAATCTTAAACGTTGAAAATACTTCGCGAATGAATCTTCAGAAAAAGTATACCCGATAGTAACATTCTTCAATCTGGTAAACGAACCATCTTCAACATAACGCTGACTGGCATTACCATAATTTTGTGTTGCCCCATCTGCTCTTGGCAATGTAGCCGAAGGGTTTGTCACAACTCCGTTTACAACAATTGATCGGTCCAGAACTGATGTGCTTGCGTTAAACAAACGTGGCATAGCTTCCAAATCAAATTTATTAGCGTTAAAAATATCGTTTCCGGCAACTCCTGTTATGAAACAGTTAAAATCGAATTTTTTATATCCTGCTGTAAGATTCAAACCGTATGTAAAATCAGGATATGGATTCCCGATATTTGTCTTATCTTCTGAACTGATGATTTTATCACCATTGCGATCCACAAATCTGATATCACCGGGTTTAAAAGTTGTCTGACCCGGAGCCAAAACTGCATCTACTTCTGCCTGGTTCTGATAAATTCCGTTGGTTTCATACCCCCAAAAGTAGAATAATGGCTGCCCTACTTCTAGCCTGGAGAAGCTCTCTAAACCAGCTCTCCCTGATGGCCCGCCCAAAACACTTGTTACTGTTGGTGCCAGACCTGTTACTTCATTTTTACTGGTACCAAGATTAGCTGTGGCAGACCAGGTAAAATCGCCTTTTCTGTCATTGTAGCCCAGCGTTAATTCAAAACCGCTTACTTTTACGTCGGCAATATTTTGAAATTGTGTTCCACCAGGTGCACCTATAGAGGCTGCAAGTGGCACACGGAAAAGAATATCGCTGCTTTTATTGTTAAAATACTCGATAGAACCGGTGAATGCTTCTTCAAATAATCCAAAATCCAAACCTATGTTTCTGTCTTTTTTAGACTCCCATTTTAAATCTGGATTAGGAACACCACCCGGAGTAATACCTATTGCTGCGCCTCCATTAATTGGGTACGTATAATTATCCGTTAAAGTAGGACTATATTGATAATTGTCTAATGCATCATTACCTGTTGTACCAATACTCGCTCTAAGTTTCAGTGTGCTAAAAACAGAATCGTTCATAAAGCTTTCTTTTGCAATATTCCATCCTAAAGCAACAGAATAAAAATTACCAAAACGGTTATTAGGTCCAAAACGGGAAGATCCATCTCTACGGCCAGAAAGAGCTAAAATGTATTTATCATTATAGTCATAATTAATACGGGCAATATAACCTAAGTTATTAGTTTCAGTATTAGTAGATCTCAAGTTTGGAGTTACAAGACTCAACTGGTCAAGTTCGTCTGTAAGGGTGTTACGGCTTCCTGCTACTAAATTTTGGAATTTATTCTCAATTTTGGTTATAACTCCCAATACTTCAATATTATGCTTCTCTGCAATAGTCGTTTTGTAGGATAAACTGTTGTCAAAAACAATAGTCTGACCCTGAGAATTTGTTTCTGCAATAGAGGCAAATGCCTGCGTATGAGCCACACCGTCAGAATAACTAGGAATAAAAGTATGATCTTTTGTTGTAAAATAATCTAAGGAAACCTGTGATCTGTATTTTAAGCCTTTATAGATTTCTAATTCAGCAAAAATGTTTCCTATAATAGATACTCCATTAATTTTTTGATATCCTAAATTTGCTACACGCACTGGGTTTTCTGCATCCTGTCCGTCAAGTGCAGAGGTTGGACCTTGGTATCCACCCTTATTGTTTGCATTATAAACAGGAAAATAAGGAGCCATTTTGATTGCATGCTCCAATAAGGTTCTACCCCCTGAGGCACGCTCCGGATTGGTTTTGCTAAAAGATACTCCGATATTACTTCCTACGCTTAGTCTTCCTATGTTTTGTGTATTGTTTGCTCTGAAAGAATAACGTTCGTAACCTGTTCCAATAAGAGTTCCTTCCTGCTTTAAATATCCTGCAGAATAACGGCTTGTAGAATTTTCTGTCCCGTTTGAGAAGCTTAGATTATAATCCTGCATCAAACCGTCCTGAAAAATCTGGTCCTGCCAATTGGTATTGATATTACCAAATTCAGCTGCTCTTGCTGTTAAATCACTTCCCAGATCTTTAGCATACTGAAGATATTGCTGTGTATTTAAAACGTCATATCTTTTTGAAACAGTTTGGTAACCTGCATAAGTACTGAAATTTAATTGCCCCGGGCCTTTTCTTCCTTTTTTGGTAGTAACCATAATTACACCATTAAAAGCCCTTGAGCCATATAAAGCTGTTGTTGAGGCATCTTTTAAAACAGACATAGACTCAATATCACTTGGATTTAGTCCTGATAAATTACCTACCAAAACACCATCAACTACATATAAAGGATTACTATTATTCATTGTGGCCAAACCACGAATACTCACTACCGGATTGGAACCTGGTGATCCATTTACAACAGTCACACCTGCCGCTCTACCCTGCAAAGCTGATTCAGCATTTGTAATAGGCACTGCTGTGATGTCTTTTGCACTTACTGTAGAAATTGCCCCGGTAACTTTTGTTCTTTTTTGGGTACCGTAAGCCACTACAACTTCTTGTAAGGTTTGTGCAGATTCTGCTAATTTAACATCAATCACATCACGATTGCCTACCACAACCGTTTGCGTAGTTAGACCAACATAAGAGTATGTTATTTTATCTGTAGGATTAACTCCTCTTAAAGAGTATTTACCATCAAAATCTGTCGATGCGCTATTTTTTGAACCTACTACATTAATGCTGGCACCTGGCAAAGGAATTCCTGAGGGATCGGTAACCACACCCTGTATGGTCTTTGATTGTGCCATCACATTCTGATAGCTTATCATTAGCAATGCGATTATTGCAAACTTTAATTTTAACATCATATTAATTGGTTTTTTGTTTAGTTTAAATAATTGTTTGGTTAAAAGTTGTTGTTTAGTGTAGTGTATTGTAATAATTTGATTATTGATGTGTTTCAAAATTTATATTTTATCGAAACCATTCATTTTTATTACTTAAAATTCTGATAAAAAAAATGTGACCACAATACAATAAACTGGTTTTCATGTCATACTTGAATTGTTTAAAATTGTTAGTAATTATTTATTATTGAGAGTGTTGGTTATATCAAAAATATGCCGTTAACATAAATTTCACATACTAAAAATGATGCAAAAACTATCAATTTTGTAGCATAAGAGTTAAAAAAACCAGTGAATTCGTTGTTTTGAACTTATTTGATAGTAAAAAGGAAAATATTTTATTCTAAAAAACAGAGTTATATTTTTTTTGTATAAATAAAATAATATGAGATTTATGAGTATTTAATAATTACGAATAATTAAAAGTCTGTTATAGTCTTTTGTTTTTATGACAATTACATCTCATATGAAAACAAAAAAGACGGTATACACCGTCTTTAAATTTGCTGTTCCAAAAAGTTATTTTTTGTTAAGATGGGTGGGCAAATACCCGTATTTTTCTTTGTAGCATTTTGTAAAATAAGAAGGAGAGCTAAAACCAACTTTATAACTAATTTCGGTTATATTATCATTACCCAATTCTATTAATTCTGTAGCTTTTTCTAAACGAACATTTCGAATAAATTCGTTTACAGAAACTCCTGTTAACGTTTTAACTTTTCTGTACAATTGGCTGCGGCTCAAAAATACTTTAGAAGCCAAATCTTCCACACTTAATTCCGTCTCACTAATATTTTCATTAATATAGTTCAGGATGTTTTTTATGAATTCATTGTCCAGAGTCGTTGTTTTTTCTTTGGCTTTTGGTGTAATTCCGTTATAGAATTTATTAAACATAATTTGCCTGCTGTTAATCAGCTGTACCAAACTGGATCTTAAAATATCCATATCAAAAGGCTTGCTCAAATACATATCTGCACCAGAATCAATTCCTTCTAACCGGTCTTTTACCAATGCTTTTGCAGACAGCATCATGAGCGGAATATGACTTGTTTTTAAATCTGATTTGATGTTTTTACACAATTCCAGACCACTCATAACCGGCATAATGACATCTGTTAAAATCAAATCGGGCAATTTTTGCTGAGCCAATTCCAGACCCACTTTACCATTCTCAGCCACGAGCACTTTATACTCTTTTTTGAGTTCGTTTTTTAAATAATTCCGAAGTTCTACATTGTCTTCCACAATTAGAATCGTATAAGTTCGATCTAGTTTTTCAGTCTCTTCTGTTATTTCCGTTTCTGATTTTTCAACAATTGGCGTGAAACTTATTTTCTTTTCTTTTTTAAATTCTTCAAACAGGATTTCATTTTCATTAAAAAACTCTTTTCCAACAGGAAAAACCAATTTAAAAGTTGTACCCACTCCCAATTCGCTTTGCACTTCAATTATCCCTTTGTGCAATTCTACAAATCCGCGAACCACCTCCAGACCAATTCCCGTGCTTCCATAATAAGCTTTATTTAAATTATTGACCTGATAAAAACGGTCAAAAATTCTCTTAATATCTTTTTTGTCCAGTCCGGCGCCTGTATCTTCAACCGTAACTTCAAAAGAAGGATAATCTTTGGAGTCATTTATTAAAGGGAAACGCAATAACTCCTCGTTGACGTTTATTTTGACCAAAATTTTTCCGTTATCCGGCGTCACTTTAAAAGCATTTGAAATGACATTGAATATAATTTTCTCAAACATTTTTGGATCTATCCAGTCTTTCAAAGCGGTTTTATTCGATTCAAATTGCAGGTTTATACCACGACTGAAAGCTTCTTCATCAAAATAACTCACAATTTCTCTGGTAAAACCAACCACTTCTATTTGCTGTAATTGCAGCGTCATTTTGTTAAACTGCAGTTTATTAAAGTCCATTAACTCATTGATTAATCTCGAAAGCCGGTCTGAACTTTTTTGAATCGTCTGTAGTTTATGTAAAACTCCTTCCGGCAATTCTGCGCTGTAATTCCTGATTATATCGGCCAGTGGATTCAAAATCAAGGTCAAAGGTGTTCTAAACTCATGCGATATATTGGTAAAGAATTGTAGTTTTTTGTTGTTTAATTTTTCAATTTGAATGGCTTTTGTTTTTTCAAATTCTATCATTTGTTTTTGTTTGAAACGATTTTGATAGTATTGATTTCCAAAATGAATTGCGGCCAATAGCAACAATGAATAAAATAAGTAGGCAAAAGAAGTTTTCCACCAGGGCGGCAAAATTTCGATTTTGAGTTCTAATGGTGTTTGACTCCAAACTCCGTTTTTTTCGGCTGCTTTTACTTTAAATACATAATTGCCGGGTGCTAAATTGGTATACGTTGCAGAGCGTTTATTGCCCACATAATTCCATGAATCATCAAAACCTTCGAGATAATAAGCATATTGGTTTCTGGCCGGAAAAGAATAATTGACCGCAATAAAATCAATCGTAAATACCGACTGATCATGCTTAAGGATAATCTTTTTGGTCTGGGATATGACTTTTATTAAAGGTGAGTTTTTTTCGAGTGGTTTTGCTGTTTTATTAAAAAGCTTAAGATCTGTAAAATAAATAGGAAGCTGTTTTTTACTTTTTACTAAACTTGCGGGATTAAAGTAGTTTAAGCCTTCATAACTTCCAAAATAAAGCATTCCGTTTTCATCTTTTAAAACGGCATTGTTGTTAAAATCATTTCCCAGTAAACCATCGTATATCGAATAATTTACCGTGGTTTGGTTTTTTAAATCTATTCTCGTAATTCCTTTTTTTCCGCTCAGCCAGATATTCCCATCGTTTGATTCTACAATAGACGAAATTGATTTTTCATTTAATCCTCTAAAATTGATATACCATTTTAAAAGATCTTTCTTTTTATTGTAGCTAAACAATCCCGCGCCATCTGTACCAATCCAGATTTCTTTGTTTTTGCCTTCGTACAGCGAATTGATGGTATGCGTGCTTTTATGATTTTTAAGCTTTGCCGACATTTTATCCCGAAAAGAAACTACCGAAAAATTTACAAAATCTTTTGTCCTAACCTTATACAAACCTGTTGTGGAGCCTACCCAAATAGCATCATCTGAATCTGCCAATACTTTCCTGATGTCTAAATTGCTCACTCCGGCTTTAGAAAACGGCAGCGAATTACAATGATGAATCTGACCGTCTGAAGGTGTATAATAATGAAGTCCTTTGCCAAAAGTACCAATCCAGATTACGCCTCTCGAATCTTCGGTAATACTCATTATATTAGCGGAGGCCAAATTGGGCGTGTTTTTGGTGTTGTAATTAACGAAGTTTCTGCTCCCTTTTTTCAGCAAAAAAATGCCTTCGTTCCAGCTGGCCAGCCAAACATTTTGTTTTTTATCAATAAATACCTTAGTAATATTGCCATCGGTCAAACCGGAATAATATGAATTGTCGAACTTGTTAATGTGCTTAAAGCTCTTAGTCGACGGATTGTACACATCTACTCCTCCGCCTTCCATAGAAATCCAAAGCTGGCCTTCCTGATCTTTGGCAATACCGGTAACACAACTGGTTTGTAAGGATTGCGGATTGCCGGGTAAACTTTCGATCATGTTTACCTTGCTGTTTATTTTATCAAAAATACCCAGGCCTTTGTTGTAGTATCCCAGCCAAATTCTTTTTTCCTTATCCTGAAATAAAGACCAAACGGAGTTTGACCCTAAACTTCGCATATTGAATTTGTTGTTCACGTATTTTTTTTGAACAACTCCCTGATCATTAACCACAATTAAGCCGTCATTTTCTGTGGCACACAAAATTGTTTTGGGATCTGTGGCCAGTATTGACATGATTCTCTTTTGGGTAACAGGATACAAAATACCTTGTTTGACTTTCGAGTTTAAATCGACTTTTACCAGTCCTTTATATCCATTTCCAATCCACAAATTTTGATTGCTGTCCACAAACATCGAAACTATATTTAAGGAACCCAGCGCTTTGTTGCTGTCAATAGCTGCTTTTTTAACCTCATTTTTTAGAGGATCCAGTACTTTCAAACCCAAACTTGTCCCTAAATAAATCGTTCCGTTTTTATCTTTTACCAAAGAATTGATCAGATAATTTGACGTGTTTGGAATATCTGATTTTATCTCCGTTATGGCTCTTGTTTGCGTATTGAGTTTGAGCAAACCATAATTGAAAGTTCCGAGAAAAAGATTTCCTTTACGGTCTTCTATAATACTTTTAACAGAAATTACGGTTTCTTTATTCTTGTTTTTTTTAATGTTTATATTTTCGAAAGTATTTAAATTTCGATTGTAAATACACAATCCTTCATCAGTCCCAATCCACAACCGGTTGCTTGTATCAACGTAGGCAACATAAATTAAATTGCTATTAATAGAATTACTAACCTTGGAGTTTTGCTCGTAAGTTTCATAATTAATACCATCATATTTGTATAATCCTGCGCCGTTTGTTCCCATCCACATAAATCCAAACCGATCTTGTGCAATGGTATAAATGCCGCTTTTTGAGTTCTCCTTATCTACTAATCGAAACTGATAGTTTTCAAATGTATTTTGAGAAAACAGCGTATTGACTATAAAACATAAAATGACAATGAAGAAACAATTTCCTTTAGACATTATAAAATGATTAGTAAATTTAAATTAAATATATACTATTTAATCGAAAACCAATTGTTTGTTTTTCAATTATATACATTGTTTTGTGATTAATTCAGCAACAATACGCCGCCATTGCTGGGAATTTTAATTTCAACCTCCTGATTATTTTTATGCCTGATGTTTTGTACTTTTCCATTTAGCTTTTCATCATCGGCATAATATTTTAAGGCTGTTCCTGACGCGATCATAGGCAATTTTAATTTTAATGAAAGGGTTTCTTTTTGAGCGTTTACTCCGGCTACATACCATTTATCGCCTTTTCGACGGGCCAATACAGCGTACTTCCCAGGATATCCGTCCAGAAAACGAACCTCATCCCAAGTGGTAGGAACTGCTTTCATAAAATCGATTGCCCAGTCCGGTGCATCAGTTAAATTGTTGGGTGCCAAGGCAAAATGCTGCACCCCGCTCTGGAAAAGTACGGCTGTAGCCAAAGCAAACACATCTGATGTTTTGCGTTTTGAACCTTTATTGGGAATATTATCACTGTTATAAAATTCATTCAGCGCGCTTCCGCCAAAATCCATACTGCCAACGGTATTTCTAATAAACGTATGTGTGGCGGCATTGGTAGCTTCGTTGTCACAGCTTGCCTGTCCAAAATGCAGATTCTCACTCGCTAAAACCGCTTCGCTTGCGGCGTAATTAGGATACATACGCTCCCAGCCTCGTGGCAAGGTGCAGCCGTGAAAAATAACCATTAAACCAAAATCATTCGCATCTGTCAGGATATCTTCGTACAATTTCATCGTGACTTGTTTGTCTCCGCCAAAAAAATCGACTTTAATTCCTTTTACGCCAATACTTTTCATCCACGCCATTTCTGCGCGACGAATTGCTGCATTGTCCATTTTTCCCCGTGGTCCTTGTGGTGCATCGTTCCAATAACCATTGGAGTTGTACCATAAATACAAACCCACGTTTTTAGACTTTCCATATTCGGCAAGTTCCACGATTTTATCTTTTCCAATTTGAGTGTCCCAAAGCGCATCAACCAAAATAGTTTCATAACCCAAAGCATTACTAAAATCGATGTATTGTTTTTGTACCGGAAAAGTCGTGTTATTGTCCATTTTGATAATCCAGCTCCACGTGCCTTTTGTATATTGATATTCTTTTGAGGCTTTATATTTTGGTTTCACCAAATCAAACGGAATCGTGGTTTCTACTATTGGATTCAGCGTTTCGCCAACTGTAATCGTTCGCCAAGGCGTTTCGCCTGGAAGTGCCATGCCCGGCGCTGTAGTTCCGTTCCCGTTATTTTCTCCCGCCATCGGAAAACCAATCGTGCACAACCCTTTTTCGCGACCTATTAATCTGCTGCCACAATAATTTCCATCAACTCCGGTCTCAGAAATTAAAATCCAGCCATTTTTATTTACTTTAAAAAGACACGGAAAAGTATAACCTTCACCAATTCCGTTTTTGCCCATTTCAGCGTCTAACGTGTATGTTGTTTCGTAACTAGGCGCACTTCTCGCAAATCCGGTCATAGGTTTGCTTTGCGGACAAAGAAATGTTGTGGTTCCCTGAGGCAGCATAAATCCGGAAGCTTCTTCTTCGACCACACCAGAAATAAGCTCTTTTTGCGGATGTATTTTGTATTGAAAAGCCACATTATTATTGCTGACCCTGAAAATGACATCAATCGCCGATTTGTTTTCTTTTGTAAAAGAAAATACAACTTCGTTAGCTTCATAATGTACCTCACGCTGCTTAATATTAGGAAGCTCGTATTTTTCATTTATTTTATTCTGAATTGGATTCGGTTGTAAATCTAATCCCGTTGTAAAATCGCCCACGTTTGTTTTTAAACCCAAAGGAGAATTTTCTAAAAACGTTTTTTGATTGTATGAAATGCTGTAAACCGGCCTTCCGTTTGCGATTGAAACCGCGACATTCAATTTACCATCGGGACTTTTTACGACTGACTGTGCATTTACATTTAAAAAACTGAACAGACAGAAACATATTATATATTTAAAACTCATATCACTTTGATTAGTTGGTTTGTTTTTTCTAACTAAATTCTTCTTTACTGAATGGAAACTTTAGTCATTTTCAAATCTTTAGCATCAGAACTTGTTCCGTAAAACACTTCATATTCGCCAGAAGTCACCTTCATTCCGATAGTTTTGGCATCATAAAATTCAAATGAAGAAGCTGGTAAATCGATTGTTACATTTTGGCTTTCGCCTGATTTTAAATTGATTCTTTTAAAAGCTTTTAAGGTTTTTAAAGGGCCGTCGGTATCGTTTACTTTTCGAACATAGACCTGAACAATTTCTGTTCCTTCTCTTTTACTCGTATTTTTTATCGAAAAATTCAATTGCGTATTTTCAGTTGTTTTGATGTTGGCCTTACTCAGATTGGCTTTACCTATTTGGAATTTAGAATAGCTTAGGCCAAAACCAAACGGAAACAAAACATTTGTGGTGTATCTATATGTACGTCCTTTCATCGAATAATCTTCAAAATCGCCTAAAATGTCTGAATTTTTATAAAAGGAAACCGGCAGTTTTCCGGCAGGATTATAATCTCCAAAAAGAACATCGGCTACAGCCTGACCACCCGATTCTCCCGGATACCACGCTTGTAAAATGGCATCGCAGCTTGCAGTTTCAGGAGCCAGTGCAATGGCAGAACCGGAACAGTTTACAAAAATTACTTTTTTACCGGCAGCTTTAAGTTCCTGCAAACATTTTCTCTGAACAGCAGGAAGCTCGATATTGGTTCTGTCACCGCCTTTAAAACCGGGATAAGAAACCGGCATTTCTTCACCTTCTAATAAGGTCGAAAGTCCGCCTACGAAAATTACCGTATCAATGCCTTTTAATTTTTGAAGTAAAGCGGCAAAATTGATATCATGTTCTTTTCCGAAATCAAATTCAAGATTCGCCTGCCAGTTGTTGGATTGTGCATACAAAATTTCGATTTTGTATTTTTTTCCTGCTTCGACTGCAAATTTTATTTTACCAGGAAGCGTGCGCCAGTTGGTATATTTTACTAAAGATTTATCATTCACCAATAATTCAAAAGCGCCGGTAGCGCCAGTTTTAAAAACAAGACTGTCATTTTCTTTAGCCACAAATTCGGTTTCGTATTTTGCCGAAAAGCCTTCTAATTTCACGCCCGATGCAAATTCATGCTGACCTGCAGTCGTCATTTTGATCGGGTTTACAATCTGCTGCGCTATAACGCTGTTGCCTTCCCGGTTTGGATTGTTCCAATAAGTGGCTTTCATTCCTTTTTTGCCTTCAAACGAAAGCTGGTCAAAATAACTCTGGTTGACTTTGTCTTCGACTAAATCGCAGGCTTTGTCATACACGATTTTATTTTCGGCAACTTTTGATTCTATACCGCTTTTAATCGTGATGGTTTTTACCGGAGTTCCGTTGTAATTTCCCCACAACATCGGTTCATTATCGGCATTTGGACCAATAACAGCCACTTTGTTTATATTTTTATTTAAAGGTAAAATGTTGTTTTTATTCTGCAAAAGCGTCATCGATTTTTGCGCCATTTCGAGCGCTAACTGCTGGTGTTTTTTACTGTTTAATACAGAAGCCGGAATTTGCGCCCACGGCACAATGGCATCATCATCCATTTCGCCCAAATCAAAACGGCCCGTTAAAACACGAAGCAAACTTTTGTCAATATCGGATTCTTTAATTAAATCTTTCTCGACGGCTTCGGGTAAATTTTTAAACGGATATTTTTCCCAAACGCATTCTACATCTGTTCCTGCTAAAACCGCTTTTGAGGCCGCATGCGTGGCGTCTGATGAAACTTTATGCGTCGTATAAAAATCGGTTACGGCACCGCAATCTGAAACTACCAGGTATTTAAAACCCCATTCGTCACGCAAAATACGCTGCAATAAACGTGTATTGCTGCAGCAAGGTTCATCATCCAATCGCTGATACGCGCACATCACCTGACGCACATCGGCATCTTGTACCAATGCTTTAAAGGCTGGCAAATAGGTTTCGTATAATTCACGCGGATTTATATTATTGAGGTTCAGTTCATGTCGGCTCCATTCCGGACCGGAGTGCACGGCAAAATGTTTGGCACAAGCCAGAAGTTTGCGGTATTTCGCATCTGCCGGACCTTGTAATCCTTTCACAACGGAGATTCCCATTCGGGAAGTTAAATACGGATCTTCGCCATACGTTTCCTGCCCACGTCCCCAACGCGGATCCCTGAAAATATTGACGTTTGGTGTCCAAACCGATAAACTCAAAAAGCGTTTGTTTTCATTGCCACCCTGAATCCATTGGTTGTATTTGGCACGGGCTTCATCCGAAACCGCATCAAAAACATGATACACCAACTGATCGTCAAATGACGCCGCCATGCCTATTGGTTCCGGAAAAACAGTTACGTTATCGTTATTTGCATAACCGTGCAGGGCTTCGCTCCACCAATTGAATTTTTTAATGCCGAGTCTTGGTATCGGATCGCTTTGGTCGCACATTAACGCCGCTTTTTCTTCAAGAGTCAGTCTCGAAATTAAATCTTTGGCGCGTTCTGTCGAGTTCAAAGACGCATCCTTAAAACGGTATTGCTGTGCGTTTGCACTAAAAACAGCCACTAAACTTATGATAAACAGAGAACTAATTTTCATGATTTCTGAATTATGTGATGAATATTTTGCGCCGCTAAACCGACTCTTAATTTTTTGAAATTTGATCGCTAATGTGGAAATAATCAAAATCGACATAGCCTCCCACATTTTTTGTAGCATAGTTGAACAGACCAAATCGATAGCCCATAAAATGCGGAAGTGTATAAGGCAGTTTTATTATTTTGCCAATGCTAATCCATTTTTTACCGTCTAAACTGTAAAAAAATTGTCCTTCATCTGTTTTGTCTTTAAAGTTGCATTCTGCCCTGAAATAAATTTTATCCTGCGATAACAGAATACTTTCTATTTCAGTCGGAAGATCTTTAACCGTTGCCATCATTACAATTTTTTTTGAATCTTTTTCGGCTTTTACGCCAATTAATCCGTACTCTTTTTGCAATAAAGAAAGTCCTGCAAAGTCGCCGTCTTTCATTTTAGAAACCTCAACCAGAATAGTTCCTGAGCTTTGAGGCCCAAAAGTTCTTTGCGTTAACGTATTTTTTGCCTGAACAAAACTGCTGTCGATTCTTCCGGTTTTGAGTCTTAAAAAACCTTTTCTTTCTTTTACCGACCAAAGTGCATGATCTGGATTATGATTCCATTGCCAGACTAATGGCAAATCGGGATCGTTCTTTTTTCTGGTAAAATCATCGGAGTTTACAATTCCGGGAATTAAACTTTTATTTGCCGGTAAATCGAGATATTCCGGTACTTTATTGTTTTCGCCTAAAATTGGCCAGCCGTTTTCCCATCGAACCGGAACGAAATACGGAATTCGCCCAACACCGCCAAAATCCCTGAATAAGTATGAAAAGCATTTTCCGTCAGGCGTATCAATAAGTCCGCCCTGCGCCACTCCTAAATCCTGCAAACCTACTTTTCCTTCCCAAGGGCCCGAAATTTTATCCGCTCGGTGTATAATTACGGTTCGCATTCCGTCTTTTGGCCAGACGATATTAAACAAATAATATTTTCCTTTGATTTTAAAAAGCTGTGAACCTTCAGATTGCAGCATAATATTGTTTCCTGCAGGTGCGCTGGCATTTTCTATCAGGACTTTTTTTGTTTCTTCTTTTAGAGCTGATAAGTCTGAATTTATTTCTACAATCTGCAATTTTCCTGCTCCCCAAACCATATACACTTTCCCATCATCATCAAAAAAAATAGAATGATCGTGATAAGAAGTATTCAAAACAGTTCGTTTCCACGGGCCTTTTTCAATGTCTTTTGTAGAAAAAATATAGGTTTTGCCCGTCGTTCCAGAGAACGTGCTGACATAATACATTCCATTATGATAATTGAGACTGCTCGCCCACGAACCTCTGCCGTAATCGTTTTTGCCGTTATCCAGATTTAATTTGTCATTATCATTTTCTAAGGTTTGATAGGCGTAATTGATTATTTTCCAATTCACTAAATCATCAGATTTCATGATAGGAACGCCGGGATTCATGTGCATGGTCGTGCTGCTCATGTAATACATATCTTTTACACGAATGATTGACATATCAGGAACATCCGCTAAAATAATTGGATTCTGCGCCTTATTTTGGGCGTAACTACACCAATTCCAAAGCAGGAAAAGACTAAAAAAAGCACTTCTGATTTTTATTTTATGTGGCATCATCTTTCTACTCCTTTAAAATTCTGAATTGATGAAACTTCGGACTATTGCTTCCGTCGTTAGATTTTATGGTAATGTTTACGACTTCGATATTTTCAACATTTAATCGAATGGTTTTATTTGCTGCAGCAACAATCGAAGCCGGTTTTTCGTTAATGAGAATGGTGATTTTATCGGTTTTAGAATCGTCTGTACAAATGATATCCAGATATTTTCCGGACTTGTTTTTATTCAATAACTGATACGAAATATACGATTTGGTGCTTCTCCACGCTTTTGTATCGTCGTAACCCGAATCACTTTTTTCGCCTTTATATCGATGATCGACTTCTGACTGCTGTTCGCCGCAATTAATTTTATCAATGGTTTTAGCTTCCAAAGCCAATGCTTCTATTTCCTGCTGTTTCAACAAAGCATGTTTTTCCTGATACTGTTCTTTGGTATAATTTTGAAAATACATTTGATAACGTGCATCATGAATTTCAAAAAAAGGCTGTAATTCTAATGAGTCCAAACGAAAACGCAGGTTTCCTAAATCTTTCAGTTTTGCGATATAAGCCGCTTTATCGCCAATCATGGCATAGGCCTGATCTAACGGATAATATTTACCGGATGCTACATGTCCCATTCGGCTGTCATCGGCAAATAATCCGTCTAAATCTTTGTTGGATGTTTTGGCTGCCAACACAATAGGTCCGTTTAAAAAAGCGCTCCAGTTAGAACCGTCCGGCAAATTTTCTAAATGTGTGGAAGTTTTGAATGTAACCGAAATTTGATCTCCGGATTTCCATTTTCTGTTGAGAACAACATAACTGGATGGCTTTGGTTCTATTTTCTGAAGTTGCCCATTAATTGAAATTTCAAAATTTTCTGCCCATTCCGGACAACGGATATTCATAGAGAAAGTTGTGGTTTTCTTTAATTTTAAAACAAGATCTGTGCTGTTTTGATACGGAAATTTGGTGCTTTGTTCGATGTAAATATCCTTTTCTTTCCAGTCTAAAGTCGACGGAATAAAAAGATTTACAAAAACATCATTATCAGAATGGCTGTAAATTAATTCTCCGTATTTAGAATGATTTTCCAATCCTGAACCCACACAACACCACATGCTTGTTTCGGGTTGGGAATAGACGCGATAATGATTCGGTCTTATGGGAGTAAAATAAACAAAACCGCCTTTTTCAGGATGCTGGCTCGAAAGAATGTGATTGTAAAGCGTGCGCTCGTAAAAATCAAGGTAACTGACCTGATTTTTGTCCAGAAATAAGGCTTTGCTCAAACGCTCCATATTATACGAATTACACGTTTCAGGCCCTTGGTTTGATTTTAACATGCCGCTAAAATCTTCTGTTGGATTAAAATGCTCTGCAAAACTGTTTCCGCCAAAAGCTACGCTGCGTTTTTGAGTTACATTTTCCCAGAAAAACTGCGCGGCATCTGTCATTTCTTTATTTCCTGAAAGTCTGCCGATTTTTTCGAAACCAATTACTTTTGGAATTTGGGTGTTGGCATGCAATCCTGTTAATTTAT
This sequence comes from Flavobacterium sp. 1355, assembly GCF_017833415.1. GTDB lineage: Bacteria > Bacteroidota > Bacteroidia > Flavobacteriales > Flavobacteriaceae > Flavobacterium. Next base: position 68,020 of record NZ_JAFICC010000017.1, on the reverse strand, counting down.
CTTCTCTTTTTTCCAGCGGATTTAAGATGGCTAAATGCGAAACTTTCTCCGCTGTTTCGAGGTATTTTTTGTCTTTGGTTATGATATATAAATCAGCAAAAGATTCGTTTATGCCGCCGTGTTCTGTTTTTAAAATATTTTGAATCTGCTCCTCAGAAAGCGGACGAATTAATTCGATAAACCAGTCGCCCACTTTTACTAAAACTTCTTTTGCTTTTTCATTTCCGGTGTAATGATAGGTATCGGTTAAACCGGCAAAAAGCTTGTGAATATTGTACAGCGGCACCCAGGTATTGTTCAAACCAAAATTGCTTCCGTCGATGTCTCCGTTGTGAATTCGGTCCCAAAAAACTTTTCCCTGCGGAATTCCGCCCACATAACCGTTCCCGTTTTTTTGCTGGCATTTTTCCAATTCCAAAATCATATAATCCAGTCGGTTTTTTACTTCCGTATTTCCGGTAGAAGCATACATCATCGCCAATGCCGAAAGATAATGTCCGGCAATGTGCCCGTCAAGTCCTATGCTTTCCCAATTGCCGTAACGTTCTGCTTTTACGGGTATTCCCGAAGCAATGAGATACGGCGCCAAAAGTCGATCTGGATTGAGTTCTAAAATATATTTGAGATCAACATCCTGAGCATTTTTAAACGGCCCTTCTTTTAATCTTACTTCTTTTAAATCAAACAATTGCATTTGCGCTGTCGCGGAAGATGTAATCAACAATCCCAGCAGACAACAGAAGATTTTATATTTTATACAAAGATTTTTCATACTATTATTTAATTAAGAAACTGTAGCTTTTGCCTTTTTCAGTTTTTATATCATACAGATATGTTGGGGCAATATCCAAAGGTTTTATAGTTGCTTTTTCTGCAATAACCGGCTTTTTGACCTCCACCGTTTGGTAAAAAACATTTGGATTAATCCCCGACGCTATTTTTATATTTTTATTGTCTTTCGTTTTCATTTCATTTGGAGTTCTCAGCCTCAAATTTCCGCCAAGATTAGACTTAATACTTACGGCAATTAATTTTCCGTTTTTCCATTTCAGCTCCTTAATCTCAAAACCTCCATGTGCTTTTAATCCTGAAATTTCGCCATATTCTTTTAAGGCATCCGGCAAAGCAAGAAGCAAATGAATCGCATCGTCTGAACTTTGCATCAACATTTCGGTGATTCCAGAGGTACATCCAAAATTACCATCAATTTGAAAAGGCGGATGTGCATCAAAAAGATTTTTATAAGTTCCTCCTCCTTCTTTGTTTACGCCCAGTGGCGTGAGTTGATTCTGAATCAGGCTGTAAGCGTGGTTGCCGTCCTGCATTTTTGCCCACCAGTTTACCTTCCAGCCCATGCTCCAGCCTGTAGAAATATCACCTCTTTGAAGCAACGTATTCTTTGCGGCTGCAAAAAGTTCCGGTGTTTTGTAGGCAGAAATCTGATTAGAAGGATACAAACCGTATAAATGTGATATATGACGGTGATTGTCTTTGGGATCGTCGACATCGTCCAACCATTCCTGCAGCTGATTGTATTGGCCAATTTGCATCGGTGGCAGGCTATTTCTTAATACTTTTAAACTGTCGGCGTATTGTTTGTTTTTCCCTAAAACTTCTGATGCTTTTATAACAGAAGTAAAAACATCAAACACAATTTGATTGTCCATTGTAGAGCCCGCAGTTACTGCTGAACCCTGATGTGCGGCCGGAGCATTTTCAGGTGAATTTCCGGGTGCTACGACCAACCAGCCGTTTGTGGGATCTTTTACTAAAAAATCAGCATAAAAATCGGCAGCGCCTTTTAGATTTTCATAGACAGATTCCAGATATTTTTTGTCACCCGTATACAAATAATGTTCCCATAAGTGCTGACTCAGCCATCCGCCGCCTGCGTTCCATACTCCCCACGTAGCGCCGTCAACGGCTCCATTAATTCTCCAAATGTCTGTATTGTGATGCGCCATCCAACCGCGGGCACCGTACATTACTTTGGCAGTTTCTTTGCCGGTTTGGCCGAGTTCCTGAATCATTTTTAAAAGCGGCTCGTGCATTTCTGACAGATTTGTTTTCTCAGCCGGCCAATAATTCATCTCGGTATTAATGTTGATGGTGTATTTGCTATCCCACACCGGTGTCATACTCTTATTCCAAATACCCTGAAGATTTGCCGCCTGCCCGCCGGGCTGCGATGAAGAAATCAATAAATAACGGCCGTATTGATAATACAAAGCCACAAAAGAAGGATCTGAAACTTTTCTGAAATTCGCCAGTCTTTCGTCTGTTGGTAATTTTGAGGCTTCGGTATTTCCCAAATCAAGCTGCACTCTTTTAAAATATTTTTGATAAAAAGCGATGTGTGCATCCTTCATTTTATCATAATTCTTATCAAAAGCCTTGTTCAGAAAAGATTTTGCGAGTTTGGTTTCATTACCACTAATATCGTTATAATTGATAAAATTGGTGGCGATCGAAACATAGATCAAAACAGAATCTGCGCCGTCAATTTGTATCGAATTACCGTTTGATTTTAAATTTCCTCCCTGAATTTTAAATTTTGCAATGGCATTAAATTTCACCTTTCCTTCTACTCCTTCGTGATCGCTTGTCGTGCCGGAAAGTAAAATTTCATTATTGCCGTTAACGGTTATTTCCTGTTTTTTATGTTCTGAAGTAAAAGCCGCTGAAAAGGAAACTTTTCCTGGCTTATCGGCCGAAAGTTTAATTACCAAAACGCGATCCGTAAAAGAAGTAAATGCTTCTCTGGTATAGGTAATTCCGTTTATTTTATAAGTGGTTTTTGCAACGGCTTTTTCAATATCGAGTTCGCGGTAATAATCCTTAAAATCCTGCTGATTTAAAAAACTCAATTCTAAATTTCCCACCGGCTGAAACATTTGCCCGTGCGATTTTTTAGTAATGATATTTTCGTTTATGAGTTTTTCGGCTTTTTTATATTCCTTTTCAAACAGAAGCTTTCTTATTTCATTCAAAGCGCCTTTTGCATCCGGATTGTCATTTCGGTTTGGGCTTCCGCTCCAGACCGTCGCTTCATTCAATTGAAAAATCTCTTTCTCTACATTTCCGTACACCATAGCGGCCTGAAAGCCATTGCCCAGTGGAAGAGCATTTTCCCAAACTGTTCCTGCACCACTTTTATACCAAAGCTTTAAATCATCTGTCTGCTGTGCAGATAATGCAAATCCGAAAAATAATAATATGGTAATTAAATATATTTTCATAAATATTTGGTGTGGTATGATTTTCAAATGCTATAAAAAAAGTGCAAGATTATTCCATTTTACTCTGCAATTGTCTCACTTTCAGGCGGACCAAGATAAGACGGTTTTAATCCTCCGGTATTAATGACGATTTTCTCCAGCACAATTCCGGGATCTAAAACACGAAAACGTAAAACATGTTTTCCGGGTTTCGAAATGGTATGTTTCGTGTTCGAATGAATCAAGTGTTCTGCCTGCCATTTTCCTAATTCACCACGGTAATGTCCGTTAAAATTTACGGTTTGCGATTTTGCTTCATCAAAAGAAACTTCATAACGAAGACCTTTGTTGCTGTTAAAATTAAGCGTTGGCGCTAAAAGTAATTCTACATTAAATTCTCCTGTTGAAGTAAAATCAATTTCATACTCGACAAAAATATTGTCGTTTTGCGCGGGATATTTATTTTGTGGAAATGTCGTAATTCCGCTTTTTGTTTTTCCAAAATCAGGAATCACCTCCCAGTGAATTGTGTTCGAATTATTTAGTTTAGAAAAATGTTCTGCTTCTATGGAAACATAACCGTCTTTTTCTGCGAATACTTTTCTTCTAACCTCATCTTTTTCAGCGACGTAAATCACTTCAGGCAAAATATTTTTCGGAGTATCGTGCCAGGCCTTATATCCAATTCGCATCTGGTCCATAATATGCGTCCATTTTCCTCCTGAAATCTCATTGTTGTATTTGTTTTGAAGAACAGAATCTCTTTCAAAATTAATTTTCACCTGATCTGCAAAAGCGTTGGCTAAAATGTTTTTTTCTGCTGCCAGTTTTTTGTTATTGGCTTGTGCAAAATACATTTCATAAAGGTTGCTGCAGGCATCTATTGGATACAAAACCAACTGAAAATAAGCATCCTGATATTCTTTTGGAATCTCATTGTAAATTCGGTACGCATCAAGTGCTAGATTTTTATAGTCATTGACAACCGTTTTAAATTCATTGTAATTTTCCAGACTGTAGGTTTTGCTGTCAAGCATTTCGGGAGTGACGCGTCTATTAAATTTTGGATAGGTATTTAACAATCTTGCGATTTCTTTGGCGTGTTTTGTTCCGAATTGATCTGCCGCCCATTTTTCTGTAAATTCAAAAAGATTCTGCGAATTAAACTTTTTAGGATTCCACGCCATATCTAAAAAGAAACTGATCGGAAATTCCATTGGTTTAAGGTCTCCAACATTTACAATCCAGACTTTATCAACGCCATGTTCGTAACTCAGATTCATTTGTTCCCAAACTCTTTGTATCGGACTAATATTGATCCATTTTGAATTTCTTGGGCCTCCCACATAATCAAAATGATAATACATGCCGTAACCGCCTTTATGCAAAGGTTTTGTTATGTCTGGAAGTTTGCGCACATTTCCCCAGTTGTCATCGCAGAAAAGCAAAATAACATCATCGGGAACACGCATTCCCTGATCGTAATAATCCTGAACTTCTTTATACAAAGCCCAAACCTGAGGTGTATTTTCAGGCTTTTTTTGGGTCACGTCAGCAATAATTTTACGCTGTTCTTTTACGATATTTTCCAGTAATGCAATGTTCGTTCCTTCACTCATGGCTTCGTCGCCGTCGCCACGCATTCCTACGGTTACGAGTTTTTCCCAGTTTTTGCTGCGTTCTAATCCGCCTTTCCAGAATTCATCGAGAACGGTTTTATTTTTGGCGTAATCCCAAACATTCGGGAGATTGTTTTTTTTAATATAGCGGTGCCAGTCGGTTTGTGCCAAAGCCATTGGTTCGTGATGCGATGTTCCGATGATAATTCCCATTTCGTTGGCGAGAGGTCCGCTTGCTTGATCGTCATCATAAAAAGCATTACCCCACATGGCCGGCCAGATGTAATTGGCTTTTAGCCGAAGCAGTAATTCAAAAACTTTTTCGTAGAATTTGCTGTTAAATCCGCCAAATGTAGCTTTCGACCAGCCGCTTAACGCCGGGGCTTCGTCATTGATAAAAATCCCTCTGTATTTTACGGCAGGTTCTCCATCAGTGTATGTTCCTTTTACAAAATACAGATTTTCTTTTTTCTCCACCGGCACATCAGCCCAGTAATACCAGGGCGAAACACCAATTTGTTTGGATACTTCGTAAATACCGTAAATCGTTCCGCGTTTGTCACTTCCGGCAATTACAATGGCCTCTGCTACGCCGCTAAATGGATTTTTTATGTTTTGGATCGTAAATTTTTCATTTTTGCCTTTGAGCTGTTTTCCGTCGATCTTATTTGCTTTAACTAAATCATCAATAACCGAATTGGTTCCGATTGTTCCGATAATAATCAGCGTTGAAGATGAGTTTGGTTTCTGATTTAAGATTGCTGGTTTTTCTCCCGTCACTTTTTCAAAATCAGTTTGCAAATTTGTAATAGCACGCAAAACCCCGGCATCTGTCCCGTTACTAACAAGAAAGGATAGCTGTGAAGATTTCTCTTTCATTGTAATAACATTATCGCCTTTTTGAGTTGCAATAAACGACTGCGCTTTTAAAATAGCAGAACTAAAAACGATAAGAAATGTGAGGATATATTTTGAAAATGTATTCATGAACTTTATTATTACAATTCAATTACTATTTTAAAATCTTTATTTCTGCTGAAACAATAATGGCGCAAACATCAATAAATCGTGCCTCCAGACCGGCCAGGTATGTCCGCCAGGGTATTCGCTGTATTTATATTTGATGCCGAGCTGGTCGAACTTTTTCAGCATAATTTTGCAATTTTCATAAGCGATATCTTCTTTGCCGCCCATCGAAATCCAAAATTCTTTGATATTTGAATTGATTGTGGAGGCATTGTTTTTCATAAACTCGTATTGCGGCTCTGACAAAGTGGTATTATTCGCCCACCAGCCCGAACTGAAAACACCGATATAAGAAAACAAGTCAGAATTTTTAACGCCCGCATAAAGTGTTTGTAAGCCACCCATTGATAATCCGGCCAAGGCTCTGTTTTTTGCGTCTTTGGCTACTTTAAAATTGCTTTCTACAAAAGGTATCGCTCCTGTTTTCAATTCATTTTCAAAAGCTTTTAGTGCATTTTCGTTAAAACCTGCCACGCCTCCTGTGTTTCCCATATTGCCGTCGAGCATAGCGATGATCATGGGTTTTGCTTTATTTTCGGCAATTAAATTGTCTAAAATTAAGTTTGCTTTTCCCTGAGTTGCCCAGCCTGTTTGGTCTTCGCCTCCGCCATGCAAAAGATATAAAACCGGATAGTTTTCTGTAGCATTTTCGTAACCCGGCGGTGTATACACATACATTTCTCGCCATGAATTGGTGGCTTTTGAAAAGTATTTCTTGATTCTGATATCACCATGCGCAACGTCTTTTAAGGCATAAAAATCGCCTTCTTTATTCGGAATCTCAATACCGCTCGCCATGCGCCCCATTCCGTAAAATGTCTGACTTGACGGATCTGCAACGGCAACGCCATCTATAAGCAGCGAATAATAATTAAAGCCTTTGCTGACCTCATCTGTAGTGGCGGTCCAAAATCCGTCTGAATCTCTTGTCATATCGTATTTTTTGCCCAAATCGATTTGTACTTTTGAAGCTTCGGGAGCATTGACTTTAAAAAGTACTTTGTTATCCGGCAATATTTGAGGGTATTTTGCATTACGAATATTGGTTTGCGCCGGATTTCCTAAAAGGGTATAAGACGCAAAAGTCGATTGGTCGACAGGTTTAAATAAAAACTGCGAAAACATATACAATCCGTTTTTCCAGACTTTAAAATCGTGCACTCCCGGCTCGATATAATAGATGTGCGGCACATCATTTTTTTCTAAATAATCGTGCGTTCGTTTGCTGTTTTCGATAAGACAGTCGTTATCTCCGCAGGAAATCCAGAGTAGTTTTAATTTCTTTTTTGCTGTTTCCGGATTCGGAAGTAATTCTGCAGGAGCCTTGGTATTGGGAGCGGCTGAAAAAGCACCCACCCAGGCAAATTTATCTAAATTCCCTAATCCGAAATTTAAAGATTGTCCGCCCCCCATTGATAATCCGGCTATTGCACGGTGCTCTCTGTCTTTGAGAACCGGGTATTTTTTTTCGATAAACGGAATCAGGTCGTTTAATAAATCTTTTTCGAATGTAGCAAATGCCTGTACTTTATCTGGCGCCATTATATTTCCGGTTGCGCTGTCGTCTTTCATTGCCCTGCCGTTTGGCATGACTAAAATCATGGGTTCAATTTTTCCTTCTGCAAAAAGATTGTCTAGTATAATTTGCGGATTTCCTCCGTTTAGCCATTCTTTTTCATCACCGCCTATTCCGTGTAGAAGATACAAAACCGGATATTTTTTCTTTTTATTAAATCCCGGTGGCGTATAAACGCTTACTTTTCTTGTAGATCCAACCGTTTTAGATTCGTAAGTAATCGCTTCAATTTTTCCTGCAGGAATACTGGTATTCAACACGTCGAAACCAAGAGGAGCCTGAACGATAAAAGGCGATTTTCCGTCAGAGAATTTATATCCCAGTAACGAAAGCATTTTATCGGCATAACGTCTTCCTAAGTCTCTGTAACCTGCGGCATTAAAATGTAAAAAATCAGGTTCTGCCTTGCATCCTTTAGATGAAATAACATACGAATTGGGAATCGTTTTGGGCAATGTCGCAATAATTTTATTCATGCTGCCACATTTACCATTCTGGTCTTCGTTTACGGTTTCACCCGAAAGCAAAGGCACTTTTTTTGGATCCAGATTTAAATCTTTTATCAAATTATCATAAACGATTTTTACTTTTTTCGGCCAAAGTGTATCGCCCGTATTCGATTCTCCCTGATGCAGTAAAATGCCTTTAATAACGCCTTTTTTCTGTGCTATTTTTGCCAGTTCTACCAGTCTTGCATACGGATTTCCGTCGTATTCTTTTAGAATGCCTTTCATCCATTCTGGTGCTGCTGCTACATATTCTGCTGTTTTATCTTTATCAAAAAGTTCAATTTTACAGCCTCCAACGGCTACATTGATCACGCCCACTTTTATATTTTTAGGCAAATTGGCTACTAAGTTTCTTCCAAAATAATCCACTGGTGTTAATCCTGTATTGCAACGGCACAATGGAGGAATGGCGGTATACCAATTTCCTTTTTCCCGTTTAAGATCAGGGCAATTAACTGCCTGTAAAACCTGAAACCGATCATCAACTCCCCCTTTATCCTGCGGTTCTATTTTGGCATATCCTTCCATATTCGACTGACCAAAACTCAGATAAACATGAAAATTAGGATCTTGAGAATACCCTTTTTGTGCTATTGAAAAAAGAACCGTAAATGCGAAAAACCTAAGTATTGATTTCATTTTTAGCTGTATTTTTTTATTATCAAAAAATCATTTAAATCCGGGATTGAAATTGGTAAGCTTTTGAAAGAAAAGGCAATTATTTAAATAAATTGAGGTCTATTGTTTCTCCCATCTTAACATAACCTGCTTCGTTTGGATGCAAAAAATCGCCGTCGTGCAGGTTGGCTGAAATTGTTTTTGAACCTTCTTCTGCAACCATGGCTTTGTCAAAATCAATAACGGCATCAAACGCTTTGCTGTTTCTTATCCAGGCATTTACAATATCGCGGGCTTCTTGTTTGTGTGGCGCATCATAAAATGATTTCGCAAATGGCAAAATGGTACAGCCGTAGACTTTAATTCCTTTTGCATGCGCTTTGGTAATCATTACTTTATAAGCGTCAATAAGTTCCTGCGCTTTCAGGGGGGCATCTTCCGGATTTTTAATCCCGCCTATGTCGTTGATGCCTTCTAGAATTACGAGCCATTTTGTGCCTTTTTGAGATAGTACATCTCTGTCAAAACGATTCAGGGCCGTTGGACCTAATCCGCCCTTTACTACACAATTCCCTCCAATTCCTAAATTCAAAACGCCTATTTTTTCTGTTTTTTTATTGGCAGATAATCGTGCCGATAAAATATCTGTCCAGCGATTTTGTTTGTTGGTTCCGGAGCCTCGGCCGTCTGTAATGGAATTTCCCAAACAAACGATATTCGAAGCATTTTTATCCGCCACAACATCCAATCCCATAATCGAATACCAGTGATCTGTTTTTATAGCGCCATCAAAAGCTGTGTTTTGAATTTGATTTCCTTCCAGAATGTATGAAGTGGTTCGTGAACCGGGATGTCCTGAGGTTTTTTGCGATGAATTTCCGTAATGGATGGTAATCGCTAAAAGCTGTCCGGGCTGTAATTCAAAATCAAATGCATCTGAAAAAACGTCCTGTTCCGGATTGATTGTAATGTCGATTTTTCCGTTAAAATGGAGTTCCTTTTGGGTCTTAGCATCAACGATTGGTGCATTGACAACATTGGCCACACTAACGGATTTTAAAACCGTTGGCTGATCGCTGAAGATATTAGAAAAACGTAATCTCATGCGTTTTCCTCCAATAGAAACCCTGATGATTTGTCGAAGCGTATTTTCTGAAAGTCCAGGAGCGGGCGGCATATTATTGGGTTCTACCAACATTTGTGCGGTTGCCCAGGTTCCTACCCAATTCTCTGTTTTTGATTTGTTTTGCGCCAATATCTGACAGCTCAAAAACAAAAAGAAGAGCTGTAAAAACAACAATCTTTTAAAATATTCCTTTTTCATTTTTTTACTTTTTATTGCGGCTGAGCATCATTTGCAGCCGTTGCATACAATCCTACCAATGCTCCTGTAAAACCTCCTGCTACATTTGTTGACAGAATATCTCCTGAAACGGGTTCTCCTAAATTTTTAAAATCAGTACCGTTTAGGGCATAACTAAATTCGTAACTGTCTCCGGTTGCTTTTACCTGAAGTCGTATGTTTTTTTTGACTTCGATTTTAGCACTTGCTATTATCGTCGATTGTCCTTTTTCTGTTCTTTCTAATAAAATATAGGTGTCTTTTCCTTTTTTTGTGATGCCAAAAACATAATTAAAACGCTCGTTTTGCAGGCATGTAATTCCTGCCAAATCTTTTTCAGATGCAGGTTTGTAGTCGATTGTTGTGGCAAATGAGAATGTGTTGTGCATTTGTCTGTAAAAAAGTGTCGACGTAGGTTTTAGTTCTTTAATATTGACTTCGAAAGGATTAATCTGAAGTCCTTTTTTGGTTACAGAACTAAAATTTTCACGCGGACCTCTCAATCCGATCCATCGGTAATCTAATTTATCTGAAGTAAAATTCTCGGTAAATGTGAAATTGCCATTTGGGAAAAAGCCGTCTTTGCCTGTTTTGTTTTCGGTAACGCCTTTTGGCATTTTTATTTTTGGTTCTAAAGGCACTAATCCGTTTTCAAAAACCGGAAAAGTTCCTGACCAGTCTACCGGAAGCATAAACGTTTCGCGTCCTGTATTAACGAGGTCTTTATCATTCGGACGAACGCCTAAAAATACACCGTAATATTTATTATCTGGTCCGAGAACTAAATCGGCATGTCCTGCCCAGTCTACTTTGTCTTTTCTGTTTTGCGGAAAATACCTTTGGGTTAAAATCGGGTTGTTTGATGCCGGTTTAAAAGGCCCTTTTGGACTGTCACTGATAAAAATAACTTCACTGTGATTTCCGCCTGTACCGCCCTCGGCACACATTAAATAATAATGACCATCTTTTTTATACAAATGCGGCGCTTCTATCCAGATTGGTTTTTTAGAAAGATCTACTCCCCCATCTACAATAATTTTATCCGTTCCTTTAATAACCTCATCTTTTTCGAGATCGTATTCCCAAACTTTTATAACACGATGACCTTCATATAATTGCTTTCCTTTATCGGGAGCGTCATTGTGCACGATGTAGCCTTTTCCGTTATCATCAAAAAAGATACACGGATCGATTCCGTCAAAACCTAATTTTATCGGGCTTCCCCAGCCTTTCATCGGGTCTTTTGTTTTTACTATGATATTGCCCAGGCCTCCGGAAAATGCTGTTACAATCATATAGAAAGTATCATTGTGTGGATTATACGTTATTCCCGGTGCATATACACCCTGGCTTATACCGGTATCGTGCGGATTAAATTCTGAGACTTTATTTAGTATGCCTCCAAGGTCTGTCCAATTCACTAAATCTTTAGAATGGAAAATAGGCACGCCTGGAAACATAGCAAATGAAGAGCATACCATAAAATAATCATCGCCTTTTCTGGTAATGGCCGGATCGGGATAACAGCCCTGCAAAACGGGAGAATAAAACTCATCTGGTTTTAAGGGATTATTTTTATAAATATTGTCGTTTCCCTGATACACAACATTCGAAAAAATGGGTGGTTTTGGTGTAATATAATCTTTAAACTTTGTTCCTTTAAAAGAAAAAAGAAATAGTATTGATATGGATAATAAAAATAATAGGTGTCTTTGTTTCATCTTACAGATTCTTTTTTGTAGACATTTCTTAAGAAATGTTAGATTATTTTAAAATAATTAATTTCAACATATCAATGTTAGCCTTTGGTAATCAATTCATTTTTACAATTAAATTCACAATTTAAAAGCCGGGGAATTTTACTTCCCCGGCTCAATTTAAGCAAACTTAACCAACTTATAAAAGTTTATTTGTAGAATCAACACTTATAATTACATTTAAATCTGCTATATCTTAATTGTATCCTGGATTCTGGTAAGCCTGCTTTTCAGAAGCTGACATCTCCATACCGTCTATCTGACCCTGTGGAATTGGGCGCAGATAATGATATTTCTCTATTGTTCTTGTAATAACCTGTGGTGTATGATCACCTAAATTTGGCCCACCGATTGTATATGTGCCGGCTAGTTCATTCCATTTTTGAGTTCTCACTAAGTCATACCAGCGGTAGCCTTCACCATAATATTCGCGTGAACGTTCTGCCAGAATATAATTAATGTCTATTATTGCAGGGGTTGCGCTTGTTAACAAAGCACTATTATCTGCAGTTTTTGCTACATTTCCATTATTATTCCAACGCCATTTTCCTGCACGTGCACGAATTACATTAATAAGATCTCTGGCAGTCATAGACCCTGTTGCTCCTTTTACTGCAGCTTCTGCAGCAACAAAATAAAGTTCTGAAAATTTAGCCACCGGATAAGGTCTTGTGCTACCGGCATTTGGCTGTCCCAATCCACCTGCGTTATCTGTACGGTATGGTCCCAATTTCCATAAGCCTGGGTATACTCTTCTGCTAATTCCTAGTGGAGAAACTACATAATCGGCTCTGCCCGGCAAAACTCCGGCACCAACATTACTGCCTCCGCCGCCTGTATAATCGATTGGTGTGGCTGGCTCATCATTAAGGAAAGACAAAATAGCATCTCCTGGTTTTACCGGTAATGCATTAGCATTATAAAGTGTTGCCACATCGGTTTGTCCGGTTCCTATTAAATTCCAGTTGCCACGATATACAGAAGTAAACGTCCCGTCATATCTGGAGTCATTTGTTTTATCTGCAAAAGTATTTGTAAAAACTCCTATTGGCGGCGCCATTCTTGTCCATGGACGGCCTAAGAATTGGTCTGCTGCTCTCTGAACGCTGGAAACTGCAGATCCTGCCGCATTTCTACTTCTGATAGAGGTATAATCCCATGTTCCCATCCAGCCTGCAAAATTGTCCGGTGAGCCTCCGCTACCATATGAAAGGCTTCCTCCATTATAATATTCACTTGCCTGAGTATGGTCTGCATAAAGCATCATCTCTTTATGACGGTCATTTGATCCTAAATTTACATCATAATAGTAGGGTAGCAATGCATATGGCCCAGGATTATTGATACCATCTAAAGCCAAATCGTAGGCTTTTTGAAAATACCATTGAGCATCGTGTCCGTCAGGATCTGTTCTTGGTGTATCAGGATATGTCGGAATATCATTTGGATTTTCTAGCCACCATCCATAAGTAAGATAAGCTTTTGCCAATATTAAACGAGCCAGAGTTTTGGTTGCTGTTCCTGTTAATCTTGGAGAATCCGGTAATTCATTAACCGCTGCTACAAGATCTGGAAAAATAGCTTTAGTGTAAACTTCAGGAACTGTATTTCTCTTGGAAGATCTTGATGGATAAATGTTGAATTTTAATTCTCCGGCTCCTAAATCTAAAGGCACTCCTCCAAAATTCTGAACCAGTAAAAAATAATCAAAACCTCTAAAGAATTTAGATTCCGCAATTAATTTACTTGCTACTCCCACTGCTGCCCCATTTTCAATAATTCCACTGGCAGTGTTTATATCATTATAGGAATTATTCCATACTACATCTGCTCTGCTTGAAGTGGGATTAATGATTCCTACCCCTGATAAATCATGATCTTTAAAGTTACCATCGGCTTGTTGACCATATGTATATTCATCTGTACCTGTTTCAGTAGAGTTGTAATAATAGGCCTGACCGTAAATCCAGCGTAAATGAGCATAATGTGAAGTTAATCCCTGAATTACACCACTTTCTGTTTTAAAATAGTCCGGTTCATAAAAATCATGGGGGTTCTCTTCCAGAATATCAGAGCAGCCCGAAAAGGATAACAAAACTACTGATCCTATAATTAAGTTTTTTAAAATATATCGTTTCATAGTTTTCTTGATTAAAATGTTAGATTAAGTCCTAATAAATAATTTCGGGTTGAAGGAGTATTTGTTCCAATAACCAAAAATCTTCTCTGGTAAGTACCTGTTACTGCTTGGTTTTCATCTCCAAGTGAATTTGTTTCCGGATCCATACCAGACATTTTGTGGTATGGGGAGAAAAATACAAAAGGATTTTGAGCTGTAAAATAAAGTCTCAGTCTTTCAATTCCTAAATCTCTCATGAATTCCTTATCCAATGTGTACCCCAATGTTAATGCTCTGATTTTCACATAAGATGCGTCAAAATAACCCATTGTTGACATGTATTTTGGATTATCACCTGCTCTGATACCTCTTGGGTTAGGGAATTCGGCATCTCTATTATCTGGTGTCCAGTAATCTACATCGACGTTACTTCTACGTCCGTTAAGAAGGTTAAGATAACTATTGCCTCCATAAAGCGTACTCACTAATACACCTCCGCTTTTAAATGCACCAACTGCAGAAAAATCAAAACCTTTATAAGTCAAATTAGTATTAAAACCTCCCTGAAAATCCGGGTCGGTATCTATTATTTGTCTGTCGCTTCCATTAATTGCACGTGTTGGTGAGCCATCTGGGTTGTACTCTCCGGTATATTTTACTTTAATAGACCCTACTACAGTTCCCTGCTGATTAATTCCTGCAGGTCCAGGTTCATATATAGACATGTAAGGATCACCTTCCTGCCAAAGTCCAACTTTTTCGTAATCATAAATAGAGTTGATATTATGCCCTACAAACCAAGAGTTACTCTCATCTCTTTGAGCTCCTGAAGCCAGTTTAACCAGTTTATTATTGTTGGCATATAAGTTAACACCAACAGACCAGCTTAAGCCTTTTGGATTATCCAGAATAACTCCGTTTAAAGAGATTTCATAACCTTTATTTTCGGTTTCACCAATGTTTCCGGTAAATGAGTTTATACCAGATGTTACAGGCAAGGCTACTTTTTGCAGAACACCTTCTGTATGTGTTTGATAATATTCAATTGTACCTGATAAACGATTATTAAAGAATCCAAAATCTAATCCATAATTCCAGGTTGTAGAAAACTCCCATCCCAAGTCTGCATTAGGTGCATCTGTAAAATATACTCCGGTTAAATTTGTACTTCCAAAGTTGTATGGTCTGGTTGTTAAAGCTCCTAAAGTAGAATATGGGGTAACTGCCTGATTGGAAGTTCTACCATATCCTGCACGAAGTTTCATTAAATTAATCCAGGAAAGTTTTTTCATAAATGACTCATTTGAAACTGTCCATCCTACAGACACAGCCGGATAAGTAAACCATTTATTTCCTTTAGCCAATCTGGATGAACCATCTGAACGAATTGTTCCTGAAACAAAATATTTATTATCATAAGAATACATTGCCCTTGCCATGTAAGAAGTCAGCCCCCATTGTGTATAGTCTTGTTCTGACGGCGTAATAATTATTGGTTCTTCACTGTTGGCCATATTGTAAAACTGAAAGGCATCTGAAGTAATTCCTTTTCTTGTTATTCTTGAAGTATTACTCGTATATTGTTCATTCGAATATAATCCAACAACGTTTATAGTATGTTTGTCTGCAAAAGTTTTGTCATAGGTTATCAAATTCTCAATAAGCCATTGGGTGGACATATCATTTCTAATAGCTGCTTCTGATAATGTAGCGGCATTTACATCAAATACTCCTTTTCCTTCGTAATAACCGTTATTAGCCACACGGAAATTTAATCCTGTATTCATACGATATTTCAGACCATCTACTCCAGGTATTTTCACCTCAGCAAAAATGTTATTGTAACTACTATATGCTCTGTCTAAGTTAACATAAGCTTCTCCCAGATTATTGATAGTCTCTCTTGTATACACCCAGTTTTCATCAGCTGCCATTCTAACTGTTCTTTTCAAAGAACCATCTTCATTATATGGATTTGCCAAAGGAGAAGTAGACAAAGCAGTACCTGTACCAATGTTATCTCCATTTGTAACAACATAATTACTATTGGTATTAAATCCAATACGGAAATAATTTCCAATCTGTTGATCTAAACCTGCCCTAAGGCTGAAACGTTCATAACTTTGACCCGGTAAAACAGATTCTTCTTTATAATAACCTAAACCTGCGTTGTATGCACCACGCTCAGTACCACCAGTAACAGTTACATCATGACTAACCATTTCTCCAGCACCATAAAGTGAATCCTGCCAGTTAGTGTTTGTGTCTCTTGATTCATCCAACCCATCAGTGTATAAAGTTGAGTAGTCACGAAGTGCCCCAAACTTAGCGCCATCCATCATATCATATTGACCAAAAACTTGTTTGATACCACTAAATCCATTATAATTAAATGTAGCTTTCTGGTTTTTGCGTCCTTTATTACTTGTAATTAATATTACTCCATTTGCTCCACGTGAACCATAAATAGCAGTTGCAGAGGCATCTTTTAAAACATCAACAGATTTAATGTCAACAGGATTAATATCGCCTATTTTACCACCAAACGGAACTCCGTCCAGTACAATCAGCGGATCATTTTCTCCGGTTAGAGATCTTGTTCCACGTATACGGATTTGCATGGCAGCTCCTGGTTTTGAAGAGGTCTGCAATAACTCTACACCTGCCAGCCTGCCCTGCAGCGCCTGTGTAACGTTCGCAGCCTGAACTTCGTTTAGTTCTTTTCCGCCAATAGACGCTACAGATCCGGTAACGGCTTCTTTTCTTTGTGTTCCATATCCGATAACAACCACTTCTTTTAATTGAGCGGAATCTTCTTCAAGGGTTACATTAATTTGAGTTTGACCGTTGACCGCTATTTCCTTGTTTCTTAAACCTATAAAACTGAAAATAAGAACACCATTGGAAGGTACATTGATAGTATAAGTACCATCAAAACCTGTACTTACTCCATTCTTTGTTCCCTTTAAATTTATATTAGCTCCCGGAATTGGACCATTTGCATCTGATACCGTCCCGGTAACTTTTGTCTGCGCACTCGAATGGAGAGACAACGCAAACATTAAGATCAAAAAACAAAAGCATTTTAGATGCTTTGCTTTACTTGTAACAAAAGAGTTAGTCATAAAAATTGATTTAGATAGTTAAAATTTGATTGGTTTAGTTAATAAGTGTATTTAAAACAAATATAGAAAAAAGCAATTAATACACAATCGGTTGTTTGTTATTTTTTTATGTATTCAATAAAAAAATACACTTTAAAAAATAGTGTATATAATTTATAAGCCAAAATAATACAAATTACTCATTTAGTCAATTGGTTTTAAATATAATTTTAATGATATTGAGGCTTTATTTGTATTTAATTAAAAAAAACATAAAAGTCTGTCAACCAATACTGCACTTTTAGAACAGCGCTTTTTTAATGTAAAAATATTGTTAAAATTGAATTATTAAAGGTAAATAAAGCCACGTACTTACTATTAATCACTGATTTTCTTGTTTCTTTTCATTCAAAAAAACTAACAGAAAAAGCAAAAAGGCAATCGGTTGTTATTGGCAATAAAAAAATCTCCTTCTAAGTTTAAATTTAAAAGGAGATTTTTATAAGATTATAATTTACCAGATTAACAATTACCTTATTTAACTAGTAATAAATATGTTACAAATTCATTTTCTTGGCATCTTCAATAAATTGGTTCAGTCCAATATCAGTTAGCGGATGTTTTAAAAGTCCTTTAATAGCAGAAAGTGGTCCGGTCATAACATCTGACCCTGCTTTGGCACAATTTACAATATGCATGGTATGTCTTATAGAAGCCGAAAGTATTTGAGTCTGATAATTGTAGTTATCATAAATTTCTCTTATTTCTTCTATTAAGTGCATTCCATCAGTTGAGATATCGTCTAATCTTCCTAAAAAAGGCGAAACATAAGTTGCTCCCGCTTTAGCTGCCAACAAGGCCTGCCCTGCCGAAAAAACTAAGGTAACGTTGGTTCTTATTCCTTTAGAAGAGAAATATTTACAGGCTTTTACACCATCACCAATCATGGGTAATTTCACCACAATTTGAGGATGCAAGTCTGCCAGTTCTTCACCTTCTCTCACCATTCCGTCAAAATCTGTTGAAACCACTTCTGCCGAAACATCTCCATCTACAATATTGCAGATGTCCAGATAGTGTTTCAAAATATTATCTTTTCCTGTAATTCCTTCTTTTGCCATTAAAGACGGATTGGTGGTTACTCCGTCTAGAACGCCCATTTCCTGCGCTTCTTTAATATCATGTAAATTGGCGGTATCTATAAAAAATTTCATTTTTTTGGTTTAATTTGGTTATTTAGTAGCTTAGTTTGTCATCCTGACGAAGGAAGGACCACACTCGATTCCGTAATATATATCGACAATCTTTGTCGAGTTTCTTGTGTGATCCTTCCTTCGTCAGGATGACAAACTGTACGCTGAATTATATAACGTCTTACAGCTATATCATTAAATATACTGATTGATAATATTCTCAAACAATTCCTGTTTACCGCTTTGAAGTGTTAGTTCACCGTTTTGGTTTGCGATATCGTATAAATCTTTCAGGTTTAATTTTCCTTCTGCAAAATCCTTTCCTTTTCCGGAATCGAATGAACTGTATCTTTCTTGTCGCAATTTTTCGTACGGAGAAGAAGTAATAATTTTATCTGCAGTCAATAATGCTCTTGCAAAAGTATCGGCACCGCCAATGTGCGCTAAGAAAACATCTTCAAGATCTGTAGAATTTCTTCTGATTTTAGCATCGAAGTTTACACCACCGCCTTGCAATCCGCCTGCTTTTAAGAAAACCAGCAT
Organism: Flavobacterium sp. 1355; assembly: GCF_017833415.1. GTDB lineage: Bacteria > Bacteroidota > Bacteroidia > Flavobacteriales > Flavobacteriaceae > Flavobacterium. The sequence continues at coordinate 49,396 of NZ_JAFICC010000017.1, read as the reverse complement.
TGCTTCTGTTGTTTCCTGAATATTGTTTGGGAATTGATCTGTATCCCAACCGTTTTGGTAATCACCTCTGTTGGCATCGATGCTTCCTAACATTCCGGCTTTTGCAGCCACTTCCAATTCGTGTTGAAAAGTATGCTGAGCCAAAGTGGCGTGGTTTACTTCGATATTGATTTTGAAATCTTTATCTAAACCATATTCTTTCAAAAATCCAATCGCAGTTGCAGAATCAAAATCGTATTGGTGTTTTGATGGTTCCATAGGTTTTGGCTCGATAAAGAAAGTTCCTTTAAAACCTTGTGCTCTAGCGTAATCTCTTGACATTGTCAGGAATTGTGCCATGTGGTCTAATTCTCTGCCCATATCTGTATTCAAAAGAGACATATAACCTTCTCTTCCTCCCCAGAATACGTAGTTTTCTCCGTCTAAAGCGATAGTTGCATCCAATGCCAGTTTTACCTGACCTCCGGCTCTTGCTACTACATTAAAGTCTGGATTGGTAGCTGCTCCGTTCATGAATCTTGGATTTGAGAAACAGTTTGAAGTTCCCCAAAGCAATTTAATTCCGGATTCTGCTTTTTTCTGTTTTAAATATTCGGTAATCGTAGCCAAACGTCTTTCTGATTCTGCGAAAGTTGGACCTTCAGCAACCAAATCATAATCGTGAAAACAGAAATAATCGAATCCCATTTTACTGATAAATTCAAATGCAGCATCGGCTTTGTCTTTTGCTGCCTGAATTGGATCTGATGACTGATCCCAGGCAAAATTTTGAGTTCCTGGTCCGAATGGATCACTTCCTTGTCCGCAGAACGTGTGCCAGTATGCAATCGCAAATCTAAAGTGCTCTCGCATTGTTTTTCCCGCAACAACCTGATCCGGATTGTAATATTTAAATGCTAACGGATTATCAGATTCCTTGCCTTCAAATTTAATCTGACCTATGCCCTTATAATATTCTTTATTTCCTAAAACTATCATCTCTTTATTTTTTATAAGTTAATATTAATTCTAATTCTTGTTTCCATTTTGCGTAAGCTTTTGCATACGGCTCAGCATTTTTTAGCGGTAAAAAGGTCATTACGTGATCGTTGGTTGTTATGCTTGAACCAAATTTTGTGTAATCTCCATCTTTTAGCCCCACAGCTCTCGCCGCTCCTACTGCTCCGGTTGTGTTGTAAATTTCGATTTCGTGCCCGATTAAGGTTGCCACTGTATTCGAAAAAATCTCAGAACGGAACAAGTTATCATTACCGGCCCTAATCACATTTATCGTCGCATTATCATCTTTTAGACATTCCATTCCGTACACAAAAGAAAAAGCAATTCCTTCAAGGGAAGCCCTGAACATATGGGCACTGTTGTGAATATTTAAATTGAGATTTAAAAAATGCGTTCCGATGTTTTTATTGTTGAACATACGCTCTGCACCATTTCCAAACGGAATCACGACAACACCATCAGAACCAACATCAATTTTTGACGCTTTTCGGTTCATCGATTCGTAGGTTTCATCGCCCATATTATTGCGCAGCCAACGATATTGAATTCCGGCTCCGTTTATATTTAAAAGTTTCCCTACTCGTGGTGTTTTTTCTTCGTAATTAACATGCACAAAATTGTTTACTCTTGTACTTTTTCCCGAAGATATTTCGCTAACGGCATAAAAAACGCCCGAAGTTCCGCCGGTTGCAGCCACTTCTCCCGGATTCAAAACATTTAAAGCCAATGCATTATTAGGCTGATCTCCTGCTCTGTAAACCACCGGAATCCCAACAGGAAGTCCTGCTTCTTTCGCTCCTTTTTCGTTTAAAGTTCCCTGATTGGTAAAATTCTCCACAATAGTTGGCGTCAGCGACTGGTCGATTCCGTAATAATCCAGAAGCCAGTTTGCGACTTTATTTTCTTTATAATCCCAAAGCATTCCTTCAGATAAACCATTTTTGGTGGTCGTAATTTCTCCGGTTAATTTTAGCGCAATATAATCGCCCGGAAGCATGTATTTGTAAATCTTATTGTAGATCTCAGGTTCGTTTTCTTTGACCCATTTTAGTTTGGAAGCGGTAAAATTTCCAGGGGAATTTAGTAAATGCTGCATGCATTTTTCTTCTCCAATTTCGGCGAAAGCCTCATTCCCAATTTCAACCGCACGGCTGTCACACCAAATAATGGAGTTTCGAAGCGCATTTCCGGCTGCATCCACAATAACCAATCCGTGCATTTGGTACGAAATACCAACACCCGTAATTTTCGACGCTTCGATATTCGCCTCACGAATGGCTCTTTTTGTTGCGGTGCAAATGTGCTGCCACCAGATTTCAGGATCCTGTTCTGCCCAGTCAGAATGAAGGGCAACAATTTCCATTTCGTTTTGAGGTTCATTCAAAACAATAATTTTCTTTCCTGTCTCTGCTTCTACCAAAGCCACTTTTACAGAAGAACTCCCAATATCATATCCTATATAATACATACTTATAATGATTCTCTTAAATTAAATTTGTTGGCCTGAATGTTATCAATTTTAATCCGAATTAAAAATTGAGGTTAAATTCCCTCTGCGATAATAATTCCTGATTTTGTAAATTCAGACTATAAAACCTTGCTGCTCTGTGTGAAACATCTTCTTCTTTTTCGTTTGAATCATGCACGATTCCAGTCTGCAGTAGCTTTCTTCTAAAATTTGATTTGTTTATCTCAATTCCCAAAATTTCTTTATAAAGGTTGATAACCTGCAGTAACGTAAATTTCTCGGGCAGTAAATTAAATCCAATGGCACTTTTGCAGATATTTTTACGCAATTCCATTAAACTGAAATCCAGAATTATTTTGTGTTTATTATTTAAATCAATTATTTCATTAATGCCAATCCATTTAGTATCAGCATTAAAAAAATCATCTTTACTGTTATCTCTTTTTACCAGAGCATAATAGGCAATCGAAATATCTTCCTGTAATGAAGAAGACGATTGATAACTAAATGCTTTTAACTGTTCTAAGAAAAAATGATCACCTCCAATATAATTCTTCAGAATATTATGGGCCGTACTCAGTATCGTTTCCCCTTTTCTGATGTAATCATTCGCCAGCCCCCAGGTTATAACTCCCTCATTGTCCTGCTGTTTTACTAATAAAACTTTAAGACTGTTATTTTCAAAATTGAATATTACACAATCAATTTCTATTTTGTTTGTAATATATTGTCCGGCGATTTTTCTAACTTTTTCATCTCCCTTTTTCATAGAAAACAAAATTTAAACATATTACTTTTCTTCAACTTAATCTCCCGATCTTCTTATTCCATAAGGATCTATAGTAACAATTGAGCCATCTTCCAGATACGCTATTTTTGTCACCTTCATGCTTCGCAAATGCGTTACCCCTTTTGATAAACTCGAATCGTGGTAAAACAAATACCAGTCATCTTCAACTTTACAGATAGAATGGTGCGATGTCCAGCCTACAACCGGATTCAAAATTCTGCCCTGATAGGTAAAAGGCCCATACGGACTGTCGCCTATTGCGTAACAAATAAAATGTGTGTCGCCTGTTGAATACGAAAAATAATATTTGTCGTTGTATTTATGTACCCATGAAGCTTCAAAAAAACGACGGTCGTTGTCTCCTGCCAATAAAATTTCTCCATTTTCATCGAGGATTTTAATCTCTTTTGGTTCTTCGGCAAATTCCAGCATGTCATCTGTCAACAAAGCCACAATTGGTCCTAAAGCTGTTTCATTTGCAAGAGGTTCTTCATGATCTAAACTGTAGGTATTGTTTCTGTATTTTTGAAGCTGACCGCCCCAAATGCCGCCAAAATAAATATAATGCTTTCCGTCGTTGTCTTCAAAAACAGCGGGATCAATACTATAACTTCCTTTAATAGCTTCTGGTTCAGGTAAAAATGGCCCAACCGGTGAATCGCTTACCGCCACTCCAATCTGGAAAATTCCGTTGGCACGTTTCGCCGGAAAATACAAATAAAACTTTCCGTTTTTGCAGGCGGCATCTGGTGCCCACATTTGTTTTTCGGCCCAGGCCACATCTTTTACATGAAGTGCCACTCCGTTATCAACCGTTTCTGCGTCAATACTATCCATTGAAAAAACGTGATAATCTTCCATTCCAAAATGGTCGCCATTATCATTAAACGGAATACCCGCATCAATATCATGCGACGGGTAAATATAAATTTTACCATTAAAAACATGCGCCGATGGATCTGCGGTATAAATATGAGAAACCAAAGGCTGCGAAATGGCTTTTTTATTAATTTGCTCGAAATTAATTTGTTCAGTACTATCTTCAGGCATAGTGTATTTTTGTTTTATAAAATATTAAGTTCTTCTTTCTTTTAAATCTGTCTCTATCTGTACTTCCATTTTTTTATCGATTTTATAGAAAAATAAGAGTGCAACTCCTATTAAAAAAGGTATTGCAGGAAAAATGCTCACCAATAATTTTATTCCGTTTATGGCAACAGCGGTTTGGCTTAAAGCGTTTGGTATATAATGGAAAAAGCCTAAAAACGAAGTGGTTAAAGCTCCGCCAATACTTAATCCGGCTTTTAAACCTACCATCATGGCCGAGAAAATAATGGCCGTTGCACGACGGTTATTGAGCCATTCTGAATAATCGGCAACATCTGCAATCATGGCCCATAAAAGCGGAATTGTTATTCCGTAGAAAAATCCGTGCAATATTTGTGAGAAAAACATAAAGCCGATGGCTCTCGATGGAAAAAAATAAAAAACAATAATAAACAAGGTCGAAATGAATAAAAACAACCCAAAAATATTTCGCTTTCCGTATTTATCTGCCAGACTTTTAGAAAGTGTAATTCCCACAATCATGAAGATGATTCCGCCCGCATTAAACAATCCGAAACCTGCTGAAACAGGATCACTTCCAAAATAATTCAATTTAAAGGTGGATAGAACATCCAAAATAGGCTGTATAAAAATCGCAAGCTGTTCTTTGTCTACATAATTTTCAAAATAATAGACATACGAACCGCCTTTCATCGCCAACGTAATGAATACTAACGTTGTAAGACTTAACATAATAACCCAGGGTTTGTTTTTTACCAAATCGCTCAAATCTTCTTTAATGCTTGATTTTTGTTCCGGTTTGGGAATAATACGTTCTTTTGTCGTTAAAAATGTGATCAACAACATGATCGTTCCAATGATGGCCAAAACCGTCATTACTTTTTCGATTCCGATGGCTTTATCTCCGTTTCCGGCACTTTTAATAATCCCGAGCATAAAAACCTGAACAAAGAATTGTGCAAACATTACCGCCACAAAACGATAGGCCGACATACTGTTTCTTTCGCGCATATCTCCCGTAATCACGCCGCTTAAAGCAGAATAAGGCAGGTTATTACTCGCGTAAAAAAGCAACAATAAAGTATAGGTTACAACGGCGTAAAGCACTTTTCCCTGATAAGAAAAATTGGGAGTTGTGAATGCCAACAAAGCGATCACACCCAGTGGAATTGCGGTTATTAAAATCCACGGCCTGAATTTTCCCCATCTTGTAATGGTCCTGTCTGCCAAAACACCAATAATGGGGTTGAAAACAAATGCAGCAATTAAGCCAACGACTAGCATAATTATGGAAGAATCAGTGGGTGACAATCCATAAATATCTGTGTAGAAATAGGCCAAATAAGTCATTAATGTCTGGAAAACCAAATTTGCCGCTAAGTCGCCTAAGCTGTATCCGATTTTTTCTTTGATAGATAATTTTTGTGAAATGTAATTCATTATTTTATGTGGTTATTTTGGCTTGAAATTAGAATTTATTTTTCTAATATTCGGTAGTTAATTGAGGTCTTTAAATACTATAAAAACAAAGAACAATCGGTTGTGTAAATTTATATAAAAAAACAGAACCCGCAAGTACTGTTTTAATTATTTCACTAAAACTAACAAAACACGCATTCGGTTGTGTAGTTATCAATAAAAAAGTTTTTTATAACTCCTTTTTTATTGTTTTGTTTCTTTTAATTGAATTACGCTGTTATACGCTTTTTTTGGCTGCAGGTTTTTATCAAATAATAGCGGGTAATTTGTCCTGCCTTTTATAGGCCAGTCGTTTAGCCACGATTGTCCGTCATGAACGCCCCAAAAAGTGACACGGCTAATTTTGTCTTTGTGTTTTAAAAATAATTTAAAGATAGAAGCATAACGCTCTGCCAGTTTCAGCTGTACAGAATCCGGAAGTTTTTCAGGATACGGATTCATTTTAGGATCTCCTTCAAATTTTTGATTTACATCTGCACCGCTAAAATCCTTCGGATTTGGCAATACCGAAATATCAAGTTCTGTAAAAGCCACCTTAATGCCAAGCGCAGAATATTCTAAAATACTTTTTTCAATTTCTTCTAATGACGGATAAGCTAATTTCCAATGTGCCTGAATCCCTACGCCATCAATTTTACCTCCACCAGCTTTTATTTTTTTGATCAATGCAATGTTTCCCGCTCTCTTGGCCGGTTCTTCATTATTATAATCATTGTAATACAAATCCACTTTTGGGTCGGCAGCTGCAGCCAGTTTAAAAGCATCTACAAGATATTTTTCGCCCAATTTGTCCAGAAAAATCGATTTTCTTAACGTTCCGTCTTCGTTTAAAGCTTCATTCACGACATCCCACGAATCTACCTGGCCTTTGTATTTAGAGACAATAGTCGTGATATGCTCTTTCATGAAAGCTTTCATTTCTGTGCTGTCTTTAATTTTTTGCATCCAGGGCGCCAGCTGACTGTGCCAGATCAAAGTATGACCGTGAATAAACATTTTGTTTTTTTTACCATACGCGATAAATTTATCCGTAAGAGCAAAATCATATTTGTCTTTCTCCGGATGTACATACATCGATTTCATGATGTTTTCTGCGGTAATCGCATTAAACTGTTTGACAATCAATGAATCTTCCTTGGCATTTTTTTCCTCAATTTGATCAGCGCTCAAAGCAGTTCCAATGTAAAAATCATTTTTATAGCTGTCTTTTAAGGAAACAGCCTCTTTTTCTTTTTGTACATTACAGCTGCTTAAAACTGCAACAGACAAAAGCAGTAGAGAATTTTTAAGTATTTTCATTTTATGTGGTTTTACGGTTAGTAGTTAGTACTTAGTTGTTAGTACTTAGTTGTTAGTACTTAGTTGTTAGTAAATTTTGCTTCTTGCTTTTTTCGATGATTGCTTAAGCCAGTTCTTTCAGTTTATAGGCGATGCCCATTTCTAATCCTCTTAACTCAGCAAGACCTTTCAATCTTCCTGTTAAAGAATAACCGGGATAGGTTTCCTTGTCTTTATCCACTTCATGCAAAAATCCGTGATCGGGGCGCATGGGCAGACTTATTTTTCTGGAATTCATGAGCAATAAAATTTTCTCGACAATGCTTTCCATTTTGGTATCACCGTTTAAATGTTCTGATTCCCTAAAAATAGTTTCGCTTTCGCGGAAGGTATTTCGAAGATGCAAAAAGTGAATTCGGTCGCCGCATTCGTCTATAATTCTTTCCAGATTATTTTTAGGATCTGCTCCCAAAGAACCTGTGCAATAACACAATCCATTTGCATGCAAGGGAACAGCATTCAAAATGGCTTTAATATCTTCTTCCGTAGAAACAATTCTGGGTAATCCCAAAACCGAAAACGGCGGATCATCAGGATGAATCGCTAATTTTACATCATACGTTTCAGCGACCGGAGCCACTTCTGATAAAAAATAAATCAGGTTTTCTCTTAGTTTCTTATTGTCAATATCAGCGTAGTTATCTAATAAAGAAAGAATTTGTTCTGCCGTAAAATTGATTTTACTTCCAGGTAATCCCAATAAAACATTCTTAAAAAGCAACGCTTTCTCGTCTTCAGAAAGTTTGTTTCCAAACTGTAACGCGTTTTCTTTCTCCTTATCAGAATAATCATTTCCTGCATTGGGCCTTTTCAGCAAAAAAACATCAAAATAAATAAAAGCTTCCTGATTGTATAAAAGTGCTTTACTCCCATCTTCATTAATAAAATTGTGCTCTGTTCTTACCCAGTCCAGAATGGGCATAAAATTATACGTGATGATTTTAATGCCGCAGTCTGCTAAGTTTTTAATACTAATTTTATAGTTTTCAATGTATTGCAGATAATTTCCGGTCGCACGTTTTATTTCTTCATGAACAGGCAGGCTTTCAACCACTGTCCATTCTAAACCTGCTTTTCTTATAATTTGCTGTCTTTCTTTAATAGCTTCAACCGTCCAGATTTCACCAACAGGAATTTGATGCAAAGCGGTAACGATACCCGTTGCTCCGGCTTGTTTTATATCTAATAAACTTACGTTGTCATTTGGTCCAAACCAACGCATCGTTTGCTGCATTTTTATCATAGCATCCAATTATTTTATTATGCTGAATTATTTTAAAAGGACTCGAAATTTGTCAAAGTTATTTCGCGACGAGACCTAACAGGTTTTGAAAACCTGTTAGGTCTAAAACCTTATATTAACTTATTAAAACCCAATACTATTTCCGCCATCAACAGGCAAAACAGTTCCGGTGGTGTATTTTGATTCGTTTAATGCGAAATAATAAACAGCATCTGCAATATCTGATGGTTCTCCTAAAAAACCCATTGGCGTTCTTCCCAGCACTTTATTTTTTCTTTCGGGATCATTATCCAATGCGGCAGAAGACATTTTGGTTTTAATGAATCCCGGAGCAATACAATTCACACGAATACCAAACGGCGCCAATTCTACCGCCATGGCTCTGGTCATCGACTCGATTGCGCCTTTACTGGCTGAATAGGCAATTACTTTTGGAATCCCATATTGTGATGCCATCGAACTAATGTTGACAATGCTTCCGCCATTATTTTCTTTCATGTTTTTTACAACGGCTTTACTCACAGCAAAAACGCTCAAAAGATTGGTATGAATTACTGATAGAAAATCTTCATCGGTAACGTCTGTAAATTCTTTTTTCAGATTGATTCCGGCGTTGTTTACCAAAATATCAATTGGGTTTTCGTGCGTTAACTTTTCAATCATTGTTGGAATTCCGCTTAGATCATTTAAATCAAAAATAACCGGAATGGCATTTTCGCCAATTTCCTTGCAGGCATCTTCTGTTTTGTCTTTTGATCTTCCAATTATATAGGTTTTAATACCGTTATCGCATAATTTTTTTGCGGTTGCAAAACCCAAACCCGAATTTCCTCCGGTTACAATTGCCGTTCTTGTGCTCATATATTTTTAATTTGAATATTAATTTCCCGGTGCAAAAGGAAATTTTAATGATTTAAAATAGTCTAAAGACTGTGTTGCTTTTTCAACGCTTAAAGGTAATTCCTTTCCTGAATATTGTTGAAAATATAGTAAGCACGCATCCCGCCACCATTTTGCTTCTTTATGCTGAATTTCTAACAACATCTGTACTTCCTTAAAACGTTCTGCATCAACATATTTCTGCGTTTTATTCCAGATATTTTGCATTGCTGCAACCTGATTTACACCTTCCTGATATTTTAAAGCTAAACCATTCCAAAGTGTTTGTCCGTTTTTCAGTTTATAATCCCAGGAAACGTGATGAAACCATAACAAATCTTTTTCAGGACAGGTTTCGAGATTATCGTACATTTTTTCTACTTCGGGAGCGTATTGTGCGGTGGCATTGGTTCCGGTTTTTGATCGATCGAAACCAATTCCGTTTTTATCTGCTTTGTGATAATACACGGGATTCCATTCTGGTCGTGACAAATTGGATACCCACGGACCCGGACCGTAATGATGTCCTGTATCCATAATGTGATGCAAACCATGCGGTGTCATGTAATTGACAACAGCTTCGCGCGAATCCATCATCATTGCTTTAACAGGTTTTATGAAATTTTCATCATTTGAAAATGTGCTTCGAAGCCACTCATCAGCAATGGTTTCAGACTCCAAATACGGATTCCAAGCCAGTCTGCCAAAGCCGTACCAATTGGCCTGTGCAAAAGGATGTCCTGTCCAGTTAAGATCATTTCCGATATTTGAAACTCCGGCAATTCCCGTGAGTTTCGTTTTGTTGAAAGAACCGTCAATCACTTTGGCAACGGTGGTTCCTTTTCCTTTTTGATACGTATCTGATTCTAGAACTTCCTGAAATAATTTTGGCAGAAAAACCAAATGTGTACTAAATCCTAAATATTCCTGTGTAACTTGAAACTCCATCATCAAAGGTGTTTTTGGCATCGCACCAAACATGGGATGAAAAGGTTCACGAGGCTGAAAATCAATTGCTCCGTTTTTGACCTGAACAATTACATTGTCTTTAAATTTTCCGTCATAAGGCACAAATTCGGCGTAAGCCTGCGTCGCTCTGTCGTTTGCATCATGTTCAGAATAGACAAAAGCGCGCCACATAATGACACCTCCAAAAGGTGCAACGGCATCGGCCAGCATGTTGGCCCCGTCTACGTGATCTCTGTTGTAATTTTGCGGGCCGGGTTGGCCTTCTGAATTTGCTTTTACCAGAAATCCGCCAAAATCAGGGATTCTTTTGTAGATTTCTTTGGCTTTATTTTTCCACCAATTGATGACTTGAGCATCTTTAGGATCGGCGGTTTTTAAACCTCCAATTTCTATGGGTGCAGAAAATCGTGCTGTTAAATACACTTTGATTCCGTACGGTCTGAAAACGTTTGCCAGCGCTTCTACTTTTTCTAAATATTGTGGCGTCAGAATCAGAGCGTTTGCATTTACATTCGTCAAAACCGTTCCGTTAATCCCGATTGAAGCATTTGCACGAGCGTAATCAATATAACGCTGATCGATAAAATCAGGTAGTTTTTGCCAGTTCCATAACGAAAATCCGGCGTAACCACGTTCTACAGTCCGGTCAAGATTATCCCAGTGGTTTAGGATTCTGATATTGGTTTTTGGTGCATCGGTAATATTTAAATTCTGAATGGATGTGTTGGTTTGCATCAATCGCAGAAAACTGTAAACGCCATATAAAACGCTAATATCTGTTTTTCCTGTAATGACAATTTGTTTTTTATTTTTTATGGAAATAGATTTAATGATAAAACCTTCGTCATTTATCTGATCGAAGTTCCCGATTTCCTTTTGAATTTCAGCCGTTAGAAATTCTTTTGAACCTATTATAATATTGTGATCTTCTGAAATTGCTGATTTATTTTCAAATTTCTTATCCAACATCTGCTCCAAACCAGATTGCAATTCCGAAGAAGCAATTTTTGCAGTTTCTGATTTCCCAAAAGAAACAATTTCCTTAATACTAGAAAGATATTCTGTTTTTAGATTTGCATTTTCAACCTTATTGTATTGCAACCATAATTTATAATCTTTTTGAGCTGACGAAGACCAGCAAACTACCATAAAAAATAAAATAGAGTTGAGAATGTTTTTTTTAAGATGCTTCATTTAATGGGATTTCTTCAATTGATTTTAAAATGCAATTCAGAGTTTCTTTCTTAAATACGCTTATTTAGCAAAAAAAGTGCTAAAAAAATATACTATCAGAAAAAATAATCGTCTTGCAATCGGTTGTGCTAAAATACAAAAATATGGGAATAAAAAAATAAAAATGACTTTTTTTAACGGGGAACTTTAAATAAAATGCTCCGAAAGATGGCTACAGGTTTCAAATCGCCGACATAAATAGGTTTTCTAAAGGTTGAAATCTGGGGTTAAATGGCACAAAAAATAGGACACAAAAAAACCTGCCAAATTGTTATTGACAGGTGTTATTATATTGGATAAAGTTAATTTTAAATCCTTTTAGAAGATTCTCTCACAAGGACTTGCGTGTTCAAAAATGTAATTTCTTTCGCATCATCTTCTTCCTTAGCCGATTTAAGATTTTTGATAATTAATTCCGCTGCGGCCTTTCCCATTTTCTCTGCCGGATGTGTTATGGTCGAAATGTTGGGTTCAATTATTTTGGAGATGGGATCGTCGTTAAAACCAATTACAGCAAACTCTTCGGGTATTTTAATTCCTCTCTTTTTAGCTGTCTGTACGGCACTTACGGCCAAAATATCTCCCGGAGCAAAAAGGCCGTCCGGACGCGGTTTTAAATCAAATAACTGATTACAAGCTTTTACACCATCTTCATAAGTCATTTCTTTCAGATTTATAATCAGCTTTTCATCAACGGGAAGTTCATTTTCTAACAAAGCATCCATGTAGCCTCTTTTTCTTTCATTATATAAGGTACCAAATTCTGATCCTGCCGTTAGGTGTGCAATTCTTTTACAGCCCTGTTCAATAAGATGTTTTGTCGCTTTGTAGCCCGCCAAATAATTGTTTATGACTACACGAAACGTATCATAATCTCTGGGAACCCTGTCGACGAATACAAGTGGAATATTGTTATTGGAAAATTGATGGAAGTGAGAAGTGTCTTTGGTTTCCATTGCCAACGAACAAATAACGCCACTTACTCTGTTGCTGTATAATGATTTAGCCAGATTAACCTCCATTTCATAGGAATCATGCGACTGCATAATAAGAACGGAATATTCCGATTTTTGAGCTGCAATTTCGATACCGCTAATTAACGATGACAAAAAAGGCTGTGTTACCGTCGGAATCAAAATACCAATGGTTCTTGATTTATTGCCACGCAAACCTGCTGCCAAAGTGTTGGGTACAAACCCCATTTCTTTGGCTGTCTGTTTTACCAGTTTGATTGTCTTCTCACTAATAGTATGATGATCCTTTAAAGCCCTTGAAATTGTTGACGTCGCAAGATTTAATCTCTCTGCAATATCGTATATCGTTACATGTCTGTGTTCTTCCATTCTTATAATACTAAGATCGTAAATGTAATTATTTTAATGATATATCAATACATTCTGTCTGCATTTTGCATAACTGTAGACTTAATTCAGTATCTTTTTGCCTGTCATTTTTTACAGATCTCACAAAACATAATTTTTTTATTTTAAAAAAATGTTATTTCTTTACACAATCGGTTGTTTTAACTTCTAACTTTACTATTATCATTTACTACCTAAACCAAAGCTTATGAGATCATTAAAATTCACCTGCCTGTTATTTCTTTTTATCGCTTCTTTTTGCTTCGGACAGGAAAAGGAAAAGCCACAAAAATTTTTATTTCAGGATACCAGTCTTTCTTTCGAAGAACGGGTTAATGATCTTGTTGGCCGACTGACACTGGAAGAAAAAGTGTCTCAAATGCTCAATTCGTCTCCGGCTATTCCGCGTCTGGGTATCATGCCCTACGACTGGTGGAACGAAACGTTGCACGGTGTAGCGAGAACTCCTTTTAAAACAACGGTTTATCCTCAGGCAATAGCTATGGCGGCAACATTTGATAAAGACGCACTTTTTAAAATGGCCGACTATTCTGCTCTGGAAGGAAGAGCGATTTACAATAAAGCTGTGGAATTAAACCGAACCAATGAGCGCTATTTGGGACTTACCTATTGGACTCCTAATATTAATATTTTTCGCGATCCTCGCTGGGGGCGCGGTCAGGAAACGTATGGTGAAGATCCGTATTTGACTGGTACTCTAGGAGATTTCTTTGTGAGGGGCCTGCAAGGCGACGATCCTAAATATTTGAAAGCGGCGGCCTGTGCCAAACATTATGCCGTACATAGCGGACCAGAATCGCTGCGCCATACTTTTGATGTTGATGTAACGCCTTATGAACTTTGGGACACTTATTTGCCTGCGTTTCAAAAATTAGTTACGGGCTCAAAAGTAGCGGGCGTTATGTGCGCCTATAATGCTTTTAGAACACAGCCTTGTTGTGCCAGTGATATTTTAATGACCGATATTTTGCGTAAGCAATGGAAATTTGATGGCTACGTAACCTCAGACTGTTGGGCAATTGATGACTTTTTTAAAAATCACAAAACACATCCTGATGCAGAATCGGCTTCGGCAGATGCTGTTTTTCACGGTACTGATATTGATTGTGGTACAGATGCCTACAAGGCTTTGGTTCAGGCGGTAAAAAATGGAAAAATCAGTGAGAAACAAATTGACATTTCGGTAAAAAGGCTTTTCATGATTCGATTCAGACTCGGAATGTTTGATCCTGTTTCGATGGTTAAATATGCGCAGACACCGGCTTCTGTTCTCGAAAGTCCTGAGCATAGTGCGCATGCGCTAAAAATGGCTCGGGAATCAATGGTTTTGCTACGCAACGAAAAAGAGGTTTTACCCCTTAGCAAAAAGTTGAAAAAGATTGTGGTTCTTGGTCCCAATGCAGATAATGCTATCTCGATATTAGGTAATTACAACGGAACTCCGAGTAAATTGACAACGGTTTTAAATGGCATCAAAGAAAAACTAGGCAATAGCACAGAAGTTGTTTATGAAAAAGCAATCAACTTTACCAATGACACTTTACTAGTGTATCAGGACGTTAAGAATCAGTATCAGTACGAAGGAAAACAAGGTTTTAAAGCTGAATATTTTGACAATGCTGATCTATCCGGAAAGCCTATTGCCGTACAAACTGAATCAGAAATCAATCACTTTTGGCAGGAAGGCGCAGCTGTTATTAAAAACATAAAGGCGAACCATTTTTCTGCGCGTTATACCACCAATTTCACAGCAGACAAAGATGGTTCTATAACATTTGAACTCAGCGCTGACGATGGCTATCGCTTTTTAATTGATGGAAAAGAAGTAATAGATGCCTGGAAAAAGAACAGATGGGGAGAAAAAACCTATCAGTTGGTTACCCAAAAAAACAAAGTCTACAAGTTAGTTTTAGAATATTGGCAGGGTGAAGGAAAAGCAAATGTGGCCTTAAATACCGGAAATTTTGTAAAAACTGATTTTGCTCAATTAGTTGGGAGAAACAAAGATGCGGATGCTTTTATTTTCGTTGGCGGAATTTCCCCTCAACTCGAAGGAGAAGAAATGCCGGTTAATTTTCCGGGGTTCTCCGGAGGCGACCGAACTTCTATCCTGCTTCCGGAAGTTCAGACTAAACTGATGAAGGCTTTGAAAAACTCCGGAAAACCAGTTGTTTTTGTGATGATGACCGGAAGTGCAATCGCTATTCCGTGGGAAGCAGAAAATATTCCTGCAGTGCTGAATGCATGGTACGGCGGTCAGGCAGCAGGAACTGCAGTGGCGGATATTCTGTTCGGGGATTATAATCCGTCGGGGCGATTGCCTGTTACTTTTTACAAGAGCGATTCAGACTTGCCTGCTTTTGTTGATTATAGTATGGACAATAAAACGTATCGTTACTTTAAAGGTACTCCGCTTTTTGGTTTTGGCTATGGTTTGAGTTATACTTCCTTTAAATATGATCAGCTAACGATTCCTTCCAAAATAGAAAAGAACAAAACGGTTTCAGTTTCGGTAAGAATTACCAATACCGGAAAAACGGAAGGTGAAGAAGTCGCTCAATTGTATATTATGAATCAGAATCAAACGATAAAAGCCCCTCTTAAAACTTTGAAGGGATTTGAAAGGCTTAGTTTAAAAGCCGGCGAAAGTAAAACAATCACTTTTACTCTTTCTCCTGAAGATCTGTCTTATGTTACTGCCGAAGGAAATTTACAACAATATGACGGTAAAGTTAAACTGGCCATTGGCGGTGCTCAGCCTGATGAAAAAAATCAATTGAAAAGTAACATCGTGTCTCAAATTATTCAAATAGAAAAATAAAAAGAAACTACATTCTCGCTATTCAGAACTCCATTATAATTATTACGACTATCAAAAAACCAAATAAAATGAACAACACAATAGACCAGTTATCAGCAGATAACATTAGAGCTTTGGCCATTTCTATGGTCGAAAAAGCCAATTCAGGACATCCCGGAGGTTCCATGGGCGGAGCCGATTTTATGCATATTTTATATTCTGAATATTTAAAATATGATCCGTCTGATATGCAGTGGATTTTCAGGGACCGTTTTTTTATGGATGCAGGACATCTATCTGCGCTGATGTATGCGCAATATTATTTGCTTGGGAATTATGAAAAAACAGATTTAGAAAATTTCAGACAATGGGGATCTGTTACGCCGGGCCATCCTGAAATCGACGTAAAACGTGGTATCGAAAATACATCAGGGCCCCTGGGTCAGGGTCATGCCATGGGAGTTGGTGCGGCGATCGCAGCAAAATTTTTATCGGCCAGATTTGACAATTTATTCGATCATAAAATATACGGTTTTATAACCGATGGCGGTGTTCAGGAAGAAATATCCCAAGGTGCCGGACGAATTGCGGGACATTTGGGACTGAACAATTTTATCCTGTTTTATGATTCTAATGATGTGCAGCTTTCGTCTATGACAGACGAGGTTACCAGCGAAAATACGGCTATGAAATACGAATCATGGGGATGGAAAGTCATTACTATTGATGGTAATAATCATACTCATATTCGTTCTGCTTTAAACGCTGCTCATGCCGAATTACATCGTCCGACTTTAATTATCGGAAGAACCATTATGGGAAAAGGCTGTGTTACGGCTGACGGAAGTATGTACGAAGGACAGTGCGAACTTCACGGAAAACCAATTGGGGCAACAAAAGCAGATTTTATAAAAACATTGCAGAATCTGGGAGCAAATCCTGATGATTCGTTTGCGGTTTATAAGGATGTCGAGGCTCATTATAAAACTATTTTAGACAAAAAAATAAAAGATGCATCTGAAAGAAAAGCGAAAATTTCGGTTTGGGAGAACCAAAATCCGGAATTATCAAAAAAGATCAAACAGTTTTTTAGTGGTGATTTACCCATTTTAGATTTCAGTTCTATTGCCCAAAAAGCAAATGCAGCAACCCGTGATGCTTCTGCAGCTGTTTTAGGATATTTGGCCGAAAATGTAGAAAACATGATTGTTTCTTCTGCGGATTTATCCAACAGTGACAAAACCGATGGTTTCCTGAAAAAGTCATCTGTTTTACAGAAAAATAACTTTAACGGAGCGTTTCTGCAGGCTGGTGTTGCCGAACTTACTATGGCTGCTATTGCCAATGGAATAGCGCTTCACGGTGGTGTAATTCCGGTAGTGGCAACGTTTTTTGTGTTTTCAGATTATATGAAACCGGCTATTCGTCTGGCTGCTATTCAGGAACTTCCGGTAAAATATGTCTGGACGCACGATTCCTTTCGCGTAGGCGAAGACGGACCCACACATCAGCCAATTGAACAGGAAGCACAGATTCGATTGTTAGAAAAAATTAAAAATCATTCGGGCAATCAAAGCTTTTTGGCACTTCGCCCAGCTGATGCGATTGAAACTTCTGTCGCCTGGCAAATGGCGCTTGAAAATACCAAAACGCCAACGGGATTGATTCTTTCGAGACAAGAAATTAAAGATATTCCGTCAAGCGGAAATTCAAGATTCGAAGCGGCTTCTAATGCCAAAAAAGGCGGTTATCTGGTAAAATCAACTGAGAATCCGGACATCACGCTCATTGCCAACGGATCTGAAGTTAGCACACTTTTGGAAGCGGCAAATGAAATCGAAAACAACATCAAAATCAAGATAAATGTTGCTTCTATTATATCTGAAGGGCTTTTTAGATCGCAGCCTAAGGAATATCAGGAAAGTGTTATTCCGCAAGACGGACTGGTTTTTGGTCTCACGGCCGGACTTCCGGTTAATCTCGAAAATCTTGTAGGTAACAAAGGAAAAGTGTTTGGACTGGAACATTTTGGATATTCTGCCCCCGCTTCTGTTTTGGATGAGAAGTTTGGTTTTACCAGTAAAAATGTAAAAGAGCAAATTATTACCTATTTAGAAGAAAGTAAAAAGTAGAAAAAAAGGCCAGAGAAGAATATGTTTCTCTGGCCTTTTTAATTTTTCTGAAATTCACTAATCCTGTTTAATAAAATACAAATCCTGTTTATAGTCTGCAATCGCAAACAAAGCATTATAAATGTATTTTGCAACCAGAGCTCCTCCTTTAATATTGATTAAATCAATATCATCTTCGGGAGTATGATATTGCGGATGTCCCCCGGTATGGAACCCTATTACGGATATTGAAGATTTATAAAACGAAACATGATCTGATCCTCCAACTTCTCCGGCGTGAATAACAGGATTAAGTCCACTGTTTTCTCCTAATTTTTTCATTAAGCTAACTCCATCGGGAAAAGTTCCGGCACCGCCCATATAAATTTGCTTTTCTTCATTTAATCTTCCTACCATATCCATATTCAGCATAACTTTTACAGCACTTTTTTCTACAGGCAAATGGGCAACAAAATATTTAGAACCCAATAATCCTTCTTCTTCTCCGCTAAAGGAAATAAAAATGATACTCCTTTTGGGTTTGACAGCAGCTTTGGATAATTCTTCTGCTATACAAAGCAAAGCCGAAACTCCTGATGCATTATCGTCTGCTCCGTTATGAATGGCAATAGTATCTTTCTTTTTGCTTCCTGAATTTTTTCCGCCCCAGCCCCAATGATCGTAATGTGCACCTATTACTATAAATTCATTTTTAAGTTTTTCATCAGATCCTTCTATATAACCGACAACATTTTGAGTTTTAACGCTGTCTGATTTTACTTTATTCAATCCTTCTTTTACAAAAAGACTAAAAGATTGAAAATAATTATCATTGAACTTTTTTAAACCATATTTTTTAAAATATTTCGCTATATAGGCTGCCGCATCATTATTCCCTTTTGTTCCCGGAAACCGGCCTTGCATTTTATCCGAAGAAAGATATTTATCGTGTGTGTAGAATGTTTCTGCCTTGATTTTATTCTGAGCATTTATTATTATACTAAAAAATAAGATGCTAAAGAAGAAGATATTAAATTGTAATTTCTGAAAAAATTTCATGAGGAATTATGCGTTTTCTTTGGGTTAATTTACGAGTCCTAATTTACATTAAAACTTATATGCTTTATATTTTTTCGAATTTAATTATATTAAAAAATGATCATTTTTATCTGAGGTTAAATTTGCCTAGGCTTTGTAAAGATTGCTTCCCATAATAAAAAATGGTGCCTAACTGAAGACAGTTGACACCATTTAATTTATATTTCTAAATATGCTAAAGTCTGGATGATAATTTAAATCATCTTATTTTACATCAAACCATAGTTTAGTCGTTAACAAGTCTTTTCCCTGAACAGCTATTGCAGCCTGGTAACTAGATCCGTTTAAAGATTGCTCTGTTCCCGGATAAAAGAAACGTGAAGGTATTTGTCCGTCTAAAACCGTAGCCGGACCTGCTGTCAATACCGGATAATCCAGTCTTCTCCATTCGGTAAAAGCATCAAGACCCTGTCCGAAGAATGCAATCCATTTTTGAGTACCTATCGATTTGGCATAGTTTGCCGCATCGTACTTTACAGTTGCCTGATTAAGATAATTAGCAATTGTGGTTGCATTTGTAACTCCAAATTGATTTAGCGATGCCGTAATTGCGCTATTATAATATTGTTCTGCATTTCCGGGAATAAAACCACGGGCTACCGCCTCAGAAAGATTGAATAGTGTTTCAGAATAAGAAGCAATTACAGCCGGTGATGCCGAAGTAAGGAAATAAGTACCCGGTTTTGATGTTTTTGCAAAACCCTGACTATTGGCATCGCTGTTTGACAATCCATTGGCGCCTCCAACATATTTGCCTACGCTTGCATCTGATGGCAGCTGAGCGTAAACTGGCAAACGTGGATCAGATAACTCGTATAACTTATCAACCAAAGTTTTTGAAATACGGAAATCATCACGTGTTTCAAACCAGGCTGAAGCCGGATTTTGTTGCGGAGAACTGGTGTAGATAAACTGAAAGATTTCGCTGTTACTGCTTATTACTCCTGCTGCATCACTTGTTGCTTCAATCGCGGCTTGTTTGGCCAAAACAGGTTCTCTGTCTGCAATTCTCAGCGCTATACGCAAACGAAGTGAATTTACCAGTTTTTTCCATTTTAAAATATTGCCCTGATAAGCCAAATCACCCGTTACAGTACCATTTGTTGTACTTAACAAGGACTGGGCTTGTTTCAAATCTTCCAGCAACCCTGTATATACTTCCTTTTGTGTATTATATGCCGGTGTCACTTTTTGACCTGCTTCTCTATAAGGAATACTTCCATAAGCATCTGTCAATAATAAGAATGTCCACGAACGCAAGGTCAGGGCGATACCTTTATAATTTGAATTTGCCTGTGCTTCCGGGAAATTCAGAATTGTATTTAAATCTGTAATCAGGGTTGCATATCCGGTATTCCACAAAGTTGTGAAAGAAGTATTAGATACATCGTATCTGTCTGGTTCGGTGTATTGAATTTTAGCCCAATGCTGTACAAAGAGCAAAGATGAGTTGAAATTATTAACATCTCCCCAGTATAAGTCAGCCCCCTGCTTTAAAGTTCCTGTTAACAGGTAAGGCGCCAATGGTGTTTCGGTTGCATTTGGATTTTTGTTAATTTCATCCAGGGTATCACCACAAGAAGTCAGTAAAAATGCAAACAGCGTTATATATGATAGTTTTTTTAACATGATTCCGTTTTTTTAGAATTTAAGATTAACATTAAGACTGAAATTTCTTGTTGATGGCAAGGATAAGCTCTCCAGTCCTTGTGCATTTCCGGTATTAAATGCTGATTCAGGATCAATATTTGGCACGTCTTTGTAGATAAACAACAGGTTACGACTTGCGGCAGTAATACTTGCTCCTGTCAATCCCAGCTTCTTAACCAGACTTTTATTTAAGTTATAAGTAAGTTTTACTTCTCTAAGTTTTACATAGGTTGAACTATAAATATAAGCTTCGCTTATGTTGTAAGATGCTTTGTAATATTCCTGTGCACTAATCACCTTATTGTTTGGAGTTCCGTCAGCATATACTCCTTTAAAGATCATTCCATCATCATATACCGCTGCCCCATTTGGTGCAGTTGTACCTGTCAATAATGTTTTTGTATTTCCCACATAATAATAATTTAGCCCTCCATTTGCAGCATCACGGCCTTCAAGAGTTTGAGCTAGCACACCTGTGTAATTACCTGTTCTGTTTGTTCCTGAGAAAATTTCTCCTCCTACACTGGCGTCAATAAGAAATGATAATTCCAGATTTTTATAAGTCAGGGTATTTGTAAGACCGGCTAAATAGTCTGGTGTATAATGACCTAAAACTTTCTTTTGCGGATCAGCTTTCGGCAAACCATTTGCTCCTACTACTATATTTCCGTTTGCGTCACGTTGATAAGCTGTACCGTAAAGTGCTCCATAGGCTTGTCCTACAGAAGCTAATACATCTACACCTCCCGAAGAGCCAATTGTGTAGTTTTTAATTTGTTTGTCATAATCTAGAATCTCTACTTTACTAACATTTTTTGCATAGTTTCCGCTTATATTCCACTTGAAATTTTCAGTCTGAACAGGAGTTCCATCCAATTGAATTTCTATACCATGATTGTTTATTTTTCCTGCATTTATTAATTGTGAATTATAACCACTTGCAGCTGTTGTCTTGATTTCCAGAATCTGGTCTAAACTATTCGTGTCATAATAAGCTACATCAAGATGCAACCTGTTTTTCCAGAAAGAGGCTTCTATACCAAATTCGGTAGATCTTGTCGTTTCGGGCTTCAAATTCTCGTTAAGTTTTTTCTGTGAAGAGGTTTGAATTGGATTTCCGTTGAATGCTGTCTGGAAATTGTAAACGGTAGACAATTGATACGGATCTGCATCGTTTCCTACTTCTGACCATCCTCCACGCAGTTTTAAGAAGTCCAGCGTGTTACTTTTCAGGTTTAGTGCATCTGATATTACTAAACTACCATTAATGGAAGGATAGAAATAAGAACGGTTGTTACTTGGCAGTGTCGATGACCAGTCATTACGCGCTGTAAGGTTTAAAAATGCATAATTTTTATAACCTACCTGCGCTGAGGCATATGCACTGTATACTCTCAATCTTGAGAATGTGTTTGATGAAGTTAATGGATCTCGTGAATTCGTTAACGTGTATAAATCAGGCACGGCCAGACGTGGTGCTTTTTGATAATTGTTTGCATCGCTGTGGTTACGAACGTTAAAGCCCGCAAGA
Source organism: Flavobacterium sp. 1355 (assembly GCF_017833415.1). Classification (GTDB taxonomy): domain Bacteria; phylum Bacteroidota; class Bacteroidia; order Flavobacteriales; family Flavobacteriaceae; genus Flavobacterium. The sequence continues at coordinate 27,358 of NZ_JAFICC010000017.1, read as the reverse complement.
GCATCTACACTAAAATCATCACTTAGTTTTTTTACATAAGTAAAAATACCTTCTGTATTTCTTTCGTTTACAGTATAAGCATCTTCAGCATAGGATCCGAAAGGAGTTCCGTTTGTACCATACTTAATTGTGTATTTTCTGCGATCGTTATAATAGTCGACTCCTGTACGAAATTTAAAATTAAGTCCATCAGCAAGTTTTGCATCCAAATGAATATCTCCAATTAAGCGGTTACGCTGTTGGCTGGTAGTATTATAATAAGCATTCCAATACGGATTGCTGTAATAGCTGTTATTCCAGTTAACGTCTCTGTTATTTCTAAGTTCATTGATATCTACCTGACGTCCGAACCAAAGAAACTGGAGCATTACACCGGCAGCACGATTTCCCGATGGGCCACCTGGCAAAGCCGGAGCATCTGTAACAATATAATTAGCGTTTACACCTACTTTTATACTTTCAGATATCTGATAATTGGTATTAACTGTAAAGTTTGTTTTGTTTACTTCACTATTTGGTACTGTCCCTAATTGTTTTTGATTGTTTACTCCCAGACGAAAATCTGATTTTTCATCTGATCTGGCTACAGAGATACTGTTATCATAAGTAATTCCTGTATTAAAGAAGTCCTTCACATTATCAGGATGAGCCACAAAAGGTACTGCTTCACCATTTGAATAAAATTGAGGGATAAGGCGTCCATCCATTTTAGGTCCCCAGCTTTCGTCTACACCGTCATTGATACCGCCTCCTTTACCATCTACATAGCTAAACTTTCCATTTGATCCCTGACCAAATGTATTTTGAAATTTAGGTAACGTGATAACCTCAGAAAGTGTTATACCTGAGCTCACGCTTATTCCTAATCCCTTCTGCCCTTTTCCTGATTTTGTAGTAATAAGAACAACTCCATGCGCAGCACGAGATCCGTAAAGAGCGGCAGCATTCGGGCCTTTCAATACCGTTAATGATTCAATATCTTGTGGACTTATATCAGCAATCGCGTTTTTGAAATCACGTGTCGCTCCGCCAACGCTGCCCAGCTGCGAGTTGTCTACCGGAACTCCATCTACTACAAATAGCGGTTGGTTGTTTCCGGCGATGGAAGTTTCACCACGAATAACGATACGTGACGATCCCATATCTCCTTGTGAATTGGTAATACGTACTCCTGCCAGTTTACCGGTAAGACTATTTACAATATTAGTTTCTTTTGTGTTTTCCAGGTCTTTACTTTTCAATGCCTGAGTAGTATATCCTAAAGATTTCTTTTCTTTTGAGATGCCTAATGCGGTAACAACAACTTCTGACAACTGATTTTGTTCCTGGGTAAGGCTGATAGTAACTAAATTTGCATTAACGACAACTTCTGATTTTTTATACCCCAGATAACTTACTACTAAAGTGTAAGGAAATTTTTGTCCTGTCTGGAAATAAAATCGACCATCTAAATCTGTCTGAACACCGTGTGTAGTACCTTTAATATTTACTGAAGCGCCAATAACAGGCTCTTTTGTAACAGCATCGATTACTGTTCCCTCAAGTTTTGACTGAATTAAAGGTTTGGTTTCCTGAGCCTTAACTCCTATGGAAATCAATAAAATACATAACCATATATATCTATTTAATTTTTTTTTCATTACTTTGTTTTAGTTTAATAAATAAGGTGACCCGAAAATGGATTTCCATTCTCGCTTCCTTATCGAGATGCACAATTTCTTTTTTAAGCTATACCATTTCTGTTCGAGCAGGAATGGTTTTTTTATTTACATACACATTCGTCTTTTCATTTCTATTTATTTTGGATTATTATAATATGATTCGTCTTTATGAAATTTTGCCTTGAAAAAAGGTTTCTTTATTTATTAAAATTTGTTCTAATTTGAAATTGGAAGAATTTAATTTTGCTTTTAATTAGTTTAAATTCTACTAATTTGATAGAACAAAAGTATATTAAAAATATTAATCGAAAAAGTTTAATCGCCTTTTTTGCAAAAAAAATGTTAAGTAAATTAATTCAACAATTTTAAGGCTCTAAAAACAAAACAGTTAGCAACTAACGACCTTATTTGATTGCGTAAGATTTTTTTTAAACCACAAGAGAAATTTTAGCGGTGCAAACTGCTTTTGAAGGAAATTTTTTTACAGAAAGAGCAGCTTTTCATTAAATGAATGATAAGAATAGTCATTTTATAGAAAAAAATTGGCCCCGATTAATTGAATAGCTATTCAATTAATCGGGGCCAAATCATCATTATTATTTTTAAGAACTATCTAAAATTATTATTGTTTTTAAACTTATAGGTAAACTCGCGTGCCTGTTTATCTCCTGGTAAGTTATACTTCATTACTATTTCATAGTTTCCGTATCGCATAAAAAGGAAGTTACTATTTACAAAACGGTTCGCAATTGCTCCAACACTTACATCACCGTTAACATAAGCGTTAATAACCTGATTGTTTAAATCAACCCAATCCTGTTTGTATAGCAATGGCATATTATATTTAAACGGAAAATTTTCTTTTGTCCATGCCTGGTTTACATTATTCTCTATACTGGTCATGTAATAGGCATTTAGTGGTATAGCTTTGGCCGGAATCACTCCTAATTCGTTTGTGTCTCTGTTGCTTATAGAATAAATGCCGTTTAAAGGATACTCTTTATAAAGATAAGGAAAAATATCTGTTGCATAATATTCATCGTTTAGCTTAGATTCTGCCGTAATCAGTGCTTTATTATCACTATATGTTGCTCCGTTTAGCTCTGTCATATCAAATGCTTCCTGGCTTGAAATGGTGTTGGTTAAGTAAATAACATCTGAATACAAAACTCCAAAATTGTGGCTTTGAGTATTGATTGCATTCATTTTAGAGGTGAATGTTTTGTATTTACTTGTATCAAATGCGTACGATAAACGCTCAATACTGCCTTCTGCTTTAGACATTTCATCAGCCTGATTTTCTCTAATCTGAATATCATTGCCTTCAGTACTGATGGTATTTGTTTTTGTTCCAGCACTAGTATTTGTTGCAGAATTTTGCTTCAGATTACTTACTATCATAAAATTGTATTTCTTTTCCTGATCAATATTTGGCAAATCATATGATACTTCATTTGAACCTGTACTGTAATTAAAGGCTGTTGCTTTTACATTAGAGGTTCCTTCTTCGGTTACTTTGATATTTGTTTCCCAATTTGCATCTTCAAACAGATAATCCTGACCTCGTTTAAGCTGAATATAACCTTTTGGATATTCTTCTTCAAAGAAATATTTCTGATCTACAACGGGGTATGCATATTTAATATTGGTTAATGGTATATGATCCGGAGCACCTCCTGTTGTAAATAATCTTTCTTCGTATTCTGTAGCTATTTTTCCGTCTACTTTTATAGGTTCAAAAGTTCCATTTACCATTTTTTGAAAACTAACCTCAACCTGTACTTTCAGTTCTTTGTTTGGAGGTAAAATATCTGTTGAAACAAAGTTTACCTTATCCTTCATAAAACTCCATTCAAAAACTCCCGGTATTTCTTTTGTTCCGTCAAGAACCTTAAACTTTTCAAGTATTACTTTGTAAGTCACATCTCCTGAATCTTCTGGTATTACAAATGCTTCATTTACTTTCATTGAGAAAGCTGCTTGCGGTACGGCAAAAACATCTACATCTGTTGCACTTTGTTTCGGGGTTACGTCGGTTATTAGTTTAAGACCTCCTAACGGTGAAGCATTTTCAAATTGACATTCTTCTCCCAGTTCAAATTTAAAACGGAATTTTCCTTTTATCAATCCTCCCAAAATATTCATATTTCCAGCCACATAACCTCGCATCCAGACCGGATTAGGCAATTTTGCCTGTAATAAAACGGCAGCACCTCCTGAAATAATCGGTACTTTAAATTTTAAAAATGATAATTTAACTCTAATACCTAACTCTCCTTGCAGGTATGCGTATGATTGCCCGTTCGCATACCAGCCATTTATTCCTACCTGATCTCCCGTATTAGAACATCTGGCTTCCTGATAATCTTTTAGCATGATATCAAATCCCATTCCTGCCTGAAAACGGGCGTAGAAAAGCAAGAAACTTAAATCTCCAGTATCAAAATCTAAACTGGCTCCAAAAGCTAAACCTCCACCGTTTGCCAATGCATTTTCATCACGCATATAATCCAGTTCTTTGGCATCAACACCCAAAATTTGCGATACTATTGCTGGCGGCGGCGGACTTCCGGGAAGTAGTGTTCCTGCCATAAAGTAACTTGTAGTTTTTAGGTACATTCCCGCTACTCCTATTTTTATTCCGCATCTGTCATCTGGTGTTCCCATATACATGTACCAGTCTTTTGGATCTTTATGAAAAACTCCCCAGACTGCTCTTCCTCCAGGTCCTGTTCCTGAAAGGAAATTTCCTGGTGTATTTATATATACATCTGTTGTAGCATGCAGCGATTTGTTTTGAAAATCAAATTCTATTGCTGCTGCCATTCTTATTCCTACTGCCGCAGATAAGTCTCCCGGAATTGCTTCTTTTGCTTCCGGAATATATTTGCTGGCAAAAGAGCCTTTTAGATCACTTTCTGTTACTCCCATAAAGCTTTTCTTTGCAGTAACATCAGAAGCCACTTTTCCCATCAGGTCTGTAACGCTTTTAAGCCCTGGTATCTTAGCCATAACATTTGCTTTACCAAAAATGGCTAATCTGTTTACTCCTCCTTTAGAATTAAATGCAATTTCGAATCCGGCTTCACCGTCACAAACGGTTTCAGAACCAACATGAAAATAAATTAAGGCTTTGACCCCTAAATTTACTTTTTCATCGGGAGTATAACTTAATCCGGACGGAGAGAAATCTCCAATAGCGATGTCTGGGTTTCTGTGCATTTTATAATATGCTCCTCCACCAAAACCATTAATCATAAATGGTGCTGGGGTTGGGGGCCATTTTACTGCGGCATCAAAATACCAATATCTAAAAGTGGTTTTTCCAAAAATAGCTTTTGCTTTTACATTGACTACACCGGCAACATCGACTTCAAGATCAGCATTAAACCCATTTCCATATACAGGGTCTTTTTCCATTAAGATCAAACCTCCTTTGATCGTTAATCCGCTAAATTTGCAATCAATATTAATGGCTGATAAATCCAGACCGTCGTACCTGCTTCGCTGCCTGTAACCATCATCATACATTTTGCCTTTTATCCCGATTCGGGCAGTGGCTCCGGCTCCTACACTTTCCATCAGATTGATTCCTAAATCAAAATCAATTCGGGAGTTATCTCCGTTAATGGCTACGTTTATGTTACCAATTGAAACAGGAAAATTACCAAAGGCGACAGTTCCTTTATATCCCATATTGCGAACAGAAATAATAGGGGAAACGGTTTGTAACTGAAGATTCTCAAAGGTTATCCCCTTAAAGTCAACTGTCTTTTTTCCTTCTACTTCCTTATCATCAGATGCTCCTTTATTGGTTCCGAAAGAAACTGACCCGTTTAAATTGGCTTTGGGTAAAAATTTTCCATTTACTAATTTTAATTCAACAGAACTATTAGGCAACAGCAAAGCTTTTGCTTTCCAAATATCAAAAGCAATAGAGTCTTTTGTAACTACAACCAATTGCTGTTCCTGCATGGATATAAATCCATTATAGGTTAAACCTGCTCTATTGGTCTGAGCCGGTTTAGGAGGCGTCGTTGCAGTAGCTGTAGTGGCGGCTGCAGCTGGTGTTGTTGTACCTGCTGCCGCTGTTGTGGTTTCTTTTTTCTCTTGTGCTGCTTTAGTTATTGGCAAAAGAATCTGACCGCTTAAATTTGCTTTTACAAAAGTATTTGCGGCTATTGTGACGTCGATATGGTCTAATGAGTATGCCCACGATTTTTCCTGACTGGTTATACCACGGTCTAAAGGAAAAACATTGTCTGCATAAAAAGTTCCAGAAACGCCATATTTATCAACAATAAGGTTTTGCGCTCCTACGTGAATTCTTTCTTTACCGGAAGCTGTATCGGTTGTCTGAAATTCTTTTGGAAGTCCTACATCAAATGTCTGAATAAATACTCCTTTCCATGCTTCCTGGCTTGGTACTAAAAGTGCATTTTTTGTATAATACTCCGGAAAAACAACTGTTGGATCATTTTTTAAATCACTTAGATCCAATACCGCATTACTGACTAAAAACTGAAAGTTACCATCAAAATCTTTTCCGTTGCGTTTGTCTTTTAGAGTAAAGGGCTGCAGGCTTACATTTACCAGAATATCATTCCAGCTGCTTGCCATAAAACTAAAATCACCTCTGACTCTGTTTGGTATCTGAACGGTTTTTCCGTTATAATATGTTTTAGGAACTGTTGTTTTTGCTTCGTCTACTGTTTTGGTTACCGGATCAATTGGCAATATCAGGTTTCTTGAAAACTCGACTGCGCCAGTAATTTTCATTTCCTTAAAACCATCACAGTCAATTGTAACATAAGTCAAATCATTGACTTTTCCTGTTGCCATATCAAAACCACCGTATAAGGAGACCTGCCATTTATTTTCACTAAACGGTATGTCTACATTACCCAGCAAAACTAGTTTGGCTTCGCCCATAATACCTCCCTGATGCGATAATTTTACATTATCGGCACCAAAAAATAATTGCATTGGCTGTCCGTTTTTGTCTTTTTGCGGGATATCTACTCTACAAAAAACAGTCAGCGTAGTATATTCTGGCGAAAAAACAGCTTTTGTAATCCCTATAGAATACTGAACGTTACTTACCGTTTTACGGATTCCGATTGGCAATTCAACCAAATCCTGATTGGAAAACTTATCAACCCAGCGGTCAGATGCTTCTATTTTTTCGATAGCACTAGATGCTGCACCTAATTCTTTTGGCGGTGCAATATCCTGACTGTAGGAAAAAATAACCGACAGCATGGTAAATAATACCGATAAATGCAATTTGTAAAAGTTTTTCATAAGCAAAAAATCATGTTTTTTTGTAAAATAAAGCATAGTAACTTTTTAAAACGATCTGTAGAATCCAGGTTCAAATACAAAGAGTTATACTTTTATTGATCGTTAATTATTTTTTAAATATTTGAATTCAACTTCGTCATCTTTAACGTTTTTAAGTGCTAAGTCGTGATAAAACGGAATTAATTTGATTTTTAATTCTTCAACTACTTCTGCATCAGTTTTTTTATCTTTCATCATTTTGAAAAATTGATTTAACTCCTGGCTATTAAAACGGGAAAGGTTTTCATTTTTAGGAATTTCGTCAACAGGTGTATTGGCAAGTATTGAAACTTCATTCAGCATCCATCGATGAACTAATAAAGGCTGCAGCTTTTTATTTTTTCGTTCCACCAATTTTAAATACGAATTATAACTTGTCTTGTTCGTTACATCTTGTTCGTTTACTCCGTGCATTTTATGTTTATTTACTCTTCCCAGAGCCATAACATAATCATTTTCAAACCCCTGATCTTTACGGCTCATTTCTTCTTCTAAGCTTTTAACAGTTTCGAGAATATAGCCGTTGTATTTATTTAGTATGTCGTTATTTAGATCATAAGCGTCTAAATAATTTTTAGCCTTTTCCTTAAAGGTAACCTCGTCCGGAGTTAGAGTCATAAGGGTTAGCAAATGCTGTAAATCATCCTGATCTTCTTTTGGAATCGGCTGTAACTTAAGCTGGAGTTCCTGAAACTGTTTTATAAGTTCGTTTCGGGTTCCTTCATAAGTCTTGTCTTTATGCTGTATTTTTATAACAGGATCTAAAACTATCTCTTTTTCTTTTTTTGGTTCTTTTTTGGCTGGTAATTTTATTTTATCAAGGGAATATGAATAATTTAATGTAGCATTTAAATCATTGAGTTTTTTAGCATTTGAACTGCTTCTGAACATTGAAATCACACTCATATTAAAATTATGCTTTTCCAGAAGCATATAACTATTGTTAAACTTAATTCCAAAAACAGAACTCGAATTTGTATTTGCCTGAGAATTATTATATAATACTCCAAAATTCGTATTTAACTTATCCTTAAATAATTTCTTTGATGCCCCAACTGATGCTCCAACCGAAGAGCTATTATTTTGACTAACCTGATTACTGGTGTAATTAAGTGAACTGTTTAAACCGATTTTTGTCTCGATAAAATTTATGGAATGCGCCACATTATAGTTTTGAACTGTACTTGCCTGTCCTCTGCGTATTACTCCTCCTTGTTCATTTGCCTGACCGGCAATGCTGTAGTTAAAATTTAAGTTTTGATTTCGTTTTTGTCCAAAAGAATAAGACATATTTACATTGGCATTTTGTGATAGTTGCCTGTAATCTAAAGTGTCTGACTGCACCACATTTGGATTGTTTATAAGTTCAAACTGGTCTAATTTTTTATTTGTATACGTTGAGAAATTTGAATAACTACCTGTAATATTAATTTGGTCTGTCACTCTGTAGTTCATGTTAATAGAACCAACAACTCTTTTTGTATCTTGTTTTTTTACTTTTTCGAGATCATCTCTCTGGAATCCTAAACTGGTAGATACCGTAATTCTGTCCTGATAAAAAGGGCGTGAAAAACGCAAGGCAATGTTTTCTAAATCATTATTAAAGTATAAGGCTCCCAATGTATTGTAATTTGGATCAATACGTTCGTAGGTAATTCCTACTATACTTTTTTGAATGTTATAGTCGAAATTTACATTTAATGCGTTTAAGAAACTTGTGCTTTCCTTACTTGAAAATAATTTATCCCTGAAACTTCCTCCCGAAATCCTGCCTGCTCGTGTGTCATCTGTCATAACAGATAAAGCATATTCTACATTCAGGTTTAAATTTTTTATTATGGATGTGCTAAAGATCAAACTATTTACAAAATTTTCTTTTGGTGTAACTCCTTTATCATTCACCATATTTAATGAATTTATATTGTCTTTGGCATAAAAACCTATCCAGCCGATTTTATATCTCTGTTGTTCAAAACCAATTTTTGCCCCGTAACCGAAACGTTCATAAACAGGAATCCCGCCTAAAGCTTCTTCTTCAGAAACGGCTTTAAGTAACTGCCCGCCCATTAAACTTATTTTAAAAGGGCTTCTCGGAGTAAGCTCTAACCCAACTCCTTTAAAAGGAAAACCACTTAAGGTATATGGTGAAAAAGTCATACTTACATTTCCGATATACGCTTTTACCCATTTATATTTTGGCATAATACTTAATCTGTTAAAATCAAACGGAGCTGTGTAACCCAGGTTATTTCCCTGATTGGTAATACTGTAAAATAACGGTACACTAAAATTAAAAGCGCTAATATTTAAATTTCCCGAAAGTAAATACGTAAAGGGTTCACGCTCATTTTGCATGTTAGAAGTATAATACATCATATTTGCATTCACGTTACCCGTAACTTTAAAATTCGGTTTATAAAAATTCTCTAAATCCACATCCTGAGCATATGCTGTTCTGCATATACAACAGACAAAAACTACGCATAACCAAAGCAAGATTTTCTTATTTTCTCTCTCCATTTATGGTTATTGTTTTTGAACTTTGATGTCACATAAAATATAAGAACTTGTTCCGTTCTTTACCATATCCTTAATTTTGATGGCTCCTTTTCGTCCGTCTTGTGTTTTAAATAAAATGATTCTCGGATAAGTAAAACCAAATTCCTGTGCACCTGCCGCTGTATAATTTATGTTTAAAGATTTTATAGGCGTGTCATTTACCATCGCATCAAACTGTGATTCGGTAAAATTCAAACCACAATTGCACAAGTTTTGAGAATTTACAAAAATGGTACTTTGCGCATTTTGTAATGCTAAAAAACCAAAATTATTAGCCTGGTCCGGTGATATAAATTTATTGTAGGTAAAATTGCTGTTTAGCCCCTGAAAAACGATATCTATTAAGCTGCTGTTCTGATCGTTAATTTCATTTGCTTTATAAACCTCACGTGTTACCGTAGAGAACATAGCACCAATATTATTATTGTTATGTGCTGAGTTTATCCCAAGTTTGATATTGGTTAAAATACGCAGATTGGTATCTGGCAAAACTGTAATTGTTGATTTAAAAATTTGACTTGTTTTATCATTAAAGGCTTCTAAAACAACTTCATGATTTCCGGCACCTGTGAAAACAACTGTCGGATTCTCCTCTGTTGACGTTGCCGGATTTCCATTCTCAAAAGTCCATTTATAACTTGTCGCACTCACGGACTTGTTGGTAAAATCTATTGTAACCGGATCTTCATAATCATCATCTTCAAACTTTGGCACATAGGAAAACAAACTAACCAAATTAGAAGCAACGGTTACGGTCTGAGTCTGCTTGTCTGATTCGAAACCATTTGAAACAGTTAAAGTGATTGTATGATCGCCCGGAGTTGTGAAAACAACATTTGGAGGTGTCTTTCCTGTAAAAGTAGCTGGCGCACCATCCTGAAATTCCCATTCAAAAGTTAATCCTTCTCCGATTGTTGTGTTTTTTAATATAACTTCAACGGGAGAATAATTGCTTTTTATTATTTCATGGGTAAACTCAATTTTGATTCCATCTTTTATTATAACGGTTTTAGTGAACTCATTACGTTCACCGTCTGCATTTGTAGCTACTAATGTTATGGTATAACTTCCTTGTTTATTGTATAGTATTTCACCCGGATTTTTTAGCGCTGATGTTGACGGATTCCCTCCTTCAAATGTCCATTCATATTTATCTGCTCCGGTAGTGTTATTATTTATTTTAACAATAACTGGTATTGATTCGTCTTCGTTAACAAACGAAGTCGTAAAATCACCCTCTATAGCTATAGAGGTTTCCTCATAACAAGAACTAATAACAATAAATAAGAGTAATAGTAAAGTTTTTTTCATTATTTTATTTTAATTCTCATGCTATTTATTTTCTCTTTTTGAATACTGGCTTCCCAACGTATAACCATTGGCTACCAAAACCCTAACAATATTCATGGCTGTGATATCTTTACTCATTTGATATCCTGTCGGATTACCTCTGTTATCAAAAGCTGCTTTTAAAACCTTATTATCATAGGTGATTAGCTCCTGATTTAAAAGTTTATCATACCCCGAATAAGTGCCGCCTTTCGCAAACCATGTTGCTACTAATTTGTTATCTAAATCCCCAACTTCATATTTCAACTCGCCATTTGCAGATGGAGAAGTCATTTGGATATAACCAATTATTTTATCATTCGGATCTGGATTTTGTGCTTTTATACTATAAATAACACCATTATCACCTATCGCTAATTGATAGGTATCAGCCACAATATTTGCGTTTTCTACATCGTTTTGAATTCCTAAACGGTTTGCAGAAATTCCGGTTGATTCTCCATTGATAAAACTATTTAATGCTTCAACATTTAAACCGTCGGCAGTTATAAAATTTCGTTCTAATAATTCGTAAATAATACTTCTGTCATAATTGAATGCACTAAACTTTCTGCTCTTGAATTCTATTTCGTTGGCTTTTCCGGTTGTTTCATTTTTAATTTCTATCCATGGCAGCGTTAATGATTCAGCATTAGGAACATTTTTTAATTCTGCTGTAATCGCAACACTTTTATCTAAATTATAAATTTTAAAAAGAGGTTTTTTACCTTCTACATAACCAATTGTTTTTTCGTCCAGCTTTATTTCTCCTTTATCAATTTTTATTTTTTGCGCGTAAATGCATGTGCTTATTAACACAGTGAATAGGGTTAAAATATATTTCCTTATATGTGAATTTTTATTTTTCATTATATTTATTTCTATTCAACTTATCTTCATTTCTTCAAATATATCTTTACATTGTGATATGTATCATAGCATTTCACAGAAAGAAAAATTACTATCATAAAAAACATACCCATGTATGTTTTGTTCACGCTTGATGAATTTTACAATCTTAATTATAATCACTTTCATAAATTCGCAAATTATTTTCACTATCTAATACACCCAATAATTTATTATTAGTTTGAGGAACATCCGTAAAAAACAAATATTTTTTCTCCTCTAGTGGGGCATCATACCAAACTACTTCTAGTTTTTCTGTATCAAAAATCCCAACTGCTCTATTAACGACTTCCCCTTTGTTAGCACCAATAAAATAAAGATTCTTGTCTCCAGAATAGTATTTACTCCTATTTATACGCCAGGATTCTTTTGGGTTTTCTCCAAAATCTTTTTTGATTTCAATTTTTAAAGTGTCCAGATTCATTTCCCAGTAATATCGATAAGACAAACTTTTAATCACACCTTTTTCCTCATCTAAATGAACATCCTTAATTGAAAAATTAAAATTTTCAATTGTATCTGGAATTAAGCCTAGTTCTTTACATAGATTAATTTCATGTAGCAAAATTCCCTTTTCTACATCAAGTCCAATTATTTTACGATTTGTTACTAATATCCATAGTGCTTTTTTATAAACACCTATAAAAGACAGAAATTCCGTCTCCATATCAGTTTCAACGCCATTTGAGATAGCCTCTATCTTAGATAAAGAAAAGTTCCATAGCTCAATGTTTTGGACATTGCTAAAGCCTGAAATGTATTTATCTTTATTGAACCCTATTATTATTTCATCATCTTGTAATATAAAATTGCAATTATTAAAATTCTCAAAGGCTTGTATTTGTTTTCCATCTTCTATATTAAAAAGACCTATCTTCCAATCAAAAGTGTTAGAATTAAAATTATAAGTATGATCGTAATTAGCGTAGACTTTTTTATTGTTTGTGGTAAAAAGATAAGGAGAATAATTTAACCCTTTAATTAGCTTCTCTTCTAAATTAAGCAATTGATAATCACCGTCATTATTGTGAAAAAATATAAAATTATCTTTTTGCCAAAAAGATTGACATTCTAAATTCTCTATTAAAACTTCATTCTCATCGGTATATAATTGAGAATTTTTACAGTAGTAAAAATTTTTATCATATACTTTGACTCTTTTAACATTATCAATATTATTTATTATCTTCATAATTATTACTCAACATTTATAAATTTAAAAAGAGAATCATCTCCTTTATCAACCCAGTTCTTAAATACTAACTTAGCATTCTGCTTTGTTAAATTTGGAAATTCTGAAGATTTCCACAATTTGTCCTTCCAAGTCGGGTTATTCCAAAATTCTTCAAACATAGCATAATCATCTTTCTTAAACACTCTCTGAAACTGCTCTTTTACAAATTTGAGAGGATCCGCTACTCCATCATTTAAAAGTTTTGTTTTATTAGCAACATATTCAAAAACTTCCCCGCTCTTTATATATCCTTTTAATTGATTCAAACTGCTTGTGCCTCCAAAAGCTTCCCAACTACTTTTAGCAAAACTTTTAAATTCTACCAATTTTGTAACTCCGTCAAACAATTTTATATCAGCTTCAAATCTTTCTCCGCTTAGGTAGAAGCTCTCAAATTCTTGTACTTTGCTCGCAAATTTTGCTCCTTTATTTTTTAGATATTGTAACATAAATGCACCTCCGTCAGCTTTATTGCTATGAGCAGCCATTTCAGTAAGCAGTTTGTCAAAACCATTTTTATCTTTATAATTTGTAATAGCAAAATCCAAATCATCAATAATTTCATCAAGGTGTTTTAATCCTTCATTTGTTCCTTTTGTTGGACAAGTTTTACATCTAGCTCCCGCTGCTGCTAATTTGTCATAAATTTTTTGAATTTTACCTATATTATCCTCAACATATTTAGAGTTGTTCTTAAGCATTTTAGCAGTCGCCTCTAAAATACTTTCGTCAATACGCATTTGAGACCTATTTGAAATAAATTTCCACGCCTGCAAAAGTTTAGGATTATCTATGAAATTTTTAAATAATGACGGTGCTTTCCCTATGTCATCAACAAACATTCTAAGCTGGTATACGTCGCTAAAACTATTGCTTTCTAAAAACTTTGCTAGTTTTTCACCATTTTGTACTGTTTTACCCAAAACAGTCAATACTCTCTCTAGACTTGCTGGATCAGCACCTAAATCAGTAAGACGTTTCAATAGTTGTTCATTGGCTGTTCCGAAAATTTGTGCAGAAAGAGTGCTAAGATTAGAAGAACCAATTGAGCCCGGGCTTACACTTAATTTTATACGTTGGTTAACGCCGTTTATTGGATAATCCATTCCGTCTGCTCCGGCCATTACTAATCGATTAACCTCTTCAAACGACATCTCCAGATTTGGCAGCTCGGTATTATTAACAATAACTTTTATTCGAAATAAACCATTATCTAGTTGAGTTATTACATCACTGGTAGCATTTTTTATTACAATACCCACTTTTCCAGATACTCCTTTAACAAATCTAAATGACATTCCTATGTATCTGAACGGATCAGTAAGTTTGTCACATAACTGTAGTGCCTTAAAAGTTGTTGATGCTACTTTACTCATTATTCCGGCACCTGCCTCAACATCTCCAATACACATCACAATTATTGGCCCTACAATAGACCCAACAAATTCAGCTCCCACACAAGGCTTTTGTGAATCAAATTGACCGACAACACCTTCTTTTAATAAATACCATACTTTGCCAAAACTCAATCCTTTTCCATAAATAAGTACTTCTTTTCCATTAGCGTCTTTCTCAAACATTTCCATTTCTTCTATTTGAGTTAAGAACTTACTATTTGCTTCTCTTCCTTTAGATGATAATGGAGAAATCAGCAATTTAGCTAAATCAGGAACCGATTTTACAACATCAATAAGCCCATTATACATTCCACAGAATAATGCAAATTGAATTTGGCTTGGGGTTCCTTTTGCAAATACTTTATCGAACTCCGGATAGGCATCAGCCAGCTTATCGGCAATAATATCATGAACAACAGCTGACAAAGAGATATAACTAAATACTGTGGCATAAATATCATTATAATCTTTATCAGTACAATCATACACCGAAGGTTTAATCTTGACTTTACTTATTCCACTACTCAACATATCAAACATGTCATAGTATGCCGTAAAATATCCGTCGACAGATTGATAACCAATTGCTATTAATTTTTCAAACAATGTTTTTTGTTTCCAGTCTAAACTTGATTCCCAAGATTTTAGGGCAACAGAAATATTTTCATCGAAACTACTTCCAGAGATAATTTGTTTAACTCTGATTTTACCTTCTTTACTATATTCGAGCCAAAATACGATTTCGTCAGGTTTTATCTCTTCCTTTACATTATCTACATAAAAACTGTTATCCTTATATACAACTCTGTTGGTTTGTTCTGCTTCTGCCGTTAAAAGTATATGACCTTTTATCTGATGAGCCTGTCCTGTGATCCAGTTTTTTGAATTTCCAGACATCAAGGCTTCTAATTTGTCCAGAACTTCTTTTTTAACTTCTCCTTTAATTAAATTCTTAACAAATAGTCCCTGGCTTCCTCCAGATGTTCCTTTAGTTTCACTCCAATCCTGTGCACTTGCATCATTACATGCAACTGCTTTTTTATTCTTGGAGTTAATATATTGATTAATAAAATTTTTAAGTGATTTTCCACTTGCTAAAAAATCTGCAATTTTAACTGTTACATAAGTTGTGTATCCACATTCTTTGTCCTTATCAAAAAATAAATACAACCATTTATCTTTAATCGAATTCAGCTTACCTGAAACATCTGTTATTGGATAATCGCCCTCATCATTTCCATATTTATCACCTTTCCACCAATAAAGATTTCCTGATAATTTAAACCCAGGTAAGGTTCCATCATTTGCAGCAACATCACTACTTGAATAGGTGTTCTTATCAACTTTTGTACGATCTGATCCAATAGTAAAGATTTTGTAATCTGGACTTACAACATAACCACCTGCGAACTCCCCGCTGGCCTGACCTTGAAACGCATACAACTTAAATGCAGGATCATTAATCTGTTTCCAGTCCTGATGGTTTAAAATAGTTCCCTCACTGTAGTCCATCAACAAATCAGTACTTTTTTCCGCTGTTTTATAAACCTCAAAAGGATGTTCTAATTTAAAGATTCCGTGACCTAATTCATGTGCCGGTGTTTTTGGTAAATCTGATTGAAAAACATAACCAAACTGTCCGTTCAATCGCATATAACCCTGTTGTCCTGTACTTGAAGCCTTATCTGTAACAAAAAGCACATAACTTGACTCCGTTGACTGGTACAAACTATTTATATTTTGCTGCTCTGTACTGTAAGTCGAAGTAAGTGTGTTTTTTTCTGTCTGAATTGTATTTCCAGAAACTACTCCATCGATGTTTAGAATATCCTTCTTTGTGAAGTTTATTTTTACACCAATTTTATTATAAATCGTTTGTGTTTTGGTAATAATACTGTCAAGTTTTTTCTGCGAAACTTCATCTGTAGGCACCAGCGCAACATTGACATCTTTTGGCGAAATGTGTACAAGCATAAAGGCTCCAATAACTTTCCATTTATTGCCTTGTTTTATAGTTGCCAATATTTCCTCTTCTGCATAACTCAGGCTTCCTTTTACCTTTATGACAAATACTTTATCATTTCTGTCAAAATCAATATTAGCTCCATTCTGAGTTTTGAAGACTATACTGTCTAATTTTATATTGGCGTCGGTAACAGTTACTGTACCCAGTAAGGTATCTGTATCCCCATTTATAACGGCCTTATACGGCAGTGCTGCATTTCCTACTTTTTTATACAATGTTTTTAAAGCTGAAGAAGCATTGTCTGGCATTACATCAAAAGCATATTTACTTCCATTGCCCGAAAAAGCAATTGTAATTCCTTTGGCCGTAAATTCGGTAGCCTGACCGTTTTTATCTACACCATCGGTATTCTCGGGTGTTGGTTTTCCTCCGGCTGCAGCTATTGTAGGTTCGTTACTTCCGTTTCCATCTTTATCTATGTTATAAGTATTTCCTTTGCTGTCTGTAATTACAGTATCTTTTCCTCCCGGAATGGTTACCTGTTCACCGTCTTTACCGCTAACTACAATATCTCCATTTGGATTGATTATAATTTTATCAACTTCAAACGGAACAGTTTCTTCGATTTGTCCGCCCTGACCTTCGCCGGTAAAATCTTCTGTGTCTGTAACGTTTTTCCAATCGGGATTGTAACTCGTCTCTACAACACCGCTAATCAATTGATAATCGGTATTGATCACGATATTATTAAACTCAACTGCAATTTTAGTATCAGCCAGATAAGGTACAATGATGTAGCCTTTTCCTGAATATGGACTGTTTTCGCCTTTAAGTTCTAAAATCGTTACCGGAAAATCTCCGGCTTTGAATGTTTCGCTTTGAATTAAGTTTGTAAGCGGTTTTTGATTCTGAATATTTATTTGAGGAACAATACCACAATTATAAGCAGGAACGCCATTTGTATCTGTCGTTGTAGTAAACGTACTGACTCCGGAGTATGTAAACGACTGAACGCCTTCTGTTACGGGATCACAGCTTGAGCCAACTCTAAACTGATAGGTAACACCTGGTTCTAAATTCGTTATTAAGCTTTGTGTGTTTAAGCTGTATGCTGAAAACCATTGTGCATTGCGCACATCTTGCTTTTTGTATTGTACCTGAAAACGGGTATGTTCCGGTATTCCCTCCCAAGTGATTTTTACGCTTTTGGAACTCTGGGATTCACTTAACAGAAAAGTTGGAGCAGCACAGGAAGCTGTATATTTAAAAGAATAAATCTCACTGTATCCATCATTTTTAAATACGGCATTTTCTGAAAGTCCTGTTGTCGAAATTGCTTTTACCCGCCATGCATATCGCATACCCGGAGTAAGAATTGGCATACTTAAATTGTATAGTAATGCTGTTCCAAAAAGTGTTTCTTCATATAAAATGGGAGACATTTGAAATGCAAACTGAGGATCTAGTGTTGGATCAATTAGCTGTTTTAGCTCAAATTTATACGATATGTTGGTTGCATTTATCTGACGCGGTGTCCAGGTAAATAAAATATTTGGAAATTCTGTCGAAGCAATTTGTTCGTTTCGCTGTGGTGTATTTAGTAGTGGAGGATCGTTTAATATCAAATATAAACTGGCACAACTTTTTTGAGATATCTTTTGGTTGGTTACAAAATCATACATCTCAAAACAGAAATTGTACATTCCTTCGGGCAAAGCATTCGCGTATTGCGCCGGAGAAATTCCCTGTAGATTTTCTAATCTAAAAAGGGCTGCGATATCTGTGTTAGTAAGTGTTTGTAATTCACCTCCATTTATAAAAATTGGACGCTGACCTTGTACATAATCAGTACTTTGTATATTAAGCCCGTTTCCTTGTATATACAGTTTCAGTCGTACTTGTCTTTGAGATATTGAAATATCTGTCGGATTAATAATCAGCTGCATTTTAGTATCCATACTAGTCGCATAATCTGATATTTTGACACTATACGGACTATTAAATACTGGTGTTAACTGGACTGGATATAATTGTGCATATCCGGCAACACAAAAAAACAGAAATAGAACAACTAAAATTTTATTATTGAAAAAGTTCTTCATTTTTTAATAGATGATAATTTTTTTAACCAATGTTTGTTGTCCCGTCTCTAATACTAAAACATAAATTCCAGATCCTAATGAGGTATCAAAATCTATTTCATATGTTTTCTTTCCTGATTCTTTTTTCTGAATCATTGTATCTTGTCCTGTGGTTGAAAAGAGTCTTAAATTTATTGCACTTACATTCTCTAAATTTATAAATGCTTTAAAATTCCCATCACTCGGGTTTGGACTTACTATAAAATCTAAAATAAACTGAGATGTACTACCTGTATTTGGCAATGTACTTCGTTCTTCTACAGTAATATTTTTAGTATATGTTGCATAACATTCGCCTTGCGTTTGCTGCAAACCAATTGTATAAACACCTGTAGCATTAAATTTTAATGTTATGTATTTTTCCTTTTGCTCGACAATTTTCACTCCATCAGGAATTACCCAATTAGTACTTTCTCCAAACGGGTTACTGGTGTTGATTAAAATTACTTCTTCGTCTAAATAAGCCTGTGAACTTAATAGAAACTCAGAACTAATTATTGCCCGACTGGTTTTTATTATAATTTCATCTTCACTAATACATCCCAAAGCTGACGTTACCTTTACATGGTATGTTCCTGCTTTTGATACATTTACTTTGGCTTCATTTGAGGAAAAACCATTAGTAGAAGTCCAGCTGTATTGTGCTTTTTGATCTGTAATTGTAGCATCAAGATCCAAATTTTGGTCATTACACAATGTTCTGTCTGAACCAAGATCAACTATAATAGCTTCCGGATCTTTTAAAACAAATCTCTTTTTATATACACAACAATCCGGACAAGTAATTGAAACTTCGTAATTCCCTGCTGCAAGATTGTTTAAATCCTTAGTTGTAGCTCCAGTATTCCATAAATAGCTGAAAGGTGAGTTTCCTCCTGTAACATTTAGTTCTATTGATCCATCATTCCCTTGAGAACAAATAGGATTTTTAACTATTTCAGTAGTAAATATTCCATTTGGATCTCCAACGAAAATACTTCCCTGAGTAATACATCCTTTTGCATCGGTTACGATCACAAAGTAATTATTTGTTGTAATGTTTTCTATTTTCGCCGTTGTTTCTCCATTTGTCCATTGATAAGTGTATGGTGGAGTTCCGCCGGAAACGTGTGCCTCAGCCCAACCGTCATCACCTGTGGTACATCCTACATCCAACTTAGTAAAGCTTACACTTAATTTTGCAGGCTCTGGCATGTAATAGGTCATATCAATTTCTTTGACCAAAACATTATTTACATATGTACCCAGTTTTATTCCGTTTGCATCTTCAATATTTAAAGCATAAGTCCCCTCAGATATGTATTCAGCAGTTTCGTCTTTATCGTTCCACAATACCCAAGAACCATCTTTTTGTTGCTTTTTCCAGGTATAATAATATGGTAATCCATTATTTTTATCTGCCTGTAACTGAATTCCTCCTTTAACATGAGCGACTAAAATTCCATCCTGAGATTCATCTCTTTGATTATCTAAAGGAGTGGCATCTGTCTCATTTCCAAATTCATTACTCACGTTGCACGAAATAGTACGAACGACTTCAAAAGTAACTTCAAGAGGGTCCGGATCATCTAAAGTTGTAATAGAATTAACTACCGTACAGCTCGATTTATTTGTTGCAGCATCATAATTAGCATCATGAACTGTCAGGCTGTAATTATCTTCAGGAAGTCCGTCTAAAGTGATTGTATATATTCCATTATTAAAATTAGTGGTTGTTGTAGTTTGAATTATTCCTTTACTGTTTTTCCATTCGAACCAATATGAATTATCAGGAAAAATAGTTCCACCTACAACTTCAACAACAATTCGTCCATTAGTTGCTTTATAAAAGCTAGGATTAAGAATCTCCTTATATGTAATACTAAGTGGTGTTGCCGGTTCTGTAATAATTACACTTTCTTGTGTTGTACAGCCTTTATCATCTGTAACAAATACCCAATATTCACCTGCTTTTATGAAATTATTCTGATCAGTCGCAACATCATTTGACCATTTATAATCATAAGGTGGTGTGCCTCCTACAACGTTTGCCGTAGCCCAGCCATCATTTCCATCATTACAAAAAACATCACCATGAGTAATAGTTACTGATAATTTTGGAGGTTCCTGCATAAATTGGGTAACATCAATTTCTTCTGTAAGTACATTATTAACATATGTTCCTAACATGATTCCGTTTCTGTCTTTTATATTCAAAGAATAATTTCCGTGAGAAAGATTCGATGCCGTTTCTCCCTGAATGTTTGACAAATTGACCCATGAACCATCTGTTTGCTGTTTTTTCCAATAAAAATAGTAAGGTAATCCATTGTTTGCAGAAGATGCCAAAGGGGTACCTCCAGTAACATGAGCAACTAAGATACCGTCCTGTGACTCATCACGCTGGCCATCAATTGGAGTTGTATCTGCATCATTACCAAATTCGTTACTTGTATTACAAGAAATAGTACGAACCACTTCAAACACAACTTTTAATGGGTCTGGCTGATTAAGGGTTACTTTTGATTGTAATACCGAACAGTTGGTAATTTGATTTGTTGCTTCGTTATAATTTTTATCCTTTATAGTTAAAAAATAATCATCTGCCGGAACTCCATTTAATGTAATTGTAAAAACTCCATCTTTTAATTCAGTCGTTGCAATTTGCACTACTCCTGCAGAATTTTTCCATTCATAATTATATGAATTATCATCATTTGATGTTCCGCCTGTTATCTTTGCTATAATTCTACCATTAGTCGCACCGAAAAAAGTAGGCGTAAAAATTTCTTCATAATCAATATTTACAGGCAATAATGGTTCTGTAATTTCTATATCTCCTTTGATAAAACAACCATTTTTGTCGGTAACTTCAATGCTATACGTTCCGGCAGTTAAATTAGATATTTTATTTTCATCGACTGTTCCTCCATTTGTATTATACCAAGTGTAAGTATATGAACCTGTACCACCAATGACTGTTGCTGTTGCCCATCCGTTGTTGCCGGCGTGGCAGGAAACATTTCCAGAAACGAATGATAATTCAAGTTTTGCCGGTTCCAAAATTTCTTTGGTTGTTGATATTGCAGTTTCTAAATCTGTAGAATTATAAGTTCCTTGTACAATTCCGTTAGCATCTACGACATTCAAAGAATAATTTCCTTGTGAAAGATTCCCGGCAGTTTCTGTTGTTTTATCCGTTAATTCATCCCAAACATTTGTTACGGTATTATATTTTGACCAGATAAATTTATAAGGAAGCCCATTATTTGCAGATCCGGTAAATTGTACACCACCGCTTACTGTTGCTTTTAAAATTCCATCAGATAGTTTATCTAAATTTCCTAAAACAGGGTCATGGTTTTCTGTGTTACAAGAAATAGCCTGCGTTTCTTGTATCGTAATTACAATTGGATCAGGTTGTGTTAAAATTTGCGATGATTCAATAATAGAACAACCAGCTTTATTTGTAGCATCATTATAATTTTTATCCTTTACCGTTAGTTTATATTCGCCGAAAGGAACATTTTCTAACGTAATATTAAATGTTTTATCAACAGAATTATATTGTGCGGTTGTTGGTAAAATAACCCCACTACTGTTTTTCCATTCATATTCATAAGTTTTATCATCATTAATAGTTCCTCCAGATACTGAAGCTACTATTTTTCCGTTAACAGCCTGGTAAAAAGTTGGATCTTTTTTAAATGTATATTCTACTGCTAAAGGTGATGTTGGTTGTGACAGTGTTGTTTCCAGCACTTTATCGTCACCAAGTTGAATTTCACCATTTATTTGTGTTTGAATTTTAGCAACACATCCATTCATATCTTTTACCTTCACTTTGTATGTACCAGGTGTTAATCCAGTAATAGTGTGCGGCATATTGTTTGGAAAGGGTGTCCAGTTAGCGCCATCATCTAATGAATAATAATCATTACCTAAAACATTACGTGTTCCCCCAGTTGGTGTTATAGTTATCGTTCCATCCTGACCACCAAAACACTTAACATTTGTTGCGTTTAATGCAAAATCTAATATAGGTGGAGAACTTATTTGAAAAGGTTTCAAGTCATATCTGTCTGCATCTGTGGAGGTACTTAGACCATCTTTAAAGCCTACCAACTGTAGCATATAATTTCCTTTTCGTAAATTTGAAATTACAAAGGATTTGTCTGCTCCAATAGACAATACACCATTATAACTTGTAGGGGTATTTGTGGTAGCATCAAGTAAGGTATAGTTTAATTGTTCTCCCGGATATAGGGTTCTATTAAATACAACCTTTATTGATCCGTCATTTGTGTCACTGCAAGTAGGCTGAGTTGGTGTTGCCGAATCGACTCTTGGTGCAGATAAACGTACAGTGTAAGTAACTATATTTGAAACTGCTGCACCATTGTAAGCAACTTGCCTAAAAGATACTTTTTTACCATGACTTGTTCCATCTAATACTTGTAATACATCAATTGCATTTACAGATATACTTGCTGCATTAAATTGTGGCAGGCTCACCCAACTTGATGGATCAAGCGGTGTAAGTGAATATTGCCAATTATATTCAGAAGTTAAGAAGCCTGTATCTGATTTAATTGTAATTCTGTCTGTTGTTGGTAAAATATCACTCATATTTCCAGTTATACCCAACAATTGTATATGAAGATCAGGAAGAATTTTGAGGGTGGCTCTTAAGTCAAAAACAAAAGTAAAATAGTTTTGAGTATAATATTCTGTAACCCCATAAGAAACATTCATGTATTCAGTACTAGTGTTGTCATTTTTACAACCTGAATTAAATCCCCCATGCCATTTTCTACCTGCCGAATAATACTTAATTCTTGTTAACTTTTTTGTACTCGGAAAACTGGTTGTCCAAGTGTTGGGAAGATCCTGTCCGTCACCAACTGGCTGATAAAAAAAGTTATCATCGGCAACACCTGGATTACTGTAATCTAACCATGACTCTAAGCGGCTTCCGCAATTTCCGGAGATACTTTTCTTAACGTCAATATCGGTAATATTCATACTAACATTATATTTACCAATGCCCTGAGCAAAACCAAATGTTGAAACCAATAAAATGATTAATAAGTATATTTTTTTCATAGGCTTAATATATAACTGTTAATGTCTCTGCTCTTGCAGGAGTATCACTTTCTAAATTTGGAACGAAATGATATTCGTATTCCTGGTTAATTTTTAAATTCTTATCTTCTAAAGTAAAAACATCATTATTTAATTCTCGCCACAATGTTGGTGGCGTGCCTTTTGTATTTTTATAGATACTTACTCCCAAAATTTTACTTTTATTTTTCACATAATCCCAAGAGAGAATTATTTTTTTGTTTTCCCTATCAGGCAATCCTTGTAAAAAATTAATAATTTTAACCGGAGTAAAATCCAATACATTAACAGTGATTGTAGAATGATCCAATGAAGACCAAAGATTACTTTTATCTTTAGCCAAAATCGCATACTGATATATTTTTTTATTTTCTACCCTATCATCAGTATATTCCTGAATCGTATCATTTATCTGTTTAATCTCAATCCATTTTTCCTGTCCTTTTTCTCTCCTTCTAAGGCTATATCCTACCACATCTTCACTATAACTTCTAATCCATTTTAATTTTACCTTACCATCTTTGTTATCGTAATCTTTAAAAATAGGTGCAGCCGGAGGTATTTTATCTGGTTTATCTAAAACTAATATCTCAGATGGATCAGAAATATTAAATCGCATGTCTTCGGCAGCAATTCTGTAATAAACCTTGCTATTGGTCATTTTCAGGCTTACACTGTCCTGATAGTTATTCCCTACATAAGATTGATGGTAAATATCTACAAATTCTTCACCTGTATTATTAGCCTTCAAAATTCTGTATCCCCGCAGATCTTTTTCCTGGTTTGGCTTCCATTTCAACCGCACCACTCCAAGACTATCAATTATACCTTCAAGTCCTACTGGTATTGCAGGGGGTATAGAATCTACAGGCTGAACCAACATACTTTGAGAGGTCAGTCGCTGATTATTTTTGCCAACAACAGATATTGTAAAATAATTTGATGGAAATAGATTTTCCTTATAATTAAGCTTCCTTTCAGACGGAGGAATAATTTTAGTAACAACCTTATAAGGTCCCTTATCATTATCTGCTAAGTTAATTTCATAACCCTGAATAAAACTTTCTGACTCTTTAGGGTAATCCCATTCTAAATTAACTTCATTTGAATTTATAATATTATAATCTACCAGCCTCGCAGGTGTAACAATAGCAGAAACGCCCGTCGCTGTAATAGTTTTTGTCAATTCTCCTTTTTCGCCAAATGAAGTTATTCCATATAACCTATAATGATAGACTTTTTCATTTACACTAAGGGTATCAATATAATACATAGTTTTAGACGGATGTTCATCTTTATCATTTAGGTTTACTAAAGGTGTAGTTGCAATAGGGCTAAAATTAATTCCATCTGTAGATTTTTCTACCATATAGGAAGTATAAATCCTTTTAAAAGTCTCATAGTCCCAGGATAGTAAAACTTTTTTATCATCAGGAATAGCAATGAAATCGGTTGGCGCAGGCAGGGCACTATAATCCTTTAAACCAATCATATAAGATGACTCCTTAACCTTTGGACTTTCAAAAACACTTACCTGATAAGCATATACCTCATTTTTTTTTACATTTTCATCTATATATCCCCATCCTGCTTTTAATGCTGAAGAAAAACTCATATCGGCCGCATACAAAGCAAAAGTATAACGTTGATTTATTTCATCTGCCATATTTACTATTTTAGACAAATCTCCTTCTTTGGCAGCAGTGACCTCAAAGCTATCACCATAAAGTGATTGTGCTATAATGGCTGCATTGTTATCTTTCTGCACCACATCCAGCCACGAATCTAAAGGTTCTGGCAGCAATGGTTTTGGTGTCAGAAGCATTTTTTCAGGTTTTGATAAAACAACACCATCTCTTAAAACTGTCGATCTGGTAATGATAAATCCTTTTTTGTTAGCTTTTTGCCACTCGATCGGAGAATTAATAGCCCATCGAATTAAAATTTTATCTTTTTGCGCTCTGGCATTGACCATGACTGTAGCATGTTTCGTTTGAGAATACGATAATGATATAAATAGTAAAAAGAATAAATAAAATTTAATTTTAGCCATTAACTGTAATTATTTCCATGTTAAAAAAAAACAAAAATAATATTAAAAATTAACTAACAAGCAAATTTTCATAAAATAAAGCATACGTAATATTAAAACAATTTAAAATATATCACAAAATTCTACAAAACAAAAAATAAGAAAAAACTTATTTAATATTAAAAAAGCATACAATTATTATTGCCTTTTTTCAAGAAATAATAGTTATGTTTTAAATTAATCAATAACAATTTAATTATGAGAGAAATAATTACAAATTATTAAATTCACTTCGACGTAATTCATGTTATTAATTCATAAAAAAGTGTAATTTTAAATCATTCAATAACTTATAATTCTAAATATGCGTATTATTCCAATCATTTTATTACTCCTGTTGACCATTTCCTGTCAAAAAGAAAATAAGCCTGAAACTCTTTCAAAATATTTCACTTATAAAGAAAATACCAATATAGAATCAGCTGGTGTAAAAATGATACCTATTAAAACTCCTATTGGGAATTTTAAAGTGTGGACTAAACGTTTTGGGAACAATCCAAAAATAAAAATTTTGCTATTGCATGGTGGTCCGGCGATGACGCATGAATATATGGAATGTTTTGAAACGTTCTTCCAAAGAGAAGGTTTTGAATTCTATGAATATGATCAATTAGGATCATACTACAGCGATCAGCCAAAAGACAGTAGCCTATGGACTACAGAAAGATTTGTTAATGAAGTTGAACAAGTCCGTAAAGCCATTGGAGCTGATAGCAGTAATTTTTACGTGTTAGGAAATTCGTGGGGAGGAATTTTAGCTATGGAATATGCACTAAAACATCAAAAAAACTTAAAAGGATTAATAGTATCAAACATGGTGGCAAGCGCTCCTGAATATGGAAAATATGCTGATGAAGTTCTGGCAAAACAGATGAATCCGGAAGTCCTTGCAGAAATTAGAACTTTAGAAGCTAAAAAAGATTTTAATAACCCAAGATACATGGAGCTTCTTATTCCTAATTTTTACAAAAAATATTTATGCCGTTTGGAAGAATGGCCAGATGGATTAAATCGCGCTAGCAAACATATAAATGGAGAAATCTACACCTTAATGCAAGGGCCTAGTGAATTTGGAATTAGTGGACGCTTAGCAAAATGGGATATAAAAAACCGATTAAATGAAATCAAAATTCCAACTCTAATGATTGGTGCAAAATACGATACAATGGACCCCAAAGCAATGGAACAACAAAGCAAATTAGTAAAGAAGGGAAGATATTTATATTGCCCAAATGGAAGCCACTTAGCAATGTGGGATGATCAAAAAATATTCATGTCAGGCGTAATCGAATTTATTCATGATGTTAACAATAACAAAATTTAAATCAATTCACACAAGCTAAGATTTAGTAATCTACTAAGAGAATCTAATTATTATGAATAATAGGTAATACCAATCCAATATTTCTTATACCTTAATTTGACATTTTGTGAAACTTCATGAGAGATTTTTTTTATCCCATAAAAATTGATATCTAATATCAGAATGATATAATTCTATCAAACATATGAATTATAGAAAGCACAAAATGGATGAAGCACAAAGCTTGGGGAGGAAATGTCAAAATAAAACAAGAACTTTGCAATCTAAGAATTTTATATGACCCCTATAGAGCTTTTGAAG
>NZ_JAFICC010000016.1 GCF_017833415.1 Flavobacterium sp. 1355 | reverse complement strand
AAACAAAACCCAAACAACAAGCTTGCTTTCAACAAAGTGGCTGTTACAGAATTGAACGACACACAAATGCATGACGTTGACGGCGGAAGCTCTCCAGCATGTTACTTAGTAATCAGTTTCTTAATCGCAAAACTATAATCAAAAATGAAAAAACAAAATCCAAACAACAAGCTGGCTTTCAACAAAGTGGCTGTTACAGAATTAAACGACACACAAATGCATGACGTTGACGGCGGAAGCTCTCCTGCATGTTACTTAGTAATCAGTTTCTTAATCGCAAAACTATAATCAACATGAAAAAACAAAACCCAAACAACAAGCTTGCTTTCAACAAAGTGGCTGTTACAGAATTGAACGACACACAAATGCATGACGTTGACGGCGGAAGCTCTCCAGCATGTTACTTAGTAATCAGTTTCTTAATCGCAAAACTATAATCAAAAATGAAAAAACAAAACCCAAACAACAAGCTGGCTTTCAACAAAGTGGCTGTTACAGAATTAAACGACACACAAATGCATGACGTTGACGGCGGAAGCTCTCCAGCATGTTACTTAGTAATCAGTTTCTTAATCGCAAAACTATAATCAACATGAAAAAACAAAATCCAAACAACAAGCTGGCTTTCAACAAAGTGGCTGTTACAGAATTGAACGACACCCAAATGCATGACGTTGACGGCGGAAGCTCTCCTGCATGTTACTTAGTAATCAGTTTCTTAATCGCAAAATTATAATCAAAATGAAAAAACAAAACGTAAACAACAAGCTGGCTTTCAACAAAGTGGCTGTTACAGAATTAAACGACACACAAATGCATGACGTAGACGGCGGAAGCTCTCCTGCATGTTACTTAGTAATCAGTTTCTTAATCGCAAAACTATAATCAACATGAAAAAGCAAAACCCAAACAACAAGCTTGCTTTCAACAAAGTGGCTGTTACAGAATTGAACGACACACAAATGCATGACGTAGATGGCGGAAGCTCTCCAGCATGTTACTTAGTAATCAGTTTCTTAATCGCAAAATTATAATCAAAATGAAAAAACAAAATCCAAACAACAAGCTGGCTTTCAACAAAGTGGCTGTTACAGAATTAAACGACACACAAATGCATGACGTAGATGGCGGAAGCTCTCCTGCATGTTACTTAGTAATCAGTTTCTTAATCGCAAAACTATAATCAACATGAAAAAACAAAACCCAAACAACAAGCTTGCTTTCAACAAAGTGGCTGTTACAGAATTAAACGACACACAAATGCACGACGTTGACGGCGGAAGCTCTCCAGCATGTTACTTAGTAATCAGTTTCTTAATCGCAAAATTATAATCAAAATGAAAAAACAAAATCCAAACAACAAGCTGGCTTTCAACAAAGTGGCTGTTACAGAATTAAACGACACACAAATGCATGACGTAGATGGCGGAAGCTCTCCTGCATGTTACTTAGTAATCAGTTTCTTAATCGCAAAACTATAATCAACATGAAAAAACAAAACCCAAACAACAAGCTTGCTTTCAACAAAGTGGCTGTTACAGAATTAAACGACACACAAATGCATGACGTAGATGGCGGAAGCTCTCCTGCATGTTACTTAGTAATCAGTTTCTTAATCGCAAAACTATAATCAAAATGAAAAAACAAAACCCAAACAACAAGCTGGCTTTCAACAAAGTGGCTGTTACAGAATTAAACGACACACAAATGCATGACGTAGATGGTGGAAGCTCTCCTGCATGTTATCTGGTAATTAGTTACTTAATTGCTAAATTATAATGAAAAAACAAAACGTAAACAACAAGCTGTCTTTCAATAAAATAGCTGTTACAGAATTAAATGACACACAAATGCATGATGTAGATGGTGGAAGCTCTCCAGCATGTTATTTGGTAATAAGTTACTTAATTGCTAAACTTTAATTAGTTTTCGGACATGCTCCTTCAAAAAAAGCGTTATCGGTTTACACTGATAACGCTTTTTTTATGCTTTAAAATCATAAAAACCAACACAATCGAATCGTTTTTACAATTCTTTTGAAAAGCACATTTAATATGCTGTTTTTCAGTGTTTTGTGTTTGTAATTATAACCCGATTTTTTATAAAAATAGGCTTTTTTCATTTTTTTCTTCCTTAAATAATAGGTTCATTTGTCATAAGAAATTAATACGACACAAGATGAACGATAAAGAAATTTTCCCAGAAGAGATTTTGAACAACACTGTTGAAAGTCATATCATTAAACATAATAAGAAAACTTCTTTCTTATTTGTCATTACATTTTTAGTGCTGTTGATTGCCTTTGTTTCTCTTCCTTTTATATATATAGATGTTTATACAACAAGCAGAGGAACTATAATTCCTCAGGAAAAGAAACTTACGCTTTATTCTCCTATTAGTGGTAAAATTTCCTTTTTTAATATTGAAGAAAATCAGAAAATAAAAAAAGGCGATACTTTACTTATAATAGAGCACAACATATTAAAAGAAAGAGAAAATTTAAATACAATTCAGAGTTCAGAAAATTCCCTTTATTTAAGTGATCTGAATAACTTAATTCATAGAAATTACAGCCAGATCAGATCAGATCAATACAAAAGAGAGCTTTTAAAACATCAGCAGGAATTATATAATCTGGATATAGTGGTAAAAAATACTCAGGCAGACTTTGACAGAAAAGATCATCTTTATAAAAAAGAGGTTATTTCTAAATCTGAATTTGAAAAATCTGAATTAGAACTGAATAAAATAAAGAATGACCGCATCAACCTGATCAAACAAACAGAATTATCCTGGCAAAAAGAATACACTCAGCTGAGTCAGGATAATAAAAGTATTCATTCTAATCAAAAACAACTTAAGGAAGAAGAGAATAATTACATCATAATTGCTCCGATCGATGGTGAATTGATCAATATGCAGGGATTTAATAAAGGAAGCGGAATCGCATCAGGAAATCCAATTGTAGAAATTTCGCCCGACAAAAGTATAATTGTAGAAACTTATGTAAACCCATCCGAAATTGGATATTTAAAAGAAGGAGGCGATGCCATTTATCAGATTGATGCTTTCAATTCAAATCAATGGGGATTTGCAAAAGGAAAAATCTTCGAAATAAGTAAAGACATTCTTATCGTAAATAATAATCCTTACTATAAAATAAAAAGCAACCTTCATGTCAATAGCTTAACCTTAAAAAACGGAGCCAAAGGAAATCTAAAAAAAGGAATGAGTTTGACCAGCCGTTTTTTCTTAACCAAAAGAACTGCCTTTCAGTTATTGTTTGATAAAGTAGAAGATTGGTTTAATCCTTACAACAGCAAAAATGAGTAAAATAGAAATAAAACAACATGATTTTTCAGATTGCGGTGCTACTTGCCTGGCATCAATTTCTGAACATTATAATCTAAGCCTTCCGATTTCGAGAATTCGCCAATATGCCAATACAAACCAAAAAGGGACTACGCTGTTAGGACTAAGAGAAGCTTCAGTAAAACTGGGATTTCTTGCAAAAGGGGTAAAAGTTTCTTTTGAAGGATTAAAGGATATTCCGCTGCCTTCACTTTTGCATGTTTTGATAAAAAAAGACGGACACGAGTTCCCTCATTATATTGTTGCTTATAAAATCACCAGTACTTATATCCAGATAATGGACCCTCAGGTTGGTAAATTAGAAAAAAAGCCACTGGCTGAGTTTGAAAAAATATTTACAGGCTATGCCTTAATATTAGTTCCGGATGAAGATATTTTTAAAGAAAAAAATGAAAAAATATCAAATTTTAAAAGGATACTATTTTTACTAAAACCTCATAAATATATTTTATTGCAGGCTATTATAGGAGCTGTTTTGTATACTTTGTTAGGATTTTCGGTTTCGATTTATGTTGGTAAGATTACAGACTTCGTGCTTGTAAGCGGAAATAAAAGTTTACTGAACCTAATGAGTATAATAGTAATTGGCTGTTTGCTGCTGCAAATTTTATACAGCGTATTAAAAGATATTTTCATTTTAAAAACAAGTCAGCAAATCGATTCACGACTTATTTTAGGATATTACAAACATCTTTTTACAATGCCTCAAAAGTTCTTTGATACGATGCGAATTGGTGAAATTATGTCTAGAATTGGCGATGCCGTAAAAATTAGAGCACTTATAAACGAAACAGCTTTAAGCATTTCTGTAAATGTCCTAATCGTGTTTTTTTCGTTCATCTTTATGTTTTCTTTCTACTGGAAATTAGCGTTGATAATTTCGTTAATCATTCCGTTTTATATCATTATTTATTTGATAACAAATAAGTTAAATAAAAAAGTAGAACGTGAGATAATGGAAAAAAATGCACTCATGGAATCTCAGCTTGTAGAATCCATTAAAAATATTGGTACTGTAAAAAGATTATCCCTGGAAGATTTTTCTAAAACAAAAACAGAATTAAAGTTTGTAGATTTATTAAAAAGTATTTATAAATCAGGAATGAACGGAATTTTTGCAAGAACTTCTACTGATTTTATCTCAAGATTATTTACCATAATCCTTTTATGGGTAGGAACTTATTATGCTATCGATGGAGAGATTACTCCGGGGGAACTGTTTTCATTTTATTCTATAATAGGATATTTTACCGGGCCGGCCTCACAATTAATAGGTACAAACCAAGCTATTCAGAACGCCATGATTGCATCAGATCGTTTGTTTGGTATTATGGATCTGGACAGAGAAGAAATGGAATCTAAAGTATGGCTGACAAAAAATAATTTTGATGATATTAAATTTAAGAATATCGATTTCTCTTATGAGTTAGGGCGTTACATTTTTAAGGATTTAAATCTTACCATAAAAAAAGGAGAATTTACAGCCTTTGTGGGAGAAAGCGGAAGCGGAAAAAGTACTATTGCATCCTTAATTCAGAATATATACAATCCGAAAGAAGGAAAGATATTAATTGGTGAATATGACTTAAATTACATCTCTAAAGAAAGTATTAATTCGCTGATTACTACGGTGCCACAAAATGTAGAACTTTTTGACGGAACTATCGCATTTAATATTTCTATTGGGGACTCAACTCCTGATATGGAAAAAATAATAGAAGTAAGTAAAAAAGTAGGTGCTTATGATTTTATAGAATCTTTGCCAAACGGATTTAATACTTATTTAGGAGAATTTGGTGCTAATTTATCGGGAGGAGAAAAACAAAGAATTGCGTTTGCAAGAGCACTTTATAAAGATCCTGAAGTGCTCATACTTGATGAAGCAACCTCGGCGCTGGATTCTGAATCTGAATTGGTTATCAAAAAATTAGTAGAAGACCTGAATGCAGAAGGCAAGACAATTATTGTAATTGCGCACAAGCTTCAGTCGATTAAAAAAGCTGACGTAATTTATGCCTTCAAAAAAGGAGAAATCGTTGAATCAGGCTCGCACGATGAGCTTATGAATAAAGAAGAATACTATTATAGAATGTGGAATAATATAATTGTTTAATAAGGAAATTTAACAAAAATGAAAAATTACTCTTTTACAAAAACGGCTATCGTAAGAACTCCAATTGAAGAAAAGCAAATGGATCTTACGTGGGAAAAAATTCAGGCAATTTTTTCTAAAAAAGAAAACAGGGAAGCATTATTTATAGGTTCTCCAAATATTTATAAAGCACTTGTTATGTGGGAAACAGGTGAAGCTTTTCAAACAGAAGAAGAACTTAAAAACTTAAAAGGATCTTTATATAAATATGCCTCAAGATTAGCAAACAGAAGTACCCCTTTTGGAATGTTTGCCACCGTGGCGGCAGTAGACCTAAACTCAGAAACCAATCTTAATATTGCAGCAAGTACTTTTGGCAGATTTACCAAGTTTGACATGTATTTTTTAGGAAGCTTCCTGCCTGTTATTGTAAAAAATGATGCTATCAGAAATGCTTTAAAATATTACAGCAACAATTCTATTTACACAGTTCTTGATAAATACCGTTATGTCGAATATTATTTTAAAGACAATGTTCGCTTTCATAAAATTTCTGAGGTTGAAATGAGCGATTATCTGGAACTGATATTTGAAAAAGCAAAAAACGGAGTTCTGTTAAGCGAACTTGCAGATCTTCTTGTTTCTGACGAAATTTCGTTGAAAGATGCACAGGAATTTATCGATACACTTATTCAAAGTCAGTTTATTGTAACCGAATTAGAATTTACCATTACCGGAGAAGATTATTTTGAA
This sequence comes from Flavobacterium sp. 1355, assembly GCF_017833415.1. Lineage (GTDB taxonomy): Bacteria > Bacteroidota > Bacteroidia > Flavobacteriales > Flavobacteriaceae > Flavobacterium. The sequence goes on along the minus strand of NZ_JAFICC010000016.1, from coordinate 109,531 downwards.
AAACTATTGAGAATATTTTCAGAAGCAAGATTCGATTTTTATGAAGCCGAAGTTATCAAAGAATTAATTACAAATTTAAAATCCAAAATCAATTACCTTGACACAAATAATAGTAACGATCCTGCTCTATATACTCAAATTCATGAGTTAGTAAACGAAGAATTAAATAATGTCGATATCTCAAAATTATTTCAGGTAGACAGTTTTAGAAAGATTTATCAGGGTTCTGTAAGTTTTAAAACTTTAAAGAATTTACGTCCGGCGTTGAGTGTTCTAAACAAATTGCAATCTGTTTCGGAAAACAATAATTTGAAAGAATTCAAAAGAAAATTCCTGGAGCGTTATGAAGAATACGAACAACCACTGGTAAGTGTTCTGGATCCGGACATAGGAATTGGCTACGCAAAAACAGCTGGTGCAAAATCGGCTTTGGTTGATGAATTACTTATTGGTGGGGGACATTCAGATGCCAATCAGATTTCTATGGATTCTAAAAAAACTTTTCTGTTCAAAAAACTACTTCAGGCTACAAAAAACAATTTGCAGTCAATCGAATTAACAGATGAAGAAATTAACAAATTTGAAGAGAATGAATCTCTATATCCTGATACTTTTTCTGCATTTGTAAATATATTTCATGAAAATGGAGTTGAAAAAATCAATCTAAAAACAGCCAGCGGCCCGTCTGCAAATGGATTGATTGGAAGATTTAGTCATTTAGACACCAAAATTCTTGACTTGTGCAATGAAGTATCCAGTATTGAAAATCAGCTTAATCCGGATAAAATTATTGCAGAAATAGTGCATTTGCCTCAGGCAAGAACAGGGAATATATTATACAGAAACTTTCAGAGAGATTATGAAATTCCTTATTTAGGAAACGCTTCTGTAGACAGAGATCATCAGATTATGATCGATGATTTGTATGTTTCGGTAAAGTCAGGAAAAATTGTGCTGCGTTCAAAAAGACTGAATAAAGAGATAATCCCGAGATTGAGCAACGCCCATAATTTTGTTTCAAATGCATTGCCAATCTATCATTTTTTATGTGATCTTCAAAATCAAAACTCTTTCGGATTTGGATTTAGCTGGGGAGCACTTCAAAACGAATTTGATTTTTTACCCCGGCTAACTTACAAAGACACTATTTTTAGCAGAGCAACCTGGAATATCACTAAAACAGAAATTGATCATATCCTTGCTGCCGGCGAATCAAAAAATACCGAATTTATAAATAATTTCAGAAAAAACAGAAATATCCCCGATCTGGTTTATATCTCGCAAGGCGACAATGAAGTTCTTATAAACTTTAATAATGAATTGAGTTGCAATGTGTTTTATTACATGCTAAAGAGTGAAAACTTTGTTCAGTTAAAAGAATTTTTATTTGAGGAAAATACAATTACAGGTAATTATTGCAATGAAATTATTTTTACAGCACACAAAAATATCGAGAAGAAAGCAGAAATCATTGAGGCAAATCAATTTGTTTCTAATGAAAATCAGCAAGGTGTAGCAACTTCATTTTCGATAGGAGAAGAATGGCTTTATTACAAATTTTACTGTGGAGAAAGAGCCGGAGAAGAATTGTTAAAAAGAGGCATTGCTCCAATTGTTGAAGAATTAAAAGAAAAAGGCATTATTGACAAATGGTTTTTTATTCGATATTATGATGCTCAGGGACATCATATCAGATTTCGTGTTTTATTGAAAAACAGTAATTTATTTACAGATTGTATCCGAATCATAAGACAATATACCGACCCTTTGGAACAAACCAGAATCATCTGGAAAACCCAGACAGACAACTATCTGCGTGAATTGCAGCGTTATGGATATGAAGCCATTGAAAAAACAGAAACTTTGTTTTTTAATGACAGTGATTGTACCTTAAAATTTGCAGATATGATTGAAGGCGATACAGGAGAAAAAATAAGATGGATGTTTTGTCTATTGTCTATCGATCATTTCTTAAATGATTTTGACGTAAAACTCGAAGGAAAAGTCAAACTGTTTAATGTAGCCAAGACTGGTTTTGGCAAAGAATTTAACCGTTCAGGAAGACTGAATAAACAAATTAATGAAATGTTTGTAAAACATGAATCTGAAATAGAATACTTTCTGGACCCAAATCTGATGGATGAAATTTATGAGCCTTTGCTGGAAATTCTTCATGAACGTACAGAGAAAAACGCTGATGCTGTAAAGCAAATAAAAGAACTGGGCAAAGAACACCGTTTGCCAACTTATCTGGACAATATAATGTTAAGTTATGTTCATATGATTTGTAACCGAATCTTCTTAACAAAGCACAGAATACATGAAATGGTTGTTTATGATTTTTTATACAAATATTACAGCAAACAGCTTCACACTGGAAAAAGAGAAAAAACGACAGTAACAGAAGAATTAATATCATAGATTATGAGAGCATTAGCAGTAGTAACATCTTCTTTGTTTGATCAGATTGAAGATCATAATAAACATTTGATTTGTATTGATAATTTAGAAATTCCTTTGGCTTTTATAGAAGGAAGTTTTCCGGAATTTAATGAAGAATCAGAACAATATGCCAATTTTGTTTTGGTAAAAAAGACAAGTTTCTCTTTAAATTACAGAGATTTAGGAGTTATAGAAAATGCATGGCAGAAATTAAAATCTGCAGAAATTGATACTTTTTATCCCATAGGATCAGATTTTGCCGGGCATGTAATTGCAATTGGGAAAAGTGTTTCTTCATTGTCTGTTGGAGATTTGGTAATAGGAAACTGTTTTTATCCCGAACCTGAAAATGGTGCAATGCCTGGAATTCCGTCAAATCATGCAAGCAAAGAATATGAAATTTATCATTTTGGCAAGTTAATCAAAGTGCCGCCTTATCTTTCTGGTGTTGAGGCAGGTGCATTGGGTATAGGAACACAAACAGCCAATGCTATGGTTCGCAAGGCAAATATTAAAAAAGGAGACAATGTTCTGGTAACCTCTGTAACCTCAAACACTTCTTATTTTTTGTTAAATGCACTCTGGAATCTTGAATGTAATGTTTACGGATTATCTTATTCAGGAAAAAATACAGAAACCGTTCGCGAACATTTTCCTTTTATAAAAGAAATTTTCTCAGTAAATAAAAAAAACATTCCTAATACGATATTGTTTGATGCTGTTTTGGATTCATTTTCAGATACGTATTTAGAATATTTAATGCCTAATCTGAATCTGAATGCCCGTTACTTAACGTGCGGAATTTTCAATCAGTCTCTGGATAAAATTAAGAATGTTAAGCCTACCAATTTAACTTTGCTGATTGCCAATTTGATGATGCGAAACATTAGTTTTATTGGTAACTGTTTAGGAACAACTGATGATTTGGTAACAGGTTTGGAATTTTATAAAACAAAAAAATTATTGGTAGATTCCGTTTTTACAGATGAAAATTCCTTGTCAGATTTTGTTACTAAATCCTATAATCTGGACTCAGATAAGTTTGGAAAAGTAATTTATGAATACAGCGAAACAGAGCAGGAAGCAGAGGCTTAATAATTTTTTCTAAACCACACTTTCTGCCATTCCCTTTTTAAAATTAAAAACGAAACTTGTTCGGCAAGGATTACCAAATCTGAGCCGTCAAGTTTTTTTATTTCGCTTTCAGAAACATCAATGATATAAAGTAAATTCAGGTATTCAGCAAATTTGTACTGAATCATGCGATAGATTTTTTCGTGAAGCTGAATTTTTAATTCATCCGGAGAAATACTCAGCGGAAAATCGATTCCTTCATTTGCCAGATTAAAATCCTTATTGATCTGTTCAATCAATTTTAAATACAACGTCTCAGCCTGAGCTTCCTGTAGTAATGATTCTGTGTTTTTAGGAGCGACAAACATTGATTTTAATTTTAGATTGCTGAATTATGATTTTATATTTTTGGGATGAAACTTAAACAGTTCGACCCATTAAGTTTTCTCCAAAGGTCTTAAGGATTTCCTTTTTTTCTTTAGAAATTGTCATTTTTTCTAAAGTCTCAAAAGCCTTTAAAGTGTACATTTCAATAGCTTCCTGCGTAGCTTTTGAAGCTCCGGATTCATTAAAAATAGCTTTTGCTGTATCAATTTTAGCAGTATTATCTTCCAGTTGCAAATGAAATAAATTCTGTAGTTGTAACGCCTTATCAGGAGATGAAAACTCTAAAGCTTTTAAGTACAAATATGTTTTTTTGTTTTCTATAATATCACCGCCAACTTGTTTTCCAAAAGTTTCAGGATCTCCAAAAGCATCCAGATAATCGTCCTGAAGCTGAAAAGCTAATCCTAAATTAAGCCCGAAATCATAAATCAGATCCGCTTCTTTTTCAGAAGTTTTGGCTACGATTGCCCCCATTTTCATAGCAGCAGCAACCAAAACGGCTGTTTTATATTCGATCATTTTTAGATATTCCGGAATGGTTACATTGCTTCTTTCTTCAAAATCAACATCCCATTGCTGGCCTTCGCAAACTTCAAGAGCAGTCTTGCTGAATAATTTTGCTAAATCCCTAAAAATGGCCGGCTCATATTGCTCAAAGTATTGATAGGCCAAAATAAGCATGGCATCTCCGGATAAAATTCCGGTGTTGATGTTCCATTTTTCATGTACCGTAACTTTTCCCCTTCGCAAAGGCGCATCATCCATAATATCATCATGAACCAACGAAAAATTATGAAAAACTTCGACAGCCATAGCGGCAGGAAGAGCTGTAGTATAATCAGTATCAAAAACTTCAGCAGCCATTAATGTTAATACAGGACGCATACGTTTTCCGCCAAGGCCTAAAATATATTCAATAGGTTCATAAAGGTTTTTTGGCTCTTTGCTAATGCTTTGGTTTTTTAAATAACTAATAAAAAAATCCTGGTACTGACTTATATCGTGCATAAAATGAAATTCTGATTTACGAGGCTCAAAGATACAATTCAATTGTGAATTATCGGTTTCTAAATTTTTAAATACTAAAGCCAGCAAATTAGCGACAAATTCGCCTAATAAATAATTTGTTAAAATTTTTTCTAAAAAACTTGGAAACTTTTTTGGTATTTAGAGTTTCCTGTCTATATTTGCACCGTTATTGGAAACTAAGAACACTATAAAAGTTTCCGTAAACAATTTGAGTAATTTATAAACTCATTAAATCAGACACTTATGACAACATGGACGATAGATTCTAGCCAATCAGATGTTTTAATAAAAATGAGACATTCTATCATTGCGTATATAGGCGGAACTGCAAACAAATTTGACGGTTATGTAAATATCGAAGACAACGAGATCGAAGATGCTTCTGTTGAGTTTTCATTAGATGTAAATAATAGAAATGACAGTTTTCAGCAAATTGACACATACTTGCAGTTAAATGATCTTTTTAATGTAAATGAACATCCTATTATAAGTTTTAAATCGACTTCATTTCAAAAGATTAATAACAACATTAATTTTTTCAAAGGAGATCTGACTATTAAAGATGTAACAAGAGTAGTAGAACTTGATGCAGAATTTATTGGTGTTAATTCTTATAACGGAGAGAAAAAAGTAGCATTTGAAATCAAAGGCGATATTAAGCGCCAGGATTTTGGATTAGACTATAATTCTTTTAACCATAATGGTGGTTTGGCTCTTGGAAAAGACATAAAACTAATCGCAAATCTGGAGTTCAGTATATAAATCTTACACATTGAATAATTTAATGTAAAATTATTACAAAAATAGCGGAAACTATTTTTTAGGTTTTAGTTTCCTGTTTATATTTGTAGTACAATCTGAAAAATCAAAATGAAAGAGAAAATTATATCAAAAGCAAGTGAACTTTTTTTAAAGCTTGGTTTTAAGAGTGTTACGATGGATGATATTGCAGGTGAAATGTGTATTTCAAAAAAAACGATTTACAAATATTTCTGTAATAAGGAGGTTTTGATTGAAGAAAGCACATCAACAGTTCACAGACAGGTACATGAAATTATTGACAGTATTGTGGCGAAAAACCTGAACGCGATTCATGAGAATTTTGAAATTAGAGAAATGTTTCGTGATATGTTTAAAAACAATATAGACACATCGCCAATATATCAGTTAAAAAAGCATTATCCTGAAATTTACCAAAATGTATTGTCTCACGAAATTGAGCAGTGCACTAAATATTTTAGAGAAAATATTGAAAAAGGAATCCGTGAAGGATTGTATCGCCCGGATTTAAATATAGATATCTATGTGAAATTTTATTACACCCTCATTTTTCATATTAATGAAAATACGATTTCAGAAAGAGAAGCACAGGAAATAGAATTAGAAGCACTGGAATATCATACCCGTGCAATGGCAACAGAAAAAGGAATACTTGAACTTGAAAAACAACTAATAAAAATTAGAGCATAATCATCAATCTTTAAATATATATACTCCATATGAAACAAATAGTTCTTTTATTTTTGTGTACAATTGGTTTGACGGCCAACGCACAAGTAACCACTTTAACCTTAAGAGATGCTCTTACGTATGCGCTTCAAAACAAATCGGATGCTAAAAAGGCTAAATTACAGGTCGAAAACAGTGAGTATCAAATTCAGGAAGTACGTTCACGAGCATTGCCTCAAATTTCTGCAAACGGAAATATAACGTACAATCCGGTAATTCAGACAACAGTTATCGACGGAGCAGGATTTGGTGCCCCGGGAACTACAATTCAGGCAGCTTTTGGACAAAAATGGACATCAAATGCCGGTGTTTCTTTAACTCAGGCTATATTTGATCAGTCTGTTTTTACAGGATTAAAAGCGGCAAAATCTACACGTGAATTTTATCAAATAAATAATCAGTTAACAGAAGAACAGGTTATCGAAAGAGTTGCCAATAACTATTATTCTGTTTATGTACAAAAAGAAAGATTGGTTCTGTTAGACAGTAATTACGTAAACACAACAAAAGTTCGTGATATTGTAAAAGGGCAGTTTGATAATGGTTTAGCAAAAAAAATTGACTTAGACCGTATTATTGTAAAAATGTCAAACATCGACACAGAGCGTCAGCAAATTAAAAATCAAATTACTTTACAGGAAAATGCATTGAAGTTTTATATGGGAATGCCTATTGAAACTCAAATCGACATGCCAAAAGAAGAATTTGAAGTTGTACCAACGGCATTAACCGAGCAGCCAAATGTGGAAAACAGAACAGAATATCTGCTTTTGAAAAAACAGGAAGAGCTTTTGGTGTATAATAAAAAAGCAGTTGAGGCAGGATATTACCCGACACTTTCATTAACGGCAGGTTACAACTATATTGGTCAGGGGCCTCAATTTCCATGGTTTGCAAAACCACAAGACGGAGTTTACTGGTCAGATTACTCAGCGATAGGATTAAATTTACATGTGCCAATCTTTACAGGTTTTGGAACGCGTGCAAAAGTAAGACAAGCCGATGTAGAAATCAGATCTTTACAAGAAGATATTAAAGACACGAAACTTTCTCTTGATTTAGATTACAGAAATGCAATGGCTGACATCGAGAATAACATTGTAACTATTAAGAATCAAAAAGAAAACATGCAATTGGCATCAGAGATTCTAAGCAATACAAAAAACAATTACCTTCAGGGACTGGCATCTTTAACAGATTTATTAGATGCTGAAAATGCATCACTTGAAGCTCAAAATAATTTTACGAGAGCAGTTTTAAACTATAAAATTGCCGAAATAGCACTAATCAAATCAAAAGGCGAACTAAAAACTCTTATTAAATAACTAATTACAATGAAGAAAACTATTATAACAATCGTAATCATAATCGCAGCACTGGGTGTGATTGGATATGTCTTAAATAATAATAAGAAAGAAAATAAAGCAAAAACTGATATCGTTGCCGAAAAAAACGCTGCTGTTTCAGTAAAAGTAACAGAGGTAAAAACAGAAGAAGTTTCTTTGGATTTTGTTGCAAACGGAAATTTCCAGCCTATTCAGGAATTGACTTTCTCTGCTGAGAAATCAGGTAAAGTAATCAGCGTTTTAGCTAAAGAAGGTGATTATGTAAGAGTAGGCCAAACTTTATTGACAGTTAGAGGTGATGTAATTAATGTTAGTGCACAACAAGCACAGGCAGTGTATCAAAATGCAAAATCTGATTATGAGAGATATGAAAATGCTTTTAAAACAGGTGGTGTTACAAAACAACAATTAGATCAGGCTAAGTTAGCTTTAACAAATGCGAAATCTAACTTAACACAAGCAAACATTAATGTTGGAGACACAAAAGTAAAAGCGCCAATAAGCGGATTCATCAATAAAAAATATATTGAGCCGGGATCTATTTTGGCAGGAATGCCAGCAACAGCTTTATTTGATATTGTAAATGTTTCTAAATTAAAATTAGTTGTTACAGTAAACGAAAATCAGGTAGCAAGTTTAAAAGTCGGAAATACTATCAATGTGACAGCTAGTGTTTATCCTGATAAAACTTTTTCAGGAAGAATTACATTCATCGCTTCAAAAGCAGATGAGTCTTTAAACTTTCCTGTTGAAATTGAAATTACGAACAACTCAAATAATGACCTGAAAGCAGGTATGTACGGAACTGCAAATTTTGCATCAAACCAACAAAAACAAAACTTGATGGTTGTACCTAGAAATGCATTTGTGGGAAGTGTAAACAGTAATGAAATTTTTGTAGCAGAGAACGGTGTTGCAAAATTAAGAAAAGTAACCGCAGGAAGAATTTTGGGAGATAAAGTTGAAATTATCAATGGATTATCTGAAGGAGAAAAGGTAATTGTTACGGGTCAGATTAACTTACAGGATGGTAATACAGTAGAAATTATTAAATAAAGTAATTAGTGATTAGTACAGAGTACTTAGAATAGTTAAACTAAATAACTAGTGGGACTAAAGACTAAAAACTAAGGACTTAATAAATTTAAAAGAAATATATGAAATTAGCCGAAATATCCATAAAACGTCCGTCGTTGGTAATTGTATTGTTTACAATTCTAACTCTTGGTGGATTGTTCAGTTACAGCCAATTGGGCTATGAGCTGATCCCAAAATTTGAGCAAAACGTTATTACAATTTCTACAATATATCCCGGAGCTTCTCCAAGTGAGGTAGAAAATACCGTAACAAAGAAAATTGAGGATGCGATTGCTTCTCTGGAAAATGTTAAGAAAATTGACTCGAAATCCTACGAAAGTTTATCTATCGTTTCGATTACACTGACATCAAACGCAAAAGTCGATTTCTCTTTGAATGATGCACAGCGAAAAATTAATGCCATCATTAGTGATTTGCCAGAGGATGTAAAAACACCGGCACTGACCAAATTCTCCCTGAGTGACTTACCGATCATGACACTTGGTGCTAACGGAAAAATGGATGAAGCAGAATTTTATGACTTAATTGACAAAAAAATTGCGCCTATTTTATCTCGTGTACAAGGTGTTGCGCAAGTAAATATTATTGGTGGTTCTGAGCGTGAAATTCAGGTAAATCTTGATGCTGTAAAAATGCAGGGATACGGTTTATCTGTTCCGCAGGTTCAGCAGACTATTTTGACCTCGAACCTGGATTTCCCAACAGGAAACATTCAGACACGTAATCAAAAAATATTAATTCGTTTAGCGGGTAAATATAAAAATGTTGATGAATTAAGAAATCTGGTAGTTTCTTCTCAAAACGGAATTCAGATTCGTTTGGGTGAAATCGCCGATGTTCAGGATACACAAAAAATTGCCGAGAAAATTTCTCGTGTAGATCAAAAAAGCGCGATCGTTTTACAAATCGTAAAACAATCAGATGCCAATGCCGTTGCGGTAAGTGAGCAATTATTAAAAACAATTGCTACTCTTGAAAAAGATTATAAAGTAAACCAGTTAAAATTAGAAGTTGCAAAAGACAGTACCATCTTCACATTAGAAGCAGCAGACTCAGTAGTACACGATTTATTAATTGCAGTAATTCTGGTTGCATTTGTAATGTTGTTTTTCCTTCACAGTATTAGAAACTCATTGATTGTAATGGTATCTATTCCTGCTTCATTGATTGCAACATTTATTGGTATTTATTTAATGGGATATACCCTGAACTTAATGAGTTTATTAGGATTATCTCTGGTGGTAGGTATTCTGGTCGATGACGCGATTGTGGTACTTGAGAATATTTACCGACATATGGAGATGGGTAAAAGCCGAATTCGTGCATCGTATGACGGAACCGCAGAAATCGGCGGAACTGTAACTTCGATTACATTAGTAATTGTGGTTGTATTCCTTCCAATTGCGATGAGTTCTGGTTTAGTTTCCAACATCATTACACAATTCTGTGTTACGGTAATTATTTCTACGATGTTATCTCTTTTAGCTTCGTTTACAATCATCCCATGGTTATCATCTCGTTTCGGGAAATTAGAACATATAGAAGGAAAGAATTTATTCGGAAGAATCATTCTTGGATTTGAAAGTTATTTAACCCGTTTCACCAACTGGGTTTCAGAATTATTGACTTGGTGTTTAGATCATTATATTAAAACTATTGTAGTTGTAGTGATCTTATTCTTTGCTTCTACTATAGGATTAATGGGTGGAGGTTTCATCGGTGGAGAGTTCTTTGCATCATCTGATAGTGGGGAGTTCTTAGTACAGATCGAGATGCCAAAAGATGCTTCGTTAGAACAAACGAACTTCATGACGCAAAAAGCAGAAGCCTATCTAAAACAACAAGAATATGTTCACAGTCAGATTACAACTGTAGGGCAAACCAGTGAAGGTTTCGGAGCATCTCAGGCTACGGCTTACAAAGCAGAGATCGACGTAAAAATGATCGAACAAAAAGACCGTACAGATGATGCGAATGTTTACGCTGCAAAAATCAAGCGTAAGTTAGAAAAAGTATTAGTTGGAGCAAAAGTAAAAACTGTTCCGGTAGGTATTTTAGGAACTGCCGAAGATGCAACTTTAGGATTAATTGTAACAGGTCCTTCAACAGAAGCAGCTATGGCTTTTGCGAAACAAGCTGAAGCACAATTACGCACAATTCCGGGAACAACAGAGATTAAATTAACAGTTGAAGACGGAAACCCAGAAATTAACGTAAAAGTGGACCGTGATAAAATGGCTGCGTTGGGACTAACACTTCAAACAGTTGGTTTAACCATGCAAACTGCTTTTAGCGGAAATACAGACGGTAAATACAGAGCTGGTGAATATGAGTATGATATCAACATTCGATACAATGCATTCGACAGAAAAAGTATTACAGATGTAAGTAATCTGATTTTTGTAAATGCCGCAGGACAGCAAATCAAGTTGTCTCAATTTGCAGATATTACAGAAGGATCAGGACCTAGCCAGTTAGAGCGTAGAGACAAATCTGCTTCTGTTACTGTAAAAGGACAAAACGTTGGGGTGCCATCAGGAACAATTGTTCAGCAATGGCAGGTTAAATTAGACAAGCTTAAAAAACCAGCAGGTGTAAACTACATCTGGGGTGGTGACCAGGAGAATCAATCTGAAGGATTTGGTACTTTAGGAATCGCTTTATTGGCGGCTATTATTTTGGTTTACCTTGTAATGGTGAGTTTATACGACAGTTTTGTGCATCCATTCGTAGTATTATTTGCAATCCCGCTTTCATTTATTGGTGCGATGTTAGCATTAGCCCTGACAAATAACTCATTAAATATCTTTACAATCTTAGGTATTATCATGTTGATTGGTCTGGTGTGTAAGAATGCGATCATGCTTGTCGATTATACGAACCAGAGAAGAGCTGCCGGAGAATCGATCAGAACAGCCTTAATTCAGGCAAACCATGCACGTTTACGTCCGATTTTGATGACAACAATTGCGATGGTATTTGGTATGTTCCCGATTGCATTGGCATCTGGAGCAGGAGCTGAGTGGAAAAACGGTTTGGCCTGGGTAATTATCGGAGGATTAATTTCTTCTTTATTCTTAACCCTGATTGTGGTTCCGGTTATTTATAACATTATGGAAAAAATAATTGCTAAAGTTAGCAAAGGAGAAAAAATTGATTACGAAGCTGAAATGGTTGCCGATTATGAGCACACAGAATTAAGCGAGGACGGTTTTAATCCAAAACATACCCATTAAGAATTCCAACATTTAAAATTCAAATTCCAAAAGGAGCTTGAATCTTGAACATAAAAAATCCCAAATTCCAATTAAGGAGTTTGGGATTTTTGATTTATAAGAAATCCTAAAATTGGAATTTGGAGTTTTTAAATATTGGAAATTTATTTCAAATACAAATAATGATTAAAATAATCAATAATAGCCTTACCTTCCAACAAAACATCCGCACCGATAATACCGTGAACAGGTTTGGCCTTATAAGATTCTAAAGCTTCATTAACATGAGAAAGATCAAAAATTACCAAACCAAAATCAGCATTTTTCCAACTGCCAACTTGTAAAATATTATGAGCTGAAATTTCGGTTTTCATTCCCGTTCCGCCCGCACCCGACGCTTTTGTTTTAGATTTTTTTGATGAAATTTCAAAACGCTCCATACTTTCAAAACCTATGCAAGTGTTAGAAGCTCCAGTATCTAAAATAAAATTTCCCGAAACACCATTGATTTTAGCTTTTATAAGAAGATGTTGTGTTTTGGTAACTTTGAATTTTATTTTCTTGTATTTCTCTTTTTTGAGAACCTCGTGAAGATTTTCCATTTTTTGTAATGATTGAAAACCAAAAATAAACCAATTACAATCAAAAAACTAGTGATGTAATAGATATAATTTGTCGGTTTCTCTTCTGCAGAAACAGAACCATAATACACAAAAGAACTCCAATAATAAGGTGATTTTTTCGAATTCGGAATCGATTTGTCGTTTAGAAAAACCAATTTTGCATTGGCATTCGCTTCAAAATACGGAACATCATTTTTAATGTTTTTATAAAAATCAGTCATAAAAACCGATGTTGTATAATCATTGACTTTCCACAGCGAAAACAATAAATTCTGCGCGCCCGCAAACTGAAAACCTCTTGCAATACTCATGGCACCTTCTGCTTTATACAATTTTCCAATTCCGGTTTCACAGGCACTTAGAGCCACTAAATCAGGATTTATGTTCAAATTATACAATTCAGAATATAAAACTTCCTGATCATAAAACTTAATGCTGGCCGGAGTTTCAATATCGCCGGAAGAAGCGTGAGTACTTAAATGCAAAATAGAATATTGGTTTGCATTAGTTTTAAAATTAAAGAAACTGGCATTTGAATTCTTCAGATATTTTCCTTTAAAATAACTTTGAATAGATTCTAATTCTTTCTTCGAATAAGTCAGTTCATAAGCCGTTTTTTCGAAAACCGGAAAAATACCTAAAACTGTTTTATCTGAATTTGAAACCCGTTTTGAATTCAAATAAAAACTAGCCGAAGTATTATAAGCAATCTTAAAATCATTCAATAAATAATGCATTTTGGCAAAATTTGTTGTCGAAGATTCCTGAGTAATCAAAGCTTCAAAAGGCAGGAAATTCAAAATACCGTCTGGAACTATGATGAGGTTTTGGTATATTGAGTTTTGAGGTAATTTCAGCATGTCATAAAGCACTTTCCCGTATTTATTATATCCGGAAATATCGTTTGTAATAGCATCTGCAGAATTGAAATAATCTATAAACTGTGCAATTTTAGGAATGGCAGTATCTGTAATATTAATATGGAGGAGATTAATTTTGTCATTTTGCAAGATGAAATAAAATAAATTTTTCTCACCCATAAAATAATAAACCATGATAGCTTTATCATTTTCCAGTTTTGAAAATAAAGCTTTTAAATCAAAATTTTCGGGAATATAATCTGCATTTTTAGATTGCACTTTTTTCAACGAAATCATTATTTCGTGCTGCTTTTTTATAAACCTGTTTATTTCTGAAATATTCGCCGAATCACCTTTTTGCTGTTCTTTTAAAATAGCATTACTTAAGTTTTGAAGTTCTTGTAAAAGCAGTTTTTCTTTTGCAGAAGCATTTTTAATATTTGAACGATAGCCTTTTAATATTCCCGATTTTGTCCTTTCAGATAATCGAAAAGCTTCTTCCAGATATTGAGTTTTGCCCTCATTTTGAAAAAACTCATCATAAATTGAAATACACCTTTCGGTACGATTTCGTGATCGCAACTGCATCAGGATTTTTGAATTTTCGTAAACCAGTGAATTCATTAATAGATCTTCAATATAAAAGGAAAGTTCAAAAGCTTTTAATGCTTTTTTGGGATGTTTAAGCTGCAGAATTTCTGCTTGCAAATCGAGTGCATCAATCAAAACAGTTTCTGCATATAATTGATCTTGGTCTGGCAGTATATTTTTTGAATTGTAATCAGGAATCAAAGTTTTAAAAACTGCTGAAATCTGTTTGGTACTCTCATCATACTTTTGTTCATCAAAAAACAATAAAGCTTTTTCATAATATATTTTAGCGATTTTTCGTGGCTGTTGATTTGTAGTTCTAAAAAACAGTTTTTCTGCCTTGTTTAAATAAGAATTTGCAAGTTCAAATTTTTCCCTTTGACGGTTTAGCGTTGCCAGATTACGATAAGAATTCGATAAAGTCTCCAATTGATCGTTTTCGTTTTTCAGATAAATAACGGCTGATTCAAAAGCATTTTGAGTTTTATGATGAATTTCAGGGCGCATCAAATTTCTTGTAGAACTTAATAAATAACTATTCCCCAAATTATTCAATAAAATTCCTTTCTGCGAATTCGATAGTTTCTCTGTTTTTAAAGTATTTTCTAACAATTCAATCGCAAGGGAAATTTTGCCAGAACTCTGATAAACATTTGATAAATTCAAAATTGCAGCAAATTTTTGTTTTGGTGTGTCAGGATAATTTTTGAAGGTATTTACAATAAAAAAATACTGCTTAATCGTGTTTTCGGCGCTATCATAATCGCCCAGGACCGTATATAAATTGCCCAAAGGTTTCAGACAAAATTCTATAATATCGTAATTAGAAAGTTTATTTTTCTGGTAAATCTGCCAGGCTTTTTCGTAGCTTGAAATCGCTTTTTCGGTTTGCCCAAACTGATTTTCGTAATACGCTTTATTGCAGTTTAAAACGACAATTGCCAACAATTCATCTTTGGTTTTCGGTTTTGAATTCCTCCAGAAATCAGCTTCCGTATTCGTTAAATTTTGCAACGCTTTCGCGGAAGGATGAGCGACAAAAACATCAATTGCATTATATATTTTATCTTCTAAAGAAACAGATTTCTGTCCGAAAAGAATCAGAGTAAAGAAGGTGAAAATAAAGCAATATAGTTTTTTCATAAATGATTATTTATTCCACAGAGATTCGCAGAAAAGGTTGCCACGAATTACACGAATTTTCACAAATTAGCAAAGCTGAACGCAGTATTTAAAATTAATTCGTGAAAATTCGTGTAATTCGTGGCAAAAAAAAATATCTTCCAATCTCTGTGTATCTCTGTGGTATTGCTACTAAAACTTCCAAATCCCATAAAACTGAAAATAATTAAAATTCTGTTCAAAGTTAATTACATAGCGTGCACCCAAACTTGGGCCAATTCGCGCAAAACCTGCAGTTAAATCGAACAAAAGACCTGTTTTAAAATCAGCAAAAGAGTTTTTTACTTTATTGTCTGCTGTTGTTGTGCTGATGAGAAAACTTTCTTTCTCACCCTCAAAAGTCTCAATTTTTATGTCCTGATTTTGTTCTTCAGAGACATTTATATTCGCCTGAATGCCGGCACCAATTCCGATATAATTATTAATGTTATACCGAATCAAAATCGGAACTTCCCAATTGATATTTTTATTTTCAGTTGCCGTAGTCGTGCGTACCAATTGTCTTACTCCGTTTGCGTTTGTATTTACTACACTTTCGACATTAATAGCACTATCATATTTGTTTAACGCATTGACCCATTCTGCCTGCCAATAAAAGCGATATGATTTAAAAGGCGAAATCGTCGCGCCCACAAAATAACTTGTCGATTTTTCTAAATCGGGATACAAATTATAACCCGCTTTTACACCAATCGAAATTCCGGGCAAAAATCGGGTAGTGGCGTAGTTGGTAATTATAGGTTCGTTTTTATCAAAAATAATCGCGGTCCGGCTTCTGGTTTTTACTTTATGAAAATCTTCTGCAAACTTCATCGAATATTTTACAAAACCTTTTGTAGAATCTTTTTCATGTACATTTTTTTGTTCACTTCCGGGCAGATAAATGTTTTTGAAAGTAAAGAAAATCTGTTTTTGTTTAATGATAGTATCCAGGCAGCTCGTCGTAGGAACTTCGTCTTTGGGACAAATCGGACATTCGGGATACATACTTTCTATCCTGAAAGTTTTTTTGTCAAACATATCCGGAATATCAGTTTCCAGACGAATCATTCTCGCCGGGCCTTCACCATTATTTTGGAAACGTGTTTTAAAATTAACTCTTTTAAAACGCACCAGTCTGTAATTCATAAAACTTCCGTTAGAGCCCATTTTATTTGGGTCATGAGAAGTTACAATTTCCATCTCCAGATTTTTTATTTTGTGGTTTTTATAACTTCTGTTCGGTACAAAAATTCCTCTCATGGTAACTGTTGCGCTGGTATCTTTGATCATTTCAGGAGTAGTTTTAAACGTATAAAAGACATTACGTGTTTCTCCCGGGTTAGCATCATCAAATTCTAAAACAGAAACATTATGATATATTTTATTAGCGTCTAATAAAGAAGCATCAAGATCTTCTTCGGTTGTTGGGTTTTTGTATTTTTTAAGTTTGATTGTGTTTTCGGCAGAAGCCAGATAATCTTTAGAATCATCAAGATCATGAACAGAAGCGACTGTATTTTCTTTTATTTCGCGTTCGCTGGCGTAAGTCCTGAAATCGACCAATTCAAAATTGTTGTTTTTGAATTGTTTCTCATTATAAAAAAGATATAGTTTTCCGCTGGAAACATAATTTTCCAAATTCTGATAACCTACTACAACTACCATTTCCTGTTCTGGAATTGGATCACAGTTTTTTAAGATTGCAAATCCGTTTTGGTCTGCAATCGACGCAATATCTTTATAATTTGTATCAGTAATATCATTTACAGCTACTTTTTTCGGACGTGTTGCAGGAGGTTTTCCGTTGTCATAATTGTTGGTTACAGCGAGTCTGGCAGTATAAGTCCCTTTGTTTTTATAAACATGTTTTGGCTCTGCTTCTTTGCTGTAATGTCCGTCGCCAAGTTCCCATAGATAAGAATAACTTGGTTTTGGAGCACCCGCAATCGGAATTAAAGGTGGTGTTTCAGGTTTATAATTAACCTGATTTCCGTTTTGATTGTAAATAATATTGGCTCTTCGGGTTATGGTGTCTTTTACTTTGGTTTGCGCGAAAGAGAATATAGAAAAAAGAATAAAGAGAATAGATGATAGTGGTTTCATAACTAGAGGTTTTTAGCCCTGATAGTAGTGTAAATCCTTTTTTGCCGGGGTTCGGCAGAAAAGATTGCAACGGATAGCAGGATTAGCTTCTGAAAATCATCAGAGTTAATTTTAAAACTGGATTAAATGTAAAAGAAAGTGATGAGCAAATCACCACTTTCTTTTAAAAAGTATTTGTAAGTTATTGAATAGCATTGATTGCAGCTACCAGTTGTGCTTCTGTACCGGTTGTTGTTTCGGCAAGCGTGAAAGTATAAACATCGTTTGCAGCAACTGTCACCCCTTTTATTGCATAACGCCATTGACCATTGTCTTCGGTTACAAAAATCACATGACAAGCCAGTCCGATCGGAATTTGTCCGTAATGTTCGCTGAATAATCCGGCTGCTGTATACGTGTCCAGTTTAGCAAGTGCATTAGTACCTTCACCATCATAAGACAAGTAAACTGCACTGTTGTTATTATCATATCCATCAGGAACATCTGCAAGAATTGTCGTTTTTGGTCTTGGATCACTGTAAAAACGATCCACATTTGTCCATCCAAAATTTCCAAAAGTTACGTAGTAATTGGTTCCTTCACCCTGAACTCCGCCTTTTCCGTTGGCACCATCACCACCTTCTTTAACCTCTCTCCAGGCTAGTTCACCCTGCTCGTCGATTGCACCAGCCCATAATGTCATGGTATTGTCTACGCCATCTGTTAAATCTGCAGGAACAAGCATGGTCATCGAACAGGAGGTTTGAAGTGCAACACCACCCTGAGTAGCCTTAATGAAGAATTCACCACCAGAAATTAATAAATTTTTCTTACCGTCTGGAGTTATCCCCATCGTAGGTTTGTTGGTAACCAACATATTTCCTTTGTCAAAAAGTTCGATATATTCGATATCTACAGCTCCTGTTACCGCATTACCGTTTTTGGTTAAACAATCACCGTTGATGTTTACTTTTACTCCTTTTGCAGAAGTAAACGTAACTACACCATTTCCTGCAGTAATTGTAAAATTTTGCGTATTTCTTTTAACTCCTTTTTCGTTGATACTTTTAAAAGCGCCTGAAGTTGGAGGCAAGATTACATTAGTATCGTCGCCATCGCTGTTGTCGCAGCTTACGAATGTCGTTATAGCGAATAATAAAAGTCCGATTGTTTTAAAGTTTGTTTTCATGATATTCAGTTTTAATAGTTATTTAATAATAGATACTTATGGCAGGAGAATTGTTACCCTGTTTTATTTTGATTTATATGAAGAAATCAATTGCGGTCAAAATTTGTTACCCTTCTTTTTATTTTTTTTGATTTTATTTTGAAAGGCACTTTTCTTCAAAGACATTTCCGTCTTCATCCAATGCAACGAGGATGTCATTTTTCCGCGAAAGCGAAACAATAAAATAGACCCAGATTATAGCCCAAAATCCTAAAGTCATCATGGTAAGGAATAAATGAAAAGGATGATTTATTTCTTTTTTTTCTTTTGATAAAACCGCGTAAGGCAATTTTTCATTATGTTCGATAATGACAAAACCATTACGTTCTTTGGCAGAAAGCATTTTGTAAAACCGATCAAGATTTTTTTCGTTTATGAGTTGATAACTTTCCATTTTTCTTAATTTTTTGGATTATTCTAAAAGATTCTTACTTCGTTATATCAACCTGATTTTATAATTGTTACCCCTCAAATAGAAAAATATTTTAATATCTTTATAGATTAGTGTTTTAAAATGCTGTTTTATGGCCAAGATTAAAATTCATTCCGACCAAAAATATATTGAAGGACTCGCTGCAAATAACTCCGCAATAATTCAGGAGATCTATAAGAAGTTTGTTCCAAAAGTTGTTTTTTATATTAGAAATAATTCCGGCAACCAGGATCAGGCGCAAGATGTGGTTCAGGAGATTTTGATATTGCTTTTTAATCAGGCAAAAGCCAATACACTACAATTAACATGTCCGTTTGACGCTTATTTTTTCTTGTTATGTAAAAGAAAATGGCTCAATGAATTGAAAAAAACATCAAATAAAGGGGTAACAATTCACGAAGATGCGGGATCTATAAGTGAATGTGATCCTAAATTGGTGGAGTCCACCGAAGAATTTGATGAAAAACAACAGCTTTTTGATGCCATGTTTCAGAAATTGGGAGACAAATGCCAGGAATTATTAAAGTTGAGTTTTACAATTAAATCTATGGAGGAAGTTGCTGAAAAACTAAATGTTACATACGGTTATGTTCGTAAAAAGAAATCGTTATGCGTTGGTCAGTTAACACAATGGATTCAGGAAGCTAAAAATTTTAAATCCTTAAAAAATAATTAGTCATGAACGAAGAGCGCTATATATTATTTGATCAATATCTTCAGAATGAAATGAATGCTGAGGAAAAGTCGAATTTTGAAAAACAAGTATCCGAAAATGAGGAATTTGCATCAGAATTTGCCTCTTTCAAAATAGCACATTCCCAATTGGAGAATAAATTCGGAATTGCAGCAGAAAGGGAAGCGTTTGAAGAAAATTTGACTAAAATTGCCAATAAACATTTTAATAAGGAAAGCTCAAAAGTAATTGCCTTTAAACCATGGAATTATGCGGTTGCAGCTTCTATTGTGGTTTTGGTTGGTCTGTTTTTCTTTAATTATATGCAAAAACCCGTATATGAAGATTTTAATCAGCACGAACAGGCTTATTTTACAGAGAGAAGTATAGAAAATGCCACTTTGAAACAAGCTGAAACAGCTTTTAATGAAAAACGTTATAAAGAAGCAGTTCCGCTTTTTGAGAAAATTCTAAAGCAGACAAAAACACCCGAGATTCAATATTTTTACGGAATCTCTTTGTTAGAAGCAAACAAAACAAAAAAAGCAGCAATTGTTTTTCAGGAACTTAGATCAGGAACATCTGTTTATAAAGACAAAGCAACATGGAATCTTGCCCTTACCAGGCTGAAACAAAAAAACTATATTGGCTGTAAAGAAATCCTGCTAACTATTCCGGAAGATTATGAGGATTATGTTGAAGTTCAGGTATTATTAAAAGAATTGGAATGATGCATAAGTTTTGAAATAATAAAAACGAGGAATTTCGCAAGAGACGCCTCGTTTTTTATTTAATCGCAATGTGTACGTGTGTGATCCTTCCTCCGTCACAATGACAAGATTGTATCAAAAATCCGCGTTCATCCGCGCTTTCACGAAGTGAATCCGTGCCATCCGCGTCCCATTTCGTCAGGATTGGGAAAGTTTTTATTATTGTCGTAATTTTGCTTTTTAAAATTATGCCATTGAATTCAACAACAATTATTACAGACACACACACTCATTTATATTCAGAAGAATTTGATCAGGACCGTGACGAAATGATTCAGCGTGCTATCGATGCCGGAATCACACGTTTTTTTATTCCTGCAATAGATGCCGCCGCAACGCAGTCAATGTATGATTTAGAAAAAAATTATCCGGAAAATATCTTTTTAATGATGGGTTTGCATCCCACTTACGTGAAAGATAATTATCTGGAGGAATTAAAACATGTTGAAACCGAATTGGCCAAAAGAAAATTCTACGCCGTCGGAGAAATCGGAATTGATTTGTATTGGGATAAAACGCATCTTAAAGAACAGCAAATAGCCTTTAGAAAACAAATACAATTGGCAAAACAATACAAATTGCCAATCGTAATTCATTGCCGTGAAGCTTTTGATGAAATTTTTGAAATCCTTGAAGAAGAAAAATCTGAAGATTTATTTGGGATTTTTCATTGTTTTTCCGGAACTTTAATACAAGCACAGCAGGCAATTTCCTATAAAATGAAATTAGGCATAGGAGGAGTAGTAACTTTTAAAAACGGAAAGATCGATCAGTTCATGAACCAAATCGATTTAAAACACATTGTTTTGGAGACAGATTCGCCTTATTTAGCGCCAATTCCGTATAGAGGAAAGAGAAACGAGAGTAGTTATTTGGTGAATGTGATTGCAAAACTGGCTGATATATATAATGTTTCTGAAGAAGAAATAGCAGCAATTACAACACAAAACTCAAAAGACGTTTTTGGTATTTAACGAAATCGTTACTTTAATTTGGTTTTTTTTTTGTTCTTTTGCCCACCTAAATAAATAAAAAATAATGCAGAAATTTGATGCTATTAGACCGTTTTATGACACCGAAATAAATGAAGCACTTCATAATGTAGTCAATCATCCGATGATGAAAGCCATGATGAACTTTACTTTTCCGGAATTAGAAGACGAAGTTTGGAAAGATCAGCTTAAGAAAACACACTCTATTCGTGATTTTCAATGCAATTTTATTTATAATACCATTCAAAAAGTCCTGGAAAGAAGTTCTGAAGGGCTTACAACCTCAGGTTTTGATAAACTGGAGAAAAATACTTCCTACCTTTTTATATCCAATCACAGAGATATTCTATTAGATACGACCTTATTAAACGTTTCTTTGTTTGAACATGGCTTGGTCATGACGGCATCGGCAATTGGTGATAATCTGGTAAAAAAAGCATTTTTGAGTACTTTGGCAAAACTAAACAGAAACTTTTTGGTTTTGAGAGGGTTGACACCAAGAGAAATGTTGCAGAGTTCTAAACTATTGTCCGAATATATGGGGCAGTTATTGCTTCGCGAAAACAGATCGGTTTGGATTGCACAAAGAGAAGGCCGTACCAAAGATGGAAACGACGAAACCAATCCGGGTGTGCTTAAAATGATCGGAATGGGATCTGATGAAGCCAATCTAATGGATTATTTTAAGAAATTAAAAATCGTTCCGGTATCTATTTCGTATGAATACGATCCTACAGATGTTCTCAAAATGCCGCAATTGATGGCAGAAGCAAACAATGAGATTTATATAAAAGAAAAAAATGAAGATTTCATGACCATTTTGAGTGGTATCATGGGAACTAAAAAAAGAATACATATATCTGTCGGAGATGTTCTGGATACAGAAATTGATCAGATTGTAGCAGAAAATGACAATACCAACAAACAAGTTCAGGCTTTGGCACAGGTAATTGATGATAGTATTTTGAAGAATTATCAGTTATGGCCAACAAATTTTATTGCTTACGATATTCTAAACGAAACCGATAAATTTTCGCATTTATATAAAGAAAATGAAAAATCGCTGTTTGAGCGTCGTTTAGAAATGCGTATTGGCAGCGATAATCCTGTTACGAGACAAGGGTTTTTGTCAATGTATGCCAATCCTGTTGTCAATAAATTAAAATATCAGGATGTCGTCTAAGCCTAAAATATTGTTGATTTATACCGGAGGAACCATCGGTATGAGCAAAGATTTTGAGACCGGCGCGCTTAAGGCATTCAACTTTAGCAAATTATTGCAAAAGATTCCTGAACTAAAACAATTGGATTGCGAAATAGAAACTGTTTCATTTGAAAATCCAATTGATTCCTCAAACATGAATCCCGAAATGTGGACAAAGATTGCCACTATTATCGAGGAAAATTATAGCGATTTTGACGGATTTGTGGTTTTACACGGATCAGATACAATGTCTTATTCGGCATCTGCATTGAGCTTTATGTTGGAGAATTTGGCCAAACCGGTTGTGTTTACAGGATCACAATTGCCAATTGGTGATTTGCGTACCGATGCAAAAGAAAATCTTATTACCGCTATTCAGATTGCTTCGCTTCAGGAAGACGGAAAACCCGTAATTCATGAAGTTTGTCTATATTTTGAATATAAATTATACCGTGGAAACCGGACTTCAAAAGTAAATGCAGAACATTTTAGAGCTTTTACCGCACCAAATTATCCTGAATTGGTAGAATCTGGTGTACACTTGAAACTCAATTCGCATTTATTTCTTCCAATAAAAAAAGACGCTAAACTAATTGTTCATAAAAACCTGGATAATCAGGTAGCGATTATAAAAATGTTTCCGGGAATGAGCGAAATTGTGTTGGCTTCGATCTTGTCAACCCAAGGTTTGCGAGGGATTATTCTGGAAACTTACGGATCAGGAAATGCCCCAACCGAAGATTGGTTTTTAAAATTAATTGAAAAAGCAATCCAATCAGGCCTGCACATTGTAAATGTAACACAATGTTCCGGCGGTAGTGTCAATATGGGTCAATACGAAACCAGTACAGCCTTAAAATCACTAGGAGTTATTTCTGGCAAAGATATTACTACAGAAGCCGCAATTACTAAATTAATGTATCTGCTAGGGCATAATATTCCGCAAAACGAATTCAAAGATGTTTTTGAAACGGCTTTGCGTGGAGAAATTTCATTATAAGTTTTTCCACCAGATAAGTAATATAAGGTCATTTTGAAAAGCAAAAGAGACGCAGTTTTGTCAGGATGACAAGATTACGGATAATTGGAATTTGGAATTTAAATTTTAGGATTTTTGTACTCAATTGTGCAAGTCTCCAATTCTTCTTCATGACTATGTCTTTTGTAATAAACATATACTATCACCGAAATAATACAAATAATTCCCTGAATTGCAACAGTTGTTCTTACGCCAAGCGAATTAGAAATATATCCTATAATTAAACTTCCCACAGGAATCATTCCCTGATAAGCCATTAAATAATAACTTATGCTTCTTGATCGCATATTTACAGCACTTTGAGTCTGAATATAAATGTTTATCGATGAGGTTTGTGCCATCATTCCTACGCCACTCAAAGCCATGCAAATAAGTGCGACCGTGAGGCTATTTGAGTATGCTAATATAATTATGCTAAAACCCAGTAATAAACTTGCAGCAATCATTATTTTGCCCATATTATCAGCTCTTTTAAGATTAGCCAGATAAATTGCTGATAAAATAGAACCAATTCCTGCAGCGCTTTCAAACCAGCTAAAAGTCTGGGCGTTTCCGCTAAAAATATCTTTTGCAAAGACAGGCATTAAAGTATTAAATGAGATTACAAATAAACTGCTGCACATAAGCATCAAAAGCATTTTGGCCATTTCGGCTTCTTTTTTCACATAATCAAAACCTTCAATAAAATCTTCGAGCATTTTAAATTTATCTTTTGCCTTGATATGCGGAGTAATTTTCATCATTAATAATGAAACCAGCACAGGAATATAGCTAAGGAAATTGCCAATAAAACAAATGTCCTCTCCATATTGATGCAGAATAATTCCGGCCAGAGCAGGACCGGCAATTCGGGCAAAATTATTTAACGTTGAGTTTAGTGCGACAGCATTTGGCAGATCTTCCTTATCATTAACAATATCGATCATCATGGTTTGGCGGCAGGTCATGTCAAAAGCATTGATAATTCCCTGAATTAAGCTTAATGCCAGAATAAAGTTGATATTGTATATTTTGAGATAAATCAGCAGAGCCAAAGCACCCGCCTGCAGCATGGCAAGAGACTGCAAAACCATCATGGCACGGTGTCTGTCGTAACGCCCGATTATACTTCCGGCCAAAGGCGCTAAAAATAACGACGGAATCATACTTAAAAAAGTCGCCAATCCCAGTAAAAATACAGAGCCGGTGATACTATAAACCATCCAGCTTACGGCCGTTTTCTGCATCCAGGTACCAATAACCGACACAGACTGACCATAAAAAAAGAGCTTGAAGTTTTTTGATTTTAACGCTTTAAACATAACCTTAAATATTTAATACAAAGGTCGGAATTATGATTTCATTAGAAAAATTAATAATTTTACTGATAATGAGTATTAAAACTTATCGATATGGAAATTTATCAACTCGAATATTTTATCAAAACTGCTGAGGTATTGCATTTTACAAAAGCTGCCGAATTATGTTTTGTAACTCAGTCCGGACTTTCGCAGCAAATAAAAAAACTGGAGGAAGAACTCGGAATGCCTTTGTTTGTAAGGATTGGAAAAAAAGTGCAGCTCACAGAAGCCGGTTCTGTTTTTCTGATTCATGCCAAACAAATTATTGAAAATGTGCAAAGCGGCAAACAGGCGATTGATGATTTGAACGAAATGATTGGCGGTGAATTGCGAATTGGGGTTACTTATATTTTTGGACTTTTGGTTTTGCCGGTAGTAAATTTGTTTGCAAAAATATATCCACATTTAAAAATTGTTGTCGAATATGGTACGACCGAACCTTTGGAACAAAAATTATTAAACAACGAATTAGATCTTGTTTTGGTCATTTCATCCAACGAAATTGAGCTTCCATTTCAAAAAGTGCCATTGTTTACTTCAAAATTAGTTCTCGCTGTATCAAAAAAGCACTCTTTATCTGCTTTGGATAAGATTTCTTTTAAAAAAATTGAAGATCTTCCGCTTATATTGCCTGTAAAAGGATTTAATTCGAGAGAATTTTTAGATGAATTGTTTTTGAAAAATAATATGAAACCCAAAGTTTCTATCGAATTAAATGCGGTTCATGCTTTGTTGCGATTGGTAGACGACAGTGATTATTGGGCTACAATTGTAACTGAGAAAGCTTTACAAGGCTGGAATAATATAAAGGCAATAAATATTACGGGAGTTACCACGCAAAGGGATTCATTTATGTTAACAATAGAAGGAGCCTACCAAAAGAAAGCTGTAAAGCTATTTATGGAAGAATTTAGAAAAAGTATGTAAAAAGTAAGGTCTCACAAATTGCTCAAATTCACCCGAATTACAGATTTTTTTTTGAGAATAAGAAAATTAGTGAAGAATTAGTGAAATTCGTGGCAAAAAATATTTTCTAACTCAGTTTTTTTTGTGTTCTTTGCAAACCAAAATAGAAAGGTGTCCGAGTGGTTGAAGGAGCTAGCCTGGAAAGCTAGTATATGGGTAACTGTATCGAGGGTTCGAATCCCTTCCTTTCTGCGTATTTAAAAACCGCAATTTCATGTTTATGAAGTTGCGGTTTTTTTTATCACAATTTAAAACAAGCGTTTATACTTAATTAGTATTTGAATAAGAGCTATAAATTACATTCTTATTTTCAGAATTATGGATTACCATAAAATAATATTTACTGTAATAGTAAATTTGAATTCTATAAACATAAAAAACGTATAAAATGAAAAAATCTATCTCCTTTCTATTGTTACTATTAATATTTTCATCTTGTGATAACTCTAAAAAAGTTCAAATTAATGATACTCCTTTAAAGGAGAATGCAGAAGACCCCGTAAAAAAAGAACTCATAATAAATATTTTAAGTATTGTTGGGAAAAATAAGACTCAAGTTGAAAAAGTTTTGGGTAAAGCTGAAAATGAAGAAAAAATAAGGCCATCAGATACTCCTTGTGAAGATAAAGGTTGTGATAAATTGATTTATAAAAAAAGTAAATATGAAGTCGTTTTTATTAATGATAAAGCTGACTGGATTACAATTTATAATGTCTCTGAGTTCGACACTAGTGTTGAGGGAATTGAGTTATTAGGGTTAAAATTGACAGAACCGGATTTTAATAGTCCTAGAAATGTTATAAGATGGAAGAATATAGAAAATATCAAAGAAATTAATTTCTTTGACAATGGTTCAGGAAAATTAGATTATATCTATATTCATGGGCAAACCGAATAAAATTAAGGTTGTGAAATAAGAGAAAATTTATTAAAAACAATTAAAATCAATCAAATCTATAAGTGTAAAAATTAAACCATACTTTAGATATAAATCAGATTGTTATGAAATCAATTCTTTTCTTCTTATATTTTTTAGTCCTGACCTCCTGCGCCTCATTTTCAGACAGAATGATCAGGCAAGACAAAGTTTCTTTAAAAGAAAATGATTTAAAAGAATTAGAAGGAACTTATGAGTTATTTCCGGATTTGGAATATGACAAAAAAGGACAGCCACAGTCAATCACTTCTGAAGATTCTAAAAAAACATTCAATCTCAATTATTTTGTTTCAACTAAAGATAAAAAATATGATTATTCCGATAAATATTCGGTTACTGTAAAAATAATAGACATAAACAGAATAAGGTTTATAACCCAAAAGAATAATGTGAAAATCGACAGTGTTGATTTGGGCGGAAAATTAAGAAGTGGGCTTTTTTATCTTGACAACAAATTCCTGAAACGCAACGGGATTCCATATCTTGCCGGAGGCTATACGCATCACAAAACCAGAATTGGACTGTCAAAAAATAATGGTCTTATGGTAAATTATGCCTACGATAATTCGGGTGCACTTTTACTTATTATTGGAGCCGGATCTTCTTATAATTTGGGTTATCATTATAAAAGGATACAAGAATAATGGATAATTTTTACAGATATTACTTTCGTCCGGGTTATCAATCGAAAGAGCTTTTAATAGATATTTTTAGCGGGGCTGAAAACGAAACATTCCTTTCTGATTTTATCAATGCAATCAGCGAAATAAATCCAAAAATGATTGATATCCTTGATTTGTGGATGAACGATGAGGTTCTGATGACATATGATTCTGAAGTTGGAAAATTTACTGTTTCTAAAGATATTTGGGGTTTTGCATTTATAATGGCTGAGAATAATCAGGATGGTCTGGTTCAGATTAATTCGATTTTAGAAAAGGCTGAATTGTTTGAGAAAGGAGAAGTTGATTTTGAGAATTATAAATAAAAACGAAATGATTTTTGCCGCTCAAAGCATATAAAGAAGCAAATACATAGCTCTGAAAAGTTACGCTTAAAATGCCATTCTTAAGATTATTTTATTACAGAAATTATTATATATTTGGCCTCTGTGTTATACAAAAAATTTGATGGATTTACCGCCTTATTCGCCAGGATTGCATAAACTGGTTACTTTACATGTTGATAAAATCACTAAACTTACAGATAGTCAGGGTTTTGTTGATATTACCAATTCCATTTTAAATAAATATGAACTTGAGAAGGTTGGAGTAGTTGTACATGATTTTGAAAACAATAGTTTTACTATTTCATTCTGCCTCAAAGAATCGCATATTTGTATACACACCTGGCCAGAATACAATCAGCTAACTTTGGATGTTTATTTGTGCAATTATCTGCAGGATAATTCACAAAAAGTGCGCGATGTTATGGCTGATTATATTGCTTATTTTGATGCAGAAATTATTAAGGATTTTGAAATTAACCGATAAAAGATGAAGATTCCCTGTTACAGCTGTGATACCGTAACCGAATTAGAAGTTGGTTTTGATGTTGTGAATTTTGTCTGTCCGAAATGTCATAGCTTATATGCTCTTGACGATGAAGGTAAATTTCGTAGAAAATCTCAGTATAAAAAGATGCCGGATGATTATCCGCTGCATATTGGCGAGGTTGGTTTTTTGAAAGGGAGCGAATATAAAATCACCGGAATTTTGAGAAAAAATGTTCATCCTGATTATTCCTGGACGGAGTTTATTCTGCAAAATGAGGCTGGAGAGTTTATTTATCTTTCTCTTTCGAATGGGCACTGGATGCTGCTGACGGAAATGGATGTAACTTTTGAAGTAAAAAAACATCCTTTGATTCTGGAATATGAAAACAAAGAATATAATATTTTTGAATATTCAGATGCTGAAATTGTAAATGCCCAGGGATTTTTTGATTTTCAGCTTCCTCAAAATAAATTGATTCACCTTGTTGAATATATAAGACCGCCTTTTATTATTTCAGTTGAAAGAATGGATGGCGTTGAAACAGCTTTTTATGGAGAATACATTAAAAAGAGTGAAATAAAAAAAGCTTTTCCAAATATAACACTGCCTTATCAGAACGGTGTAAATATGATTCAGCCTTATAAATTTGATATTACCAATACGGCTGTCATTTTTTGCATTTTTGCATTGTTGATTATTACAGCAAACTGGTACATTTATAAAAATCAGGCCGAACAAAATGTGTTTTATAAAGAAATAAGATATAGTGAATTTGATAATAAAGAAATTACAAGCGATTCTTTTATTCTAAATGGGGCATCGGCTCCAATGACAATTAGTGTTTCAACAGATGTAGATAATTCATGGGCCAATGTAAATATTGCATTGGTAAATGAAGATAACGGTGATGAAATTTATACCAATAAGGATATAGAATATTATCATGGTTACTCTGACGGCGAATCATGGACAGAAGGCAATCAGTCTGAGGAATTTAATATTTGTGGAGTAAAAGCTGGAAAATACCATCTTTTGATAACGCCGCTAAAAGCTCCTGAAGATATTAATAATGATAGATTGAAAGTAAATGTAGTTTGGAATCAGCCTTCTGACCGAAATGTCTGGCTGGTTGTTATTTTTATGGTTGTTGTATTTTGTGTTATAAGATTTTTTAAAAGCACTTTTGAAAAAGACAGATGGTCAGACAGTTCATATTCTCCTTTTAACGAATAAAAGAATGAAAAAAATTACAGATTTTATGTATAACAATCTCGCTCCGATCTTAATTGGTCTCTTTTGCTTTGGGTGTTATATTTATTTTGCATTGGCAGGAAACCGAATCTGCGATTGTGAAACTACAGAAAAATTTAGCTCGGCAGGAAGCCGCACGTCATATAACCGCTTTTATCATAAATAAAACATTTAACAAATATGGAATTAATACATGCACAGCCAATAGTCAATTCGATTATTTATTCTTTTTTAGGAATTGTTATTCTTTTAGTAGGTTATTTTATAATTGAAAAAATTACACCGGAAAATACCTGGAAAGAGGTTGTAGAAAAAAATAATGTTGCAGTTGCTATTGTTTTGGCAGCGTTTATCATTGGAATTGCAATGATTATTAGTGCCGCAATTCATGGGTAAGAAATTTTTAAGATTTGAATTCCTCTTACTTTTTGCTGTATTTGTAATTGCAACCTGCGGACTTGTTTACGAACTTGTTGCAGGGACTCTTGCAAGTTATTTGCTGGGCGATTCAGTAAAACAATTCTCGTTTATAATTGGTGTATACTTATTTTCGATGGGTATAGGCTCTTTTTTTTCTAAATTTTTCAATAAAAACCTACTGAATACTTTCGTTGAAATCGAAATTCTGGTTGGTTTAATAGGAGGTTTAAGCTCAGTAATTTTATTTTTATTGTTTGAGAGCGTAGCATCTTTTCAGTTTATATTATATCTGCTTGTTTTTGTAACGGGCTTTTTGGTAGGACTGGAAATTCCTTTGTTAATGAATATTTTAAAGGACAAGGTTGAGTTTAAAGATTTGGTTTCAAATGTTTTTACTTTTGATTATATCGGAGCCTTGCTGGCATCCATACTTTTTCCTTTAATATTAGTTCCCAAACTAGGAATAATGGGAACTTCCTTATTCTTCGGAATGATTAATATCAGTATTGCAATTGTCTTGTGTTTTCTTTTAAAATCCCAATTAAAAAGAAGTTATTTCTTAAAGACAAAAGCTATATTTTCATTTTTGCTGCTTTTGGTTGTTTTTATATTTTCTGAAAATATTTTATCCTATTCAGAAGGCAAATTATATGGAGAAAATATTATTTATACCAATTCAACGCCCTATCAGCGTATTGTTTTAACACATAATAAAAGCGATTACAGACTATATTTAAACAACAATCTTCAGTTTAGTTCAGCCGATGAATACCGTTATCATGAGGCTTTGGTGCATCCGGTAATGTCTATTGCAAAAAGTGCAAAAAGTGTTTTGGTTTTGGGTGGAGGAGATGGATTGGCTGTGCGTGAAATCCTAAAATATAAAGAGGTTGAAAAAGTAACTTTAGTCGATTTAGATGAAGGAATGACCAGGCTTTTTAAGACCAATAAAATATTGACAGGATTTAATCAAAACTCCCTTAATAATAAAAAAGTTATTGTTATTAATACAGATGCTTATATCTGGGCAAAGAGCTGCAAAGAAAAATTTGACGTTGCGATTATTGATTTTCCGGACCCGTCCAATTACAGTTTAGGAAAGTTATATTCATTAAATTTTTACCAGACAATAAAAACAATTTTAGAACCAGATGCCGCTGTTGTGATACAAACCACTTCTCCTTATTTTGCACCAAAATCATTTTGGTGTATCAATAAAACAGTGATGCAGGTTTTTCCGCAAGTTGATGCTTATCATGCTTATGTTCCGTCTTTTGGAGAATGGGGATATACGATTGCAGTAAACGGTTTCGGAGTGACTTTTAATGACGTAAACCGAAAGGCACCCGGGTTGAAATTCTATAATTATCAATTTGACAGATTTAATTATTTTACCAATGACATGATTTCAAATCAAATTGAGATTAATCGTCTGGATAACCAAATATTAGTACGCTATTTTGATGAAGAGTGGGGAAAATTGCAATAAATCAAGAAGGAATTTTATAAAAGGGATTACAGCATCATTATTGCTGGTTCCTTTTTTGCAGTTTTGTACTGATAAAGTTGCAGTTTTAATGATACGCTTATCCGGGACCAAACATCTTCTGGGACATAAATTATGGATTAAGGATTTTCCCGAACCAACTTCTCAAAAAAGGACTTCCTTTCTTATTGTCGGTGGAGGAATATCTGGACTGAGTGCAGCACGCCAGTTAACAAAAAAAGGGATTTCTGATTTTATTTTGGTTGAATTAGAAAGTCATTTAGGTGGGAATTCTTCAAATGGTGAGAATCAATATTCAAAATATCCTTTAGGGGCTCATTATTTGCCTTTGCCTAATTTTCACGATAAAGAATTATTAAATTTTTTAGAAGAGGAAAAGATTATAGTTGGGTATGATGCCAATAAACTTCCTGTATTTGATGAGCTTCAGCTTACTTTTGCTCCTAATGAACGTTTATTTTATAAAAACAGCTGGCAGGAAGGAGTGGTTCCTAAAGAAGGAAATACAATTGAGCAGGACTTAGAACTGAAAGCTTTTTTTAAACAGATGGATGCTTTTAGAATTGCAAAAGGCAAAGACGGAAAGTTCTTGTTTGATATTCCGCTTTACCTTTCTTCTGCAGACCAAAACACCAGAAATTTAGACAAAATAACGATGAAAGAATGGTTCGGAAAAAATAATTTCAAATCAGAACCTTTGTATAATTATATCGATTATTGCTGTAAAGATGATTTTGGACTAGGAATTGAATATGTTTCGGCCTGGGCAGGAATTCATTATTTTGCCGGACGAAAACAAGATGCGACATCTGACAAAAAAGACAGCGTTTTAACATGGCCTGAAGGGAATGCAAGACTGGCAACCCATTTAAGGAAATATTCTAAAGACAAAGCATTAAAAAACCATTTGGTTTACGATCTTAAAATCAAGGATAAAAAGATAATTGCTAAAATTTTTGACAACAGCAAAAAGACCTCTGTTGAAATTATTGCTGACAAAGTAATAATGGCCACACCGCAATTTGTAAATCAATATATTATAAAAAACAGGAAACAGTTTACAACTGATTTTCATTATACTCCATGGCTTTTGGCAACACTCGTTGTTTCTGATTTATCGGATAATTTTAGTTTTCCCTTATCTTGGGATAACGTCATTTATGGATCAAAAGGATTGGGTTATGTTTACGATCAGCATCAATCTTTAAATCAGATTCAGAATAAAAAAGTAATTACTTATTATTATAGCTTTTCTGGTCCTGATTTAAAAAAAATAAGAAAAGAAATTTATAAAAAGAAAACAGAGTACTGGAAACAGATGGTATTTGACGATTTAAGAATTGCCCATCCCGATATTGAAAGTGTTACAGAAGAAATGAATGTCTTTGTTTTAGGTCACGGAATGATTAGCCCCGTTCCGGGTTTTATATTTGGCGAAAGCAAAAAGCAAGCATCAAAAAATATTGAAAAATTAGTGTATTTTGCTCACACTGATTTGTCAGGAATATCTGTTTTTGAAGAAGCTTTTCATCACGGAATTAATGTTATAAATCAGATTTTACATGAGACAGCCCTGGATTCATAAATTTAAGACAGATTTCTTTTTTATAATCGGGCCATCCTTTTTTGTGCTGGCGGTTATTTTTCTGTTTCAGGATTTTTTGTCTGAAATTGAGAATAAATATTCATTTTATACATGGCTTTTTTTAATCGTTTTTATAGATGTTGCACATGTTTATGCCACATTGTTCAAAACTTATTTTGTAAAAAAAGAATTTGAGAAAAGAAAGAAGCTGCTAACGGTTTTGCCTCTGTTATGTTTTTTGATTGGATTTATTCTTTTTGCTTTTGGCAGTATTATATTTTGGTCATTTTTAGCTTATGTTGCCGTTTATCATTTCATTAGACAGCAATATGGTTTTATGCGCCTATATGCAAGACAGGAAGAAAAAACCTCATTATCTGTCTGTATAGATAATCTGGCAATCTATTCTTCGACAGGATATCCTATGTTGTATTGGTTTTTATCATCTCCAAGAAAATTCAATTGGTTTGTTGAAAACGAATTTTTTCATTTTCATAATGAGTTGATTTTATCAATTGCATTTTGGATTTACATTAGTGTTTTTTTGATATATATAGTCTATACTTTGAGATACAGTTTGAAAAGAAGATTTTTTAATATTCCTAAAAACGCCATTGTGTTAGGTACGGCACTTTCCTGGTATTTTGGGATTGTTTATTTTGATAATGACTTGATTTTTACATTGCTTAATGTAGTTTCTCATGGAATTCCATATATGGCACTAGTTTATTTTAAAGAAATAGATGGTAAAACAGACTTAGAATTGGGTGTTTTGCGTTATTTTAAAAAGTACAGAGGGATTGTTATTTATGCAGCAATTCTATTGTTTATCGCTTTTACAGAAGAATTTCTTTGGGAAATTTTTGTGTGGAATGAAAACATTACAGCGATAAACTTCTCCGGCTGGGAGTTTTTTGCGGTTCCATTACTAAGTGTTCCACAATTTACCCATTATCTCTTAGACGGATTTATATGGAAATCCGGGAAAAATTAATGCTTGAACTCGAATTTATTTTTGCGTTATTTTGTCTTAATTTAATACAATAAAGACCTTTTCGGATATTCAAAAACCCTGATTTTATTTAATTTCCGTTTAAAAATTAATGAACATGGAAAATATAAATAAATCAGAAATGATCCGTAATAATCGGGTATCAAGATTGTTATGGTTTGCGCTTGGAGCTATTTCGTCTTTTTTAGGTAGCTTACTACTTTTAAGTTAAATTTTAATTTCGAAATGTACTTTTTACCGCTGGGAGCATTTTTTCTACAAATAACTTGTATGCATATTCAGACGGGTGTAAAACATCTTTAGCAACCAGATCGGGATTTTTGAGTCCCTGACGGGTTATCTCTGTTATGTTTATAAATACAACATCTTTGATTTTGCAATAATTTTCTGCAAAAGAATTGTAGTTATTAATTTCTGAGGAAATTTTATCTGTCTGTCCCTGCATCATACTTACTCCAAAAGGAGTATAAGCATAATCTGGTATCGAAAGGACAATTACATCTTTAGCATTGCCTTTAGCAAGTTCTATAGCTTTGTTTAGTAGTTCTGGAAATTCTTTTTCGTATAGAGAAAAATCCCTTCCCTGATATTGGTTATTTACACCAATCAATAAAGTAACCAAATCATAATCAGATTTAGGATTTTGGGTGTTTATTGCTGAAAGTAAATTAGATGTTGTCCAGCCTGTTGTTGCAATTACTTTTAATGAAAAGCTGGTCTGAGGATAAATTGCGTTTAAGCTTGCTTTGAGCTGTTCGGGATATCTGCACGTTTCACACACACTTTGACCAATCGTATAACTGTCTCCCAAGGCCAAATAATTTATTGAATTTGCTATTGGAGTTGTTGTATTTGGGGGCAATACTGGTGCTGGCGCAGTACTATTTTCTAAAGCTGTTTCATCAGAACTGCAGCTAAGAAGAAATATTGACAAAAAAATAGTAACTATTTGTTTGAACTCTGTTTTCATAATTTGAGTAAATTAAGTTTTGGGACATTCTAAACAAATAGTTACGTTAAAATTATAGTTTTGGTTTTATACCATTTCTGTTTTCAGGAGAATTTCTTCTTCGATAGCGTTCCAAAGTCCAATTCTTTTTTCCAGTGCTAAAATTGAAATTTCTTCAACTTCTTTCCATTTCTGAACATCATCTTCGCAAAGATCAGTAATCATTTGCATTGCCATTGGGCCGTGTTCATCAGCATCGAGTTCGATGTGTCTTTCAAAATAATAAATTAATTTACTTAAATCGGTATCCGGCAGGTTTTTCTGAAAATTATTCAGGATTTCGGTAAACATGCTTGGGATCAGATCTTCTCTTCCAAAAGTAAAAGCAGCCGCGATTTCGTGTGGTTTACCCTGCTCAATAACTCTAAAGGTAAAATCTAAAAATGATTTCACATTCGGATGTAAAGAACTCTGTTTAATCGCAACAAATATATTGTGTAATGAATGTACTTCAGAAAGAAATTTATTGATTCCGGTTGTATCTGCGCCAAAATCTTCCATCGCTTCCAGGTACATTTCGTAGTGACTTTGTCTTCTTCCGTCAATCGTCAGATCGGTTTCCTCGGCAAGTACGATTTCGTTTATTAAATATCGGGTTTCAGGATTTTTGGTAGCAAACCACGGTGTAGTTGTACACGTCAGTTTTGCTTGTAAAGCTTTTAACAATGACATAAAATCCCACACAGCAAAAACATGGTTTTCTGTAAAACTATGTAAATCATCAATAGTCTGAATTTTATTATATAAAGAATGTTGTAAAAGCTGCTCTTTTTGAGGTTGAATGCTATTGTTTATTGTTTCAATATTCATTAGGGGTAAATTTTGCTGCAAATATAAAAAGCTTCCTCATACAAGGAAGCTTTTTATATTGTTTTTCTATATGTTATAATAGTTGTTTACGATTTAAATGCTGGAATTCCAGTTACATCCATTCCTGTAATCAACAAATGAATATCATGGGTGCCTTCATAAGTAATTACACTCTCAAGGTTCATCATGTGTCTCATAATAGAATATTCACCCGTAATTCCCATTCCTCCCAACATTTGTCTGGCTTCACGCGCAATATGAATCGCCATATCGACATTGTTTCTTTTTGCCATCGAAATCTGAGCAGTTGTTGCTTTTCCTTCATTTCTCAAAACACCCAAACGCCAGGTCAGCAATTGTGCTTTTGTGATTTCGGTAATCATTTCGGCTAATTTTTTTTGCTGTAATTGAGTACCGCCAATTGGTTTTCCAAACTGGATTCTTTCTTTTGCATAGCGCAGTGCAGTATCATAGCAATCCATTGCTGCTCCAATAGCACCCCACGCAATTCCGTATCGCGCCGAATCTAAGCATCCAAGCGGAGCACCTAAACCGGATTTATTTGGTAAAAGGTTTTCTTTGGGAACTTTTACATTATCAAAAATTAATTCTCCAGTAGAAGAAGCACGAAGCGACCATTTATTGTGAGTTTCCGGAGTTGAAAATCCTTCCATGCCACGCTCTACTATCAAACCATGAATTCTTCCCTCTTCATTTTTTGCCCAAACAACGGCAATATCAGCAAAAGGAGCATTAGAAATCCACATTTTGGCACCATTTAAAAGATAGTGGTCTCCCATATCTTTAAAATTAGTAATCATGCTTCCGGGATCAGAACCATGATCCGGCTCCGTTAAACCAAAGCAGCCCATGAATTCGCCTGTGGCCAATTTTGGAAGATATTTCATCCTTTGTTCTTCATTACCGTATTTCCAAATCGGATACATTACCAAAGAAGATTGTACAGAAGAGGTTGATCTTACTCCAGAATCTCCCCGCTCAATCTCCTGCATAATTAGACCATAAGAAATCTGATCTAATCCCGCACCTCCGTATTCAACAGGAATATAAGGGCCGAAACCGCCAATTTCTCCAAGTCCTTTTATAATTTGTTTTGGAAATTCAGCCTTTTGAGCATATTCTTCTATAATTGGAGAAACTTCTCTTTTTACCCATGCACGTGCAGAATCACGAACTAATTTATGCTCGTCGGTCAATAAGTCGTCTAGGTTGTAATAATCTGGAGCTTGAAATAAGTCTGGTTTCATTTTTGTTAGTTTTACTAAAACAAATTTACGTAATAAAAATATAACAAAACTAAGCTAAATTGTTATATTTTTACAAAATAAAAAACAAATAAATACGAATAAGACGAATTAATACTAGTTTATTGGTATTATATAAACTATTTTTGAGTTTCAAAAACAATATAAATGAGGCTGATCATCTCTTTTTTGCTTTTTTTTGTTCTATCCAATTCTTTTGCTCAACAAAAGAGAGAATTGACAGAACAAGAATATTTAATATTACAGGACAAAATACGGCGAAGCTCGGGCACTAATATAGACAGTGCTTTTGCATACACCAATAAAATGCTGGAATCTGGTGAAAATAAGCATTTGACTTTTGCCAATGTGTCATTGGCATATCTGTATCAGCTAAAAGGGAATATTGCAAAATCTAAGGAAAAATATCTGCTGGCATTTAAATATCTTGATAAAATGCCCGAATCGAGAGATAAAACTCAGCTTAAATCGTATCTCTATAATTATGGTGGATTAATAGAATGGAAGAGAGGGAACTATAGTGAAGCACTGGAAAATTACCAGACAGGGATAAAACTTTCTACACAATTAGGGGATATTATTCAAATAGTAAAATTTAAAAGCAATATTTCCTTAATAAATGAATCAGTTGGTAATTACCAATTGGCGATAAAGAATTTAAAACAGCTCAATAGTTTTATAGATCAGAATGAAAGTTCTTTTACGAAGGATTTATTCCATACTTTAAAGAGTAATAACAACCTAACTTTGGCAGGTTCATACGAAGGATGGTATCTAAAAAATAAAACTCAGACCTATTTATTAGATTCTGCTGCGTATTATTACAAAAAAACAGTTTCTTATTCTCAGGATTTCCCACTTAATAACATTATGGCCAAAATAAGCCTGGGAAATGTTTATTATATGAAGAATGATTTCCAAAATGCTGAAAAAACATATTATGATATTATCTTCTTTGCTAAACAAAATAATATGAAAAGAGAATATAAAATTGCCAACTATAATCTTGGTAATTTATATTTTGAAACAAAAAAATATGATAAGGCACTGGTGTTTTTTAAAAGGGTGGATTCTGTTTCTATGATTAGTAACATCAAGGACGAAAGCTTTTTAAAATCAAATTATTATCAGGCAAAAATCTATAATGTACGTAAGGAGCCGGAATTGGCTTTTAAACATTCAAAAATTTACCTTGATAATTATGAAAAATCAGAAGCAAAATTAAGTAACGAAGCTTTAGAAGTAAACTATAAGTTGGGCGTTGGAGACTTAAGTGAAGAAATGATAACCATTCAGGACAAGTATGAAAAAGATGTTTTGCTGAATAAGGCTCTAAGAGTATTTTATGTTTTACTTGTAATTGGAATTGTATTTCTTTTGATAAAAAACATACGGGATAAAAACAAGGCGCATAAAAAGATGAATGCCTTAATAGAAGAATTTAAAGCCAACCTGGAGAAAAAAGACCATCCTGAAATTAAAACAGCCTTAGTTGCAAACGAAGAAAATGTCATTCATAAAAAAGAGAATGTCAATTTGAGTATTGATGAAGCTAAAGAAAATAAAATTGTTGAAAAATTACTGGCTTTAGAAAACAAACTCGAATACTTAAATGCCGATTTTACTTTGTCTTATGCCGCCAAAAAGATAAAAACAAATACCACATATTTGTCTTATGTAGTAAATAAAAGATTTGGTAAATCTTTTGGAGAATATTCTAATGAGCTCAAAATTAATTATGTAATCAACGAGATGATTACAAATCATATGTACCGTAAATATTCAACTCAGGCTATTGCAGAAAGCGTCGGATTTAAAAACGCTGTTTCATTTGCTAAATCATTTCGCAAAAGAACTGGAGTATCTCCAGCTCAGTTTGCGAATAATATTTAATGAATTTATTTAGTAATTTCAGTAGAACTTAAAGGAATTCCGGTTCCACCCCCGCCTCCACGAACAGGGTCTTTTCCGTCTATTGGATCTTCACCACCTCTTACCTTTTTTTTTTGTTTTGGTGATAATTTTTCAGATTTAAAATCTTCGAAGTTTAATTTTTTATTTCCCATGTCTATATTTATTGTGGTTAGTTTTTATTTAAAGTTTGGTAGTGATTAGGAATCAAAGAGTTCCGGTTCCGCCTCCTCCTCCACGAATGGGGTCTTTTCCATCTATATCAGAACCATCCCCGCCTTGTATTGTTTTTTGTTGTTTTTTAGATAACTGTTCAGTCTCAAAATCTTCAAAATTTAATCTTTTAGTTGTCATAATTCGATATATTAAAATTTATTTTTTTTGTAATTACTCTTTTTTTGAATAAACTTTATGGTGTTCCGGTACCACCTCCACCACCTCGAATTGGATCTTTTTCATCTTCAGGAACGTCTCCTCCGATTACAGTTTTTTGTTGGTTTTTGGATAATTTTTCAGTTGTAAAATCTTCGAATTTTAATTTTTTTTTTGTCATGTTTTTAAATGTTGTCGTTTAACTTTTTCAAAACTAGACAAAAACCAAAACCCTTAATCGAGATTACTCTTTTTGAGTTTTTGCAAACAATAAATTTAGTATAAATAATTGAAAAACAATAATTTAGGTACATTAATCTGACTGGTATAATTTATAAATTGTATGTACTATAATTAATAAAAAGTATATATAAGCGCATTTTTTTCAAATAAAAACCACAATATTTGCATCGTAGTTATGAATTAAACGGCTCGAAAAGATGTTAAAACTGGTTCAGAAATTTCTTCTAATTAACAAATACTCGGATATAAAAAATGAGTTCAAAGATTTGTTTCTCTCTCATCCAAATTATCCAAGTTTGTTTGCGATAACAGACTCTTTGGATTTGTTGTCTGTGGAGAATGCTGCAGTAAGGGTTTCGAAAGAACAAATCGAAAACCTACCGACTAATTTTTTAGCTTATTTTAAAGAAGAGCTTACTTTGGTAGAAAGAGCAAAAAACTTTGTTCGCATTGATACTGAAAAAAAAGGAAATCAAAAAATATCATATGATAATTTCCTTTTGGACTGGAATGGGGTAATTGTAGCAATTGAACCAAATAATATTGTAGGGAGAGAAAGTTTAAAAAATGAATACAGAAATATTAGATACTATGTTCCGTTATTTCTTTTGGTTGGTTTGTCATTTTTTTATCATTCTTATAATTTATATAGCTCAATATTTTTAGCTACATCGCTTTTAGGATTGATTATTAGCATTTTTATTGTTCAGGAAAAATTAGGTTTTAAAAATAATATCATTTCAAAGTTTTGCAATCTGACTCCAAATACATCTTGTGACTCGGTAATTAATTTTGAAGGTACAAATAAGCAAATAGTTGGATTTTCAGATTTGCCTTTACTGTTTTTTAGTGCAAGTTTTTTGGCAATCCTGATTAGACCTTTAGAATCGTCAATTATTATAGGTTTTTTAAGTCTATTGGTAATCCCGGTTATCGTAACATCAGTGTGGATTCAGAAATATGAAATTCAAAAATGGTGTGTAATGTGTCTGGCTGTTTCGTTCTTAATCTTAATGCAAAGTGCAATATGGTTTGCGTCAGACTTTTTTATATTAAATTTTAGTTTTGAAGTTATTTTTCCATTCCTGTTTTCTTTGGTTTTGCTAACGTTAACCTGGTCAGCTCTTAAACCTGTAATAAAAAACATAATTAGTGATAAAAGTAACTTAAAGGATCTTAAGAAATTTAAGAGAAATTACTCACTGTTGAATTTTTTATCAAAAAAAGTACCTCACATAGTGGGTTTAGATGATTTAAGAGGCCTAAATTTTGGAAATAGAAATGCATTAATAAAGCTTACAATAATTATTAGCCCGAGTTGTGGTCATTGTCATAAAACTTTTCAGGAAGCATTTGATTTGGTTTTAAGATTTCCGGACAAAATATTTTTAAATATATTATTTAATATTAATCCTGAAAATATTGATAATCCGTACAAAATTGTTGTCGAAAGGCTTTTAACGATAAACAGATCGACACCAGGAAAAACGGTAGAAGCAATCTCAGACTGGCATATTAAAAAGATGGGTCTGAAAAAATGGTTGAAAAAATGGCATACAGAACCAGTAAGTATGATGATAAATCAGGAAATACAAAAACAATACGAATGGTGTTCTAAAAATAATTTTAATTATACACCAGTAAAAATTGTAAATGATAAATTATTTCCAAACGAATATGAGCTTAACGAACTGAAATATTTTTTAAACGATTTTATTGAAGAGAAGGAACTTACAGTTTTAGAACAACAGATAGCATAAAATATATACGGACAAAAGCTTCAGTGTCTTTAAAGGTTGAAGTGTTTCTAAATAATAAAAACGAAATTATTATGTTAAAGAATATTTTGAATTTAGAAGGCGCACAAGAACTAAGCGCAAATGAGCAAAAAACAATAATTGGCGGAGATGCGCCGGTTTGTGAGGAAGGTTTGGTTGCCAAGAGATGTACAGAGTTTGGTACAGTACCTTCATATTGGTTATGCGTACCTATTGGAACAAGATATTGTTAATAATATCTATACTAAAATTTAAATGTTTTTAATCTAATATAAAAACTGTAGTATGTTAAAAAATATAATTAACCTGGAAGGAGCTCAAAAGCTAAGTGTAAATGAGCAAAAAAGCATCTTTGGAGGGCTGCCTGTTCAGCCAGCTACGTGTAGATGTTTTTGTTACACATCAAATCATAAGGTAAATGCATATTGCTATACATTATGTCCTGACGGATCAATTCCTGGAATAGAAGAAGGAAGCACAGGAAACTGTGGATATCCTTTTCCTTTAAAGCCTGGATTAGAATAATTTTAGAAATAAACAATTAATTACAATATAAAGCCTTATTTAAAATTTAGTCATGTTTTTTTTGAATTTGTAGGCGCCTAATCGTGGAACATTAGGCAATTTATCCCCGCATTGATGATTGGTGCTGGGATTCTCAGGAAAATTGGTCACTTGGTTGGTTTTATTTGGTTAGGGCTAACCAGTGCCATCTCCTAGAGAAATTATTTTATTATAATTACACTTATATAATTAACAGAGAGAAAATGATTCTCTCTGTTTTTTTTTGATTTAACATATTTAAAAAAGAATCTTCAATTTTTAAGAATTTTTGTATAATATTGCTATCAAATAAACCAATTTAGACTTGAAAAAATTCACAAACTACAAGCAGGCCGATTACAAAGATTGTGGACCGACATGTTTAAAGATAATTGCAAAACATTACGGCAAGACAATCCATATCCAGGAGTTAAGGGACAGCAGTGAAACGACTCGTGAAGGAAGTAATTTGCTTTTTTTGAGCGATGCAGCTGAGAAAATCGGTTTTAGGACTTTGGGTGTCAAATTGAGTTTAGAAAGATTAGAAGAAGCACCATTGCCTTGTATCCTGCACTGGAACAAAAACCATTATGTTGTACTTTATAAAATAAAAAAAGGAACCTATTATATATCAGATCCTGCTTTTGGACTGATAGAATATAATGAGAAAGATTTTCTTAAATTCTGGATAGGAAATAACGCAGACGAATCAACTCAGGAAGGAATTGCATTATTGATTGAAGCAACACCGAAATTTTTTCAGACAGATTTTGATAAAGAAGATAATAAGGGACTCGGTTTCGGGCTACTGTCACAATATGTACTTCGCTATAAGTCATTTCTGATTCAGTTAAGCATCGGGTTGTTGGCCAGTAGCTTGTTACAGTTAATTTTTCCTTTTTTGACACAAAGTATTGTTGACATAGGGATACAAAACCAAAATATTAATTTTATCTATCTCATACTTTTTGCACAGCTATTTCTTTTTGCAGGAAGAACTGGTTTAGAACTTATCAGAAGCTGGATTTTACTCCATCTTTCAACCAGGATAAATATCTCACTTATTTCTGATTTCTTCATTAAGCTAATGAATCTGCCGATTTCATTTTTTGATGTAAGAATGACCGGAGATATCATGCAGCGTATTAATGATCATCGCAGAATTGAACGAATTTTGACAACCTCATCACTAAATGTATTGTTTTCTGTAATCAATATGTTTGTTATGGGAGGGGTGTTGGCTTATTTTAACCTGAAAATATTTTTAGTGTTTTTTGCCGGAAGTGTTCTTTATTTCG
Source organism: Flavobacterium sp. 1355 (assembly GCF_017833415.1). Classification (GTDB taxonomy): domain Bacteria; phylum Bacteroidota; class Bacteroidia; order Flavobacteriales; family Flavobacteriaceae; genus Flavobacterium. The sequence goes on along the minus strand of NZ_JAFICC010000016.1, from coordinate 66,008 downwards.
GATGGATAACTTTATTCCTGAAAAGAAGGGAAGTTCTGGATTACAAACGTTTTGCCGAAGTCTCACAGGAGCAGAGCAAAGTAATGGAGCTTATAAACGGGATGCAGGAAATAAAGCTGCACAATGCCGAAAAACAGAAACGCTGGGGCTGGGAATATGTGCAGGCAAGATTATTCAGGGTTTCTATAAAAGGACTGGTACTCGAGCAAACACAAACAATAGGTTCTTCTGTAATTAATGAGCTAAAGAATATTTTTATCATTTTTCTTTCGGCTAAACTGGTTATTGATGGCTCCATTACACTAGGGATGATGCTTGCCATTAGTTCGATTGTGGGGAGTTTAAACGGTCCTATAACACAGCTTATTGAATTTGTTCGTGAACTTCAGGATGCAAAAATTTCATTGGCAAGACTGTCTGAAATTCATGAAAAAGAAGATGAAACACAGCAGGAAGTCCATCAGACCACTGATGTTCCTTTTGATGCTGATCTGGAGATAAAAAACCTTTCTTTCCGGTATTTAGGCTCTGACATTCCGGTTTTAGATAATCTGAATTTAGTAATACCGGCCAATAAAGTTACTGCCATAGTTGGCGTTAGCGGAAGCGGAAAAACAACTTTAATGAAGCTGCTGCTCAAATTTTATGAACCGGAAAAAGGAGAAATTAGTATTGGAAATGCGCAATTAAAAAACGTTTCACAAAAAGCATGGAGGGCTAATATTGGTGCCGTTATGCAGGAAGGGTTTATTTTTAGTGATACGATTGCCAATAATATTGCAATTGGTGTTGATAATATTAATAAAGAAAGATTAATGTATGCCGCCGATGTTGCCAATATCAAGGAATATATTAGTGGTTTGCCATTAGGATACAATACTAAAATTGGTTCTGAAGGCACAGGAATGAGTACGGGCCAGAAACAAAGATTACTTATTGCGAGAGCTGTTTATAAGAATCCTGAAATTTTATTTTTTGATGAAGCTACTTCTGCATTAGATGCAAATAATGAAAAAGAAATTATGCGAAAACTGTCTCTTTTCTTCAAAGAAAAAACGGTTGTTGTTATCGCCCACCGATTAAGCACCGTGATGAATGCCGATCAAATAGTAGTTTTAGATAAAGGAAAAATTATTGAAATAGGAAGCCATTCGGCATTAGTAGAGCAAAAAGGGAATTATTTTGAATTGGTTCGAAACCAATTGCAATTAGGAAATTAATCATGGCAGAAGATCATAGTACATTTGAGTTAAGAAGCGAGGAAGTTCAGGACATTCTCACCAAAGTCCCACACTGGATGATACGTTGGGGGACAGTTCTGATATTCACAATTCTGGTGATGCTTTTCTTTGTGTCCTGGTTTATTAAATACCCGGACGTGGTAAATACCGAAATTGTAATTACAACCAATATACCGCCAGAGAAAATAGTTTCTAAAACATCAGGACGAATTGAAGCCATATTAGTTAAGGATAAATCGGTAATAAAAAAACACACAACTCTTGCTATTATTGAAAATACGGCCAATTACCAGGATGTATTTTTATTAAAAAGTATTGTTGATAGTTATAATGTTAATGATCCAAAAAAGGATTTTCCTTTTTCTGCATTAAAAAACGCGCAGTTAGGCGAAATTGAAAGCGCGTATGCTGTTTTTCAAAAAGATTATCAGGCACAAAAATTAAATAAGGACTTACAGCCTTATGAAGTGGAAAGCAGGGCTCAAAGTTCTGAAAACATCCAAATAAAAGAGCGTTTGGAAATCCTTCAGCAGCAAAAGGTAATTAATGAAAGTGAATTGCAGCTTCAAAAAAATGAAGTAGCACGTTTTGAAACGTTATTCAACAAAGGTATTGTATCAACTCAGGAAATGGAAACCAAAAAACTGAGCTACCTTCAGGCGCAAAAGAATTATAAAAACCTCTTATCGTCGATTTCTCAATTAAGGTCATCTTTGATAGATAACACAAAATCGAGCCAGAGTTCACATATAAACAGCACTAAGGAAGAGGTTAACCTTGGGAGAAATATGGCTCAGTCCTTTTATCAGCTAAAAAAAGTGATAAAAGACTGGGAACTTAATTATACACTAAAATCATCCGTTAGCGGTGTCGTAACTTTTTTGCAGGTATGGACAGAAAACCAAACGATAAATTCTGGTGATAATGTTTTTTCGATAGTTCCCGATGCCAGAAATGGTTTTGTTGGAAAAGTAAAAGCTCCGGCATTAAATTCCGGAAAAATAAAAGTGGGACAACGAGTAAATATAAGACTTTCGAATTTTCCGGATAGGGAATTTGGTGTGTTATACGGCAAAATCCGTAATATTTCTTTAGTTCCTGATAAGGATGGAAATCTGTTATTGGATGTTGCACTGCCAAACGGACTGGAAACATCGTATAAAAAACAAATTATTTTCCAGCAGGAAATGAAAGGAAGTGCCGAAATCGTAACTGAAGATTTACGATTACTCGAAAGAATCTTATATCAGTTTAAAAGTATTTTTGAACAGGTTTAAAAAATAACTATAACTATTTAACAACCAAAAACCATTTTCTAATGAAGAAAACTTTGTTTCTTATCCTTATTTTAGTATTTCAAAATGCATTTTCAAAACCCATAACCGAAACCCAAAAGCTCGCTGTAACCTGTAAAGTTTGGGGATTTTTAAAATATTATCACCCAAATGTCGTAGATGGAAGTAAAAACTGGGATGAGCAATTGTTTCAAATTTTACCAAAAGTAGAAGAAGCAAAAACTGCAGAAGCATATTCCTTAATAATTGAAAACTGGATTGTTTCTTTAGGAGAAGTTAAAAATTATACATCTCCTAAATCAGCTTCAAAAATAGAATATTTCGATAAAAATTTTGATTTGTCCTGGTTTTCAAAAAATGAATTATTCTCTAAATCACTTTCCAAAAAATTAAAATTTATTGAAGAAAACAGAATTCAGGGAAAGCAGTTTTATGTTGATTACGAATTGAATAGTGGAAAAGTGCCGCTGCAGTTTAATAATGAGATAAAATACGCCGATTTTAAGTGGACGGATAAAAATTTACGTCTTCTTGCATTGTTTAGATATTGGAATTATATAGAATACTTCTTTCCGTACAAATATCAAATGGATGAAAATTGGGATAAAGTATTAATTAAAATGCTTCCAAGATTTGATGCTCCGGAATCTGAGAAAGATTTTGTTTTGGCAATGCGTGAGATTTCAATAAAACTGAATGATACACATGCATCAACTCAGATGTCTCAATTATTTGAATATTTTGGAGATAAATTTATTCCGGCTGATGTCAAAATTATAGATGAAAAAGCAATTATAGTAAGTTTAAAAAACGATTCATTAGGAAAAATAAATGATTTAAAAGTAGGTGATGTAGTTACAAAAGTTGATGGAAAAACTATTGCTCAACTATTAAAAGAAAATAGAAAATATGTTGAAGGATCAAATGAACCGTCTGTACTAAAGAATGCCTATTGGACAATTTTTAATGGAAAAACATCCTCTGTTGAAGTAGAGTTTGTCCGTGATGGAAAAACAGCGTTAAAATCAATAAATCGTTATAAATATCAAGACTTAAAAATTCAGTTTCCAGATAGAGAAAAATGGAAAATTTTAGAGGATAATATTGGCTATGTTAATTATGATGCATTAGAAGAAAGTGATGTCCCTGCTTTGATCTCTGCACTTAATAATACAAATGCTATTATTTTTGATAATCGTGAACGTCCGCATGATGTTATGTTTGCTATTTCGGACTGGCTAAATTCTGAGCCTAAGGAGTTTGTTAAATTCTTAGATCCAGATGTAAGTTATCCAGGACGTTATTTGTGGAGAAATGAAATTCTAAAGTGTGGTAAAAATAATCCAGAATATTACAAAGGAAAAGTAATTGTTTTAATAAATGAAAAAGCAGTGAGCCACGCAGAATTTAATGCGATGAGTTTGCAAACTGCTCCAAAAGTTAAAGTAATAGGAAGTCAGACAGGAGGTGCAGATGGAGCAAATTATGGATTTCCGATCATTAAAGGATTTTATACTTCGTTTACTTGTTATGGCGTTTTTTATCCCAACAAAAAAGAAACACAGCGAATAGGTATTGTACCTGATATTGTAGTAAAACCAACCATTTTAGGTATTCAGCAAGGTCGAGATGAAGTTTTGGAAAGAGCAATTATTTTTGCTAAAAATGGAAAATAAAACAATTTAAATCTTTGTCAAAGTTTCAAACTTTGACAAAGATATTTTTTTTACATCTTCAAATAAAATTCCTTTGTCAATTCAATATATTCAGGAGTATAAACATGCCTGTCAATTTCGATAATTAGTTCATCGATTTCAATTTCAGAAGTTTTATTTCGGCTAAAAGCCAGTAAAGTGCGCTTGATCTCAGATTTTGGAGTTCCTTTTACTCGTGTAATTTTTATCGGATATAGTTCAGATTCTTTCGCTAGAGCGATAAATTTTTCTTCTTCTTTAAAAGGAATAATTAAAGCGAATATTCCGTTTTCAGAAAGTAATAAATCTGCAACTTCAATTAACTCTTCAAAAGGCATTGCGTCCTGAAAACGTGCTAAATCACGCTGATCGTTTTCTGTTTTATAATCTTCGGCATAAAAAGGGGGATTGGAAACAATCAAATCATACTCATCTTCGGGTTCATCAATAAACTCATCTAAGCCGGCATGAAAACAAAATAAACGTTCTCCCCAAGGCGAATTTTCAAAATTATCGACTGCTTGTTCATAAGCATCCTCATCAATTTCAAGACCATCAATTTGTTCCGCATGAGTACGTTGAGCAAGCATTAAAGCAATGATTCCAGTTCCGGCACCAATATCTAAAATACTAAACGGATTGTGATCTATTGGAGCCCACGCACCTAATAAAACACCATCAGTTCCGACTTTCATAGCGGTTTTATCTTGTTGAATAGAGAATTGCTTAAATTGAAACATATTATAAATCCCAAATTTTTAAAATTCCAAATTCCAATTTGAAAGAAGAAAATTTCAAATGTAAATGGAGTAATTAGAATTGCAAAAGTAAGATTAAAAATTCAATATTTATTTTGAAGTTTTGGTGATTATTGCCGACAGAATCTTTCTTAATTCTTCGACTTCGAATATTAATGAATCTGAAAGTATTCTTTGATCGGGATTTAATTCGTGTAGTAATCTCAACCAAAATTTAGATTCTTTGGCCTCTTTTCGGGATATTTTAAGTCTAAATATTAAATCTTTGTCTCCAAGTTTTTCATTCGCTTCAATATAATTCGCTCCAACAGAACCCGAAGATCTTATTAATTGTTTTCCATCTTCAATATTTGATGTTGTTTTAGATAAAGTTCTAATGTATGCTCGACACTCTTTTGCAAACAAGAAAGTCCTTTCCTCTAAATCGTAGGGTTTAGTCATAGTGTAAATCCAATATTTTAAAATTCTAAATTCAATAAATAGAGTTTAAAAATAGAAATTATATTTGTTTTGAAAGTTTTTTCTTTTAAAAATATTTTAAGAAAATAACTCCTCGTATTGGAATTTGAAATTTAAAAATTTTTGGAATTTTAATTAAAGGTACATCTCAACAAGCCCTTCTGGCAAGTTCATGATTACTTTTTTATTCTCACGGTCAATTTTCACAAGGAAATGATCGATCATCGGAATTAACATTTCAACTTCGCCATTCAAAACTTCAAAAAGAGGTTGAGCAGTAGTGTCGTTAACAGCTGCAATTTTTCCGAAAACGCCTAAGCGCTGGTCTTCGATTTCAAAACCAATAACTTCGTGGAAATAAAACTTGTTGCCGGAAAGTTTTGGCAACATCGTTAAAGGAAGATAAATAGCATTGCCAATAATTGCATCTGCTTCTTCTTCAGTATTCATGTCTTCAAAACGAATTCTAAGAAAATCGTTTTTATGCAGAGAACTTTTTTCAATAAAAAAAGGAACCAGGTGTTTGTTGCATTCAACAAACACTGATTCCAGATTTTCGTATAACTCAGGTTCGTCCGTGTCTAAATAAGCCAGAACTTCACCTTTGAAACTAAATTTTTTAGCGATTTTACCTAAATAAAAACATTCTTCTTTACGCATTACCGCTAAATAAAATTATGCTTCAGTTGTTTCGTTATTCTCTTCAGCTGCAGGAGCTTCTTCAGTAGCAGCTTCCGCTTCAACTTCAGCAACTTCTTCTTCAACTGCAGGAGTTGCAGCAGCGATAGCATCAGCTTCAGCCTGAGCTGCAGCAGCTAAACGTTTAGCGTTAACTTCTTGTTCTGCTTTAAAAGCTTTAGCTTTAGCATCAGCTTGCGCTTTTGTTAAACCTTCTTTTTTAGCATCAACTTTTCCAGCTTTAGCTTCTAACCAAGCAGCTAATTTTGCATCAGCTTGTTCTTGAGTCAAGGCTCCTTTACGGATACCTCCATCAAGGTGGTGTTTCAACAAAGCACCTTTGTAAGAAAGAATTGCTCTGGCAGTATCAGTTGGTTGTGCACCATTGTGTAACCATTTAACTGCGTTGTCAAGGTTTAACTCAACAGTTGCCGGGTTTGTGTTTGGATTGTAAGTACCGATTTTCTCTAAGTATTTACCATCTCTTTTTGAGCGTGCATCTGCAGCTACAACCCAGTAAAAAGGTTTTCCTTTTTTACCGTGTCTTTGTAATCTAATTTTTACTGACATAATCGTATGATTAAATTTTGAGGTACTCGACCTCTGTTAATTAAGGGCGCAAAGATATAATTTTTTTCTGAATACTACGTTCAAATTTATATTAAAAAGCAAAGTTAAGATTTAATGTAAAAATGTATGTTTTTCTAATGTACATTTAGGTTTTCCTTCTATTAATATGATACTTTTGCGTAAATTTTGTTTTAAATACCATATTTATGAAAAAATGGATGTTTCTATTGCCAGTTATTTTGTTTGTAATATCTTGTACAGAAGATATAAAGTTTAATAATCCGGCATTTCAAACCTTAAAAGATAATGTTTTCTGGAGAGCTCAGAATTACAAAGCTTACGTTGCCGGAGATGGTACTGTAACCGTTGAAGGCTATTTAGGTTATGAAAAAATAACTTTAACCACGGCTTCTCCTGCTGTTGGTAGTTACGTTCTGGGAATCGATGATATTTCTAAAGGATATTATATTAATGATTTGCCTGAAAAGAAAAGTGAATTCTCTACAGGTACAGATCAGGGAAATGGTCAGATTACAATTACAGAGTATAATGCTGACAATAAAACAATTTCAGGAACATTCAAATTTACTGCAATAAACTTAAATGAAGATGATGCAGAAAAACCAAAAATAACCTTTACCGAGGGTGTCTTTTATAAAGTACCGCTGACTTCTATTCCCTGACATTAAATGTTGTTACTTTTAACACGTTTTGATGATATTTGGTTTTTAAAATCAAAATAAAAACATAAATAAGCTAATATGTAGTAGATTAGAGAAAAATAAGACTACATTTGCTACATTATTATAAATAAGTACATATGAACATTTTTGTTGGAAGCCTTCCATTCAGTATTGAGGAAGCAGATTTAAGAGAGTCTTTCGAGGCTTACGGAGCAGTAGATTCAGTTAAAATTATCACTGATAAATTTACTGGAAGAAGCAAAGGTTTTGGTTTTGTTGAGATGCCAAACGATGCTGAAGCTCAAAAAGCAATTGATGAACTGAACGGAGCTACTGTTCAAGGTCGTGCAATTGTGGTTAATAAATCTGAACCGAAACCTGAGGGTGAAAGAAGAAGCTTCAATAATAACAGCCGTGGTGGAGATTCACGCGGAGGTTATGGTGGAGGAAACAACCGTGGTGGAAATGACCGTGGTGGTAGAGGAGGATATTAATATTTTTTTCTAAATATATAAAAGGGATCAACGAAAGTTGATCCCTTTTTTTATGTGGTAAATTTTGTTTCAGGTTTCAGGTTTTATTTTGTTTCACGTTCCAATAACTTGAAACTTGAAACAAAATAAAACCTGAAACTAATATTATAAGTTTGCTACAAGCCAGTCTCCAACTTCGCTTGTTTTATAAGCTTTAGTTCCTTTTGCAGCTAAATCTTCTGTAACAATTCCTTGTTCCAGTGATTTATTAACAACAGCACGAATAGCTTCGGCTTCATCTTTTAATCCAAAAGCATCTTCAAACATCATCGCAGCAGATAAAATTGTTGCCAAAGGATTTGCAATATTTAATCCGGTTGCCTGAGGATAAGAACCGTGTATTGGTTCGTACAATGAGGTATGTTCTCCAACAGAAGCAGAAGGCATTAATCCCATAGAACCTGAAATTACAGAAGCTTCATCTGTTAAGATATCTCCAAATAAATTCTCTGTAATCAACACATCGTAAGAGTTTGGCCATTGTACCAAACGCATCGCAACAGCATCAACAAATTCATAAGAAACCGTAACTTCCGGATAATCCTTTTCCATTGCCTGAACGGTTTCTCTCCACAAACGTGAAGTTTCTAAAACGTTTGCTTTATCGACACAACAAAGTTTTTTGCTTCTTGTCATGGCTAATTCAAAACCTTTTTTAGCTAAACGCTGCACTTCGGCTCTTGTGTAAACACAGTTGTCAAAAGCAGTATCACCGTTATCTTTTCTTCCTTTTTCTCCAAAATAAATTCCGCCGGTTAATTCTCTTAAGAAAACCAAATCAGTTCCTTCTATTCTTTCTCTTTTTAAAGGAGAATTATCAATTAAGGAAGGAAAAGTAAAAGTTGGACGTACGTTAGCAAACAAGCCTAATTTTTTGCGCATCAATAATAATCCCTGCTCCGGACGAACTGGTGCACTTGGATCGTTATCATATTTTGGGTGACCAATTGCTCCAAATAAAACAGCATCGGCTTTCATACAAACTTCGTGGGTTTCATCAGGATAAGGAACTCCTACTGCATCAATAGCGCATGCTCCGGTTAAAGCTGGTGTCCATGTTATTTCGTGATTGAATTTCTTTGCAATAGCATCAGATACTTTTACGGCTTCATTAATTACTTCTGGTCCGATTCCGTCACCGGCTAAAAGGGCTATGTTAAATTTCATTTCTTTTAAGGTTCTAAGGTTCTGAGTTACTAAGGTTCTAAGTTTTTTTCTTAGTAAGCAGAACTTTTATTTATAATTTTTTTAAAGGTTCTAAGTTTCTGAGTTTCTAAGATTCTAAGTTCTTTCTTAGTGGGCTTAGTAACTTCATGTTTTTTTAAGATTCTGAGTTTTTAAGATTATAAGCTCAAAGAAAAAATCTCAGAACCTTAGCATCTTAGCAACTTAGAACCTTAGGCTATTACATTCAACATTTTTTGCGTTGCAATAATGGCAGCAACGGTTTGATCGGAATCTAATCCTCTTGTTTTAAATTCTTTTCCGTTATTTACCCAGGTTATAATCGTTTCGCATAAGGCGTCAGAACTACTTCCTGGTGGAATTCTTACGGCGTAATCAATCAATTTTGGCAACGTTAGTTTTTTGCTTTTGTAAATTTTAGATAAAGCATTCATAAAAGCATCAAACTGACCATCGCCCTGCGCACTTTCTTCGATAATTTCATCATCAATTTTAAGAAGCAAAGTTGTCGACGGACGCATTCCTTTTGAATGCATTAATACGTAAGATTCAATTGTAATTTTATCCTGATAGGTATGGCTGTCCAAAACATCAGAAATAATGTATGGCAAATCTTCTTTGGTGACAGTTTCTTTTTTATCGCCTAGTTCGATAATTCTTTGGGTAACCAATTTCAAATCTTCCTGATTTAATTTTAAACCTAATTCCTGAAGATTTTTCTCGATATTGGCTTTGCCTGAAGTTTTTCCGAGCGCATATTTTCTTTTTCTTCCAAAACGTTCCGGGAGCAAATCATTAAAGTATAAATTGTTTTTATTATCACCATCAGCATGAATTCCGGCAGTTTGAGTAAAAACATTATCCCCAACGATTGGTTTGTTGGCAGGAATTCTATATCCTGTAAAAGTTTCAACTAATTTACTTACCGTATATAAAGAAGTCTCTTTGATGTTAATGCTAACTTCTGGCAGATAATCGTTTATTACGGCAACAGTACTTTCCAGTGGTGCATTTCCTGCACGTTCTCCCATTCCGTTTACCGTTACGTGAAGTCCGTTTATGCCTGCTTTTACGGCTTCCATTACATTGGCGACACTCAAATCGTAATCATTATGAGCGTGAAAATCAAAATGAATATTCGGATATTTTATTCTGATTTTTGAAATAAATTCAAAAGCCAAAGACGGAATCAAAACGCCTAAAGTATCCGGAAGTAAAATTCTTTTAACAGGCTGAGTTGCTAAAAAATCCAGAAATTGAAAAACATAATCCGGAGAATTTCGCATTCCGTTGCTCCAGTCTTCCAGATAAACATTGGTTTCAATATCGTTTTCTTTTGCTAAAGCAATGATTTGGGCAATTTCAGAAAAGTGCTGTTCCGGAGTTTTTTTTAATTGATGCGTTAAGTGATTCATTGAACCTTTGGTCAACAAATTCTGCACTTTTGCTCCGGCTTTTTTCATCCAGTCTATAGAAACACCTCCGTCTACAAACGAAAGCACCTCAATACGATTAATATAGCCTCTCTCGGTTGCCCAGGATGTAATGCCTTTCACGGCCTGAAATTCGCCCTCACTTACGCGGGCAGATGCAATTTCGATTCTATCAATATTTAGTTCTTCCAACAACAATTGTGCAATGGTCAGTTTTTCTGCAGCAGAAAAAGATACTCCGGAGGTTTGTTCACCATCACGAAGCGTCGTATCCATTATTTCAATTTTTCTTTTTTCCATATTGATATTCTAATTTCTAACTGTTTGGATTAAGTGATATCCTAATATTTTAATTTGAACACTGATTTTACGGATTCGCTTTGCGAAGACGCAGATTACCACTGATTTTTACTTAAGTTAAAAATAAAATCTGTTTTTTTCAGCGTTTTTGCGATAGCAAATCTGTTTTATCCGCGTTCTATGTTTTCTAATTTAATTTAGAAAAACCCGACAAGTTTCAAAAACCTGCCGGGTCTCATAGGACTGAACCTGATTTTTTAATAAGGAAGTTTATCGGCGAAAGCCACAATATCTTCTTTAATATTTTGCAGATAATCAATGTCATCAAAGCCATTGATCATGTTGTTCTTTTTGTATCCGTTGATTGCAAAAGATTCTGATTGACCCGTTGCCAATAAAGTAATCGTTTGGTTTGGCAGGTTGATTTCCAATTCTGTTTTAGGATCAGCTTCGATTGCTTTAAAGATTGTATCCGCAAATTCTGGGCTAACCTGAACTGGTAAAACACCAATATTCAAGCAGTTTCCTTTAAAGATATCTGCAAAGAAACTTGAAACTACAGCTCTAAACCCGTAATCATAAACTGCCCACGCAGCATGTTCTCTCGAAGATCCTGAACCAAAGTTTTTTCCTCCAACCAAAATTTTTCCGCTGTAAGTTGGGTTGTTTAAAACGAAATCTGCTTTTGGAGTATCATCTCCGTTATATCTCCAGTCTCTGAAAAGATTGTCTCCAAAACCTTCACGTTTTGTAGCTTTCAGGAAACGAGCCGGAATGATTTGATCTGTATCTACGTTCTCAATTGGCAGCGGCACTGCACTGCTGGTAAGTATATTAAATTTATCGTATGCCATTTTAATTTTAGATTTTTGGATTTTAGTTTTTAGATTTTTCTCGCTGGGATGAATCTAAAGGCTAAAATGTTTTGTATAAATAATGTAAAGAATTTTTATTTAAAGAAATTAGATGAAGATTACTCAAAATAAGAAATCTAAATCTCAACTCTTTAATCTAAAATAATTCCCTCGGATCTGTCAATTTTCCTGTAACAGCGGCAGCGGCAGCCATAATCGGACTTGCTAAAAGCGTTCTTGAACCAGGACCCTGACGACCTTCAAAGTTTCTGTTTGAAGTACTTACTGCATATTTTCCGGCTGGAACTTTATCATCATTCATGGCTAAACAAGCAGAACATCCAGGCTGACGTAATACGAAACCTGCTTCTGTCAAAATATCCAGAATACCTTCTTCTTTAATCTGAGCTTCAACAACGTGAGAACCCGGAACTAACCAAGCGGTAACATTATCAGCTTTTTTTCTTCCTTTTACAATTTCAGCGAAAGCCCTGAAATCTTCAATACGGCCGTTTGTACAACTTCCCAGGAAAACATAATCAATTGGTTTTCCAATCATCACGTCGTCTTCCTGGAAGCCCATATAAGCAAGCGATTTTTTATACGTTTCTTCTCCCCCTTCAACCTGATTGGCGTTTGGAATATGTTTTGAGATACCAATTCCCATTCCAGGGTTAGTACCATAAGTAATCATTGGTTCAATATCAGAGGCGTTGATGTTTAATTCAGCATCAAAAACAGCGTCCGGATCAGTTTTTAAAGTTTTCCAATATTCAACAGCTTTTGTCCATGCTTCTCCTTTTGGAGCGTAAAGTCTTCCTTCAAGGAAATCAAAAGTAGTCTGGTCAGGAGCGATCATTCCGCCGCGGGCACCCATTTCGATACTTAGGTTACAAACCGTCATACGGCCTTCCATTGTCATATTTTCGAAAACATCACCAGCATATTCAACAAAATAACCTGTTCCTCCAGAAGTAGTTAATTGGGCAATAATATAAAGAGCAACGTCTTTTGGACCGACACCTTTGCTCAATTGACCGTTTACGTTAATACGCATTTTCTTTGGTTTTGGCTGCATGATACATTGTGTAGAAAGTACCATCTCCACCTCAGAAGTTCCGATACCAAAAGCAATCGCTCCAAAAGCACCGTGAGTAGACGTGTGCGAATCACCACAAACAATAGTGGCACCTGGCAAAGTAATTCCGTTTTCAGGACCAACTACGTGTACAATTCCGTTTTTAATGTGACCTAATCCCCAGTGCGAAATTCCGTATTCATTAGCATTATCTTCAAGAGCCTGAAGCTGATTGGCGGATAAAGGATCCTGAACTGGTAAATGTTGGTTTATAGTTGGTGTATTGTGATCTGCAGTTGCAAAAGTACGTTCCGGATAAAGAACCTTAACGCCTCTGGCTTTTAATCCTAAAAAAGCAACAGGACTTGTAACTTCGTGAATGAAATGGCGGTCAATAAAAAACACATCTGGTCCATCTTCAATTTTACGCACTACATGTGAATCCCATACTTTGTCAAATAATGTCTTACTCATTTTTTATTTTTTTTAATTGTAATTTCTATAATCACAGCAATTCCTGATAATAGCAAAACAAAAGTAAAAAAAGATACAAGGGCGTCAATTTCAATATTTCATTATATACGATACCCAAACTAAATTACGTATTGCTAATAAGCTTTTATGTATTCAATTTTGGCAGAAAAATGATTCAGAAATTGATTTTAATTTTCTTTTTTAGCTTTAATTTCTTTTAATTATTTTTTGTTTTAATAGTTTGCAAATTTATCTCATAATCGCCACATATAGTAATAATTAATTAGAAAAAATGTAACATATCGAGTAAAAATAGTAATAATTAGTATTTTTGATTTCTTTTTTGAGTTGTGGCTTTATTTGTTTTTCAGTACTTTTTGAATTGTTTTTTGTTTGTTATTTAGATTCAATACATGTTCCTAATACTACGACATCCAAGTAGTATATTTTTATCAAATTTTATGAATTTTAAGAGAAAAACTGATTAGTTCATAAGAATGATTTTTTGGGTTATATGGATTTTCTTTCTTCCAAAAAAAGCGTAAATTTGAACCTCTTCCAAATTCACTTTATGACCTTTTTATAATTCCTGTAATCAAGGATTTACAATGTTTAAAATTGGAATTTGGAATTTTTAAAATTGTCTTTTTATAAAAATCTATGTATTTAATATTCGATACCGAAACAACCGGATTACCAAAACGCTGGGATGCTCCCATTACCGATTCTGATAACTGGCCTCGCTGTATCCAGATCGCATGGCAGCTGCATGACGAAATGGGGCAGCTTATTGAGCATCAGGATTATTTGGTAAAACCCGACGGATTTAATATTCCCTATGATGCTGAACGTATTCACGGAATTTCGACTGAATTGGCTGAGGCCGAAGGAATTTCGCTTGCTGAAGTTTTGGAGAAATTCAATATTGCTTTAAGCAAAACCAAATTTATTGTTGGTCAGAATTTAGGTTTCGACGTTAATATTATGGGAGCAGAATTCCATAGAATGGGCGTAGACTCTCCGATGGCTTCAATTCCTGTTTTGGATACGTGTACCGAAGTTACAGCTTCCTTATTACAACTTCCGGGAGGTCGTGGAGGAAAATTCAAACTGCCAACCTTAACAGAATTACATAATTATCTTTTTAACAAACCTTTCGCGGAAGCGCATAATGCAACTGCCGACGTTGAGGCAACTACGCGTTGTTTTCTGGAGTTAATAAGAAGAGAGGTTTTTACCAAAGAAGAACTGGATGTTCCGAAGGATTATTTCAGGGAATTTCAAGAAAGAAATCCACAGGAATTTCCATTAATCGGTTTAAAACACATCAATTTAAAAGCGGCTTCAGATAAAATCAGAGAGCAAATAAAAGCTTTGCAATCTGATGACAAACAAACTACGGTTTCAGCCTCTGACAAAGCAGATTTTAAAGCGGCAAAATTTGCGCATTTGCACAATCATACGCAGTTTTCGGTGCTTCAATCTACTATTGGTATTGGAAACCTTGTTTCGGCTACAGCCAAAAACAGAATGCCGGCCGTTGCCATGACAGATACCGGAAACATGATGGGAGCTTTCCATTTTGTGAGCGCTGTTATGAACCACAATAAAGCGGCATCTGGAAAAAATAAAGCTTTGGTTGAAGCCGGAGAAGACCCAACAGAAACAGAAATAAAACCAATTGTAGGTTGTGAATTTAATATTTGTGAAAATCATTTAGATAAAAGCAAAAAAGACAATGGTTATCAGGTTGTATTATTGGCTAAAAACAAAGCAGGATATCACAATTTGGCCAAAATGGCTTCCATTGCCTACACAGAAGGCTTTTATTATGTTCCGCGAATTGACCGAAAGATCGTCGAAAAATACAAAGAAGACATTATGGTCTTGTCCGGAAATTTATATGGAGAAATTCCAAGTAAAATTCTGAACATCGGAGAAAACCAAGCCGAGGAATCTTTGATTTGGTGGAAAGAACAATTTGACGATGACTTTTATCTGGAAGTGATGCGCCATAATCAGGAAGACGAAAACCGTGTCAACAAAACCCTGATTGAATTCTCCAAAAAACATAATGTCAAATTAATCGCAACAAACAACACCTACTATTTAAATAAAGAAGATGCCAATGCGCACGACATTTTATTGTGTGTAAAAGACGGTGAAAAACAGGCAACTCCAATTGGTCGTGGCCGTGGCTACCGTTATGGTTTACCAAATCAGGAATACTATTATAAGTCGGAGGAAGAGATGAAAAAACTCTTTGCCGATTTACCGGAAGCCATTATTAATATTCAGGAAATTGTAGATAAGGTCGAAGGTTATTCACTTTATCGTGATGTATTGCTTCCAAAATTTGATATCCCGCAAGAGTTTTTTGTTCCCGAAGATGAAGCTGACGGAGGTGTTCGTGGTGAAAATAAATATTTGAGACACCTTACGATGGAAGGTGCCAAAAGAAGATATGGAGAAATAACCGAATCGATTCAGGAACGTCTGGATTTTGAACTCTTAACGATTTCAAATTCAGGATATCCGGGTTACTTTTTGATTGTTCAGGATTTCATTGCCGAAGCCCGAAAAATGGATGTTTCTGTAGGTCCGGGTCGTGGATCTGCAGCGGGATCTGCCGTTGCTTATTGTTTAGGAATTACAAATATTGACCCAATTAAGTACGATTTGCTTTTTGAGCGTTTCCTAAATCCGGACCGTGTATCGATGCCCGATATTGATATCGATTTTGATGATGAAGGACGTGGACGTGTCATGGATTATGTAATCAATAAATACGGAAAAAATCAGGTAGCGCAAATTATTACGTACGGTAAAATGGCAACCAAATCGGCAATTCGTGATACAGCACGTGTTTTGGATTTACCCTTATTTGAAGCCGATAGAATTGCCAAACTGATTCCCGGGATGATGCCGTCAAAATGGAATTTGGCGCGTTTTATTTCGGAGAGCGAAGATGAGGTTAAAAAAGCGCTTCGTTCTGATGAATTTGAAAATGTAAAAGAATTGATCGCGATTGCCAATGAAGGTGATTTGGCCGGAGAAACCATTCAGCAGGCAAAAATCCTTGAAGGCTCTATGCGAAATACGGGAATTCACGCCTGTGGAGTAATCATTACGCCATCGGATATTACCAATTTCGTTCCCGTTACTACGGCAAAAGATTCTGATTTATATGTGACGCAGTTTGATAACTCGGTTGCAGAAAGTGCAGGATTACTAAAAATGGACTTCCTGGGTCTGAAGACCCTTACGCTGATAAAAGACACGGTTAAACTGGTAAAATACAGAACCGGAATTGAGCTGGATCCAGATACATTTCCTATTGATGATGAAGAAACCTATGCGCTTTTCCAAAGAGGAGAAACCGTTGGAATCTTCCAATATGAGTCGCCTGGAATGCAGAAATACATGAAAGACCTGAAACCGACTGTATTTGGAGATTTAATTGCCATGAATGCCTTGTATCGTCCGGGACCTTTGGAGTATATTCCGTCTTTCGTTCGAAGAAAAAACGGTGACGAGGAAATCAAATACGACTTAGATGCCTGTGCCGAATATTTGTCTGAAACCTACGGAATTACGGTTTATCAGGAGCAAGTAATGCTTTTGTCTCAGTCTTTGGCAGGATTTACAAAGGGTGAGGCAGATGTTTTGCGTAAAGCGATGGGTAAAAAACAAAAAGACGTACTGGACAAAATGAAACCTAAGTTTGTGGAGCAAGCTTCGGCAAAAGGTCATGATGCAAAAATTTTAGAGAAAATCTGGAAAGACTGGGAGGCTTTTGCGAGTTATGCCTTCAACAAGTCGCACTCTACTTGTTATGCCTGGATTGCGTATCAAACGGCATATTTGAAAGCGCATTATCCTGCTGAATATATGGCGGCGGTACTTTCTAATAACATGAATGATATTAAGCAGGTTTCGTTCTTTATGGAAGAATGTAAACGTATGGGGTTGCAGGTATTAGGGCCTTGTGTTAATGAATCATACTATAAATTTACGGTAAACGACGATTATGCGGTTCGTTTTGGAATGGGTGCTATTAAAGGTGTTGGTTCCGGAGCTGTAGAAACAATTGTAGAGAACCGAAAAGACGGAAGATATAAATCGATTTTTGATTTGGCTAAGCGAATTGATTTGCGTGCAGCCAATAAAAAAGCAATAGAAAACTTAGCGCTTGCAGGTGGTTTTGATTCTTTTGAAGGAACAACCAGAGCACAGTATTTTCATGATGATGGAGACGGAATTACTTTTTATGAAAAGGCAATACGTTATGGATCGAAATTTCAGGAAAACGAAAATTCATCGCAGGTAAGTCTGTTTGGAGAAACAAGCGAAGTTCAGATTGCAGAGCCTGTTGTGCCACCATGTGAAGACTGGAGCACGATGGAAAAACTGGCAAAAGAAAAAGAAGTTGTCGGGATTTATATTTCAGGGCATCCTCTGGATGATTTTAGATTTGAGATGAAATACTTCTGTAATGCCCGATTAGAAGCTTTAAAAAACATGGAATTGTATGTAGGTAAAAACCTCAATTTTGCCGGAATCATTAATAATGTGCAGCACCGTGTAGCCAAGAATGGAAAAGGCTGGGCAGCTTTTAATTTAGAAGGTTATGATGAAAGTTTTGAGTTTAAGATTTTTGGTGAAGAATACCTGAAGTTTCGTCATTTCCTGATTCAGAATAATTTTGCTTACTTGAAAATATTGATAAAAGATGGCTGGGTAAATCATGACACGGGTAAAAAATCGGAACCAAGAATGCAGTTTGTCGAAGTAAGGCAATTGCAGGATATATTAGAAGCATTTTCAAAAAAACTGATTTTACTATTGAACATTAAAGATCTGCAGGCTGAATTTATTCATAAATTAAGTCATTTGTTTAATGAGAATAAAGGAGATAATTCTGTGGCTTTTGAAATCATGGAACTGGAAAAGATAAAAAGATTGGTTGAGGTAGAAACACCAACAGATTTTGAAGAGACCGATGAAGCTGTTTTTGAAGAAGAAAATGATAACGAAGATGTTGTGCAAACCAAAATTCAGCAGGTAAATGAAGTAGAGGAAATTAAGGTTGTTACTAAATTAACTATGCCCAGCAGGCGTTTAAAAGTAAAGATTTCTGCAGAACTACTGCAGGAATTGGAAAAAATGCAGATTAATTTTAAATTGAACTAAAAAATTAACAGTTAAAATTTAATAGAATGCTTTTTTATAGTGTTAAAATTATGCATGCATAATACTTTTTTAGTAATATTGCCTGAAATTACAACGATTTCGTACGAACCGTACTGAGCGAATCTGAAAAATTATGTTAAAATAATTTAAGTTTGTATAAATTAATTAAATCAGGAATTATGAAAAAGAACCTATTTTTATTAGGATTATTAGTTTGCTCAATGACCGCTATGGCGCAAACTGACACGGCAAATAAACCAGAAAGCTGGTATTTTAAATTGGGAGGATCATACTTCAATCAAACTGCTTCAACAGAATTTCCTGAAGTAGGAGGACAAGCGCCAAATAGAGATGTATATTCAGGAACCTTAACAAATAATAAATTAGTTTCAAGAGAAAGTATAACAGGTTCTTTTGGACAAGGTTTTAGAAGTGGAATTACTGCAGGGTACCGTTTTTCTACACGTATAGGGGTAGAGTTGTCTGCAAATTATTACATAAGTAATAGTAAGACAATGGCTGAAACTACTGGTAGACTTTATGGATATAATCCAAATACTACTGTTGCTACATACATTAGCTTTGAGGCTGATGGGCAAATCAAAGCTTTTGATTTAGCTCCTGCAGTTGTAATGTTTTTAGGTGAAGCACATGGTTTTGAACCTTATACTAAAGTTGGGGTTATTGTGCCAATTCATGGAACTTTAGACATTAAAACAGATAGACAGCTTGTGTCTTATGTAGGTAATGATGTTGTAAACACAACTAATATTTATTCTAAAGATGTAGTAAAACCAAATCCAACAATTGGATTTATGGCTGCTTTAGGTACATCATACAAATTGGGAAAACACATTTCTGCTTTTGCTGAATTAGAATACCGTAACTTTACTGTTCATGGTAAAACTAAGGAAACTACTGAATATACGGTTAATGGGCAAGATGCTTTAGGAACAAGGACTAAATCACAAATACATACTAATTATCACGAAAGATTAGATGTAAACTCTAATAACCCTTTGTTTAATCCTGATACAACTACAGCAGATACTGCTGATACAACCAGAAAAGACGACGCTATGGATGAATTAAGTTCATATGTTGGAATTTCAGGTTTAGGTATAACTATAGGGCTTAAATACAGCCTATAATTTTCTAAAGGAATTAATAAGTTTATAAAAAAGAGGATATTCGATAGAATATCCTCTTTTTTTTGACGTGTTGTTTGTCATCCCGAGGAACGAGGGAGCACACTAGTAATTCCGTAAAGCACATCGACAATCTTTGCCCAGCTTCTAGTGCGATCCCTAGTTCCTCGGGATGACAAAATTGTGTTATATAATTTGTTTCATTATTTCAAACCTCTAAACTCCTTCAAAACTTCATCAATAACCCAGGTAGTTCTTGCTCCAGAAGTTCCTTTAGAAGGAGAAACACCTTCATTACCTAAAAGTTCAGCAACAACAGTTTCTATAAAAGGCTGTTGAATATGAAGCGGATTTTCGATAGTTATACTTTCTTTTTCTCCATTCAAAAGTTGAATATGTATTGGATCATTTCCAAAAGTTGAGAAAGAAATTTTTCCTTTATCACCTACAATTTCTGTATTGTCATAACGTTCAAAACTCGCAAAATTCCATAAACCTGTTCCGTGAATTCCGTTTTCAAATAAAAACGACATTGAGACAGAATCTTCCGCAGGATAAGCGAGAAGTTGTGAACTTGCATGTCCGCGGACAGACTTTATCGGTCCTAAAACAAAATCAAGGAAGTCTAAAGTATGGCAGGCCAGATCAACAAATATTCCACCTCCTGAAATATGAGGCATAACTGTCCATGGTAAATTGATTTCATCATCATAACGTTTTTCAAACGGGTGATATAAAACACAGTTTACATGTCTTATCGTCCCAATTTTACCTTCGTCAATTAATTCTTTTATTTTTAAAAATCTTGGTAAACTTCTTCTGTAATAAGCAACAAATAGCGGAACATTATGTTCTTTGCAAGTGCTTATCATTTCATTACATTCTTCAAATGTCAATGCCATTGGCTTTTCAACATACACTGGTTTTCCTGCTTTGGCGCATAAAATGGTATATTCTTTATGAGACGATGGAGGTGTAGCAATATAAACCGCATCTACTTCAGGATCATTTATTAAATCAATAGCATTAGAATACCATTTGGGAACATTGTGGCGTTTGGCGTAATCTTCAGCAAGTTTGGCATCTCGTCGCATTACTGCAACTAAAGCCGAATTCGGTGCTTTTTGAAAGGCAGGTCCGCTTTTAACTTCAGTTACATTACCGCAGCCTATAATTCCCCATTTTATAATTTTCATCGTTTTATTTTTTTATTATTTCAAATTTAAAAAAGGTTTGCCACGAATTACACTAATTTTCACTAATTCTTTGCGCTTAAAAAGTTTGCCACAGATTAAAAGATTCTCACATATTATAAAAAGTAGCCACTAAATACAAAAATTAGCACGAATTTAATTAGTGAAAATTCGAGGAATTCGTGGCAAAAAACTTCACAGATAAAAAAACCACGAACTCACAATTTAACTCGTGAATTCGTGGCTATTAAATTATAGACTAAAGTTTATTTTTTCGGCAAATCTTTAAATCCCATATTGTAAAGTGTGAACGCCTGAATATCTACATTTTCCTGAATGGTTGCCGCAACTGATTTTCCGGCACCATGTCCGGCTTTTACATCAATCCTGATTAACACAGGATTTTCTCCGGTTTGTTTATCCTGTAACTCAGCAGCAAATTTAAAACTATGCGCCGGAACTACACGGTCATCATGATCTCCGGTAGTGACCATAGTAGCAGGATAATGAACTCCTTTTTTTACATTTTGAACTGGTGAATATCCTTTAAGATATTCAAACATTTCCTTGCTGTCCTGAGCTGTTCCATAATCAAAAGCCCATCCTGCACCTGCAGTAAAAGCATTATAACGCAACATATCCATAACCCCAACTGCCGGCAATGCTACTTTCATTAAATCCGGACGCTGCGTCATTGTTGCGCCCACTAATAAACCTCCATTAGAACCTCCGCGAATTGCAAGAAAATCAGATGAAGTATATTTTTGTTTTATCAAATATTCTGCAGCAGCTATAAAATCATCAAAAACATTTTGTTTCTTCAGTTTTGTTCCTGCGTCGTGCCATTTTTTCCCGTATTCACCGCCGCCTCGTAAATTAGCTACGGCGTAAATCCCTCCGTTTTCCATCCAGACTGCATTTGAAATGCTGAAACTTGGAGTTAGGCTTATATTAAATCCACCATATCCATAAAGGATTGTAGGGTTTTTGCCGTCTAATTTTATTCCTTTTTTATAAGTAATTATCATCGGGATTTTTGTTCCGTCTTTTGAGGTGTAGAAAACCTGTTTTGATTCATAATCCTCATTTTTGAAATCTACTTTTGGTTTTTGATATACTTCTGATTTACCTGATTTTGGTTCAAACGAAAAGATTGTTCCCGGCGTGATATAGTTTGTAAAAGAATAGTAAAGAATCTTTTCCTCTTTTTTACCGCCAAATCCTCCGGCAGTTCCCACAGCAGGAAGTTTGATTTCGCGAACTAGTTTTCCGCTGTAATCATATTGCAAGACTAATGAAACAGCATCTTTAGTATAATTAGCAAAGAAATATCCGGCTCCGGTTGAAGGTGCCAAAACATTTTCGGTTTCCTTGATAAAATCTTTCCAGTTTTCCGGTTTCGGATTTTTTGCATCCACAAAAACAACTTTTTTATTGGGTGCATTTAAATCTGTTTCAATAAAAAGTTTGGTTCCTTCGTTTTCAATGATAGAATTGTCGCTGTCAAAGTTGTCTACAATTGTGACAATCGGACTATTTGCAGTTTTTAAATCCTTAATATATAATTCGTTTCCATAGGTTGAATTAGCAGCCGAGATCACTAAAAAATGATCGTCTTCGGTAACGTAGCCACCAACATATCTTCTTTTATCTTCAAGCCCAAAGATAACTTTATCGTCTTTTTGAGAAGTTCCCAATTTATGGTAGTACAATTTATGCTGGTCTGTCTTGGCAGATAGTTCGCTTCCTGTTGGCTTATCATAACTGGAGTAGTAAAAACCTTCATTTTTAAACCATGAAATCCCGCTGAATTTGACATCAACAATAGTGTCCTCTAAAACTTTTTTAGACAAAGCATCAATAATAATAACTTTTCTCCAGTCGCTTCCTCCCTCAGAAATAGAGTATGCAGCCTTGGATCCATCTTTAGAAAAATCCAAACTGCCCAGAGAAGTTGTCCCGTCCTTAGAGAAAGTGTTCGGATCTAAGAAGACTTCATCTTTGCCATTCTTATCTTTTCGGTAAATTACAGATTGATTTTGCAGACCATTATTTTTAGAATAGTAAGTAAAATTCCCTTCTCTTGACGGAGCTCCGATTTTCTCATAATTCCATAATTTTTCCATACGTTTTTTTAGCTCTTCGCGAAAAGGAATTTTAGCTAAATAAGCATAGGTAACTTCATTCTGCGCTTTTACCCATGCACCGGTTTCGGCAGATTTATCATCTTCAAGCCAACGATAAGGATCGTTTACTTTTGTGTCAAAATACGTGTCAATAGTTTCACCCTTTTTTGTTTCGGGATACTGAATTTTTGTTTGCCCAAATGAAATTCCTGCAGTAGTAATAGCCATTATAAGAATTGTTTTTTTCATAGTTTAAGTTTGTCAGTTGTAACAAAAATAGTGCTTTTTGTGAAGATATAAAATTTAACCGCAAAGCACGCAAAGTCTTTTCGCAAAGGACACAAAGCTTTATTTAAATCTCGCAAAAGTCGCAGAGTCGCAAAGAAAATAACTTTGCGTCCTTGCGACTTTTGCGAGAAATAAGTTAGCGCTCCTTGCGCAATCTTAGCGTACTCTGCGGTTAAAAAATTATAGAGTGAAGTTTACTCCCAAAACAATATTTCTTCCAATATTTGGAATTCCGTCTGTTTTTAATCTTGAAAGATGGGCAATATACTTTTCATCAAATAAATTGTTTCCGTTCAGGTTAATGTCAAAAGCAGTTTTACCAAGTTTAACTGTTCCTCCAAAACCTAAATTTACCAGAGTATACCCTTTAGAAGCGGTTTCAAAACCACTTACATTATCCTGATCAAAAGTCGAAGAAACATTCAAGGAAGCATATCCTTCCTTTAACCAGTTTTTAATATCAAATTCGGTTCTAAGTGTATTATTCCAGTTGTTTGCAGGAATCAGGGGCAAATAATCCTTATTGTCTTTTTTGCCTGTAACAGTTTCAAAACTTGTTTCAAAATGCAGCCAGTCCAAAGGATGCGGATGAAAGTGCAATCCTATCTCACCACCATATAATTGTGCATTATCCTGAACGTAAGCAAAAACATCATTATCGTCAAGTGTTTCTCCCGTTGGAGAAGTGTAGATATAATTGTTTATATGATTGTAAAATCCATTTACAAAAAATTCAAAATGTGAATTTTTATATTCTAAATTCAAATCTGTCTGAACGTTTTGTTCCGTTTTTAAATCCGAATTTCCAATTTCGTATCGGTTAGTTCCTTCGTGAACCCCATTTGATGTTAACTCTGCTAAGTTTGGCGCTCTAAATCCGGTAGCAACATTTAAGCGAAGCGTTAGAGGTTCAGCCAATTGGGTTTTATAACCCAAAGAAGCGTTAAAGCTTTTAAATGATTTGTCTAGATCCTGAAAATAACCTTCTTCACCTTCACTTACATGTGCTTCAGAAGTAACATTTCTGTTATCGAAACGCAATCCAGCTTGTAAAACGTTGCTGTTCCATTCATAATTTGCAGTTCCAAAAACACCAAAATCATTTGTAGTGGCATTAGGAATTAAATATTCTTCACCTGAGTTTTTGTTTGTCTGATGCATTCCCTGTACACCCAAAATAGTTTCAATTTTACCAAATTTCGGAAAATGATATTTTGCATTATAATTGAATGTATTCAGTTTCATTCGCAAAGAGGCATCATTACTGTCCTCAAATTCGCTTCTGTCGTTAGCTATATAACCTAAATCAACGTCTAGTTTTGAGTTTTCAAAAAAGATAACATTGTTCAGACTCAATAAATGGTTAAAAATTCCCTGTCTTGGAAACTGGGTATCTTTGCTTGAAGATTGTTCTGCGATTCCTTCTTCCGGAATTCCTATATCAAGCTTATTATAATTATATCTCAATACACTTGAAAAACTTGAATTACTGTATCCGATTCCTGTCTTAAAATCAGTTTCATTGTAGCGTGAATTGGTTACACGGTCTCCATCGGCAATTTTGTAATCTGAATGGGTATTGAAACTTCCGCGTGCCAGGAATTTCCAGTTATCCGTAGAAGTTTTTAATCCAATAGAGGAATTACTTCCTTCTGTATTGGTAAAATATTTTTGGCTAAAATTGGCTTTAAAAGTATTCGCGTCAGCAAATTTTTCGGGGTTAAAATACAAAACACCACCCAAAGCGTCAGATCCGTACAATAAAGAAGCCGGGCCTTTAATTACTTCAACACTTTCGATTCCAGCATCATTTAATCCCAAACCATGTTCATCACCAAATTGCTGATTTTCTATACGAACACCTTGAGAATAAACCAAAACACGATTCCCGCTAAGTCCGCGAATTACCGGTTTTCCTATAGATGTTCCTGTAGAAATTTGTGAAACTCCCGGAATTGTGGCCAGGCCTTCAATCAATGTCGAAGTTCCTTTTTGTTGTAGCGTTTTGATGCTTTCGTGTTCTACCTTCATTACGTTTTGCGATTGCAGTTTGTTGAATGGGGTAGAGACAATTACTTCATCCATTTCAAGAATTGACTCTTCGAGTGTAACGTCTAAGGTATTTTCTTTTAATAATTTAATAACAGTTTTATTTTGAGTTGTAAAGCCAACAAATGCAAAAGAAAGCCTTAAGTTTCCGTTTGGAAGATTTGTAAACTGATATTTTCCAGTTTCGTCTGTAGTAGTACCTTTATGTAATTCGGGAGCATAAACCGATACTCCGGGCATAGGCTGATTTTGAGAATCTGTTACAGTTCCGGAAACAGAGTTTTGAGCTGAAAGCAGCCCTGAAAACCCTAAAATAAGGGTTAATATTATTTTTTTCATTTGAAATGATGCTATAGTTAAATTGATTTTTCTTTAAAACAAAAACCTGAAAAACAATAAAGCCTGCCGATCCCGATTGATTCAGGATGGGAAAATCCAATGTTTGTTTGGAATTAAATTAAAAGATTGTGATTTTGATTTCGTTGATTCGAAATTTAGGCAACTACAGCTGCAGGCGGGCCCCGCAATAAATAAGCGCTTTCAGGAAATGAAAATATTTTTTCTGAAACAGCGAAGAAATAAGGTATTTCTTTATTTGATATATCAAACTGAAATGAAAATTTATCAGGAACAATATAACTTCCAAAAGTAAAATGACAAACAAAACAAACATCATAATCATGATGCTGATGTGTAATCTCGCCATTTGGATCACTATAATCGTGATGGCATTGTTTTTCTGAAAGCTGTTTTACAATATGCTCATAACTGTGTATAGACTGAAACAGGATTGAGAACAATACTGTCAGCGCCAGAGAAACACTTAATATGAGCTGCTTTCTTTTCATGCAGGACAAAGGTATAAAAGACGAACGAAAAATGGGATTATTTTTTTAGTTCTGTTGCTAATTTGTTAAAAATAGTTTTGCAAATCCTTGTAATTTTGATGAAAAACAGAATAATTGACTACTAATTGTCTCCAGAGACGACATTGTATTATATTTGTAAGTAAAATAAATTCACTGCAAAAAACGTTTACTTGAAAAACTCTTTAAAACCAAAATACGATATGCGATTACTTTTTAGTTGTTTCTTTTTAGTTTCGTTTTTGAATGTCTTTTCACAACAGGAAACAAAGCCTAAAATAGAACCAATCGTGAAAATCGATTCGCTTTATCGTGAAGATCAGTTTTATACAACCATAACGTATAATCTATTTTCTAATATTCCAGCAGACCTTAAGCAGAATAAATTTTCTTTGGGTATTTCTGCCGGATTTTTGCGTGATATGCCCATTAATAAAAACAGAACCTTTGCCATTGCTGCAGGTTTGGGATTGAGTTACCAGAATTTCTTTCAGAATCTAACCATTTCAAAAGATGGCTCAGGTGCTTCGGTTTATCAGGTAAATGATTATAATGAATTTGTTTCCAATAGATACAGACAATATTTAGTAGACGTTCCGATAGAATTCAGATGGAGAAATTCTACTTTTGACAGTTATAAATTCTGGAGGGTTTATCTGGGTGTAAAACTTAGCTATGCATTTGCAACCAAATCTGTGCTAGACGATGGAGAAACTACTTATAAGATCAGCAATGACTCCAATATCAATCAATTTCAATATGGTCCCTATCTTTCAGCAGGGTACAATACCTGGAACCTTTATATTTATTACGGCCTGAATCCTCTGTTTAAATCGGTAAAAACACTATCCGGAGAAAATCTGGATATTAGGACAATCAATGCGGGGTTAATTTTCTATATTTTATAACCACAGATACAGGAACAAAATCTGAGGAAAAACGCCGGCCAAAAGGCCAATAATCAATTCTTTATTCGTGTGAGCTTCCATTTCAAGTCTTGATGAAGCCACAACCCCTGTCAACAAAACCAATAATGCTGTCCAATACGGATTTTGCATTTTCAAATGTATATTCAGCCCAATTACAAAAAGTGCCAGTCCGCTAATGGCCATCATGTGTAAACTCGCTTTTATTTTAAAAAAAGAAAGTATTAAGGCTATTATGGTACTGAATAATGCTCCTAGAAAAAAGAAATGAAGTTCCGGATAACGGGCAATTACAATACTTCTTTTTACCAGTAAAATATATAAAAAACATTGCAAAAGAAGCGGGATCTGCCGTTGCGAAGTTTCGGGTACCATCACCGATTTTACGTGTCCCGTAGAACGCAAAAGCATGAAAAATAATATGGGCACCAAAATCGTAATAATAAGAATTTGAAATAAAACATAATATTTTTCCCTGTTTGTAAAGATATCTTCTTTGCAATACAAATAAAACAAAGTAGCATACATCGAGATAAAAATCGGATGTAATATATAGGAGAATAAAGGCAATATTTTTTTCAAAACTTTGTTTTTTGGTATTGAACAAATATAATAAAATAATGGTTTTTTCTATTAATTTGATTGTTTTTCGTTAAGCATTATTAGTTTTTTGCCACAGATTAAAAGAATTTAAATGCTTTACTAATCTGTGATTATTATTTTAAAATCCGCAAGTAGAATAATTTGTGGAAATTGGTGCAATTTGTGGCAAAAACCTTTTTTTTATTTCAAAATAAATTCGATACCCTTCGTGTAATTCGTGGCAAACCTTTTTTTAAATTTGACAAAAAGAATTTTCAATGAGCATAAATTTAAAAAGCCTTATCCCGGTTCTTAATGCAGAATGGATTGGCTTAAATACTGATATTTTTATTGATCACGTTTCCATCGACAGCCGTTCGCTGCAAAACGGATCACAAACTTTATTTTTCGCCTTATCAGGTGCAAATAATGATGCTCATTTATATATTTCTGAACTTATTCAAAAAGGAGTTCAGAATTTTGTAGTGCAATATATTCCGGATAATTACAAAGAAAAAGCTAATTTTTTGGTTGTAGAAGATACACTCAAAGCATTGCAGGGATTTGCAGCTTATTATCGCAATCTTTTTGATTTTCCGGTAATCGGATTGACAGGAAGCAACGGTAAAACGATAGTAAAAGAATGGCTGAACTTTTTGTTGAGCCCGGATTATAATATTATCAGAAGTCCAAAAAGTTATAATTCTCAGGTTGGAGTTCCGCTGTCTGTTATCGCAATAAATGAAAAACATAATTTAGGAATTTTTGAGGCCGGAATTTCGACGGTTAACGAAATGTCTAATCTTGAAAAAATTATTAAGCCCAACATTGGTGTTCTTACTAATATAGGTTCTGCGCACGATGAAGGTTTTCTGAATTTAGAACAAAAGATCAATGAAAAACTACAGCTTTTCAAAAATTCAAAAGTTATAATTTATCAGAAAAATGAAATTGTAGATTTTTGCCTAAGTGCTTTTTTAGACCAAAACCAAGTAAAAGAAAGAGTTGTTTTTTCATGGAGTTTCACAGATAAAACAGCTGATGTCTTTATTCTGAAAAAGGAAAATATAAACGAAAAGACAAGTATTCAATATCAATATAAAAACGAAAGTTTTGAGTTAGAAATTCCTTTTCAGGACTCAGCATCTATTGAAAATGCTATTTCCTGTTTAATGGTTTTGCTTTGTTTTAAATATGACCCGGCTATAATTCAAAATCGTATGCAGATGCTGTATCCGGTAGAAATGCGTCTTGAAGTCAAAAACGGAATAAACAATTGCAGTATCATTGATGATAGTTATAGTTCTGATTTTCAATCGCTAAAAATTGCTTTAGATTTTCTCGAAAGTCAAAAAAAGAACGCTTCAAAAACAGTCATTTTATCGGATATTTTTCAAAGCGGATTTTCAAATGAGGAGCTGTATTCTAAAGTGGCACAATTAATAACGGATAATAATATAAACCGTGTAATCGGGATTGGGAGCACGATTTCTTCTTTTAAAATTAAATTTTCAAATGCTGTTATGTTTGAAAACACAGCCGATTTTATAGCTAATTTTGACAGCCTGAATTTTGCTAATGAAACCATTTTAATAAAAGGAGCAAGATCTTTTCAGTTTGAAGAAATTGTTACTTTAATGGAAGAGAAAACCCATGAAACAATTCTCGAAATCAATCTCGATTCAATCAGTCACAATTTAAATTTCTTTAAATCCAAACTAAAACCCGAAACCAAAATCATGGTTATGGTAAAAGCTTTTAGTTATGGAAACGGAGGCTTGGAAATAGCTAAATTACTGGAACATCATAACGTTGATTATTTGGGTGTGGCTTTTGCCGATGAAGGAATCTCACTTAAAAACGGCGGAATCAAATTGCCGATTATGGTTTTGAATCCTGAATCTACGAGTTTTCCATCCATTATTCAATATCAGTTAGAGCCGGAAATTTATAGTATTAAAGGATTAAATGCCTTCCTGAAAATTGCACGTGAAAAGAACTTAAAAGATTTTCCTGTTCATATTAAATTAGATACGGGAATGCACCGACTTGGTTTTGAGGAAAATACTATTGATGAATTGATTGCAGCCTTAAAAGGCAATACAACAGTTCGCATACAAAGCGTATTATCTCATTTGGCTACAAGCGATGACATGAATCATTATGAGTTTGTGCTTTCGCAAATTCGCTTATTCGAAAAATTATCTTCAAAATTAATAACCGAATTAGAGATAAATCCTATTCGTCATATACTCAATACATCCGGAATTAGTAATTTTCCTGATGCCCAATATAATATGGTGCGTTTAGGAATTGGGCTTTACGGAGTTTCAAATGATCCTGCCGAACAAAAATATTTAGAGAATGTCGGAACTTTAAAATCTGTTATTTCCCAGATCCGAACTATTCCGGCGGGTGACAGTGTTGGCTATGGACGTCGTTTTATGGCTGGCCAACAAACCAAAATTGCAACAATACCAATTGGTTATGCAGACGGAATTTCGAGATTATGGGGAAATGAAGTGGGGTATGTTCTGATTAAAAATAAAAGGGCATCCATTGTTGGCAGTATTTGTATGGACATGTTAATGGTAAACGTAACAGAAATTGATTGCAAGGAAGGAGATTCTGTTGTTATTTTTGGAGAAAATCCTACTGTAACTGAAATTGCAGACGCCTTAAAAACAATTCCGTATGAAATCCTGGCAAGTATTTCGCAACGCGTAAAAAGAGTATTTTTCAGATAGGAGAGAAAATTCTGAGGAAATTTAGTATTTTTGACATTCATTATTAACAAAAAAAACATCATTATGGGATTTTTTTCTGAATTTAAGGCATTTGCAATGAAAGGCAACGTTGTTGATCTTGCCGTTGCTGTAATCATTGGAGCTGCTTTTGGTAAAATTGTAAATTCTTTTATTGAAGATGTAATTACACCTTTAGTATTAAAACCTGCCCTTGATGCGGCTCATTTATCTAAAATAGAAGATTTAACAGCTTTTGGAGGTGTAAAATATGGTTTGTTTCTTTCGGCAGTAATCAATTTTATAATTGTGGCGTTTGTATTATTCCTTATTATAAAAGCATTAAACAGCCTTAAAAAGAAAGAAGAACCAGCTCCAAATCAACCTGCTGCACCAACACAGGAAGAGTTGCTTACACAAATTAGGGATTTGTTGAAAAACAAACAATAAGATATAATACCGCTGCACTAAGTCTAACTTAACCGCCTTCTAAAGAGGCGGTTTTTTTAATAATTGTTTGTTTTGTAACATTTTGTTATTTTTTGTGAAGCGCCTTGTTATCACTTTTATTATACTTATTTTTGCGGTATAAATTTGATTATTATTTAAAAATATAAAAATGAGAATAGCGGTTGTAGGTGCTACCGGAATGGTTGGCGAAGTAATGCTTAAAGTTTTAGCAGAAAGAAATTTTCCTGTTACAGAATTAATACCTGTTGCTTCGGAGAGATCAGTAGGGAAAGAAATTGAATACAAGGGAACAAAATATAAAGTTGTTGGCTTGCAGACCGCTGTTGATATGAAAGCAGATATCGCTGTTTTTTCTGCAGGAGGTGATACTTCACTAGAATGGGCACCAATATTTGCTGCTGCAGGAACTACAGTTATTGATAACTCTTCTGCCTGGAGAATGGATCCGACAAAAAAGTTGGTTGTTCCTGAAATCAATGCATCTGTTTTAACAAAAGAAGATAAAATTATTGCCAACCCAAACTGCTCTACGATCCAGATGGTATTGGCTTTGGCTCCATTACATAAAAAATACAACATCAGAAGAATTATTGTTTCTACTTACCAATCTATTACAGGAACTGGTGTAAAAGCGGTTAAACAATTAGAAAATGAGTACGCAGGTATTCAGGGAGAGATGGCTTACAAATATCCTATTCACAGAAATGCAATTCCACATTGCGATAGTTTTGAGGAGAACGGATATACTAAAGAAGAGATGAAATTAGTTCGTGAAACTCAAAAAATCCTTGGAGATAATACCATCAGAGTTACGGCTACAGCTGTTCGCGTGCCTGTTGTAGGTGGTCATAGTGAAGCTGTAAACGTTGAGTTTACAAATGACTTTGATATCAATGAAGTTCGTGAAATTCTGCACCATACAGATGGAGTAGTGGTACAGGACAATTTAGATACCTTTACATATCCGATGCCATTGTATGCAGAAGGAAAAAATGAAGTATTTGTTGGAAGAATCCGTCGTGACGAAAGTCAGGAAAATACCTTAAATATGTGGATCGTTGCTGATAATTTAAGAAAAGGGGCTGCTACAAATACAATTCAAATCGCTGAATATTTAATCCAAGCCGGTTTGGTATAACGAGAGATTAAAGAAAATTGTTATAAAGAGAAAACCGTAATTGCAGTAATGTAATTACGGTTTTTTTGATGAAAGTATATTGAAAAGTAATTTTTCCTTAATTTATTCTGATAAAATCGATGTTCCTATTTTGTCCTGATTATTAGTAAGCCATTCCTGCGCGCATTCTTTAGCCGCTTGTTTTACAAATGATTCATTTTCCGGATTTTTAGTATCGTAAGGTTTGATATTTTGCTTTTTAAATTTTTGGAGAGAACAATCTACAATATAATCAACCTGATCTTCTGAAAGCATTCCTTTTCCTTTTTTCAGCATTCCTTCTTTGGCGCCAAGTTTAAATTCGGCTTCTGTTTCAGTTGTCCATTTATTTTTATCTGTACATGAAAATAATGTGATTGTTAATAATAAACATATGTATTTTAGATTTTTTTTCATTTTGAAAATGTTTAATAGAAATCCTTTGACCAATTTTAAATTTATTTCTTTTTCATTAATTCTTCTCCACAAGTTTTTCCAATTTTCTGTACTAAATCACCATTTTTTGGATCTTGTAAATCTGCGGGGTCTAAATTTTGTTCTTTCATTTTTGAAATGAAACAATCAGCAATAAAAGAAATGTCTTTACTTTTTGCACCAGTGCTAAGAAGGCTCTTTTTTAAAATGTTTTTATAATCTTCTTCGTTTTTGGGATTCCAGGTATTTTGGGTTTTAGATTTATATTTCAAAAGTGCTTCTTGAGCGCATTCAGTTCCCATTTGTCTCACAGAGATTACGACTCCAGGTTTTTTAATATCATCCGGTTTTAAATCATTGCTTTTAATTTTATCAAAAACACAATTTGCAATATAAGCTGCTTGTTCATCCGAAAACATGCCCTTTCCTTTAGTTTTTGCAGTTTCTGTAAACTGTTTCTTAAAATCGGCTTCTTTTTCTGGTGTCCACTCATTTTTATTACATGAGAATAATGTGAAAGCAACCAGTGTAATACTCATGTAATTTAAAAGTTTGTTCATTTACTTAGATATTAATTATTAAATACGATAGAAAATATTTTAACATTCAAAAAATTAAATTTTCACAAAACTATTTTGATGCCCTTTTTAATAAGGCCAATAAAAGTTTTAAGAATGTTAGTATAAGACATCGTAAACTTTCTGATTCTTAGTGAAATTACAGGAAATAACGAATTTTACTCGGGATAAAAGTATAAAGTGATTTGTAAGTGGTAATTGCGAAAAAATTGCTTCTGAACAAATGTTATACTTAAGCATTTGTAATTTATCGAAAATCGAAATAAAAGAATATTAGATTTTGAAATAAAAGATCAGATTATGAGACTAAAAAAATACTAGAGTAATGATTGGAGATTGCTAAAAGAAGAATAGTGATTAAAACCGATACAGTTTATAATTTTGGCATAGTAGTATACAAAAAGCGAGAATTCTTAATTCTCGCTTTTTGTATTTTATTTAATATTCAGGTGCCAATTCTAATTCTAATCCTTCTAGTTCGGTAGTGATTGGAATCTGACAGCCCAAACGGCTATTAGATTTAACATAAAATGCTTCCGACAGCATGGCTTCTTCTTCATCTCCCATTTCCGGTAATGCAACATCATTGAGAACGTAACACTGGCAGGAAGCACACATGGCCATTCCGCCACAGGTTCCTTCAACAGGAAGTTCGTATGCTTTGCATAACTCCATTATATTCATTGCCATATCAGTTGGAGCCTGTAATTCGTGTATAACTCCTTCTCGATCTTTAATCTTTATTAATACATCCATTTTTATTAGTTGGAATTTTCCAGGATCTGAAAACGTGATCAAACCCTCATAATTTTATTTAACTATTAGGTTTTAAGCTAAAAGCATATTCTCTTCTGTTATTGTCTTTTAAATGCATTTTTACACCAAGGATGCTACCACTTTTTTCTAATAAGGTCACTACTGCAATTACAGAATAATAATCTTTATCGGCCTGAAATACCAACGTACCTTCGTAAGTAGTATTTACAACACCTTGTTTGTCTGTTGTTACAGATAACTTTCTCGGGTGAGAAAATTCTGCAGCACTGTAAGTTGCTTTATTGGCAAATTTGGCTTTTCCTTCACAAAAATCATATAAAAAATCGTAATTACCGATTCTTAAAGTCCCTTCTTCTGCATTTGGATTTGTAGAAAATACAATTTGACCAGCATATGTAAAATCTGACCATTCTTCAGATTCATTCAGCCAGGCTTTGTCTACTATCACAGTTTTAGGTCCTTGTGCATTTACTGCAGCAAAAAATAATAATAAAAATAAAGTGTAAAAGTTTTTCATAAGTTTTTAAGATTAAGGGGTTTGGTCACAAATTTAAGTTAAATAAGTGTCAATCCATCAACAAAAACTCTTAAATCTTTGTATTATTTTTTGTTAAAATCGCAATTATAAGCTTTTTTATAAATAATTTTTGAATTTTTCCAAAACAAAAAGCCTTAAGGCCTATTATTCCTATTAATTGAGGCCAGGGTAAAATCTACAATTTTTTCTCAGATTACATTATATTCACCACAGTTTCAATTTGCGGAGCATATTTTTTTATTGTCGTTTCAACGCCTGCTTTTAGAGTCATCTGATTTACACTACAGCTAATGCATGCTCCTTCTAAACGAACTTTGACATGTTTGTCATCATCGATAGAAATAAGTGTAATATCTCCTCCATCAGAATTTAAAAATGGCCTGATCTCATCCAGAGCCAATAATACGTTGCTTGTTAATTCTTCTGTTGTCATAATTTTTATGTGTCAATTAAACAATGTGCCAATAAGATAATGTGTCAATAAGATAATTTTTAAAATTATCCTGAATCATTATCTTATTGTCTCATTATTTAAATTATCTAATTCTTTTTTACTGCAGAACAACCTGCCATTGTTGTAATTTTAATGGCTTCGGTAGCAGGTAAACTATCATTTCTGTTTACTGTTTCCTGCACAACATTTCTGGTGATTTCTTCAAAAACAGTCTCAATTACAGATGCTGTCTGCAAAGCTGCCGGACGACCATAATCTCCTGCTTCACGTATAGATTGTACAAGTGGTACTTCTCCTAAAAAAGGAACATTTAAGTCTTCTGCCAGGTTTTTGGCACCTTCCTGTCCAAAGATATAATATTTATTATCAGGCAATTCTTCTGGTGTAAAGTAAGCCATATTTTCTATAATTCCCAAAACAGGAACATTGATATTGTCCTGCATAAACATGGCTACTCCTTTTTTAGCATCAGCAAGGGCTACTGCTTGCGGTGTACTAACCACTACAGCTCCTGTAATTGGCAGTGATTGCATAATAGAAAGGTGAATATCACCTGTTCCAGGAGGTAAGTCGATTAACATAAAATCAAGTTCTCCCCAATCTGCATCAAAAATCATTTGGTTTAATGCTTTTGCAGCCATTGGGCCTCTCCATATTACTGCCTGACTTGGAGCGGTAAAAAATCCGATAGAAAGTATTTTGATTTCATAACTTTCGATAGGCTTCATTTTTGATTTTCCATCAACAGTAATCGAAACTGGCTTTTCATTTTCTACATCAAACATAATTGGCATAGAAGGGCCATAAATATCAGCATCAAGAACTCCAACAGAAAATCCCATTT
The DNA here is from genome assembly GCF_017833415.1 of Flavobacterium sp. 1355. Lineage (GTDB taxonomy): Bacteria > Bacteroidota > Bacteroidia > Flavobacteriales > Flavobacteriaceae > Flavobacterium. The sequence goes on along the minus strand of NZ_JAFICC010000016.1, from coordinate 30,405 downwards.
TTGCCAGTGTAACAGCCAAATTTGCTGTAACAGTAGATTTTCCAACACCCCCTTTACCAGAAGCAACGGCGATTATATTTTTGATTCCCGGAATTGCACGGCCTTTAATTTCGTTTTTTTCAGGAGTTTCAACTTTAATATTTACTTTGATTTTTGCTTCAGGTGATACCAATTCATGAATTGTTTTTTTGATATCGTCTTCGGCTCTTTTTTTAATGTGCATAGCTGGCGTGTGAAGTACTAAATCTACCACTACTTCATCTCCAAAAGTTAATACATTGGCAACAGCACCACTTTCAACCATATTTTTTCCTTCTCCGGCTATAGTGATTGTTTCCAGAGCCTTAAGAATTTCTTTTCTGTCTAATTTCATTTTTAACGTAGTATTTCTATATGAAAGAAATTAATTTAAAAAACTGTTTTTATTTAAACTGATTTCAGACTGCAAAGATAACAGATTATGTTCGGATTATGACCTTTTTAGATTGGATTTGTCGATATAGAGATTATTCAAAATGATACTGAAATTTTTTAGGTGTGTTTTCTTTTCAGAAATCAATCAACTTTTTAATTTAAAAAACACATGAATTTTAATAACAATTACGGTCTGCTATTTGCAGACTATGAATAATCTTTAGTATGATGATGGAGAGATGAGTTTTTTCGGATGTTACAAAAGAGACGAAAGCCTTGATAAATTACTTTACCTCTGATTCTGTTACTATGAAATCTGAATGGATTGAAAATAAAAAAACCGTCAGCTTTATAAAGCTGACGGTTTCTAAAAAAATGGTCTACAAGTTATTCATATTTTAAATATTTGAGAATATCTATTTTAGTTACCTGATAGGCTTTTGCCGAAACAATTAATAGGGTCAGAACCAATAATGAAATAAGCGCAATAGTAAACGGAACTACCGAAACTCCAATTCTGAAGGCAAAATTCTCCAGCCATTTCTGCAATAAGATATACGCCGGAACAACTCCAATCGCAAAACCAATCAGGCAGAAAATAATATATTGTTTTGATAATTCTTTTAGCAATGCGTCTGTTTCTGCTCCCAAAGTTTTTCTGATTGCGATTTCTTTCAATCGTCTTTCCATCGAAAAAGAAGCCAAAGCAAACAATCCAAAAATGGCAATAATGATTACAACCAGATTCAAAATAAAAAACAAATCTTTTTGTTTTACTTGTTCCTGATACGTTTTGGCAAATCCTTTATTTACAAATTCATAATCAAAAGGATAATCGGGATTTACGTTTTTCTCCCAATATGTTTTTAGTTTGGCCAAAGTTTCGCTTAAATTATCCGCAGAAACTTTTACATAAAGATCCTGAAAATTATTCCATTTTAAAGTTTTCATATTAATAAAAACCATTGGAGGTACTTTATTTTGAAATCCTGTAATGTGAAAATCCTTTACAATTCCGACAACCTTGAATTTTAAATTGCCTTTTTCATTTCCCCAGCCAGAACTTATTATAGTATTAATCGGATTTTTCAATCCTAATTTTTTAGCCAGAGTCTCATTAATTAGCCAGTTGTCAATAGTGTCCGAAGCAAATTTTGGTGACAAATTTCGACCTTCGACAATCTTAATTTTCATCATTTCTAAAAAACCAAAATCCATTTCAACATTTCGCGGCTGTACAAAAACACCATTATGTGTTAAACCAGAGCTGGAGTTTGTACTGTTTCCAAAAGTACCGGCAAAAGTAGAAGCATCCTGTACCCCCGATATCTTAAGGATTTCTTGTTTTGTAGTGTAGTATTTTTGCCCTTTTGTTTTGTAATCCTGATAATTAAAAGGAATTCTGATAACCTGATCGCCACTAAAACCAAGATCCTTATTCATCATATAATTAACCTGATTGTTGACAATCAAAGCCCCTATGATAAAGAAAGCGGCAATACCAAACTGAAAAATCAACATCGAGTTTCGAATCCAGATTCCGCTTTTACTTCGGGAAAAATTACCTTTTAGAACTTTTAAAGTTTCAAAATTTGAAATATAAATGGCCGGGAAAATACCCGCAAGAATGATTACTAATCCAAATATAAAAATAAGCTGCAGGTAAAATTCGCCGCCATTCAAAGTCAGATTTTTCTTTAAGAAGTCATTATAATGAGGCAATGAAAGCTCTACAATGGCCAAAGCAAAAACAATAGCCAAGGTTACAACAATGGCCGTTTCAAAAATAAACTGATTGATAATCTGTTTTTTTGAAGCACCTACAATCTTACGGACACCTACTTCTTTAGCACGTTTTATGGCCGAAGCCGTCGCCAAATTAATATAGTTTACCAATGATAAAACAAGAATTAAAACAGATAATCCTGCCATGATATAAAGAAGCTGTAAGTTTCCTTTGCCTTCAGGAGACGATTGTCCGGAAGCTTTTGTACCATGAAGGCGTAGCGTTTTCAGCTGATCAAAGATAATTTTAATTTCACCATTTTCTTTGATATATTGTTCTGGTGTCTGACCACTTTCTTTAGCATCTTTTAAAGTTCTGTTTACATAATTTACGTGATGCATTTTCTTCAAAACTACAGCAACGTCACTGTTCTTTTTGACTTTAATCATAAAACCATAATTAAAGTTCCCCCATTGGTTAAGGTCCTGTTCGCGAACAACTCCCCCAAAAACATAATTAGGTTCAAAAGAAGATGGTTTTACAAGACGGTACACCCCTTTTACAGTATAAGATTTATTTTCATAGGTTATCGTTTTTCCAATAGGATCTTCATCGTTAAAGAGTAATTTTGCCTGCTCTTCTGACATGGCAACGCTATTTTTCTCTTTGAGAATATCTTTTTTAGAACCTTTTATTATCGGAAATGGAAAAAAATCAAAAAAGTTATTATCAGATACCGTTATCTTTTTATCTATCAATTTTTTATTTTGATATTTAATTACAGATTCATTATACCAAAGATTCATAAAGCAAATCTGCTCAATTTCAGGAATTGTTGCTTTACAGGTATTGCCAAAAGGGATAGAACTTGTTGCCCACGTATCTCCGGTTCCGCCTATAACATTAAGAACTTGATATACATTCTCTTTTTCAGGATTCCATTGATCGTAGGCATTTTCATTGTTCCAATATAAAATGGCAAAAATCACTCCGGCAATCCCGATGCTTAGTCCTAAAACATTTAAAAACGAAAACAGTTTATTTTGTTTTAAATGATAAATAAATATTTTAAACCAGTTAGAAATCATCGTTTATTTTTTTAAAATTAATTCGGTCAGCGTCGAAACCGAAACCGTATTTTTATTTTCTAAAGTCATCATTTTGCAAACAAACCCCACCAGGATTAAGATTGCTGTTACAATAAATTTGATCATTTTAATTTTATTTAGCGTCCATAAAAACATCAACATTTCTCTGATTCAGTTTTTCAGAAAATATAACCCCGTCTTTCATATAAATTGTTTTCTGCGAAAAAGAAGCATCATAATCAGAATGGGTAACCATCAGGATTGTAGCACCTTTTGCGTGCAGATCGGTTAGAAGCTCCATTACTTCATTACCATTTTTACTGTCCAGATTTCCGGTTGGCTCATCGGCAAGGATAATTTTAGGATCGTTTACCAACGCTCTCGCAACGGCAACTCTTTGCTGCTGACCTCCTGAAAGCTGTTGCGGAAAATGTTTTAGACGATGGGAAATATTTAGTTTTTCGGCAATCGCCTCGATTTTTTGTTTTCTGTCTGATGCTTTTACATTGTTGTAAAGTAAAGGCAGCTCGATATTGTCATAAACCGAAAGTTCATCAATAAGGTTAAAATTTTGAAAAATAAACCCAATGTTTTCTTTACGGACTTTTGATCTTCCTTTTTCCTTAAGGCCTATCATTTCCTGATCCAGTAATTTATAACTTCCGTTTGTTGCGCTGTCCAGCAATCCGATTATGTTAAGCAAAGTTGATTTTCCGCAGCCCGAAGGCCCCATAATGGTTAAGAAATCTCCTTTTTTAATCTCTAAAGAAATCCCGCTTAAAGCTGATGTTTCTACTTCTTCGGTTCTAAAAACTTTGGTTAAATTTTGAATGGTTATCATATTCTTTAAGGTTTTAATGTTATTGTTTTTTGATTGATGATTGAAATTTTAATTATTTTGTCCTGCAAAGTTTTTAAAACCTTGTAAGTCTGTTTTGACGTTATTTTTATACCTACAAGTTTTTGAAAACCTTGCAGGAGAACTAATTTAATTACTGCGAATTACTAATCGACAGCTCTTCAATATCTTTATAGTCGGTATAAGATGAAGTGATTACAGATTCTCCCTCTTTTAGACCTTGCAGAACTTCATAATAAGACGGGTTTTCTCGTCCCAGCTTTATGTTTCTTCTTTCGGCTTTATTTCCTTTTACGACAAAAATCCATTTTCCTGCCGTTTCCTGATTAAAGCTTCCTTTTGATACTACCAAAGTTTTATTTTTCTCCGATAAAATCAGTTTTACACCAAAACTAAGTCCGTCCTGTAAAATGATTTTTTCTTTAGACGTAAAAGCTAATTCTACTGTAAAATGCCCGCTTTTAACTTCCGGAATTACTTTGGTTACCAAAACTTCAAGAATACTGCCCTTAAATTCTACCTGACCTTTTAATCCTTCTCTGATTTTCTCAAGATAAAATTCATCTACGTCTGCAATGAGTTTGTACCCTTTTTTAGCATCTATTTTTCCGATACTTTCACCAGCCTGAAATGTTTTGCCCAAAACAGGCTCAAAAGAAGTTAATCTTCCCGATTCAGGAGCAGTAATCAGGAAATTCTTTTTATTATTTCGAAGAATATCCAAACTTTTTTCCATGGTTTCTATAGAGCGGTTAATCTGCGAAATCTGAACCTGATTACTTTGTTTTTCTTTTTGAATGCTTTGCTGAATTGTTCTTTTTCGCTCTTCCTGAAAACGCAGGCTTTCCTTAAAAGTATTCCAGTCATTTTTTGAAATCACATCTTTGGCATACAATTTCGAATTCATATCATACAAGCGTTTGGCATCGTTATAATCATGTTCAATCAACACAAAATCCTTAGTCAGGTTTAGTTCCTGATTTCTGATGTTTAATTTTCCCGTATTCAGATTATTAATTTGTTCAATAATTGCCGTTTCCTGTGTCAGATAATTAAGTTCTGTATTTGGGTTGTACAAACGTGCCAGCGATTGACCTTTGGTAACAGTTGCGCCGTTTTCGACAAAAATTTCTTTTACCGACCCTCCTTCTGTTACATTTACCAACATTACATTCAAAGGCTCTACTTTCGCCTGAAAGACTACAAAATCTTCAAAAAAAGCTTTTTCCACTTTTTGAACAGTCAATTCCTGAGCTTTTACATTAAGAGTTTTTTTTGTGCTAAATGAAAAAAATACAATTACAGCCAAAGCTAAAAAAACACCAATTACTATTGTGAAGTTTCTAAATTTTCTATTTTTACGAGGAATTACCGTGTCCATTTTTTTAAATAATTTACTGATAATCAATAGGTAAATACTGTGCCATTAAATTTATTATTTGCAAAACATTGATTTTAAAGAACCTCTGAAAACCATCCAAAAAACCAGTGTTCGAAAATGAACAGTTGACCGTTCAGAATCGAACAAAAAAATACATTATGCGAAAGAAACAAGCCCAGATATTGATCGTAGATGATCAGGAAGAAATTCTTTTTTCGGCAAAAATGATTCTCAAAAAGCATTTTGAGACCATTTTTACGACGGGCAGCCCCAAAAAAATCATTTCTATTTTAAATGAAAATGAGATTAATGTGGTTCTTCTGGATATGAACTACCGGATTGGTTTTGAAGATGGGAGAGAAGGGATTCACTGGCTAAAAGAAATTAAAACACTTTCTCCCAATACAATTGTGATATTAATGACAGCTTTCGGAAAAATCGAAACCGCAGTTGAAGGGATTAAAATTGGTGCTTTTGATTATGTTTTAAAGCCATGGCATAACGAAAAATTACTCGAAATAATTGACAAAGCTGTTGATGAAAGCCGCAAAGGCAATAAAAAAAATCGCTCTGAAAAAATAGAAAAATCAGAAAAGAAATATTTTACAGGTGCTTCGGCCAAAATAAAACAAGCCTATTCTATGGCCGAAAAAGTAGCCAAAACCGATGCCAATGTTTTGATTTTGGGAGAAAACGGAACCGGAAAATATGTTTTTGCCGAATTTATTCATCAAAACTCAGAAAGAAAAAAACAGCCTTTTGTGCATGTAGATTTGGGTTCCCTAAGTGACAGCTTGTTTGAAAGCGAGCTTTTTGGTTATGCAAAAGGAGCTTTTACAGATGCCAAAACAGATACGCCGGGAAGATTTGAAATGGCTTCTGAAGGGACTATTTTTTTGGATGAAATCGGAAATATTCCGCTTCATCTGCAGGCAAAATTGCTTCATGTTCTGCAAACTAAAACCGTAACCCGCTTGGGAGAAAGCAAAGCCAGACCGCTGAATGTGAGAATTATTTCGGCAACAAACAGTGACATTAAAGCTGAGGTAAAAAACAAAACATTTCGCGAAGATTTGTTATATCGAATTAATACAATGGAAATTAGCCTGCCATCACTCCGGGAACGAAAAGATGATATTGTGCCTATGGCTAATTTTATATTAGAGCAGATTGCTATAAAATACAATCATGGTCCCGAAGCTTCGGAATGGCGTTTTGAGGAGAACGTACCGCAATATTTAGAAAAATATCCGTGGAAAGGAAACATCCGGGAGATGGAAAATAAGATTGAGCGCGCCCTGATTCTGGCCGATGGCAATACGATTTCTGTATTAAACCTGGATATTCTCGATTTTGAAGAAGTGCAGGAAAACGACGAAAACCCATTATCTGAAATGGAGAAAAATGCTATCGAAAAAGCGTTGTTCAAGCATAACGGAAACATTAGTAAAACTGCTGAAGAATTGGGACTGTCAAGAGCTGCTTTGTACAGGAGAATTGAGAAATACGATTTAAAAAATACTTAACCGCAGTTTTGACTTTACCGCAAAGCACGCAAAGTATTTTTTTTCGTTGTGTTTGTAATTGCCTTTATTAAAGTTCGCAAAGCTGTTATAGCGACCTTTGCGGTTAAGTTTAAGCATAAAAAATAAAAAATGAAAAATTGGAATTTTTATAACGCTTTATTTGTGAGAGTCTTATTTGTGATGATGCTCTTTTTCTTTTGCGTTTTTCTAATTTATAAAACGTTTTATTATAACGCGCTTTTATTCGGTTTTTTTGCCGCTATAATGGTGTTTGAAATGTATTATTTTATCAGGAGTCAATTGCTGTTTTATGACAAAACAGTGCTTTCAATTCTGCAAAATGACTTTACGGCCAATTTCTCAGAAGAAAACAAAAAAGGTAATTTTAAGAACCTTTATTTGTTGTACGATACTTTAAAAGAAAAACAGCACGAACAAGTATCAAAAGAAATTATCTACCGTTCTATCTTAAATAGTATTGATACAGCAGCCTTAATTCTCGAAAAAGAAAATGATACCTGGAATATTTTTATAATGAATGACTGTTTTTCTACTTTGTTTAAAGTGCCAAAAGTCAGCCATTGGAAATATCTTAAAAATTACCTGCCGTCACTTTGCAATGAGATAGAAAAAGTTGGTTTTACAGAGCTCAAAACTGCCATTTCCATTAAAATTGAAGAGAAAGATTTACAGACATTTATGCTGCAGACTTCGTACACACAAACGTATAATAAAGAGTACTTTATCATTTTACTGGACAGCATTCAGCGTGTTATCGAGAAAAAAGAAAAAGAAGCGTGGATTAATCTGATGAAGATTATTTCGCATGAATTAATGAATTCATTGACTCCAATTCGAGCACTTTCGCAGAATTTACTTCAGATTGTGGATCAGGAAAAACTCGAAGAGGACGATTTTGACGATATCAAAAGCAGCATTTCTACTATTATAAACCGAAGCGATCATTTACAGGTTTTTGTTGAAAATTACAGGAAACTGGCAATGCTTCCGACTCCGGACAAACAAATGACACCAATTAATACGCTGTTTGAAGATTGCCTTCGGGTGATGAACCCGATTCTCAAAGCTGAAAATATCGAATTGATAAATGATATTAACAGTTCACGTTCTGTTTTGATTGATAAAAATCAGATAGAACAGGTGATTATAAACCTCATAACAAACAGCATTTTTGCATTGAAAGACAAAAGCGAAAAGAAAATGTTTTTAACCAGTTATACAGAAAACAACCGCTTTTTTATTGTGATATCTGATAACGGAAAAGGAATAGATCCTGAAATAAAAGACAAAGTTTTTCTGCCATTTTTCACCACCCGAAAAGACGGCGCCGGTATCGGGCTTACACTTTCTAAAAATATCATAGAAGCACACGGAGGATATTTAAGCTACCAAACAGACAATGATAAAACTGATTTTGTTATTTGCCTGATTTAATTTTTTCACTCATTTTGTCATCCCGAGAAACGAGGGATCACATACGAGACTCGACAAACATTGTCATTTACGTCACGGAGTTTCTGGTGTGATCCCTCGTTTCTCGGGATGACAAGATTGTAGTTATATTATTTTAGAAAGGAAAAATTTACAATTCCATTTTTGGCGTCCAAAAGTGTTTGTCAAAATCTACAATTTGGTTATTGACAACTTCAATTCCTTCGTTTTCTAAAAGCTGCTGCATTAAATTTGTTCCGTCAAAATGATGTTTTCCTGTCAGGAGACCTTTTTGGTTTACGACTCTGTGTGCAGGAACATCGTCCATATTATGGCATGCATTCATCGCCCAGCCAACCATTCTTGCTGAACGTGCCGTACCTAAGGCTTTTGCAATGGCGCCATAAGAAGTAACTCTGCCATACGGGATTTGTCTGGCAATAGCATACACTCTTTCAAAAAAATTATCTTCAGCCATAAATTATTTTGCCACAGATTATACATTAAAGATTTTAAAATTGGATTCACGCAGATTTTACCGGTTGATCACATAAAAAATCATCTGCTAAATCAGCATGAAAAAAAATTACCACGAGTACAAAGAAATCATTTTTAATCCTATAATCTGTGGCTATACTACCCGAAATAGTAATTTAAAATATTAAAAAGAGTAACGATTGCAATAATGCCGGTAATGCTTCCAATAATTGTATTCATGTTTCGCATCATATAATCGGTTTTCTTTTCGATTCTTCCAAAGAAAGCAATATAGCTGTATAATGCGGCAAAAGAGCCTGCAACAGCACCGGAAACAAAAGTAAAAATCACATTGTTTTCAAACACAAAAAGATTATACGAAGCCAAAGTTACGCTCACTACAACATAATAGGGAATAGGGAAAAAATTTAAACCCGAAAGTAACATCCCAAGGAAGAAACGGCTTTTTCGGCTGCTTTTTTTAATTTTCGATTTTTTGGCTCTTGGTTCTTTTGCGATAAAAAGAAAATAAATCGTTAGTATTGAGAAAATGGCGAAACCTACTTCTCTTAATAAGGTAACAACATCCGGGCGGTTGTCAATAACCTGAGCAAATAAAACCGCCAGAGAAACCTGAAAAAAAATGACCAAAACAGCACCGACAACAAACCAGAGGGCATTCTTTTTTCCTTCTTTCAAATTTACTTTGGCTGCCGTCATGTTAATTAAACCAGGCGGAATGATTCCGATGAAAGCGGCAATGAAACCAGAAAGAAAAGGAGTTAGTAATGCCATTCAGTTGTTTTGGTCGGTTAATATTTGTTTTTAAAAAACTAAATTAATCTTTAATTTTAAAACGAATATACGTAATTGCCTTATTAATTTCTAAATATTGTTTTTCGTAAAAAGTCTGAATAGAAGTTACAACCTCTGGGCTTCCTTCATTTTTATATACATTATGGTTGGCATACAAAACCTCATGACCTTCTCCGTGTAATAATCCCAGTGTATAACCGTGCATAAATTCGCTATCGGTTTTAAGATTTACAACACCATCTTTTTTAAGGATTTTTTTATACAGTTTCAAAAATTCAGAATTTGTCATTCTGTGTTTTGTTCTCTTGTATTTGATTTGCGGATCCGGAAAAGTAATCCAGATCTCATCAACTTCTCCTTCGGCAAAAATATGATTGATTAATTCGATTTGAGTACGAACAAAAGCAACATTATGCAAACCGTCGTCAACAGCAGTTTTTGCACCACGCCAGAAACGGGCACCTTTAATATCAATTCCGATAAAATTTTTGTCTGGGTATTTTTCGGCTAAACCAACAGAGTATTCACCTTTTCCGCATCCTAATTCTAAGATTAACGGATTATCATTTTTAAAGAAATCAGAATTCCATTTTCCTTTTAAAGGCATTAAATCGCCTACAACTTCTTCTCTGGTTGGCTGAAAAACGTTTTGAAATGTTTCGTTTTCCCTGAATCTTTTTAGTTTATTTTTACTTCCCACTTTTACAAAAATTTTCCGCAAAATTAAGGAATATAAACGGAATGAATACAGCGCATTTATGTTTAAATTTTTTTGCCACGAATTACACGAATTTCCGCTAATTAATTTACTATTTGTTTATACAAAATGAAGCATAAAAATTGGTGAAAATTCGTGAATTCGTGGCTAACTTTTCTATTCTAATTTAGCTATACTCCGGTGTTTCGGGAACAGCTAATAATTTAGGATCAAGGGTTTCGTCGTGTTGTGATAAATCCAGACCAATATGTTCCGATTCTTCTGAAACACGCAACGGAATAATAAAGTTGGTTACTTTGAATAAGAAATAAGCTCCGAAGAAAGTAAAAATAGAAACCAGAACCAGAGCAATCATATGGTGCGAGAATACGTTCCAGCCGCCGTGCAATAAACTGGCATTTTCGCCATGAGCAAAAATTGCAGTAAGGATCATACCCATAATTCCGCCTACGCCATGACAGGCAAAAACGTCAAGCGTATCATCAAATCTTCTTGAAAAACTGCAGTTTACAACATAGTTAGAAACCATAGCCGTTATAAATCCGAAGAACATACTTTCGGGAACCGAAACATAACCTGCGGCCGGTGTTATCGCTACCAAACCTACCACAGCACCAATACATGCACCTAAGGCAGAAACTTTTCTTCCGTTCATTCGGTCAAAGAAAACCCAGGTTAACATGGCTGCAGCCGATGATGTTGTTGTCGTTGCAAAAGCCATTGCAGCTGTTCCGTTGGCAGCAAGAGCAGAACCGGCATTGAATCCGAACCAGCCAAACCATAACATTCCCGTTCCTAATAATACAAACGGAATATTGGTCGGAATATGTAAACTGTTTTTTCTTTTGCCTAAAACAATAACGCCTGCCAAAGCAGCAAAACCAGAACTCATGTGCACTACAGTTCCTCCTGCAAAATCCTTAACACCAAAATAGCTTCCTAAAACTCCTGTTGGGTACCAAACAGCGTGGCACAAAGGCGCATATATGAAAATGGTAAATAAACTGATAAAAATTAAATAAGAAATAAAACGAACGCGCTCTGCAAACGAACCTGTAATAATGGCCGGAGCAATAATGGCAAATTTCATTTGAAACAAAGCAAATAACATAAACGGAATTGTGCTTGCTAATTTTTTATGCGGCAAAACGCCTACATAATCCATAAAAGCAAAAGTAGTCGGGTTACCAAAGAAACTGTAAAAATGGTCTCCGGAACCAAAACCAACCGGATCTCCAAAAGCTAAACTAAAACCAACCGTAACCCATAAAAGTGTCACAACTCCCAAGCAAATAAAACTTTGAAGCATGGTCGAGATTACATTTTTCTTGCCCACCATTCCGCCATAAAAAAACGATAATCCCGGAGTCATAATCAAAACCAGACAGCAGGAGGTAAGCATCCAGGCAACATCTGCAGGAACGATATTATCTGTTGTTCCAAATTCTGATAAAACATAATTATTTTCTGTTACCGTTGGCCAAAATGCACCTATTGTACATACGACACTTATCATAAGAAAGGAAATGACCCAGCGTTTTTCTATTTTCATTTTAAGTAACTTTATTTAAACCCTATTTTTTTTAGGGTCAAAGTTAAAAAAAAATAAATATTTTGGTTTTAAGGGTGGTAAAAATAGAGGCTGACCATCTATTTTAGTTGATTTTATAAAATTAGCCTCGTTTTTTTGACAGTATTCTATTTTGAATGTCCAAAAAACGGGGCTAACTGATAAAAATGTTATAATATAATCGCTAACGGTTTTCGTAAAGTGCTCAAAAAGTTAGAATTATAATAAGAATCCTCAAATTTGTTTTATTTTTTCTGAAGTTTTGCAATCAAGGCGTCTTCAATTGGGGTTTTTATTTTTGTTGCAGCATCAACTACGTCATTCGGAATTGTCATTGACAAAACATAATGCTGGATTTTCCATTCTTTTCCCACTTTAACCAAAACTCCCGATCCACGGCAGATTTTCATCTGAGTGTTAAGCAATTCGTCAAACCACGCTATTTTTCCTGATTTATCAAAAAAGATATGACGTTCCAAAGCGGTAAAATTCCACGTTGTTCCTTTGTCGAAAAACGGTTTTGCCCAGGTTTTAAATTCCGGTTTTGTCCAGTTTTCGGTTGCATCGGTACCAATATAAACAGCATCGTCTGTGAATGAACTAAAGTATGCCTCAAATTTTACATCGGCAGCAGCTTTGTGCCAGGCATCAAGCATTTGGCTGATTTTGTCTTTCTCTGTGTTTTGCGCATTCGCGAAAGCGGAAATGAATAAAAGGAGTACAACTATTTTTTTCATGTTATGTTCGTTTTGGTTTAAAGTTAGCAAATATTATAATTATCTCACAAAGTCACGAAGCCGCAAAGTTTTTTGCTGCTATTATTTGACTCCGAAATGACAAAAAAAGAATAAACTTTGCGAGCGATAATAAGTTAAAACTTAAATTCTCTTACATCACTTATATGGTTTAATTACTATATTTGAAAGCTTTAAAAATCTACATCATGAATCCGAAAATAGTTATCAGTTCGTTAGTTCTTACCTCATTACTTTTTATTTCCTGTAAAAAAGAATTAGAACCACAGGAAAATACACCAACCTCAGAATTGGTAAAATTGGGACTGGTGAAAGATACGACGCAAGTAAATAAAACAAATCAGGTAGCTCAGGCACCTGCTACAAATCCGAATACGGTGATGAATGCAACCGGCGGAATAAATCCGGCACACGGGCAACCGGGTCATCGTTGCGATATTGCCGTTGGTGCGCCATTAAATTCGGCCCCGGCACAAACACAGCAAACCACAACTGCACAACCGGGGCAGACGGTACAAGTGAACCCGAATCAGCAAAAAACGGTAACTACTACCACAGTTGCAGCTCCTGTAAAAGTAGCCAAAGGAATGAATCCGTCGCACGGACAGCCGGGGCACAGATGTGATATTCCGGTTGGATCACCATTAAATTCTCCGGTTGCGACTACTACTGCAGCAGCCACTACCGGAAATACAGCAAAAAGCGGAACAACCTCTCAAAGTATTACCGTACCAACTCCGGCAAATAATAATGTTCCTGCCTTATTAAGTACAGGAGAAACGCCAAAAGTTGCCGAAGGGATGAATCCTGCACACGGACAGCCGGGCCATCGTTGTGATGTTGCCGTTGGAGCGCCGTTGCCGAAATCATAAAGAGGAAGTGACAAAGGTTCAAAGTTGCAAGGAAAACTCAGAACATTTTAAATTATAAAACAAAAAGACGTTTCGGTTGAAACGTCTTTTTTATTTGGGTTTTGAAAAATTTAGTGTTCCTTAATTTTTTCGAAAGTGGTAGTAAGTGATTTTTTGGCTTTTGCCAAAGCGCCGCTAAAAGCTTTTTCTATTGTATCAGAATGTTCTGTAACAGTGATTGGCTGTAATTTTACAGGACGAACCTCAATTGCGCATCTTTTGTCATTAAGACTAAATTTTTCTCCGTTTTCATCTCCAAAGTGAACTTCGACGCGGGTAATTTTATCTTCAAAGCGTTCTAAGCTTTTTTCTACTTCTGCAGAAAAATAGCTTTCTAATCTTGCGCTTCCTTCAATATTTTTATCGGTGTTGATTTGTACTTTCATAATCGGTTTATATTTAATGATTGTTTACTCAAAGCTATTTTTTTTAGCTTAAAAAGCCAAGCGAGTTAAGGAAACATTATGAATTTTTTTGAGAAGAACTCAACCCTTTTTGCCAGGCGGAGCGTCCCGAGGCTTCGGGAGAAGCCCTCACAATACTAAGCAGAATTTACTTTCGTAATCATACCAAAAACATTATGGTTTTTGGTATCTTTGCAGTCCTAAACTTTCAGATTATGAACATGACAAAACTTCTGCCCGCGCGGTACGCTGGCGGTATTGGAAACAACCGCAACGCTCTGAAAGGCGTAGGACAGCTAACCCGTTCGGGTTTTATATTTCCCTAAACTTTCAGATTATGAGTGTAAATTCCCTTTCAAAAGAAACCGAATTGCGATTAAACGAATTTTTCAACCAGGAGACTGATCCTGTAAGATTCGCAAAAACAATTCGAAAAGTGAATTATCTTCTCGCCATGTCCCTGATGCGAGACTGCGAAACTATGCAAATTGACCCAAAAGCAGTCGAACAAGGTTTCTTCTGGCTGAATGAATTAGCAGAGATCCTGAATCCTTATTTGGAAACTGATAATTAAGTTTTTTATACATGAAAAGCCACTGTAAAAGTGGCTTTTTTATTTTTTGTGATTGTTTTGTTCCGCCTATTTTGTCATTTCGGAGAATGAGAAATCTTCGTAAGTAACTCAGCAATAATTGCGTTTATAAGAATTCAAATCCTTTTAATTTTTAATTTTGTTATGTGATCACAACCATCACATTTTACAAAACTGTTATCATCTACAAATATATCTATTTCAATTTCGTAATCACAAACAGGGCAATTATAAATAACATCTATAATTTTTATAGGTGGATGAAGCACAGTTGGAATTTCTAAAATTGAATATTCTATCATATTTTGTATTTTTTAGGAATAAATAGTTTCTCTATATTATCCAAATTTTATGTAATCATATATAAAATCATTTGTGTCTTCTCCTTCAGAATCAAACTTCAAAATAATTCTAGAGCAAAGATTCTCCACCCAATTTTCAATTTCTTCAATTGAATTAATTTTATTGAGAAAAAGTAAAAGTTTATTTTTATTTGTAAAATCATCTATAAACATAACAATATCTTCTTTAAAACTGTCAGCGTAATTTTCATTTGGTTGCGACAAATATTTTTCTAAATGCTGAATCTTTTCTTCAAAACTTAACATAGGATTTTTATTTCAAAGATAAACAAAAACCCGACTATACTCCGTTGTTTTAGAGTCTACATTTTCCAACTTTTGTTTCTATGGATATTAAGAAAAAATTTGGACTTAAAATTAAAGAGCTTAGAAAACTCAAAGGTTTATCTCAAGAAAAGCTAGCCAATTTAGCAGAGATAGATCGTACTTATTTGCCAACGATTGAAAAAGGAGAAAGAAATGTTTCTATTGAAGTTGTTGAGCGATTGGCGAATGCTTTAGAGGTTAAGGTAAAAGACTTGTTCGATGAATAGGGCTTATTATTCGAATTTTATTTGCGATTTCTGTATAGAAGATCGAGATAGTATTTATGGGAAAATTTCTGGCGGATATGATTTAAATAAATTGACTATTCAGCAATCTAATGCTTGGCAAAGTCAAATTAAGATTCTAAAGCAGACAATTTTAAATTTTAATGGAAAAGTTTATTTTGAATTTACAATTCCAAGAATGGGTAAAAGGGTTGATAATATTTTAATTATCGATAATTGCATCTTTGTTTTAGAATTTAAAATTGGTTCAAATACTTACGATAAATATGCGAAAGATCAGGTTTTTGATTATGGGTTAGATTTAAATAATTTCCACGAAGGAAGCCACAATAAAATTATTATACCAATTTTAATTGCTGATAATGGGAGTAATTGCATAAATGGTTACAAAAAAACTCTTGATAATTTATATGAAACTATTGTAGCGAATGAAAATAATTTAACTGAAGTTATAGTTGAGACTTTAGAAAAATTCAAAAGCTCTGAAATTATAAATGTTGAAAATTGGGAAAATTCAATATACAAACCAACTCCTACTATTATAGAAGCAGCTACAGCTTTATATAAAAAACATAAGGTTTCTGAAATATCAAGAAGTGATTCTGGAGCAGAAAATTTATCAGTCACCTCAGAATGTATTTCTGAAATTATAGATTATTCTAAAAATAAAAAGAGAAAATCAATTTGTTTCATTACTGGAGTTCCTGGAGCAGGAAAAACATTAGCAGGATTGAATATTGCCAATTTACGTTCAAATTATGAAGAGGAAGAGCATGCTGTTTTTCTTTCTGGGAATGGTCCTTTAGTTGATGTTTTACGTGAAGCCTTGGCGAGAGATAAAGTTAAGTCCGCTAGAGAAGAAAATTCAATTATAACAAAATCTTCAGCAACTTCTCAAGTAAAATCATTTATTCAAAATATTCATCATTTTAGGGATGCTTCAATAAAAGATGAAAAAGCTCCAATCGAAAAAGTAACTATTTTTGATGAAGCTCAAAGAGCGTGGACAAAAGAACAAGCTTCAAGCTTTATGAAGAGAAATAAAGGTGTTTCAGATTTTAACAAATCAGAACCTGAGTTTCTTATTGAAGTAATGGACAGACATGATGATTGGTGCACAATTGTTTGTTTGATTGGAGGCGGGCAAGAAATAAATACAGGAGAAGCTGGCTTAGAAGAATGGATTAGACCATTTTCAAACAAGTTTCAAGGTTGGGATATTTATTATTCTTCTAAAATTGTTGAAGACGAAAATTACATCAAGGACAAAGAAGTATTGTTGATCTTAAGTAATAAAAAAGCAATCAAAAAGGATGAGTTACATTTATCAGTTTCTCTTAGATCATTTAGAAGTGCTCAATTATCGAGTTTTATTCAGGAAATAATTAATAATAACATTGAAAATGCTAAAGAAATCTATGAGCTTTTTATTAAAGAATATTATCCAATAAAAATAACTCGTGATTTGGAGAAAGCTCGAAATTGGCTTAAAAATTCTGCAAAAGGATCAGAAAGAATTGGAGTTGTTGCATCGTCAGGAGGAATTCGTTTACGACCTTTTGGATTAAATGTAAAAGCTAAAATTGATGCCCCAATTTGGTTTTTAAATGATAAAGATGATATTCGTTCGTCTTATTTTCTTGAGGAAGTTGCCACTGAATTTGATATTCAAGGATTAGAATTAGATTGGACTTGTGTTGCTTGGGATGGAGATTTGTTTTATTATGATAAGAAGTGGAATTATAGAAAATTTAAAGGAACTAAATGGCAAAATATCAATAGTTCGGAAATCACAAATTACTTAATTAATTCATATAGAGTTTTATTGACAAGAGCTAGACAAGGAATGATAATTTATATTCCTTTTGGTAACAATGAGGATGTTACAAGGCCAGAATTTATGTATGATGGAACTTTTGAATTCTTTAAATCATTAGGAATTGTAGAGATTTAAGATATAATTAAATTTGACTTTTTTTTAAAATAATATCCCAAAACCATCTAAGTTTTGGGGTATTTTGGAAAGCGACTCTTATCTAAAGATTTTCAGGAAAAGCAATGTTGAAATAATTTTCAAACGCCTTGCAAAGTAATTCTTTGTCTACTTCAAATAACTCGTTCCTAATATTCCAATCTTTGATATTTTCTTCATCTTGTTCGCAAATTTCTTCACCGAAAAGTTTTCTAGTCAGTATATCACTTAGCAAAACATTATCACAACCAGAGTAATTAGGATAATATTTCTCAATGAACAACCAATAATCAAATTTATCCTCATCTTCTTCATCTTCTTTGCTTTTGTGTTCAGATTCTTTAATTATTTCAATTTCCATCCAGCCAATTGCTTCGTCAATACCTTTATAAAATGCATTTCTTTCTTCTCGAGAATCAAAATTGTATTTTTTTAAGTTGATGATTTTTTCAAAATCATTAAAAGCTTGATTGTTATGAAATTTCCTTATTTGATCTTTTCCGAAAATTATTTCTGCTAAATATTTCATTTTTGATAATGTTGTTTTGTTTTTTTTAAGTTGTAACTAAATCAAATGTATTTAAGTTCTAGAAATTGACCTGCGTACAATTGACCTCATTAATTTTTAGTTTTCAACTTTTTATGAACTTTATTTTTTCCAGATTTAGACATAAAAAAACCAGTCATTTCTGACTGGCATCTTTCTGTTTTTTATAAAATTACTTCCCTTTCTTTCCCCACTTAATCTTCATCTTCCCATTTTCATCCATAGCAAGTAGGTGCAAAACAATACCGCGTTCTCTAACGGCATCTCGTTCTTCTTTGCTTTCTAGTTTTGCATCGTTTTTGGAGTTGCGAAGCGGAACCGTCAGCGCGAGATTGGTGCCCCGGCCAAAGGAGTAAACGCCTTCTATATCGAAGTTGAGCACGCTGGAACTTATGGTAAGATCGTTCACGTCTATTTGTTCGCCGCGAAGTGTAAGATCGCCGGATAAATCACTGAAAGTAATGTTTTTGACATCGCGAAACGGAAACGCAAATTTGCCGACTTTGACAATAGGCTCAAAATTGACTAAAGCACCCTGAATGACATTAAATTTTAAACTTCCGCGCATGGAGTTCACAATCAAATCGCCTTTGCTGCTCATGAGTCCAGTAATATTGGCCTTGCTGCTGAGTTTTCCTTTTATGTTTTTTGGATCAAAAGATTTGATTTCGAAGTTATTAAAGGATCTTAAAAAGCTGGCAATATCCACACGATTGACTTGTGCTACAGAACTAAATACAAAATAATTTCCTTTGGGCTCGATCGCGCCGTTAAAAGCAATTGTGCCTCCGGAGGTTTTTACAGTTCCGTTTTTGAGCAATAACTTGGAATCCAGCATTTGCAGGGTTGCGCGCGTATCAGTCGCTGTGAGCGCGCCGTAATTGAGTTTGTCGGCTTTTAGGTTGATGATAACGCTGCATTTTTCGATTACCGATTTCATCTGGTTCGAGAAATTGACATTCTTTTTGGTCGATTTCTTCTGAGCGGTTTTCTGTGACTGCGATTTTTTCAGCACTCCCAAAAACTGTTTTACATCGATATTTGGGCAGTAAATATTCCAGTTTACGACCATTTTTTCGGGCGCATCGTAATAGAGATTCAGGAAATTATCGATTTTTCCGTTGATCTGTATGATGTTCTTTTTGTGTTTGTAAGCAATTTTTTTAATGAAAAGCGCTTGTTCTGTAAACGACAATTGCACAGCCGTTTTCTCTGCCCGAATGTTTTTGGGAACAAAATCAAATGTGGCTTCTTGTATGTCTACTTCGCCAATAAAACGGGGTTTGGTGATGTATAAATCGACAATATCAAACTGAAATTTTAGGTTGGCACGGGCATGACCGCTTTCAAAATGAAACATTTTTTCATTCATCATTGCGTTTAGTTTTGTCACATCAAAATCAGCATTTATGAGTCCTGTCGCAATGGGTTTTTCTAAATTGCTAATCACAGCCTGTGGAATTTTTAGCGGAATGGTTTCGTAATCTCCGGTAAAATGAGTGAGTACAACAGCAGAATTGGGATCATTAAATCCTTTTTGGGGCTTAAAATTATTGGTAAAAATACCCCTGAAACTGCAATTGGTAAACACGCCGTCGGGAATCGTTAGTTCGTTGTTTTTGATGAAGGCCTGCACAACAATTTTAGGATCGCCTTCTACATTCAGGTCGCCTTTTATGTCGCAGTTTACATCAATTGGGTTCTTTAAATTAAACTGATTCAGCTTGGTACTAATGTTTCCGGATAATAAGTCAGATGCATTTTTCCATAAAATATGAGTCCCGATATTGATTCCGAAAAGGGAATTTCTGCCGATATTAAAATACGCTTTGATATCAAACTGATCTGAACCAATTTTGAATTTTTGGGTCTCGACCGTTATTTTTTGACTTTCCTCTGCATACGAAATATCCAGATTGCCTTCAACTTCTCTTTCTTTGGCAAAACTGCCGTGAACGGTATTAAAAGCCAGGCTGTTTATTTTGGTTTTAAGATACAAATTGGTCTGCCAGTTATCATCAGCAAATTTTACTTTTGATTCTAATTTTAGTACTTCAAAATCAAATAATTTGTGGCCCAGATGATTGTCTATTATTAAATGAACATTGTTGAGGTTGATTTCGTCAATTGTAGTTTCGCGTTTTTCGTTGTCTGTGTCTTTTTTATTTTTTGGTTTAAAGATATTGACATTAGAATACCCGTTTTGGGCTTTATAAATATAAATATCGGCGTCGTTGATGAGGATTTTATGAATATTGATTTCGTTTTGCAATAAACTCCAAACGTTTAAACGTGCTTCAATTTCTTTTGCTTTTAGTAAAGTATGTTTGTGTGTTGGGTAAAGTTTGTCTTTGACTTCGACTTCTTTTAAGGCAAGTGTAAAATTCGGAAAACCGGTCAGGAACTTGTATTGAAAATCAGAAATATGAAATTCGCCATTTATGTTTTCATTGATTTTAGTGTTTATTTTGGCGATTATTTCTGTTTTATTGCGATTAAAATAAAAAGACAAAGCGCCCGAAGCAAGGAGAATTAAAGCCATACAGACTAAAATAAAAATGCCAAACCGCCTGGCATATTTTGCCAAAGGTGCCGATTGAAACCATTGTTTTATTTGGAGTAAAGCCGCTTTCATCTTAATAATTAAGGATATTAAAGATAAGGTAAAAATCTGACGATATTTCAAAAAATCCGTACATTAGCGCGTTGTAGGTTTTAACTTTCAAAATAAGAATTTTAGTATTAATATAATTAATGACAATACGTTTATAATGAAAACTAATTTATGAATGACGTTTGATTGGTTTAAAATTTCTAAATTTGTACTCAAGTTAAAGAACTAATTAAAAAATGTTCCCTCGGAGAGATCAAAGGGATGAACTTAAATAAAATTATTATGGCATTAGCAATAACAGATGCTACTTTTGATGAAGTAGTTTTGAAATCAGATAAACCAGTAATGGTAGATTTTTGGGCAGCATGGTGCGGTCCTTGTAGAATGGTTGGTCCGATCATTGACCAATTAAGTGATGAATACGCAGGTAAAGTTGTGGTTGGTAAAGTAGATGTAGATGCTAACCAGGAATTTGCTGCAAAATATGGTGTGCGCAACATACCAACCGTTTTGGTTTTTCATAACGGTGAAGTAGTAGGAAAACAAGTAGGAGTAGCTCCGAAACAAACCTACGCAGATAGTTTAGACGCTTTGTTGTAATCGTAAGATTATAATTTATATAAGGAAGGTTTGGCGAAAGTCAAGCCTTTTTTATTGGATTTTTTTGCCACGAATTGCACTAATTTCCACGAATTAATATTTTTTTGCCACAGATTAAAATGATTAAAATGATTTTCTAATCTGTGAGAATCATTTTAATCTGTGGCGAAAGTCAGGCCTTTTTTAGTTATATTTTTTTGCCTCGAATTGCACTAATTTCCACTAATTAATCAAAGAGATTAAAAGTTTTTTAAATTTCACGCAGATTGTGCAGATTGGCAGGATAAAGGTTTTTTAGTTAATCCGCTAAATCTGCACAATCTGCGTGAGAAGAAATAATTCGTGGAAATTAGTGCAATTCGTGGCAAAATTTTAGCGTAAACGTAGTCCCAAAACCAGTTCTGGAATCGACCTCGATTTTGCAGTTTATGGCGTTGGCGAGATCCCGGATCAGATGTAATCCTAAACCGGATTTAATCCCGACCACTTCAGAATCATCATAAAGAGCCTTAAATTTTTCCTTAGTTCCGCCAGAACCGTTATCTGTTACAGAAAGATAATTGGTATTGTTTGCGTTCCAGGCTTTCCAGATAATGTGTCCGTCTGGCATTTTGCCAAGAGCCTGAATGGCATTTCCGGTTAGATTTCTGATGATTGTTTTTAAATAATTTTCATCGGTTTCCAGAATGATGTTTTCAGGATTTTCAAATGTAATTTTTACGTTATCTGCACTCGAAAAATGTTTTTGGGTTTCTTCAAACAAAACAGCGACAGCCACTTTTTTATGCTGAGGTTCAAAGTTTTCCATTTGCCCTTTGCTCCAAAGCAAAATATCTTCCATAGACGACAATAAGTTTTCGGCTCCGGTAATAATTTTGTTTTGCATTCTGGCAGCAGTTTCTTCGTCTATAAGTTCAGGGCTTTCTTTTTGGAGATGCAAAAAGTGGATTAAATTAGAAACCGGGCTTCTCAAATCATGATTTAAGATTCCAAAAAAACGCGCTTTTATTTTATTGGCCTCATCCAGTTCCTGATTTAAAAGCTGTAGTTTTTGATTTGTTTTTTTGCGGTTCCGGCTTTGGTTAAATACTAATAATCCGATTATAGCGACAAGCAAAATACCGCCAATTAAAAAATACCGTTGTTTTGTGGCTTCCTCAATCTGAATGTTTTTTACTGTATTCTGAATCGAGAGATTTTTTATTTCCTGTCCTTTTGTTTTGTTCTGATAGCGTGCTTCGGCATTGGCGATATTCTGTTTGGCAGATTCCTGCAGCATTTCGTCATTATACTTGCTGTAGATTTCGTTGTAGTGATAAGCTTCTTTCCAGTTTCCCAAAGCAGCATAACTTTGCGAGAGTTTTTTATTAATGATTACAAAGGATTCCTTGTCGTAAGTCAGGGCATTTTTTGAAGCAAGGGTAAGAATTTCAATAGCCTTTTTGTACTCTTTTTTTTCATATAAAACACGCCCCATTACCGCATTGGCTTCCATTAAAATTTCATCATCATTGGATTTTTCTCCAAGCAAAACCGCTTTTTTGGCATACTTATAAGCCGCATTTATTTGATTTTTACCTATAGAAAACTCAGACATGCTACGGTTGGCAAAGCTCAGATTTAGAAACAGAGAATCCTTTTTGGAAGGATAAGTATATATCAAATTGTAATATTTCTTAATGCTGTCCGATTTTTTTAGCGGAATAAAACACTGCAGATAGTAATTGCATAAAAAAGCACTGACATAAGGGGAATTTTTTACATAAGGTTTTGCTTCATTCAAATATTCGATTGCCTTATTGTATTGTTTCATTTTTACATACGCACTCCCAATCTGGCTATATGAAATACCAATATTTTCGTTATTTACTGCACTTTTATCAAGTAACTTTTTGTAGTTAATAGCTTTTAACTGAAAATGAATAAAGGATTCATATTCTGAATAATCGAGATAATATTCTCCCAGGCTTCCGTTGAGAACAGCCTGTGTATAAGAGTTTTTTGTAGTGTCAAGTACTTTTTTGATATAAGTAATTAATTCTTTTCGTTTTGAGGTTTGATTAAGCGAATAATAAATATAATTCAGGCGCATCAAAGAAGATGTTTCATTTTTTAGGTGTCTGGCTTTTTGTGCATATTTTAAAGCAAACTCATAATTTACCAAAGCTTTTTCGTACTGATTATTGCTAAACTCATAAGCAACACCTTTATAGAGATAAAACCTACTCCTGTAAGCAGGATGGTTTTTAGAAAGACTAATTCCCTTTTCTACAATTGATAATAGTTTTGGATAATCTTCTAAATCTAAAACCTCATTAGCATATTTTAGCCAGATTTTGAGTTTTTGGTCAGTGGTTTTATAACGGTCAAGATTGGGTTCCTGTTGGGCAAAAACCAAATTCGGAAACAAATACAAAAACCATAAACCTATTCTTTTCATGAAATCAGGTTTAGGTTTTCCTTATAACTTCTTCCTACCGGAATAGCTACATTATTGTTTAAAAGGATTTCGCTCGAATTTATTTTCTGGATGAATTGTTTCTGAACGGCAAAACTCCGATGAATGCGAATAAAAGACTGAAAATGATCTTCTTTTAATAAATTTCCGATGCTTGATAAAACACAATGTCTTTTTTTATCTGTAATAATCAGCGTATAATCCTTAAGGGCTTCGAGATACAAAATTTCATGTAATTTGACTTTCGTCTGTTCGTGCCCTTCTTTTATATAAATCGTGTCACCGCCAATACTGGCTTCAAAAAGAGAAGCCTTGAGTTTAATTTCCATAAACTCCTCAATGCGGTTAACGGTTTGAGTAAAACGATCGAGTTTTAAAGGCTTTACTATAAAATCTAAAGTTTCGATCTGAAAGCTTTCTACAGCATGTTCGGGATGAGCAGTTATAAAAACGCAAACCGGAATTTCTAATGCTTTTTTCCTGAAATCAATTCCGTTTAAACCCGGCATATCAATGTCAAGAAACAAAATATCAATATTTTCTTTTTCTAAAAAAGGAAGCGCATCTTCTGCATCTTCAAAAACACCCAAAATATCCAGAATCGGAAATTTTTTAGCGAAAGACAATACAGTTAATCTATCAATTTCGTCGTCATCAATAATAATACAAGTGTATTTTTTCATCATTCGAACCTCAATTTATGTTGTCTGTCTATTTAAAATGTTGTTTGTCTATTGGCTGTTTTCAGGCCCGTTTTATCGGCGCAAATTTGTCCTGTAATTAATTCAAAAGCTGGAAATAAACATCAAATATAGCTTTCTGACTGTTACAAAAATAATGTTATTGAATTAAATACGAATCATTTAACGAATTTTAAAACTAAAATTATTATGAAATTTTTAAAACCAATTATTACAATTTTTTTTCTTGCAATTTTTACGATTTCATGCAGCAGCGATGACGGAACTGATGGTGTTGATGGTGTTAATGGACAAGCAGGCGCACCGGGAGCAACAGGAACAGCAAATGTTATTTATAGTGCATGGTTAACAGCTCCGGTGGCCGCTGCAGAATCAGTAGACGGAACTTCTGGAATGTCTACAAGTCTTGTCGCTCCGGAATTAACAGAGGATATTGTTTCAAAAGGAACCGTATTAGTGTATGTGTCTTTTGGTTCTGGCACATTTTCATTGCCTTATACATCAACAGCAGGTGGATTTGTTAATACAATTACCGCTATTTCTTCTGTCAAGAAAATCAAATTATTCAGATTTAGACATGATCAGGCCGCAACTGTAAATCTTCCTACATCACTTAGCTGGAGGTATATTTTGATTCCAGGAGGAGTTGCTGCTGCGACATCCAAAACGGCAAAATTGGATTATTCTAAAATGAGTTACGAAGAGGTATGTGCACACTTTAATATTCAACAATAGTTTGCGGGAGAAGAGAATAGAATTATAAAACGACCTAAAATTTTAATATTATGAAAACTTTAAAAACCATTTTTACAATCATGTTACTTTCAATTTTTATCTCATCATGCAGTAGTGATAGCGACAATGATAATGATAACAAGCCAAAATTTGAAACCGAAAATCCATTGGCAGCTTATTATACTCAAACCGGTTTTTCTACTGTAACCAATTTCATTGATTCGGGGGATTATGAATTTGGACTTGTATTTACACCAACAGTTAAAGGAAAAATTAAAGCAATTACTTTAAAATTACCGGCCGTAAGCCCAGCAGTACGTGTTACGATCTGGGATTATGAGACTAAGGCTGTAGTGCGCACAGAAACGCTAAACGTGGCAACAGCAGATGTTCAGGTTTCAAAAGAAATTAGTGAACTGGCTCTGGAAAAAGACAAAAAATACCTGATTTCCATGAATGGAAATGACTGGTACAAAAAAAACAAGGCAGATAATACTGCTGCTACTTATCCAATAGTTGCCGGAAATATTACATTTAATGAATACAGATGGCTTTCGGGAACGGCACAGACTTTTCCAACAAGCGTTTCGGCAACTTACAATGCCGGAGATTTAAGTTTTGATTTTCAGCAAACGGAGTAATTTGTTTTAAATAGTTTAATTAGTAGTAAAGGTCTGGCGTAAGTCAGGCCTTTTTTTGGTAATTAGGAAAAAATCCGCGAATTAGTGACCGACTTTTTTAAAGAAAACCCTAATTTTATTCCGATATTAAAACAAAACCTGTTTCAGGCAGCAGACGGCTTAAACCGCAAGCAGAATATAAAAAAAGAAACCGAATGAAAATCGAATCAGAAATAGAGAAAGTTTCCAGTTTTCAGCATCTCGAAATGCTGGCCAATCAGGTTGTAGAAGGTTTTATTTCGGGAATGCACAAAAGCCCGTTTCACGGATTTTCGGCAGAATTTGCAGAACATAAAGTCTATAATGCCGGCGAAAGTACCAAACATATTGATTGGAAGTTGTTTGCCAAAACAGATCGCTTGTACACCAAACGTTTTGAGGAGGAAACCAATTTGCGCTGTCATATTATTGTAGATAATTCTTCGTCAATGCATTATCCTGAACTAAAATCAAATCAGCCTTTTTATGAAAAGAAAATCGGGTTTTCAGTTTTAGCTTCGGCGGTTTTAATGAATATTTTAAAGAAACAGCGCGATGCCGTTGGCTTAAGCGTTTTCTCAGATCACTACGAATATTATGCTCCCGAAAAAGGAAGTGATCGCCATCACAGAATGCTGCTCAATAAACTGGAGCAATTACTGGAACAGCCAAAAGTCAAAAAAAACACCAATACCATTACTTACCTGCATCAGATTGCAGAGAAAATGCACCGTCGTTCGATGATTATTTTGTTTACCGATATGCTTCAGTCAGAAGATGATGAAAAATTATTTAATGCCCTGCAGCATCTTAAACATAACAAACACAAAGTCGTTCTGTTTCATGTTGTTGATTATAAAACAGAGCTGAAATTTGATTTTGATAATACACCGCGAAAATTTATTGACCTCGAATCCGGAGAAGAAGTATCGATTTTTGCAGATAATGTAAAAGAAGAATACGAAAAACGAGCAGAAGAATACTTTAAAAACCTTTCTTTGACCTGTGCAAAGAACCAAATTAAGTACGTTCCGGTAAATGTTGGCGACAGTTTTGAAAAAATACTGACTACATATTTAGTTGAAAAACAAAACTTTGTATAATATTTTAAATATTTATTTTATTTTTTTTGCAAAAACACTTGCAGAAATGAAATTCTGTACTATCTTTGCAACCGCAATAACGCAGAGGTTTGGTAGTTCAGTTGGTTAGAATACATGCCTGTCACGCATGGGGTCGCGGGTTCGAGTCCCGTCCAGACCGCAATATTGGGAGAAGCCTTTCTTAACAGAAAGGCTTTTTTGCCCAAATACGGTATCTAAGATTAGTTGTGTTGTTTTGCTACGAATTTGTAACTCGTAGCTGGTTTAGTAGTTAGACCAATGAAAAGCTTTCCACTTTTGTGGATGGCTTTTTTGATTTAAGGCATGTCGGGATTAACCGCAAAGGGCGCTAAGAATTTACGCAAAGTCCGCAAAGTTTTTTTTAAAGCTTTGCGGACTTTGCGTTTTTAACCTTGCGTTCTTTGCGGTTAAATAAAGGCTTTTTTGATTCCAACATCGGAATTTGGTCCCGAAGCCCCGGGTTTAAAATCTTGGAATTTATTTAAAATCAGAGGATTAAAAATTTATTGATTTTATTCGCAAAAACCCTTGCAGAATCCAACTTCTATTGTATTTTTGCACTCACAATAACGCAGTGGGTTTGGTAGTTCAGTTGGTTAGAATACATGCCTGTCACGCATGGGGTCGCGGGTTCGAGTCCCGTCCAGACCGCTTAAATATTAAAATGCCTTTCTTAATGGAAAGGCATTTTTTTTTATAATTATGCCTTGATTTATGTTTTGGTTTATATTATTTATTCAAAAACTTTTGACATTTATTACAAAGGTTTTAGCGAAGATGTTCCCCATAGATTATTATATCACAATGAAAATAGAAGTAAATATACTTCTAATAAAGGACCATGGGAATTTCAGGTTTCAGCTTTTTCATTTTATGTCATCCTGAGAACGAAGGTCCACACGAGAAGCTCCGCACAGAAATTCGCCAATCTTATGTAGAGTTCCGTTTGTTGTCCTTTGTTCCTCAGGATGACAAGCAATCAATCTGAAATAGCCATCAGGACTGCGAAAAACCTTGCGAATCTCTGTGAAATAAAGCTTTATTACCCTATCTTGCGAACCGTTAAAACAAAAATAGAATATGAGCCAACAATGTGTAATTTTTGACATGGACGGCGTGATTTGTCACACCAATCCGCATCATGTAAAAGCTTTTGAAGCCTTCTTTGATAATTACAAAATTCCTTATACAGAGCAGGAATTTGAAGACCATATGTACGGAAAACATAACGGTTATATCCTGACATATTTCTTTAAACGTGCTATCGCCGGAGAGGAACTTACAAAACTCGAAGACGAAAAAGAATCGATGTTTCGTGATATTTATAAAGACAAAGTCGAAACAATTCCGCATTATTTGAAGTTTTTGGACGAACTAAAATCCCGCAACTTTAAAACTGCCGTTGCAACCTCTGCACCGCGCGCCAATCTCGATTTGATCATAAACGCTTTGCAAATAGAAGACAAAATGGATTCTATGATGTCAAGTGAAGACGTACAACATCATAAACCAAATCCTGAAGTGTATCTAAAATCTGCTGAACGTGTGGGGGTTTCTCCGTCTGATTGTGTGGTTTTTGAAGATTCTTTTTCGGGTGTTACAGCGGGGCTAAATGCCGGAATGAAAGTAGTAGGTGTTTTGAGCACGCATACAAAAGAACAGCTTCCGCCATGTGATTTTTATATCAATGATTATGGTGAAATCAATGTCGATAAGGTTTTGGAATTACTGAAAAGGTAATAAAATTCCAATTATTATCCCGAGGCTTCGGGACCAAATTCAAAACTACACAAGACACGAGAGATCCTGATTGCGATGGACGGATTAAAATCCATCCCTACAATACTTTTTGTTCCGATGGAACTTCTTTATAAAAATTCCGTAGGAATGATTTATTCTATAGCAATGGATTTTAATCCGTTGAAACGAAAAGTAATCACAAACTAAGCGGATTATTAGCATTTAAAAAAAATCCAAATGAATTGCCTCCTGCTTTAGCTGGAGGTTTTTTTGTTTGAAGAAAAGGCTTTTAGCTGAAATTTGAAATCGAATTATGTATTATCTTGAAAGAAGATAATTATAAGCATTGTAATTGTAAATACAAAAACAGAAGAACTTACTAAAAGCCAAAAAAGTTTTAAAAATAATTTGGTTTTCAAATCCCGAACAATCAAAATAGAATTTGCTAAGGAGAAAATAATAAGTACAAGACATGTAAGGAAAATTCCAATGTTGCCATAAACATATATCCATCGAAATTCGAGAGAATATCTAAATTTCTGAATATAATGTTTTGTTAGACAGCTTAAAATAAATAAAGCAGGAATTGCAATAGCAAACTTTTGTGTAAGATGGAGATTCTTGTATTTATTCAATGTAAAACTTCTAGAATTATTTCAAAGGAAAATCAAACAATACTTTAGGTTCAATATCCAAAGCATTGGCGATTTTCACAAGAGTTCGTACAGTAGTATTTATTTCAGCTCTTTCTATTCTGCCAATTTGAGTTTTGCGTATATCACAATCATCAGCCAAATCTTGTTGAGATAAACCTTTCTTTTCACGTAGTTGTCTAATGTGAATGCCAAGATTTGCAATAAAGGTTTCTTCTGAAATATCCATATTTCAAAATTCATTAGATTTATTTTTGGCGTGGTCACATTTATGTGTCTAAAAGTATTATATTTGAGATGAATAAAAAATAAGACAATGGCTACAAATACTTTTTCAGAAGAGATGGAAATTAAGTTAGTTGATTTTTTTGCAAATGATATTGACCCTAAAGACATGGCGAAGTCAATACGAAAAGTGAATTATTTATTGGCCTTAAACGCAATGAAGGAAAAAGGAAATCTAGGTGTAGAAAATCTGGAAAATTGTTTTTATTGGCTAAATGAGTTAGCAGAAATTTTAAATCCTTATTTGGAGGCTGAGTAAGAAAAAGAATTGTTTTAAACAAAGTTCATTTCGACGAAAGGAGAAACCAAAAGAGCAAATCGACAAAAATTGATTCCCCCCAGAATTTTTTTCATGATGTACGCTTGTCGGTAATGCTAAAAATCTCCTTTCGTCAAGATGAATTAAATTGGTTTGTTCAATAACAAATTGCAAAGTTTGTCATTCCGAGGAACGAGGAATCGCACAAGAAATTCCACAAAGAGAATCGCCAATCTTTGTCGAGCTGCATGTGATTCCTCGTTCCTCGGAATGACAAATATTGGGATTATTTTCGTTTCAAACGGAAATATTATAATGAAGTTTGATCAGACATAAACATATTGCAGGAACGAATTTTAATGGATCAATACATATTGTTGTGGGGAAATATTAAAATCTAGATATTTGTATTTTAAAAACACATAGAAATGCAGGATTCTTTTATTGACCTTCTCA
>NZ_JAFICC010000015.1 GCF_017833415.1 Flavobacterium sp. 1355 | reverse complement strand
AGAACCTCAGAACCTCAGAACCTCAGAACCTCAGAACCTCAGAACCTCAGAACCTCAGAACCTCAGAACCTCAGAACCTCAGAACCTCAGAACCTATTTTTTATCAACTACAGGTCTTTGAGCTCTATTTGCTAAATCCCAGGCAACAACAAATGCCAGTTGTGTTCTTTTTGTCAGAGCGTCGTATTCAATTTTTTGAGGCTCATCGCCTTTACCATGATAATCTTCGTGAACTCCATTGAAGAAGAATACAGCCGGAATACCATGTTTTGCAAAGTTATAATGATCAGAACGCTCATAAAAATGGTTCGGATCTTTTGGATCATTAAACTTAAAATCCAAAGCTACTTTAGTATATTTTTCGTTTTGAGACACAACCGCATTATGAAGATCTGATGATAATCGGTCTGCACCAATTACATATACATAATTGTTGGTTTGAGCGTGCTCTACATCACGGCGTCCTATCATATCAATATTGATGTCGGCAATTGTATTTGCGATTGGGAATAACGGATTTTCAGAGTAATAACGAGAGCCATGCAAACCGTGTTCTTCGCCGGTTACGTGCAGAAATAAAATAGAACGTTTTGGTCCATGACCGTCTTTTTTAGCTTTGGCAAATGCCTTCGCCATTTCCATAACCGCTACAGTACCAGAACCATCATCATCTGCGCCGTTGTAGATATCTCCGTTTTTAATTCCAACATGATCATAATGAGCAGAGATCACCAGTACTTCATCCGGTTTTTCAGAACCTTCAATGTAGGCCCAGATATTTTCAGAATCAGGCAGGTTTTCGTTACGCTTTGCATTTAAGAATGCAGCAGGAACGGTTTGATAGTAGTCTTTTGCCCCCTTAGGAAACGAAATACCATTTTTTTTGTATTGCTCAATCATGTAAAGACCCGCTTTTTTCTGTCCTTTTGAACCAGTTTCGCGGCCTTCCATCTCATCAGAAGCAACAACGTATAACATTGTTTTCAGGTCCTGTTCAGTAATAACGTCTATGTATTTTGTTGGATCAGAATTGTCTCTAGATACGAGAGGGTGTGTACTTTCACATGAAAATGCGGAAGCAATTAATAATAAGATTAAAAATTTTCTCATTTTGAGTTTAGTGTAAATTGATAAATATGTAGAAAACATAAAAAGTTAGTAAAAATAGAATAAAAAACGAGTTTATAATGAATAATGTTACACTTTTAACAAATGAGATTACTCTGGATTCACCATAAAAACGGTGATGTGCGGGATAAAAATAATAACACATCCAGAGTGTTCCCACAAAGGTGATAATATCAGCCACATAAGTCAACGGATTGTCTTCTCCAAATAATCCAACTAATCTGTTTATAACAAATAATATTAGAAAAATCAGCAGTAGAAATGAGAAATAATGCAGTGTAAAAATGCCATGATCAAAATAATACCACTTCTTTTTATCATGAAAGATCCATAAAAAGAAGGCGAAAAACGGCATTATTATGAACAAGATTTTAGGGATATTATGAAAAAAAGACTCAATAAATTTTTCAATAATTTCTCTTTGGGTATTATGTTCCGTAACATGTACCACCTTTTCATAAGCCCAATACTGAAAATCAGAAAGTTTATCTTTTTCGTTTCCGAATTTCTGAATTGAGTCTATTTCTTTCATCGACTTCATTTTAAAATACTTGCTTTCAGACTCCACATGTGCTTCTTTTTTTGTTTTTGCGATTTCTTTAGACAGGGCTTTTTCGCTTTTATCAATGCCTTCTCCAACTTTGCTCGGGAATATGGCAATTAGAAAAAAAGTAATAAAACTGATAAAAATATACAGACGAACGGGGGCCAGATAAGACAGCCTTTTTCCCGATAGATATTCTTTGGTTAATGTAGAAGGCTTAAAAAGTAAATTCCTGATGGTTTTCCAGAACGCATTTTCATAGTGCGTTAAGTCTTCAAAAAAATGAATGAATAAATGATGAAATGTTTTTCTTGAATCGGTGTTTTCCTGACCGCAATTTGGACAGAATTTTTGTTCTACAACATGTCTGCAGTTTAAGCAGGTTTTATCTTCTCTAATTTTGCTATGTGACATTGATTATTAACTGGTTTGGTTTTGGGTAGTTTAAATATTTGTTTTTATTTCTTTAAAACTTCATTCAGGAAAAGTTGTAAATGCTCAAAAGATCTTTTTGCTGCAACCGCATTGTAAGCCGCGCCTTTAGAATTATCGTTTCCTGCATCTTCATGCGTAAATGCGTGTACGGCATTCGCATAATAAATCATTTGCCAGTCTGCCTTAGAATCGCGCATTTCTTGTTGAAAAGCCGCAATTTCTTCTTTTGATACAAACGGATCATCGGCTCCATGACATACTAAAACTTTTGTTGTAATAGGCTCAACTGTTCGTGCGGCATCTTTGCCTAAACCTCCATGAAAAGAAGCTACTCCTTTTAAATTTAAATGCGCGCGTGCCGCCTCAAGAACTCCAGTCCCTCCAAAACAATATCCGATTGCTGCAATATTATCAGCATTTGCACCTGATTTGATTAATTCCTGCAAAGCTATATTGATTCTTTTTTGGTATTCTGCGAAGTTGGTTTTATAATAACCAGCTTGTTTTCCCGCTTCTGAGGTATTTTTCGGATAATTTCCTTCACCATATATATCAGCAATAAAAACATGATAGCCTAATTTTGATAATTTTTCGGCCATCGCTTTTGATGCATTATCAATTCCGAACCAGGCCGGTAAAAGTAAAATACCCGGATTATTACTGCTTTTTTTTGCAGATTTTATAAACAAACCATTTAAAGCCTGATTGCCGTCAGCATATTTTACAGTTTTTAATTGTGCATTTATAGTGTTAGAAAACAGTATAGAAGCAAAGAGAAGAAGAGCTGAGTTTTTCATAATTTACAATTTTAAAACAAATATCAGAAATAATATGTTACAAAAAAACCTCGAAAGATATTTCTTTCGAGGTTTAAGAATATGATAATTTTATATGTCAATTGTTTAAAAATAAGATAATTACAGGCTAACATTTCGTTTAAAGGCACATCCCAGTTCCACCATAGAATCTGTTTTGGCAATACCGGGAATATTATCAATTTTTTCATATAATATTCTACGCATATGTTCATGGTTCTTTGCTGTAATCTTGAGATATAAGGTAAAAGATCCCGTTACAAAATAGCATTCTGTAATTTCAGGAATTTCTTTTAAGGCTTCGATAATCCTGTCTGAATCAGAATCTTTATTTAATGTAATTCCTGTAAACGAAGCCCAGTCATAGCCAATTTGTTTTTCGTTTAATATGGGTTTAATTCCCGTAATAATACCCTGTTCAAATAAACGGTTGATACGTTGATGCACCATTGTATTTGAAATTTTTAAATTAGTTGCGATCGTAGAGTAGGCAATCCTCCCGTCTTTTTCTAATTCCTTTATGATTTTTATGTCAAATTCATCTAAAATATCCATGCAACTTTTTTCTTGTGATTTTGTAAAGATAAAAATAACTCTATTTACTTCTGATAAATAGTTAAGTTTAAAATGACTTATTTTTGCTATAAATAAAGTTATATTAAACTTTAAACAGTATTTTGAAGTTAAAAATAACTATTTCATAGCTGTAAATAAATAAATTTTATATTTTTGTTTTATTAAAAAATAAATATCATGGGACATAAGCAGGAAATTCTTTCGTCAAAATCTGAGGTTTTGATTGAAAAAGAAAATAAATACGGAGCTCATAATTATCATCCGCTTCCGGTAGTTTTAGAAAAAGGAGAAGGTGTGTACGTGTGGGACGTAGATGGTAAAAAATATTATGACTTTTTATCTGCTTATTCTGCAGTAAACCAAGGACATTGCCATCCTAAAATTGTTGGTGCAATGATCAGTCAGGCACAGAAACTTGCTCTGACGTCACGTGCTTTCTACAATGACAAATTGGGGAACTATGAAGAGTACATTACCAATTACTTTGGTTTTGATAAAGTACTGCCAATGAATACCGGTGCAGAAGCAGTTGAAACGGCTCTGAAACTGTGCAGAAAATGGGCTTATGAAGTAAAAGGAATTCATGAAGATCTGGCGCAGATTATTGTTTGTGAAAATAATTTTCATGGAAGAACAACAACCATTATTTCTTTTTCTAATGATGAAAGTGCCCGTAAAAACTTTGGCCCTTTTACAGACGGATTTTTAAAAATTGAATATGATAATCTGGATGCTCTTGAAAAAGCTTTGGAATCATCAAAAAATATCGCAGGTTTTCTTGTAGAACCAATTCAGGGTGAAGCCGGAGTTTATGTTCCTTCTGAAGGATATTTGGCAAAAGCAAAAGCACTTTGTGAGAAACATAATGTTTTGTTTATTGCAGACGAGGTGCAAACCGGAATTGCGCGTACCGGGAAATTATTGGCTGTTCATCACGAAAATGTACAACCGGATATTTTAATTCTTGGAAAAGCAATTTCAGGAGGAGTATACCCGGTTTCTGCGGTTTTGGCCAATAACGAAATTATGAACGTTATAAGACCGGGACAGCACGGATCTACTTTTGGTGGAAATCCTGTTGCCGCTGCTGTCGCTATTGCCGCTCTTGAAGTTGTAAAAGACGAAAAATTAGCAGAAAATGCAGAACGTCTTGGAATAATTTTAAGAAAAGGATTAAACGAAATCGCTGAGCGCAACAACCTGATTACTCTGGTTCGTGGAAAAGGATTGTTGAATGCAATTGTAATCAATAGCGGAGAAGATTCTGATCTGGCCTGGGAAATCTGCTTGAAATTCAGGGATAACGGATTGTTGGCGAAACCAACTCATGGTAATAAAATCAGACTGGCACCGCCATTGGTAATGACTGAAGAGCAGATTCAGGAATGCCTTGAGATTATCGAGAAATCACTTAATGACTTTAGATAAATTAATTCAACTTACTTTATAATTCAAAAAGGCGATTGCTGTTATGCAAATCGCCTTTTTTTAATTGCTTAAAATATCAAAAAAAGCAATTGTTTCTAAATCCTTTAATTGCCGAAAAGCAAAAAAGCAATTAGGAGTGTAATGATAATATTGAAGAATTGTGCTATTAAAAAAGCATATAATGGTTTTTTGCTGCTATTGCTGAACAAGTCCTTAAAATTGGTTTCGAGTCCGATACTGGTAAAAGCCAATGCAAACCAAATTCCCTGCAGATTCTTTAAACTGTCTTTTACTTCATCTCTGATTTCGGGTACAATTAAAAACGAAAAAATTAATGAAGCAGCAATAAATCCGATTACAAATTTTGGAAAACGCTCCCAAATAACTTTTAAGGTTGGTTTGGAAGCAACAACTTCTGAAGATTTATTATGCGTGTAAGTCCAATAAACAGAAATTGCAAAAGCCGCTAATCCTAATAAAACATTCTGCGAAAACTTGACAATAGTGCTGATTTTTAAGGCAGTTTCTCCAACTAAAGTTCCGGATGCCACAACAGCACCCGAAGTGTCAATACTGCCTCCAAGCCAGGCGCCGGTTACTTCTTCCGGAAAATGGAAATATTTAGCAATGATTGGCATAAAAATCATCATCGGGATTGCTGTTACCAAAATAATCGAAATGACATACGACAATTTTTTTGAATCTCCCTTGATTGCTCCAGAGGTAGCAATGGCTGCAGAAACTCCGCAGATAGAAACTGCACTCGAAATCATCATCGTCAATTCGTCATCAACTTTTAATTTTCGGCAAAGCCAAAAAGCAAAATACCAAACGGATAAAACGACAATTAAAGCCTGAATTAATCCCAATGAACCTGCTTTTAAAATGTCTGAAAAAATAACACTCGTTCCCAATAAAACCAATCCGATTTTTACAAAAACTTCTGTAGAAAGTGCGGAGCGAAACCATTCCGGAAGTTTGAAAAAATTTCCAATTGCCAAACCAATAATCAGGCTAAAAATTACGGCTTCTAAATTGATAGATTTTATTGCAGAATTTCCTGCCAGAATAAGCGCAATCAATGTTAAAAGATAGACTATAGGAAAAGTAAACAGGAAATATTTTACTGATTTCCCAATTAAGAAAGCACCTATGCCTCCGATAGAAATTAGATATAAAAATTGAATTAGAAGAACTTTCAGGTTTTCCGGACTAAAAACTTTAGTTGTTAAATCGGAAGTGCCAGACCAACCAAAAACAGGCACTTCGGGAAGAAAAATAAAAAGGGAAATCCCGATTATTAAAAATCCCAGAATTACGACTGTCCAGTCTTCGTGAATAGTAAATTGTTTTGCTGAGGTTGACATTGTTATTTTATTTTCCTAACAGGTTTTTAAAACCTGTTAGGGATTAGTTATGGTTTTTTAATCTTTTTTTAATTACTTCCAACTTTAGCCCGCGACATCAGGTTGTTGATGAAAAAGGACTTTAGCCGAATATTTTTATTTTGTTGTCTTTTAGCTTAAAATAATACCTAACAGGTTTTTGAAACCTGTTAGGATATGGAAGATTAGATTGAAAATTACAGATCAACAAAATATTTTTGCTTTCCAAAATCAAATTGATAATGCATTAGATTTGGCCACAAAGGTTTTACAAGTCCTTTTTCCCAGGTTTGCAAAGCAGTTTTGAGTTCTTTTACTTTTTCAGGATTTTTAGCAGCTAAATCTGTCGTTTCAGATTTATCTTTCGCTAAATCGTACAACCAGGTTTCATGCGTTTTCCCACTGATGATTAATTTCCAGTCACCGCTTCTGATTGCTTTTGCATCACCCGAGCGCCAGTATAAATTTTTGTGTGCCTGCTTGTTATTATTGACAACATCAATAAGATCAACACCATCGTAAATGCGGTCTTTTGGAAGATCAGAATGAATGGCAGAAGCAATTGTGCTAAAAATATCAAGGGAACTTACGGGATTTCTGTAAACGGTGTGAGGTTTAATTTTTCCTTTCCACGAAAGTGCAAACGGAACATTGACACCACCTTCAAAATGAGAAAATTTTCCACCTTTTAGTGGTGCGTTTGTTGTAGCAAAAGTATAATCGGCACCACCATTGTCACTGGCAAAAATAATTAAGGTATTTTCTTCGAGACCTTCTTTTTTTACCTTGGCTACAATTCGTCCAATTGCATCGTCCAGTGCACTAATCATCGCAAAATACACGCGTTTATTTTCATCTTTTACATTAGGAAAACGATCGTAATATTTTTTGCGCACCTGAAAAGGAGTGTGTGGCGCATTAAACGGAACATACAACAAGAAAGGCTTAGTTTTATTTTTATCTATAAACGATTCAGCCTCGTCTGCAAATTTTTCAGTAAGATATTCCTTTTCATCAATAACTGTAGTATCGCGGCGAATTTTTCCGATACCGACACGGCCATTGCCCCAAATCACTTTATCGGTAAAATCTTTATGATGATGATTGATGATATCCGGATTGTCATCTTCAGGAGCAAAAAGCGAAAATGCCTGATAAAATCCGTAATGATAATCGAAACCACGATCCAAAGGAAAAAATCCTTTATTGTGGCCTAAATGCCATTTTCCGATAATTGCCGTACTATATCCCTTTCTTTTGGCTAAATCTGCAAAAGTTATTTCAGATTGTGGTAAACCCTGTGTTGCTATTGAAGCATCATTTGGATATTTAATTTTTGGATTAATCCTCCAGCTATCGGTATTGATTAAATACCGAAAAGCATAATATTCTAAATTGTTTTTTGGATAACGATCTCCGGGTTGGAATTCGTGACCAAAACGTTCCTGATATCGCCCTGTAATTAATCCTGCGCGTGAAGGCGAACAAATAGAAGAAGAAACATAGCCATCTGTAAAAGTCACGCCCGATGCTGCCAAAGAATCAATTTGAGGCGTTGGTGTTGATTTACCTCCGTATAACGAAATATCATATTTGCCTAAATCATCGGCAAGCAAAATAATAATATT
Organism: Flavobacterium sp. 1355; assembly: GCF_017833415.1. GTDB lineage: Bacteria > Bacteroidota > Bacteroidia > Flavobacteriales > Flavobacteriaceae > Flavobacterium. The sequence goes on along the minus strand of NZ_JAFICC010000015.1, from coordinate 148,036 downwards.
TGGTTTTTTTTCGATGGTTTTAGAAGTGTCTTGTTGTGCCAGAAATGCAGTTTTTCCTTCGGCCAGTTTTTTGTCTGGCTGTATTAAGGTTCTGTCAGTATTGAGGGGCCAGAATAAAAACACAATGAGCAGAAAAAGGACAATTGCTGTTGAAAGAATAACTTTTTTTATTTTTGATAATGCCATGTTTTACTTTTGAATTTTAAAAATATACACACTCTTGTCATCCTGAGCGAAGTCGAAGGATCACACAAGTAGCTCCGCAAAGTATTTCTGCAATCTTTGTTGAGATGGTTTGACGTTAATCTTTATCGAGTTGCTTGTGTGATCCTTCGACTTCGCTCAGGATGACAAAAAAGCGTGTTAGAAAAATAAATTATTATTTAGAAGCCAAAGCAACATTAACATCATTTTTTAAATCTCCTAAACCATCTTTTTTGAAAATGATTTTACCATTTTGATACAAGATTAAAGTAGGGAAGACCTTTACATTTTTTAAATCTGCAATTACCTGAGGGCTTGTTTCTAAATCAATTTCCACGATTTTTAAATTTTCACCATATTGCGCTCTTAAAGTTTCTAAAACAGGTTTTACTTTCGTACAGGCACTACAATATTTTGATCCAATATCGACCAAAACAGTCTTATTATCGGCGACAATTTTGTTGTATTCGTCCAGTGTTAATTTACTTTTAGAATTGGTATAAAAAGGTTTTCCGTTTCCAATCCAGTTAGCGATTCCGCCTTCCAGACTGTAGGCTTCTTTAAACCCTTTTTTTAATAAATCGTCTGCCAGCCATACACTTCTTCCTGCGCCAATCGAGTAAGTAAATACCGGTTTTGTTTTGTCTAATTTTGCAACCTGCTGTTCATAATCTTTAGACTCGAGATTAAAATTTACTGCTCCGTTAATATGGTTCAACGCAAATTCTTCTGCGCCTCTTGCATCAATAATTTGCGGATTTTTTTCAGCCTGAATTTTGCTGTAATAAGCAGCTAATGAAATCGTATTTGAACTTTTATTTTGAGCAAAACCAATGATAGATAAAAACAGTACTACAATTGTAATACTGTTTTTGATTGTTTTATTTTTTTTCATGATCTTTAAGATTGAACTTGTTCATATAAAGCCGGACTTGGTTCCGGAACTTCTGCTTTTGTTTTTGCAGGAACTGATAAAACTCCATCTGCCAGCGCACTTCCTTCTTTTTTAGACTTAAATATTGGCCATAAGAATTGTGCGTACCATTCTTCTTGTTTGTATGATTTCATTCCGTATGATTTAGGGAATTTACGAGTGATCAATCCCGTGCCGAAAATAATATCCCAAATAAAAAACATGTTCCCGAAATTACCTTTAAAGTGCCCGACACCATCTCCGCTTGTATCGGCATGATGGGCATGATGAGTGGCAGGAGTAGAAATTAATCTTTCCAGAACCCATGCAATAGGATGTAAAACTCTGTATTTGTAAAATGGTTTGTCCCATGCAATACTTGAATGTGCTCCCAAAGTGATAAAACTTTTGATTACCAAAACAAAAAGAGCCGGTAACCCTAAGCCTAAATAAGTTAAAGTTGCAGTCAGGTAAATTTGAGAAAAGAAAATTGTATAAATAAAATTTTGTCTCGAAGCCATCGCCATTCCCATATACGGAGCAGAATGGTGTGTTCTGTGAAAACGCCATAAAAAAGGAACCTGATGATGAAGCCTGTGATACCAGTACTGCGTTAAATCATCCGCAATTGCAATTAGAAAAAAACCTCCCCAAAACGGAACCCATGATAATGTATTGGCCAAATTAGGAAGCAAATAAGGTAAAGCCGTTAAGCTGAAAAAAGCAATAACCGGAGGTAAAATTAATTTTGGAGCAAGAAATGAAACAATATCAATTTTGCGTTCTTCTCCCGTCCATTGGTCATCGTATAAACCGGCTCCAAATTCGATAAGTCCCAAAACAATCATAAACACGGTTAAACCCCAGGTTCTTATGTTGGCAAAAACCGGTTGCACAAATTCTAAAAATGAGGGTAATGTAACATGTGATTCACTCACAAGGCCATTGCCCAGTTTAAAATAAAGGTAAATTGCCAGCACAGGCAATGCATAAATAAAAAGACTTATACTTAAATCTCTTGTCAGTTTTGAATTTTGAACTACTGCCATGATTTCTTATTTTAAAAATTGATTAATTAATGTTAATCCTCCGGCCAAAACTGCCAGCGGAACTAAAAACAAGATTATTCCAACGACAATCTTTTTTCCGATAATTTCATAATCTACTCGTTTCATATGGATTGTTTTATGTTAATAATTTAATTGGTTAACCTGCAAAGCTTTTAAACCTTGCAGGCTAATTAGTCATTAATTAGTACTTCCTGGTTTGGTTGCTTGTTTAATTAAATCAGAAACTGTTTTTCCTTTGTCAGCGCCTGTATTATGAATTCTTCTGTTGTAAACATCCTGCCAGTCAATCAAGGGGTATAGATTGTTTTCTTTTGCCTGTTCGTCAAATAATTTTTGAAGCTCGGCCAGTTTTTCAGGGTATTTTTTTGCCAGGTTATTACGCTCATTAAAATCTTCATTTAGATTGTATAATTCCCAAACATCGTTATCAAAATTGGCTTCAGCCGGTTTTTCATTTTTGCCTAAAGATTTTTTTACAGCAAATGAATCAGGCAAGTGTGCGGCGCCCGCTTTCCATCCATCCTTATAAATTCCTCTGTTTCCAAAAATGTAATAGTATTGCACTTTGTGTAACGACTCAGCTTTTGGATTATCCAAAGAAGCTTTGAATGTAGATCCCTGAATAATATCCTGCTTAACTTCTTTGATATATTCGGGAGCAGTGATTCCTACAATATCCAAAGTTGTCGGTAGAATATCTGTTACGTGGCTGTATTGAGTTCTGATGCCGCCTTTTTCTTTAATTCCTTTTGGATAAAACACAATCAATGGGTTACGTGTTCCACCTTCTGAATGTGCATCTTGTTTCCAGTTTTTAAAAGGAGCATTGGTAGCCTGTGCCCATCCTAAAGGGAAGTTGGTATTTAATCCCTTTGCTGTTCCGATTTCGCCAATATTATTTAAGTTACTCTGAAGATTTTGTTCATCACTTGAGCCTTGCGAAAATAAACTTTGGTTGATGGTTCCCTGCAGAGTTCCTTCTTTACTGGCTCCGTTATCTCCAATTGCAAGAAAAATCAACGTGTTATCAAGCTGACCGCTTTCTTTTAAATAATCAACAACGCGTCCAATTTCATAATCTGTATAAGTTAAGAAACCGGCGTACACTTCCATAAACCTTGCGTACACTTTCTTTTGTTCCGGAGTCAGTTTTTTCCATTCTGTAATCAACGGATTTCTTTCCGGTAATCCTGCATTGTCAGGGAAGAGTCCCAATTTCTTTTGGTTTGCCAATACTTTTTCGCGGTAAACATCATAGCCTTCATCAAATTTGCCTTTGTATTGATCACTCCATTTTTCTGCTACCTGATGCGGGGCGTGAACAGCTCCCGGCGCATAATATAAAAAGAATGGTTTACCAGGTGCTGCTTTTTGCTGCGTTTTAATATAGTTGATGGCTTTGTCAGTAATCAATTCATTTAAATGACGTCCATCAGGTTTAACATGAGCCTGATCTTCAACTAAATCAGGATTGTACTGATCGGTTTGTGAACCTAAGAAACCATAGAAATGATCAAAACCTTTTCCGGTTGGCCATCTGTCAAACGGACCTGCATCTGTAGCATCTTCATCAGGTGTTACACCATATTTACCAACGGCAAAAGTGTTATACCCATTTTCACGCAAAATCTCCGCAATTGTTCCTTTATCCGATGGAATCCTGCCATCCCATCCCGGAAATCCGGCAGATAGAATAGTGTGAGAAAATCCGCTTACGTGAACTCTTCCTGAATTTCTCCCGGTTAGTAATGCAGCACGCGTTGGAGCACAAATAGCAGTAGTGTGAAAATTGGTGTAACGTAATCCGTTATTAGCCAGATTATCAAAAGTCGGAGTGCTGATTAAACCTCCAAAAGTACTCGCCGCTCCAAATCCAACATCATCTAATAAAATCCAAACGATATTCGGAGCACCCTTAGGAGCTTTTACAGGTTCTGGCCAGTATTCTTTAGAATCGGCCAGAGTCTTGCCAATAGTTCCCTTAAATTCTGATTTTTCTTGTGCAAAACCCAATTGGGTAATCAGGAATGCTGTAATCAAAAGCCCGGTTTTTGGACTTATGATTGCTGAATTATTTTTAAAATTTTTCATAATTAATAGTTTTACTTGTTTATTTTGGTCAATAATTGCTGAATATATTTTCCTTTTGTATCTGGCGTTTTGATATGTAACCGTATTTACTTTACTATTTTATTCCAATCTTTAACTCCTACTTTTGCCGACCACTGTTGATGTAATTCAATTAGGGTCTGGAGTAATTTTGGTTCTGATTTTGCCATGTTTTTTGTCTCTGTTCTGTCTGCAGCAAGATTGTACAATTCCCAAGGCTGATTGTTTTCGGCTACCGCTTTCCACTTGCCATTTCTTACTGCTTTGCTGCCTTCGTGTTCCCAGAATAAGGCTTCATGTGCATCAGATTGTTGTCCTTCAAATTCTTTTTTTAAGCTAATTCCTTCTAAGGGAATAAGTTTTTTTCCCTGAAAGGAATCAGGATATTGAAAACCGGCATACTCCAGAAGAGTCGGAAAAATATCAATCAAATGGGTTACTCTGCCGCTCAGTGTACCCGCCTTAATTTGGTTTGGGTAATAAGCAATAAAAGGTGACGCAATACCGCCTTCGTGGGTGTTCTTTTTAAATAATTGAAAAGGCGTGTTGCTCACATTTCCCCACGGGCTTTCGTAACTGTCAATTGACGCAGCCGAACCGGGTGTTCCATTTTTTTGTGTAACATAATTCCATTTTTTTACATCATCGGCACTTCCGCCATTATCCGAAAGAAAAAGAACAAGGGTATTATCTTCCTCTCCCAAAGACTTTACTTTCTGTAGGATTTCTCCAATTCCGGCATCCATTCGGTCAATCATGGCAGCATAAATTGCCATTCGGTTATCCCATTTATCTTTTTCTTCTGCACTTAGTTTTTCCCAATCCGGCACTTTTTCAAAACGCTCTGATAAATTCCAATTTTTATCAATAATTCCCTGTTCTTTTAATTTTTCAAAACGTTTTGCTCTCACTTTATCCCAGCCATCCAGATATTTGCCTTTATATTTTGCAATATCTTTCGGCAATGCCTGAATGGGCCAATGTGGGGCATTATAAGCAACATACAGAAAAAAAGGCTGTTGCTGTTTTCGCTGTTTTTCTAAAGAATTAATGGCGAAATTGGTAATTTCCTGTGTGAGATAAGCAGAAGAATCTGTGCGAATAATTTCCTGATCTCCTTTCAAAAAAGTAACTTTTCTGCCGTCGTTATATAAAGGTTCTGAGTTGAAATAACTGCTCCCATTATTTTGCAGAGTAAAAGAGTCATCAAATCCCCGATTCACTGCCAAGGCTGATGGTACTAAACCAACATGCCATTTTCCGGAAACAATGGTGTTATATCCCGCCTGTTTGAGTGCTTGACCAATCGTGATGCAATGCTCGTTTAGATATCCCTGATAGGCAGGAAAACCCTTGTCCTGAACCATATCACCAACCCCTGCCTGATGAGGATACAAACCCGTAAGTAAGGAAGCGCGCGAAGGACAACAACGCCCGGCATTGTAAAACTGCTTTAGAATAAGACCGTTTTTAGCGAGCTTATCCAGGTTTGGGGTTTTTATTTCTGAGCCAAAAGCACCAATATCTGAGAAACCTAAATCATCTGCCAGAATGACGATGATATTAGGTTGTTTTTTTTGTGCAAATACCTGAAATTGTACAACAACCAATAGGGCAAGGATAAATTTTATTTTAATCATTTTATTTACTTGTAAGCCTTTATTAATTTCCGTATCCAGGGTTTTGTGGCAAACCAACCGGGTCAATATTTCTTTCGCTTTGCGGAATCGGATAAAGATTATTTTTTTCTGAAACTGAATTTTTAGCAGTTACTTTTTTTATTTCGGTAACCAAAGTTCCCCAGCGCACTAAGTCGAACCATCTTTGTCCTTCCTGAACAAATTCTTTTTTGCGTTCTTCCTGTATGGCCGCTCTAAAAGCAGTTTGGTCTAAACCAACCAAATCTACTGTTGCGTCTGGTGTGGTAATTGGTTTTCCGTATGCTCTTCTTCGAACCTGATTAAGCAGTTCAAATGCTTCCGGAGTTGGAGTTCCCTGTTCATTTATCGCTTCCGCTAAAGACAATAAAATGTCCGCATAGCGAATTAGTGGAAAATTGATTGCCACGTTTCCGGGAGTTGCCAGATTGCTCAAATCCAGATATTTCCTGAAGATTGGTTTTGGAAATGTATACAGCGTTCCTGTTACCGGGTTAAGCAATTGTTTGGCATAACTAACATCTCTTCTTGTATCTCCGGCTTCATAAATATCATAGAACAAGGCAACATCTGAGATTATATCGGCAGGTTCTGTTGCTGTAAACCCCGTAAATGAGGTGGCCTGAAAAGTACTTCCGCTAGATCCGTTTCCGGCTTGGTTTGGCTCAAACTGAACAGAAAAAATATGTTCCTTTCCGTTCTTTTTTGTTTTGGTAAAGATGTCCTGAAAGTTTTCGAAAAGCGCATATCCGTAACCGCCGTTAATTACCTCTCTTGCTTTTAGAATGGCATTTGGCCAGTCTTTTCTGGTCAGATAAACTTTTGCTAAAATTGCTTTTGCAGCACCCGATGTTGCTCTTCCTGCGTCTGCAGCCCCATAAGCAGGAGGTAAGGCTTCAGCAGCTGTCAGGTCAGAAATAATCTGAGCATAAACTTCGTCTGCCGTTCTTCTTTTCGTTTTCAGGCTTTCAAGTTCAATTGTTGTTGGCTCATGCAAAACAATCGGAATTCCGCCCCAAAGGCGAACTGCCTGAAAGTAAAGTAATCCTCTGATGAATTTAGCTTCGTTGATTAATCTTGTTTTTACCACTTCTGAGCCTGATACTTTCGGAATATTATCAATAGAAACATTGGCTCTGTTGATTCCAGCATAGATTTGTCTCCATGCTACCTGAACACGATCAGAAGTCGCATCGTGTGTCAAACTGCTCAATGCTCTTACCTGAGGATTTGTAGCTGAAACTCCGGCCGAAGCATAATCAGAAGCCATATCGGTTAAGAAATAAAGATTTCTTCCAAACAAACTCTGCTCTCCGGGATCAATACTCAAAGAAGCATAAACCGCAGTTACACTCGCAACAGCATCATCCTGTGTTTTAAAGTAATTATTTTCAGTAGTAAACGAGGTTGGTGTTACCTCCAGGTCGGTGCACGATGCAAATAAGCCGGCACTTAGCAGTAATGTTATGATTATCTTTTTCATTTTTATATTTTTTTTCTTAGAAAGTTACGTTCAGACCAGAAATGAATGTTTTGGAATTTGGATAAGAACCAAAATCAATTCCCGGATATAAGTTATTTTGTTCATAAGAACTTACCTCTGGATCGTACCCAGTATATTTTGTCCATGTAATTAAGTTTTCTGCAGAAACATAAAATTTCACACTTTTTGTTCCCAGTTTTTTAGAAACACTTTTTGGCAATGTGTACCCCAGAGTGATTAATTTTAATCGTAAGAAAGAAGCATCTTCTACATATCTTTCAGAAACTATTCCTAACGGAGAGCTCGATGCTCTCGGCACTTCATTACTTGGGTTTGTTGGTGTCCATCGGTCTTCAAGAGTGGCAGCAGCATTTGTTCCAAGAGTAGAAATTTCCAATTGCTGGTTTAAGGCGTTAAATATTTTCCCGCCATACGATCCCTGAAAAGAGAAATTCAAATCGAAGTCATTATAAGAAATCGTATTGCTGAAACTTCCCACAAATTTTGGCTGCGAAGACCCCAAATCTCCTTTGTCAAGAGCAGTAATTACACCATCTCCATTTGTATCAACATATTTTCTGTCCCCGACTTTTGTATTGGCCAGACTGTTAATTTTTGGTTGTGTATTGATTTCTTCCTGAGTCTGGAAAATGCCATTTGTTCGGTATCCCCAGAAAGTTCCCAAAGGCAATCCTACTTTTACAGTTACCGGTTGTTGTTGCAGCAAAGAGCCATTTGGGACTACAGGAAAAAATTGGTTAACTCCATTACCAATAGACACCACCTTATTTCTGTTGGCAGAAAACACAATATTTGAATTCCACGAAAAGTTTTCTGTTTTTACATTTTCAGTGGTCAGACCAATCTCGATCCCTTTGTTTTCTACACCTCCAATATTTTGAAGCACGGTGGCATAACCAGAAGTAAGTGGCACAGGAACACTGATCAACAAGTCGTTTGTTTTTTTGTAATACACATCAAAAACAAAATTGATTTTTCTGTCCAATAATGATAAATCCAATCCAACATTATACTGATCTGTTTTTTCCCATTTCAAATCCGGGTTGGCCAATCGGGTAGGGGCAAGACCTGTGTATAATGTGCCTCCAAAAGAATAATTTACAGAACCCATTGAAGCCAGCGAAAGATAATTTCCAATTTCCTGGTTTCCTGTTGTTCCCGCAGTAATTCTAAGTTTTGCTTCGGTTACTCCTTTAATATTATTAGCAAATTCCTCATCGGTAATATTCCATGAAAATCCGGCGGAAGGAAAATAACCCCAAAGCGATTCAGAACCAAACCTCGAAGAACCATCTGCACGGGCAGACAATGTCAGGTTATATTTTCCTCTGTAAGAATAATTTACTCTTGCAAGCCATGATTTTAATACACTTTCATAAGCTTCACTATAGGGTTTTACGGCAACACCATCCTGAAGGGCATCAGACGTATTATTATCATTTATAAAAGTATTTGCACCCGCATTTACGATTTCACCCTGAGTGTATTGAAGCGTGTAACCTCCCAGTGCTGAGAATTTATGATTTTCGCCAAAAGTGGTATTGTAGTTCAGTGTATTTTCATTTAAAACAGAACTCACCAAACGATCACCTACAGAAGCTAAACCTTTTGTTCCTGCACCTGTAGTAGTATGAGAGGGTGCATAATAGTTTTGTTTTGTATTTATAACATCGCCACTTACAGCCACTTTGGCCGTTAATTTCTTTGAGATTTTATATTCACCAAATAAGCTCGTTAAAATTCTGTTGATTTTAGTCTCATTGGTAGTATTTTCTAAATCATTAATTGGGTTTGGAACATAACCATTAACAGAAGTTGCGTAGATGTTATTGGTAACATTATAACTTCCGTCTTCATTTTTAATAGGAACTACCGGTGCTGTCAATACGGCACTAACCAACGGATTTGGAGTTCTTCCGTTTCCGGTTGTTCCAACACCATTCGAAACAGAATTACTGTAATTGGCATTAACGCCAAACTTAAAGGTTTGAGAATAGTTTTTCTCATAGTTCACCCGAAGTGAGATACGCTTAAAATCTGATCCTAAGACAATACCTTCCTGATCAAAATATCCTGCAGAAATTGCATATCTCGATCTTTCGTCACCACCCGAAAAAGAAAGCTGATGATTTTGAACCGGAGCAGCAGTCCTAAAAGCAGCAGACTGCCAGTCATAATTTCCCGAAGTTTTAAAAGCCTCAATTTGTGCTTCAGAAAAAGAGGGAGCCTGACCAATACTGGCCTGAACATCATTTCGTAATCTAGCCCATTGGCTGGCATTCATTAAATCAAGTTTTTTTGAAATATTCTGAAACCCAAAATAACCCTGGTACGAAATATTATCCTGTCCCTTTGTTCCTTTTTTGGTTGTAATAATTACCACACCATTTGCCCCGCGTGAACCATAGATTGCAGTTGCCGATGCATCTTTCAATACCTCAATAGATTCTATGTCAGCAGGATTAATAGTCGATAATACGTTTAAACTTGCTCCTGCAAAAGAAACTCCGGCAGAACTATTACTGTTATCATTATAAATTAAAATTCCGTCTACAACATACAGTGGCTCATTACCGGCAGTAATGGAGTTTCCTCCTCTGATACGTACGCTGGAAGAAGCCCCTGGTCGTCCCGAACTTTGAGTAACAACAACTCCGGCAACTGCTCCTCTCAATAAATTATCTGCCGATGAGGTAACCTGAGATAAATTTGCTTTTGGAACAGACGCTACAGAACCTGTAATATCTTTTCTCTTTTGAGTTCCGTAACCCACCACTACCAATTCGTCAAGTTCCTGTCTTTCTTCTTTTAAGTGAATAATTACCGGGTTTTTATCTACTATTACTTCAGCTTTTTTGTATCCGATATAGCTAACTATAAGTGTATAGGGAAATTTCTGACCGGTCTGAAAATAAAATTTTCCTTCTGCATCTGTCACAACGCCGTGCGTTGTTCCTTTAATTGTAATAGATGCTCCTATAATTGGCTGATTTGTAATATCATCAACGACCGTTCCGTCAAGTTTTGATTGTATAAGAGGGGTTGTATTCTGGGCATTAATCCCTGCCGAAAAAAACAGCAGAAAAAGCAATGAGTATATATTTAATATTTTTTTCATTTCTTTGTAATGGTTTAAATAATTAACAAGGAGTCCTGAGGGTTGATTTTTCAACTCTCTATTTTTTGTTCCTTTATTTCACGATAAATGTTTTAAGCCTCGCCATTTCTGTTGCCGCAGAAATGGCTTTTTTTTTATCTGCAACAGCAGCTATGCATTTTTTTCATTTTAGTTTTTTTTAGTTATTAATTTTTTTTTGGATTATAGGTAGTATTTCAACAATCAATTCAATACAAATCATGTATTCAATAGACTTTTGTAATTCAATAAATAAATTCTGGTGGTGAATTTTAAAAAGATTCGTTTTTGTATGTAAGTTTTCGGTAGTCAAACTAAAACGAATTTAGGATAAGGAAAACTAACAACACATACACATATAACAAGAAGTGCTATAAGTGTAATTTTTAAAAAGAATGTAAGACGTATTTCTTTCGGTTGTTTTCAAAATATAGTTTTTTATGGTTTTAAACTCTACTAATCCTATAGACAAAGTTAATTTTAATATAATAAAAACCAAAAAAATGTTACACTTTTTTTAAAAAAGATGGCCTAGGGCGGTTTTATAGTATAAAATATTTTATTTAAACATTTGATTAACAGTAATATAGGTGTTTAGTGTTAATTTATAAAATGTTAAATTGACATTGAGATAAGGATTGAAATTGTAGTATTTTACATTTAAATTGCTTGTCTGCAATTATTTACTCTGATTAAAAATAACTCAAAAAACGTCAGGTATATCTCAAATTGCAATAGTAACACTTTAATTTTCAAATAATATCCTTTAAAAATCTATTTAATATTTTATTAAAGATAATATTGTCTTTAATATGACATATGTCATTTTTTAGCAGAAGGTAAGGCTTTAATTTTGCTTAGTAATAAGAGTTGAATGCTCTTGATATCAAGTAAAATCTTAAAAGTCTTTTATGAGTACTTTATCTCAATCTCACCGAATTTTATTTCTTAATACACTCGCCTTTACCATATGTTTTGCATGCTGGACATTAAATGGGGTTTTAATAACCTATTTGGTCGATAAAGGAATTTTTAATTTTACAGTGGTAGAAACGGGTTGGTTATTAGGGATTCCGATTTTATCAGGTTCTGTTTTTAGACTCCCAATCGGAATTTTAACAGACAAATATGGCGGTAAAATTATATTTTCAACCTTGTTGTTATTGTGCTCCGTTCCGCTTTTTTTACTTCCGTTTGCGAGTTCCTTCTGGACTTTTGCCGTTTTAAGTTTCTTCTTCGGATTAGTAGGTACGAGTTTCGCAGTCGGAATCGGATATACTTCAATCTGGTACCCAAAAGAATGGCAGGGAAGAGCATTGGGTATCTTCGGAATGGGAAATGCAGGTGCTGCCATAACCACCTTTATCGCGCCTACTTTACTCAATTATTTATCAGAACAAGATCCCATAAACGGCTGGAAAACACTTCCTGTTATATACGCTGGAACATTGGTGATTATAGGTTTGCTTTTTATTGTTTTCGCCAAAAATAAAACCAATCAGGGTGTCTCGAAAACAATGGGCGAGTTGATGTCTCCGCTCAAAAATATACGTGTATGGCGTTTTGGAGCGTATTACTTTTTAGTATTTGGTTTTTTTGTTGCCTACTCACAATGGTTGCTTCCCAATTTTATGAACGTTTACCACACCACATTGGTCATGGGCGGCATGTTTGCGACAATGTTCAGTTTACCGTCTGGAATTATAAGGGCATTTGGAGGTTACCTCTCAGATAAATTTGGAGCCAGAAAAGTCATGTATTGGGTTTTGGGATCTTCAATCGTAATCAGCTTTTTATTGATGTTTCCAAAAATGGAAATCTTAACCGCCGGTCCCGGAGTGATGGCGACAAACAATGGAACCGTCACCGCTATAACGGCAGATAAGGTTGTAGTGAATGATAAAACACATCAAATTAATTCAAAACAAATAACAGACAATAGCGATAATGCTGTTTTTCCTGTAAAAAACTCCTGGCAGGAAATTATAGTCAAACAAAATCAGGAAGTTAAAAAGAAAGAATTATTAGCGCAGGGCATTACACAAATTAAATTCAGCGCGAATCTTTGGGTTTATGTGGTTTTGGTCATACTTATCGGAATCTCATGGGGAATAGGAAAAGCAGCCGTTTATAAACACATACCCGAATATTTTCCAAATGAAGTTGGAGTTGTCGGCGGAATGGTAGGCTTAATAGGTGGGTTAGGCGGATTTTTCGGACCCATTATATTTGGTTACCTGCTCAATTACACCGGACTCTGGACCAGTTCCTGGATCTTCATTTTTATAGTTTCCGTGCTCTGTCTTTTATGGATGCACAGAACCATTATCAATGCTATGAGAAGCAAATCGCCAAATTTTACCAGAGAAATAGAAGACAATAAATAAATTAAATACAAATAAGATGAAAACTTGGTTAGACAAATGGAACCCGGAAGATGAAGCGTATTGGAATGCTGGCGGAAGTAAGATCGCATGGAGAACTTTAACAATTACAACCTTAACCTTAATATTGTCCTTTGCCTCTTGGTTTATGATGAGCGTAATAGCAGTTAAATTACCGGGATTAGGATTTAATTTTTCTAAAGACCAGCTTTTCTGGTTAACCGCAATTCCCGGATTAGCAGCAGGATTACTGCGAATTATTCACACTTTTATCCTCCCGATTTTTGGAACGCGACATGTAATATCCTTTGCCACAGCAATAAAATTAATTCCCGTAATCGGAATTGGTTTTGCCATCATGAACATCAATACCCCTTTTTGGGTTTTTGCTGTATTAGCTTTTACAACAGGTTTTGGAGGCGGAGATTTCTCTTCTTACATGCCCAGTACCAGTTTGTTTTTTCCGCAACGACTAAAAGGAACGGCATTGGGAATACAGGCCGGAATTGGAAATTTTGGTGTTTCGATCGCACAATTTGTTACACCGCTTATTATTAGCGTCGGAATTTATGGAGCCGCAGCTGGTTTTACAAGTATAGATCCAAAAGAAACTGTAGCTGTTTTTCAGACTTCTTCTATAGAAAAACAAAAAGAAGTTTTTTCAGCCTTAGATGCTGACGTACAGACCAAAATACTTTCAAACGTAAAGAAAAATGTACTCGATTCTGTAACTGCTGCCGTAAAGACTACAGATAAAGTGATTGTTTTTGCTTCGCTTCCTGTTAAAACTAAGGCCAAAGCAATTGCAAACGCAAACCCAAAATTAGCAGAGAAAATTATAAATCAAATTAATCCCGAAAATACAGCAGTCACAAACAAACCCATATTCCTGCAGTCTGCCGCATTTTGGTTTGTTCCTTTCCTCATTATTATGTCGATTATTAGTTGGTTTTATCTAAAAAGTATACCAATGAAAGCGTCGATAAAAGAACAATTGGATATCTTTTCTAACAAACATACCTGGTATTGTACCATAACTTATGTCATGACATTTGGAACTTTTGCCGGTTTATCGGCCGCTTTTCCGTTAATGATTAAATTTCTTTACGGAGATTTTTCCAATGCGCCAGATCCATTGGTTTATGCATTTTACGGACCGCTAATTGGTTCTGCAAGCCGTATTGTCTTTGGTTTTGTAGCCGACAAAGTGGGTGGCGCCATCTTAACAACCATTACAGGTCTAGGAATTTTAGCGGGAGCGATTATATTAGTAACTCAGGGGCTGGTAGCACCAACCAGTATGGATCAGTTTCCTCTTTTTGTAGCCGTAATTTTGGCCATGTTCTTTTTTACCGGAATTGGAAATGCAGGAACCTTTAGACAATATCCTATCATATTTAAAGAAAATCCACGTCAGGCAGCAGGAGTTATTGGCTGGACAGCTGCGATAGCCGCTTTTGGACCTTTTATATTTTCGAAGCTAATAGGAAATAATATTTCTGCTAATGGTACTGTAAATCAATTCTTTATTGGTGTTTGTTTTTTCACTATATTAGCTACAGGTATCAATTGGTGGTGCTACAATCGTAAAAATTGTGAGAAACCAAGTTAAATAAGTAATCATTTAATTTAAATTAAGGATGAAAGATAAAACCTTTAATACCAAAGCATTACTAGTTGCTTCTCTGGTTTCGATACTCACCATCGTACTCGTTTTTTATGGCTCCAGAAAACTGCAGAATTTTGATGCAGCGCTGGTTACCTATTTATTTGGTACCGTATTCGCTTTCTTCGGAATCGTTTATCGATATACTGTCTGGCTTCAGAGACCGCCCACCTGGATGTATTTTAAAAGAAGCCTAAAATTCCTTTTTACCGGAAAAGTTTTTTCGCACTTATGGTTTTTAGGAAAAGAATCTGTCGGGAATATCGTTGTTCAGAAATTCATATATCCAAGAAGCAAATGGCGTTGGTTTGCTCACTTCTGTATTGCTTTGGGTTGTATGTCAGCTTTTGCGATAACTATTCCGCTAACCTTTGGGTGGATTCATTTTACATTGGCGCCCAATTCCATTTCTATTTACGAAGCACATTTCTTCGGCTTTAAAATGATGGATTTTCAAATTGGTTCTGTGATGGCTTTCTTAATTTTCCATGCCTTAAACTGGTCTTCGTGGCTGGTAATTATAGGTTCGGTTTATTATTTAAGACGAAGATTGACCAATCCGGGACTTATTGCAACACAGACTTTTGAAGGTGATTTATTACCATTGATCTTATTAATCGCCATATCGGTTACAGGTTTATGCTTAACCTATTCGTACCAATTCATGAAAGGGTTTGCATATGATTTCTTAGCCGTAATTCACGCCGTAACCGTAATTATGTTTTTGCTTTGGATTCCGTTTGGAAAATTCTTCCATATCATTCAGCGTCCCGCACAAATTGGTGCACATATTTACAAAAAAGAAGGAATGAAACAAGGAATGGCCATTTGCCCGCACACCGGAGAAGAATTTGCAACCCAGCTTCATATCAACGATTTAAAAATTGTAACCAAAGAATTAGGTTTTGATTTTACCCACGAAGACGGAACATCACACCTAGATTTAAGTCCGGAAGGCAAAAGATCCCGCTTAGCACAAGCACATTTAAAAGCCAGACTCGAAGGCGGAAATTTATTTGGATAATTTATAAGAGTTTCAGGTTTTTATTGTTTCAGGTTTCACGTTCTGTAAGCAACCTGAAACTTGAAACCTGAAACAAAAAAAAACAAAAAAACAAAAATGGCAAAACTACCTACATCAACCGAAAAAATAATTGAAGCTTTTGGTCCGCATTTAAATTATGCACCTGTCGACGGGTATGACGGACGAGATGAACCAGATGAAGTTGTAAAAACACATTGCTGTTTTTGCGGCATGCAATGCGGTATTCAATTATTGGTCAAAGAAAATAAAGTAGTAGGATTTGAACCCTGGATGGAGTTTCCTTTTAATGAAGGTCGTTTATGCCCAAAAGGAGTGCAGAGATATCTTCAAAACAATCATCCCGACCGACTTTTGTATCCCATACAAAGAGTAGAAGGAAAAGGGTTTGAAAAAGTTTCGTGGGATGAGGCAATGGATAAAACTGTTTCTGAAATAAAACGCATTCAGGAGAAATACGGAAAACATGCTTTCTCAATGTTATCGGGAGTTTCCTTAACCAACGAAAAAAGTTATCTGGTTGGGAAATTTGCCCGGGTAGCCTTAAAAACAAGAAATCTCGATTACAACGGAAGACTTTGTATGGTAAGCGCCGGAGCAGGAAATAAAAAAGCATTTGGTTTAGACCGGGCTTCAAACAATTATTCTGATTTGGAATATGCCGAAGTGATCATTGTAGCGGGAGCCAATATTAGTGAAACTTTTCCAACCTTAACCCATTGGATTTGGAAAGCCAGAGACCGCGGAGCCAAATTAATTGTAATCGATCCTAGGATTATTCCACTGGCGAGAACGGCTGATATTCATCTGGATGTAAAACCCGGAACCGATTCTGCCTTATATGGAGCGATGCTCAAATATCTCGTAGACCACGACATGCTCGACCATGATTTTATTGATAATTATACCTCAGGATTTCAGGAAACGATTGACGCCGTAAAAGACTATACACTCGAGTGGGCGGAAGAAGTAACCAGAATTGATAAGGAAAAAATACAAGCGGCTGCCGAATTATGGGGAAAAGCAAAAACGAGTTTTTTACTGCACGCCAGAGGAATCGAACACCATTCAAAAGGAGTGGATAACGTTTTGGGCTGTATCAATCTCGTTTTGGCAACCGGAAGAATCGGGAGACCCTATTGTGGTTATGGCACTATAACCGGACAGGGAAACGGTCAGGGTGGAAGAGAACACGGACACAAATGCGATCAATTGCCCGGAAACAGAGATATTGAAAACCCGGAACATCGAAAATACATTTCTGAAGTTTGGGGTATCGATGAAAAAGACATGCCCGGAAAAGGACTCACGGCGTATGAAATTATAGAAGCCATTCACAGAGACGAAATCAAAGGATTAATTTCCATTTGTTTCAATCCGCTGGTTTCGCTTCCCAACAATAATTACGTGCGGGCAGCACTAGAAAAATTAGAATTTTATGTTTGTATCGATTTCTTTTTGAATGAAACGGCCCGTCATGCAGATATTGTATTGGCAGGATCTCTTCAGGAAGAAGAAGAGGGAACAACAACTTCGGCAGAAGGCAGAGTAATCAGAATCAGACAAGCCGTGACGCCTCCGGGAGAAGCCAGAACAGATACTTCTATATTATTGGAAATCGCCAAAAGACTGGGCGAAGAAGATAAATTTACCTATAACAGCAGCGAAGAAATTTTTAACGAATTGCGCGTAGCTTCTAAAGGAGGAACGGCAGATTATTTCGGAATTTCTTATAAAAAAGTCGAAGATAATATGGGTGTTTTCTGGCCGTGCCCAACAGACGATCATCCTGGAACGCCAAGATTATGGGAAGATAAAAAGTTTAAAACGCCAGACGGAAAAGCACATTTTAATCCCGCACCCTACCGATTGCCGGGTGAAATCACCAATGATGAATATCCGATAACGTTAACAACAGGCCGTGTCGTTTCTCAATATTTAAGCGGAACCCAAACACGCCGAATTGGGAAATTAGTCGATCAGTTTCCGGAACCAATGTTAGAAATTCATCCGGAACTGGCAGCACAATACGGTATCAAACAAAGAGAATTAGTACGAGTCGCAACCCGAAGAGGAGAAGGAATTTTTCCGGCAAATATTGTAGAAACAATTAGAAAAGATACCGTTTTTATTCCGTATCACTGGCCGGGAAGCAAATCTGCCAATCAGTTAACGCCAGGCACATTAGACCCTATTTCAAAAATACCCGAGTTTAAAGTCTGTGCCTGTTTATTAGATCCGTTGGGCAAAATAGCACCGCCATCAAAGGAATCAGAAGCCTATGCAAGTGTTTAATCTATAAAAAGAAAGCTTATGAATTTGACTAATTTTAATACAAACGAAGAGTTTTTTGTAGACATGCAGCGCTGTATTGGCTGTAAAGCCTGCGAAATGGCGTGCGCCGAATGTGAAACCAACGGGCAGCAAACGTTAATAAGCGTAAACTACGTCGATCGTGCGGCAACAATTCAGACCACCGTACAGGTTTGCATGCATTGCGAAGATCCGGTTTGTGCCAATGTTTGCCCTGCCGATGCAATTTCGCAGGATGAATTTGGCGTAGTGCATACCGCAAGTACAGAAAGATGTATTGGCTGTTCGAATTGTGTAATGGCCTGCCCATTTGGAGTTCCTAAAAAAGTCGAAGAATACGATTTGATGATGAAATGCACCATGTGCTACGACAGAACAAGTGTGGGCAAAAAACCAATGTGTGCCACAGTTTGCCCGAGTGGAGCTTTGTTTTACGGAACAAGGGCAGAAATCGAAGAAATGAGACCCAATAGTACCCCAATCAATAATTTTATTTTTGGACAGGAAAAAGTCAAAACAAAAGTCAATATTATGATGCCAAAAGGCAGTACAGAATTAAGAATTTATTAAACCAGAATCATGTCAAAAGAAGATAATTTAAATCAAAACTGGAAAAAAGATTTCCCTATAAAGAAACAGGAATCGACTCAGGTCAGCCGACGCGATTTTGCCAAATTCCTCACTTTTGTTTCCGGCGGATTAATGGTAGGAAGCGGATTCGTAACTGCAAAAGCCTTTTTATTACCAAAAGAAGAAGTACAGGGCGAACATTTTATCTGTAATAAAGAAGATGTTCCCGTTGGCGGAACAAGAGGTTTTGTATTGGAAGGAAGTACAATTCCGTATATTTTAATTCATTTAGAAAGTGGAGAATTTAGAGCCTACGAGCAAAAATGTACGCACCTTTCGTGTTCTGTGTTTTACAAACCCGGAACCGGAATCATTCATTGTCCTTGTCACGAAGGTTCTTTTGATGCTAAAACGGGAGATGTAATTGCCGGACCGCCGCCAAGAGCTTTGCCGCAATTAGAAGTTGTGTTCAAAGAAAATGCTATTTTTGTAAAAGCATTCATAGCCAAAAAAGACAGCTAGTTTTTATCACTTAAATTTAAACTTATGAGTACATTTAGAAGAAGCCAGAATCGCGCCAACCCTAATAAACTAAACAATATCCTGTCGACACTTATTTTTATATTAATCCTAAATGTCAGCATTCAGATATGGCTTTTGTATGCATCTCTCAACAATGCATTAGAAAACAATAAAGAAATTTTAATTCCCGCCTTTATCGCTTCTGCTATTTTATTTCTTATCGGGTTTTCCTGGCTGTATTATCTTCCAAAGGGGAATTTCCGAAAAAAATAAACAAAAAATAAAGATAATCATGGCAACTTAAAAAGCTATCGGACTTTTATGGAAGTATTTAAAAGAATTACGCTAAATTTATATTTTTAAATAATATTTAAATACTAATGTTTTAAACTAAGTAAAAATACTTATATTTGTAATAAGTATTTTTTTGCTTATAACAAAAAAGCCCTAATGATTAAAGTAGAAGAAGCCATAGCAATTATTGAAGCGAACAGCGCAAAAATGCCCACGCAGTTAATTCCCGTAAGGAAAGCACTGGGTTATGTTTTGGCAGAAAGCGTGATTTCGCCAATTCACATGCCGCCGTTTCGTCAATCGGCTATGGACGGATACGCTTTTACGCACAGTATAAGACATCAGTACGATATAATTGGGACTTCTCAGGCGGGTGATCATTCGAATATAAAATTGAAACCCAACGAAGCCATTCGAATTTTTACAGGTGCTTTTGTACCCGATCATGCAGATACTGTAGTGATGCAGGAACATGTAATGGCCAGCAAAGATTCTATTTTGATCGCAACCATGCCGGAGAAAAACGCCAACGTTCGTCCAAAAGGAGAGCAAATTGGTAAAGATGACATTGTTTTTGAAGCCAATACCTTGATTACACCCGCTGCAATTGGATTTTTAGCCTGCTTGGGAATCACCGAAGTTGAGGTTTATAAAAAACCAAAAGTCGCTATTTTAGTGACAGGAAACGAACTTTTGGCACCGGGAAAGAAACTAAAAAAGGGAAAAATATTCGAAAGTAATTCCATTATGCTAGAAGCGGCTTTGGAAACAATCGGAATCAAAAAAACGAAAGTTTACCGAGTTAAAGACAATCTTAAAGCGACAAAAAAAGCACTGAAAAGCATTCTGAAAAAAAATGATGTGGTTTTAATTTCCGGCGGAATTTCTGTTGGAGATTATGATTTTGTAAAAGAAGCATTATTGCAAAACGGCGTTGAAGAGCTTTTCTATAAAATCAATCAAAGACCCGGAAAACCAATGTTTTTTGGCTCTAAAAATGAAACTTTGGTTTTTGCATTGCCCGGAAATCCGGCTTCGTCGCTCACCAATTTTTACATTTATGTTGCACCCGCAATCAAACACAGATTAGGATTCTCGGAAATTCATAAAACAAAACTCGTTCGAAAATTAAATTCTGATATTAAAAATAATACAGGAAAAACATTGTTTCTAAAAGCAAAATACGACGAAACCAATGTTACCGTTCTGGACGGTCAAAGTTCTGCCATGCTCAATACATTTGCCGTAGCTAACAGTTTACTGATTGTACCACAGGATGTTGAAGAATATAAGAAAGATCAGCTTGTGACGTTATTACCGATAGATTAGAGTTTTTTAGAGGCAAGAGGCAAGAAGAAAGAGGAAAGAACAAAGAAGAAAGAGAATAAAGAGAATAGAATAAAGAAAATAGATTTTGATATTAGTGATAAAAAGCAGTGTGTAAATAAAAACATATAGCTAAGAACCTGAAACCTGAAACAAAAGAATAAAACCTGAAACAAAAACATAAAACCTGAAACAAAAACATAAAAATGAATCTTCTAAGTTCCGAAAATATAGTCTTATTTAGTTTTGCATTAATTGTAATCGCATTTTTATATTCGAGTGTTGGGCACGGCGGGGCTTCGGGATATTTGGCTTTGATGAGTATTTTTGCTTTTCCAATTTCGATAATGAAACCATCGGCTTTATTACTAAATCTGTTTGTTTCGAGTATTTCGTTTTTGTTTTATTATCGAAAAAATTATTTCAAACCCAAGCTGTTTTATCCATTTGCAATAGCCTCAATTCCGGCTGCATTTATTGGCGGATTTGTAACTTTAGATAATACGGTTTATAAAATAATTTTGGGAATTGTGCTGGTTTTTGCCGCTTTGAGATTGTTCGGAATTTTCAATTTTAAAGAAAAAGAAGAAGTAAAAATCAATCTTCCGTTTGCCTTAATAATCGGTTTTGCAATCGGATTATTGTCGGGAATGTTAGGCATTGGCGGCGGAATTATCCTGAGTCCGATTTTATTGTTTTTAGGATGGGCATCAGTAAAAGAATCCGCAGCAATTTCGAGTTTGTTCATTTTTGTGAATTCATTTGCCGGAATGTTAGGATTTCTTTTAGGAGGAAAAACAATCCCGATGGAGAGTTTCTATCTGGTTCCGATTGCAGTTATTGGAGGAATGCTGGGAGGCTATTACGGAAGCGGTTCTTTCTCTAACAAAACATTAAAAATGGTTTTAGGAACAGTGATTTTAATGGCAAGTATTAAATTGATTTTTCCTTGAAAGTAATAATTAGAATTAACCGCAAAGTGCGCAAGGTTTTGTAAAAGCGGTTTATAGAAATAGTAAAGTTAAGTTCGCAAAGCTTTGCGAACTTAATTTAAAAGCACAGCATACTAAATGAATAAAAAACTTAGCGCACTTTGCGGTAAAATTTTTTCTCATTTCAACCTGAAACCTGAAACAAAAAAACACATGGAAAAATTAACAGTATTTATTCTTTGCGGTGGAAAAAGTTCTCGAATGGAATCTGAGAAAGGATTGGTTTTGTTTCAGGAAAAGCCATTTATAGAACATATCATTCAGGCGATTTTGCCTGTAACAGATCAAATAAAACTAATCACGGCATCTAAAGAATACGATTATCTGCCGTATGAAAAAATAGCAGATATTATTTCAGACAGAGGGCCATTAGGAGGTATTTACACAGCATTAACCTATTCTGAGACCGAATTCAATTTGATTTTAAGCTGTGATATTCCGCTGATTTCAAGTGAATTATTGAAAGAATTAATTTCGAAACATACAAAAGAAGCCGGAATTACGGTTTTTGCAACCGAAAGCAGAATTCATCCGTTAATTGGTATTTATTCAAAAAATATTCTTCCGATAGTGAAGGAAGCAATTGAAGCGAATGAGTTAAAGATGATGGATTTACTGGCGAAAACGCCACATCAGATTATCAAAATCGAAGAAAGTGAAAACTTTCCGTTAACCAATATTAATTCGACAGACGAATTAAACGATCTGAATATCAATTTAAGTTAAAGATTATGCGAAACTTAAAAACACCAAAATTGACGATTGTAGGAGCAGGTCCTGGCGACGTTGAACTAATTACGATGAAAGCCATCAAAGCTTTGCAAAATGCAGATGTAGTTTTGTATGATGCTTTGGTCAACGAAGAATTATTGGAATATGCCGCAAATGCAGAAATTGTTTTTGTTGGTAAACGATTAGGCTGCCACGCTTATACACAAGACCAGATTAACGATTTGATCGTTTCTATGGCAAAAAAGCATGGACATGTGGTACGTTTAAAAGGCGGAGATCCTTTTGTTTTTGGTCGTGGAAGCGAAGAAATTGAATACGCAGAACAATTCGGAATTGAAACTGCGATTGTTCCCGGAATTTCATCGGCTTTAGGGGTGCCGGCTTCGGTTGGAATTAGTTTAACGCAACGTAAAGTAGCCGAAAGTTTTTGGGTCATTACCGGCACAACTTCCGATCATAAATTATCCAAAGACATTCATTTGGCTTCAAAATCGTCTGCTACGGTGGTCATTTTAATGGGAATGCATAAATTGGGTGAGATTATTTCTATTTATGAAACCAATAGAAATGATGATTTGCCTATTGCTATTATTCAAAACGGAACAAAGAATTCAGAACAAAAAGTGGTTGGAACCGTAAGTACAATTACTAAATTGGTTGCTGAAAAAAACATATCCTCACCGGCGATTATTGTGATTGGTGAAGTGGTGCGAACAACTTCAACATGGATTTCCTATTTTCAGGAACATTTTGAAGATGAATTTATATTTCAGAATTTAAATTTATAAAAATGATTGAGGTTAAATATTTTGGAGCTGTTGCCGAAAAGACCAAATGTGAGTTCGAAAAAGTGGCTTTCGCCGAAGTTTCGCTGCAGGATTTGCTGCGTGATTTAGACGAAAAATACCAGTTTGAATCGCTTTCTTTTAGCGTAGCTGTAAATCAAAAAATAGTTTCAAAAGCAGCAAATTATCAATTACATACTAGTGATATTGTGGCTTTATTGCCGCCGTTTGCCGGAGGATAAAAAGAATTTATGGATACATCAAACCGATACAATCGACAAATGATACTGCCTGAAATAGGAGATGAAGGTCAGTACAAATTACTGAAAGCTAAAGTTTTGGTTGTGGGTGCCGGAGGCTTAGGTGCGGCAATTTTGCCTTATTTGGCGTCGGCCGGAGTGGGCGAAATCGGAATTGTTGATGATGATGTTATTGAGATTTCCAATTTGCACCGTCAGGTAATTTACAAAAGTTCGGCTGTTGGAAAATCAAAAGTGGAAGAAGCCAAATTAATGATTTCAGAATTGAATCCGCTGGTAAAAGTCAATGCAATTCCGCAGAAATTATCAGGGAAAAATGCCATTTCGTTATTTGAAAAATATGATATTGTTGTTGATGCAACAGATAATATTTTTATTAAATATTTGATCAATGATGCCTGTTTAGTAACAAATAAACCAATGGTTTACGGATCGATTTTCAGGTTTCAGGGACAGGTTTCGGTTTTCAATTATCAAAATGGGCCCACATACAGATGTTTGTATCCCGATCAAAATAATAATGCCTTAAATTGCGAAGATGCCGGAGTAATAGGTATTTCGGTTGGCATTATCGGAATGCTCCAGGCGAACGAAGTTTTAAAAATGATTCTGGGAATTGGCGAAGTTTTAAGTGGTAAGATTCTGGTTTATAATATCCTGAATAACGAACAGCAAAAATATGATTTCGATAAAAGTGATGTTGCTTTAATGAACAAGGAAACTTTCGACGAAAAATACTATACAATTGAATATCAGGTTCAGGAGATAAAATTTGAAGCTGTTTTGGATCAAATAAATAATGATGAAGTTTTGTTTTTGGATGTCAGAAATGAAGATGAAGTTCCGGAAATAAGTCTAAAAAATAAAATTCAGATTCCGCTTTTGCATCTGGAAAATCAAATCAAAAAACTGAATAATAACCAAACAATTTATGTTTTCTGTCAATCCGGAATTAGAAGTAAAATCGCGGTAGAATTGCTTCAAAAACATCAATTTAAAAACGTGAGAAGTATCGTTGGCGGTGCTTTAGAAATGAAACCATTAGTAGCAACTGAGATAAATTTATAGCCACAGATTAAAATGATTAAAATGATTTTTGAATTACTTGTGTAAAATTTTTTGCCACGAATTACACTAATTTTCACAAATTATTATTCAAAAAAAACAAAAATTAATTCGCGGAAATTAGTGTAATTCGTGGCGTAAGAAAAAAATCCTTTTAATCTGTGGCAAAAAATATAAAACAATGAGTAAAAATGTATTTGTAGAAGGGCCAATAGCTCCTGAATTTATAGCTGAGTCAATCGCTAAACACCAATCGAAACACACGATTGGCGCACATAATATTTTTCTGGGACAAGTTCGTGCCGATGTAATTCATGACAATACCGTGGTGGCAATTGATTATTCTGCTTACACAGACATGGCAAATGAAGCCTTGCATGCGATTCGTGAAAAAGCATTTGCTAAATTTGACTTAACCTGCATGCACATTTACCACAGTTTGGGCGTTGTAAAGGCAGGCGAAATTTGTCTGTTTGTTTTTGTTTCGGCAACACGACGCAAGCAAGTTTATGAAGCCACAGAAGCCATTGTAAACTGGATTAAAACCGATGTGCCGATTTTTGGCAAAGAAATGTTTGAAAACGATACTTTCACCTGGAAACAAAATACCTAAAAAATATAATGGTAGATATTACGCATAAAATAAGCACGTTAAGAAAAGCAACCGCAACTGCAATTGTAAAAGTCAGCAGACAGGAAACAATTGACGCTGTGGTGAATAATTTGGTTCCAAAAGGAAATGTGCTCGAAATGGCCAAAACGGCTGGATTGTTTGCTGTTAAAAATACGCATTTATCCATTCCGGATTGTCACCCGCTTCCAATTGAATATACTTCGGTAGAGTATAAGATTGAAGGTTTGGAGATTCATATTATCTTCAATGTCAAAACTGTTTACAAAACCGGAGTTGAGGTTGAGGCGATGCATGGCGCGTCGATTGTGGCATTGACCATGTACGATATGCTGAAACCGATTGATAAAGAAATTGAAATTTCGACTATCAAATTAATCAATAAGGAAGGCGGAAAATCTTCTTTCAAAAATAAATTTCCAAATACGATTAAAGCAGCTGTTTTTGTATGTTCCGATTCTATTTTTGCCGGCGATAAAGAAGATCGTTCCGGAAAAATTATAGTCGAGAAATTAAATTCATACGGAGTAGAAACATCGCATTACGAAATCATTCCGGATGAATTTGACATTATTCAGGAAAGAACTAAGGCTTTTGCCGGAGAAAACCAATTGGTGATTTTTACGGGCGGAACCGGATTATCTCCAAGAGATGTTACGCCGGAAGCTTTGGCGCCATTATTAGAAAGCCGAATTCCGGGAATTGAAGAAGCGATTCGCGATTACGGTCAACAAAGAATGCCTTATGCGATGCTGTCCAGAACTGTTGCCGGAACTTTGGGTAAAAGTCTGGTTTTGGCATTGCCGGGCTCAACAAACGGAGCAAGCGAATCTATGGATGCTGTTTTTCCGCATGTAATGCACGTATTTCACATTTTAAAAGGAAAAAATCATGACAGCCTCTAACACTATTTTGACGGATGGTTTTGGGCGTAAACACAATTATTTACGCATTTCGTTGCTGGAAAAATGCAATTTGCGCTGCACGTATTGCATGCCGGCAGACGGAATTGCGCTTTCTCCAAAAGCCAGTTTAATGACGGCCGACGAGATTTTTGGTATCGCTCAGACTTTCGCACAAAATGGTGTAGACAAAATTAGACTGACAGGCGGAGAACCGCTTTTGAGAAAAGATTTCCCCGAAATCATTTCCAAACTGGCTTCTCTTGATATTTCACTTTCGATCACTACAAACGGAATTTTAATTGACCGTCATATCGATGTTTTAAAGCAATTTAAAATTAAAAAGATCAATTTGAGTTTAGATACTTTGGTTGCGTCTAAATTTCATACCATTACGCTTAGAAATCAGTTTCAGAAAGTAATCGATAATTTGCATTTGCTTTTGAATCACGATTTTCATGTAAAGGTAAATGTGGTTTTGATGAAAGGTTTTAATGATAACGAAATTGTCGATTTTGTCAAACTAACGCAGTTTTTACCGATTTCTGTTCGCTTTATTGAGTTTATGCCATTTGCCGGAAACGAGTGGGACAGAAGCAAAATGGTTTCGCAAAATGAGATTTTATCTTTGGTTGGGAATACTTTTACTGCAGGAGAAATTATAAAACTGGAAGACGAAAAAAACTTCACTGCGAGAACTTATAAAATAAAAGATTTTCAGGGCGATTTCGGAATCATAAGTTCGATTACGAATCCGTTTTGCGACAGCTGTAACCGCATTCGCCTCACTGCCGACGGAAAAATCAAAAACTGTCTTTTCTCTAATGCTGAAACCGATCTCTTAACGCCTTTTAGAAATGGCGAGTCGATTACGGATTTAATTTCTTCTTCTATTCAAAGTAAAAAGAAAGTTAGAGCCGGAATGGTAACCATTGATGAAATGGATGATCCTAAAAAGCATTTTGATAATCGCAGTATGATTGCGATTGGGGGGTAGGGGTTAAGAAATCTTTGTCAAAGTTTGAAACTTTGACAAAGATAACCGCAAAGTTTTGTCATCCTGAGCGAAGTCGAAGGACCACACCAGAAACTCCGCATAGATTGGTGCATTTCTTAGGTGCGTTTCTTTGTCGAATTACTTTGTCGAGTTTCTGGTGTGGTCCTTCGACTTCGCTCAGGATGACAAAAAAAAAGGTCTGACTTTTTCAAGTCAAACCTTCTTAATATTATTTTTTCTTTTTAGCTTTTGCTTTTTTCTTGGACTTCGCTTTCTTTTTGGCAATTTTTTTTGCTTTGGCTTTATCCTTTGCTTTTTTTGCTTTCTCTTTTTTCTTAGCGGCAGCTTTTAGTTTTGCTTTTTTCGCTTTTTCTTTCTTTTTGTCTTTTTTAGCTTCTTCTTTTTTCTTGGCTAATTTCTTTTTCGCTTTGTCCTTTTCTTTGTCTTTCACTTTTTTCTTCTTTTTATTAGATTTATCTTTTACAGTTTCTTCTGTTTCCGAAACCTCAGATATATTTTCGTTTTTTAATTCAGATATTGGTTCTATCACTACTGGTTTTACTACAGGAGCCGTTACTTTTTTTGCCGGGGTTCTGCGTACAGTTGGTTTTACCGTGGCTGTCGGAGTTGCTGATTTTACAGCTGGTTTCGCTGCAGCCGGTTTTGCGGTTGCTGAAGCTGCAGGTTTTGCAGTTGTAGTTTTGCGAACTGGTGTTTTTGCAGGAGGCGTATTTTCTGTAGCCGAATTTACATTTTCTGTAGTTGGAGAATCGATTTTCTCAGGAGTAGTTTCGTCATTTTTGTTTTCCATATAAATGTGATTTAGATGAGTATATTTATAACAATGTAACCAAATTGTTAAGTTTCAGTTAAGTAAAGATAGTTATAAAACAAGCTTTGCAATGTTAAGTTTTTGAAGAGAATTTAACGTTAATGCGCTGAATTCTAAAATATTAGTTTTTTAAGTAAAATTCAAAACTAAAATCTCTTAACAATTCTACATGAAAAAACAGAAGAAATTGCTGTCTAAATAAAAAGAAATCTAATTTTATGAAAAGGGTGTTATTGAATACGAGTGCCCTAGCCCCGATAGAAGTGGAAATCCTTTTGTGTCTCGTTTCTTTAACGAGACACAAAAGATTGGAACGGATAGCGGGAAATAGCTCCTAATAATTTATCCTATGAGATTAATTTTCTACAATTTACTTCGTCAGTTCGCTATCGCTCGTGTCCAAAATTCTGAAATTGCTTTTTGGTGCCTCGCATAAAGAGCAGCAAAATGTTTCGGGCAGGTTTTCAAATAAAATACCTTTCGGAATTTCCTGGCTTTCATCTCCATATTCCGAATTGTAAAGCGTTAAACATTCCTGGCATTGGTAGATATCCAATTGAGGTTTTTCTTTTTTCTGTGGACTTTCTATTTCGGGAATTGAGTTTCCGAGCTCTTCAAAATATTTTCGGCTCAGTTCAATTAAGATTGTAGGCAGTTCGAGTTTGTCGATGTCTTGTGAATGCACAATATATTCGCGTGTATTCGGGTCGAAATTTTTTGCAAATAAGACATTATAAGTATCCCTTATTTTAATGGATTCCAAAGCAGCCGGAAGCTCATTTTTTTCAATTACGATCGATGTAAAATAGTGCCCGTCGCGATTGTATTCTGAAATTCCGAAATTAAGTCCGTAAGTACTGATGTCAAATTGATCGAGGGTACGAACCAAAAAAGTTTTAAGGTTCAAAGACCAATCTGTGGCAACAGGCAAATGCCAGTTTAATTCCAGCAGGGAATGGCGAACGTTTATTCCTTTTTTTCCCAGAAATTTTTCCCATTCGAGTTTTCGGTCTTTTGGAATTCCTTTTATGATAAAAGATTTCCAGGGCGTGATGCAGATCTTTCCAATTTTACATTCAAAACATAAATCACACATTTCTTTTAAAAAATCCAGATCATACAGATTATTTCTCCAGTAAAGACCAAGCCAATATTGATCGATGCCCATTCTATTCATTCCTTCATAATACGGAAATGGATAAAAAGGAACATTCAGCGGTTTGTCAATTGTTCTGTTATTAGTGTCTAAAGCTTCGCTGACCAGCGTAAAAAGCATTTCGATACCAACAGACTCTTCTTCAACAATTTTTTCTATTTCATAATATATTTTGGCCAGATCCCAGCTGTAAACCAAAACCGGATAAACTTCCATCTGTTCCCATTTTGGCAAACGAATGTACAAATACCAGTAATCTTCATGCTCTGATGCAACAAAATTAAGGTGTCCCGTAAACAAAGGAACCAATTGCTGCTTAGGATCTGTGATATTGACTTTTAGTTTTGGGTGTTCTTTAAATTCTTCTAAAATATACAAGAAGCGGGTTCCGGTGAGCCAGTTTGTATTTCTAAAAATATCAGTGGAAACATAAGACGAAACAATATTATTTCCGCTCTTTTGGTCGGGGTAAACAAAGTGATGTTTTCCAAAATCTTCTTCATGAAAAGATTTAAAACCTTTAGGAAAAATAATATCCTGTCTGGATCCAAAAGAAATAGAATCCAGCCCCTGATCTGTTGCGATGTTTACAATTTCTCTAAGTTCTCCCGGCGAAATCACGCCGCCTTTTACTATAAGTCTTGTCAATTCCATTTTCTTTAGTTTTTTAGTTTCATGTTTCACGTTTCAAGTTTATGCGCAAGGGGTTAACCTGAAACTTGAAACAAAGAAAACCTGGAACAAAATTTTAAACTTTACACTTTGCCAGTATCTCTTTAACCTCTGTTTTGCAACTGCCGCATCCCAGGCCTGCGCCTGTATTTTTGCACAAATCGGTAAAATTATTTACACCGCTTTTTATGGTCTCTTCTATATTTCCGGCTCCAACCTGACTGCAGGAGCACACTAATTTTCCTAAAACCGGTTTGGCTGTTGAACTTCCTCTTAGCAATGAATTTCGTTTGTCCGATAATTCGATTTTACTTTCAATCATTGTTTTAAATTCGGCAAATTCATTTTTATCGCCCATTAAAATAGCACCGACCAACAAATCATTCTTTACGATACATTTTTTGTAATAGCGCTGTTTTAAATCGGTAAAAACAATTTCCTCATAAGAATCATCATTTTCGGGAATTTCGATATCCCCAATGCTGCATAGATTAATATCTTCCAGTTTTAGAATATTCATTAAAATAGAACCTTTATAATAACTGCTGATGTCGCCTGCCAAAAAGTTGGCCAGAATATCAGCCTGTTCTTCGGCTGCAGAGGTAATTCCAAAAAGTTTATTATTGAATTCTGCAATCTCACCAATTGCAAATATATCAGGATGGGATGATTGCAGATATTGGTTTACTTTTACGCCACGTCCGCAGGCAAGACCTGTTTCGCGTGCAATTTCTATATTCGGAATCGTTCCTATTGTATAAACAATAGCATTTGCTGTTATTATTTTTCCGCTTTTCAGAGCGATTTCTATTTCGTTTGGATTATCGGTATCAAAGACGGTACTCACTTCATTATCAAAATAAATCTGAATATCCCTGAGCTGTACTTCCTCGGCCAGTAATTTACTCGAAATAAGATCCAGCTGTCTTTCCATTAAGCGCGAAGCTCTCTGAACGATTGTTGTTTTAACTTTTTTGTGTTTTAATGCTGCAGCCAGTTCCAAGCCTAGCAGACCTCCTCCGATAATCACAACATGCTGCTCTTCTGGCGGAAGATTGGTACTGTCGAGGTGTTTTTTTAAGCGGTCAGCATCTTCTTTTCTTCTAACGGTAAATCGGCCGGGAAGATGAAGCTGTGCATTTTCGGGGATAAAAGGACGGCTTCCGGTGGCTAAAATCAACGAATCAAAAGTGTGAATTTCACCCAGGCTGTCGACGATTGTTTTTTGGTTTGCATCAATTTTATCAATTGCTACTCCGGCTTTCATGGTAATTTTTAATTTATTGAAAGCCTCGCCATCTTTTACTTTTAAAAGCTGTTCCCAGCTAAATTCTCCTGTCATATATTCAGGAAGCAGAACGCGATTGTAAAATGGGTTTATTTCATTCGAAAAAACAATGATTTCATCGGTTGAGTTGAATTCTCTGTAATTTTGTATAAACCTGAAAGACGCTGCTCCGGCACCCACAATTGCAATTTTCTGAAATGGTTTTACATATTTGGTAATCGAAACAGTGGTGTATTTAAAATCTGGTTCTTTTGAGATTGGGTCAACAACCGTATTGGTTAAATTATTGGTTCGGTTTAAGTCATTTTCAAGCTGTTTGCCCCAGTGCATAGGCAGAAAAACTACTTTTTCTTTTATAGAATCGGTTACTTTTGCTTTTACACGAACTTCACCATTTTTGCTTTTAACGGTAACAATGTCACCATTTTTTATTTCATTTTTGAAAGCATCAATTGGATTTATTTCTAAAACCGGGCTCGGAATATGCGTTAATAATCGCGATACTTTTCCGGTTTTGGTCATTGTATGCCATTGATCTCGAATTCTTCCGGTGGTTAAAATAAAAGGAAATTCAGCATTGGGCTGAACAGATGTATTTTCAATAGAAACGGGCAGATTAAAAATCGCTTTTCCTGATGGGGTATAGAATTTTTTATCGGTAAATAATCTCGGAGTGCCCGGATGCCCATAATCAGGAACCGGCCATTGAAAAGTTCCTTCATTTCTTAAACGATGATAGTTTAAGAAAGAAATATCAATATTGGTGTTTTTGGTAAGCGCACAATGCTCTTTGTAAATTTCTTCGGCACTGTTAAAATTGAATCCATTGAAATTCATTTTTTTAGCAAAGCGAATTAAAATTTCAATATCCGGAAGTGCTTCTCCGGGCGCGTTAATTCCTTTTGGAAGATAAGAAATACGGCGCTCAGAGTTGGTCATGGTTCCTTCTTTCTCTAACCATCCGGCAGCAGGTAATAACAAATCAGCATATTTTGCCGTGTCGGCATTATGCGAAATATCCTGAACGACAACAAACTTAGCGTTTTGAAGTGCTTTTTCGATACGTCGGGAATCTGGCAAACTTACCAGAGGATTGGTACAGATAATCCAGACCGCTTTCATTTTTCCAGACTCCAAAGCATCAAACATTTCGGTTGCTGTTAATCCCGGTTTATCAGAAATTTCATCAACTCCCCAAAAATCGGCAACTTCTTTTCTGTGTTCCGGATTGGCAATTTCTTTGTGTGCGGCCAATAAAGTTGCCATTCCGCCAACTTCTCGTCCACCCATTGCGTTTGGCTGACCGGTTAAGGAAAATGGGCCGGAGCCAGGTTTTCCTACTTGTCCTGTCAATAAAGATAAATTTAGTAAAGCCGTATTTTTATCTACCCCGACAGCACTTTGATTTAATCCCATTGCCCAAAGCGAAATAAATCCTTTTGCTTTTCCGATAATGTCTGCGGCGAGTTTGATATCGTTTACCGAAATACCACAGAGTTTGGAAGCTTTTTCTAAAGAAGTTCCTAAAACAAGATCTTTATATGGTTTGAAATTTTCGGCATTGTTTTTTACAAAGTCATGATCTACGTAGCCTTTTTCGATAATGCGTTTTGCAATGGCGTGGTACAGAATAATATCCGAACCCGGAATAATCTGCAAATGCAGATCGGCAAAAGCAGCGGTATCGGTTCGGCGCGGATCAATACAAATGATTTTTATCTTCGGATTTTTCTCTTTATGTTTTTCAATTCGTCTGAATAGAATAGGGTGGCACCAGGCAGGATTTGCACCTGTAATTAGAAATGTATCAGCCAGTTCAATATCATCATAAGCGATTGGTACAGAATCTTCTCCAAAAGTTTTTTTGTAACCTACAACGGCAGAGCTCATGCAAAGCCTGGAGTTGGTGTCGATATTATTGGTTTTCAGAAAGCCTTTAACCAGTTTATTTACCAGATAATATTCTTCGGTTAAACACTGGCCTGAAATATAAAAACCAATGCTGTCTGGTCCGTGTTTTTTTATGATTGAAGTAAAAACAGCTGCGGCGCGGTCAAGAGCAGTATCCCAGCTTACGCGTTCCAGCGGATACGATTTGCTGCCACGCATTTCTGGGTACAGAATTCGGTCTGAAGTATCATTAACTACGTAATGCAAATTCATTCCTTTAGAACATAACATTCCTTTATTTACAGGATGATCTTTGTCACCTTCGACCATTACACCATTTTTGGCATCGTTGGTGACAATTATGCCACAGCCAACGCCACAATAGGAACAGGTAGTTTTGATTTTGGTATTTTGCATTACAGTTCTTTTTTGATACTTACTATTGCATTTGTGATTCTAAATAAATCACGTATACAAAAATAAGTATTTTTACGTATTAATACTTAATTTTTGAACTTTATTTTTTATTTTTGGTGAAATTAAATGAGGGACAACAAATTAGTTTTTAATCTGCTAAAATCAGAACTCGTAAGAAAGGAGATGAGCCTTTACAGGGTCTTTATTTTTTTTGCAATGGAAAGTCGAACTTTTAAAACTGGGACTGAATGTCCGAAAGATAATGTTGTAATATGCCAATGGATTAAACAAACAAAGGCAAACGTATTGAGATTTTAGAAGTTTCAGAATTGCGTTCTGCTTATAAGTTTGTTGGGTTCAGAGATTATTTCCTTGATAATTTTTCTTGCAACTCTAATTCCTGCTTTTTGAAGATAATAGTTATAAATTTTATCAATTTCATTTTCTGCAAATTGCGACCATACAATTTTCAATTTCATTACTTGTATTTTTCTAGAAGTTGAGAAGTAGTTTTGTGTCTTCCATTTTTAAAATCCTCTTCTGATTGGTCTATTCTATTATTAAATTCTTCAATTGACATTGGATTGAAAAAATCATTATCATCGAAAGTACTTTTGTTTTTTAATAAATTTTCAAGTTGAGAAATCAATTCTTCACTTTGAATTTTTAAAAACTTCTGAACAAACTCTATTTTTCTAGTTTGTAAATCCATCACATTGCTAATTTTTTCAAATTTACGAATATCTTCCAAGAGAATAGTTTTTTAAAGTAATTTTTGAAACCATTGTGTAGAAACGACAACACAATACATCTTAACTCAGGTATAATTTATTTTTTTCTACCGATAAATCGAATTACAGAGCCTGTTCCGTTATGGAATAAACCTTCGTTGAGTTCTATTTCTTTTTCTTCTAGTTCAATGATTTCGTAATTTGGGAAATCGGCTTTAAGTTCTTCAATAGAAAATAAAGATTCGATGTCTTTTGGCCCGCCTACTTTTTCATTTACAGCTAAATATTCCAGATGTTTTTTGCTAAAAGCTTCGAAAATAATAATACCGTCTTTGCGTAAAAGTTTATCGAGCTGCTTGTGAATAGCCGATTTTATTTCTGCCGGAAAATGAGCATAAATCAAAGCAATCGCATCAAATTGTTTTTCCTGAAAATCTAGTGTTTCCAATTCTCCAATTTGATAATCAATGGAGACATTATTTGCTTCAGCTAGTTGAATTGCCTTGTTTTTCCCCTCTGCACTAATATCAAAAGCCGAGACATTCCAGCCTGATTTTGCAGCAAAAACGGCATTCCTGCCTTCACCTTCGGCAGGAAAAAGAATAGCGCCTTGATTTAGTTTTTCGATTTGTTCTTTTAGGTAATTGTTGGGTGCTTCACCGTATGCGAATTCTTCACTACTATACCGGTCGTCCCATCGCTGAATCCAGTTGCTCATGATTTATATTTTTGAATTTAATTTTTTTAAAAGATGTTTTTTTTGAAACTCAAGTTTCTTGATGTATCAAATGTACCAATAAAAAACTACCCTTTTCTAAATTTTGAAAAGGGTAGTTTTATATGATTTTAAGTCTTTTTTATTTCTGTCAGCCAAAAACTCTGGGATTACAGAAATCATTAATGCAATTCAAATTATTGTTATGGCTGGGGAGTCTGCTTTTTTTCTCTTAACCCACAAGTGTTGTTATGCCGCTATTTATGTCAATTTCTGCAAAATTATGTTTTCCCATAACGATAAGCAGTTTGTTTGTATTATATCCTACATATCTTATTTGAGGGTCTCCCACTTTTGGTTTTCCGCAAACCGAAATTACATTGGTCTGCCATTTCAATTTGCTTTTTTTGTAGGCAGATATCGTTTGTAAATCATTTTCAACATAATAAATAATGTTGTTTTTTTTAATTCCTCTTTTTTGTGTTTTTGCAAAATTTATTTCTGAGTTTTTTGAAATTAAGGCATCATTGTATTTTTCAGCGATACCAGTGTGCGTTACAAAAAAGGTTAACATGGATAATTTTAGAAATGGTTTCATTGGGATAGAATTGGGGGTTCATAATCGGTTCAAATATAACTAATTAAAGCAGATAATACGTTTTTGGTACATAAAAAAAAATACCCTTCTCCGAAATAGGAAAAGGGTAAAATTTATATGTTAATTTTGAAGAAAAACTATTTTTTCCAGCTAAAAATTCGAGGATTTACAGAAATCATCAGCCATGCCCAGTTGTTGGTATGGCTTGCATCTCCACTTTTTATGAATTCTAACGTTTCTGAGCCAAACATTTGAGAATAACCTCCCGTTAAAACAATGTCTTTTTTAAAGTTAAAGGTCGCCATAAAATCAACTTCAGTCCCCAGATAAGAATCCAATTCTTCATTTAGCGTTGTTACAACTTTGCTTGGAGCCAAAAATACATGCGGACTTAAAGAAAACTGCCATTTGTTTACGGTATAGTTGAATTTCAAAAATGCATCTTCAAGACCAACGTTGTTCAAGTGATTTCCAACATAAAAATAATCCATAAAACCATTAAACCCGTGATTTGTTCCAAAAATAGGATTGAAAGATTTGATAACCGTACTGTCGTCATTCATATCTTTACCAGATAAAAATTCAAATCCAAG
Organism: Flavobacterium sp. 1355; assembly: GCF_017833415.1. Lineage (GTDB taxonomy): Bacteria > Bacteroidota > Bacteroidia > Flavobacteriales > Flavobacteriaceae > Flavobacterium. Next base: position 112,069 of record NZ_JAFICC010000015.1, on the reverse strand, counting down.
ACCTGCTTTAAAAGTTTCTGAAAATGCATAATTCAAATTTGCCCCGGCATTCCATGCACTTACTTTCTGGTCGGTGCTTTTTCCTGTTTGTCCGTAAACCCAAAGATTAGAATCCAGTTTTCCTGGCTTGAATGTAATGTATGGACCGAATGTTTGTTTGTAATCTATCAGCAATTTAGCATCGGCGTTAGCATATTCGTAACCGGTATTTAAAAGCAAAAAGCTTGCTTCAAGAGTTTCAAATTTTCTGTGATACCATGCAAATTGCATTGCTTTGTAATTAGCGACAGTATAAGGAGTCTGTATTACATTTTCTGCAGTAGAATTATAAGCGCCTCCAAAATCTAATTTTTGATTTTCTGTCTGATATGTTACCGTAGCGGCATCGTGGCTTTGTGCCTGCTGTCCCCAATCCTGTTCACCTAAAATACGCTGGTTATCATAAGAAAGAACCTGTCTTCCTAATTTGGTGCTCCATTTTTCGTTAAAATTGTATTGTGCCCAGGCTTCAAAAACCGCAACTCCATTTTTGTCTGCAGGTGTAGCCGGAACTACGTCTCCCCAGGTTCTGGTATTTTGGAGCGTTAATTTTACTTTTAGCTCATCTTGTTTATAATCGAAGTTTAATCTTGAACGCTGCGAAATCTGCGATGTTCCTTTCTGACCATATGGCAGTAATGTTTTGTAACCGTTTCTATACTCAAAACGAGGCCTGATTTGTAAATTTACATCCAATTCCTGCGCCTGTGTTTCTACGCATACAGCTCCCAAAAGGAATAAAATGATAGTTTTTAATTTTTTCATAATTGAATTTTTGATGGTCCAAATTTAAAGAATAAATTTTCATAAATATTCTGACAAAAATCATTTTATTGTTTTTATTGTCTGTCAATAACCTTAGATAAAGTGGGCTGCTTTTCGTTCATGATTTTTGTAATGGTATAATGCATCCAGATCAAACAAATGGCAGAGAACAGTAATATAAAAATCCATGAACTCGACCAGATTCCAGTTGCAGTCAGGAGATATCCAAAAATAATAGGTCCGAAGAAGCCTCCCAGTCCGCCAATCATGCCTACCATACCGCCGACAACCCCAACTTCTGTCGGGAAATATTCCGGAATGTGTTTGTAAACAGCTGCTTTACCGATTCCCCAGGAAATTCCAATTAAAATTACTAAAACTAAAAAGACCCACATATTGGCATCAAATTTAATCACCGTAACGCCTTTTGCGATCAGTTCTTTTTTTGCAACATTTTGATTTTGAGAGACCACAACATCCTGCCAGCTCGAACTGGTCGGAAAAATGGCATTCTCGTTTACTATCGATGCTTTTTGGGTTATAGGATATTCTTTATCGCCAATTTTTACAGATTTTGAATTAATTTCTTTTACCACTCCTTTTTTTGCAGCCAAAATACCGGGACCAGCAGTTATGATTTCCATTTTTGGAATCATTAAGAGGGCACTAAGAATTACAGATGAACTCAATACCCAGTACATAACTTTTCTGGCACCAAATTTATCAGATAAGTATCCTCCAAAGGCTCTTATAACGCCTGACGGCAGACTAAACATGGTGGCAAACAAACCACCCATTACCAAACTGGTTTGATAAACATTCATAAAGTTGGGCAATAACCATTGCGAATAGGCCACAAAACAACCGAAGACCAAAAAGTAATAGGCCCCAAAACGCCATACACGGGCACTTTTTAAGGATGTAAGCATTTGTGAAACCGTTTTTGTCTGGTTTTCTATTTTTTTGTTTTCAGCAAAAATCAAAAATGCAACTCCGATTACAAGAAGCGCAACCGCATAAATAACCGGAAGTATTTTCCACCCATTTTGAGCATCTGCAAGAGAAAAATGATTTAATAAGGAAGGAGCCAGAAAAGTAGTGATTGCGGCACCGGCATTTCCCATTCCGAAAATTCCCAAAGCGCGTCCCTGCCATTCTTTTGGATACCAAATTGAGGTATAGCCAATTCCGACTGCAAAACTTGTTCCTACCATTCCGAAGAAAAAACTCAGTAAAGCAAACATAAAAAAACTGTCGGCCAGCGGTAGTAAAAATAAAGGAATGGAGCAGAGGAGAAGTAAAAGAGAAAATACGTATTTGCCTCCAAATTTATCCGTCAGGATTCCGATTGGTAATCGCATTATTGAGCCCGTCAAAATCGGAATTCCAAGCAGCCAGCCTACTTGTACGACGCTCCAATGAAAAATTCCATTATCTACTAAAAAAGTAACTAATACACCATTTAATGTCCAGCATGCAAAACATACGGTAAAGGCCAAAGTATTCAAGAATAAAATCTTGTGTGATTTTGATAAAGAGTTTGTGTTTTTCATAGTACTTAGATTTTGTATAATCAAATGTAAGTACTTATAAGTATTAATACGTATTTTTTAATTAAGTATTTTTATCTAAATGTGAAGATTTCACAACATCATAAAAATGATTCGTTATTTTGTTAAAATACTATTTTAAGAATATGATTTTTATCTTTTAAGCAGATTTAGAGAAGAGAATATTCCGTAGCTTTATTAGAAAGTTCCATTAAGTTCTTTACTTTCAGCTTTTTCATCAAATTAAAACGGTGCACTTCTGCCGTTCTTTTGCTAATGTCAAGCGCTTCTGCAATTTCCTTGTTTCCTTTGCCGGATAGTAAAAGCGTCAGGATTTCTTTTTCTCTTTTGGTAATCATCATTTCGTCACCTAAATTTTGTTTAGGTTCAAAAGATGCAGCCGGATTTGTTAATTGACTGATTAAAATCGAAGAAATGTCACCGCTAAAGTATTTTCCTCCGCCTGCAACAGTATGAAGTGCTTTTAAAAATTCTTCCTTGCTTGAACCTTTTAGCAAATAACCATCGGCTCCGGCTTTTATTGATTTCAATACATATTCTTCAGATTCGTGCATCGAAAGCATAATGATTTTTACATTATTGTTCTCACTTCTAAGTTTTTCTACTACCTCGATACCGGTTAAGTTTGGCATACGAATATCTACTATAAGTAAATCAGGTTTAGTTTCTGCTACTACTTCAAGTGCATCTGCTCCGTCAATTGCTTCACCTGCAACCTCAATGTTTGCTTCGTTTTCTAATAAAGATTTTATTCCATCCCTAACAAAAACATGGTCATCTGCCAGCACCACACGAATGATATTACTCATAGTTTACTTAATTTTGATTCTGAATTTTTACGTATATTCATCTAAAAGAAGATGCTAATATACGTACTTTTTTTAAAAGTAATTCTAATATTAAAATAACATTAGAAAAATTAAACTCTAATTTATAAGTGCCAAATTGCAAATACCGGAGCGTTTCAACTTTGTCAAAGTTTCAAACTTTGGCAAAGTTTTGGACAGGAAATGTTAAGTAATATTCATCCTTCGGGCGTCTGGATGACAAAAAAAGATTTTTTGAAAACGATTTGCCCGCGAGAGGGATGGGAGCAGGCTACCGAAGTAGCGCGGACAGCCCGACAGCATTGCGATAAGAGGGCGTATACGCGCAAAGTAAATTTGTCCTCTTATCGTAATGCTGTCTCGCCATTATTATTTTTTGATTTTAGAGGGTAGATTTTAGATTTAGTATTATTGATTATAGGGTTGCTTGTGGGGCTTCGACTTCGCTCAGCCTGACATTACGTATTTCGTTCAACGTGACATTACGTATTTCGTTCAACGTGACAGACGTATTTCGCTCAGCCTGACATTACGTATTTCGCTCAACGTGAGAGACGTACTTCGCTCAGCGTGATTTATGTATAGAAGTTTAGTGCTAAAATTGACAAAGTTTTCTAACCGTAAAGAGTTGGAATTTGGGTTTTAAAAATTGGAAGTTCACTTCAATATCGGAATATTAAAAGTAATTCTTGTTCCTTCGCCTGGTATGGAGTTCATGAAAACGCGTCCGTTGACGTATTGAATTCTTTCTTTCATAAATAAAAGTCCCATTCCGGATTCGCTGTTTCGTTTTTTGTCTACAGAATTGATGTCAAAACCTTTTCCGTTGTCGTCTACAACAATGCTCAACAGCGTGTCGCTATGCGAAAGTCCGACAATTATATGCGATGATTCGGCATATTTTATGGCATTATTTATCGCTTCCTGGGTAAGACGGTAAATATTGATTTCGATTAAGGAATCTAACCGCTGATCAAAATCGGTTTTGTTGTAGAAAAGGATTTCTTTTCCGGTTAATTTTGAAAGCTCCTGAGTTAGTTTTGAAAGTGAGGAAACGATTCCGTGGTCACTTAATTCCGGAGGCATTAAGTTGAAAGTTGCCGTTCTTACACCTTTGATGATATCAAGCGAAAGTTTCTTTAAATACTCGATTTTTTGTTCTGCTTTTTCTCTGTCGTCGAGGTTAATACTTTCGAGACTAAACTTTAATCCCGTCAGCATCTGGCCAATTCCGTCATGAATTTCTTTGGCAATACGGTTTTGTTCGTTTTCCTGATTTTCGACAATTTTGCTCGAAATAATCTTTTGCTGATTGATTTTTTCGGTTGTGTTTTCAAGATTTAAACGTTCTACTTCACGCTGCGCTTTTTTGCGTTCGGTGATATTAAAACAGACAATCAAAAGTTCTAATTCGTCTTTTTTGATCATTACCGGAACCATTGATAAATCAAGCCAAATAGTCTGCTGTTCTTTATTGATGATACTGATTTCGCCCTGCCAGCCGCTGCGCTGTTTTTCAAAAATCAAACGGTCAAAATTAACCTGTTCTTTTTCGTCTGCAGTAAGCACTTCAGAGAATTTTTTGTTGGATGAAAACTTGGTGTAATTTAAAAGTTTGGCAAATTTCTCACCAATGTGAATGATCGATCCGTCTGGAGAAATGCGGCAGTACAATAAAGTATTCTCCATCGCATAATTGAGCGATTTTAATTCTTTTACCGAGTTTTCTTTTATTTCACTAATGATTTCGGTGTCGTATGCCAGTTTTAAGGCTTTCTTTTCAGAAGATAAAAGTTTGGCAATTAATTTTTCGATTTTCTTATTTGTCGGTTTAAAAATAAAAAAGAATTCTAATAGAAGTACAAGTAGTGTAAAACCAAAAATCCAGTATTCGATTCGGCGCTGTTCAGTTACTTTTTCATGTGCTTCAAGATCATATTGGGTTACAATCTGATTCATTTTTAAGAGAAATGAACCTTCGTTTTCCAGAATAGTCTGAACGAGTTTTTGATTTTCGGCTGATTGTTTTTTCTGTTGTAAATTCAGCAGAAAAGAATCTGTAGTCTGCGCTATTTTATTGAAAATCGGATTGATTTCAAGGTATAGTTTATTGAGTGTCGGGCTTTTTTCTGTTGGAAAAGCAAGGCTGTCATTTCCTTTTTCGAGTGCATTTTGGTTTTTTTTCCAAAGGGATACAACTTCCTTTAAATGCAAGATCTGACGGGCAGAGGCAGTATCAGAAACATAATGTAAAATCAATACTTCTTTTACAATTTTCTGGCTCAGCATTCTTTGTTTGCCCGAAAAATTGATGATTTTAGAATCGCTTAACTGCTGGTTAAGGTTGTACTGAACCAGAATCTGACTTATAATTATGGTTAAGGCAATAGTAAGAAGCGCAAAAAAATACAGACGGCGTAAATTTTTGAAAGTGATTTTTTCTGCAGCTTCCTGATTGCTTTTTTTCATACTGTTATAATCCTAAAGAAGCTTTTATTAAATTTAAGTTTTCTTCAGAATAATTGATTTTCAGTGCTTCCTCATGTCCTTTGTCCGACATTTTGTCCCAGGTTTTTTTGATGATGTTTTTTAGTTTTTCTTCATCATGTTTTTGAACGAAAGGTTCTAAGTAATAATCTAAAAATACAAGACAGATCACATCTTCCAGCAATTGGGTCTCTGCGTCTTTTTTGAGTAATTTTTTTTCGATTAAAAAGGAAACGCGATCGATAAAAGCCTGGTCGTAACCTGCTTTTTCTAATATTTCTGCGGTAGTTTTAGCGTGAAATCTTTTGAGTTCTTCCCGCCATTTCAGATATCCAACGCGATTCATTGGATACGATTCGCGTGCTACTTTCCACCTGCAGATATGTTGTGCTTTTGAGGCAATCTGAACTTCTTCTGAAGCGTTTGGTTCAAACTGCATCAGTTTTTCATACATCCTGTTCGAATACAATAATTCTTTTGGATATTCGGTATTTTGATCTAATTCAATGTTCGGATCCTGAGCGTTTTCGGCATCAATCCATTCACTCGCTTTTTGAAAAGGTGTATTCATTTTTTTGGTTGATAATAGATTTCAAAGATACGGAATTAAGTTTTTTTTGCGACGGATTTCTTGAATTAGCACGAATTAAATTCTAAGTGTTGCTAAGCATTTTTAATTTTTGCGGCAGTTTTGTCATTTCGGGGAACGAGAATCACACTAGAAACTTTGCAAAATAAATTACCCAATCTGTAGAATCCCGCGTGCGATTTCTCGTTCCCCGAAATGATAAGATTTTGTAAATCAGTCCACAAACCCAACAAATACGTCGTTATCAACAATCTTAATGGGATAAGTTGCAATTTTCAAATCGTCACCGTTCAGGTTGGAACCGTCAACAAGAGAAAAGGTTTTTTTATGCATAGGACAGGCGATTTTAGGGATATCATCTGCAGATCCTGTCATTCCTCTTGACAAAACCATTTCCATTTTATGCGGACATGCATTTTGACAGGCATACCATTCGTTGCGGCGTGCAAAATTAAAAATCGCAATTTGTTTGTTTTTATATTTAATGCATCCGCCTCGGTTTGTTGGAAAATCTTCTACTTTGCCGGCTTTGAACCAGATTGTCGCATCACTTGCATGTACAGTTTCATATTGATTTAAGATTTCTTCCATTTTGATTAGATTTTTGTTCCTGTTTCTTAGCCCTCTTTTTACAATCAAGAGAGTTTTGATGGCGCAGTAAAAAAGAGGGTAAGAAGGACAGCAAACGTTTAATGATTTTTTCTTTTTTTTTGGAGCTTATTTTTGCACTTATTAAGAATGAGTTTTGAAGGCTGTTTATTTTGCAACAGATTAAAGGATTAAAAGATTAATCATTCTAATCTGTGAAATCTGTGGCAAAAAAGAACTCCGTCACTTTAATTCTATATTTTGATAAATTACGACCAGGCTTTTGGCGCTTTTTGATCTCTTAACGGAACAAAAGCAATGTTATCGTCTTTTTCGTCAGAGTTTACAAAATGGCTGAAACGTTTTAATAATCTTGGTTTTTCCAATACCTGTTTCCATTCGCATTCAAAAGTATTTACCAAAGTCTGCATTTCGGCTTCAAGCGTTTCGCAGATTCCCAGACTGTCTTCAATAATTACCTGTTTCAGATAATCCAGGCCGCCGTCCAGTTTTTCCAGCCAGGTCGAAGTCCTGATTAGCGGACCGGCAGTGCGGATGTAATACATCAGAAAGCGGTCCATATATTTAATAACCGTTTCCTTGTCGATTTTTTCGGCTAGTAAAACAGCATGTTTTGGATTGGCACCACCATTTCCGGCGATGTATAAATTCCAGCCGCCTTCAACAGCGATTAATCCGAAATCTTTTCCACGGGCTTCTGCGCATTCGCGAATGCAGGCCGAAACACCACCTTTTAATTTATGCGGAGAACGAATTCCTTTATATCTGTTTTCGAGTTCAATTGCAAATCCCGCGCTGTCGTCCATTCCGTAACGGCACCATGCATTTCCAACACAGCTTTTTACGGCACGAAGCGATTTTCCGTAAGCATGACCGCTTTCAAAACCATTGTCAATTAATATTTTCCAGATTTTTGGCAAATCACTTAAATGCGCGCCGAATAAATCTACTCTTTGCGCTCCGGTAATTTTTGTGTACAAATCAAATTGTTTGGCCACTTCACCAATTACGATAAGTTTTTCGGCTGTAATTTCTCCTCCGGCTACTCTTGGCACTACAGAATAGGTTCCGTTTCGCTGAATATTTGCCAAAAATCTGTCGTTTGTATCCTGAGTGGTTACGTGTTTATTGGCTGTGTCGTTATAGATACTGGAGAAAATTGAGGCTACAACAGGTTTACATACTTCGCAGCCGTCGCCTTTTCCGTGATGATCCAAAACATCGTAGAAATTCTCGTATTTGTTGATTTTTACTAAGTCGAATAATTCCTGACGCGTATAACTGAAATGTTCGCAGATCACTTCTTTTACTTCTTTGCCTAAAGATTTTTGAGTCGCTTTTACCAAATCAGAAACCATTGGTTTACAGCCGCCACAGCCAGATGTTGCTTTGGTTGCTTTGACAACATCTGATAAAGAAGCACAGGATTCGTCCAGGATTTTACAGCATATTGCGCCCTTTGTTACATTTTCGCAAGAACAGATTACGGCTGTATCCGGCAAGTCCATCACACTTCCCATCGAAGAACCTTCAGAACCGTCGCGTGAGCCTAAAATTAAGTCTTCCGGGTTTTTAGGCAACGCGATTCCATTATTATAAATCTGAAAAAGAGAATTATAATCACTTGAATCTCCCACCAGAATTCCGCCCAGTAAAGTTTTAGAATCTTTTGTAACATTGATTCTTTTATAAACACCGCTCAGTTTATTTTCATAAACAATGGCAGTAACCTGTTCGTTTTCGATAAATGGGTCACCAAAACTCGCTACTTCAACGCCAATTAATTTTAATTGTGTCGACATATCGATGGTTTCTCTCATGGTTTTAGAACCGTTTAAGATTTGCTCAGCGGCTACATCGGCCATTTCGTAACCCGGAGCAACAAGCCCGTAAATGTTCTGATTATAAAGTGCCGCTTCGCCAATCGCAAAGATAGAAGGATCTGATGTCTGCATTTGATTGTTTACCACAATTCCGCCTCTTACGCCAACTTCCAGTCCTGAAACTCTTGCCAGTTCGTCGCGGGGTTTAATTCCGGCAGAAATAACCAACATGTCTACTTTTAACAATTCGTCGTTTGCAAACATCATTCCTGTTATACTTTCTTTTCCGTCAATATATTGGGTTGCCTTGTTAAGATGAATTCCGATATTCAGTTCTTCTATTTTGGATTTAAGCATATCGCTTGCTCCCTGATCTAATTGTCTTGGCATCAGGCGTGGCGCAAATTCCACCACATGAGGGTTCAATCCCAGGTCCCTAACCGCTTTTGCAGCTTCAAGACCCAATAGGCCGCCTCCCAAAACAGCGGCTTCTGTTGCTCCTTTTTGTTTTATTTTTCTGGCGTATGCCATAATAGCATCCAGGTCTTCGATAGTTCTGTATACAAAAACGCCTTCTTTTTCTACGCCTTCTATTGGCGGTACAAATGCAGAAGAGCCTGTTGCCAGAACTAAGTAGTCGTACGTATGTGTTTTTCCTAAGTGTGTATGTATTGTTTTAACATCACGATTAATATCTGTAATTAATTCAGATGTGTTTAGAATAATATTGTTTTCTGCATACCAGTCGCTTGTAGAGAGTGCCAAATCATCTGCTGTTTTTCCTCCAAAATACTCACTTAAGTGCACGCGATCATAAGCGCGTCTCGGTTCTTCTCCAAATACAGTGATCTGATACTTTTCCTGTCCTGATTTTGCAATGAATTTTTCGCAAAATTTATAACCAACCATGCCGTTTCCAACTACTATTACTCTAATCATGATTTCTTCAATTAAGTATTACTACGCAAATATAAGTATTTATACTTATAAAAATACGTATTGTATTCAATTTTTGTTCTCTTAATTGATTTGAGAATTACGTATTTTATCGTAATCTGTTGTCTGGCGTAGGATAAAGAGGAATCGCAATTATTATTATTTAACTAAATTTGAAAAGATTCTAAATAATAATCTCAAAAATAAATCGTAAATTCATAAGAATTTTACTTGTATTTTTCTTAAAACAGTATCAAATAGAAATCTTATGAAAAAAATATTTTTATTATTGCTAGTATTTTCCGTGACCGTTGGTTGTAAATCTACGGCCGGAAAAAGTTCTGATATAAAACAATCCAATCCTGTAACTGAACAGGTAGATGATATGAATTATTATTTTAAAGCAAATGGAAATGAGCCTTTCTGGGGGATTAAAATAGGGAAGGAGAAGACCGTTTTTACCTCCCTGATAAAAGGAATGGAAAGCGTAACGTTTGATTCGGCAACCCCAATTCCCGCAATGGATGCCAATGTCAAAATGTACAATCTGCAAAATGATAAAACTTCGGCGACCGTGACTATTCAACAATTAGATTGTCAGGATTCTATGTCGGGTGCTGTGTCTCCTTACAGTGCAAAAATTGAAATAAAAAATAACAGAGACCTGGAGACTAAAAAACTAACCGGCTGCGGTAAATATATTACAGATTATAGATTGCATGATATTTGGGTTCTGGAAGAATTAAATGGTTATAAAGTTTTTATTACCGATTTCCAGAAAGAATTTCCCCGTATGGAAATTAACTCTGCCGAAAATAGATTTTCTGGTTTTGGTGGCTGTAATGCCATCACAGGCCAAATCTTTTATGAGGAAGATGTACTGCGGTTTACAAAAGTAGTTTCGACTTTAATGGCGTGCCAGCAGGGAAATAAGGAAGCTGAATTTTTGAAAGCATTGCAAAATTCTACCACATATTCAATAGAAAATAACAGATTGACGTTGTCTAATCCTACCGGAAAACTGATTGTTTTTAAGAAAGTAGATTAAAATTACTCACCGTATGTTATAAAACACAACGTATGTCAGGATGACAAACTTTGTATGGAGTTCTTTTGTGTTCATTCGTTCTTCAAAATTACAGATTTTGTCGAATTGCTTTGTGGAGTTTTTTGCGTTTTGTTTTGTCATCCTGATCCGTCCCGATCCCGTCCCGACGCTTCGGGATCGGGAAAAGGACCACAAGTAGCTCGACAAAGTATTTCACTCCAGTTTTGTCATCCTGAGGAACGAAGGACCACACAAGGAGCTCGACAAAGCAATTCGACAAAGTATTTCACTCCAGCTTTGTCATCCCGAGGAACGAGGGACCACACAAGGGGCTCGCCAAAGCAATTCGACAAAGTATTTCACTCCTGCTTTGTCATCCCGAGGAACGAGGGACCACATAAGGGGCTCGACAAAGGAATTCGCCAAAGTATTTCACTCCTGCTTTGTCATCCTGAGGAACGAAGGACCACACAAGGAGCTCGACAAAGCAATTCGCCAAAGTATTTCACTCCTGCTTTGTCATCCCGAGGAACGAGGGATCACACAAGGAGCTCGACAAAGCAATTCGCCAAAGTATTTCACTCCAGCTTTGTCATCCTGAGGAACGAAGGACCACACAAGGGGGTCGACAAAGCAATTCGCCAAAGTATTTCACTCCAGCTTTGTCATCCTGAGGAACGAAGGACCACACAAGGAGCTCGACAAAGCAATTCGCCAAAGTATTTCACTCCTGCTTTGTCATCCCGAGGAACGAGGGATCACACAAGGAGCTCGACAAAGATTGGCACACAAGAAGTTCGACAAAACGGTGCGGAAATCACTTTGCGGAGTTGCTTGTGTGGTCCTTCGTTCCTCAGGATGACATACATTGTGTTTTCTTTGACGAATCACTTTGCGGAGTTGCTTGTGTGGTCCTTCGTTCCTCAGGATGACATACATTGTGTAATATAGAAAAAAGGCCGGTATTTACTACTACGTAAATCCGACCTTTTTCTTGTTGCTTTAGAAACTATAACTTTTGAATAGTTTAATTCAATATATGTGCATCAACCAATCGGGCGTAACGTCCGGTGATGATGCCGTTTTCGTCTATAATAAAAATGGTTGGTGTTCCTATTACGCCAAAAGTGGTAAAGTTATATCCTGTGCTTCCGTTAAAATCGCAGTATTTGTTTTTCCACGGAAATCTGGCAGAATATTTTTCGCTTTCGGTTTTGTCCATGTCTGAGGCTGCGGAAACTACTTCATAGCCTTTTTTCTGCAGTTCCTGATAATTGCCTATTAAAAGGTTTATTTCGTTATCGCAGTTGTTGCATCCTGCTTCGTAGAAAACTAAAACTGTTTTTTGCTTTTTATCGAAACTGTAGGGTCCCGACTTCCAAAGTAAATCTGGTGCGGCCATACCTGTTTGAGGACCTCCCATAGCAGATAATAAGAAAGGGGTTGGTTTTTCTATTCTGCCTGATTTTGCTAAGTAGGCACCAAACGGACTTCCTACATTGTCTTTTCCTTTTTGAGATAATTGTCTCACCATTATATCTGCGAATTCTGTAAATTGGGCATTGCTTTTTATTCTTGCCCCAACCTGTTGTATGTCTGCCAGTAATTGTTCATCACTTTTTGATTGCTGAATTTGTATGTTTAACCATCCGGCAAAAACTTCATTCCAGGCGTTACTGTTGTAAAGATCGTCGAAGTTTACTTTTGATAGTACAAAATCATTTGCCGCCGCCGCTTTTTGCTCGGGACTGTCTTTGAGATCATTGGAATTGCCCATTAAAAAATCAAATATTTCCAGTACGCGGGCAGCATATAACGGACTTTGTGTATTACTGTTTCTAAGCGCTTTATATTGGTCGTTTAGTTGTGTCTGTTCTTTTTCAAACGGTGCATAAACGGCATCGGCTTTATTGTAGGTTGCTAATACGGCTTTTGCAAGTTCTGCTTTTTGCAAAAGCTGTGTCTTTTTCATAGAAGTATTAATAAAGTATTCATTTTCTGGGGAACCTATAAAATGAATATTTTCCAAATTGGGTACTTCTTCTTTACAGCTTACTGTAAAATTCTCTTTGTTTATTACCAGATCCAATCCTCCGCCTTCGGTCAGTAAAAAACGTGACATGCCTTTGTAACCTTTATAACGGTCTTTAAAAACGATGACCGCTTTACCCGATTTGTCTAATTTACCTTTAGCAATCGTATCGTTTTTGTCCTTCAACCGCCAGACAATAGTATGATTTACCGCCAAAATGACTTAAATCAATATTTATGGTTTGGCTTTTTGCTGATATTGTGCCTAAAATTGCTATAAATGCTAAAAAAAATTGTTTCATCTTTTTCTTTTTTGATAAGTTGCAAAATTAAATCATTTTCTTAAAACAGTATGTTAATATGTAAGTATTTTTATACAAAATTTTGTTATTGTTTTTTGACATATGTTGTGTTTTGTTTGTTGAGTTTCTTGTGTGATCCTTTGTTTCTCACGATGACATACGTGTGTTTTTTGCGGAACTTTGTGGGTTCCTTTGTTTCTCACGATGACAAAACGGAATGCCTAACTTTTACAATAACAAATAAGAACGTATTATTAAAAAAGACCGGTATTACTAGTTGTAACCCGGCCTTTTCTTAGTTCCTGCAGGCGGTACGACCCGCCTGCAGGTTTATTGGCATTTAATGTCTTATATTAAAATGTTTTGTTTAAAAACTTATTGCTCGATACAACGAACAGAATATCCCTCATTTGTCTTACTCATTGCACCAGTAGTAGCACTAGGTACTGAACTAGTATAATACATAGTAAAATAACTCATCATAAATGTGGCGCTATTACTAGGGTTATAGGGAGCTGAATCAGATGCGAAATAATATGCATTAGTATTTACATATGTCGGACTGCCTCCCAAAAATCCCCCGGAAAGCGGTAAATACAATTGTGTGCCCACTTGTAAAACGTTTGTCAATGTTGAACCACTACCAGTCCAGGTAGGGACTTTTGTAAAAGTGTTATTAGCAACAACTCCTGCCCATTCTGCTTTTGTTGGCACCCTAAAGCCATCAGGGCATGGGTCATTAACTCCTTTTAATGGATTTGCAGTAGTCAAAGCCCATAGATTAGCAGGGGCAGTAGAAGTAGCAGCAATAGTAATCCAGCCTGCTGATATTGGAGTTTTTTGTCCATATTGGTAATAATCTCCAATCAGTCCTTGTGCAGCTTTTGAAGGGTCAAGTGTTTGATCAGCCCCTAAATTATGGCACATAAAGTTTTTCCAAACCGATGCAGATATTTTTGCCCCACAACATGCACAATCCTGAAGTCTTACATTTAGCGGTACCGCTACATCTGCGCTGCCGTTATTATATATAGCATAGATTTGTACTTTTATAGCAGTGGCTGTCGTTTTCCCCCAAACTATACTACCCGGATTACTTAATGTATTTTTGTAAGTTACGGTAAGTGTTACGGTCTGGCTATCGGCAACTGTTCCTGTTATTTTAACAGTTTCTGCATCACTACCCTGAACAACATTATCTTTGTCTACAATTGCAAATCTAAGGTTAGTTTTAGTACCGGTTGCGCTTGCCGTAAAATAATATTTTTGTACGTTATCAGTCGCAAAATTAGTAGCCTTCAGGGCACGATCAGTCTGATTCCCACAATTAGCACCCCAATTCGATTTGTTAATATCAAAACATGTTGGTCCTGAGAAAGTACCAGCACCAAGAGTCAGGTTCGCAGGGTTTGCTGATACATTTACTGTAAAGACAGGAGATGCCACTGGTGTTGTTGGCGTACAGCCATTTGTTACTATACAATATAGGTATACAGTACCAGCTGCTGCATTAGCTGCCGGAGTGTATGTTGTTGTAGCCCTTGTTTCACCGCTTATTGCAGTTCCGCCACTTGCTACTGCTGTTGTATTGGTGTACCATTGATAGGTCTCCTGATTATTATTTGTTACCGCTACGCCTGCAGCTACTCCAATTCCTGCAACTGTAGACAATGTTGTAGATGTAGACGCTGTAACTGCTGGTGTTGGACAAAGCGGGCTTAAAGCAACCGTTTTAGTGATTTCTGCAGATGTACCACAAGCGTTCGTACCCTTAACTTTAATAGTAGCCGTTGAACCAGTTGTAGGTAAGGTAATTGTCGTACTTGATGTTGTTGCACTCAATTTAACCCCGTCTAGTGACCACTCATAAGTGTCGGCTGTTCCTGCTACTAAATTTGTCTCATAAAATATTCTGTCACCATTATTGGCTGTCGTACTGGTTGTTTTCCAGTCAAGCACCGGTATAGTAGACTGTTGCGTTGGAATTGTCATGGTTGCAGGAGCACTCACACAACCTGTAGCATTGGTTACCGTTGCTGTATAAGTTACGCCCGGTGTATCTGCCGTTATAGCCTGTGTAGTGTCAGACATTGCCACACCATCTTTGTACCATTGATATGTGTATGTTCCCGTTTCCTGCGGTGTAATCGTTAAGTCTGCCCTTCCGTTGCAAAGAACGCCACCCGTAAGACTTGAAATGGTTGGTGTTTTAGGAGCTGTACCGCCCGTAATTGGTGCTTCTGTTGTACTGGCTTCTACCGGACAGGCTGCACCGCTGTTGTCTGTAGCTACCATACGAATTAAAAGACTTGTAGCGCCTGCAGGAATTGTGTAAGGACTTGCAATGATCGTCTGGTCATTGTACCAAGTATACGAAACTCCCACCTGTGGGTTGTTTACTTTTAATATTAAACTTCCTCCTGAACAAAAAGAAGTAACCTGATCGATTCGTTTGTTGTTGATCAATACATCTGCATTGTTTACTACAATTGGTGTTCCTGTTGGCGTCTGTACTGTAACTGTAACCGTGTTCGACGGTTTACTGTAGCAGCCTCCGCTCCCTGCTGCTGCAAACCAGTTTCCTGCATCTGCAGAACCGTTCAGGGTAATTTTTGTTCCTGTTTTAGAAGTCAATTCTCCATTTTTAAACCATGAAACCGTACCTGATGCGCCTGTTGCCGTTAAGGTAACCGTACCGCTTGTGCCACACATCACGCCGTTATTTGAAGCTACAATAGTATTGATTACTGTTGGAGCCGGAGTTGTTGAGTTTGTAATAACACGCTCATTGCCAGAGTTCATATTACAGCCTGCAGCACCAAGAGAAATATCATAAGTACCGGGCATGGTAGCGGTGTAAAAATTAACGCCTGTTGCTACCGGTACCCCATTACGGGTCCAGATTACACTAGCCAAATTTGGTGTATTTGCCGGTATCGATAGATATACTGCACCGCCTGCACATAAAGTCAGGGCAGGGCTGCTTGGGCTGATTGCCGGAGCAGTTCCCAGGGTTGTATCACAAATTACGCCATTCTGCATAAACATAAAATCCTTAAACTGTCCTGTACAAGAGCTTGTTACCCTTACCATTACAGTGTGGGGCGTAGTAGTTTCGTTTACCTTAAAGTTTACCTTAAATGTTCCTGCTCCAGAATTGATATCGGTTAAAACAGCATATTCGCTTCCTGCCATAATCGCAATAGAGAATGGACCATTTGGACAATCAGGATCTGTAACGGTAAAGGTCTGGTCGCAGCCTGTTCCGTCTGCCGCTACATTGGTACAAGGATCAGGGCTTATTTTGGCCATACTTGTTCCCTCACATAAACTGATCCAGCGTGTGCTGTTCCAGTATTCGACACAATTTGTTGATGTGTTGAAAATGGTAAGGCCATTTGCCAATGTTTTTTGAGCTGCTGTAAGAGTTGGAGGCAACAAAGCGTTTCTCTCAAGTGTTGTTAACTGTGGTAAACGCAGACCTCCTTTTCCGTTACTGATCATTTCGACTGCCGAGAATGGTTCGGCGGGTTTAGGAATACCATTTGTGTTACCCAGGGTAACCTGTGCGCTTATATTGGTGGAGAAAAACACGGCCAATATAAAGAGCCAAAGACTAAATAGATTTTTTTTCATTAGTTCTTAATTTTACATTATTACTTATTAATTTTTTCTGGGAGAATAAATCTCATTTTCACATACATTTTGAATTAGTCATAGTTTGATTTAGTTTTTATTTCACTTTTATTACCGTGTTTTTTGACATGGCTTTTTCTTTTGTTAATTATTTTAGTCTTGTTTATGATACAAAATAGCATTGATCATGGCCGTAATACAGCCATGATCATAGGGGTGTTTTTGGAAATATTTGTGTCAAAAAGTATTGGGCACAAATAATGATGCTTATAAATTGCTGTTTATAACCTTTTTCTCAAATAAGATTGAGACAGTGTTATTGGTAGCTGTCTTGTGTTTCTATGTGGTATTTTTTTATTTGTCCGGTTTGTTTCCGTGTTGCCTTTCGGCGAAATGCCTGCGGTTATTATTTAATAACCTTTTGTAATTTACTTTCAATTATTGAAACAAAGAATTCAAAAAAATGCCTTGCAATAATTGTTTATTGTTTTATAAGTTGAAAGTATATAGCGCTGTCAAATTTTCTTGGGAGGAGATTGACTTGTATTTTGGAGTATAATTATTTTTTTATCAGACTGATTTTATTTATTACTTTTTATGGTAATGCTTGTCGTATATTTTTAACTTTGATAGTGTCGATGCAATTTTCTCCTGATTGACTTTCTAATGTTGAAATAAAAAAGACATACTTATTAAGGTATACTTTTTTATACCCTGACTATAACTTTCTTTTGCCCCATATTCTTACAAAATTTTTTAGTTATTCAATTCGCGCACAAAGGTATAAGATATTTATTAAACAAAACAACAAAAAGTAAGATTTTTTTTAAAAAAAGGCTTTATGTAAGAAAATACTATTTAATATATGAAAAAAAATACACTGACTTTAAAGATTTAAAAGTCAGTGTATTATAGGGAAAATATATTTTCAGTAGTTCTTTTGAGTGTCTGTTGTCTGCGATCTGTGATGGGGGATTTATAAAAAAATAAACCTTGAAAATTCTATAATAACCAAATTCTGTCCCAAAGAAAGTTTTACAGATATCCAGATAACGATCTAATCGTGAACTATTATAATAAGTCTTTTAAGTCATTGGGATCTTCGTTTTCTTCTTCAATAAAATCGAGTTCTAAGGCCCTTACGGTCTGAACTGCGTTTCCGGCAATGCCGCGAATCGATCCGTACATCCCCAGTGTATTATGAACTACTTTTTCGATTTGTTTCTCGCGTTGTTTCCAGATTCTCTGCATGGCTCTTTTTTCGGCATCGAGATCGCCCTGCATTTGTGTAAAACCTTCTACGATTCCTTCAATCTGCAAACGGAATTCGTTGCTGGTTAAAAAATCGTACAGCATCGACATTTTGTCGCCTTTATTTTCCTGCGCCTGTACGGCCTGGCTTACCTGTATAAGCGACTGACGCAAAACGGCACTTAAGCCTTTAAACTCTTCATACGTACAAATCCAGATTCCGTCGCGCATTCCCATTCGGTCCATTCCTGCTGGCATTACTTCGGTAACTAAAACGCCGATATTGGCTCTTTTGTTTCGGATATCATTTTTGAATTTCTCAATCCATGAAGGCTGAAATGCTTTTGTACGTTTACTTTCGTAATAGATAGAACCGCAATTTTGAAGTTCGCGGGTATTCACTATCTGAAGACAATCGGCGCCGTTGGCTCCTTTTTTGACTTCATCGATAGTGTCTAACGGGAAGTTGTTGGCCAGCCATTCTTCGATTGCCAATTCCATTACTTCGCCCTGTAATTGCATAGAACCTTGTTCCTGCTTGCGTTTCATTTCTTCGATCAGTTTTTTCTGGTCGTCAGACTGTTTCTGGTATTCTTTTATTTTAAGTTCGTTTTTTTCTTCTTCCTGTTTGCGGATTTTGTCGCGTTCCAAAATCAATGTGGCGTTCAGCTGTTTTTGGGCTTCGGCTTCGATTGCTTCTTTCATTTCCAGTTTTTCGCGCTGGAGTTTGGCAATTTCACCCGCCATTTTATTCAGTTCGCGAAGTTTTTCTGATTTCTCAGAAAGTTCCTTTTCCATTAAGGTCAGACGATCTTTATTTTCTTCTTCGAGTTTGGCTTTTAGTTTTTCGGTAATTTCTTTTTCGGCTGTCTTTTTTTCGCGTTCCAGGCGTTCAGCAAAAAGTTCATTTTCCTGTTTCTTTTTGGCTTCAAAGTCGGCCTTTGCTTTTTCGAATTGTTCGTTTTTAAGCTCCAGTTCCCTGGTTTGAGCATTGGCTTTTTGTTGAAATTCTTTACGGATACTATCTTCCAACTGATGTTTTAAAACATCGTTTACATCGATTGGTGTCCCACAATTTGGACATATAATTGAAGATTGCTCAGCCATTTTTTATTGATTTTTTAACGGGAATTATAATTTGCTAAGGTATTTAAAAGTTCGGTCTTTTCAGGTAATTTGCTTGTGATAAATTGTAACTTTTTTGCCACGATTACATGAATTTGTACTAATTCTTTTTGTGCAATTAAATTACTTTAAGTTTTTAATTTTTATGGATTTCCATAATTTGGTTAATCGCGCAAAGTCGCAAAGTTTTTTTAAGTTTAGTTTGTCATCTAGTTTAGTTTGTCATCCTGAGGAACGAAGGATCTCACAAGAAGCTCGACAAAGAAGCTCGACAAAGAAGCTCGACAAAGAAGCTCGACAAAGAAGCTCGACAAAGCAGGACGAATTACTTTGCGGAGTTTCTTGTGAGATCCTTTGTTCCTCAGGATTACAAAGCCATTCTTTGCGGAGTTTCTTGTGAGATCCTTAGTTCCTCAGGATGACAAAGCCACTCTTTGCGGAGTTTCTTGTGAGATCCTTTGTTCCTCAGGATGACAAAGCCACTCTTTGCGGAGTTTCTTGTGAGATCCTTTGTTCCTCAGGATGACAAAGCCATTCTTTACGGAGTTTCTTGTGAGATCCTTCGTTCCTCAGGATGACAAAGCTACTCTTTGCGGAGTTTCTTGTGAGATCCTTCGTTCCTCAGGATGACAAAGCCATTCTTTGCGGAGTTTCTTGTGAGATCCTTCGTTCCTCAGGATGACAAAGCTACTCTTTATGCAGTTTCTTGTGAGATTCTTTGTTCCTCAGGATGACAAAGCCGCTCTTTGCGGAGTTTCTTGTGAGATCCTTCGTTCCTCAGGATGACAAAGCCATTCTTTGCGGAGTTTTTTGTGAGATCCTTCTCCCGATCCCGAAGCTTCGGGACGGGATCGGGACGGGATCAGGATGACAAATAATCGCTACCATTTACTAGATTATTTTTTAAAACTCAACAAAAACGCAATTGCAGATTTTGTGATTTCAGAATCGTCTTCTTTTGAAGTGATTAACGAAACATTGGTATATAAATTGACTTTTTTTAATTCAATGAAACCAATCCCGGCATCTGAATTGTTTTTTGCAATGTTGGAGGGCACAATCGAAACGCCCAAACCATTTTTGACCAATTGCACAATCGAATTGATGTTGTTTGATTCGTGAACGACTTGCGGGTCAAAACCATAAAAGGCACATAGCTCCAGCAAAACTTCATGATAGTGCGGTGCATAATCTTTATTGAAAAAAACAAAGGTTTCGCCTTTTAAATTCGGAATGTCTTCTTCGGATTTAATTTGAATCAAACTCTTGTTGTAAACCACAGAAAAGCCATCCCGAAACCACAATTGCGATTTTATTTTGGGAGATTTTACGGGCGACCGTATAATGCCCAAATCGATTTTCCCCTGCTCCAAAGCTGAAATCTGTTTGGTTGTCGAAACTTCAAATAATTTGAAGTTGACGTAAGGAAATTGTTCTTTGAGATGTTTTATCAAATCTGAAATTACTGCTGAATAAATTGAGCTGATATAGGCGATCCTGAATTCGCCCGAAACATTTTCGGCTATTTTTTTTGTTTTAACAGTGATGTGTTCCAGATTCTGAAAAAGAGCTGTTACTTCGTTCTTAAAATATTTTCCGGCTTCGGTCAGTGCTACTTTTTTGTTGTTGCGAATAAATAAACGGGCCTGAATTTCTTCTTCGAGTTCTGCAATCTGCCGGCTCAGGGGAGGTTGGGAAATAAATAGTTTTTCTGCTGCTTTGGTAAAGTTTAATTCTTCGGCGACAGCCAGGAAATATTTTAAATGACGTAATTCCATAAATACCTATTAAGTATTGATAATTGACAAAATAAGTATTTTTGAAGTATATATCAAAGTGTTAGTTTTATAAAAAAGTTTTACCACAGATTCAAAGGATTAAAAGAATTTTATTTAGCCACGAATTACACAAATTTTCACGAATTAATTATTTTTTGAATTCGTGAAAATTTGTGTAATTCGTGGCGAACAAATCTGCATGCAACTTTAAAAAATTCTTTTAATCCTTTGAATCTGTGGCAAAAAAAAACATAAACTATGAAAAAATCAACTATTGAAGAGATCAGGGAACGTTTTGATAATGATGTCGAACGATTTTCGAATTTAGAAACAGGGCAGGTGGCGACTATCGACGCAACAATTTCTTTGGAATTAATTACAGAAGCTTCGAAAAGAATTGTTCCCAATGCTCAAAACGTTTTGGATATTGGCTGTGGTGCCGGGAATTATACTTTGAAAATGTTGTCGAAATTACCAAACTTAAATTGCACATTAGTAGATTTGAGCCTGCCAATGCTGGATCGGGCTTTTGAGCGGGTTTCTAATGCAACCAATGGAAAAACAGAGGTGAAGCAAGGCGATATTCGTGATGTTGATCTACCAGAGCATCATTTTGATGTTATTTTGGCGGGAGCGGTTTTGCATCATTTGAGAGATGATGAGGATTGGGAAACTACTTTCTCTAAAATATTCAAATTATTAAAACCAGGCGGATGTTTTATGATTTCGGATTTGATTACGCAGGATACTGATTTATTAAATGAGTATACCTGGCAGCGTTATGGTGATTATCTGGAAGGAATTGGTGGGGCTGAATACCGCCAGAAGGTATTGGATTATGTAGAAAAAGAGGATTCACCAAGATCAATGAATTACCAATTGGATTTGATGAAAAGAGTAGGTTTTACCAGTGTTGAAATTTTGCACAAGAATATGTGTTTTGGTGCTTTTGGGGGGATAAAGTAAAAATTGTTTGCCACTAATTACACGAATTTTCACGAATTTTTTATTTTCTATAAAGCTTGCTTTATTTACAATAGCAAAGTCTTAATTAGTGAAAATTCGTGTAATGCGTGGCGAAAAACTACAATATCTGAGTTCCTAAATGTACCTCAATAGGATCAGTTACTAAATCGACAGTTTTAGTAATAAAGTCTTGCAAATGAGGCTGTGTCATGTGTAAATCGAATCCGGCCTGATCCTGCCATTCTTCCCAAAAGATAAAAACGTTTTTAGCTTTTTGCACACTATAGCGCAGGCAGGCTTTTTCGTTACGAGTCTCGTTTACCAGATGTTGCAGCATGTTTTGAATTTCCTGAGTATTCTCTTTTTTACTTTTTATTAAAGCTGTAATTGTAATCATAATATTAAATTGATTTTTATTACTGCAAATATATTTAATTGTAAGAAAATACTTTCTTAAATGATACTAAAAAAACTCTTTAACTTATTGAATTTAGGTTAAAGAGTTTATAGTTGATATGTCATAGACTATAAAACCTGCACTGTTTTATAAACCTGAATAGGAGAGGCGACTAAACTTTCACTTTGTGTGATGAAATCCTGCAAATAAGGTTGATTGTTATGAAAGTCAAAACCAGCCTGATCTTTCCATTCTTCCCAAATGATAAAAACATTTTCGTTTGTATGCAGGTCGTAGCGCACACAAGCAGCTTCTTTTCTGGTTTCGGTAACTAAATAATGAACCATGTTTCGAACCTGTTCTATGTTTTCCTGTTTACTTTTAATAATTGCGGTGATGGTTATCATGATTATTTTGTTTAGAGTTAAGGGTTAAGGGTTATGAGTTATGAGTTATGAGTTAAGGGTTAAGGGTTAAGGGTTATGAGTTAAGGGTTATGAGTTATGAGTTAAGGGTTATGAGTTAAGGGTTATGGGTTATGAGTTAAGGGTTAAGGGTTTTTTGTAAATGTTTTGTATAATTTTCTTTGAAGATGTCAATGTTTTCGGCAGTGGCACCTTTTTCAACGTCATGGAAATGGAAGCTGTCCAGTTTTTCCATTCCTACAAATTTATTCATTTTATGGAAACCAAACATCACTCCGTCATCTACAGATGTTTCTTCGAAGAATTCTCCCGGAATTGTAAAAGCTGTTGCAGGCGCATTCCAGCTTGTGGTAAGCATGTATTTACGACCGTGTAGTTGCCCACCGGTTCCGTAATTTATGTCGGGATTGGTTCTGGTTCTTCCGTCACTTTTGTAGATTCCTTTGTTGTGTCCGGCTGTAAAAATATCGTCGATATATTTTTTGAAAAGGTTTGGTAACTGAAACCACCAAACAGGTGTATGGTATATTACAACATCTGCCCAAACGAATTTTTCGACTTCTTCATCAAGGTCAAATTCTTGTTTTATGTCGGTTGTTTTAATTTCGAATTGCTTATTATTTGTTAAGTATTCGATTGTCCATTCTGTAATGGTTTGATTGAATTTTCCGCCTGAATGTGCGAAATTCTGACTGCCGTTTATGATAAATATTTTCTTCATGTCTTTAATATTATTATGAAAATGTTTGTGTGAGGGATAGGAGTGTAAATCCTTTTTGTGCCGTCCCGAGGCTTCGGGATGCACAAAAAGATTGGAACGGATAGCCCGGCCCGAAGGGACACACCCAATTTTTTTTTATGATTTTAATTTTTTAAAGGCATAGCTATGTCAGGCTTTGTCAAAATTTTGAACTTTGACAAAGCTTAAAGCAGCCTTTTTTCTTTTTAAATTATTTTATTTTAATTTTGAAATTGCCTGATCTATAAATTCTAATTCTGAAGCTGATAAATCGAAACTCATTGCGTTTGCATTTGAAATGGCTTGTTCTGCATTTCTGGCACCGGCCAAAACGATTGAAATTCCTTTTTGTAATGTGGTCCAGCGCAAAACCAATTGTGATAAGCTTATTTCTTTTGCATGTGCCAAAGAAGTTAGCTCTTCGACTAAAGTTTTTACTTTTTGAAGATCAAACTGATTAAAATATCCATTTCTGTGATCGTTGTCTTTTAGTTTACCGTCTGTAAAATATTTACCTGTTAGCAATCCTCTTTCCATCGGGCTGTAGGCAATAATTCCGATATTTTCTGACATTGTAAAGGGAATCAGCTCCGCTTCGATTTTGCGGTTCAGCATACTGTAGGCCACCTGATCTGATGCGATTTTGATTGTTTTTTGTGCTTCCTTAATTTGCTCAGTACTATAATTGCTAACTCCAAAAGCCCTGATTTTTCCTTGTTGAATTAAGGTTTCTGCGGCTTCCATAGTTTCAGAAATTGGCGTTGTGGTATCTGGCCAGTGAATTTGCAATAGGTCAATATAATCGGTTTGAAGACGTTTTAGGCTTTCTTCTATTTCTTTTATAACGTTGGTTTTTGAGGCGTATTTATAAATCGGGATTTTCTTTCCGTTGTCATCGGCATCGAAGAAGAAATCGCCTTTTCTGTTATTGCTTCCGTCCCAAACCAGGCCAAATTTTGTCAATAACTGCACTTTTGATCTGTCGTGAGATTTTAGTGCTTCGCCAATCATTTCTTCGCTTAAACCAAATCCGTAAAAAGGAGCAGTGTCAATTGTCGTTACGCCGTGGTCGATTGATGCCTGAACAGAAGCGATTGAATCTGCTTTTTCGTTTCCGCCCCACATGTTTCCGCCAATGGCAAATGCGCCGTATGTAATAGTTGATAATTCAAGTTCGGTATTGCCTAATTTTCTATATTCCATAATGTTATATTTTAAATCTTAAATTTCATTTGGCAAAATTATACCATTTTTAAGAGTGTTAACTTGTATATATTTGTGTTTTTTATGTAAATTTGCAGCTTCAAATAATTTGTACGTTATGAAAAAAGAAAATTTATACGAACCGTTTACTGTTTCCTTTGAAACTCTGGATAAATATCCGGATGTTGGGGATCGTCATAATTTCTTTGAATTGGTTTATATTCTAAGCGGAACAGGTTCGCAATGCATTAATAAAAATATTTTTGAATATGATGCGGGACATATGTTTTTATTGTCGCCAGAGGATTGCCATAATTTTACTATTGAGACCAAAACAAAGTTTTTCTTTTTGAGGTTTAATGATATTTATTTGAAGAACTCGAGTCTGCAAAATGAGAATATTCAGCGTTTGGAATATATTTTGCAGAATGCAAATCACCAGCCGGGCTGTATTTTGAAAAATGATGCAGATAAGTGTCTGGTAAAGGTTATGGTGGAAGCGATTATTCGTGAACATCAGGACAAGGATGTTTATAATAAGGAACTGATTCAGCAGTTGGTGAATACCCTGATTATTGTTGTAGCGCGAAATATTGCGAAGTATTTGCCGGAACAGGTAAATATTGGCTGTGAGGCTAAGGCGATGGATATTCTGCAATATATTCAGAACAATATTTATTATCCGGAAAGGATTAAGGCGGAGTCGCTTAGTGTGTATTTCGGGATTTCGAATACGTATTTAGGACGCTATTTTAAGAAGCATGCTAATGAAACAATGCAGCAATATATCAGCAATTATAAAACGAAACTGATTGAACATCGTTTGCAGTTTAGTGATAAGCGAATCAATGAAATTGCTTATGAATTTGGCTTTACGGATGAAAGTCACTTTAATAAATTTTTCAAAAAGCAAAAAGGGAATAGTCCTTCGGAATTTAGGAAGACGATTCGGATTAGTGCATGATAAATTGGCCCGCGGATGACTCGGATTCGCTAGCGAAAACACGAATTATCGCGGTTTTTTTCTTTTGTTTGCAACTGATTACACAGATTTAAATGATTTTTAATTTGTGTGAATTTGTGAAATTTGTGGCAGAAAAAAAGAGATTTTTTTCGCTGTAGATTTGTGTTAATTTGTGAAATTGGTGTTTAAATAATCTTCTTAATCACTCTAAGTTTGTGAGTGTGTTTATTCAATTCAGGATTGTAAATTCCTAAGTGATCCAGACGGTCAATGCGAACTTTTCCGCTGGCGTGAATGATATAGTTGTTTTCCATTATGATGCCAACGTGGATTATATTGCCTTCTTCGTTGTCGAAAAAAGCCAGATCGCCAACTTCACTTTCTTCAATAAAACTCAAAGGTTCTCCTTCTAATGCCTGTTGTGAGGCGTCACGATGTATTTTATAACCGTTTAGTTTGTAAACCATCTGAGTAAAACCGGAGCAATCTATGCCAAATGGTGTTTTTCCGCCCCAGAGATAAGGCGCATTCAGATACATAAATGCTGTGGCTATTAAGGCATTTTTTGGTTTTACACCGCTGGTTTTTGTTCCTTCAAAATCGAAATTAGAAGTATTGATTTCGCTATTGTTAAGAAAAGACAGTGAGGCACCAAGCGGAATTGGCAGCAATAAATTGTTGGGTGCGGTAATGTAATCAATTAAGTCGGCATTGAGGATAATGGCTTCGTTGCTCAGCTGATTATAATTTGCTTCGGAAATTATTTGATATTGTTTAGAATCGACCCAGCCTTGATAATCATCAAACTGAATTTTTATTTTGGACCATTGGTTTTGTCGTTCTAAAATTTCGATGTGCTCACCAAACAAAAGTTGTGTAACGATTTCACTTCTGTCACTAGGTTCAGATCGAACGGGTACTATGGCTAGATTACAAATTCCGAACATTTAGGGTGATTTATAAGTTGAAAATTAGGAGTTAAGTTTAGATAACTCCTAATCTAAAATATTATTATTTAAGCTCTTTCGATAACAATTGCTGAAGCACCGCCACCGCCGTTGCAAATTGCTGCTGCACCGGTTTTAGCATTATTCTGCTCTAAAACATTTAATAAAGTTACGATAATTCTCGCTCCCGAACAACCCAGCGGATGTCCTAAGGAAACGGCTCCACCGTTTACATTTACCTTATTGTTATCAAGATTTAGTATTTTTGAATTGGCTAAACCAACTACAGAAAAAGCTTCGTTGAATTCGAAATAATCAACATCGCCAATAGCGATTCCGGCCTTGTCTAATGCTTTTGGTAATGCTTTTGCCGGACTTGTGGTAAACCACTTTGGTTCCTGCGCTGCATCTGCGTATCCTTTTATGTAAGCTAGAGGTTTTAAACCTAATGCATTTGCTTTTTCTTCAGACATTAAAACCAATGCAGCAGCTCCGTCATTGATTGTTGAGGCGTTTGCGGCAGTTACAGTTCCGTCTTTTGTAAAAACAGGACTTAATGAAGGGATTTTATCCAATTTCACATTAGTATATTCTTCATCTTTAGAAAAGATAACAGGTTCTCCGCGTCTTTGTGGTACTTCTACAGGCACAACTTCGTTGTCAAATTTTCCTGCATCCCATGCTTTTGCACTTCTTTCATAAGACTGAATAGCGTAATTGTCTTGTTCTTCACGAGTAATTTTATACTCTGATGCACATAAGTCAGCGCAAACTCCCATTGCGTTATTATCATAAGCATCTGTTAAGCCATCTTTTTGCATTCCGTCCAGCATTGTTGCAGGGCCAAATTTGTTTCCTGCACGCATTTGTACGTAATGTGGAATCAAACTCATGTTTTCCATTCCTCCGGCCACTACGATTTCAGCATCTCCGCAGCTAATTGCCTGGGCAGCTAACATTACAGATTTCATTCCTGAGGCACAAACTTTGTTTACAGTTGTACAGGAAACTTCATCAGACAAACCGGCAAAAATTGCCGCCTGACGTGCAGGAGCTTGTCCGACTCCGGCCTGAATAACGTTCCCCATAAAAACTTCATCAACTAATTTTGGGTCAAGGTTAATTTTTTGCAGTGCTCCTTTTATAGCGGCAGCACCTAATTTTGGTGCGGGTACGGTAGATAAACCTCCCATGAAACTTCCGATAGGTGTTCTAACGGCAGAAACGATAACAACTCTTTTGTTCATTTTCTGTGTAATATTAGTTAATCTAGCAAATTTACTCATTATTTGAACAAATTCAAATTTTGGTTTAATTCGGATGTATTTTAAATTAAGATGAAATTTTTATTAATTCTATTTGTTTGATTGTGAAGTCTTTTAAAAAAAAGATTAAAAAAAATATAAAAAAAGCACGAAAATAGTTGTGAGATATTGAATGTTGTACTACATTTGCAACCGCAAAATAGGACACGTTCCTTGAGCATGGAGAGGTGCCAGAGCGGTAATGGAGCAGATTGCTAATCTGTCGACGGGTAACCGTCGCCAGGGTTCGAGTCCCTGTCTCTCCGCTTAATTTTTGCCTTCGGGGTGTAGCGTAGCCCGGTTATCGTGTCCCGATTGAGATCGGGAAGACCACAGATACGAATCTATGTCTAAAGCTCGGGGTGTAGCGTAGCCCGGTTATCGCGCCTGCTTTGGGAGCAGGAGGCCGCAGGTTCGAATCCTGCCACCCCGACAAGAACTTTGCCATAAAGTTTAAAAACAAATGGACGCATAGCTCAGCTGGATAGAGCACCTGCCTTCTAAGCAGGCGGTCGAAGGTTCGAATCCTTCTGCGTTCACGAAAAGCCACTCAAACCGAGTGGCTTTTTTGTTTTGTAATGGTTTTTAGTGTGCATAGCTCAGATGTAAAAGCATCCCGATTTCAATCGGGACGATCGAAGGTTCGAATCCTTCTGCGTTCACACTTAAACCCACTGTAATCAGTGACTTTTTTGTTTTAAAATGTTTCATTATCATGAATTATTTTTATAGGAAAGGTTTCAAAACATCTAAAAGATTCTTCTGTTTTTTTTTAGGAAAATATTTTCAATTCCTTTATTTATTTGATGTTCCCGGCATTTCATTTTACTTCTCAATAATTTTAGGGATTCTTGTAATAATATTTTATATTAGCTATAGTAAATAAATCAGTACATAGATATTCATTAGCATTGTTATAAGAGATAATTTATGGACTAAAAAATTATAAATTAGGTTCAATAATTAAAAAAAGCAGCAGTGCTTTTTATGCATTAAAAATAACAATGGAGTTAATAGAAAACAAAAATCTCTTTCAAACCGTTTTTAACTCTGCATCAAATGGTATTGCTGTGATGCAATTTGTATACAATGACAAAGCCAGAGTTGAAGATTTTTCTATATTGCTATTCAATACAAATTATGCACATAACTGGATTGGTGATGTAGATTATAAAAGCAAACGGTACAGCGAACTTTTTCCTATTGTGAAAGAAAACGGAATACTGGAACAATTTATTGAAGTTGCCGAAACTGGTACCACTGCTAATTTTGAAAAATGGTATACTGGTGAGGGAATGAACCACTGGTTCCGATTTACTGCCTCAAAACAAGATGAGCTTTTGATTGTCACTACAGAAGACATAACAGAAAAAAAACAAGCAGAACTATTTGCAGATAATGCACTAATTGCTGCAGATCAGCAAAAACGCCTATTTGATTCTATTACAAACAATACACCTGATCTGGTGTATGTCTTTGACCTCTCTTATAAATTTACTTATGCTAACAAAGCATTACTCACTATGTGGGGTAAATCTGAAGAAGATGCAATCGGGCGCGGTTTAAGAGAAAATGGGTATGAGGAATGGCATGCACTAATGCACGAAAGGGAAATTGATGAAGTTGTGGCTACTAAAGAAAGGGTTAGGGGCACAGTATCTTTTCCGCACGCTGTATTAGGTAAACGCATTTACGATTATATTTTTGCTCCTGTTTTTAATGATCAGGGAGAAGTGGAATCTATTGCGGGAACAACCCGGGATATTACGGAGATAAAACAAGCGGAAGAAAAAATGCAGCGAAGTGAAACCCGTTTTCGGACTATGATTGAGCAATCTCCGATTGCCATGCTGCTATCTAAAGGTGAAGATGTTGTTATTGAGACCATCAATAAGCCAATGCTGCAGTTTATGAATAAAAATACTGCAGAGGAAGCACTTGGAAAAAAAATGGTTGATGCCTTGCCTGAACTTAGTGGTCAGCCGGCACTTCAAACTGTTATTAATGTTCAAAGAACCGGAATACCCTTCAGAGGAAATGAACAGCCTGTTGATTTAATGATTGAAGGGAAGCTGCAACGTCGCTATTTTAATTTTTCATACGATTCTATATTAGAAGCTGAAGGAAGTTCGGCTGTATTGCATATGGCTATAGATGTTACAGAACAAGTGCATGCCAGAAGAAAATTAGAAGATAGTGAGAGAAGATTAAAATCAATGATTGACCAGACTCCTTGCCCGACCTTGATACTAAAAGGAGACGATTTGGTTATTGAGCAGATAAATAAACACATGCTGCAAATGATTGGCCGTGGAGAAGAAATTGTTGGGATGCCGCTTATCGATGTTTTACCTGAGCTCAAAGGGCAGTATGTGTGGGAGCAGGTCGAGAAGGTGTATCATAAAGGAGTTCCTTTTGATCAAAGTGAAGTACTTGTCCGGCATAACCGCACAGGTATTACGAGCAATTATTACTACAATCTGTCTTATCGTCCATTAATAGAAGATGGTCAGATCACAGGTATGATTCAGGTGGCAATCGATGTTACACAGCAAGTGGTTGCCAGAAAAAAAATGGAAGAAAGTGAAAATCGTTTCCGCGCTTTGGTAAACGCTTCCTCTGACGTAGTTTATTGCATGAATCCGGATTGGACTATAATGTATAACATGGAAGACGGACGCGGATTTTTATCAGATACCAGAGAACCAATATTTAACTGGATTGATGAACATATTTATCCGGATGACCGTGAAAAAGTAAAGAATCTAATTGCTAAATCTATAGCTGATAAAAGCGTATTTGAATTAGAATATCGGGTATTAAACGAGAATGGTACTTTGGGCTGGACTTTTTCAAGGGCAATTCCTATTCTTGACAATGATAATAATATCTTAGAGTGGTTTGGAGCAGCAAGCGATATTACTTCACAAAAAGAAATAGAGCAAATAATAAAAGAAAACGAAGAAAAATTCAGGCAGCTTGCAGATCTTGTTCCCCAAATAATCTGGACGTCAAGGGCAGACGGTCACCTGGATTATTATAATAAGCGCTGGCAGGAACTTACTGGTGTCAATGAAAAAGAAGCAGTTGCTATCGGCTGGACACCATTTACACATCCTGATGATTTGAAATTGGCAATGGACACCTGGTACGGCTGTGTTGAAAGCGGCAAATTATTTCAACTTGAATTCAGGATAAAAAATATTAATACGGGACAATATCAATGGTTCTTAGGTAAAGCAATACCCATAAAAGATGAGTCAGGAGTTATTACAAAATGGTTTGGTACCTGCACTGATATTCACGAACACAGATCAATTACCGAAAGACTGGAAAGCCTTGTGACCGAACGTACAAAAGAACTCCAGCGCTCCAATGAAGATTTGCAGCAGTTTGCCCACGTGGCATCTCACGACTTAAAAGAGCCTGTACGCAAAATAAAAACATTTACCAGCCGGTTAGAAGAACATCTTCAGGAAGGATTAGATAAAACTTCTGCACGATATATAGAAAGAATCCATGTTGCGACAGATCGTATGTTTAATATGATCGATGGTGTTTTAGCCTATTCTAAGATCAATGCAGATCTGCAAAAACACACACTCGTAGATTTAAATGAGATCATAAAAAATATTGAAACTGATTTGGAGGTTTCTTTGCAAAGAACAGACGGAAAAATCCATTATTCTAATCTTCCAAAGCTAGAAGGGGCTTTAGTGTTACTTTATCAGCTTTTCTATAATCTTATTAATAACTCCATCAAATTTGCAAAAGCAGATACACCTCCGGTTATAACGATTACATCAGAAAAAGACGGAGACTTCGCCTTAATTACCTTAAAAGATAATGGAATTGGTTTTGAGCCTAGTCAGGCCGAACGTATTTTTGAAACTTTTATGCGCCTCAATTCTAAGGACAGTTATGAAGGTACGGGATTAGGATTGTCACTTTGCAAAAAGATAGTAGAGCGACATGGCGGAAACATAAAAGCTATTGGTACTCCAGATGAAGGCGCCACATTTGTTATAACACTCCCAATAAAGCAAAATGAAAATGACATTTAATATGAGAAAAAAAATAATTTTACTGGCCGATGATGATATGGATGATACAGAAATGTTCTGTGAGGCATTAGAAGATATTGATGAAAATATTATTTGTGAATGTGCTGCGAATGGTAAAGAAGCGCTACAAGTACTTGAAAGCCTTGATCAGATTCCTGAACTTATCTTTCTTGACGTAAATATGCCTATTATGAGTGGTTGGGAATGTTTAAAAATCCTAAAAAACGATAAACGTTATCAGGATATACCTGTGATTATGATTTCGACGTCTTCACATAAAAAAGATATGGATATTGCATTAGAGCTTGGTTCTATGTGTTATTTTGTAAAACCGTATGATTTTAATGATTTAAAACATATATTACGTTCTATTGCATTAAATCTTGGTGCCAATCTTAGAAAAGCATTATATCAATTAGAAACAGATGGTTCCGGGCATGTTTTTACCTGTAAAGACGATAATTAAATTTTATTTGGCATTTATTAATTATATTTTTTGACCTTTCTTTTTAATATGGAGTAAATAGCGTAAATTAGTGTAAAAAGCTTGAATACACTCCATTTTAAACTATTGTAATGTACATAAAATATATACTAATTTGCTGCGTTTTATTTTCCATACAAGCAAATTCACAACTTTTAGAAGAAAAAAAGAATTTCCGCGCCGCAGATTCATTGTTAAAAGAAGCCAGTTTTTCGATCCACAGAGATAACTATTTTTTGACTGGCGTACCTTTAGACGAAGACATTACCCGCACTACTGCAGATGTAAAATACCAGGTAAGTTTTAAACAGCGATTAAGTTCCAAACCAATGTTGGGAGGATTTTTTCCTTACCTGATGTATACCCAAAAAGCTTTTTGGGATATTTATGCGAACTCTAAACCCTTTGCAGAAATTAACTTTAATCCCGGTTTTGCGATTGTCCGTCCCTTTTATCTAAAAGGCGGAAGACTTACTTATGGAACAATTTCTATTGAACACGAATCAAACGGAAGAGATTCTATCTATTCGAGAACCTGGAACATGCTGGCTTTTTCTTTAAAATCACAAATTTCTCCACGCTGGACTGTCGGATTAAGAGGATGGATTCCGCTTGTAGATAAAGATGATAATCCCGAACTGACCAAATATGTGGGTTACGGAGAAGCAAGCGCTACCTATAAAATAACGCCCGAAAGATGGAGTGCAGACATACTTTTCAGAAAAGGGAGCGGACTCATTAATTATGGATCTCTACAGACACAAGTAAACTATAGGCCTTATAAGAACCAAAATTATTATTTTACGCTGCAATGGTTTATCGGTTACACCGAAAGTTTAATTGATTATCAGGAGCACAAAAGTATGCTGCGAATAGGGTTTGTCCTCAAGCCTGACAATATGGGAATTTTTTAAATTTATTTAATTCAAATTTCTATAATCCAAAGGAGACATGCCCACTTTTTGTTTGAATAAACGGGTAAAATGCTGAGGATATTTAAAACCCAGTTCATAAGCAATTTCACTAATCGATTTATTTGCATCAAAAATCTTTTCTTTGGCGAGATCAATTACTTTAGACTGAATGAATTCCTGAGCCGTAAAACCAGTATCTTTTTTAATTAAATCTCCAAAATAATTGGCAGACAAATTTAATTGTTCTGCACACCAGCTTACGGATGGCAAGCCTTCATTTCGTGGTTTTTCTGAATTGATATAAGTATTTATCAGATTTTCGAATTTATCCAGAACACCTTTATGGACCGTTTCGCGTGTAATAAATTGCCTGTCGTAAAAACGGTTGCAATAGTTTAAAAACAATTCAATATTAGAGGTAATAAGGGTTTTGCTGTGTTTATCAATAGATTGCTCCAGCTCGTATTCTATTTTTAAAAAACAGTCCAGAATAATCTTTCTTTCTTTTTCAGACAAATGGAGCGCTTCATTGGTATTGTAAGTGAAGAAGTTATATTGTTCCATATGTTTTCCTAATGTGGTCCCGTGAAGCAAATCTGGATGAAAAATCAAAGCTTTCCCAAACGGCTGATAGTACTCCGTATTATTGCTCACTTCTACAGCTTGTCCAGGGGCAAAAAACACCAAAGTTCCCTCCTGATAATCGTAATAATTATTTCCATACTTAAGATCCCCGCATTTTATATCTTTGAGAATAACACAATAGATTCCAAAATTCATTTTATAATTCTTACGTGGAGAAGCTTTAGAAAGATCTACAATGCTTACCAATGGATGAAGTGTTTCGTTATTATTGAAAGAATTATAGTCATTAATACTGCTGAAATTTATAATAGGATCCATATGTTATATATTTATATAAACAAAATTAAAGCTTTTTTATTCAGGACTTTAGAGTGTAAAGGTTAATCAGTAATAATGGTATAAAATACCGTAATCTATATACTGTTTATTGTTGCCTGTATGTTGAAATTTGTATTGTCAATTTGATACAATAGTACTAAAATTTAAAATTAAATAATAAAAGATGAAATCAAGAACATTAGGAAAACAAGGTTTAGAAGTTTCTGAATTAGGTTTAGGCTGCATGGGTTTAACATTTGCTTACGGACCAGCGGCAGATGAAAAAGATGCAATAGATTTAATTAGAAATGCCTACGAATCCGGCATCACCTTTTTTGATACCGCAGAAGCATATACGCAGGGCGGAAACGAAACTTTATTAGGTAAAGCAGTTGCACCGTTTAGGGACAAAATTATAATAGCTACCAAATTTGGCTTTCTGGATGGCGATGCTACAAAAGGTGTAGACAGCCGTCCTGAAAGAATTCGTCAGGTTGCTGAGAATTCATTAAAATATCTTAATACAGATTATATAGATTTATTTTATCAGCACAGGGTAGATCCAAATGTACCTATGGAAGATGTTGCAGGAACTATTCAGGATTTGATGAAAGAAGGTAAAATAAAACATTGGGGGCTTTCGGAGGCAGGAGTAGACAGTATTCGAAAAGCTCATGCAATACAACCTGTAGCCGCTTTGCAAAGCGAATATTCTATGTTTTTTCGCGAACCAGAAAAAGAAATTCTGCCATTACTGGAAGAATTAGAAATCGGCTTTGTTCCTTTTAGCCCGCTTGGAAGAGGCTTTCTGACAGGAGCAATTAATATGGATACAAAATTTGATGCTAACGATTTTAGAAATTCACTTCCAAAATTTTCAGATGAAAACAGAAAAGCAAATCTGGCCCTTGTTGATTTATTAAAAAGCATAGCAGCAGAAAAAAGCTGTACTCCGGCCCAGATTGCATTAGCCTGGCTTTTGGCCCAAAAACCGTGGATTGCCCCAATACCGGGAACAACCAAAATACATCGTTTACAGGAAAACATCGGAGCAGTAAATGTACATCTGACCACAGAAGATCTGGCTAAAATAGAAATTGCTTTGTCTGCCATAGAAATTGTTGGTGAAAGATATCCACAGTATTTACAAAAAACGGTAGGGAAATAATAGTCAAGCAATGCCAAATAGAAATCATTTGATTTTGTAAATTATTAGTAATAAAAAGCCACTCAATAGGAGTGGTTTTTTATTGCTATAATTATTAACTCACTATTGAATTTATCCTTTCAATAGAGTTTTTGTTTTCTGTAGCAACCTCGACCAGAGCCAGAAGAATATCATTTCTTAAAATAGTCTTGTTTCTTACATTTCTTATTAAGGCCTTATTTGGTGATTTGTGTCCTCTCTTTATTAACCAGTCTACTGTAAGGTCAACATAGGTGTATGGTAAATGTTCGTCTAAATATTTGTATGCCTTCTCATTATGAGATAAAGTATCTTCTTTCTTGTTATTTTTTACTAATTTTGCCATATAATTAATATTTATTGCCTATTCTTGTTAACTGAAACAAATGTAGGAAAAATATTATACAATAGGTGTATTTCTTGTTAAAAAAATCTACCTGATATATAATTTATAATAATTACAAATAATGTATTACGAAAAGATAAGAGAGTTTTTTAAGGAAAAAGGGCTTAAGCAGCGAGAAGTGGCCGAAATAATGGGCTATAGCGAAACCATGATTGGCCGATACTTTAAAGGGATTAATAAGGTCGATGCTGTATTTATAACTTTGCTGGTAGAAAAATTTCCTGATATAGATTTGCAGTATATTTTTACTGAAAATAAAGGAAATGATTTAGACATACTCAATGAACCTACAGAAGCATACGAGAGAACAACTATTCTTACTGACATAGGAGAAATAGAAACCAAATTAAACAGAATAAAAGAAAAGCTAATTCAAAAAGGATTAGATAAATAAAAGAATGTGGTTCTTCTTATAGAATGTATAAATCCAGTTGAGGTCAAGTCAAAATCTGTATATTAATTTCTTACACTACGATTACTGTTATAAATATACCAATCAATTAATATCTAATTGGCAATTATTTTTATCTCCCGGTTTCTTTATTATTTTTATTTCCCGCCTATTTGCATTTTAATTTGCCAATGCTATCATCCAAAAAACATTGCTGTGTTTATTTTGATTAAATTTAGGGTTGTAAATCAATGACTGTTAGTTGTTTGTGTTTTTTTAGTAAATTTGGTACAGAATTTCTAACCAAAGCCATATGGAAAAATTAAAACGACCGGTTTTTTTAAAAGCCGGAACTGATGATTTTTTTAAAAAGATGCGTTTAGAAGTAAATGAAACGGTCTTAAAGAACTCATCTTTGTACATGACAAATATTATAAAGTCTCTGGGACTTTTGATAGTTTTCTTTTTGTTTTATGCCTGTATTTTAGTTTTCGGAAATCATACTTCATTACTGTTCGTTTTTTATATACTTTCGGGAATAACCATGATTGTCTTGTTTATCAATGCTTTTCATGATGCTGCGCACGGAGCACTATTCAAAAAGTCAGGAAATAACGAATGCTTTCTCTATGTTTTAGAATTATTTGGCAGCAACCACTGGCTTTGGATGCGTCGCCATATTGGCCTACACCACGCCTTTACAAATGTTCAGGATTGGGATATTGACATCAAGCAAAGCGATATTATCAGGATTTTTCCAAACAGTCCGTTGTATAATTATCATAAATATCAGCACATTTATATGTGGCTGATTTATCCATTTTACAGTCTGAACTGGATTTATATCAGAGACTTCAAAGATTTTTTTGGAAAAAAGAATAATTACGTCAAAAAAATAGTAGACAAAATTCCTCGTGAAGAAATTTACAGACTGTTTGCTGCAAAAATTATTAATCTGGTTTACCTCCTTTTTATTCCGATGTTTTTCTTAAATCAGCCCTGGTATCTCGTTTTGGGTGCCTGGTTGGCCATGCACATGTCTGGAAGTATAGTCGGGGTAGTCGCGCTTGTATCTACGCATGTAGATGAAGATGCGCATTTTCCTGATACAGACGAAAACGGAAATCTTTCGGATACCTGGGCTATGCATCAAATGGTGGTCACCAAAGATTTTAGTACAGAAAGTAAACTTGCTAATTTTTTATATGGAGGGTTTACGCATCATGTAGCACATCATCTTTTTCCGAATGTGGGTCATACTTATTATCCGCATATAACACCAATAATCAGGCGTTATGCTGCCGAATACAATCTTCCTTATACTTCTTATCCTTTTTATCATGCAGTTCGCTCTCATTTTAGAATGCTCAAAAACAAGGGTACAAAGGAGAATATTATGATGACTGGAGAAATCTGAATGTTTAGCTTAGCTGCCTATTTTTCCATAGCGCTGATAGTCGGTAAAATACAAAACTATTTTTTTTCCATTTTTTGAATAAGGATAAAATAACTGATATTTTCCATCATTGGCATTAAAGCGTATTTCATCTGAGTTTTTATAAAAGATCTTTGATAAATAATCTCTTTCTTCTTTTGACAGCTCTTCTATGTAATCCTTTTTGTCTAAAGCAATTGTGTCATTTTCATGAAAAAAGGTATTAAAACCTAGAAAAACTTTTGAATTATCTAATGTGTCAGCAACAATAACGCTTACATCAGGAAAATTAATGTCTGTTTTTGAATAAATTTTCAGAATATCGGCGGTATTTTTCACCCATTTTTTATCGAATGAATATGCTACAATCTGATTTGATTTTTCTGTATTCTCATCGATAATTGATTTTGCAGAATTAATGAGCATTTTTTCCTTTTTTTGTGAACTTAGATAATCACCTCCAAATAAAAGAACAAATATTACAGGGAAACTTAAAATGAATAATACCCCCAGTTTTTTACTTGCTTGTTTTGATTCCTGATTGTTGTTTTGATTGTGGTTTTCGGCAATTCTGGTCAGGTTAAACATTATATTAATAATCAATGCCCCAAACATCAAAGCCAAAATTCCAACAATGCTTAAGTAAAAACTTTCAGTTAAATTTTCACGAAAAACCTTTAAGCCAAACACCGTAATTGAAATAAATATAAAAACCCAATATACTAATAGTAGTATAGAAGCTATACCAATGATGTTACTGATTTTAACT
Source organism: Flavobacterium sp. 1355 (assembly GCF_017833415.1). Lineage (GTDB taxonomy): Bacteria > Bacteroidota > Bacteroidia > Flavobacteriales > Flavobacteriaceae > Flavobacterium. Next base: position 73,755 of record NZ_JAFICC010000015.1, on the reverse strand, counting down.
AATGTTTTATTATTCATTTGTGTTCTTTAAATTGAGTTGTTTTTAATTATAAAGGTTTTACAAGAAGTAAATATAACAGAATTTATCCTCAGGAATTTATATGGGTTCAAAATTCTTAAAAAAAACGAAATCTCAAACCCAGCCCTGATAGAAGCGGCATCCTCTTGTGGTGATCCCGAGGCTTCGGGACCACCACAAGAGATACAGCGAATAGCGGGACATAAGGTGTTTTGAAAATGAATGTTCTTGCTGCATAATATCTTTCGTTCTCATTTTAAAATGCTAAAAACTAGGGTTGCAAAGGAGAATATTATGCTGACTGGAGAAGTATAGGATGTTTTTGAAGTTTTTATGAAATCCACTTAATAAAAGTAGATTCTTTATTTCTGGAAATATGTTTATAGCATTTGGTTTCATATTATAATTTGCAACCTACTTTGTTTACAAAAAAAATGTACAAATATAGTATGTGTTTATTTTTACAAAAAAATAATGGCCTGTAGGTAATGTTTTAAAATATTAATAATCAAATATTTATTATATTTTTTTTATTGTATTTGCATGCTTTGTTAGATTAAAAAAAAATATTATTTCAAAGGCAAAAAAATAATATTATTCTCTAATAAATATTTTAGTATGAAGAAAGAAAGCAACACAGAAGAACCAAATTTAAACGTTACTTTAAATCATTATCCATTGACATGGCCAACTGAGGGACCAATTGATTTGGCTGTTCACGATCTTCCGCACCACGAATCTGTACTTGAGTGGTGGTACCAAAACTGCCATGTTACTTCGACAGATGGCAAAAAGTTTTCCCTATTTGCTTCGTTTTTTAGATTGGCAACAGGAAAAGACAAAGATTCAGAAAATTGTACATACGCACATTCAGTAATTTGGTCCTTATCAGACGTGGATGGAAAAAAATATTATATGGATTCTCTTGTTGATCCAGATACTCCAGTTCATGCATTAAAAATTATGAAGAAAAACGAGGAAAGCAATCAAGGAAGTAAATCAATCCGACGTGCAATAAAAGAAGTGTACGAAAAAGGAAATATACCACTGCCGGACAGGCTTCTTAAAAATCATGCAAAAATTGGTAATAATAATTTCTCGCTTGAATATGACGAAAACTCTTTTAAAAAAGATGCGTCAGGGAACTATCAGTTACAACTTCAAAATCCAGTTAGTGAAGTGGCGTGCAGACTTACTTTTGTTCCATTAACAGAGCCGGTAAGACATGGCAATAATGGATTAGTTGGAAAAGTAGGCAGAGGGGATATGTTTTATTACTTCATTCCAAATTGTGCCGTAAGCGGTGAGATCCAAATAGGTAGTACAACATATAAGGCAGAAGGAAACGGCTGGTACGATCATCAATTTAGCAGACCGGCTGATGAAACCACAACATTTGAGTTTAAGGGTGATATGGCCTGGAACTGGATATCCTTGCAATTAGATAATGGCTGCCAGATATCAGGATATGATCTTTTTGATAATACTGATAATGGCAAACATGCCGGTGGTACCATGATTATAATTGATGCTGATGGTAAAATAATTAACGAAGAAAATTACTCTTTTTTTCCTGAATACCACTGGACAAGCTCCCGTACCTTTATGTCATATCCGGTTTCGTGGAGATTAGAAATACCCACACAAAACATTTTTCTTTCTATTACAGCCGATTTTGAAGAACAGGAGTTTGTTACTATTCTCTCTGCACCTGCATTTTGGGAAGGACGAGTAAATGCCTTCGGAAGTTTTATGGGAAAAGAAGTCTCTGGTGCTGGTTATGTTGAAATAAACGGATTTGATACAAAAGAAAGCATTGAAAGCTTCTTAAAGGCCATTGGCAAGGCCACCCAAAGAGCAACGGAATCCTTGCTGCCTGTAAACCCAACTGACGATCAATTTCATAGATTGGTTAATAGCCCTTTGGGTATACGTTTTTTTACTGCTGAAGATAAGGAACAATACGTTTCGTCAGTTATCAAACCCATTAGAGAAGTCGTTGACCGCAATAAAAAAGCATGGAGGTCTTATGTATTTCTTGCCAGTATAGATATTGTCGGAGGAAACTCCCAGCCATTTATAGATTGGTTGGCAATGCCTGAGTTAATACATACCGGATCATTAATAGTAGATGATGTCCAGGATAAATCTGATACAAGAAGAGGAGGTATAGCGCTGCACCATCTTTATGGCGAGCCGCTGGCAATCAATGCTGGTAATGTTTGTTATTTTGTTGGTGAATTGTTTACACACACACCGCAGCTTCCCAAAAACATAAGGCTTAAAGTATATGAGTTGTTTTTTGAAATGATGCGTGCTGCACATGCAGGTCAGGCAATGGATATAAGCGGACTTCATTCCCTCATGCCAGATGCGGTAAGTACCGGATCCAGCTCATCGCTGGAAAAAAGAATTTATACCATACACCGTTTAAAAACCGCAGCTCCCGCCTGTACATTAGTCAAAATGGGAGGTTTGATAGGGAACGGAAAACATGAAGAAATAGAGGCATTGTGTAATTTTTTTGAGGCCATTGGTGTTGCTTACCAAATTATGGATGATGTACTGAATTTGCAGGGTTTTGATGGTAATCTTAAAGATAAAGGAGAAGATATAACAGCAGGAAAAATAACAATGCCTGTGGCAAAAGCAATGAGCTTATTACCTTTAGATAAGCGAGAATATGTATGGAAAACGATTCAGGCTATGCCTACTGATAAAACTACAATAGAATCGGTGATTATTTTATTGCAAAATTGCGGGGCAATAGAAGCATGCAGGTTAGAAGCAGAGAATCTTCTGGAGGCAGCCTGGAAGCACGTCGATGAGGTATTCCCAGACTCATTTTTTAAAGTAAGGCTGCGTGCCTTTGGCTGGTTTGTATTACAGAAAGGATAATGGTATATAAGCCTCAGGCAGTAAGTGGCAGGAAATTGCATTTTCTAAAATAAATTGTAAATAAATTACTTACTTTTGAGAAAAGCTTTAAATCAAAACAACATTTTCATGCCACAATACAGCAATATATTATTTTTATTAGGATTTATTTTTTCTACGTTTTCTATAAATGCCCAAAACGAAATGTATTCAAGTCCGGTAAAACACGAAATTGCAGATACGGCTTTTGTAAACCTCAGGGATTACAGCAAAGATTTTGTTTATGATATGAAGTATGCAACAGAAGATAATTTTCTAAAAGCTAGAGTTTATGACTGCGCCGAGTGTTTTCTGCGTTTAAAAACCGTTAAAGCGCTTATTTCGGCCAATAATGATTTTATAAAACGTGGCTATAAAATCAAGTTGTATGATTGCTACAGGCCCTTGTCGATTCAGAAAAAAATGTGGGAGATTGTGTCGGACCCAAAATATGTGGCAGACCCAAAAAAAGGCTCCATCCATAATAGAGGAGGAGCCGTTGATATTTCTATTGTAGATGCCAATGGAAAAGAAATTGATATGGGAACTTCTTTTGATTTCTTCGGAATTCAGGCCAGTCATAAGTACACTAAATTTTCTAAAGAAATACTTTCGAATCGAAAATTCCTCAAAAAAATAATGGTCAAAAATGGCTTTAATTCTTTTGATTCAGAATGGTGGCATTATAATTTAAAAACTGGTCTGAAAGAAAATGTTTCTAACGAAAAATGGAAGTGTGACTAATTTATTCTACGCATCTGATGTTTTCTATGAAATACGTATTGGGATGTGTGACTTTGCCGTTTAGCTCAGATGTCAGTTCTCTTTTTACAATATAATCTTCGATATCAGTTAAATATTTTATACGCATAATTGAAATGGGAGATTTTTTGAGTTCCTCAAAATTATCTTTCATAAACATAAAAATCCCGGTATTCACGCGATTGTCAAAACCTTTGTCGTCACGAATAAGTGTTCCGCAGTTTTCCTGATTGATATGAATAAGCGTTACTATTTTACCATTTTCCAATTGCAGGAAAACTTTTGAGTTTTTGTCAAAACAATTCGCTTTTATAAAGTCTTTGCTTTTTTGGATAAGCTGGAGATTAAGAGTTGGCAATCCGTCTGTCTGTGCCAATGAAAAGAAAACATAATTGAAGCTTCCTCCAAAATATTTTTCGCTCATCAGGTATTCGTTTGTTACCTTATATGTACCAATTGAGTCATTTACGTTTGCACTGTATTCGCATGGTTTTTGAGCAAATGCAGTAAGGGTTAACAAGAAAAAAGTCAGGGTAATTAGTTGTTTCATTTTTAGGTTATTTTTCTGCAAATTAAAACTATTTTGTTTTCATTTTTATCAGTTGTAAAAAAACAATACAAATTTCCACCATTTTTTATTTTCCATTTTTTTCGAATGTTCTCTACCGTTTCCGGAAAATTTCTCGTTGTTACATTTGCCTGCTGGTTTAACAGCTCTGTTTTCATATCGGTTTTGTTGTATGAAATCACTTTTTCTACCTCAAAACGCCGCCCCGGAAAATCAATTAACGTTTCTGATGTGTATAAATGCGAGTGTTTATGAAGTTTATTGATGTTGAAAAATGAACCGACCTGATCAAAACCTCCCGATTTCATAATGGCAGAATTGGGTTCGTACAGATATTTTTGCGGTAGATGATAAAGGGCAGAATCAGCACTGTTATCCAAAACAAAATCAAATGTTTCGGTTTTGTCTTTTAAGAGATTAGCTGTTTTTATGGTTATGCCGCCAGAATAATGATTGTGAATTTCAAAAAGCAGTTCCTTAACTTCATTTTCGAGCGCAATAATATGAATGTTTTTTACAAATTTCAGTTCAGATAAGCCTGCAGAAATATCTAACAGAGGTGCTGTTTTAATCAAAAGAGAATCCGATTTTTCAAAGTAAAAATCCAGTAATTCAGGTACATTTGGCAAACAGTCTTTTAGCATAAAAACTTTGCCTTTTGCATCATTTCTTCGGGATGGATCTATATAAATCCAATCCCATTTTTGATTTAATTTGTTTAAGACATTTGTTGAATCCTCAGCATAAAAAGTGCAGTTTTCTACTCCCAGTTGTTTAAAATTATGTTTTACAATGGCCGATAAATCCGGGTTTATTTCGCAGTGTGCAACGATTTCAAATTTCTTTGAGAAATAATAATCGTCAACGCCAAAGCCTCCTGTAAGATCAATTAATGTTTTTCCTGATACTAAAGAAGCTTTGTAAGCAGCCGTTTTTTCTGAAGAAGTTTGTTCTACAGAGATTTTGCCCGGATAAATAATGTTTTCTGTCGCAAACCAGGTTGGCAATTTTTCTTTTGCTTTTGATTTGGCTTCTATCTGATTTAAAATTAAAATCCAGTCAACCTCGGGAAACGGATTTTTCTGAAGGGCTAATTTTGAAATCGGCGTCCCAATATTCTGACTAATAAAGTCCTGAATGTTTTGGTGCAGAATAGAAGTGTTCAATGCTAAATTCTTTCGGTTAATACGGAGACAATTTTGTTTTGAGGAAAAAACTCCTTAAGGATTACTTTTAACATTGTAAAAACCGGTACAGCGATTACCATTCCCACAATCCCAAAAGTGATTCCGCTGATTAAAATAATCAGGAATATTTCCAGCGGGTGCGAATTTACACTTTTTGATGAAATTATTGGCTGACTAATATTATTATCAATTGCCTGAACAATCAAAAACCCGATTATGACATAAATGGTTTTTGGCAGGATTTCGGTTTGAAAATCGCTTCCAATCATGCTAATCATAGTTAAAATTCCGGCTAAAACGGTTCCTATAATTGGGCCGATATAAGGAATGACATTTAATATGGCACAAAGAAATGCTATTACAAGCGCATTTTTATTACCAAAAATTACTAAAACAATTAAGTAAAGAATAAAAACAACAGTCAACTGAAGCAATAAACCAATAAAATAGCGTGTCAGTAAGTGGTTTATTTTTGTAATTGAATTTATAATTTTATCTTCATTAGAATCAGGAAGAATTTCTTTTGCCTGCGATTTAAACAAATCCTGATCTTTTATAAAAAAGAAAGTAATAAAGAATACAGAAACCAATCCCATTCCCATATCGGCTACAAAACCTAAAATGGAATTGATAAACCTTGTAAAATAACTAAAGTCTAACATTGACGTTATTTTGGAGTCTTTCAGCATTTTATTCAAATCAACATGCTGAACATTAAAATAAGATTCAATACTTTGTTCTGTAGCGATAAACTGTTCCTGTAATTTATGAGTGTCCAATAAGGATAAATTATTTGCTTGTGAAATTATCAGCGGAACAAAGAGGAAAATAAAACCGGTAATTATTAATATAAAAAAGAAGATTGTTGTTGCAGCTGCTAAGGAGTTGCCAAACTTTAATTTGTTTTTTAAAAACAATACCAAAGGGTTTGCGATAAGGCATAATATCAGCGAAATGCATAAATATACAATTACGGTTTGTATTTGGTATAAAAAGTATAAAACAGCAGCTACAATTAATATGGTCGCCAGTGCCCTTAAGATTCCGTTTGATATAATTTTTGATGTTATCATGTTAGATTTTGAATAAATTTCTAAAGTAAATATAGCAAAACCTTTTTGAATTTATTGACTTAATAAAAAAAGCGGGATGAATACATCCCGCCTTAAAAATATATTTGTTTTTTTTTGGATTAGATTCCAAAAGCAGCTCTTGGACCTCCTGAAACAAAGATCGCAGCCATTCTGCTTTTTTGACCATTTGAGAACATGTACATACCAGCATCATCAGTATAATCCATGTAGTTCATAGTCATTTCTACAGGAGTTCCAGAACAAGTACTGTAGTGAGGGTAAGCCGGTACACCATAATTTGCAGTGTTGTGAGTAGGAGTATCAGATACTAAATCACTTCCGCATGTTGCATCTCCCCAAATGTGACGTAAGTTCATCCAGTGTCCAACTTCGTGAGTACCAGTTCTTCCTAAGTTATATGGCGCATTTGCAGAACCAGAAACACCAAAATATTTAGGATCAATTACAACACCATCTGTAGCACTGGATCCTCCAGGAAATTGTGCATAACCAAGGATTCCGCCACCAATTGTACAAGACCATAAGTTAAGTTTTGTTGTTGGAGAAGTTGGTGCAATACCACCCTGATTTGGTTTTTTCATGGCATCTCTTGTTCCCCATGAAGATTTTGTTGTAGATTTTCTAATTACCTGATCTAATACAAATGTGATTCCTACATTAGCTTTTACACCTGAAAATAAAGTAGGTACACTATTGAAGTCTGAATTTAATGCATTAAAGTCTTTGTTTAATACATCAATCTGAGATTGAATTTGTGTATTAGAAATATTTTCTGCTGTAGTTCTGTATAAAACATTTACAACAACTGGAATTTCGATTTTACCATTAACTAAACGGCCTGAAAAACCTTTAATAATTTGCTCATTAGTAAAAGCTTCAATTTGATTCATTCTGATTGCCAAAGTAGGGTCGGCTTTCAATTGTGCTTCTAATACGTCCTGAGTTGCACATGCACGACGTGATAGTGCGCTTGTTTCTGAACCAGCAGATTCAGATTGGTCATTTTGACAAGAAAACAGCAATAAGGCTGTAATTGCAGATAAAAAAACTTTTTTCATAATAATAGGGGTTTTTTGTTACAATATTGTTGATTAGTTAAACAATAACGCAATTTTATAACAAAATTGTGTTGTGTCAAAATTTTTACAATAAATTATTTGTGAGAAATTTTGCAAACCCTTACACGGTCTAGTTCTTACAAAAAAACTGCTATTTTTTTTATGACGAAAAATCTTATAATTAAATTTTTAATAACCTTATGTTATTGATTTTTTGTTGTTTGTAAAGTGCTTTTAAGACAAAAAAAATGCAAATTCCGTTAAGAATTTGCATTTACAAAAGTTAATTTATTTTTTAATGTATTATAGCAAGGAAGTGATTTCATACAACGCAATACTTGCTGCTTGTACTACATTCATACTGCTGTTATTGCCAAACATATTGATATGAACAATCTGGTTAGAAATTTTTAAAAGCTCTTCTGAAATTCCGTCTATTTCGCTGCCTATCAAAAGGGCAATTTTTTTGTTTTCGGGAATTGTAACTTCTTTAAGAGGTTTGCTGGTACTGGCAATCTCCAGAGCAATTGTTTCGAAGTTATTTTTAATCAGATAATCAGTAAGAACAGCTGTTTCTTCTATAACCTCGTGTGCAACATGCAAATGCGTACTTCTTGAAGTTTTATTTATCTTTCTGGGCGTAAGCGGAATATCTTTCCCCAAAAAGATAATATTTTCGACGCCAAAAGCTTCACTAATCCTGAAAAGCGAACCAATATTTTGCTGAAAATAAATATGGTCACAAACCAGCGTTATTGGAAACGTTTTTCTTTCAAATTGATTCTCTGCGTGGGATAACTGCACTTGTAAATATTAATTGGTAAAAATATAATTGATAATATTAGCGCCCATTTTCAAAGCTTTGTCTCTTGCATTTGCAGTGTCATTATGAACTTCTTCATCTTCCCAGCCATCGCCCAAATCGCTTTCATAAGTATATAATAAAACTAATTTGCCTTCAACAAAAATTCCAAAAGCCTGTGCGCGTGTACCATCGTGCTCATGAATTTTTGGCAGTCCGTTCGGGAAAGGAAACGGCTTTTGAAAAATAGGATGATTTGCAGGAATCTCTGTCAGATTATTATTTGGAAACATTTTCTTGATTTCTTTTCGAATGTATTGATCCATTCCGTAATTATCATCAATATGCAGGAAACCACCGCCATACATATAATTGCGTAGATTTTCTACATCATTGTCACTAAAAACAACATTTCCATGTCCCGTCATGTGAACAAAAGGATAAGAAAGCAAATCAGGACTTCCGGGCTCAACCGTTGCAGGTTTTTCTTTTATGCGCGTATTAATGTTCGCATTACAAAATCTGATTAGGTTTGGCAACGATGTTGGATTGGCATACCAGTCGCCACCACCGTTGTACTTAAGCAAAGCGATTTCTTGTGAGAACGAAGAAACTGAAAAAAGTAATAATAAGTAAAATATTTTTTTCATAATTATCTTGTAATTTTCCTTTTATTATAAGGCTTTATGTCATTTCGACGGAGGAGAAATCTCCGTAAGTAACTCTACAAAGTTTGGTTTTTCGTTGCGGAGCTTCTCATGGAGATTCTCCTTCGTCGAAATGACAATATTGAGTTAATTTAAGCTCTTGAAATGACAAATTAAAATCAATTTATTCGTTAAAGAAAACAACACTATGACAGGCTACAATTGCTGCAGTTTCAGTTCTTAAGCGAGTATTTCCTAACATTACAGGTTTAAAATTATTTTCTAGCGCCAAGGTAATTTCTTTTTCAGAAAAATCTCCTTCGGGACCAATTAAAATAGTAACATTTTCATTTGGTTTCAGGATTTCTTTCAATGATTTTTTATCGGTCTCCTCGCAATGCGCGATCAGATTCAATCCTTCCTTTTTTTGTTTTATGAATTCTTTAAAAGAAACAGCCGGATTTAATTTTGGCAAAAAAGTTTCATTAGATTGCTTCATCGCAGAGAGAATGATTTTTTCAAATCGCTCAGGATTAATGGCTTTTCTTTCAGAACGATCACAAAAAACGGGTGTGATTTCCTGAATTCCAATTTCGGTAGCCTTCTCCAGAAACCATTCATACCGGTCATTCATTTTTGTCGGTGCAACAGCCAGGTGCAAATGAAATTTTGGTGCAGCGGCTTTGGTAACATTAAGAACCTTAACAGTACATTTATTATCTGAAGCCAACGTTATTTCAGTTTCAAATAATAAACCTAACCCGTTTGTAACGTGCAGAATATCGGAATCTTTTTTTCTTAAAACTTTTATGATATGACGGCTTTCTTCTTTATCAAAAGAAAAACTTTCTGTCATTTCATTTATATCAGGATTGTAAAATAATTGCATAATTAAAATTGAATTCTTGCTTTAGAAACCACAGCAGCAGTTTCAAAATGTTTTGATAAATATTTCTGATATCCTACAATTCCAATCATCGCTGCATTGTCTGTAGTGTATTCAAATTTTGGAACAAAAGTTTTCCAGCCGTATTTGCCTTCACTTTCTTTCAATCGTGTTCTGATGCCAGAATTTGCAGAAACACCTCCGCCAATAGCGATTTGTTTTATTCCGGTTTCTTTTACGGCAAGTTTCAGTTTATCCATCAAAATTTCAATAATTGTGTACTGGATAGAAGCACAAATATCATTCAGGTTTTCTTCAATAAAATTTGGATTTTCCTGTTTTTTCTTTTGAATGAAATATAAAATGGCAGTTTTTAGTCCGGAAAAACTAAAATCTAATCCGGGAACTTTTGGTTTTGTAAAGGCAAAAGCCTTTGGGTTTCCTTCTTTGGCATATTTATCAATCAATGGCCCGCCCGGATAGGGAAGTCCAAGGATTTTGGCGCTTTTGTCAAAAGCCTCACCAACCGCGTCATCAGTAGTTTCGCCGATAATTTCCATGTCAAAAAAGCCATTTACTTTTACAATCTGTGTATGTCCTCCACTAATGGTCAAAGCCAAAAACGGAAATTCAGGTTTGTCAAACCCTTCTTCGTCTATAAAATGCGCCAAAATATGTGCATGCATATGATTCACAGCAATTAACGGAATTTTTAGGGCGAGAGATAATGATTTACTAAAAGAGCTTCCGACCAAAAGTGACCCCATTAAACCAGGTCCCTGCGTAAATGCAATGGCAGTTAATTGTTCTTTTTGTACATTTGCTTTACGAAGTGCAGCATCGATTACAGGGACTATATTTTGCTGATGCGCTCTTGAAGCCAATTCAGGAACGACACCGCCATATTGATTGTGAATTAACTGATTCGCTACAACATTTGAGAGTACTTTATCGTTATGTAAAACTGCAGCAGCAGTATCATCGCATGAACTTTCGATGGCAAGAATAAAAACCTCTGAATTTTGCATATAAAGGCACGATTTTGGATTATATTTGAAAAATCAAATTTCTAAAATTTTCTTTGATTGAAGTAAACGCCAAAATTAGAGAAATTTTATCAAAAACAGGCGTCTTCTGCCTGTTCAAAAATAAATTAAAAGAAAACTAAAATTAAAGAGCTATCAAAAAAGTAAAGAAAATAATATCACGAACCTTAATTGGGTTGATTTTACTTTTGCTGGCACTTGCTATCATTCTGTCTTTGCCTGTCGTGCAAAGCAAAATTGCTGATTATGTCACAGAATCTCTTAATACCGATTTTAAGACTAAAATAAGCGTAGACAGGGTGGCGATAAATATTTTTGGCGGTGTAAAACTAAAAAAAGTATTGATTTTAGACCATCATAATAAAACCATGATCTATTCAGATATCATTTCTACCGATATTCTGAGTGTAAAAAGATTGCTCGACGGTGATCTTATTTTTGGTGACCTTAGACTTACAGGACTGCTTTTTAACCTGAAAACCTATAAAAACGAAAACGAAAATAACATCAATAAATTTATTAGGCTGTTTGATTCGGATAAACCTTCAAAGACGAACCGTCATTTTTTGCTGACAGCCAAAAACGCCTATATTTCCCAAGGTGTTTTTTCTGTAATAGATGAGAATAAAAAGACCCCAAAACTTATTGATTTTAAAAAGCTTAATGCTTATATCAGTGATTTTAAACTGTACGGACCGGATGTGAATACCATTATCCACAGATTTTCATTTCAGGATCATCGTGGTTTGTATGTGTCTAATTTTGCGGGTAAATTCAGTTATACCAAAAAACAGATCAGAGTCGAAAATTTAGCCATAAAGACTAAAAGATCAACAATTTATGGTCAGGCTATATTAAATTATGATGTTGGTGATTTCCTGGCTTTTACCGATAAGGTAAAGTTTGATGTTGCTCTTGATTCTGCTTCAATCGCGACCAATGATCTCCGTTATTTTTACGACGGATTGGGCAAAAACCAGCACTTTAAAGTCAGATCAAAAATAAAAGGAACGCTTAATAATCTTAATTTGAGAAGATTGAGGCTTAGCGATACAAACGGCTCAAGAATTGTCGGAAATATAAATTTCAGAAACCTTTTGGGTAACAAGGACCAAAAATTTTCAATGGAAGGAAAATTTGATAGACTGGTCTCGAGTTATGATAATCTGGTCGTTTTACTGCCAGTTGTTTTAGGAAAAAAGCTTCCTGTAGAAATTAAGCGACTGGGTAAATTTAATATCGTAGGTAAGGCAAAGGTCTCGACCACAGACTTAGAGACAGATTTTAAAATGATTACCGATTTAGGAAATGGTCAGGTTGATCTCCATATGAATAATATGGATTTTATTGATAAGGCTTCTTATTCGGGAAATATTATTCTGGATAATTTCGACGTAGGCGCCCTGCTTCAAAGAAAAGATGTAGGAAGAACTACCTTAAACCTTGATGTTGACGGTGTTGGTTTTACACAAAAATACCTGAATACTATTGTAAAAGGAGATGTTTCTAAACTAGAATATAATAAATACACTTACAACAATATTGTAATAAACGGTAATTTTAAATTGCCATATTACAAGGGAGAAGTATCTGTTAACGACCCCAACCTGAATCTGACTTTTGATGGTCTTGTGGATTTGAGCACACGCGAAAACAAGTATGACTTTCATATCAATGTTGAAAATGCAGATTTGAAAAAACTAAAATTTGTCAATGATTCTATTTCACATTTTACAGGAGATGCAGTTGTAGAGGTGAGCGGAAACTCGATTGAAACTCTTCATGGAAATATTTACATTAAAGATGCAGCCTATCAAAACCCAAAAGCCACTTATGCTTTTGATGAATTGACAGTAAATTCGAGTTTTGATGAAAGCAGAATCCGTACAATAACAATCAATTCATCTGATGTTATAGACGGAAAGATTGTCGGTAAATTTCAGTTTAAGGAATTAGACAAACTGGTAATGAATTCTGTTGGAAGTCTTTATACCAATTATAAACCTTATAAAGTTAAAAAAGGCCAGTTCCTGCGTTTCAACCTGCATGTATATAATAAGGTGGTGGAAATGCTGTATCCTCAAATCCAAATCGATTCGTCGACAGTTTTACGCGGAAAAATAGATTCAGATTTGCAGGAATTCAAATTCAGGTTTCGATCTCAGAAAATTACGGCAGACAAAAATACATTTGATAATATCCGTATCAATATTGACAATAAAAACCCGCTTTATAATGCATATGTGGAATTGGATAGTATCAAAACACCCTATTATAAAGTACGTGATTTTAGTCTGATTAATGTAACCTCAAAAGATACTTTGTTTGTTCGTTCAGAATTTAAAGGAGGAAATCAGGGTGAAGATTATTACAACCTGAACCTTTATCACACAATTGATAAAAACAAAAATAATATTGTTGGTATTCATAAATCTGAGATGAAGTTTAAAGACTATCTATGGTATTTAAATGCTGGGGAAGAAAAAGATAATCAGATTATTTTTGATAAAAACTTTACGAATTTTACGATAGACAATATTGTTCTTTCGCATGAAGATCAGAAAATTGACTTAAATGGTATAATTAAAGGTACAGATTACAAAGATCTTGTTCTTAATTTTGAAGATGTTGATATCAATAAAATCACACCTTTAAATTCCAAATTTGTCTTTAATGGTAACCTGAACGGAAGTGTCAATTATAAGCAGAATAAAAATGTTTATCAGCCAACGGCCTCAATTGTAATTGATCACCTTAACTTAAATAAAACCGAACTTGGAACATTAAATTTTGATATTTCGGGAGATCAGAGTTTTAGAAAGTTTACTATAAATTCTTCTATCCAAAATGGTTTTACAGAATCGTTTAAAGCAGATGGAACTTTTGCAATAGAAAATAAAGAAACACTTCTGGATATAAATTTAAAACTCCAGGGATTTAATCTTGCGACTTTAGGAACTATAGGCGGAGATGTTTTATCTAATATACGCGGTTCGGTTTCAGGAAATGCAGCAGTGGTAGGAAATGTCAAGAAACCTGAAATCAACGGAAGATTGTATGTAGAAAAAGCGGGAATGACTGTTCCGTACCTAAATACAGATTATGAATTAAGTGACCGTACCGTTATCGATTTGACAGATGAGAAATTTCTATTCAGAAACAACCAGCTGACAGATACAAAATACGGAACTAAAGGTTTACTAAACGGAAGTATCGAACACCATAATTTTGGAGACTGGAAACTGGATCTGAATATTACATCAAAACGATTGCTGGCACTCGATACAAAAGACAGTGATGATGCGGCTTATTTTGGTACCGCTTTTATAAATGGTACGGCAAGTATTACCGGCCCGGTTTCGAGCTTATTTATTAAAGTAGATGCGAAATCTGAAAAAGGTACAGAAGTAAAAATCCCTATTAATAATGTACAGAGTGTAAATGAGAGTAGTTTTATTCATTTTATAACACCAAAAGAAAAGTTCAATTTAGCCAATGGTATTGTCGAAAAGACAAGGAATTATGGCGGTCTTGAGCTGGAGTTTGATTTTGATATCACACCCGATGCCGAAGTAGAAGTAATCCTGGACAGAAACTCAGGGCACGGTATGAAAGGAAAAGGATATGGTTCGTTATTATTTAAAATTAATACACTAGGTAAATTTAATATGTGGGGAGATTTCCAGGCATATGAAGGAACTTATAATTTTAAATATGGAGGTCTGATTGATAAGAAATTTGCAGTAAAAAAAGGAGGATCAATTATTTGGGAAGGAAACCCAATGAAAGCACAGCTAAACCTGGAAGCTGTTTATAAAACAACTGCAAATCCTGCCGTATTATTAGACAACACATCTTCATTTAATAAGAAAGTGCCGGTCGAAGTAGTAATTGGTTTAAGAGGAGATTTGGCTAGTCCGGAACCTAATTTTGATATTCAGTTCCCATCGGTAAGCAGCGTATTAAAGTCTGAAATACAATATAAACTGGATGATAAGGATATTCGCCAGACACAGGCATTATATTTACTGTCAACAGGCTCCTTTATGAGTACAGACGGATTTAGTCAGGGCGATTTTTCAGGAACGCTGTCTGAAACTGTTTCCAGTCTTTTTGGAGGTATTATCAAATCAGAAAATGATAAGGTCAATATTGATTTAAATTATATTTCTGCCGACAAACGATTAGGCCAGGAAGCAGATGGACAGTTTGTGGCAAACATAACCTCTCAGGTAAACGACAGGATTACTATTAATGGTAAGGTAGGTGTACCGGTAGGAGGTATAAACGAATCTGCAATCGTTGGTGATATTGAAATCCTGTACAGAGTTAACGAAGACGGATCTATGAACCTTCGTTTGTTTAATAAGGAAAATGATATCAACTATATAGGACAGGGAATTGGTTATACACAAGGAGTTGGTATTTCATATGAAGTAGATTTTGACACTTTTAGTGAATTAGTAAATAAGATATTCAAAAGTCATAAAATAGAAAGAGCCCTAAAAAACTCCTCTGATGATCTGCAGGATTCTAACTTAAATCCTGATTATATCAATTTTATGAATAAAAAGGAAACCGAAAAAAAACAAAAGAATCCGGAGAAAAAAGACGACAAGAAAGAAGATAAAAAACCTCAGTCAACTAATAATCAGGGTGTGATTCCTGATAATGACGATTTTTAAATTTTTGTTAAAATATTCTATTCGAAAACCATTATTAAGCATAATGGTTTTTTTATGCTTAATTTTAGCGTCCTGGACTTTTTTCAGGATTTTATGATACCGTAGATTTTTGTAACACTTCATGAATGTATTGTTAATTTTAAGGAATTAATTAAAATAAGTGCCTTTTATTATTTTTAATGAATTTTTTCATATCAAAAAACTTATTAACGAAAACGTTTGAATTTAACATATTTTATTAATTTATTATAATCATAACCCGAAAAGTGGTGAATGTTTGCTAATTTTACACTTTAATACTTAAATAATGCCAAAAACAATAAAAAAAGTTGGTGTTCTAACCTCAGGAGGTGACTCACCAGGAATGAATGCTGCAATAAGATCAGTTGTTCGAACATGTGCTTATCATAATATTGAATGCATAGGAATTTATAGAGGATACCAGGGAATGATCGAAGGAGACTTCAAGGAAATGGGACCACGAAGCGTAAATAATATTGTAAATAAAGGTGGAACGATCCTGAAATCAGCTCGTTCAGTTGATTTTAGATCTCCGGAAGGTAGAAAAAAAGCACACGAAAATCTTTTAAAAGCAGGTATTGATGCTCTTGTTGTGATTGGTGGAGACGGAAGTTTTACCGGAGGTTTGATTTTTAATTCAGAATATGATTTTCCTGTAATGGGAATTCCAGGAACAATTGATAATGATATTTATGGTACAAGTTTTACTTTAGGGTATGACACTGCTCTGAATACTGTTGTGGATTGTATTGATAAAATCAGAGATACCGCAAGTTCGCATAACCGTCTGTTTTTTGTAGAGGTTATGGGTAGAGATGCGGGACATATTGCTCTTAATGCCGGAATTGGTGCAGGTGCAGAAGAAATTCTTATTCCTGAAGAAGATTTGGGTTTAGACCGATTACTTGATTCTCTTCAAAAAAGTAAAGCTTCAGGAAAATCATCTAGTATAGTAGTTATTGCAGAAGGAGATAAAATTGGTAAAAATGTATTCGAACTAAAAGATTATGTTGAAGCTAATTTACCTGAGTATGACGTAAGGGTTTCTGTACTGGGACACATGCAGCGTGGTGGTTCTCCATCTTGTTTTGATCGTGTTTTGGCAAGCCGTCTGGGTGTAAAAGCTGTTGAATCTTTAATTGAAGGAAAGTCAAATTATATGGTTGGTCTTCAGGCTGATAAAATAATTTTAACGCCATTGGAACAAGCAATTAAAGGAAAATCTGAGATTGACAGAGAACTCTTGAGAGTTTCTGATATCATGTCAACATAAAATATAAAAGTTTAAAGAGAAGAAAGTTTATTGTGAGGAAATTAGACTTTTTAATAGTGTAATAAAAACAAAAGCAAAAATCAAGTAAAATGTCAAAAGTAAAATTAGGAATAAACGGATTTGGACGTATCGGAAGAATCGTTTTTAGAGAGTCTTTCAATAGAGATAATGTAGAAGTTGTTGCAATCAATGACTTATTAGATGTAGATCACTTAGCTTATTTATTAAAATATGATTCAGTTCACGGTCGTTTCAACGGAACTGTAGAAGTTAAAGAAGGAAAACTTTACGTAAACGGAAGAAATATCCGTATTACTGCAGAAAGAAATCCAGCTGATTTAAAATGGAACGAAGTTGATGTTGATGTTGTTGCAGAATGTACTGGTATCTTCACAACTATCGAAACTGCAAACGAGCACATTAAAGGTGGTGCAAAAAAAGTAATCATTTCAGCTCCGTCTGCAGATGCACCAATGTTTGTAATGGGAGTAAACCACGAAACTGCAAAAGCTACAGACTTAGTTGTTTCTAATGCGTCTTGTACTACAAACTGTTTAGCTCCTTTAGCTAAAGTAATTAATGATAATTTCGGAATCGTTGAAGGTTTAATGACTACTGTTCACGCAACTACTTCAACTCAAATGACAGCTGACGGACCTTCAAGAAAAGACTGGAGAGGCGGACGTGCAGCTGCAATCAATATCATTCCTTCTTCAACAGGTGCTGCAAAAGCGGTTGGAAAAGTTATCCCGGCTTTGAATGGAAAATTGACAGGAATGTCTTTCCGTGTTCCTACTGCTGACGTTTCTGTAGTTGATTTAACTGTAAAAGTGGCTAAAGAAACTACTTATGAAGAAATTATGGCTGTTTTGAAAAAATCTTCTGAAACTGATTTAAAAGGTATCTTAGGATTTACTGAAGACGCTGTTGTATCTCAGGATTTTATCTCAGACAAAAGAACTTCTATCATTGATTCTACTGCTGGAATTGGATTAAATTCAACTTTCTTCAAATTGGTATCTTGGTACGATAATGAGTACGGATACTCTAGCAAATTAATTGATTTATCTGTACATATTGCAGGTTTAAAATAATAATACATATTTTTGCAAAATCCCGTTATCTCCAAATAACGGGATTTTCTTATTTTGTTATGTCTTTAATTAATGTAAAAAACACACTTATTTGAAGCAAAACTAATCCAAAAACTAAAAGAAATGAAATTAATTGTTGATAGTGGATCTACTAAAGCCGATTGGATTGCAATAGATGATAATGGAAAAGTATTATTCACCACACAAACTTTAGGATTAAATCCTGAAATTCTGGACGGACCTGAAATCGTAACAAGATTAAATGACCGTTTTGATATCTTACAAAATAAAAAAAATGCAACACATTTGTTCTTCTACGGGGCAGGTTGTGGAACTGAAAGAATGCAAAAGGCATTGACAGAAATATTCAGAGAATATTTTACAAATGCAATTGTAGAAGTTCACGAAGATACTTATGCAGCAGTTTATGCAACTACTCCAAAAGGAGAAGAAGCCATCGTTAGTATCTTAGGAACTGGTTCGAACTGTAGTTATTTTGATGGTAAAGTATTGCATCAAAAAGTACAGTCATTAGGATATATAGCTATGGATGACTGTAGCGGAAATGTTTTCGGAAAAGAATTAATCAGAAAATATTATTTCAATAAAATGCCAAAAGATTTGGCTGCAGAATTTGAAAAAGAATATAATCTTGATGCCGATTTTATCAAAAACAAATTATACAAAGAACCAAACCCAAATGCTTATTTAGCAACTTTTGCTAAGTTTCTGATCAAACATAAAGATTCTGAATTTTGCAGAAAAATCATCTTCAAAGGGATGAAGTCTTTTGTGAAAAATTATATTAAACAATTTGATAATTGTAAAGAAGTTCCAGTACATTTTGTTGGTTCAATCGCTTTTTATTTAAAAGATGAATTGCAGGAAACATTCGATAAATATGAACTGAAGCTGGGAAATGTTCTAAGAAGACCTATCGACGGATTAATTGCCTATCACGTTGCTAACCAATAGTTCTGGTTTTATGGAAATTGCGATTATCGCACATGACGGTAAGAAAGCCGATTTAATTGATTTTTTAATTAAAAATGAAGCTATTTTGCACAATGAAAAAATCAGATTAATTGGTACAGGAACAACTGGAGGAAAAGCCGAAGCTGCTGGTTTTAAAACCCAAAGAATGCTTTCGGGGCCTTTAGGCGGTGATGCCCAAATTGCAGGAAGAGTTGCAGAAGGAATAACAAAAATGGTATTCTTTTTTAAAGACCCTCTTTCAAGTCATCCTCATGAAGCAGATATTAATATGCTGATTCGTGTATGTGATGTGCATAATGTGCCGCTGGCGACTAATGAAGCAACGGCACAATTATTATTGGATGCTATTGCACTGCAATTATAGAAATCTCAACATTTACATTTTTTGGCAAACAAGCCACCTGAACCGTTTCACGAGCTGGAGCGGTTTTTTCGTTAAAATAAGATCCGTAGATCGCATTTATTGCACCAAAGTTATTCATGTCCATGATGAAGATTGTTGCTTTTACAACATTCTCAAAAGTCATGTCAGCAGCTTCTAGTATAGCTGCAATATTTTGCATAACCTGCGTTGTTTCATCATTGATGTTATTAGTAACCAACTCTCCCGAAGCCGGATTAATAGCAATCTGCCCGGAAGCATATAATGTATTTCCTGATAATACCGCCTGGTTATAAGGTCCGATAGGAGCTGGTGCTTTTTCGGTAAAGATTATTTTTTTCATAGTAGTAAAATTTAATATGCTAAATAACGATTTGTAAACCATTAAATATAATAATGGTTCAAAAGATTTTGTTCCCTAAAATACGATTTTTTATCGATTAGAAGTGCTTCGTTTATTCCATTTGATGTCACTAAGAACACCAGATTTGATTCCAATGAAGAAATTCCAGTTAGAGTTAGTTCCAAGCGGACTCCAGTTAAAAGCCATTCTCCAGCTTAATAAATCTCTTTCAAAACGAAATTGTGTAAACGTAACTCCTTTTTGCACGAAGTCATAACCTGTAGAAACTCCGCCTTTCCATTTTGGGGTTATGTCCATGTTGGCAGAAATCATAATTGAGTTTCCGGTAATTTTACTTTCCCGGTTTACATTCGAATAAGTTAATGAATACGCCATAGTCATGTCCCACGGAATTTTAGAATTAAAAAATTCAGTTATTACATTTTCCTCATCATCATTACCGTCATTTGCAAACTGACTGTTTCTGGTATCATTTAAGTCGGTATTTGTACCAAATAAATCATCCTTTCGGCCTCCATTCCGTTCACTCTGCTTATTTTCTTCTTTTCCGCCCTTATTAGAGAACGAATAGTTCATGGTAACATTCGCACTGGTCATTCTAAATAAACTTCCCCCATTATCGATATTATAGGTGTTTATTCTCACCCCCGAATTATCAATAGCATAAGGGTCAAGTGTTGCACCAAAATTGACATTCATTTTGTTGTCAAAAAATTGAGTTCCACCACTTACAAGTAAAGGCTGCCATGCTAAAGTTTCTTTTCCGTTAGCATTAAAATTATAGCTGGTGCTAAAATTTAAATTGTTAAGCAGCATAATCTTTTTAGGTTCTGTTTTTGTGCTGTCAATATCCCTTACCTTGGCTTCAAAAGTATTACTTAAGGCGAAACCTACGATGTTTGAATTGTCTTTACTAGGAACCCCGTAAACACCATTTTCAAATCGGGTATATTGCGTTGTGATTCTGCCAGAAGCATCAACAGCATAATTGTCATAATATTTTTCAAAACTTGGTGTGTAAGCATACGTAACAGAAGGTCTCATCACGTGACGAATCGACTGGATTCTTTTGTCCTCACCAAAATTGAAAGTTCCGTAAATAGTAGTCCCTAAATTCGAGCTGAAATTATAAGTTCTAAAAGCATCAAATCCGTTGATTGTTTTATCTACAACCTTGCTTTGTTCTAAATCGTAAGTTCTGTCGATAGTTTTGGTAACCCAGGTTTCCTGGTAATTGGTAGAAGCTCCGGCACTAAAATATTTAAAGATTTTAAAGTTTGTACTAATCGGAATACTGTGCTGCATGCCAATTTGAGCATCTCTAAACATTTGTGGCTTAAAAAACAAAGAATCTGTAGTAACAATGTTGTTCTTACCACTTAAGTTATATTGCAGGTTTATATTTTTAATTAAACCTTTTTTTACACCATTTTTACCAACAAACGGATATACACGATCAATACTTGCCTGCAAAGTAGGTAATGTCATATTAATTACTTCAGTTTGTGTGTTTTGTGAATGCGTGGCTGTCAACGAAAGTCGCGCCTGTGGTATCGTATTGAATGTTTTGTTGTAAGATATCGATGAACTTAAGGTATTATTCAGGTTTGATCCTACGTTTGCCTGGTTTATAGATTGCTTAAAATATTTACTACTACCTAAATTGACAGAAGCAGAAAAAGTCGAATTAGGGTTCGATTTTGTGTCTTTTGAATGCGACCACTGAATATTGTAAATGTTTTGTTTAGAATAATCAGGATACCCTCTTTCACTGCTTATCAGGTTTTCATAACGGATATTAACATTCCCTCTGTATTTGTATCTTTTTGCATAGGCAGATTCAAATCGCAGGGCATAACTTCCGTTTGTATAATAATCTCCGAGAACGGTTAAGTCATAATTATCACTTAGGGCAAAATAATATCCCATATTCTGAAGTGAAAATCCACGGGTATTCGAATCGTTGTAACTTGGGATAATAATTCCCGAAACGCTTTTTTCCTGACTCATTGGGAAATAGGCAAAAGGCAGGGCCAGGGGAGTAGGAACATCGGCAATAACCATATTTGTCAGACCGGTTATAACTTTTTTTCCTGGAATAAATTTCACCTTATTAGTCTGGAAATAGTATTCAGGATTATCAATATCTTTTGAAGTTGTAAAACGTGCCCCTTTCAAAAAGTAAACAGAATCATTTTCCTTTTTGGTTACAGCAGCTTTTATTTTAAATTCTCCCTGTTCTGTTCTTGAATTGTATATTAAAGCCTTTTTAGTCTTAAAATTAAATCGAATAGAGTCCGGCTGTACTTCACTTGCACCTTGTTTAAAATTTGGATATTGTACCAGAACCCCCGCAGAATCTTTGATTCTTCCTGCGTAAACTTCATCTTTTTCATAATCAAGTACGATAATACCCGATTTTAATTCTACATCTTTATAATAAAGTTCGGCTTCATTATAAAGAGTGATTGTTTTCTTTTTCTGGTCAATTTTAGCATAATCCTTGGCAACATACTTTACTTTTCCGTCAAGAAAAGTTTTTTTAGGCCTTACGGTATCTAGTTTTATTGTATCTTTTGGAGTGATTTCAGGTTTTTCTTCCTGTTTTGTGGTTTTATCTGTTTGTTTACCAGTTGGTAACGAAGTTTTTTTTGGTTTTATCTCCTGCGAATATAGATTACCACATCCTATTGTTAGGAAAAATGATATTAAAACGATATTAAATAAGTTTGTGTGCAACGGTTTAAATGCTATTTTTGTAAAAGTATGGCTTGTTTTTTGACGTGTCAAACTTACATATAATTTTTTGTCAAAAATAGACAATTATAAAAATTATAGCAGTTGTGTTTTATTAAAATTAACTTTTAGATTTATGAATATATTTAACAAAACTAGACTAATATTTAGTTTTTTTCTAATGATAACCTCTTTTTATTCTTACAGCCAGTCCAATGTCTTTAAGGTAACACTTGACGCCGGACATGGAGATCATGACTTTGGAGCCGTATATAGCGGAAGGATAGAAAAAAATATTGCGCTGGCAATTGTGTTAAAAGTAGGGAAGATATTGGAACTTAATCCAAATGTTGATGTTATTTATACCCGTAAAACAGATGTTTTTATAGATCTTGTCGAAAGAGCCAATATTGCCAACAGGGCAAATTCTAATATTTTTGTTTCTATACATTGCAATGCAAACAAAAATACCGCAGCAGACGGAACAGAAACGTATGTAATGGGTTTAAGTAAAGTGGCATCAAATCTTGAAGCAGCTAAGAAAGAAAACTCGGTTATTACCTTAGAAAAAGATTACAAACGCAAATATGAAGGGTATGACCCAAATTCTCCCGAATCAATGATCGGACTGACGTTAATGCAGGAGGAGTATATGGACAACAGTATTTCGCTGGCAAGTAAAATTGAAGATAATTTTGACAAACTTGGAAAAAAGCTTCGTCAGGGTGGCGTAAAACAAGCGCCATTTATGGTACTTCATAAAGCATATATGCCAAGAGTTTTGGTAGAAACAGGATTTGTATCTAATCCAACAGAAGGAAATATTCTTAATTCTGAAGAAGGACAAAATGATATCGCCAGAGCTATTGCCGAAGCAATCTTAAGTTATAAAAGAGAATATTTTGGTTCTGGAACGCCGGAAGTATCAGAAGCAAAACCGGTAAAAGATACCACACCGGCAAAAAAAGTAACAGAGACTTCGGTTGCTAAAAACACACCAAAAGGAACTATTTTTAAAGTACAGCTTATTGCCAGCATTAAGAAAACACCATTGGAACCTAAAAATTTCAAAGGACTTAAAAATGTCACTATGTTATTTGAAAACAATATTTATAAGTACTTCTATGAAGAAACTTCAAGCTACGATGCAGCTCAGAAATATTTGAAAGAGGCTAAAGGTAAAGGATATGGAGCAGCCTTTTTGATAGCATACAAGGACGGAGAAAAAATCAGTATTCAGGACGCAATTAAATAATAGTCACAAGTTCGAATATTTATATTAATTTTGTACAAACACTTAGAATTTTGAAACTAACAAGAGAAATTAAAACGGCTATTTTAGTCATCGCGTCAATTTTACTATTTATTTGGGGCTACAGTTTTTTAAAGGGTAGAGACCTTTTTACAAATTACAAAACCTTATATGTTGAATATGATAATGTTGAGGAATTATCAGCTTCTGCACCAGTTACCTTAAACGGACTTATAATTGGTAAAGTAAATAAAATTACAATTAATGAAACTACTGGTAAATTATTGGTAGAACTTCAGTTAAAGACAGACTTTCCTATTTCTAAAACCAGTAAAGCGTCTTTATATGCTCCAAGTTTAATTGGAGGAAAGCAAATTAAAATTATACCTAATCTTGAAGATAAAGTACTGGCAGAAGATGGTGAAACATTAGGAGCGACTGTAGAATTAGGACTTACAGAATCTTTAGGAGGAAAAATCCAGCCCATTGAGCAAAAATTAAACCTGATGCTGGCCAATATTAATACATTGGTAACAGGATTGAATAATGTTCTGGATAAAAAAGGTCAGGAAGATATTAAAAAGAGTTTGGCAGAGTTAAGCCAGACCATGGAGCAATTTCACAGAGCTTCGGGAACTCTTAACTCGATTTTAGATGGCAATAAAGCACAAATTAATGGTGTTGTTACCAACTTTAATAAAATGTCAAATAACTTTACTAAAATTTCAGATTCCTTAAACAAAGCTGATCTTGGTAAAACAGTAAGAAACCTAAACCAGACTTTAGCTAAAGTAGATGGTATAATGAGTAACTTAAACTCAGGAAAAGGTACTGCCGGTAAATTGTTAAATGACGATGCCTTATACAACAATCTGTCTAAGACATCAAAAGAGTTAGAATTATTATTACAAGACGTTCGACTTTATCCAACACGTTATGTAAATGTTTCTCTTTTTGGAAAGAAAAACAAACCATACGTTGCTCCTAAAGAAGACGCAAATTCAACTAAAAAATAATTAGTATGAGTTATTTAGATAATATTTTGTTTGCTATACTTCTTATAGTAGGTTTCGGTTTTTTTGCAGCGAGCGTAAAAAAAATCATCCGAAACATTAATTTGGGAGTTGATGTAGATCGAAAAGATAATCCGAAAGCTCGTTGGATGAATATGGCTATGATTGCACTTGGGCAGTCAAAAATGGTAAAAAGACCTGTAGCAGGAGTGCTGCATATCTTTGTTTACGTAGGTTTTATAATAATCAATATAGAATTACTGGAAATCATCATTGATGGATTGTTTGGTACACACAGAATCTTTGCCCCTTATTTGGGAGTTGTTTATGATGTTCTGATAGCTTCTTTTGAAATATTAGCGATACTTGTTATCGTGGCTGTGGTCACTTTCTGGATTAGAAGAAATATAATAAGGCTGAAACGTTTTATTCATTCTGATTTAAAAGGATTTCCTAAAAGTGATGCGAATTATATTTTATACTTCGAAACAGTTTTAATGATTTTGTTTCTATTGATGAATGCCTCAGATTTTCATTTACAAAATGTTCCTGGAGGATTTTCACATTTTCATAAAGCAGGAAGTTACCCTGTAAGTCAGTTTATAGCACCAATTTTTAATGGAGTTTCTAATGAATTGGTTGCATTATTATATGAAGTTTTTTGGTGGCTGCATATTACAGGTATTTTGATTTTTATGAATTATTTATATTTTTCAAAACATCTTCACATACTATTGGCTTTTCCAAATACTTATTTTGCGAATTTAAACCCGCAGGGAAAGTTTAATAATCTGGAGTCAGTTACAAATGAGGTGAAATTAATGATGGACCCAAATGCTGATCCATTTGCAGCAGCACCGCCAGCTGATGAAAATGCGGCTCCGGCTAAATTTGGAGCCAGTGATGTTCAGGATTTAAACTGGGTACAATTACTAAACGCTTATACCTGTACAGAATGCGGGCGTTGTACATCTGCATGTCCTGCCAATCAAACAGGCAAAAAGTTATCTCCCCGCAAAATCATGATGGATACAAGAGATCGCTTACAGGAAGTTGGAAAAAATATTGATGCTAATAAAGGCGTTTTTGTTCCTGATAATAAAACATTATTAAACGATTACATTACTCCTGAAGAACTATGGGCGTGTACTTCTTGCAATGCATGTGTAGAAGAATGTCCGGTAAATATCAGTCCGTTGTCTATTATCATGGATATGCGACGTTATTTGGTGATGGAGCAAAGTGCTGCTCCAATGTCATTGAATGCAATGATGACCAATATCGAAAATAATGGAGCGCCTTGGCAGTACAGTCAGCAAGACAGGGCGAATTGGAAAAACGAGAATTAATAACATTCTCAACAATAAATAGAATTCAGATTTCAGATTAAAACATGAAACTTTGAACTTTAAACTTTAAACAAAAGAGAGAAAATGTCAGAAAGTTTAGTAGTGCCAACAATGGCAGAAATGCTAGCCGAAGGAAAACAGCCGGAAGTGTTGTTTTGGGTAGGTTGTGCAGGAAGTTTTGATGATAGAGCAAAAAAAATTACAAAAGCTTTTGTGCGTATATTAAATCGTACAAATGTTTCTTTTGCAGTTCTTGGTACAGAAGAGAGTTGTACAGGTGATCCTGCAAAACGCGCCGGAAATGAATTTTTATTCCAGATGCAGGCCATGATGAATATTGAGGTTTTGAATGCTTATGAAGCAAAGAAAATCGTTACAGCTTGTCCTCACTGTTTTAATACTTTAAAAAATGAGTATCCTGAATTAGGTGGGAAATATGAGGTGATTCATCATACCGAATTCTTAAAGTCATTAATTGACGAAGGAAGATTAACGGTAGAAGGCGGTCAGTTTAAAGGGAAAAAAATCACTTTTCACGACCCTTGTTATTTAGGAAGAGCAAATAAAGTATATGAAGCACCAAGAGATTTAATTCAGAAACTAGATGTTGAATTAGTCGAAATGAAACGTTCTAAAGCAAATGGTTTATGCTGTGGAGCTGGTGGAGCACAAATGTTTAAAGATGCTGAACCAGGAAACAAAGAAGTAAATGTTTTGCGTACTGAAGATGCTCTTGAAGTACAGCCGGACATTATCGCTGCAGGCTGCCCTTTCTGTAATACTATGTTAACTGATGGTATCAAACATAAGGAGAAAGAAGGACAAGTTAAAGTAATGGATATTGCGGAGTTAATCGCGAACGCACAAGATTTGTGATTTTAGGTTCTGAGATGCTAAGGCGCTAAGGTTCTAAGTTTTCAAACCTGAAACCTGAAACCTGAAATTTGAAACAAAAAAAACTAAAAGAAAAATTAAAAATGTATATACCTTTTGAAAATTTACCTGGTGAATCCAGAATATGGATTTATCAATCGAACAGAAAATTTTCTGAGGAAGAATTTTCTGAAATTGAGTCTGATCTAAAGTCTTTTGTTGAAGGCTGGGCAGCACACGGAACAAGCTTAGAGGCTTCTTTTGAATTGAAATACAACAGATTTATTATTTTGGCTGTAAATCAGGACGTACAGGCTGCAACCGGATGTTCTATTGATAGTTCGGTTGAATTTATTCAGGGTTTAGAGAAAAAATATAACGTTGATTTACTAGATAAAATGAACGTTACTTTTAAATTGGGAGAACATATTGCCCACAAACCTTTGATTGATTTTAAAAAAATGGTTAAGGATAAAGCTGTTACGGCAAATACTATTGTTTTTAATAATCTTGTTAATAATATTGAAGAATATAACGAATCCTGGGAAGTTCCTGCCGGAGACAGCTGGCACAGTAGGTTTTTCTAGAAGTTTTTTATAATATATTAAAAGGCATAAAATTTAGGTTTTATGCCTTTTTTTTGTAAAAATAGTTATTTTAATTTCAGGCTTTTGCCAACGATTGTCGTCCTGACGTAGGAAGGATCACACTATAGCTCGACAAAGATTGGTGATTTTCTGTGCGGAGTTTCTTGTTTGATCCTTCCTTTGTCAGGATGACAAGATTGGGGAACTTTCATTTTTATGAAAACAAAAACCTCTAATCTAGCCCCGATGGGAGAGGTATCCTTTTTCTGGCTTCTTTAGACAGAAAAAGATATAGCGGACAGCGGGAATGGAAGTTCTTTTGATCAGGAATGTTCTGCTTCTGGAATAAATCATTAACTGTAATAAATCTAATTTTGTCAAAAATCTAACAATTTAATATCTCGATTAAAGGTGATTTTTGAGTACTTTCGTAGTTTATTAAATTTAATACATGAAAATAGCAATAGTTTGTTATCCGACTTTTGGCGGTAGTGGGGTAGTTGCCACTGAGTTAGGTCTTGAATTAGCCAGACGCGGACACGAAATACACTTTATAACTTATAGTCAGCCAGTAAGGCTGGCACTTTTGAATCCTAACGTGCATTACCACGAAGTAAACGTTCCTGAATATCCACTTTTTCATTATCAGCCTTATGAATTGGCTCTTTCGAGCAAATTGGTTGATATGGTAAAATTATATAAAATTGAGGTTCTTCATGTGCATTATGCCATTCCGCATGCTTATGCTGGCTATATGGCGAAGCAAATGCTGAAAAATGAAGGGATTAATCTGCCAATGATTACGACGCTTCACGGAACTGATATTACACTGGTTGGGAATCATCCTTTTTATAAACCGGCAGTAACTTTTAGTATTAATAAATCAGATTATGTGACTTCTGTTTCTCAGAGTCTGAAAGATGATACTTTGAAATTATTCAAAATCAAGAATAAAATTAAGGTAATTCCGAATTTTATTGAATTGGATAAAGTCAAGAAAGATCCTCTGGCTCCGTGTCATCGTTATGTAATGGCAAAGGAAAATGAACGCATTATTACGCATATCAGTAACTTTAGAAAAGTAAAACGTATCCCGGATATTATTAAGATTTTCTATAATATCCAGAAAGAAGTTCCGGCTAAGTTAATGATGGTTGGAGATGGCCCGGAAAAAGAAAAAGCCGAAATGCTTTGTCAGGAATTAGGTATTCTGGATAAGGTGATTTTCTTTGGGAACAGCCACGAGATCGACAAGATATTGTGTATGACAGATTTATTTCTGCTTCCTTCAGAAACGGAGAGTTTTGGTTTGGCGGCACTAGAAGCTATGGCTTGTGGAGTTCCGGTAATTTCAAGTAATTCAGGAGGATTGCCTGAAGTAAATTTTGATGGTTTTTCAGGCTATTTGAGTGATGTCGGAAACGTAGAGGAAATGGCTGAAAATGCTTTGAAGATTTTAAAAGATGATGCTGTTTTAAGTCAGTTTAAAGCAAACGCATTAGAGGTTGCAAGAAAATTTGATATTAAAAATATTCTTCCAAAATACGAAGCTTTGTATAAAAAAGCAATCGATGATTATAAATATGAAAAACTCTAATCTTTAAAAAGACATCAATGAAAAAAGTAATTTCTGTTTTAACTGTTTTTATTCTGATTTCGTGCGGAAGTACAAAAACATCCGATCCAAAAGCGCTGTATGAGGTTTTAACTGAGCAGTCTGACGGAGGAGGAAATATTAAATTCTTTGAAATCCTGACTGAGCCAAATGAAATTAAAATGCTTGAAAACGATCCGCTTTTAAAAGACAAAATGAAACAGGATGATATTAATAACTCTAATTATGTTATTCTGAACATGGGAGAAAAAAACACAGGTGGTTATTCTATAGGAGTTGAAAAGGTAGAAGAAACCGATAAGAACATCATTATTACAGTAAAAGAAAAGAGCCCGGCTCCGGATGCAATGACGATGCAGGTGATAACTTACCCGTATACTGTGGTAAAAGTACGCTCAAAGAAAGAAATTATTATTAAATAGCATAAAAAAAACCTGTCGTATCAAGCGACAGGTTTCTTCTTACAATTATTTTTTAGGTTTTTATTTTAGAATCTGAATTTAACTCCTAAACCGACGTCAAATCCAAAATTGTCATCATCATAGTAGCCAGAACCAATTTCAGGTCTTGCATCTAATGATAGCGTAATAGGCACTTCTTTAAATCTATATTCTATACCGATATCTCCTGCAGCAAAAACATATGTTCCGCTATCACTATATCTGTCATTGTTGTAATGATAATTATAATCCCAGGCGGCTAAACCTCCACCGACACCAGCGTACCAGTTAAAGCCTCCATCGATATTCCAAACCCATTGGTAAAGAGCCACCCCTTTAATGGCATCTACATCATGGTTGTTTCTCCATCCTAAATCAAATTCAAGTCTGTTTTTTTGATTTAATCCTAGTTGATATGATACTTCACCTCCAAATCCGTTGTTGTCTCCTAAACGTAATCCTAAAGCGTGTTTAGAAATTTCTTGTGATTGTGCCGTAAAAGCTAAACCTAATAGCATAATGGCAGACAAAATAATTTTTTTCATAAATGTGGTCTTAATTTTTTTCAAATGTATTGTTACAGTTTCAGAGAGAACGTATAATATTTTTAAAAATTGTTATATAATTCACATTTATTATTGGGTTGATTTTAGCCAAACCTTGTCCTTGTTGGTTTCAGGGTTGTTTATGAGCCTAAACTATTTTAGAATTATTGAAGTTAACATTTGAGAAGTCAGAATATCTTCCATTTCAAAAAGATTTTCCTCGTCTATAAAATTTGCAGCTTTATAGGAGAACAATTTCCAGCGTTTTTTATGATATTCCAGTGCTGTTAAATTTTCGACCCAGTCTCCTGAGTTTAAATATAAAGTAGAACCGTGTTTGTTTTCTTTTGTCAATATTTTAGGTTCATGAATATGTCCGCAAATAACATAATCATATTTTTTTTCAATTGCCAAATCGGTAGCAGTAGTTTCAAAATCAGAAATAAATTTCACTGCTTTTTTTACACTGGCTTTTATTTTTTTAGAAAAAGAATAAGGTTCACGCCCCAGTTTTGCTAAAAACCAATTGGCAAAACGATTAATAAGGATTAAATAATCATAACCTAATCCGCCTAGTTTTGCAATCCATTTTGAGTGCTGTACAGAAGCATCAAAAACATCTCCGTGAAAAATCCAGGCCTTTTTATCGTCTAAATCCAGAACCAATTTATCGACCAACGAAAAATTACCCATATTCATGTCGGTAAATTTTCGAAGAATTTCATCGTGATTTCCAGTGATATAATACACTTTTGTTCCTTTAGAAGCCATTCCTATAACTCGCTGAATAACTCGTAGATGTGCTTTTGGGAAATATGATTTTCTAAATTGCCATGCATCAATAATATCACCATTTAAGACTAATATTTTTGGTTTTATACTTGACAGATAGTTATTTAATTCTTTGGCGTGGCTGCCGTATGTTCCTAAATGGACATCTGAAATAATGACCAATTCGACATTTCTTTTTTTCAATTTTTCCTGATTTGAAGTTTAACAAATAAATGAAACTTAAACGTATTTTATTTTATGAAAAGGTTATCAAAATGCGGTCAATTTTAATAAATTGTGATTTTTATTCAATTTAATCTTTACTTAATATTACCAATTTTAAATTTTTTAATTTAATTCATAAAACTTACATTTGCTCAAAACTAATTACAATGGCAGGAAATAGCTACGGCACCCTATATAAAGTAACAACATTTGGAGAATCCCATGGAGAAGCTTTGGGGGGAATTATAGACGGTTGTCCATCAGGAATTGAACTTGATCTGGAAGCAATTGAATTTGAAATGTCCCGCAGAAAGCCAGGACAGTCCGCAATCGTAACCCAAAGAAAAGAACCCGATGCAGTTCAGTTTTTATCAGGGATTTTTGAGGGAAAAACTACAGGAACCCCAATTGGCTTTATTATTCCGAATACCAATCAAAAATCAGACGATTACTCTCATATAAAAGATAACTACAGACCAAGTCATGCTGATTATGTATATGATCAGAAATATGGTTTTCGTGATTATCGCGGTGGCGGAAGAAGCTCTGCACGTGAAACAGCAAGCCGGGTAGTGGCAGGTGCGATAGCAAAACAAATGCTGCCGGAAATTAAAATTAATGCTTATGTCTCGTCTGTTGGGCCGATTCATTTAGATACGCCATATCAGGATTTAGACTTTTCTAAAATAGAAAGCAACCCTGTTCGTTGTCCCGATGAAAAATCGGCAGCGATTATGGAAGAATATATTCGTGATATACGAAAACAAGGAGATACTGTGGGGGGGATTGTATCTTGCGTAATTCAGAATGTTCCCGTTGGATTAGGTGAACCTGTTTTTGACAAATTACACGCAGAGTTAGGAAAGGCGATGCTGTCTATAAATGCTGTAAAAGGTTTTGAATACGGAAGCGGTTTCTCAGGTTCTGAAATGAAAGGAAGTGAGCATAACGATTTGTATAACCCGGACGGAACGACAAAAACAAATCTTTCTGGAGGGATTCAGGGAGGAATAAGTAACGGGATGGATATTTATTTTAAAGTGGCTTTTAAGCCTGTGGCAACAATTATGCAGACACAGGATTCATTGGATAATAAAGGAAATATTACACCAATGACAGGAAAAGGACGTCATGATCCGTGTGTAGTACCTCGCGCAGTACCAATTGTTGAGGCAATGGCTGCGATTGTTTTGGCTGATTTTTATCTGATCAACAAAACATATTAATAAAAATTAAGGCAGTGAGGGTCTTAATATTTTAATTATAAAAAAAACAAATAATGCAAGTTACTGAAATCAAAAAAAAATCATTTCTTTCTGGTCTTACCGGGCAAATTATAATTGCAATGGTTCTTGGTGCCATTTTGGGTATCATTATACACAATTCGATTTCGCAGGAAGCAGCAGAATCTTTTAGCGCTAAAATTAAAATGCTGGCAACAGTATTTATTCGTTTAGTGCAGATGATTATTTCTCCTTTGGTGTTTACAACCCTCGTGGTTGGAATCGCTAAGTTGGGTGATATCAAAACGGTAGGAAGAGTTGGAGGAAAAGCTTTAGGATGGTTTTTTACAGCATCTTTTATATCCCTGTTAATCGGACTATTTTATGTGAATATCTTAGAACCCGGAAAAGGTATAAAGTTAGGAAATGTGAATATGGCAGCTGCCAGCGAAGTAACAGGAAAAACTAAAATTTTATCTTTTGAAAATTTTGTTGAACACATTGTGCCCAAAAGTATTTTTGAGGCTATGGCGACCAATGAAATTTTGCAAATTGTAATTTTTTCAATCTTTTTCGGATTAGCAGCAGCATCATTGGGAAGCACTGTAAAACCAGTTATAAATGCTCTGGATAAAGCCTCGCATATTGTTTTGAAAATGGTTAATTATGTGATGAAATTTGCTCCGATTGGAGTATTTGGAGCCATTGCAGGAGTATTTGCGATACGTGATGCAGAAGAATTAGTTATCACCTATTTTAAATTTTTCGGATCATTCTTAGTAGGAATCAGTACATTATGGGTCGTTTTAATTGCAGTAGGTTATATTTTCCTGAAAGGAAGAATGACAGATTTATTAAAACGTATTGTAGGGCCTCTGGCAATCGCTTTTGGTACGACAAGCAGTGAAGCTGTTTTTCCTAAATTGACTGAAGAATTAGAAGCATTTGGTGTAAAAGATAAGATTGTTTCGTTTATGCTGCCGCTGGGTTATTCATTTAATCTTGACGGGAGTATGATGTATATGACTTTTGCAAGTATTTTTATTGCACAATTTTATGGCGTACATCTCGATCTGGGAACTCAGATGGTCATGCTTTTAGTCTTAATGTTAACAAGTAAAGGAATTGCCGGTGTGCCGCGCGCCAGTTTGGTTGTTGTTGCCGCAACCTGCGGAATGTTTGATATTCCGATTGAAGGGATTGCTCTTATTTTGCCAATTGATCATTTTTGTGATATGTTTAGAAGTGCAACCAATGTTTTGGGTAATGCTTTGGCAACTTCTGTTGTAGGACAATGGGAAAATGGTAATGATTCAGAAGTATCAGCTGAAAATTAGAAATAATAAAGATTTTTATATTGAAAAAGCCGTAATAAATAATTATTACGGCTTTTTATTTTTTTAATCTAAAGCACTATTAACTATGCAGCAACTTTTCCTTTTCTGCCTTCATCAGAATCATCTGGAAGCGTATCGCCTCCCTGAATAGCTTTTTGTTGAGTCTTAGTTAATTTTTCAGATTCTTCGAATTTTAAAAAGTTTTCTAACATGTTTTTGGTTTTAAATACTCCAATCTAAATAAAAACACTTGGAGCTTGTGTTTGTTAATTTTGTTAAAGATAAAATTTAATTTCATTTATTTTCTTAAAATGCTGTTTATTTTTAAGCTAATATTTTTATTTATTGATTAATTTAAAATAATTTTTATTTAATTAAACCGTTTCTTATCTGTCTTAAGTATTAAATAAATTAAGTATACGTAAATTAACTTTGTAAGAATCAATATGTTATTTTATTTGTTAATAATGTATATTTGAATAAATTTTCCCAAATGATATTCCGATCACGATTTTTTTTATCATGGCTTTTTCTGAATTTTCTTTCATTCGCCTTATCGGCACAAAGTAATTTACCAACAGCTAAAATTGATAAACTTATCTTAGAAGCACTTTCTGATTTCAGAGAGGCAAATTTTGAGAAATCACTTATTGTTTCCAGAGCTGCACTAAATCATTCTACAATAGCCAAAAACGATTATTTTATTTCACGTTCTTACAACATTATAGGTGCCAATTATAACGAACTTGGAGAAATTGATAAAGCAATTTTCTTTTATAAAAAAAGCCTGGCATACGCTAAAAAAGCAAAAAACGACAGCTTTATTAATATGTTGTATAATAATCTGGGTAACATATACTGCTTTGAGAAAAAACAATACAAAGTTGGAATTGATTATTATAAAAGATCTCTCCAGTTGAGTTCAGAAATTAAGGATTCAACCCAAATCTATTTTACCAATGTTAATCTTGCCTGGTCCTATTTTGATATTGGAGAATTTAATAAAGGTTATGCCTATCTGAATTTTGTAAACAACAATAAAAAATTTGGGGATGATGATACCGTTATAGTATCTAATATGCTAAATGGCATGTATTCGAGTTACAAGGGCAATAATGATAAAGCCAATGAATATTTTCAACGAGCAATTAATATAAAGGATAACAGCCTTGAAAGACCTGATTTATCATACGCACATCTGGAATATTCAAAATTTCTGGCCAAAATAGGAAAGCATAATGAAGCCTATGCCAATTTGCTTGCTTACAACAGGATAACGCAACAAATCTATAATGATGAAAAACTGAAGAAAGCTTCTGTAGCAGGTTTAAACCTTGAACTGGACGAATACAAAAGACAGATTGATAAAATCGAAGATGAAAAAGATTCGCAATATCAAAGTCTTAAAAAGTCCAGGATTATTGTTGTTTTGTTTGTAATAACTTCTTTTATCCTGTTGCTGTTTATAATAACGTTAATTAAAAATATCAGGTTTAAAAAGAAACACAATTTAGAGCTTCTAAAAGCAAAAGAAATCGCAGAAGAAGCCTCTTTGCTCAAAACACAATTTATTTCGACTATAAGCCATGAATTGCGCACTCCTTTGTATGGTGTCGTTGGTATCACCAATATGCTTCTGGAAGAACATAAGGAATTATCAACAAGCCAACATCTTAGTTCCTTAAAGTTCTCTGCCCGATATCTGCTGTCGTTGGTAAATGATCTTCTGCAAATCAATAAAATTGAAGAAAATAAGGTGGTTTTAGAAACGCTGACAT
This sequence comes from Flavobacterium sp. 1355, assembly GCF_017833415.1. Taxonomy (GTDB): domain Bacteria; phylum Bacteroidota; class Bacteroidia; order Flavobacteriales; family Flavobacteriaceae; genus Flavobacterium. The sequence goes on along the minus strand of NZ_JAFICC010000015.1, from coordinate 38,212 downwards.
TTAATATTTCTGATGAAGTTTCGATGATTAAAAATTCCCTTTCTTTTCTTTCGCAAAAAAATAATAATAAAATCTCAATAAGAATAGATCCTGAAATCCCTGAATATCTAATTGGAGATAAATTGAGACTTGCACAAATCCTGATGAACCTGGTAAGTAATGCTTTAAAATTTACCAATGACGGAGAAGTCGAAATAATTATAAACCTTAGTAAAGTTGAAGGAAAATTTTATTTTCTGGAATTTCAGATAAAAGATAATGGTGTCGGAATAGCAGTTGTCGACCAGGCTAAAATTTTTGAAAAATTTGTTCAGGTAGGAAGAAAAGACGAAGATTATCAAGGTACAGGACTAGGACTGAGCATTGTAAAAAGGCTGTTAGGACTTTTTAATACCAGTATTATCCTGCAAAGTAATATAGGAGAAGGAACTTCATTTACATTTACAATTCCCTTTGAATCTGATCCGGTAAAAACAAAGCAAATTATTGACGAAATTCAGGTTGACCTGACATCAGATGAAGTCTTTAAAATTTTGATTGTCGAAGATAATGTAATCAATCAGCTGGTAACCAAAAAAATAATCGAAAAGAATAATTATATCTGCAAAGTAGTAGATGATGGTTTTAGGGCACTGCAAATTCTTGATAACGAATATTTCGATCTCATTTTGATGGATATTAATATGCCGGTAATGAATGGTTTCGAAACAACAAAAAGAATACGCCAGCTCGGAATAAAAACTCCAATTGTAGCACTAACAGCCTTTGATAAGGATGAAATTACAGACGAAGCAATTTCTTCAGGCATGAATGATATTATAATTAAACCATTTGAGCCCGTTAAGCTTTTTAAAATAATTAATTACTTAATATCTGAAACAAAAAACGTTGGTTAATACCAACGTTTTTTATTTTGCTTAGATGCATTTGATTTTCTCGATTTGTGAGCTCCGCCGCTTCTGTTAGAGTTTTTTGGTTTTTCGGCAGTGGCTTCCGGACTTCCCGAATGCCATTGATACGGATGATCGGTAATGGTTTTTACATCAACTTTTATTAGTTTTTGAATATCTTTCCAATACGGTTCTTCATCTTTCCCGCAAAATGAGATTGCTATTCCGCCATTTCCTGCACGGCCCGTTCTTCCGATTCTGTGAACGTATGTTTCAGGAATATTTGGCAAGTCAAAATTAATTACATAAGGCAGCTGATCAATATCAATTCCCCTTGCGGCAATATCTGTAGCTACGAGAACACCAACTTCTTTGTTTTTAAACGCATCGAGAACACGCTGTCTGGCATTCTGAGACTTATCTCCGTGAATGGCTTCGGCAGGTATATCTTTTTTACGCAATGCTTTTACAACATTATCAGCACCATGTTTGGTTCTTGAAAATACCAAAACGTTTGATAAATTTTCGTTTTTGATTAAATGATAAAGCAAATTTCTTTTCTCTGTTTTCTCTACAAAATAAATGCGCTGTTCTACAGTTTCAGCTGTTGACGAAACTGGCGAAACTTCAACCTTTGCAGGATCCTGCAAAAACATTTCTGCCAATTCACGAATTGCAATAGGCATTGTAGCAGAAAACAATAAAGTCTGACGGTTTTTAGGTGTTAGTTTTACAATCTTTTTTACATCGTTTATAAAACCCATGTCCAGCATTTGATCAGCTTCATCCAGAACCAAAGTATGGAGATGATCTAAATCAAGAAAGCCTTGTTTTTGCAAGTCTAATAATCTTCCCGGAGTGGCTACCAGAATGTCAATTCCCTGCTTTAACGCATCGACTTGTGGATTTTGTGAAACTCCTCCAAAAATAGTCAATTGTGTTAAGTTGGTATATTTTGCATACGTATCAAAACTCTGTCCAATCTGAACAGCGAGTTCACGAGTAGGAGTAACTATAAGGGCACGTATTTGTTTTGCTTTTTTTGATGAACCCACAATTCGGTGCAGCTGATGTATAATCGGGATAGCAAATGCAGCTGTTTTCCCTGTACCAGTCTGTGCGCAGCCAATCAAGTCCCTGCCCGATAAAACGATCGGGATAGATTGTTCCTGAATAGGAGTGGGGTTAAGGTAGCCTTCTTCAAATACGGCTTTTTGTATACTTTTTGAAAGTGATAAATCTTCGAATAACATATCTTAGGTATTAAGAATTTTAGTTATAAGTACTAAAATTCTGTGCAAAGATAAGTTTATTCAGTCAATCGTTTCTTTGAATCCTGTTTTATTTGGCAAAACGACCTTTTTTGATGGTAATAATTTATGGTTTTTAAATTTTTTCGTTGTTTGCTTTAATAAAATCAGTTATCAGATACCCAATTAATTTTCCAATTAAATGATTGTTCGGAGACTGGTCCAGGTCTGGAGCACCTTCGCAAATATGCAGATACGTGGCATTTTTATGTTCTCCAAAAAACGAAACAAACTGACGTAATTCTTCAATCGAGAATCCGCTGATTGTCATGGCGCTGCTGGCAATATTTGGTATAGCATCCAAATCAATTTCAATTCCAAAAGAATCAGACTTTATAAAATCCAAAGCATGGATCATTTCATTATTAAAGTCTTTCTCCTTGCGAATATTTACACTATCGTAAGTATTATATCGTACGCGGTCTTCCAGTTTTTTTATAATATCAAGAACGCTTTTTGAAGTATAATTTTCATGTAAACCGAAAATAAAATATTTTTTCAGAAAACCTTCTTCATAAGCATATGAGAAACCATTCCCGCTATGACGGCCTTCCAGGATTCTAAAATCAGAATGAGCATCAAAATTGATAGCATTAATTGGCTTCCCTTTGGCCAGAGCCGATCCTTTGATATTTCCGTACGCATTATTATGTCCCCCGCCAATGATAATTGGAGTTTTTCCGGCTTTGATAATGGTAAAAATTATATGAGAAACTTCCTTGTCAATTTTTTCAACCAGCTGACTTAATTTTGAACGATCATCAATGTCGTTAAAATCCAGGTTTTCAACATCACGCATTTCATCAGCAACATTAATTTGTCCTAAAACAATAATCTGGCTTCCTTTTGCAAAACGGTTATGCTGTATATTGGCTATAGCTTTTATAGCATTTTCCCATGCAGATGCAGTACCGGGCCTTCCGTAATTTGCACGCACACCAATATCTTCGGGAATTCCCAAAAGGACATATTTAGCCTCACTTTCTTTTAGAAAATTAATGATTTCAACTCCTTTTGGAATAATAATCATTTTTTCTCCGAATTTTATTTCACCACTTCGGTGATTTGTGACTTTTGCTAAATCATTTATAGTAAAAGGGATTAATTTCTCCATAAAAAAAAATTATTGACCAAAAATAATATAATTGTGTTAACTTACGTTATTACGATATATTAATTATTAAATTTGTTTTTAAAGAAAATTATTAAATATGGAAAACCCAAAGAACAACAACAACTCAAGTCTAAAGGCGGTTATCGCTGTTTTAGCAGTCCTACTAATTGGTAGCTTAGTGTATATTTTTAAATTGTCTTCTGATACAGACGTAGTTAAGACTGAACTAACTTCTACTTTAACTGAAAAGGAATCTGTAATGAAGGATTTACAGGAATTGAAAGCAACTTATGATGCTGCCATCGCTGAAAATACTTCAATGTCTGATGAGTTAATTCAGGAAAGAGACAAAGTAGTAGCTTTGATGTCTGATTTAAATAAATCTAAAGGAGATGTATCTAAATACAGAAATCAGGTTCAGGGGATGCAGGCTAAAATGAAAACTTTAGTTGCTGAAAATGATGAACTGAAAAAACAAAATGGTGTTTTGACAGTTCAAAGAGATAGTACTATTGTCGTTTTAGGAGAATCAAAAAAATATAACGAAGTATTAGTTGGTCAAAACGAAGAACTGGCTAAAACTGTAGAAAAAGGATCTAAGTTATCAATTTTGAATACAAAAACTGCAGCTTACAAACTAAGAAGCTCAGGAAAACAAGTTGAGACTGACAAAGCCAGCCGTGCTGATGTCTTAAAAATTAGTTTTACAATTGCTGAAAATCAAATCGCAAAATCTGGTGACAAAACCTATTATGTTCAGGTTATTGATGCTAAAAACAATGTTTTGGGAGATAAGAAAACAGAAAGTTTTGGAGATAACACATTAACTTACAGTTTTAAAACTACAGTGCAGTACGAAAACAAATCAGTTAACGTAGTACAAGACCTTCCTGGAAAAGATTTCGCAAAAGGAACTTATTTTATCAATGTTTTTGATAATGACGAATTAGTTTCTAAAACAAGTTTTTCTTTAAGATAAACTTTAGATAAAAGAATACTACTAAAAAAGGTCTGTGAATTTACTCACAGACCTTTTTTGTGTTTTAAAATATTGTTTTTTTATTTAATAATTTGCCCTTCGATAAAAACACTCTCAATCAGATTGCTGCCAAAAGCATACGGAATCTGATAATAAGAAGAAATAGGTTTCGTCAGGATTAAATTTGCTTTTTTGCCTTTGGTAATACTGCCATGCGTATCTGAGATTCCCATTGCATAGGCGCCATTTATAGTTGCGGCGTTTATTGCTTCTTCCGGAGTCATTTTCATTTTGATACAGGCCGTAGCAACCACAAAATTCATATTTCCCGATGGAGTAGAGCCAGGATTAAAATCTGTTGCTAATGCTAAAGGTAAACCTGCCTGAATCATTTCGCGTGCCGGCGTATACGGAATACTTAAGAAATACGAACACGATGGCAGAGCTACAGGCATTGTTTCTGTGTTTTTTAAAGCTTCAATGTCTTCCGGATTCATAATTTCCAGATGATCAACAGAAAGGGCTTTAAACTTGATTCCAGCCTGTATTCCTCCAATAGAATTAAATTGGTTGACATGAATTTTTGGCGTTAAGCCATATTCAATTCCCGCTTGCATAATTTTTTCGGTTTCCTCAACAGAAAAATAACCCGTTTCGCAAAAAACATCAACATAATCAGCCAGTTTTTGCTTTGCAATTTCAGGCAGCATTTTGGTTATGATTTCATCGATATAACCTGTTTTATTTTCTTTATAATGAAGAGGGAAAGCATGAGCTCCCAAAAATGTCGCTTTTACAGAAACAGGGTAGTCTGCAGCCAGTTTTTTAATAACGCGGAGCATTTTTAATTCGCCTTCAACAGTCAGTCCGTAACCTGATTTTATTTCTACGGCTCCTGTTCCTAGACGCATTACTTCTTCAAGCCGAAGTTTAGACTGGTCGTAAATTTCTTCTTCAGAGGTTTCATTGAGTTTTTTTGCCGAATTTAAGATTCCGCCACCCCGATTTGCGATTTCTTCATAAGTAAATCCGTTGATTCTGTCTACAAATTCCTGCTCACGATTTCCTGCATAAACGATATGTGTGTGGCTGTCGCACCAGGTTGGCAATACAATTCTTCCTGTTGCATCAATAATTTCGTCAGCTTTTACTTCGGGAAGGTTTTCCATCAAACCAAAATCTGCAATTAGATTATTTTCAATTAATAAAAATGCATTTTTTATCGTGGGAAGAACCGCCATTTCGGCACCCGAAACCTTAGAAACAGACGTTTCGCGAACCTGAAGCAATTCTTTTATATTTGTGATTAAAGTAATCATTATTAAAAATTTAATTATTGTAGTAATTATATAAAACACAAATTTGCTACGCCAGTTCGCCCTACGGTCCCGGGCCACAAATTAACACTAATCAATTCGTGAAAACTTGTGAAACTCGTGTTGATTGGAATTTGGAATTTATCCCGAAGTGCCGGGATTGGAATTTAATTTTCTGAAACTGATATTTCAAACAATTTTTCCCAGTATTTACCAGTCACAAAAATGGTTTTAGTCTTTGGATTGTAAGCGATTCCGTTTAAAACTTCAGCTTGCGGATGTTTGATGAATTTGCGTAAACCAGACATATTCAAAATTCCTTCAACAGCTCCAGAAGTTGGATTTACAACAGCAATAGCATCTTTTTGCCATACATTTACAAAGAATTTTCCATTAATGTATTCTAATTCATTAATGGCTTTTATTTTAGAAGTTCCCGAATAAACATTGATATAATCAACTAATTTTTGATTATTTGGATCCATTTTCCAGATTTTCTCCGTTCCGTCAGAATGATAAATAAATTTTCCGTCATTTGTCATTCCCCAGCCTTCAATGTCCTTATCGTATTTAAAAGTTTTTTCGAGTTTAAAAGTTTTTGCATCATAAATGAAACCTGTCTTTTCTTCCCACGACAATTGAAATATTTTCCCGTTGATGAAAGTAATCCCTTCTCCAAAATATTCTTTAGGAAGATCAACCTGTGTAATTACTTTTCCGGTTTTATAATCAACTTCTCTAAAATAAGAATCTCCTTTTTGACCAGTACTTTCAAACAAAGCATCGTTATGAAATTCCAGACCTTCTGTAAAAGCCTTTGTGTCGTGAGGATAAGTATTTACAATTTTATAGTTTAATAATTTAGGCTCAATATCAGAAACTAGTTCGATTCTTTTGGTAGCATCAGACCATTCAGAGCCATAATAAACAGTTGCTTTTAGATATTGGTATCCTAATTTTTGATCTTTTAATTCAAATTTGAATTTCTCAGCACCTTTTGTGCTTCCCACTTTTTTATCGTTTACAAAGTAAACTGTACTATCAACTTCTTTAGAATTTGGATTCAAAATAGCGATTGAAACAGCGTCTTTTGATGTAAAATGTGCCGGAAAAGCAGAATCATCGATAGTAAATAAAGAATTTTCACCTTTTTTTGCACCATTACAACCAATTAATGTGATTCCTAATAAAATGACAGCTAGGAAGTTATATTTTTTCATAGTTAAAAATTTGAATAAGCCAATATACGACGATATTTTTATAGCAACAAAGCTCTTGCAAAAATATAAAAAGATTGTATATTTGCACCGGCAAGTCCTACACGACCAGCTCCTGCAGACTCCCCCAGGATGGGAACATAGCAAGGGTACGCGGTTGAGCGGTGCGATGTAGGTCGCTTGCCACTTTTTTTAGAATAAATTTAATTTGTAATCTTCCTTATGGAAGATTTTTTTATTTTTGACCGTGTCGAAGTTAAATGTTATTCGTTAATATATCGTTAGAATTTAAAAGTTGAGTGTTTGTATTACTCAAGTTTAATCTCTGACGTCTCAACTCATAACCCATAACTCATAACTCATAACCCATAGTCCATAACCCATAACCCATAACCCATAACCCATAACCCATAACCCATAACCCATAACCCATAACCCATAACTCTTAACACCTAACATAAATGAGTAAAGTCGTTTTAATTACCGGAGGATCATCAGGAATCGGAAAATCAATTGGAGAATTTTTACATCAAAAAGGATATGTTGTTTATGGCACCAGCCGTAATCCTGAAAAAGTAGTAAATTCTATTTTTCCGTTGGTTGCTTTGGATGTTCGTAATACAGAGTCTATTAAAATGGCGGTTAATCACATTATTGCAACAACAGGCAGGCTGGATGTGGTGATTAATAATGCCGGGGTTGGAATTACCGGGCCATTGGAAGAAATTCCGATGGAGGAAATCAAAAATAATTTTGAAACTAATTTGTTTGGTCCTATTGAAGTTATGAAAGCGGCCTTACCAAAAATGCGCGAACAAAAATCGGGTCTTATCATTAATATTACTTCTATTGCAGGATATATGGGATTGCCTTACCGAAGTGTTTATTCGGCTTCAAAAGGAGCTTTGGAATTGATTACCGAAGCGTTGCGTATGGAAGTGAAATCTTTCGGGATTAATATTACAAATGTTGCCCCGGGCGATTTTGCAACCAATATTGCTGCCGGACGTTATCATGCACCTCTAATTTCTGGTTCTGCTTATGAGAAAGTTTATGGAGATACTTTGTCTACTATGAACGAACATGTAGATGCAGGAAGTAATCCGAATGAAATGGCTGAGGCGATATATAAAATTATGCTGGCTAAGAAACCAAATGTACACTACAAAGTGGGTGTTTTTATGCAGAAGTTTTCAATCGTATTAAAGCGAATTCTTCCTGATACCGTTTATGAGAAGATGTTGATGAATCATTATAAATTGTAATTATTACAAGATATAGTTGCGGTTTGATTGCGTTAGTGAAGAAATTGTAACAAACTGTTTTTCAAATACCATTTCTCCAACTTTCATTTATTTTGAATTAAAAATTTAAAACTTTACTTTTACTGCTTAATATAGATTGTAGAAAATTGATTTTCTGATATCTGTAATAACACGTTTATATGTTGTAATTTTACGGCTGTTTGCGTGAGGGGATAGGAGCAGACTACCGAAGTAGTGCGGATAGCCCGACCGCATTTGCAAAAGGCGCGTATATGCGGCTTTGTGAGTGCGCCTTTTGTAAATGGGGTCACGCCCTGATAATAACACAATTAAATATAAATAAATATGAAATTTTTTATTGACACAGCTAATTTAGCTCAGATTAAAGAGGCACAAGCTTTAGGTGTTTTGGATGGTGTAACTACAAATCCGTCTTTGATGGCAAAGGAAGGTATTACCGGAAAAAACAATATTTTGAAGCATTACGTTGATATTTGTAATCTTGTTGAAGGTGATGTGAGTGCTGAAGTTAATGCACTGGATTTTGAAGGAATGGTGAAAGAAGGTGAAGAACTGGCTGAATTACATGATCAAATCGTAGTAAAATTGCCAATGACCAAGGAAGGTGTAATGGCAGCAAAATATTTTTCTGATAAAGGTATTAAAACAAATGTAACTCTTGTATTTTCTGCTGGTCAGGCTTTATTGGCTGCAAAAGCGGGTGCAACTTACGTTTCTCCTTTTATCGGACGTTTAGACGATGTTTCTACAGATGGATTGAACCTGATTCAGGAAATTAGAGAAATTTATGATAATTACGGTTATGAGACTCAAATTTTGGCTGCTTCTGTGCGTCATACTATGCATATTGTAAATTGTGCTAAAATTGGTGCTGATGTTATGACAGGACCGCTTTCTGCAATTTATGGTTTATTGAAACACCCATTAACAGATATCGGATTAGCACAGTTTGTTGCTGATTTTGAAAAAGGAAATAAGCAGTAGTCAATACTTTATAAAAAATTAAATCGCTGTTTTTGTTAAAAAGACAGCGATTTTTTTTATTTTTATATACTATAAAGTTTTGTATATGAAAAAGTTATCTGTTTTTTTGATGTTTTTTGCGGTTGTATTTCAGCTGCATGCGCAGGCCAGAGTATTAACGAGTATAAATGAAGCCGGTGATGTGGCAACTTATGAACTGGATTGTTCTGTAAAATTTCAGACTTTGGCAAAAGGGTTGCGCTACAATATTACCAGACATGAGTTTAAAGGCCCGGAATTGAAGAACTCATATAGGTTAATGCTGGTGATGGATGGTTTTTATTCTAAAACTTTGAATAAGGAAATGACTATTTCGGCTGTTTTAAATGACGGAACTATTCTTCAGGCCAAAAAAGTGATTGAGGATGATGGTTTTTTTGATGGAGCGTGTACTTTGAGAATAAAGGATCCAAAAGCGCTTTTAGAGGCTAATATTGATAAAGTAATTGTTCATGCTGATAAGGATGTGGTATACACTTTATCTGAAAAGAATAAGGATTTGTTTAAAAAGAATTTAAATGCAATTATGAAAGCTAAATAAAATTATTGAGCAAAAAAAATCCCGTTTTTACGATAAAGTAAAAACGGGATTTTTTTATATTGCTGAGATTAGTGTCCTCCGCCTTCGCTAATAACGTGGCTTACTCCTTGTTTTCTTAATATTTTAGGGCAATAGAAACCATAAAATGCTAAATAAGCAAAACCAAGAAGTGGTACGATATAAGAGAAGTGAGTGTAAGTAATTCCAAGAATTCCGTTTGGATGTGTTGCGTCTAAATCACAGATACTTCCTTGTACCAATGGAATAACTCCACCTCCAAGAATCATCATGATTAGGAAAGATGATGCTTTTCCTGTGTTTTTTCCTAAACCTGCGATTGCTAAATCGAAAATTGAAGGCCACATGATAGATAAGAACAATCCGCCTGAGATAAAGAAGAATTTAGCAATTTCGGGATTTGGCCAAACAAGTCCTAATACCATCATTAATAAACCTGAAATTCCGAAAAGCATTAATGTTTTTCCGGCATTTTTACCACCTACAAAACTTACGGCAATAAATAATAAAATCCAGATTGGGTAAATGTAGAATGCAGATACATCGTGTGCAGCAAAAATGTTTGCTCCGATAATTACTCCAAATGCCAGTGCCGGTACGATGAATTTAAGTGCAGTATTAACAAGGTTTGATGTGTTGAAAACATTTACACCACCGTTCCAACGTCCAATCATTAAACTTCCCCAATACAGGGCGATAAATGGAGCGATTGCATCTTCGAGAACATTTCCGAATTCGCTTGTGTGCAGAAGAGCAGGTAAGTTACTGATAATAGTAACCTCAGTTCCAACATAAATAAAGATTCCCAACATACCTAAGTATAATTGTGGATAGTCTAAGATGTTGAATGCAGCGTGTTTGTGATCTATTTGAGCTTCCTCTATTTTTGCAGGGTCTTCAATTTTAGAAAAATACATAAAAATAGCCACTACGATAAACGCAAGACCTAAGATTATAAATGGTAATTTAATATCTTCAAGAGAAAGGTTTGTTTTTTTGTTGTCTCCCATTCCAAAAAGAGCAATTCCTAATAAAATTGCACCAATTGTTGTTCCAAAAGAGTTTACACCTCCTGCCAGAGTCAAACGGTGAGCTCCGGTCTGCGGGCTTCCCATTTTAATAGCTAAAGGATTGGCAACAATTTGTTGGATTGAAAATCCTAAACCTACTGTAAATAAAGCGGTTAAGAAGAACGGAAAACTTTGCATTGTTGCTGCGGGTACAAATAAAAATGAACCAACTGCAGATAGGAGTAACCCTGCAGAAAGTGTTTTTTTGTATCCGAATTTTTGCAAAACATCTGATTTTAGAGATACCAGGAAGAAAATAATTGATCCCACAAAATATGCAGCATAAAATGCCCAGGCAACTAATTGTGACTGAACTTGTGATAAAGTAAATACTTTTTTGAATACTGGGATAAGGATGTCATTTGCTGATCCGACAAAACCCCAAAAAAAGAAGACGATTATCAATGAGATAAATTGCCCCCATTTGGTTTGAACATTTTCTGAACTCATAATAGTAGAAAGGTTAATTTTTTTTATTTATGTTTTTTGAAGACCGTAAATATATTTGTTACGGTTATCAAAAAAAAATAAAAAGACACAAATAATGTTAAATTTAAACCAACAACATCATTTTTTCAACAATGTGTTAATTTTTACTTACTTAGAAAACAGGAAATGCAAAGAATTTTATTCCAAAATTTTATTTTTTACTTCTTTACTGTAATTTCTTCCGATTGGAATAGTGTAAGATTGAATCTGAATGCGGTTTCCTTCAATAGATTTTACCTTGTTTAGCGCAATAACATACGATTTATGTATGCGTAAAAAACGATCAGAAGGCAATTCTTCAGACAGGGAAGTTAGAGATTTGTGGGTAATATAAGTCTTGTCCGGGGTGACAACTTTTATGTATTCTTTCATCCCTTCGACAAAGAGAATTTCTTCAATATTAATTTTCATCATCTTTTTATCGACCTTGATAAAAATATGGGAGTCACCTTTTGAAGTTTCTACTTTTATGTTGTTTTTGAGGTTGAATTCGGTTGTGATTTTATTGATGCATTTTATAAATCTAGGAAGCGGAATTGGTTTTACTAAATAATCGAGAACATCGAGATCATAACTTTCTGCGGCAAATTCGCGAAAGGCAGTTGTGATAATAACTTTTGTTTTGTTTTCGATAAGGCTAATTAACTCAAAGCCGGTCATCATCGGCATATTGATGTCCAGGAAAACGGCATCAACGGGAGTGCTGTTAATAAAATCGAGAGCTTCTAAAGAGTTATTAAATGTGGCTACGACTTCGAAGTCAGTAAAATTGGTAAAATAATTTTGCAGGACTTTTATGGCTAACGGCTCATCATCAATCAATACACATTTAATTTTCATTACGAATTGGTATTTGCAAACGGATTATATAGTAATTAAGCTTTGTTGTGTGTTTTAAACTGAAATTGCTTTTATAAATTAATTTTAATCTCTTTTTGGTATTAGTTAATCCGATACCTTTCTTTAAGTTAAGATTATGTGAAATTACAAAATTATTTAGGATTTCAAAATCTAACATTTGATTGTCGATAACTTTACAATTGATTTTGATTTTCAGGTTTTTATTGTTTAATCCTCCATGTTTAAAAGCATTTTCGACTAATGAAATAAAAATGAGCGGTGGGACTATCACTTCTTCTATATCAGATTCCAGATTTATTGTAACCTCTACATTCTCAAAACGTAGCTTTTCTATTTCAATATAATTCTGGATGTAATCTATTTCTTTAATAAGTGGTACGAATTTGGTTCCTTTTACATCATACAATACATATTCCATCAAATTAGATAGTTTGATGATTACATCCGGAACCTTATTTGATGATTCTAACGATAAAGCATACAAGTTGTTTAAGGTATTAAAGAAGAAATGCGGCTGAATCTGGTTTTCGAGATATTTTAATTTGATTTTAAATTGGTTTTCTCTCAAAGATCTGTTTCTCTCACGTTCTCTTAGCCAGGTAAGTGTCAGGTATACTGAAGATGCCATTGCTAATACATACAATTCTCCAATACAAACAGCTACGATATGATTGATCTCAAAAGGATGGTATTCACGATTTGCCTCGGGCCATATATTTTCTGAAATTATATAATAGGTAAGAGCTGTTTTTAATAAATATATTCCAAAAAGGCTTGCAATCAAGGCAAATGTATACTGTATGTATTTCTGTTTTAGAACGAATTTAGGAACTAAAATGAAGAGATTAAAATATACAAGAGGAATGTGCAGGGAAAATTCAATAAGATTTGACTTGAATGAATAAGGATAATCGTTGAAATAGGCTCCCCATCTTAGAAAGTTGAGAGTAAAATAGCTACCCCAAAACCAAACGTGATTTTGCAGTTTAATGTCGAATTTTAATTTTTGAATTTCGTTCAACTTCGATTTTGATGAATTAAGGGACTGTTTGAGCCTTTTTTATAAAGATTATGCAACTTTAAACAATTAGTTGGTAAAACACAATTCTTTTGAATAAAATTTTGAAAAAAAAGAGAAACGGTATCTTATTTTTCGGGTAGAACGTTTTCGTAAAACATAATGTTGATTGTTTTGTGTCGTTTGTTTAAGTTTTTGAGTAGTTTGTATAAAATATTTTATTTATGTTAATTTTAACAATATTTTTATCGCTTAACTAACAAAACCATGACAATAATGAAACAAATTGTGTTAATCTGTTTGGTATTCTTTACTTCCTTAGCCACGTTTGCGCAGGTAAAGAGTATCAAAGGAGTGGTAAGCGATCAAAATGGATTGCCGCTACCAGGAGTTACTGTACTTATTCAGGGAACAGCAAAAGCAACTCAAACTGATTATGATGGAGTGTATGTAATCGAAGCATCCAAAGGAAATGTTTTGATATTTTCATACATCGGAATTAAAACTAAAACTGTAACTGTAGGTGATTCCGCTCAGTTAAATGTAGTACTTGCAGAAGATACTCAAAATTTAGATGAAGTTGTTGTAACGGCATTGGGTATCAAAAGACAGAAAAAAGAGCTGGGTTATGCAGTACAAGATGTAAAAGGTGATCAATTGAATAAAGTGATTACTACCAACGTTGCAACTGCACTTTCTGGTAAAATTGCCGGTGTTGATGTTTCTATTCCTGCTACAGGTGCGGGGGGAAGTACAAGAGTGATTATTAGAGGTATTTCGAGCATAGGTGAGAATAATCAGCCTCTTTATATTGTAGACGGGGTGCCGATAGATAATACAGGTTTGTCTAATGACAGTTCGGCTACGAGTAAATGGTTTGACGGAAGAGACAGCGGAGACGGTATCTCAAGTATCAATCCAAATGACATCGAAAGTTTAACAGTACTAAAAGGAGCAGCAGCGGCTGCTTTGTATGGTTCCAGAGCGTTAAATGGTGTAATTTTAATTACCACTAAAAAAGGCAGCAAAGGAAAACTTCAGGTAGAATTAACAAGCGGTGTAAGCTTTGACAGAGTAAATGCAAAATACAACGATTATCAAACGGATTATGGAACAGGTTCTAACGGAATTTTGCCAGACCCTACAAAAGCTCCGTCTGAAATTTATGGATACACTACAAATGCATGGGGACCAAAATTTTCTGAAACTGTAGGGCAGCAGGTTAAGATATTTGATGGGTCAATGAGACCTTATGCTAAAGTTGATAATAACATTCAGGATTTTTTTAGAACCGGAGTTACAATGACTAATGGAGTTGCGCTTTCAGGCGGAAGTGAGAATGCGTTTGTTCGTTTTGGTTTTAATAATCTAAAAAATGATGATGTAATTCCTAATTCGGGTTTAGAAAGAAATAATGCAACTTTAAATGCAACTTTAAAATCAGAAAAATTTACTTTGGATGCTAACGTAAATTATATGGTTGAAACTGCCAATAACAGACCGGGTTTAGGAGATTCTCCAAATAACGTTGGATATTCCTTAAGCGGATTAGCACCAAACATTGATCAGGCCTGGTTGAAAAATGCGCAAAATCCAGAAAATGGTTCTATGTATCAATGGAATAATAATGTTTATTTACTGAATCCGTATTGGGTTGTAAATGAAAACCATAATGCATCTAAGAAAAACCGTTTTACGGGAAATGTGACGGGAACTTATCAGCTGCAAAGATGGTTAGGTTTAACTTTTAGAACTGGTTTAGATACCTATACTTTTGGGTCTAAAGATTTTATGGCAGCGGGAAGCACATGGCCGGGAAGAGATAATGGTTATCTTGGTCTGGAGAATATTTCTGTTTCTGAAATGAATACAGATTTTATCGCAACCTTAAGTGATATTAAATTAGCTGCCGATTTTACTTTTTCAGGTATCTTAGGCACAAGCAGAAGAGACTTTAGAAGAGAGCAAAATTCAAGATTCGGTACCAACATTATTGAGCCTGGAACAGAATATATCAGTAACTTTTCTACTCAGACAGAAAATCCGCCGGTTGAGACCAAAACAAGAACAAATTCGGTTTATGGTTCAGCAAAATTTGATTACAAAGGTTATCTTTATGCAGAGTTTACAGGTAGAAATGACTGGTTTAGTGTCATCAATAAAGATGCTTTCTACCCAGCAGCTTCATTAGGTTTTATTTTCTCTGATGCTTTTGGCATTCAGAATGATACTTTCTCTTATGGAAAATTCAGAGCGTCATGGGCACAAGTTTCTAATGCACCCGGAGCTTATAAAAATGCTTTGAATTATACTACTTATTCTTCTTATAATGGAGGAAGCGTTGTAAATATTAAAAACACATCGGCACCAAATCCTGATTTAACTTATCAGTCTAAAACCGGAATTGAATTTGGTCTTGAAACTTCTTTCTTTAAAAACAGATTAAAAGCAGATATAACAGTATAC
Source organism: Flavobacterium sp. 1355 (assembly GCF_017833415.1). Taxonomy (GTDB): domain Bacteria; phylum Bacteroidota; class Bacteroidia; order Flavobacteriales; family Flavobacteriaceae; genus Flavobacterium. Next base: position 22,614 of record NZ_JAFICC010000015.1, on the reverse strand, counting down.
CGTGAAGATACAGCTGATCAGACTATTGATTTACCTTCATCTGCTACGTCTGGTTACGAATTTATTTCTGTAAATGCAGGAGAATTAAGAAACGAAGGTATTGAGATATTTTTGTCTGGTACACCAATCAAAACAAAGAATTTTGAATGGGGAATTGATTTGAACTTTTCTAAGAATAAAAACTCTATCCTTTCTTTACATCCCGCTATTAATACATATACTATCTCAGAAGCCCGTTGGGCAGGAGCTGCTATCGTAGCACAAGTAGGCGGTCAATACGGAACTATTATTGGTAAAGATTTTCAGAAAACAGAATCGGGAGAAGTGATTATTGGAGCAAATGGTCTTCCTTTATTTACAGAAAATAAAGTCGAATTAGGAAAAGGTCTTCCTGATTGGTCAGCCGGTTTAACAAATCGTCTGTCTTATAAAGGAATTACGTTTCAATTCCTTATTGATATGAAATTCGGAATGGATGTTTATTCTATGACAAACTCACTTGCAGCACAAAAAGGACTTTTGGATATTACCACAGAGGGAAGAGATGCTTATAATGCTGCAAGAGCAGATGCGGTTGCAAACGATCCTAACTTTAGTCAGGCTACCTGGATACCAACTGCGGGTTATGTAGCAAGCGGAGTTGTGAATACAGGAACAGCTGCTAATCCGGTGTATGTACAAAACACAAAACCGGTAAATCCGCAAGATTATTGGAACACTGTTTTTAATAATACCCCTGCGCCATTTATCTATGATGCTTCTTATGTAAAATTAAGAGAAGTAAGTTTAGGATATACTATACCTAAAAGTGTTTACGGCGGAGCAAAAATTAACTCAATTTATGTTTCTGCATTCGCAAGAAATCTATTGACTTTTAATAAAGATTTGCCAAACGTTGATCCTGAGTCTATGTATACATCTGGAAACGGTCAAGGTTTTGAATATGGTTCTTTACCATTTAGAAGATCATATGGTTTTAATCTTAAAGTTACATTCTAAAAAAAGAAATTATGAAATTTAAACAAATATTAATAGCTATACTGTTCCTGTTTGCAATGGTTGGCTGTACCGAAAATTTTGACGAGCTGGAGAAAGACCCTGTTGCGTTATCTCCAAATCCTGCGGGTCAACTTACATTTACACAATTGTGTATGTCTGGTGATGGTTACTATCAGCACAGAACTAATCTGATATATTCCGGAGGTTTCGTGCAGCATTATGCCGGCTCGTGGGCAGTTACAGAATACGGAAGCAAATTCAAAAAAGTTGATGAATATGCAACAGCTCTATGGAGAAATGTGTATGCTAACGAAATGAAAAGTATTGTAGATATTCTTGAGAAAACAAGTGCAGATCCTGCGGCAGGTAATATGAATGCTGTAGCCAAAATCATGAAGGTTATGATTGCACAGCGTTTAACAGATTTATACGGTGATGTTCCTTATTCTGAAGCTGGTCTGGGTTTCTCGAAAGGAATTGTAACACCTAAATACGACAAACAGGAAGATATATATAATGCCTTTTTTGCCCAGTTACAAGAAGCATTTGTTCAGTTAAATGCCGGAGGAGGTGCTATAAAAGGTGATTTGTTCTATAATGGAGATATTTCAAAATGGAAAAAACTAGCCAATAGCATGCGTTTGCGTCTGGCTATGAGAATTTCTGAAGTAAGCCCTGCAGAAGCAGAAAAACAAGCAAAAATAGCGTTACAGAATGGTGTTTTTGAAAGTAATGAAGATAATTGTATCATGCATCATTTAGATTTTCCCTTTAATGATAATCCTGCTTCACTGGATTTTAGAGGAAATGGATTGTCTTACGGGTTTATTGGAGATGAACACGGAGATCATTTCAGCTCCTTGCTTATAGATTATTTGAGAGATAACGGAGATCCAAGATTAACAATGATTGCCACTCCAAAAACAGGAAGTGTAAATTGGGGACCAGTTGCACCGGGAGAAGAATTATATGAAGGCATTCCTCCGGGAACTTTTAGATGGGAGATTCCGGGAGGTTCTAATGCAGCCTCTGGTATTCAGCCTTATATAAAACTGAGAACAACTCCTTTTTTACATGTGAGTTATTCAGAAACACAATTGTTGCTGGCCGAAGCAGCCTTTAGAGGCTGGGTTTCTGGTTCTGCCGCTGATTATTATCAAAAAGGAGTAGAAGCAGGAATAAAACAATTAGAAATTTATGGTGCTCCGGCTGCAAGTCAGGCCAATATAAATACTTACCTATCTGCAAAACCTCTTGCAGCAGGTACAGAAAAAGAACAAATAGCGACACAACTATGGGTAACTTATTTATTTAATAGTATAGAAGCCTATTCAAACTGGAGAAGAACAGGATTTCCTCATTTATTGCCAATTACAAATCCCGATTCTGAGACAGGAGGAGTTACACCAACACGTTTGTATTATCCAAATGATGAAATGCAGAAAAACACGGCAAATTATCAGGAGGCTGTTGCAAGATTAGGAGGAACAAATGATTGGCTTGGAAAAGTTTGGTGGGATGTAAATTAAAGCCCCTAAAATAAAAGTTATGCCTAATAAGGTATTATTTCAATCTAATTAAAATTAAAAACAACAAGTTTAAAATTCAAAATTATGATAAAAAATAAAGCCTTATTAGGCATCCTTTTTTATATATGTTCCCTGGTTTCAGTTTACAGCTGTACAAATCAAAAAGAGACAGATAGTGATACGGAATCAAAAACAAAAAATGCCCGCGTTGTCGGATACCTATCAACGGATAATTTCGACAAAATATCTTCAATTCAGTTTTGTAAATTAACACATCTGAATATTGCTTTTGCTAATCCGGATAAAGATGGAAATATAATTTTTAATGGAGATATTGATGGAGTTATCACGTACGCAAAGTCAGTTAATCCAAATATTGTAATATGTATTTCGCTTGCAGGCGGTGTTATTTCAGAAGAGCAGGCTTCGAACTGGTCTTTCTTAATTGATAAACCTGAAAATAGACCAGCTTATATTCAAAACATCCTCAATTTTGTTAACCTTCATAAATTAGACGGCGTTGATGTCGATTTAGAATGGAATGCAGTAACGATTGGCTATAGTGGTTTTGTAGTAGAATTAAAAAAAATATTATCTGAGCATAAAAAAATTATGACAGCTGCATTGCCTAATAATACCCGTTTCGAAAATATAAACTCAGAGGCATTAAATGCTTTTGATTTTATAAACATAATGGCATATGATAGTACAGGACCGTGGACACCAGATAAGGCCGAACAGCATAGTTCTTTGCAGTTTGCAAAAGACGGAATTAATTTTTGGCACAGAATGCAAAATGTTCCAAGCGAAAAATTAACGCTGGGCGTACCCTTTTATGGTTATAATTTTACCTATACACCTGTTACAAGTTCCACTTTTGGTCAAATTGTAGAAGCCGGAACGCAATTTGCAGAGCAGGATGAAATCGGAAAAATCTATTATAACGGCAGACCCACAATTGCTCAGAAAGTAGAGTTTGCATCAGAAAACACCGGAGGAATTATGATTTGGGAAATTGCACAAGATTCTTTCAATGAATATTCGCTACTCGATGTTATTCATAAAAAATATTCCTCACTAAAAATCAAAACTACCAGATTGTGTGGGAATTAGAATAAATGATTAATGATATTAAAACTTCACTGCCAGAAATTTCTAAAATCAATTTAATTTAAGTTTTATTTAAGGTAAACTGCATGTTTAGAGAGGTTTAGAGATTTTGAGAATATTTTGTAAAAAATATTAAAACACTGAATATTTAATAATCAATTGCAAAATATGATACCATAAAGCATTGTGAAAACGTTTTCGAAAAACACATTATTGAATGTTTAATGTCGTTCGTTTAAAAAATATAACCGTTTGTATAATTTATTTTTTTTAACAATACGTTAAGAATAATTTTACCCCATAACTAACAAAATAAATAGACATGAAAAAAATTTTCGTAATCTTTATGATTGTTTTTACAGCGCAAGTTTCGCTTGCTCAGGTAAAAAGCGTCAAAGGTATTATTACAGATTCTGATGGGATGCCGTTGCCAGGGGCATCTGTTGCTGTACAAGGAGGTCAAAAAGGTGCAACTACCGATTTTGACGGACTTTACACAATTGAAGCACAAAAAGGGCAAACATTGGTTTTCAGTTATGTGGGTCTTGAAACACAATCAATAGTTGTAGGAGATGTTGCTACAATTAATGTAAAAATGGGACAAGCGCAATCAAATGCTTTAAATGAAGTTGTTGTAACTTCATTAGGTATTAAGAAAACAAGAAAATCTTTGACTTATGCTGCTCAGGAGCTTAAAGGTGAAGAGTTGACTCGTGTAAAAGATGCTAACGTTATTAATACTATTGCAGGTAAAATTGCCGGTGTTGCAGTAACGAAAAGTTCTGGTGGTACCGGAGGATCTACAAAAGTAGTTATTCGTGGTAACTCATCAATTTCGAATAGTCAGCCTTTATATGTTATTGATGGTATCCCAATGTTGAATTCAGGTTCAGGTCAGCCTAATGATTCATTTGGTAGTTTGGCAGGGGGTAATCGTGACGGAGGTGATGTTATTTCTTTAGTTAATCCTGATGATTATGAAGGTATGACAGTTCTTAAAGGTGCGGCAGCTTCTGTGTTATATGGTTCTCAGGGAGCAAATGGTGTAATTTTGCTGTCATCAAAAAAAGCTAAAAGTGGTAAAGCAAATATTACTGCATCTTCCGTTACTACTTTTGAGGAAGCTGCATATATGCCTAAATTTCAATCAGATTATATAGCTGCACCAGGAGCAGATGAATCTTGGGGCCCAGCAGGAAAGACTAAAGATCATGTTAAGGACTTTTTTAATACAGGAACAACACAAATTACTTCAGTTGGATATTCTCTAGGTTCTGAAAATTCTTCAACTTCATTTTCTTATGCAAATACATCAGCTTCAGGTATTGTACCAGGGAATAGTTTGAAGAAAAATAATTTTGGTATTCGACAAACTGCTAAGTTTTTTGGTGATAAATTAACTTTTACTGCAAATGCAAATTATACAAGTCAAACTATTGCTAATAAACCTGTAAATGGATTTTATTTTAATCCTTTGACTGGTGTTTATTTAATGCCAAGAGGAAATGATTTTAATTATTATAAAAATAATTTCGAGGTGTATAATCCTTCCAGAAATTTAATGGCTCAAAACTGGATGACTAATAGAGATATTATGCAAAATCCATATTGGGCTATTAACAGAAATAAATCTGAAGATAAAAATGACTTTTTTAATGGCGCATTAGCTTTAACATATAAAGCAAATAATTGGTTGAGCATTGCATCAAGATATAGTTATAACAGAGTGACAAGTATTTTTGATAAAAAAATATATGCTACAACACAAGGTACTCTTTCTCATGTAAACGGAAGGTATTATAATGAAAACTCTTTGAGTACACAACGTTATGGTGATTTAATTGCTACAATCAATACAAAATTTGCAACTGATTTTTCTTTCAATGCAAATGTTGGTGCAAGTATCACTAATACAATAACAAATGATAAAACAATTTTAGATTCTGGAATCAGTGGCGGATTAGGTATTGCAAACTGGTTTACACTTCATAATTTTAATAATAATACTGGTAATTATCAAACAGTAGATTCTCAAAGAGAAGTACAATCAGTACTTGCTACAACTACTTTTGGATATAAAGATATGTTGTTCTTAGAGCTTTCAGGAAGAAATGACTGGTCATCTACAGTATCAGACCCATATTTTTATCCATCTGTAGGTTTGACTGCTCTTATTAGCGAAATGACAACATTGCCAGAATGGATTACTTATGGTAAAGTGCGTGGTACATTTGCAAAAGTTGGTAATGATATTTATCCTTTTGTAAGCAATCCAACTTATTACTCTGCTCCTGGAGTTTCAGGAATAAATCCTAAAGTAGGACCAAGACCAGGTGAAAAATTAAAACCGGAGTTAAAATCTGAATTTGAGTTTGGTACAGAATGGAGAATGTTCAATAATAGATTAGGTTTTGAAGTATCTTATTACAATTCTGAAACTAAGAATCAATATTTACAAGTAGTAGCAGGGGTAAATGATCTAGGATATGATTTTTACGGAATAAATGCAGGTAGTATTGAAAATAAAGGTATTGAGGTTGTTTTAAACGGAGGAATTATTAGAGGAGATAAGTTTTCATGGGACACCGCAGTGAATTTTTCTCAAAACAAGAATAAGGTAAAAGAAATCCCTACTGAATTAGGAGGTAGAGTTAATTTAACTGAAGCTGGCGTAAATAGCTATAGATATGCTCTGATTGAAGGTAAGCCTTATGGTGTTATTGAAGGAATCAACTTTAAAAAAGACGGTCAGGGAAGAATTTTAATGAATGATGATGGAACTTTTCAAAAAACTGATTTTGAGGAAGTTGGAAATTCTAATCCAGACTTTATGCTAGGTTTTTCAAATTCATTTAAGTTCGGTTCTTTCTTCGCAAACGTATTGATTGATGGTCGATTTGGCGGAGATGTAATGAGTTTAACGGAAGCACAAAATGATTCTTTTGGAGTTTCAAAAGCTTCAGGTGATGCTAGAAATGCAGGTGGAGTAGCAGTGAATGCAGTTAGAGCTAGTGATGGTGTGGCAGTAACAAATGTATCAGCGCAATCATATTATACACAAGTTGGAGGAAGAGCAGGTATCACTGGTGAATATATTTATGACGCAACAAATGTAAGTGTAAGAGAGGTGTCTATTGGATATAATTTTAATCCTAAAGCTGTACCTTTTATTCAATCTGCTAGTATTTCTTTAATTGCCAGAAACTTATTCTTTATTTACAAAGATGCACCTTTCGATCCAAACATTGCATTAAGTACAGGTCAAGGTTTACAAGGAGTAGATATTTATGGTTTACCATCTACGAGAAGTATCGGTCTTAATTTAAACGTAACTTTCTAAAATTAAAAACATGAAACTAAATAATATAACAAAAGCAGCTGTCTGTTTATCATTGTTGACCACGTTTGGTTGCACAGATAATTTTGAAGAAATTAATACCAATAAACAAGGAATTACACCAGAATTATTGGAGCAGGATTTTAATCATATTAAACAAGGGTTTGGGCCTATATTTAATAATATACAAGTTATCACAGCCAATTTTGAATGGGTGTATCAATTACAACAAAATCTTAATAGTGATATTTGGTCAGGTTATATGGCTACACCTACAGGTTTTGCTGGAGGTGTAAATAATACAACTTACTCGTTGGTTGATGGTTGGAATGGGTTTATATGGGATTATGCATATAAAAATGTAATGTATAATGCAGTTGACATAGAGAAAAAGTCAAAAGGAAAATTTGACCAATTTTATGCCTTATCATTGATTTTGAAAGTAGAAGGAATGCATAGATTAACCGACACTTTTGGTCCTATAATTTATTCTAAATATGGGAATACAATTTCTACAGAATATGACAGTCAGGAGCAAGTTTATAATCAGTTTTTTAATGAGTTAGATATTGCTGTAGCAGATTTAACAAAGAGAGTGGATGATGGGGATACTGGTGAAGCTACTTTTAAAACAACTGATTTATCTGGATACAAAGGAAAATATAAACAATGGGTAAAATTTGCTAATACATTGCGCCTAAGATTAGCGATGCGTATCGTAAAAGTTAATCCGGCATTAGCTAAAATAGAAGCAGAGAAAGCTGTATCCCATAAATTTGGAGTCATGGCATCAAATGCAGATTTGTTTAAAATTGTATCTCCGGTTTATACAAATCCACTTGCAACAATTAGTGGCTCATGGTTAGATATTCGCATGTCTGCTGATATGGAATCTATTATGGGCGGATATGAAGATCCTAGAATAGAAAGCTATTTTGATCCCTCAACTCAGTTTCCAGGTCAGTATAAAGGTGTCCGTACAGGAATTGAAATTGCAGCAAAAGCAGATCACCAGGATTTTTCTGGCTTAGGAGGTGTTGCAAAAACAAATGAAATAGTTTTAATGACTACCGCAGAGGCTTATTTTCTTAGAGCCGAAGGTGCATTAAGAGGCTGGGATATGGGAGGCGATGCCAAAACATTATATGAGCAAGGTATTGCAGCATCATTTGGACAAAGAGATGCATCAGGAGTAGCAGCTTATATTGCTGATGATACAAAATTACCTAAAGCGTATGTTGATCCAAAATTCCCGGTAAATAATTCATCTGCTGTTAATAATGTTACAGTTGCTTGGAATGAAGGTGCTACTAATGAGGTTAAATTGCAAAAAATAATTACTCAAAAATGGATTGCCGGTTTCCCTGAAGGACAGGAAGCTTGGTCAGATTACAGAAGAACGGGCTATCCTAAATTATTTCCTATTCTTAAAAATAATAGTGGTGGAACAATTTCATCTACTTTAGGAGTTCGTCGAATTAATTTCGTTCAATCTGAGAAAGCCAGTAATCAGGCTGGTGTTGATTCAGGTATTGCTAAACTTGGTGGTCCTGACAATGGAGGGACAAGACTTTGGTGGGATGTTGATGCTCCAAATTTCTAAAAAATATCAAAAAATTATAAGATTTTAAGTTTGGTTAGTAAATGGTATAAGTAACACTCGTTGCTTATACCATTTCAAAAACCAAAGGGGTAATTACTACAAAAAAGAAAAAAATGAAAAGTGCTTTAGAAATAAAACCTGATATCAGCTACAAAAGTGCGGGGAAATTTGAAGAAACGAGATTCGAAAAAATCCACAACGAAATCTTCAAGAGTTCTGCAGAGGCTTCCATAATTGTTGCGCAGGAAATTGCTCAGTTAATCAGATCTAAACAAGAAAAAGGAAAATCTTGCGTACTAGGTTTGGCAACAGGTTCTTCTCCTGTAAAAGTATACGAAGAGCTAGTTAGAATGCACAAAGAAGAAGGCTTGAGTTTTAGCAATGTAATCACTTTTAACCTGGATGAATATTATCCGATGTCAAAAGAGAACAATCAGAGCTATCATTATTTCATGCATCAGCATCTTTTTAATCATATTGATATCAATCCCGATAATGTTAATATTCCAGACGGAACAGTTTCTATTGATGAATTAAATCAATACTGTATTGACTACGAAATGAATATTAAACAAGCGGGCGGGCTTGATTTTCAACTTTTAGGAATTGGTCGTACTGGTCACGTAGGTTTTAACGAACCGGGATCGCACATTAATTCAGGTACACGTATTATTACACTGGATCACATTACAAGAGTAGATGCATCATCTGACTTTAATGGTATAGACAACGTACCAAAAAGAGCGATTACAATGGGAGTTTCTACCATTATGCGATCTAAAAGGATTGTATTAATGGCATGGGGACAAAACAAAGCAGACATTATCAAAAGAACGGTTCAGGGAGATATAAGCTCTGAAGTTCCGGCAACATTTTTACAAAACCACCCAAATGCGACTTTCGTTTTAGATCAGTCTGCAGCAGTAGAACTAACTCGTTTTAAAACGCCTTGGTTAGTAGGAGAATGTATTTGGACACAAGAATTAAAAAGCAAAGCGATTGTTTGGTTATGCCAAAAAACAAAACAATCTATATTAAAATTGACAGACCGTGATTATAACAACAACGGAATGTCTGATCTTTTGGCACAAGAAGGTTCAGCTTATGATTTGAACATCAATATGTTCAACGTTTTACAACACACGATTACAGGATGGCCAGGCGGAAAACCAAATACAGATGATTCGCACCGTCCGGAAAGAGCCAATCCGGCTAAAAAAAGAGTAATTCTTTTTAGTCCACACCCAGATGATGATGTCATTTCTATGGGAGGAACTTTTTCAAAATTGATAAAACAAGGTCATGATGTACATGTAGTATATCAAACCTCCGGAAATATAGCCGTTACAGATGACGAAGCATTAAAATTTGCCGAAGTTGGCAGCGATTTTATTGGTGCAGGCGCAGACATTGACTTTAAATCGGTAATTAAATTTTTAAATAATAAATCACAAAACCAAATTGACTCTTTGGAAGTAAGAAAACTAAAAGGACTTATCAGAAGAAGAGAATCTTATGCAGCAACAAGATATATTGGTTTAAAAGATGAAAATACACATTTCCTCGATCTGCCTTTTTATGAGACAGGACAAGTAAAGAAAAATCCTTTAGGTCCGGAAGATATCGCGATCGTAAAAGATATAATTGCAAAAATAAAACCGCATCAGGTATTTGCAGCAGGAGATCTTGCCGATCCTCACGGTACGCATGAAGTTTGCCTGAATGCCATATTTGCTGCAATGGCAGCACTAAAATCAGAAAAATACATGGATGATTGCTGGTTGTGGCTGTACAGAGGTGCATGGCACGAATGGGACATTCACGAAATTGATATGGCAGTACCGTTAAGCCCATCAGAAGTATTACTGAAACGTCATGCCATTTTATACCATCAGTCTCAAAAAGACAGAGTTATGTTCCAGGGGAATGATTCAAGAGAATTTTGGGTAAGGGCAGAAGACCGTAATAAAAATACAGCCATCTTATATGATGATTTAGGTTTAGCTGAATATGAAGCTATAGAAGCCTTCAAACGTTTTGATTATTAAAGTTGTTTTTTAAAACCGATTCGGGTGAGAGCGAATCAATAACAAAAACTCAGATTGTTTTTATAGCGATTAGTGAGGTTCAATAGAAATCATTCTGAGTTTTGTTTTTATCTATTTATTAATGTTATCGCCGATAACATCATTTCAAAAAAATTAAAATGAAATATTTATTTGTCCTACTATTAGCGGGTCTGACATCTGGTGCTCAAATTCAGAAAGAGCAACTAAATCTTATGCCCTGGCCTCAGAGTGTTGTTTTAAACGATGGAAGTTTTGCATTAAATAAAAACTTTAAGGTAAACATTACCGGAAATCCTAATCCAAGAATTTTTGGTGGTGTAACCCGTTTTTTGCGTCGTCTGGATGGCAGAACAGGTATCTTTTTTGAACAGGGTTTCATTACACAACTAAATGAATTTCCAACCGCTCAATTACAAATTAACTGTACCAAAAGCGGAAAAATTGGTTTGTATGAAGACGAAAGTTATCATTTGGACATCAAACAAAATCAAATCACAATAAATGCAACAAGTGATTTAGGAGCTTTGCATGGGCTTGAAACCTTATTGCAGATGTTGCAGAATAACAATAACTCCTTTTATTTTCCGAATTCAAACATTTCAGATTTTCCAAGATTTACCTGGCGAGGCCTGATGATTGATGCTTCGAGACATTTTCAGCCGGTTGATGTTATCAAAAGAAATATTGATGCATTGGCAGCTACGAAAATGAATGTTTTTCATTGGCATTTAGTAGATGACCAGGGATGGAGAATTGAAATGAAAAAACATCCTAAATTAATCGAATTAGCTTCGGATGGATTATATTATACACAAGAAGAAATCAAAAACATTGTAAAATATGCTGATGAGCGTGGTATTTTAATAGTACCCGAAATAGATGTTCCCGGTCATGGATCGGCCATTTTAACAGCTTATCCTGAAATTGGCAGTAAAGTAATTACGCTTACTGGCGGAACATCAGAAAAAAATATTCAGGGAACTGCAATTGCAACCTATGGAATTGAAAGAAATGCAGGTATTTTTTCGCCAACATTAGATCCTTCAAATCCTAAAACCTATCAATTATTAAGTGAATTTTTTGACGAAGTGTGCCCATTATTTCCCGGGTCTTATTTTCATATCGGGGGAGATGAAAACGAAGGGAAAGACTGGGACGCAAATCCTAAAATTCAGGAATTTAAAAAGAAGCATAACTTAGCGACCAATCATGAATTGCAGACTTATTTTACCATGCAATTGGTTCCAATGCTAAATAAACACGGAAAGCAATTAATGGGCTGGGAAGAAATTTTGACAAAAAACATGTCAAAAGAAGCCATCATTCATTCGTGGAGAGGACCAAATGAGGGTGTAATAGCCGGACAGTCATTGGTAGATGCAGTTAAAAAAGGATACAAAACAGTTCTTTCAAACGGTTATTATATCGATTTAATGTATCCTGTAGAAAGTCATTATCTAAATGATCCGATGCCAAAAGATGCTTCGCTCACTGCAGAAGAAAAAGCAAGGATTCTGGGAGGAGAAGCAACAATGTGGACAGAACTTGCAACTCCGACAACTATAGATTCGAGAGTTTGGCCAAGAACGGCTGCCATTGCAGAAAGACTTTGGTCGGCGGAAACTGTTACCGATGTTGCCAATATGAGAAAACGCCTGGAAGTTATGTCTTTTAGATTAGAAGAACTTGGGCTGACACATATTCGTAACAAAGAAGTTATATTGAGAAATATCTCTAATAATCAGAATACAAGTTCATTAAACGAATTTTCTAATGTTTGTGAACCATTAAAAGGATATACACGAAATAAAAACGGAACGGAATATCAGATGTATTCTCCGTTTACTCTTTTTGCAGACGCCTGTACACCAGATGCTGAGGATGCTTTGGCTTTTGATAGTGCTGTTAGTCAATATTTGACAAATAAATCAGCAGAAAATAAAACTAGGGTTGCCGCTTTTTTCAACAAATGGATTGCGGTCAATAAAGGTTTAAATGAGTTAAGTGCAAATGCACCTTTGGTACAGCCAATCCTGCCTTTGTCAAAAAAATTAAATGATGTTTCAGAACAGTTGTTACTTGTTTTGGAGAACAAATCAACACTTAAAACAGACGATTTAAAAGCCCTGGTTGAACAATGCAATACAAAAGATCATGCAGATGTTGAGCTGGCAGTTTACAAAAGCTTGTTGAAATTAATATAAAAATTTGGTTTGAATTAGTAATTGAGAGTTTAAGTTACCAGATTGTTTTAGTTATCTCTGCCGGGATTTTTCCGGTAGAGATAATTATGGTAAACCAGAAACAAAATACTTTTTCAGACTTAAAAAAATAACCTTAAAAATATTATTAACCTTTAAAAACCAAATAAAAGAATAACACAAAAACATGACAAAAAAGTAGAATACCAGATTGATGAGTTGCCCCCAAATTTATCTTTTTTATTTATACTTAATTTTTTAAAAGAAGTTATACATAAATATCAATCAATACTATTGACTAATGATTATGGTAGAAATCAGTAATAGTAATATTTATTTATAGAAAGTGAATCGAATTAATTTTCCAACAGCTGTAAGTTTCCATTTGCAGTTGATTGAATCCCGGTTGTTGTTTTACATACTGATCGTCAGTATGTAATTTATAATGATTGGAATATTTTTTTCTATTAACCAATATTTATTAATTATGAAACATTATTACAGATTGCTTTTATTGTTACTGTTTCCCCTGCTCGCCATGGCTCAACCAGCTCATGGTAAAAAAGTAGTAGGGTATTATGCGCAATGGTCTATTTATGCCCGGGATTTCAATGTTCCGAAAATAGACGGAAGTAAAATTACGCATTTGAATTATTCTTTTTATGGAACAACTTTTGATCCTGCCCATCCGGAGAATACAAAACTCCATTGTTTGGATACCTATGCCGACTTTGAGCATATGGAAGGCGGAATTCCGTGGGATGCTCCTGTAAAAGGGAACTTTTATGACTTGAAAAAGTTAAAAGAAAAGTATCCGCATCTAAAAATTTTAATTTCTGTTGGAGGATGGACAAAAGGCCAGGACCTTTCTCCAATTGCGGCTAGTCCTGTCGCAAGAGCTGCTTTGGCTGCAGACATGGCAAACTTCATTACAACTTATCCTTTTATTGACGGATTTGACATTGACTGGGAATATCCTCTTTCGGGAGGAACAGACGGTACCGAAGTAATTAACGGAGCGCCAATTCCTCCACAAAAATACAGCCCGGACGACAACAAAAATTTAGTGTATTTATTGAAAGCAATGCGTCAGGCAATGCCAAATAAATTAGTGACTATTGCTGCCGGAAACAATGTTAGAAAAGTGGCTCAGCAATATTTAGGGCCATCAAACAGATCACAATACGGAATGACAGAAGATATTTCGACTTATTGTGATTACATTACTTATTTTGGATATGATTTTGGTGGAAACTGGTATGATAAAACATGCTACAATGCTCCATTATATGCAAGTGGAAACACAAACGATCCGCTTTATGGCGCAACACAATCAGAATCATTAGACGAATTAACGAATCAATATTTGAACGTTGTTGGTTTTCCTGCGAATAAATTAATCATGGGATTGCCTTTTTACGGAAAAAAATTCGATAATGTTGCCAATAACGGAACCAATCCAAATTTACCTGGATTATTCGTTGCTGCGCCACGATATATCGTTTCGGGATGTACAAACCCGCAAAATCCAACAGGAACCTGGGATGGTCCCGCAGCCTGTGAAAAATCAGGAAGTATCGAAATTTGCGATTTGGTCGGAAATCCGGTTACAAATTCACATCCTTACCTAGATCCAAGTACAATGTTGGTTACTCCAACTGCAGCTTCTGCAGGCTGGGTACGCTATTTTGATAATACAACAAAAGTTCCTTATTTATACAATGCTACTCTAAAACAGTTTATTTCTTATGAAGATAAGCAATCGATGGATTTAAAAGTGCAGTATATTAAATCGAGAAATCTTGCCGGAGGTATGGTTTGGGAATTATCTCAGGATACAAGAGGTTCAATTCCAAACTCATTATTAAATCAGGTTGATACATCATTTGGCAGCGTAGTTCCGGGAGCAGTAAGTATTTCGGGTTCTGCAAAAAGCGGATTAGCTTTAGTTACAAATGTTACAGTTGAATTAAGAGATGCTGCAAATGCCATACTACAAACTGTAGTTTCTGCAACAGGTAATTTCACATTTAGTAATTTACCTTCCGGACAGACCTATAAAGTAACGGCATTAAAAGCAACGTATACTTTTACTCCGGTAACGTTAACCAATGTAACAACGAACCAAACGGCAGTTGTTATTAACGGAACACAGCCTTTATACACAGTAAGCGGAACTGTTCTTAATGGAGCAACAGGAGTTTCTGGCGTAACGGTTACAGCAACCTCAGGAGCTACAGTTTTAACTGCAGTTTCTAATGCAAGCGGGGTTTACAGCATTGCAGGTTTAACAGCCGGGCTTAACTTTACAGTTACAGCTGCAAAAACAGGATTCTCTTATACACCAACTTCAACAGTTTATAACGCAATTGATGCCAACAAAACGTTGAATTTTGCTCAGGGTGCACCAGTTGTTTATTACACAGTAAGCGGAACTGTTTTAAACAATACAACTCCGGTTTCTGGCGTAACAGTAACGGCAACATCAACAACCGGAACTTTTACAGCAACTACAAATTCAAGCGGAGTGTATTCAATAGCTAATTTGCCTGCAGGCGGAAATTATACCGTAACAGCAGCTTTAGCCGGGCAAACATTTACTCCTGCTTCTACAGTTTATACAAACCTTACAGCAAACAAAACATTAAACTTTGCGCAAGATGTAATTGTAGTTCCTTCAAGTAAAATTAGCGGAACAGTTAAAAACGGATCAACTCCGGTTGCAGGCGCAAAAGTGGAAATTGTTTTACCCTGGACAGACAGTACACACAACTGGAAAAGCGTAATTGCTATAACAGATGCACAAGGAAAATACAGCTTTGATAATTCGGTTGTAGCAGGTTACACAACCGTTACAAGCTTAAAATTAAATAGTTGGGAAAACGGAGAAACAGCTTATTTTCCAAACAATCTGGCAAACTTTGCAGTTCCTGCAAACCCAACAGTTTACAATTTTAATACGAGTTCTACAGCAAAATCAGCATTGGCTGCAGCCGTAAATTTAATCAGCGGAACAGTTAAAAACGGAACAACTCCGGTTGCTGGTGCAAAAGTAGAAATAGTGTTGCCCTGGACAGACAACACCCACAACTGGAAAAGCGTTTTGGCAACAACAGATGCCTCAGGAAATTATACTTTTGATAATTCAGTTGTAGCAGGTTATACGCAAATTTTAAGTCTAAAACTAAATTCATGGGAAAATGGTGAAGTGACTTATTATCCAAATAACTTAACCAACTTTGCAGTTCCAACAACTCCAACGATTTATAATTTTAACAGACAAGCGGTGGTTGCGACCAAGCCAGTGGTTACTATTACAGCGCCAACAGCTTCGGCGATTGCTATAAATTTAGGATCAGCAATTAATTTTGTTGCAAGTGTTGGCTTAAGCGCTGCGGATGCGACTACAATCTCATCTGTTGTGTTTAGTTTAGATGGACAAAGCCTGAGTGCTGCCAATTCTTCCGGAACTTATACAGCGGTTTGGACACCAGCAGCAAATCAGTTTTCGCTTCCTCATACGTTAACGGTTACGGCTACTGCATCAAACGGAACAACAGAATCAAAAACATATAGTTTTACATTAAGTTGTTCAGGTGCAAATTGCCCAAATTCATTGCCGGTAATTACATGGAATTCACCATCGAATACTACTGTAACCCAAAGTTCTTTTCAGGTTGTGCCAATTTCAGTTACAGCCGTTGATAGTAACGGATCAGTTTCAGGTGTTACTATTACAATAAATGGAGGTACATTTAACATGACAGCAGGTACAAATAATACATACACGTATAATTTTACACCATCTGCTTATCAGGATTATCCAGTTGTAATCAAAGCAACCGATAATCAATCTGGTGTAACTACATTAAACAATACAATTAAAATTGCTCCGGTAAGCACTAACAGATTCATTCCGCTTCCATCTAAAATTATTTTAGGATATGCCCATTCCTGGGAAAATGCAGGTGCTCCATTTTTATATTTTTCTCAAATGGTGGGAAGTAAGTTTAACGTAGTTGATTATTCTTTCGTAGAAACAGTTAATCGTGATGGTTATACGCCAGTATTAACTACAAATGACAACAGATACCTGACCAATGGTGTTTTCAATAAGCAATTGTTAAAAAATGATATAAAATCCTTAAGAGATAGCGGCGTTCCTGTTATTGTCTCTATCGGAGGTCAAAATGGACATGTTGTTTTGGACAATGTAGCTCAAAAAAATATTTTTGTTAATGGTCTGAAAGCCATTATTGATGAGTATCAATTTGATGGAGTTGATATTGATTTTGAAGGCGGATCGATGAATTTTAATGCAGGAGGCTTAAGAGATATTTCTTATACAGGTATTTCTGCTTATCCAAGATTAAAAAACGTAGTAGACGCTTTCAAAGAATTAAAAGCTTACTATGGCCCTGGATTTTTATTAACTGCAGCTCCGGAAACACAATACGTACAAGGTGGATATTCTACCTATACGGATACTTTTGGTTCCTTCCTGCCAATCATTCAAAACTTGCGTAATGAATTGGATTTGTTAGCGGTACAATTGTATAATACAGGAGGAGAAAACGGATTAGATGGCCAATATTATGGTTCAGCTAAGAAATCAAACATGGTAACAGCCCTGACTGATATGGTGATAAAAGGATATAACATTGCTACAACAGGAATGCATTTTGATGGTTTACCGCCCTCAAAAGTTCTTATTGCTTTGCCAGCTTGTCCAAGTGCAGCAGGCAGCGGTTATTTAACACCGACAGAAGGAATTAATGCTATGCATTATTTAAGAACCGGAACCACTTTTTCTGGAAGAACATACACTATGCAGCCAGGCGGACCATATCCTTCTTTAAGAGGTTTAATGACCTGGTCTGTAAACTGGGATGCATCTTCTTGTGGTAATTCATCTGAATTGTCTAAAGCTTATGCGGCATATTTTGCATCACAGTCAGCAGCAAAAACATTATCTCTTGACAAAATTGAAGCGAAAAGCACCACAATAGCTTATTTTAAAAATGATGCTTTATCGGTTACAAATGATACAGACGATATCACTCAGGTAGATGTGTTCAATACAATCGGACAGCCATTAGTGAACTATAAAAATGTTCAGAATAATAAAGAAGTACTGATTCAGAATCACAGTTTTTCTAAGAAACAAATGTTTATAGTAATTGTGACAGACAAATCAGGAAACAAAAAATCATTCAAAGTAATGAACTTCTTAAACTAAGAGTATAACTTAAGAATGAAAAACCTAGAAATAAAAAAAATGGGATGGTTAAAATTGAGTTTGGTTATTTATGTTTTAATCTAATTTTTATTTCGAATAAATGCTGCGAATTTAAGTGATTTGTTATTTGGTTTTCACCTAGAGGAGCGCATTATGAACCCGGCAATTTAATTGTCGGGTTTTTTTATGGTTTTAACCCGAAGTAAAAGATCAAGCTTGTCATCTCCACGGAGGATAGATCACAATAGCTAATCGACAAAGATTGGCGAATTTCATTGCGGAGTTTCGTGTGTGATCTCTCCTCCGTCGAGATGACAAAATTGCGAGTAAATCCGCGGTAATCCGTGTCTTTGCAAAGCAAATCCGCGTCATCCGCGTTCAACCAGCAAGCTTACGAACTTTGCGGTTAAAAAAAGAAAGCCAATTCTATTTCTGATATTCAAAAAACAGAATAATATTTTTTCAGGAGCTATTTCCTGCTATCCGTTTCAATCTTTTGTTCCATTTCATTTCACAAAAGGATTTCCACTTCTATCAGGGCTAGGGCTTTACGTTTCATCAGAAAGTGTGATATATTTTCAGGTAGGTTTGTCATCCTGAGCGGAGTCGAAGAAACGATAGTGGCTCTACAAAGATTAGCGATTTTCTGTGCGGAGTTTCTTGTGTTTCCTTCGACTTCGCTCAGACTGACATAAAATACGAGTAAAAATGCGATAAAAAATCCGCAATAATCCGTGTCTTTGCAAAGCAAATCCGTGTCATCCGCGTTCAACCAGCAAGCTTACGAACTTTGCGGTTAAAAAAAGAAAAGCCAATTCTATTTCTGATATTCAAAAAACAGAATAATATTTTTTTTCAGGAGCTATTTCCTGCTATCCGTTTCAATCTTTTGTTCCATTTCATTTCACAAAAGGATTTCCACTTCTATCAGGGCTAGGGCTTTACGTTTAATCAGAAAGTGTAATATATTTTCAGGTAGGTTTGTCATCCTGAGCGGAGTCGAAGAAACGATAGTGGCTCTACAAAGATTAGCGATTTTCTGTGCGGAGTTTCTTGTGTTTCCTTCTCCCGAGGCTTCGGGACGCTCAGACTGACATAAAATGCGAGTAAAATTGCGATAAAAAAACCGCAATAATCCGTGTCTTTGCAAAGCAAATCCGCGTCATCCGCGTTCTACCGACAAGCTTTGCGAACCTGGCGTAAACCTTACCACTCTTCGCGGTTAAAAAAAAATAGCTACTTTTGAATTTCAATAAAATCAAAAATGCAAAAAGCAATCAACATACTTCTTTTCCTAATCTTCACATCAGGTTTCGCCCAGACCAAATTCGGAAAACCCGAAGTTAATCCGATTCAAATTCAAAAAACTTTCAGTGAGTGGTCTGCTTATCAAAGTAAAAATATAATGCTTTCGCGCGATTTTACGCCGCTTGGTCTTGCTTCAGAAGAAATTTCAGAAGAAGCATTTTTGGATAAGCTTGCAAACGGAAATTTTATTCCGGTTAGGCTAAAATCTGAGAATGGCGTATATGTTTACAAACTTTTCAAAATTTTGCCCAAAACAGATACCAGTATAAAAGCAACCATCAATCAGATTGGTTTTGATGCCTATAAAAATTTCAAGATGGAAGGAACTGCTTTTCCTTCATTTTCATTTAAAGATCTAGACGGAAATCCGGTTACGAATGAATCCATGAAAGGAAAAATTATCGTAATAAAATGCTGGTACATTCACTGCACACCATGTATTAGGGAATTTCCACAGGTCAATAAACTTACAGAAGAATACAAAGACCGAAAAGATATTGTTTTTATGAGTTTGGCCGAAGATTCAGCAGAACAATTAAAAACGTTTTTGGTGCGAAAGCCACTGTCTTATTCCGTCATTCCGGATATGAAGATTTATATGAATGAAGCTTTGCAGTTAAATTCATTTCCAACGCATTTCATTCTAAATAAAGAAGGCTTGATATCTAAAGTGCTGCCAAACTTCGAAAGTTTAGAAGTAGCTTTGGCTAAGGAAAGTAAATTGTAGTTGAATTAATCTCGCTAAGGCATAAGAGCGCAAAATAACCTCATTTTTTGTCATTTCGACGAAGGAGACTCGAGCGATAGCGACTGGCGAAGCAAATCACACGCGGGATTCGACAAAGATTGGCGAGATTCTGTGCGGAGTTTCTAGTGTGATTTCTCCTTCGTCGAAATGACAAGGGGTAATAGTCAACTTGTGAAACAAAACTTGCGCCTCTGCAAGAAAATCCACGTTTGAACAAAAAAAACTTAGAACCTCAGCACCTTTGCAACTTAGAACCTTTTTCCGTACTTTTGCACCAAATTAATTAAAAAGACATTCATGTTAACAGTCAATAATTTATCAGTTCAATTTGGCAAACGAATTTTGTTTGACGAAGTAAATACCACATTCACTCACGGAAATATTTACGGCGTTATTGGAGCCAATGGTGCTGGAAAATCTACATTTCTAAAAATCATTTCCGGCGATATGGACCCGACTTCCGGGCACATTCATTTAGAACCGGGAAAACGTATGTCGGTTTTAAACCAAAATCACAACATGTTCGATGAGCATACTGTTTTGGAAACCGTTTTAATGGGAAATAAAGTTCTGTACGCTGTTAAAAAAGAAATGGATGAACTTTATTTAGATTACAACGATAAAAATGCCGACAGAATAGGGGAGCTTCAGGTTCAGTTTGAAGAAATGAACGGGTGGAACGCCGACTCAGACGCTGCAGCAATGTTATCAAACTTAGGAATTAACGAAGAGCATCATTATACCTTAATGGGCGATATGGAGGGAAAAATGAAAGTTCGTGTGCTTTTGGCACAGGCGCTTTTCGGAAACCCTGATTTGCTTATTATGGATGAGCCTACCAACGATTTGGATTTTGAGACCATTGCCTGGTTAGAAAATTTCCTTGCAAATTATGAAAATACCGTAATCGTAGTATCTCACGACCGTCACTTTTTAGATGCAGTTTGTACACATATTTCTGATATCGATTTTGGAAAAATCAATCACTATTCAGGAAACTATACTTTCTGGTACGAGTCAAGCCAGTTAGCAGCAAAACAGCGTGCACAGCAAAACAAAAAAGCAGAAGAGAAGAAACAGGAGCTGGAAGAATTTATTCGTCGTTTTAGTGCAAACGTTGCAAAATCTAAGCAGGCAACTTCTCGTAAAAAAATGATTTCTAAATTGAATATTTCAGAAATCAAACCTTCCAGCCGTCGTTATCCGGCGATTATCTTCGATCAGGATCGTGAAGCAGGAGACCAGATTCTAAATGTAGAAGGTTTAGCAGCTTCTGTAGATGGTGAAATCTTATTTAAAGACGTTCATTTGAATATGGCAAAAGGCGATAAAATCGTTCTTTTCTCCAAAGACTCGCGTGCTACAACAGCTTTCTACGAGATTTTAAACAACAACCAAAAAGCAGATGCCGGAACTTTTGACTGGGGTATTACAACCAATCAGGCTTATCTTCCTGCAGAAAACCATTCTTTTTTCGAAAATGATTTAACATTAGTAGACTGGTTACGCCAATATGCTAAGACAGAAGAAGAACGTGATGAGGTATTTATTAGAGGTTTCTTAGGAAAAATGATTTTCTCAGGAGAAGAAGCACTTAAAACAAGCAGGGTTTTATCCGGAGGAGAAAAAGTACGTTGTATGTTGTCCAGAATGATGATGGAGCGTGCTAATGTTTTAATGCTTGATGAACCAACAAATCACTTAGATTTGGAGTCTATTACAGCGTTTAACAATTCATTGAAAAACTTTAAAGGTTCTGTAATTTTTACTACACATGACCATGAGTTTGCACAAACAGTTGGTAACAGAATCGTAGAATTGACACCAAACGGAGTAATCGATCGTTACATGACATTTGACGAATATCTTGATGATGAAAAAATTCAGGAACAAAGAAAAAAGATGTATAATCTTTAATAATAAAAATTAAAATATTAAAAAACCCAAATTCCAATTAAAATAGAATTTGGGTTTTTTTATGTTTTTTATTTCCTGAAAAACCTGGCAAAGATCCAGATTACTATTGCGATGATTAAAACGACAATAAAAATTCCGACACCCACTCCGGCTTGAAAAATGTCTCCTACTAGTTCGCAGCTTGTAAATGAAAATAGTATTACGAATACCATTAACATACGTGTAATTTTATTTTGCATGATGTTGAGTTTTATATTCAATAATAAAATTACTGCAGCACTATAAAAAATGTCTTATACAATTTGGGTCAAAAGTTCTATGATTTATATAAAATTCAAATTAAGAATATTAAAGATATTCAAAAGAGCCATCGGCTCGATTAATATTGTAGGGCTGGATTTTAATCCAGTTAAATATGAGAAATGAAAGAGCCATCGGCTCGATTAATATTGTAGGGCAGGATTTTAATCCAGTTAAATATGAGAAATGAAAGAGCCATCGGCTCGATTAATATATTGTAGGGCTGGATTTTAATCCAGTTAAATATGAGAAAT
>NZ_JAFICC010000014.1 GCF_017833415.1 Flavobacterium sp. 1355 | reverse complement strand
CAGAGGAGTAAGGAATATTGAATTTTTTCTTTTTAGGCTAACTAATATTTATGCTTAAATTTTCAAAATCCACAGGTTTTCGTGTTGATCCGTAATTTATTCTCTTTTACAAGAATTTAATTTTATTATAAACAAAAAAAGTCCTCAAAAGAGGACTTTTTATATATCTATTCAATTGTAGTTAATTACAATTTAGCAACGTGCTTAGTTAATTTAGACTTCAGGTTAGAAGCTTTATTATCATGAATGATGTTTTTCTTAGCTAATTTATCAATCATAGAAATTACAGTTGATAATTTTGAAGTAGCGTCAGATTTATCAGTAGCTAATCTTAATGCTTTGATAGCGTTACGAGTAGTTTTATGTTGATATCTGTTAAGAACTCTTCTTTTTTCGTTACTTCTGATTCTTTTTAATGCTGACTTATGATTTGCCATTTTTTTTAATTTTAGATGTAATAATTATTATAAATACTAGTTAAAAAAGAAAAACCTCCCACAATTGCAAAACAATCACTTTGGTTTTAACTAATAAAATAAAAATCGAGACACCAACTTTTATTTTACAAAACTTATTTACAACTAATTCAGTAGTCTGTAAGGGAATCGAACCCCTGTTACCAGGACGAAAGCCTGGAGTCCTAACCCCTAGACGAACAGACCATATTCTTCTAAGTTTTCTTCAATCTAATAAAATTGAAATTGTAGTCCGTGGGGGAATCGAACCCCCCTTACCAGGATGAAAACCTGGCGTCCTAACCGATAGACGAACGGACCATTACATCAAGTAAATAACTTAATTTTGCAGAAAAAAAAGTAGTCCGTGGGGGAATCGAACCCCCCTTACCAGGATGAAAACCTGGCGTCCTAACCGATAGACGAACGGACCGTGTTTCTCTAATGCGGATGCAAAAATACAACTATTTTTAAGATGTACAATACCTGATGCAAAAAAAATCAAAAATTTTTAATATGCCTTCGCGAATAACACTCTTTTAGTAGATGGACTCCCAGTAAATACACAGGTTCCCGCCTCTTCAACAGCACTCAAAGGAATACAACGAATTGTTGCTTTTGTCAAGTCTTTTATCTTTTCTTCAGTAGCAGCTGTACCGTCCCAATGAGCCGAAACAAAACCACCTTTTCCATCTAATATCTCTTTAAATTCCTCAAAACTATTAACTTCCGTAATATGAGAATTACGATAATCCAATGCTTTATTAAACAAATCGTTTTGAATGTGTTCTAACAAGTCATTTATATAATTTACAATTCCTTCTCCTGAAACAACTTCTTTTGTCAAAGTATCACGTCTAGCCACTTCAAAAGTCCCATTTTCCAGATCTTTTGGACCAACTGCAATTCTAACAGGAACTCCTTTCAATTCCCACTCAGCAAATTTAAAGCCTGGTTTCTGGGTTGTTCTGTCATCATATTTAACTGAAATCTTCAGTTTTCTTAGTTTGGCAGTCAAGTCATTTACCGCAGATGTAATCTCAGCCAATTGTTCATCTGTTTTGTATATAGGAACAATCACAACTTGTATAGGTGCTAAATTTGGAGGCAAAACCAACCCCTGATCATCAGAGTGTGTCATAACCAAAGCCCCCATTAAACGGGTAGAAACTCCCCATGAAGTTCCCCAAACGTGCTCCTGCTTTCCTTCTGCATTGGCAAATTTCACATCAAATGCTTTTGCAAAATTCTGCCCTAAAAAGTGAGATGTTCCTGCCTGCAATGCTTTTCCGTCCTGCATTAATGCTTCGATACAATAAGTTTCATCAGCTCCTGCAAAACGTTCAGTTTCCGTTTTTATACCTTTCACAACCGGGATTGCCATGAAATTTTCAACAAAGTCTGCATAAACATTCATCATTTTTTCAGATTCCTCCAATGCTTCTGCCTTTGTAGCATGCGCAGTGTGACCTTCCTGCCATAAAAATTCGGCAGTCCTTAAAAACAAACGTGTACGCATTTCCCAACGCACTACATTTGCCCATTGATTGATCAATAGAGGCAAATCTCTATAAGATTGTACCCATCCTTTATATGTAGACCATATGATAGCCTCACTAGTTGGTCGAACGATTAATTCTTCCTCAAGCTTTGCATTCGGGTCAACCATTAATTTCCCAGGTCTATCCGGATCATTTTTTAATCTGTAATGTGTTACAATAGCACACTCTTTCGCAAATCCTTCTGCATTTTTTTCCTCCGCTTCGAACATGCTTTTTGGCACGAACAAAGGAAAGTAAGCATTCTGATGTCCAGTTTCTTTAAACATTCTGTCTAACTCAGCCTGCATTTTTTCCCAAATAGCATATCCGTATGGTTTGATAACCATACATCCTCTAACTCCTGAATTTTCAGCCAGATCTGCCTTAACAACCAGCTCGTTATACCACTTTGAATAATCTTCTGATCTTGTAGTGAGGTTCTTACTCATATTGAATAGTTTGGCACAAATTTTGTTTTAATAATTTTAACTAAATAGTTTGACAAAACTAACTATTTTTGTAATGTGCAACAATAAAAAACACCACAGATATGAAAACTTATATTTCTTTTCGCCGAAACTCTAGTCATTTTTACCTTATTGGATTACTGAGTTTTCTAGCAGTATCGTGTGGTTCTTACCAAAATACATCATATTATGATAATGACGGAGTTTATGGTAACAGACCAAACACGTACGCACAAACAAATACATCAAATACCAACAATCAATATAAGGATTACTTTAAATCTTTACAAGATGACGATCAGCCAACCGAAATTTTTACAGATGTAGATAATTACGGTAATTATGCTGAAAATGACAGTACACAAACTGTGGCTACAGCTTACCCTGCGTGGGGAAGCAGCAGTTCTGAAGTTTCTGTAAACCTTTACTCAAACCCAACATGGTCATTCGGATTTGGATTTGGATATCCTTATTACGGATGGGGTTATGGATATGGCGGTTATTGGGGTTATCCTGGTTATGGATGGGGTTATCCCGGGTATTGGGGACCTGGTTATGGATGGGGATATCCTGGATACTGGGGAGGAGGCTATTATGGATATAATAATTACTCTTACAGCTACGGAAGAAGAGGCTCTGCCTCATACTATGGAGGAAGAAATTATGCTTCTAACAGAAGTTATACTACAAACAGAGACTATACTAACAGAAATTTTACAAATAGAAGTTATTCAAACAGAAGCTATACCAACAGAAATAGCTATAACACAAATAGAAGAAGCGATTATACTGACTTTAGAAGAAGTTCTTCTGTAAATGGCAGATCAACAAACCCAACTTTTACTAACAGAAGAAGCACTACACAAGGAAATAGCAATTACGATTACTCTAACAGAAGATCAGGTAGTGCGGCTACAACAAACAGAAGTTATAACTACAACAACGGCGCAAATAACAATTCATCCAGAAGCTACTCTCCTAACCCATCACGCTCATCAAACAGCAGTGGAGGAAGCATGAGATCATCTGGCGGTGGCGGCGGAGGAAGATCTTACGGCGGTGGTGGCGGTGGAGGAAGAAGATAATTCCTTATGTAAGCCAATCCATAAATCATCTAAAATTCAATCAAAATGAAAAAAATATTATTCCTTTTTATAACAGGACTATCTTTTAGCGTCTCACATTCTCAGGAAGTTTCTGATGCTATGCGATATGCACAGGACAATTTAACCGGAACTGCAAGATTCAGAGCAATGGGTGGTGCCTTTGGAGCTGTGGGTGGTGATTTATCTGCACTAAGCGTTAACCCTGCAGGATCTGCCGTGTTTTCTAATAATCAGGTTGGAGTAACTTTGAGTAATCAAAACATCAAAAACAATTCTAATTATTTTGGAACTCAGACAAGCGAAAAAGAGAACTCTTTTATTTTAAACCAGGCGGGAGGTGTTTTTGTTTTCCACGACAGAAGCCCGAATAGCAATTGGAAAAAAATTGCTATTGGAGCAAGTTATGAAACCACAAACAATTTTGATAAAAATACTTTCTCTGCAGGAACTAATCCAACAAGATCTATAGATGCTTATTTTTTAGAGTATGCAAATGGAGTTGAATTAGGCACAATAAACAACATTCCTTACGGTGATCTAACTTATACAGAACAACAAGCTGATTTTGGGAATTATGGTCAGGTTATTAAACCTGTATCAAACACTAACAACAACACACAATATACAACTAATGTTCCTGCCGGAGGTAATTATTATCACGAAAATGTAATTAATGAAAGAGGATACAACAGCAAGGTAAGTTTCAATATAGCAACATCATTTAAAGACCGCCTTTACTTAGGTGCAAACCTTAATTTTCATGTTACCGATTACAGAAGAACCAGTAATTTTTATGAAGAAAATTATAACGATCTCCTGCCGGGGTATACTATATCAAATTTAGATTTCAACAACGAACAGTATACATATGGAAATGGATTTTCTTTTCAACTTGGAGCCATTGCTAAAGTTACAGAATCTTTCCGTCTTGGTTTAGCATATGAATCAAATACGTGGTACGAGCTATATGATGAAATCTCACAAAGCCTGTACACTACTTTAGAAGCTTCTACAGGCCAGCCAATAAACACATCAAATAATCCACAGATTATTAATGTTTATGATCCTTACAGACTACAAACTCCTGGCAAATTTACTTTTAGTGGCGCCTATGTATTTGGAAAATCTGGTTTGATTAGTGTAGATTATTCTATTAAAGATTACAGCAATACAAAATTTAAACCTACAACTGACGAAGGTTTTAGAAGACTAAACGGCGACATAAGCAACGATTTGACTTCTGCAGGAGAATTAAGAATTGGTGCAGAATATAAAATCAAACAACTAAGTCTGCGTGGCGGATATCGTTTTGAAGGAAGTCCTTATAAAAACGGAACTACAATTGGTGATTTAAATAGCTATTCTGGCGGTTTGGGTTATAATTTTGGTTCGACAAAATTAGATTTAGCATATTCTTATTTGGAAAGAAAATCAAATCAGGGATTTTTTGAACGTGGATTTACAGATGGAGCAAACATTACATCAAAACTGAACAATGTTTCCCTGACCTTATTATTTGAATTGTAATTAGAAATAAATAGATGAATGAAAATTTCCGTCAGGTATTAATCTGGCGGATTTTTTTTAATCCGGCTTAGCTATTTTTGCTCATAAAAAACAGCTAAAAGAAACGGAAACAAGCGGTGTTTGAATAAAAAAGTGTAATTTTGCACTCCAATTTATAAAAGTATGAGAACCAAGTCTTTAAAAAAGAACAAAATTAACGTAATCACTCTTGGGTGTTCAAAGAATGTGTATGATAGTGAAGTCCTGATGGGTCAACTTCGTGCAAACGGAAAAGAGGTTGAGCATGAAGCTCCTGCAGAAAGAGAAGGAAACATTATTGTAATAAACACTTGTGGTTTTATTGATAATGCCAAAGCAGAGTCGGTTAACATGATTTTGGAATATGCAGACAAAAAAGACAAAGGACTTGTTGATAAAGTTTTTGTAACAGGATGTTTATCTGAGCGTTACAGACCAGATTTAGAAAAAGAAATTCCAAACGTAGATCAATATTTTGGCACAACTGAATTACCACAATTACTGAAAGCTTTAGGAGCTGATTATAAACATGAACTACTTGGGGAACGTTTAACCACAACTCCAAAAAATTATGCATACCTTAAAATTGCTGAAGGTTGCGACAGACCTTGCAGTTTTTGCGCTATACCCTTGATGCGAGGTTCACATGTCTCACAGCCAATTGAAAAATTAGTTAAAGAAGCAGAAGGTCTGGCTAAAAATGGCGTTAAGGAATTAATTTTAATTGCACAGGACTTAACTTATTATGGTCTTGACCTTTATAAAAAAAGAAACCTTGGTGAACTATTAGAAGCTTTAGTAAAAGTAGAAGGTATCGAATGGATTCGTTTACATTATGCCTTCCCTACTGGTTTCCCAATGGATGTTTTGGAAATTATGAAACGCGAACCTAAGATTTGCAATTATATTGATATACCGCTGCAACATATTTCTGACTCGATCCTGAAATCAATGCGCCGTGGAACAACTCAGGCAAAAACAACACAATTACTAAAAGATTTCCGTGCAGCTGTTCCGGGAATGGCGATCAGAACAACTTTAATTGTGGGTTACCCAGGCGAAACCCAGGAAGATTTTGAAATCTTAAAAGATTTTGTTCAGGAAATGAAGTTTGACCGAATGGGATGTTTTGCGTATTCTCATGAAGAAAACACACATGCTTATTTACTTGAGGATGATGTTCCGGATGATGTAAAACAAGCCAGAGCAAATGAAATTATGGAATTGCAATCTCAAATTTCATGGGATCTGAATCAGGAAAAAGTTGGAAAAGTTTTTAAATGTATTATTGACAGAAAAGAAGGCGCGCATTTTGTTGGCAGAACAGAGTTTGACAGCCCTGATGTTGATAATGAAGTCTTGATTGATGCATCAAAATATTATTTAAAAACCGGTGAATTTGTTAACATTAAGATAATTGAAGCAACAGAATTTGATTTATACGGAGAACCTGCTTAAATTTACAATATATATTTGCTAACTTTTGATACATACTTTTTATGAAGTCTATTCAATCTTTGATTCTTTTGGTTTTTGCCTTATTATGCATTAACACTGTTTCTGCCCAATATGGAAACGGATATAATAATGGCTATGGTGGAGGCGGTTACGGAAGAGGTGGCGGAATGGGAATGGACAGGAGTATGATGCAGGGACCACAGAGTTCTCCAAGTAAACCAAAAGAAGTACCTGCTGAAGAAACTGCAGCAAAGATTGTTGAGCAAATGAAGCCCGAAGTAAATCTTGATGAACTGCAGGCAATAGCAATAACAAATGTTTTGGCTGACAGTATGAAAGAACAAGGCGTTCTTTTGAAAAACGAAAGCAGCAGCCAGGACGAAAAAATTGAGCAAATGAAAGCTCTAAGAGAAAGTACTAATAAAAAAATTACTGCTTTCCTTAATCCAGATCAGGTTGCAAAGTATACCAATTTTATGGATAATTTTAAAGAGATCAAAAAAACCAAAAAATCAAAAAAGAAAAAAGACAATAAAGAAAATAAGGAAGTAAAGGAAGACATAGAAACAGGAAAAACTCCGGAATAATTGTCCAAACCTAATTCCAAAATGTAATTGATTATGATGAAAAAACATTTTTGTTATCTGCTTTTAGCAATTGTTATCACTTCTTGCTCTACAAATCCCTATAAAAATACTGAGAAAGCTTACGACCAACAGCTTAAAACTTTAGAAAATCAAATTACGAGCAAAGAAGTTCAACCTATTCCTCCTGTAAGTCCGTTAGTTATTGATACAACCTACGCGAGACAATTAGGGATTATAAAAGATACTTTATCAAAAACCGGCTCAACGGCTTTATTAAATGGTATTAATACAGAATGGATTGGCACAGTAAACTTTAATTTAAGAAAACCAAGTTTTATTGTCATCCATCATACTGCACAAGATTCTGTTCAGCAAACAATAAACACTTTTACAAAGACAAAAACTCAGGTTAGTGCTCATTATGTTATTTCGGAAAACGGAAAAGTAGTTCAGATGCTTAATGATTATCTGAGAGCATGGCATGCAGGAGCTTCTACGTGGGGAAAAAACACTGATTTAAATTCAAGCTCTATTGGTATTGAATTGGACAATAATGGCTTTAAACCTTTTACAGAAGCACAAATTAGCAGCTTGGTTGCTCTTTTAACTAAATTGAAAAAAGACTACAACATTCCGACTCAAAATATTTTGGGTCATGCAGATATAGCTCCGGGCAGAAAACAAGATCCAAGCGCATTATTTCCATGGAAAATATTAGCTGAAAAAGGATTCGGAATATGGCCCGACGAAGTTTTAGAAGAAGCCCCTTTTGATTTTAAAATAGAACCTGCGTTACGAATTATTGGTTATAATACCAAAAACCTTACAGCAGCAATACAGGCATTTAAATTACATTATATACAGACTGATACCACTTCTGTTTTGGACCGAAAAACAATAGATACTATTTATTCTATT
Organism: Flavobacterium sp. 1355; assembly: GCF_017833415.1. Taxonomy (GTDB): domain Bacteria; phylum Bacteroidota; class Bacteroidia; order Flavobacteriales; family Flavobacteriaceae; genus Flavobacterium. The sequence continues at coordinate 157,212 of NZ_JAFICC010000014.1, read as the reverse complement.
TACAAAAAACAGATTCAATAACAGTTTTTCCAAACAAAAAAAATCCGCAATTTTAATTGCGGATTTTTTTATGTTTGGAGTTAAGGGGTAAAAGTTAGAAGTTATGCGTTATGAGTTATACGTTATGAGTTAAGTGTTATGAGCTTGAAGAAGAAGAAGAAACTAAAACTTGATTTTGTGGATAAAAAAAATTTTCCCTAGTTTGTTTTAGAATTTACTAAGCAAAGACTATTGCATTATTTCGGCTCGTTCTAAACTCATAACACTTAACTTCCAACCTTTAACTTTTAACCTTTAACTTTTAACCCTTAACTTCTAACTTTTAACACATAACTCTTACTTCAAAATAAAAAAGCTGCCAGAACAATTAATGTGTTCCGACAGCTCCAAAAAAAAAAAAAATATCAATCTTTATCTCTAGAAAGAGTATGTTGTAGCAAGTAGGGCAAAAAACATTCCGCCTGTTGGAAGAGCGTCACTATCTGCAAAAATATCTTCAGAAGCAGCGTCATATCTTAACTCAGGAATAATTGTCAGATTACCAACTTTGTAATTTAGCGAAACTGTATTTCCAAATACACTTGATCCGTTTAGAGTTCCAAGATTTAAAGCATCTTTAGCATCAAAATATTCAATTCTGTAAGCCAGGGATAAATTTTCTTTGAATGAATAATTAGCATATCCTACTAAAGAAAACCACTCTCCGTCTAATGTACTGTCAAAATCATCTTTTGACTGAGCATAAGTAGCATTGAATCCAAGTCCGAAACTATCATTTATAGATTTTGTAGCTACAAGATCAAATTGCGTTTTATTTTCGGAAGATACAGGATTAGTACTTCCCGATGTGAAATTTAAATAAGCGCTACCAGTCTCTCCTATGTATCCCAATTGTCCTATATACGTTTTTTGGTTTGTACCCGCATCCATGGCTGATTTAAAATCAGTAGGATTTGTTATTCCAAACATAGCCGTAAATTTTCCTGATGTATATTGTGCTTTTACACCCGTATTAAAAAATGGTCCGTATGAAAAAGCGTATGACATACTGTAGTTTTTATTATCTACTGCATCTAATAATTCATACCCAATATGAGTGCTAAAACTACCGGCTACTACTTTAAACTTGTCTGTTATCTCATACGTAAAATACAATTGTTTAATTAAAAATTTTGCTGTAATATCTTTATCTGTTGTTTCATTATATGAAAATTCTCCTGCTCTTTTTCCGAAACCTAAATCTACAAAAACAGATCCTTTTTTGAATGAGTGAGAAGCTTCTATGGACGCCATTCCTAATTCGAATGAATCTTGTGAGTTGGTAAAGCTCGTTAATCCATTCATTTGTTTTGAAAAATCATATTTATAATACGCATCGGCAGATCCTGCAAAAGTAGTTGCCGGGCTTTTAGGTGTTTCACTATCTTCCTGGGCAAATACAAAAGAACTGGTTAACATCGCGGCTAAAATGTGAAATACTTTTTTCATGTTTTAAATTGGTTTAGTTATTAATTGATTCTGGTTAGTTAATCTTTTATATATCTATTTAATAGTATAAGTCATTTCTAAAACCTCAAATTCACGTCTTTATCCTCTTCATTTTCATTAGCGAATTTATTAACTTTTGTGAGAGTAGAAGAATTGAAAACTGCTTTTTTGAAGTTTTAAGACAAGAATTACGGATTACAAAAATTAACTTCTTAATAATCACTATTTGACATTTATCTTATTTTATTTTTGAAAATTCAATAACACTATTTTAAAGTTTATAAGAAAAAACTATAGGTTAAATCAAAAAACTATACTCGTTTTGAATTAAAAAACAGAAAAATACATATAAAAAATCCAAATACCCCTTTTAAAAATAGGGGTATTGATTTAAAATAAAAAAATAAACCACAAAAGCGCTTGGTTTTATGACTTAATACACCAAATCAAAATTCGATTTTACATTCTTACAAATAAATCATCAAAACAGCTACAACAAAACAGTGTATTTGTCATGGCGAATTTTTATAACAGAAGAAAAAATTAGAATAAAAAAAAGCCTGTTCAAATGAACAGGCCTTGTAATTTATATTAATTTCTTGTTATTGCTTAGTATTATACCTTCTTAGATACTCACGTACTTTAATTCCGGATTCTTTTAAATCTTCATCTTTCCATTTTCCTTCAGATTTTGCTGTTTTCTTTAAAACAGAACAGGTTTCATCTTTATCAGAAACTGACCAGGTAACCCAGCTCAATTTTCTGGATTCCATCCAATCGATGTATTCTTCCCATGCTTTGATATTTAAAGGACCATCACCTGTCGCTTCCATACCTGCAGATTCTGAAATAAATATTGGAAGTCCGCTTTTTATTGCTTCATCTGTACGGTCTCTCAATTCTTTGCCATGAGTTGCAGCATAGAAATGCATTGTATACATTATATTATTGAATCCTTTTATAGGCTCTGAAGCAGGAAGATTTACATCCTGATCCCAATGCGGACTGCCTACCAAAATAATATTATCCGGGTCATTATGTCTGATGACTTTGATTACTTCTTCGGCATAAGCCTTAACTTCGGGCCAGGTTTCATAATCAGGTTCATTAAAAACTTCATATATAATATTAGGATATTTGGAGTATTTTTTTGAAACCTCAGCAAAAAAAGCTTTTGCTTCTTTTAGATTAACATTATGACTGTGCCAATCTACTATAACATAGATATCGGCCTTTATGGCTCCTTTTATAACGGCTTCGATTTTCTGCTTAGAAAACAGCGAATCTTTAATATATGCTTTTTCTCCAAGTTCAATACCCATTGCCGCACGAACAACATTACAATTGAAATCTTTTTTTAGCCAACTGACTGCTTTTTCATTATAAAATCTTGGCCACATGCTATGCCATCCAAAACTCATTCCTCGCAACACGATTGGATTGTTATTTTTGTCTGTCAACTGAGTTCCCTGAACACTAAGCTGCCCATGTTGTTTTACAAACTGGGCGTTAGAGATTCCAAATATTAATAATAAGACAATAATAAAAAGTTTACTTTTTGATTTCATACTGAATTATTTTACGGAATTAATCTCAATGTAACTGAGTCATGCGAAGCCAGATCTGCAAGGTAGTTCTTTTTTGTATTACCAATTTCTTTGTTTTTCCATAAATCCTTTATTTTAAAAAGTGTTTTTGAAAAATCGGCCTCGTAACCAAAATCAGTATCTTTAAATGAATGTTTTTTCCAATCAAAGTTTATTTTCTTTGCAGCATCACTTCTGTTCAAAAACGTTACTGCCCAATTATTATCTGAAAGTGGTTTTACCCAAACTTCTACCCCATCTTCTGCTGAATATTTAAATCCCTGAATCCCTAGTTTATCCTGATTTACAGCAATCATTTCCTTATTTGTCAGGATTGCCAGGGTTTCTTTTGACATTTTTCTATAATCGTTTCCTGTAAACAAAGGTGATGACAGCATACACCACATTGCAAAATGCGATTTATCCTCAGTATTATTCATTTCGTTTCCAACTTCCATCATATCAAAATCATTCCAATGATCGGGACCGGAATATTTACGAATGTCTTTTCTCATTTCGGCAATCTTCATAAATCCCCATGAAGACCAATTTTCAGGGTGTTTGAACTCACAATCAAAGCAAGGATAAATATCTCCTGAAATTCTCCAAAGATTTCCTACCGGTTTTCCCCACTCCCAAGGTTGATTGTCTCCCCATTCGCAAAGACTAAATACAATAGGTCTTCCGGCTGTCTTTAAGGCGTTGCTCATTGTAGTATAAGCTTCTGGCGCTGTAATGCCTTTGGTGTTGCACCAATCGTATTTTAAAAAGTCAATTTCTAATTTGGCATAAAATCTTGCATCCTGATATTCGTAACCACGCGTTCCCGGATATCCGGCGCAGGTTTGCGTTCCCGCACAATTGTACAACCCAAACTTCAATCCTTTGCTGTGTACATAATCTACTACGGCTTTCATTCCGTTAGGGAATTTTGCAGGATCAGGAACCAAATCCCCATTTGCATCGCGCTCTTTTGCCATCCAGCCATCATCTAAAACAATATAATTATAACCAGCGGCAGCCAATCCTGACGAAACCATAATATCTGCAGTTTCTTTTACTAATTTCTCATCGATATTGGTTGCAAAAGTATTCCATGAATTCCAGCCCATTGGCGGCGTCATGGCAAGCCCTTCAAATTTTCCTCCGATTTGGTTGTGTGTATTTCCCTGACTGAATCCTAAGACAGACAAGCTTAAAGCCAATACTAAAATGATTTTTTTCATGATTAAAATTCAAATTAAATTCTATTTAAAAAAAGTATTCCCTAATTGAGTAGATTAGGGAATACTTATAACAAAACTCAAACAAAGCAAACGCTTATTTTTTTTACAAGAATCCTACATCGTCAAGATATACAGTTCCCGGCTCTCCTGAATATTCTTTCATAAATAAAGAATTGAAAGTTGTACCTAACTCGTTGGTATGGAGATCTGAAAACGGAATCGAAATATTATTCCATTCTCCTGCTTTAATATCTATAGCTTTACCAGAACCATCTTCTGTTTTTCCTATTGAGAATAAAACTCTTGTGGTTTTGGTTGAATAAATAGAAATTTTTAAATAACTGTAATCGGCAACATTGATTGGGTTAAAACCAATATACAATCCGCTCCAGGCATCAACATTTACTCTTTTTATTGATTTTGTACCTCTGTTTACCTGTTCTGTACTTTGGAAGTCTTCGTTTCCTCCCCAATTCCAGGTTGAAACCGGAGTTGGCGATCCTGAGAAATCATCTCCAAATAGTAAATATTTAACGCCAATGGTGGCAATATTTGAATTTCCGTAAGCGGTTTGCACTGTAATAAGCGCATACGAACCAAAATCTGCCGGTACTGTTGCTTGTATTTCTGTATTTGAAACGACAGTATACGTAACGGCTTTGTCTCCAAATTTAACTGAAGAAACTTTTACGAAATTTGAACCTTTAATAGAAATTACATCTCCAGGCGATGCAAAAGCTGCAGATAAACCTGAAACTACAGGCGCAGGTGGCGTTAGCGATATTACATTGTCTAAGACATTTACAAAACCGTTATTTCCGAAGTAATCCAAACCTACTGCAGGTTTATCAGATCCGTTTACTTTTAAGATTCCATCGGTAACATTTACTCCTAATAAATAAAGATCTGGATTGGCCTGATTCGCCATTGTTGACAATTCACTCGTTTCCAAATAATCTGCTTCAATGCCGGCTAGTTTTCCAACTCTCTTTTTAACTCCTTTTACGACATGGCTTAACACCAATTGTTTTAATGCATCTACGGGAACCAGATTAATATCCGGATATCCGAGTGCGTTTACGTAACCGCTTTTTACTAAATAAGCGTCGAGTGCGGCATCTGTAGGAATAAAATAGGTGAAATTTTCTCCTGTATCTAATGTGGTTTGCAATCCTGCTAAATCTATCGCTTTAGAAAAGTTGGACAAATTGGTATTGGCTCTGATCAAACCGTAAGCAGTATTGTAATTTTGCGCTGCGCCTCCAACATCCGGAAGAGTGTCATCGCAGGAAGACAGTGCCGAAACCAGCAAGACGCTCAATGCGATATATTTTAATTTATATAATATTTTCATAAGTTTTCTTTTTAATAATTTATCTCTGAGAGCCACAAAAGAATCATTCACATCATACTTAAATGATTCGTTTTCAATCTAATGATCTATTTTAATATAAGGCCCAGATCGTCAATGTAAATAGTATTTCCTCCTACTTTGCCTCCAAATTCCTGAAACGTGATTTGAGTCAGTTCTGTAGGATTACCAAATGCACTAAACGGAATTTCGATATGAGTCCACTCCGAAGAAAAATCAAATGCTGGCTTTACCGCATCTTTACCATTGATAAATATGCCTACTTTTCCTGAATTTTGCCCTTTCAGACTTACTCTGATTCCCTTATATTTAGTAATATCAAATTTAGAATTTACAACTCCTATATATAATCCGTTCCATTGACCTGCTCCCCACATGATAGATTTCGAACCCTGGCTCGGATCTTTATCGTAAGCAATATTATAAGGATTCGTTCCGTCCCACAATCCATTATAATCACTTAATGACGTATATACATCATCATAGATGGCACTTCCTAAGGTTTGACTTGCTACCGTTGTTCCTGAAACATTGGTAACAGACAAACTTTTGTACTGGATATTATCCGGCACTTTTACCGTGATTTCTGTCAATGTAGAAGAAATAGGCTCTACGCTTGTTGTTCCGAAATTCACTACCGGACGAAGGAAATATTCTCCTGTAATCGTGATTATATCTCCGGGATTAGGATTGATTGGAAATCCTGAAATACTCGGAAAAGGCGGTCTGATTTTCATTGGATAAACCAATGTACCGATATTGGTAACCAATTTAATCTCATCCATTTCATTGAAATACGGAGTGGCTGCATCTACATTGATTACAATAGCATTATCTGTAACCAGTGTTGGATTGAAAGTAGACTCTAATCCATTGAAGAATATCGATTTTAAGGTAGAAAAACCAGAACCTCTAATGATATAAGTGTTTCCTGCATTGATCACATCTGTAGGAACATCTACTTGTCTGTCGCCCTCAACCAACGGATCATCGATTACAGCTTTGGTAATTCCTGTAATGGCCAGCTTACCCGAAGAACCTCCTTCGTCATTTGAGCAGGAACTCAGTAAGAAAATTGAAACTGAAGCCAGTAAATAAAACTTCAATGACATTATATTTTGTATCGTTTTCATAATTGTTTTATTTAAAGTTTATTTAAAAACATAAGGAACCGGAGCTTCTTTTAATTTTGGATTTTTTCTCACATCATTTGCCGGTTTAGGAAAAATGAAATCAGTTTCTACCGGCGTATAATGCCTTACTCCTTCATAATCAGAACCTCGGTCTTGTTTCGAAATAATATCGATCGCTTCAGCTCTTGGCAATCTTCCTAAATCATACCAATATTCTCCCTCAAAGGCAAACTCTACTCTTCTTTCCTGAAATAAAGCTTTTTTAGTCAACGGCACATTAGGTCCTAATTCTCCTAATCCCGCTCTTTTTCTAATTTTATTAAAAGAGGCTTTTGCTGCCGGATCCTGGGTTTCTGTGCCTCCTGCCAAAATCGCTTCGGCATGAATTAATAACAAGTCTGCGTAACGCATGATATAATTACAGTTGCTCATAGAAGCCCAGTTGTCTGCAGGTCCTGTTTCTCCTGTTGCCTCACCTACAACATATTTTTTTACTGCCGCACCTGTTGCATCCAGAACACTTGGATATTTTGTTTTATCTAAAGTAAAACCCATTACACCATCTGCCTGTAAGTTCGGGTAGCTGTCTCCATAGATCATATACGATTCTTTTCGCCTTACATCTCCTACTTCAAAAGCTTCCTGAATATCATTAGAAGGAATATAAACTGCTCCGTAAGAGGCATTATTTAAAATTTCTAAACCGTATTGAACATTCGAAGGATTTCCTGCCTGATATTCGTTTACGGCTCCAGACCATTGCCAGGAATAAATAGACTCTTCGTTATTATTTTTACTCGTCAAAAATAAATCGGCGTAGTTAGGCAAAAGCCCAAACTCTCCGGAATTAATAACTTTTTCAGCCATCGCTTTTGCATTTGGATAATCTTTTTCATAAAGATAAACTTTAGCTAAAAAAGCCTCGGCAGCTCCTTGTGACAGAAAAACGTTTTCTAAACTTCCGCCCCTTACTCTCACTTTTTGTTTCAGGTTGGCAGCTGCGTATTTTAAGTCATTTTCGATGAATTTATATACATCTTCAATTCTGTTATTGTTGACCATAGGGTTTTGGGCAAGTGCTAAGTTATCTTCGATAATAGGCACCGGACCAAACAAACGAACTAAATAAAAATACGATACCGCTCTAAAAAAGTGGGCTTCGGCAATGGTGTTTTTAATAACCGCCGGACTTACGCCTTCTTTCGCATTTCGATCCAGATTATTTATTAAGTCGTTGGATTGTGCAATAACTCCAAAACAAGATCTCCACGGATCTGACAGAATAAAACTGTCTGAAGTTAATTTAAACTGAATGACTTCGTTTCCGTCTACATTTGACCAACAGTTTCCAGATGACATTTCAGAAAGCGCAAAGAAACATTTTGTAAAAAAGGGCGCCCACATTCTGCCGTACATTCCGTAAGTACTACGTTGTACCTGCTCATCAGAGGTATAAAAATTATCACTTACATAACCATCCATTGTAGGTCGATCTAAATAATCATCACTACATGAAGCAGATATAGCCAGCAAAACCAAAACTGCCAGGCTTTTAAATTTTATTTTATATATTTTCATAATAGTTTTTTATTAAAATTCAACATTCATTCCAAACGTAATAGTACGGTTTGTTGGGTAACGTCCTGAATCAATTCCGCTTAACAAAGCATTTTGGTTGTAGTCTCCAATTTCAGGATCGTAACCGGTGTATTTTGTAAAAGTGTATAAGTTCTGAACACTGGCATAAAATCTTAGTTTGCTTAATTTAGTTTTAGAAAGCACATCTGATGGTAAATTATAACCGAAAGTTAATTGTGAAATTTTCAAATAAGAACCATCTTCTACATAACGATCTGATATGGCAATGTTTGGATGCCCATCTCCACCATCTGGCCTTGGATATTTAGCATTCGGATTTTCAGGTGTCCAGAAATCTGCTGCTTCTGCCAATTGATTTTCATAAAGACGCTGATTTTTTGTAGCTGCCCTTCTCGTCAGGTTCATTACCTTATTTCCCTGAGATCCCGTTAAGAAAACCGAAAGATCAAGATTTTTGTATCTGAACTGGTTGTTAAAACTGTAGATAAAGTCCGCCTGAGGATTCCCTATATAGGTTAAATCTTTTTCGTCTATCAGTCCGTCTTTATTTTGATCTACATATTCTACATCCCCCAAAACACTTTTTACAGCTTTGTTTCCTGTAAAAGGAATTGGTGCATTGGCTAGCTGTTCATTTGTTCTGATGATACCCACCGTTTCATAACCGTAAAACTGACCAATTGGCTGGCCAACCTCACTTTTTGTTACGGTTTTTGTAGTATAACCATTTACCTGAACTTCTTTGATTAAATCGAAATTTTCGACCAGACTCAACAATTCGTTTTGATTTTTAGAAAACATAAGAGTCGCATCCCAGGAAAAGTTTTTACTGAAACTGTTAGAATATCTAAGTGTTGCCTCGATACCCTGATTTCTCATACTTCCTAAGTTTACGGTTGGAGCAGCCAAACCTCCCTGATATTGCTCTAAACCGGTAACATACGTTGGCAAAGGCAATACAAATAAAAATCCTGACGATTGTTTTCTATACACGTCTACCGTTGCAGATAATTTTGATTTGAACAAAGTAAAATCAATACCTAAGTTGGTATCTTCAGCCGTTTGCCACGTTAAATCGGGATTTGCAATATTTCCTGCTGTGAAGAAATTCCCTAAAGCCGATTTAATAGTTTGAATATTAGAACTGTATAATCCACCGCTAATATTCTGATTTCCGGTTTCACCATATCCAACTCTAAACTTTATGTTGTCTACGTAATCTCTTGTACCTTCCATGAATTTTTCATTCGAGAGTTTCCATGAACCTGAAATCGAAGGAAAGTAACCCCATCTTTTGTCTTCAGCAAAATTCGAACTACCATCTGCTCTTACCGTAGCCTGAACAAAATACTTATTATCGAAATTATAGTTTAAAGATCCCAAAAAAGAGTACAAAGCATTTTCGCCCTTATATTCGCTGGCTACTAACGTTTTTGGATCGCCAAGATTAATCGAGTGCACATCATTACTTAATAAACCACTTACAGACTGGCTGTTTCCATACCAATGAGAATCATTTGCTTCCTGAAGTCCCATAAGGTTAAAGTTATGTTTTCCTGCAGAAAAAGTATAGGTCAACATATTTTTAAGATTCAATCCGTACCAGGTGTTTGCTCTTTCCTGAAGATGATTTACTTTGTTTACAGCAGCACCCCAAGTATAGGTTGGCTGAAATCCTTCAAAATTTTGAATGTTTGTTGAACCTCCAAAATCAAAACGGTAATCTAAACCTTTTGCTAATTTTACAGAAGCATAAAAATTACCCTGAAAATTCTTTTGTACCAGTTTATTGGTATTCATTAAAGTACTCGCCACCGGATTAATCCAGGCACCCTGAGAACCATCTCTGGGAGGTCCTGCATAACTTCCGTCTAAATTTTTTACTGCAACATCCGGCGTCGATAAAATGGTAGTACCAATAATACCGTCGCTATATCCTTCAATTGTAATATTTTGATTTGTAATACCTGCATTAAGCGTTACTCCAACGGTTAACCAGTCTTTGATTTTGGTATCCAGATTGACTTTAAAAGTATATCTTTTAAAATCAGATCCAATTACTACCCCATCCTGATTTAAATAACCTCCTGAAATATAATAATTGGTATTGTCTTTTCCTCCTGAAAAAGACAATTGATGACTGGTCATCAAGGCTGTTCTGTATATTTCGTCCTGCCAGTTTGTGCCAGTTCCTAAAACAGAAGGTACAGCAAACTCATCTCTTGGTGCTACGCCATAATATTGAGCCAATGCATTTTGCTGTGTGGCGTACTGGCTTAAATTCATTGTTTTAAGCAATCTGGTAACATCTTGCGTAGAAAATGCGGTATCATATGTTATTTTTCCGGTGCCTTTTTTTCCTTTTTTAGTCGTAATAATAACAACACCATTTGAAGCCCTTGAACCATAAACCGCAGCAGAAGCCGCATCTTTTAAGATGTCCATGGTTTCAATATCATTTGGGTTTAAAAAAGCCAGTGGGCTGTTGGTAACACTTCCTGTATTCGTCCCAATATATCCACTCACAATCGTTCCTCCTGTAGCCTGACTTGTAGCATCTCCGGATATAGGAATTCCATCTACAATATATAACGGTTCATTACTACCACCTAACGACGCACTACCACGAATTTTTACAGAAACGCTTCCTCCGGGTTTTCCTGAGTTATTTGTCACTACAACTCCGGCAGCTCTACCCTGCAGTAATTGCTCTACGGTAACTTGCTGAGAATCTTTAAAATCTTTTGCTGTTACAGAAGAAATAGCCCCGGTAACATCTTTTCTTTTCTGATTACGGTAACCTACGTTTACCAATACTTCACGCAAATCTTCGGCACTTAGCTTTAAGATTACATTTATTTTTCCTCCGTTTTTTACATTAACAGTCTGCGTAACATATCCGATAAATGAAACAGAAATACTGGCGTTAGCCGGCACATCAATAGCATAATTTCCGTCAAAGTCTGTTGAAACCGATTTTTTGGTCCCCGTAACCATGACGTTGGCGCCCGGTATAGAAAGTCCCTTTTCATCGGCCACTACTCCTGTTACTTTCACCTGGGCTGTAATAAAATTACTGGTAAGCAACAAAAATAAAATCAAAGGAACTGCTTTGTGGTTAGCATTCCAATGAATAAAGTTAGTCATTAGTTTTTTCATAATAAATGTTTGGTTAGTTTAATTGTTCTCATAATTCAAGGTTTAAAAGGAGTACTAATTTTTTCTTAAATTATTTAACAAATCTATAACAGAAGGAAACATCAAATCGATAGTATTATATCATTTGATGATAATATTTTTACTATATGCAAATAAAAAAACATATATAAAAATAAAAACAGTAAAAAATTGAATTATTCGCAATAAGGCATACAAAATCAAAGTAGTTTGATAAATTAAAATTAACGAATCTCAAAAAAAGCAAACGATTTCGTTAAAAATAATATTTGTTTGTGCAAAAAAAGTATCATTATAAAATTCGCTTTAATCCAGAAAAATCTTCCCTATACTGACTGGGTGTACAATTTTTAGTAGCCTTAAAACTACGATTGAAGTTGGCAATATTATTAAACCCGGATTTAAAAGCAACTTCAGAAACGCTCATATCTTTTTCTACCAGCCAACGGGCTGCATACCCTATTCTGATATCATTTATATAATTAACAAATGTTTTTCCGGTACGTTTTTTAATAAATCGGTTAAACGAAATTATAGACATGCTGGCAACATTCGCAACATCCTCAAGAGTAATCTTTTCGGCAAAGTGTTTTTGCACATATTCATATACCAGTTTCATTTTATCATAATCATCAAACGTATCATAATCTACCGTATAAGTAGAAAGCAGTCGCTGGTTTCTTGAATTTGCAAGATCATATAACAAGGATGTGATTTCCAAAAAATAGTCCATACCATCTAGTTTAGAAAGCTTTACCAATCTTGGCGTTAACTCTTCGGCTACTTTTTTAGAAAATAAAATTCCGTGTATCGAACGATTAAACATATCCCGGATCGGATTCATAATGCGTCTTGATAATAAAGATTCATGAAATAAATCATTATGAAACTGAATTGTAATTTCATGAATTTTTTTACTTGTACATTTATTTAATTCCCAACCGTGGTATAAATTTGGTCCGATCAAAACCAATTCGACATTGTCAATCTCTTCAATATTATCTCCAACAACACGCTTCACTCCTTTTCCGTTTAAGATAAAATTAATCTCAAATTCAGGATGATAATGCACCGGAAAATCAAAACTATCTTTCACTCTGTCAAAAACCAAAAAACTGTCTCCGGCTGAAAGCGGTGCAATTTCTCTGTAAAAATTTTTAGCATTACCCATCGTATATCTGTATTTTTAAAATAATATCGCGTTTTCTATTTGCAATAATATGATATATAATTGATAAAATAATATTAATTACACGAGAAACATCCGTTTATCTTTGAAAAATAGAATTATCATTTTTTTAAAAACACTATTAATAATAAACATTAATCATTTTTAATAGAATATCTTTTTAAAGTTTTAATAATTTTATCGAAGAAACCATAATGAATCGACGATTAAAAATCTGATCAGTTTAAATACCTCATATAATATGTCAATCTGAAGGTTATGACACAAAAACAAACATATTTTATAATGAAAAAAACCATATTTATCCTTATAATGACCGTATTTATTGGGGTTTCCTGCTCTTCTAAAAACAACATGACTAATACTAATTTGTCACTTTCAGATAAAAAAGCTACACCCGAAACTATTTCTCTTTATAAAAAGCTGAATCAACTAACTCAAAAGGGCTATCTTTTTGGACATCAGGATGATCTTGCTTATGGTGTAAATTGGAAATATGAAAATGGCAAAAGCGATATAAAAGATGTAACAGGCGATTATCCTGCCGTTTATGGATGGGATATTGCAGGATTAGAAAAAGACGACGCTAGCAATATTGACGGAGTTCCTTTTGACAAAATGCAACAATATATTAAAGAGTCAAACGAAAGAGGCGGCATCTCGACTATAAGCTGGCATTTTGATAATCCTGCAACAGGAAAAAATGCCTGGGATAATACTCCAAATGCAGTAAAAACAGTTTTGCCTGGCGGAGAAAATCATCAAAAATTTACTTCATGGCTGGATAAAGCGGCTTATTTCTTTTTGTCATTAAAAGATAAAAAAGGAAAAAATATTCCGATTCTTTTCAGGCCTTATCACGAATTGACAGGCGGTTGGTTTTGGTGGGGAAAAGGAAATTGCACTCCCGAAGAATTCAAAACTTTATGGAAATTCACTTTTGATTATCTGCAAAAAAAAGGCGTTCATAATTTAATATATGTCTATAATACCAGTAGTTTCAAAACAGAAGAAGATTTTCTGGCCAACTATCCAGGTGCTGATTACGCAGATATTCTGAGTTTTGATTCTTATCAGAATAATGATGACAAGGAAGGAAAAAAATTTATTGAAGAAGTTCAGAATCAGTTTAAAATAATTAATAAAATTGGTCAGGAACAAAATAAACCAATTGCTCTGGCAGAAGCCGGATATGAAGCAATTCCTGATACAAAATGGTGGACAGGAGTTCTTGTAAAAGCTATTGGAGAATATAAAATTTCTTATGTCCTTTTATGGAGAAATCACGGCTGGCAGGAAAAAGAACAAAAAATGCACTATTATGCCCCGTATCCCGGGCAAGTAAGCGAAAAAGATTTTGTTGATTTTTATAATCTGGACAAAACTTTATTTGAAAAAGATATTCAAAAAACATCTAATAATAACCCAAACTAACTTAAACCTTAAAAAAACAAACCGAATGCACGATAAAATTAGTTTAAAAGAAAAAATAGGATACGGCCTTGGAGATGCCGCATCATCCATGTTCTGGAAAATTTTCAGTATGTATCTTTTATTTTTCTATACCGATGTGTTCGGACTGGCACCTGCCGTTGTTGGAACCATGTTTTTGATCACCAGAATCTGGGATTCCTGCTTTGATCCTATTGTGGGAATCATTGCCGACAGAACCAAATCGAAATGGGGAAAATTCAGACCATACTTATTATGGGTTGCCGTGCCCTTTGCTCTTATTGGAGTGTTAACTTTTTACACTCCCGATTTTGACGAAAAAGGAAAAATAATATATGCATACGTGACGTACTCACTCATGATGATGATTTATTCGCTAATTAATGTGCCGTATGCCTCACTTTTGGGCGTCATGTCGTCTGACAGAAAAGAAAGAAACACTTTATCTTCTTACCGAATGGTTTTTGCTTTTGGAGGAAGTCTTTTGGCACTTTGGCTGATTGAACCTCTGGTAAATTACTTTGGAGGAAACTTAAACTCTAAAACTGGATGGCTGGCCACCATTGCTGTATTTGGCGTTATTACAACCGCTTTTTTCTGGGGTTGTTTTTTCTTTACTAAAGAACGGGTAAAACCAATTGTTGACGAAAAAAATAATTTAAAAGAAGATTTAAAAGATTTGCTTAGAAATAAGCCTTGGTGGATTCTGCTCGGTGCCGGAATCGGTGCTTTAGTTTTTAATTCAATTCGTGACGGAGCAGCGGTCTATTATTTTAAATATTATCTAAGCAGTAGTATAAATTTTGATTTTTCCATATTCGGAACAGATTTTCACATGGCCTCGACTTCTGTTTATTTGGTTTTAGGCCAGGCTGCCAATATAATCGGCGTTATTATCGCGACCCCAATTGCCAACAGAATAGGCAAGAAAAATACCTTTTTTGGTGCCATGGCCTTAGCCGCTATTTTGAGTTTGATTTTCTATTTCTTCGGAAAAGAAGATGTCTTCTTAATCATGAGTTTTCAGGTTCTTATCAGTATTTGTGCAGGATGCATTTTTCCACTAATCTGGTCGATGTATGCCGACAGTGCCGATTATTCAGAATGGAAACAAGGCCGTAGAGCTACGGGATTGGTTTTCTCTGCCTCATCAATGTCACAAAAATTTGGATGGACAATTGGCGGTGCGGGCACCGGATGGCTTTTGGCCTATTATGGTTTTAAGGCCAATGTAGAACAAACCGCAGTTACCCAAAACGGAATTCAATTAATGTTAAGCATACTTCCTGCAATTGCAGCAATTATATCAGTCGTCTTTATTTTGTTTTACCCTTTATCTGAAGAAAAATTACAAACCATTGAACAGGATTTAAACGAAAAAAGGGACAATACCAATTAAACCAAACAGATACAATACCTATTTTTATGACAACAATAGCCACTTCAACTACATTTCAGGATAGAAAAGTAGCATTAGAAAAAGAACATAAAGCACTAATCGAGCTAAAAAATACCCCTGAAGAAAATGCAGGAAACGGAATATTTGACCGCTACAAAAACCCTGTGGTTACAGCAGCGCATGTACCGTTGAACTGGCGTTTTGATCTTAACGAAAGAACAAATCCTTTTCTGCAGGAAAGAATCGGAATGAATGCCACTTTTAATGCCGGTGCCATGAAATGGAACGGAAAATACCTGCTTGCAGTGCGTGTAGAAGGAATTGACAGAAAATCTTTTTTTGCAATAGCAGAAAGCCCAAACGGAGTTGATAATTTTAAATTTTGGGATAAACCTTGTGTGATTCCGCAAACGCAGGAACCGGATACAAACGTTTACGACATGCGTTTAATCAATCATGAAGACGGATGGGTTTATGGCATTTTTTGTACTGAAAGAAAAGATCCCAAAGCACCAAAAGGCGATACCAGTTCAGCTGTAGCCAATGCAGGAATTGTACGCTCAAAAGATTTAGTAAACTGGGAAAGATTGCCTGACTTGATTTCGAATACAGGCCAGCAGCGAAATGTGGTTTTGCATCCGGAATTTGTAAACGGAAAATATGCTTTGTACACACGTCCGCAAGATGGTTTTATCGATGTAGGAAACGGTGGCGGTATTGGTTTAGGTTATGTTGAAGATATGACAAACCCTGTTGTAAAAGACGAAAAAATTATCTTCGGAAAAAAATATCATACCATATATGAATTAAAAAACGGTGCCGGCCCTGCCCCTATCAAAACAAAAAAAGGCTGGCTGCATTTAGCACACGGGGTTCGTAATACTGCTGCAGGTTTGCGCTATACACTCTATATGTTTATGACCGATTTGAATGATATTACCAAAGTAACCCATGTTCCTGCCGGGCATTTTATGGGCCCTCAGGGAATTGAAAGAATTGGTGATGTATCAAACGTATTATTCACAAATGGCTGGATAGAAGACACTGACGGAACAGTTTTTATTTATTATGCTTCATCTGACACAAGAATGCATGTGGCTGTTTCATCTGTAGAAAAACTAATTGATTATGTTATGAACACGCCTGAAGATACTTTTATTTCTGCAGGTTCTGTAAATACAATCATCAGTCAAATCGAAAAAAATAACGCAATATAATTTACCGTGCCAGAACAATTAAAGCAACTCAAAACCGAATTATCGGCTGAACTCGAAAACATTTTAAGTTATTGGTCAAAAAACGCGATCGATACTCAAAATGATGGTTTTATTGGTCAGATTGATAACAATGAAAACGTAATTGAAAACGCTGAAAAAGGTTCTGTTCTGAATGCCCGAATTTTATGGTCATTTTCATCCGGCTATCAAATCACAAAAAATGAAGAGCATAAAAAAATAGCACAAAGAGCTTTTGATTATTTGTCTAAATATTTTTACGATACCGAATTTGGCGGCTTATTTTGGAGCATCAATGCTGACAAAACTCCCAAAGACACCAAAAATCAAATTTATGCTTTGGCTTTTGCTATTTACGGATTATCTGAATATTATGTCATTTCTAAAAATGAAAAAGCATTATCTATAGCTATTAATTTATATTTAAAAATACAAAAATACAGTTACGATCCCGTAAACAAAGGTTATCTTGAAGCTTTTACCCGAGATTGGCAGCCTATTGAAGATTTGCGTTTGAGTGAAAAAGATGCCAATGAAAAGAAAACCATGAACACCCATTTGCATATTGTTGAAGCTTATGCCAATTTGTTTAAGGTTTGGAAAGACAAAGCACTTCAAAAAGATATTATCGAATTATTGCAAACCATAGAAAAACATTTTATTAATACAAAAACCGGACATCTTCGTTTGTTTTTTGATGAAAACTGGATCGAAAAACCAGATATTATTTCATACGGCCATGATATCGAAGCCGCCTGGCTTTTATTACAATGCGCCGAAATTTCTGAAGATGAGACCTTAATCACAAATTACAAAAAACACGCCGTTCAAATGGCCGAAGTTACCATAGAAGGCCTAGACGCTGATGGCGGTTTGTGGTACGAATTTGACTCTGAGAAGAATAAATTAATTGCCGAAAAACACTGGTGGGTTCAGGCGGAAGCTTTAATTGGCTTTTATAATGCTTATGAAATTACCCAAAATGAAGATTATTTAGATATCGTTTTTAAAAACTGGGATTTTATAAAAAAACACATTCTTGACCAACAAAATGGAGAGTGGTTTTGGGGAGTTAACCGCGATTATTCTTTGATTGAAAAAGACAAGGCCGGGTTCTGGAAATGTCCTTATCATAATAGCCGTGCGTGTTCAGAATTGATGAAACGAATTATTTAAGCGCGATTTTGTCTTTGCGAGGAACGAAGCAACCGCATCAAAATAAGCCTATCTTTATTCGCATTTTTGTCAGACTGAGCTGTCCCTAGAATTCGGGAGAAGTCTGATTAAATGTTGTAGTTGTAAATAAAATAATACCTAACAGGTTTTGAAAACCTGTTAGGAAAACAAATAAACGAATGAAAAACACATTTCTAAAAACCCTCGGATTAGCATTAATTTTCTCCTCCATTGCATGTCAGGCGCAGGAAAGAATTACGGTAAAAGGAACACAATTTTATAAAGGCGATAAACCATATGCATACATTGGAACCAATTATTGGTACGGAAGTTTACTGGCTTCGAAAAAAGTTGGCGACCGAAAAAGACTGCTCCGTGAACTGGATTTGATGCAAAAAAACGGGATCGATAATCTGCGCGTTTTGGTTGGTGCCGATGGCGGAAAATACGATTTTACAGTTCGTCCGGCATTGCAGTACGAACAGGGAAAATACGATGAAGATTTACTGGACGGACTGGATTTTTTGATGAGCGAAATGAACAAACGCAAAATGTATGCGGTTTTGTATTTGACAAATAACTGGGAATGGTCCGGAGGATTATCGCAATATTTAGAGTGGAATGGAAAAGGTGTAATTCCGGTTCCGAATATTGCGCCAAATACCTGGCCGCAATTTATGTCGTATACCGAGCAATTTCATAGCTGTGAACCTTGTATGAAAGCTTTAGAAGATCATGTAAAGTTTATTATGGGCAGAACAAATGCCTATTCTAAAAAGAAATATACAGACGACAACACCATTATGGCGTGGCAGGTGGGCAATGAACCAAGACTTTTTACTGTTGAAAACGAAGAAAAATTTACAATTTGGCTGAATAACATCGTCAATTTGATTGATAGCCTTGACAAAAACCACTTAATTTCGACCGGTTCTGAAGGCAAAAACAGTTCAAATGACAGTATGGAAATTTTTGAACGTACACATCAGAATCCGAATATCGATTATTTGACGATGCATATTTGGCCTAAAAACTGGAATTGGTTTAAAGCCGATAATGCCGAAAAAACGTTACCCACAACATTAGAAAATGCCGGAAAATATATTGATGACCATATAAAAGTAGCCAACAACTTAAAACGACCGATTATTATTGAAGAATTTGGTCTGCCAAGAGAAAACGAAAACTTAGTTGCGGGCTCTTCTGTAATAAACAGAGATATTTTTTACAATTACATTTTTGGGAGAGTGGCAGAAAGCGTTAAAAATAACGGTCCGTTGCAAGCCGCAAATTTCTGGGGATTTGGAGGCGAAGGAAAAGCCATTACCCAAGATGGAAAATGGAATCCCGGCGATCCGTTAACAACAGATCCTCCGCAGGAACCACAAGGTTTGAATTCTGTTTTTTCTTCAGATAAATCAACTTTAACTATTGTAAAAGATTATAATTTGAAATTGCGACAGTAAATGAAAAATATACTCCCTTTCTTTTTAGTATTATTCTTTTCTAATTTCTCTTTCTCTCAAAAGAAACAAGACTTTATTTTAAAATCTCCTGATGAAAAAATTGAAGTCAAAGTTTCTGTGAATGATAAAATTTCATGGAGCATCTCGCATGGAAAAGATTTGATTCTGGCTCCTTCTGCAATGTCTATGACTTTGGACGAAAATATTGTTTTAGGAAAAAATCAAATTGTTTTAAATTCGAAAAAAGAAAGTGTTAATACTTCATTTGAAACTCCATTTTATAAAAAGAAATCAGTTCAAAATAAATACAATCAACTGGTTTTAAATTTTAAAAATGATTTTAGTATTGAATACCGTGTTTTTAATGATGGCGCCGCATATCGATTTATCACTAAAAAGAAAAAAGACATTACGGTAAAAAATGAAGAAGTGGTTTTGAATTTTGATCAGGATTACAGCACTTTAATGCCTTATGTTCGTGATTTAAGAAATCCTAAAGACCCTTATATTTCGTCGTTTGAATCGCATTATGAAAACAAAAAAATCAGCGAATTTGGAAAAGATACTTTGGCTTTTCTTCCGTTTTTAATTGATTATAAAAATCATAAAAAAGCGGTTTTTCTGGAAGCTAATCTCGAAGATTATCCGGGATTGTTTGTAACTCATAATAATGCAAAATCGGGTTTTGAATCGCGTTTCTCTAAATATCCGTTAAAAGAAACTAACGGCGGATTTAACAACCTCAACAAATTAATTACAGAAAGAGCCGATTATTTGGTTAAAACCAAAGGAACAAGAACTTTTCCGTGGAGAGCGATTGTCATTTCTGAAAACGATGCCGAATTAACCAATAATGACATGGTTCAGAAACTCTCGGAACCATCCAAAATAAAAGACATTTCGTGGATCAAACCCGGAAAAGTAGCCTGGGATTGGTGGAACGACTGGAATATTTACAATATAGACTTCAAAGCCGGAATCAATACCCAAACGTACCAATATTACATTGATTTTGCTTCAAAAAACAAAGTCGAATATGTGGTTTTGGATGAAGGCTGGAGCGTTGAAACCGATATCATGAAACACAACCCAAATGTTGATTTGGAAGCTTTAATCGCTTACGCAAAAGAACGAAATGTTGGCATTATTTTGTGGAGCTCCTGGATGGCATTGAATGAGAATATAGAAGGTATTTTTGAGAATTATGCCAAACTGGGAATCAAAGGTTTTAAGGTCGATTTCATAGATCGCGACGATGCTAAAATGGTAAACTCCGTTTATGCTATTGCTCAAAAAGCTGCTAAATATAAATTGCTTTTGGATTTTCATGGTATGTACAAACCAACGGGAATTCAGCGAACTTTTCCCAACATTCTCAATTTTGAGGGTGTAAAAGGATTAGAAAATAATAAATGGACACCAAATGATGATGTTCCGTTATACGATTGCACCATTCCGTTTATCAGAATGCTGGCGGGACCAATGGATTATACGCCGGGCGCGATGCGAAATGCGACCAAAAGCGAATTCAAGCCAAGTCATTCAAATCCGGTAAGTCAGGGAACACGTAGTCATCAACTGGCACTTTACACGATTTTCGAAGCACCTTTGCAAATGATGGCCGATAGTCCGACGGCTTATATGAAAGAACAGGAAAGCACAGACTTTATTGCTAAAATTCCAACCACTTTTGATGAAACCTTTTCCTTAAATGGTGAAGTTGGAAAGTTTGTAACCATTGCCAGAAGAAATGCCAATACCTGGTATTTAGGTGCTATTACGAATTGGGATTCACGAGAAATTACAATTGATTTTTCTTTCCTTGAAAAAGGTAAAAAATTCGAAGCTGAGATTTTTTCAGATGGCTTAAACGCCGATAAAGCTGCGAACGATTATAAAAGAGAAATTATTACGGTTGATTCTACAACGAAGTTAACATATCGATTAGCAAGCGGAGGCGGATTGGCGATGATTATAAAATAAAAATAACATCCATTTTATATAACAAACCCGACAGGTTTTAAAAACCTGTCGGGTTTACAATTTTTAAATCTCACAAAACTGGACTGAAGTCCAGCCCTACAATATGGATCGAGCCAAAGGCTCTTTTTACAGTTCCGAAGGAACAAATTATATTGTAGAGCTGGACTTCTGTCCAGTTTAGATTATGTATGCAAATTAGGACAAAATCTTCTCAATTGCATTCAATTCATCATTTGTAAACTCCGTATTTTGCAAACAATCAATATTATTACACAATTGTTTTACCGAACTCGCACCAATTAAAACAGAAGTAATTCGTTTGTCTTTTTGTAACCAGGCCAAAGCCATTTGTGCCAAAGATTGGTTTCTGTTTTGAGCAATTTCATTCAGCTGAATTAATTTCTGAATTCTTTCCTCAGTAACTTCATCTTCTTTCAAATGTCCGTTCGGATTATGCGCTCTTGAGTTTTCCGGAATTCCCTTTAAATATTTATCAGTCAAAAGTCCTTGTGCCAAAGGCGAAAATGCAATACAGCCTACTCCTTTTTCTTCCAGAACATCCAGCAAACCGCCTTCAACCCAACGCTCCAACATCGAATATTTTGCCTGATGAATCAAACATGGCGTTCCCAACTGTTTTAAAACATCAACCGCAACACGAGTTTCCTCTGCCGAATAATTACTAATTCCCACATACAAGGCTTTTCCGCTTCTTACGGCATAATCAAGCGCCATCATGGTTTCTTCAATTGGCGTTTCAGGATCAGGGCGATGCGAATAAAAAATATCTACATAATCGACCTTCATTCTTTTTAAACTCTGGTCTAAACTTGATAAAAGGTATTTTCTTGAACCCCAATCGCCATAAGGTCCGTCCCACATGGTGTAGCCGGCTTTAGTCGAAATGATGATTTCATCACGCAGATTTCCTTGGAAATTATGCCACAGAATTTTACCAAAATTAGTCTCAGCAGATCCGGGAACCGGTCCGTAATTATTGGCCAGATCAAAATGCGTAATTCCTTTATCAAAAGCTTCTACCGCAATACTTTCGGCATTATCAAAATTATCTACGGATCCGAAGTTGTGCCATAATCCCAAAGAAATTTCAGGCAATAATAACCCGCTTTTTCCACATCTGTTATATTTCATTATTTTCGTTTAAAAGGTTGGAAGTTTTATAGGTTTTAAAGGTAAAAAAAAGTAATAAATAAAGCTGCCTTTTTTTAATCTCGCAAAGACGCAAAGTCACAAAGTTTTTTTTAAAGTTTTAAGATTGAATAGCGTCCAGCTTTAGCTGGATGGAGATAAACACAAACGAAAAGGGCTTTAGCCTAACCGTTATAGTTTGGCTAAAGCCCTTTTCCTATTTTAATTTTATTCCCCTAGCTAAAGCTAGGGGCTATGCATAAAAATTAGAAATCGCCACGAATTCAGGAATTTTTAAATAATTAATTCGTGAATTCGTGGCGAAAAAAAACTTCGCGCACTAGCGTCTTCGTGGCAAACCTTTTATTCTTTTATCTCAAAACCACTCTCCAAACCTTTATCAGAACTTCCTCCAACCATAATTTTAAAAGTTCCCGGTTCAACTAAATAATTCCCTTCATTATCATAAAAACCCAATTCTTTATCCGTCAAAGTAAAAGTTACGGTTTTAGTTTCTCCTTTTTTCAGGTTTACCAATTCAAAACCTTTTAATTCTTTGATTGGTCGAACAATGCTTGCAAATTCATCATGAATATACAATTGAACCACTTCTTTTCCGTCATAATTTCCTGAGTTGGTAACCTCAACGGTAATTTGAACATTTTCTCCTTTTGAAAAAGACGTTTTATTCAATTTCAGGTTTTTATAATCGAATTTGGTGTAACTCAAACCAAAACCAAACGGAAACTGAGGCGTTTTTTCCACATCCATATAATGTGACCAAAACACATTTTTATCACTGTCAACTGGTCTTCCCGTACTATATTTGTTGTAATAAATCGGAACCTGACCCACATTTCTAGGAAACGACATTGGCAATTTTCCGCTTGGGTTATAATCTCCGTATAAGACCTGTGCTACCGCATTTCCGGTTTGCGTTCCCAATTGCCATGCTTCCAAGATGGCAGGCACGTGTTCTGCAGCCCACGGAATACTCAACGGACGTCCGTTGTTTAAAACCAAAACGATATTCGGATTCACTTTATAAATTTCCTCTAACAATTCTTGCTGTAAACCTGGCAAATTGAGATCTGTTCTGCTTCTGCCCTCCCCGCTTTGAAAACCATATTCGCCTAAAACCATTACCACAACGTCGGCATTTTTAGCAACTGATTTTGCCGCTTCAAATCCGCTTTTTTCTGTGGTGTTAAAAACCGTTTCAGTTAAGAAAGTTGCTTTTTGTTTTAATAATTCAACTCCTTTTTCAAAAGTCAGCTGATTGTCTTTATACTGCTGCATTCCTTCTAAAACAGAAACCGCCGAATTATCATCTGCTGCAATTCTCCAGCTTCCCAACGGACTGTTTTTATCATTTGCCAAAGCACCAATCAAAGCAATTTTTTGCCCTGATTTTTTTAGCGGAAGCAAATTCTTTTCATTTTTTAATAATACGATAGATTTTTTTGCCATGTCCAGAACGCCATCATTATTGGCTTTACTTCCCACAACTTCTTTTTCACGTTTTTCATCACAATATCGGTACGGATCATCAAATAATCCCAATTCAAATTTCACACGAAGAATTCTGCGAACGGCATCATCAACCAAAGCTTCTTTTACCTTTCCTTCTTTCACCAAACCGACTAATTTTGCCACATACAAATACGATTCCATATCCATGTCAGAACCTGCAATTACCGCTTTTGCAGTCGCATCGGCTTCGTCTTTTGCATAACCGTGCGCAATCATTTCACGAATTGAAGCATAATCAGAAATCACAAAGCCGTCAAACTTCCATTTGCCTTTCAAAATATCTCTTTGCAAAAACACATTTCCCGTTGCCGGAACGCCATTTAGTGTATTAAAAGAATTCATAAACGTACGAACACCAGCGTGTACAGTAGCTTCAAAAGGCGGTAAAACCGAATTGTATAATTTAGAATTACTGATATCTACAATATTATATTCCAATCCCGCTTCAACATAACCATATGCCGCAAAGTGTTTTGCACAGGCTGCGATCGTATTTACTTTGGCCAAATCTGCAATCGTTTCGCCCTGAAAACCTTTTACTCTAGCATAACCCACTTTACTTCCCAAATACGGGTCTTCTCCAGCACCCTCCATCACACGTCCCCAGCGCGCATCGTTTGCTACATCGACATTGGGACCAAAAGTCCAGTTAATTCCTGATGCCGAAGCTTCGTCTGCCGCAATCGCTGCCGATTTTTTAATCGCTTCTAAATCCCAGCTCGCCGCTTCTGCCAACGGAATCGGACTTAATGTTTTATAACCGTGAATCACATCAAAACCAATAATCAACGGAATTCCCAAACGGGTTTCTTCTACCGCAATTTTTTGTACGGCTTTCACTTCTTTCACACCACGAACCGTTAGCATTGAGCCCACCAATCCTTTTCTGAGGTGTTCGTATTTTAGTTCTGCCGTTCCGCCTTTTGGAGCCGGACCCGTTACATCCCAAAAACCGTTATACTGGTTCATTTGCCCTACTTTTTCTTCTAAAGTCATTAAAGGCAAAAGCAAATCTATACGTTGTTCAACCGTCTTATTCTTATCCAGATACGGCTTTTTTTGTGCATTCATATTTCCAACAGTAAACAGGGCAAAAACCCCAATAGTTATTATTTTTTTATTTTTCATATTTTTAAGGTGCTATCCCGAAGCTTCGGGACTGAGATACTAAGATGCTAAGGTTTTCGAGATTATCGCAATATTGTCATCCTGAGGAACGAAGGACCACACAAGAAACTCCGCACAGTAATTCCACAAAGAAATCGCCAATCTTTGTAGAGTTACGTGTGTGATCCTTCGTTCCTCAGGATGACAAAAAAAGCTACTCCGTAACAAAACAAGAAGCCGGCAAATTTGCTTTATTAAACAAATCCGGCTGAATTGTATTTCCCCAAGAGAATCTCACTTTCACCGGAGTTGGAACTTTTTTACTCACCAAAATCACCTGATTATTTTTTATGGAAGCTTCGGCGGGATAAAAATTCCCATCTGCTCCAGCCAATTCAAACTGATTGGATGTTTTATTTTTAAAATACAATCCGTCAGCATAATCAAAAGAAACTGTGACTTTGTTTTTGTCAATTTTAAAATCTTTAAAAAGTGGTCCGTTTACCAAATTAGAGTTAACTTTATAAGTTTCGGCCAAAGCCAAATTGGCCAAACGAATTCCAACATCTTTTTTATTCTTTGGATGAATATCAATCGTGTCTGAAATATCAGAAGTCAAAACCATTCCGGTTTTCGGAACTTCTTTGAGGATTTTTCTTTGAGAATTTCTAACCGTAACATTTGAGAAGTTGTTGCTTCCGGTTTTATAAGGTGCGATCTGGACGAAATAAAAAGGAAATTCGTCCTGCCAGACTTTTCTCCACGAAGAGATTAAAGCCGACAATGTTTTGTCGTAAACCAAAGAACCCACATTCGATTCGCCCTGATACCAAAGCGTTCCGGCAATTTTAAAACCTGTAATGGGATAAATCATGGCGTTATAGGCACGTCCGGGTTGACGTGGTCCGTATTCCTGCTCGTTGAGTTTTTTGGCATTTTCTAATAAAATGGGATCATTTTGCACGACTTCTTCGGGCATCCAGATTTCGGCAGGAGTTCCGCCCCAATTGGATGAAATTAGTCCGATTGGTACGTTTTTTAAATCTTCTCTCAACCGCTTGGCAAAGAAATAGCCAATGGCGCTGAAGTTTTTCATCGTCTCCGGAGTCGATTCGACCCAGTTTCCTAAAAGATTATTTTGTGGTGTTGTGGCTGTTAATTTCGGAACGGTAAAAAAACGAATATTCGGATTCGTGGCGTTTTTCATTTCTTCCTCGCCATTGTCGATTCCCCAGCTTGCAGACATTTCCATGTTCGATTGTCCGGCGCAAACCCAAACTTCTCCAATCAAAATATTTTTTAGTATGACTTCGTTGTATCCTTTTATCGAAATGGTGTAAGGCCCGCCGGCTTCTGGAGTTTTAATTTTGAGTTCCCATTGCGCCTGGTTGTTTGCAGTCACTTTATATTCCTGATTGTTCCAGCTCGCAGTTAATTTGATTTCTTCTTTTGGACTGGCCCAACCCCAAATTTTCACTTCGGCATTGCGCTGTAAAACCATATTGTCACCAAAAATATTCGGAAGTGTAACGTTTGCCATCATAGTACCGGAAATCAACAGAAAGAAAACAAACTTAAATATATTATTTTTCATTTAGAAGCTTTTTTAAAAATGGACCGTATTCAGCTGCCAAAATTT
Organism: Flavobacterium sp. 1355; assembly: GCF_017833415.1. Classification (GTDB taxonomy): domain Bacteria; phylum Bacteroidota; class Bacteroidia; order Flavobacteriales; family Flavobacteriaceae; genus Flavobacterium. The sequence continues at coordinate 130,303 of NZ_JAFICC010000014.1, read as the reverse complement.
TATGATCTGCAATATCAGGATGACCAGAGCAGCCTTTAGGAGTCATCGGTTTGAATTTGAAAATCTGAATGGTTTTGTGCTTTTTGTCTTCCGCGAAAGCGTGCTTTACTTTATTCAGACAATCTTCAAAAACCATTGCTCTTTCACCTCCAACCATTGGACTATTAGTAATCACGATCTGTGCATTCGGATTATGTTCGTACAGCATTTTTATAAAGCTGATGTAATTTGAAACATATTTTTCTGCATTAAAGGGCAAACGCTCTTTTTTTCCATCACCGGCAGAAAAATCATTGGTTCCCAGAGCAATACTAATAATTTCAGGCTGAAAAGCAAAATCGTATTTGGGTTTAGATGTATCTTTCGTTAAATATAAATTCTGATACACATCTGGCATTATGGCTTCGTCTTTATTTTCGTCATTCCAGTTTCTGTACATTCCAATTCCGGAAACAGAACTCATTAAATAATCGACACCTATTTCTCTGGAAAGTATTGGCCCGTAAGCATAATAACCATTATGATGATCAAAATATTCACCTTTATCACAAGGTACATCCGACGGGTCGCTGGCGGCTCCGCATGTAATTGAATCGCCTATAAATTCGATTTTCTTTTTCTTTTTGGCCGAAATCGAAGTCAGTTTTGCTGTCGTTGCTGCAAATAGAATTCCGCCGCTTTGTGCTTCTGTAGTTTTGTAAATCGTTAGATTATGCACTTTTTTATTCGAAGTAATTTTTATTGGAAAAGATTGTACTGTCCCTTTTTCTATTCTTAATTTCCCTATATACTTTCCATCCAAAACCAAAGAAACATAATTGTGATGTTCCCAGGTATCAACACTTTGTAATGAAATTTCACATTTACTTCCCGTAAAATTAAACGAAACCGAAGAGGCTGTTCCTATTAAGACAACTTCATTATTTTGAAGTTTTTCTACTCTGCCGGCGTACAAGAAAGTATTTTGATTCTGGGCTATTGAAGTACTCGAAATCAGCAAAAACAAAATTAAAACAGTTATTTTTTTGAGAAACATAATTTATTTGTTAAATATAAATACGATTCACAAATATATTCGAATTAGCATATTGAAAAAGATACTAAAACATCAAAAAGCAATAAAAAAACACCAAAATCATTATATAAATTCTATGTTTATTAACGTTACCTTTAGCAGCTTTCACAAATCATTCCTTTGATTTTCAAAAGCAAGAACCTATCTTTATCAATTAAATCTTACAGCAACAAAAAAATGAAATTACCTCTTTATATATTGGCCGGCTTTATTTTATGCACTTCTTTTACTTGCAAAAATGAAGACAAAAGTGTCCCTAAAATTCAGAATGCAGCAGCTAAAACAGACCGGGAGGCTATTGTAGAATATGCCCAGCAATATATGGGAACGCCATATTTATATGCAGGAAATGATCCTCAAAAAGGGTTTGACTGCTCAGGTTTTGTCAGTTATGTTTTTAAACATTTTAATGTTGATTTGCCGAGAAGTTCAGGAGGTTATAAAAATATTGGTACGAAACTAAATCCGGAAGATTTTAAAGTTGGAGATATTTTAGTTTTTTATGGTTATAAAGATCAAACCATTATAGGCCATCTCGGTATTATTTGCGAAGCCAACGGGATGCAGTCTAAATTTATACACGCTTCTTCTGGAAAAGTAAATAGTGTAACCATTACTTCGCTTGCTACAGAACATTACACCAAACGTTTTTATAAATGTATTGATGTTTTATCTAAATAATAATTTACACCTTTAATACAAAAAACTCCGGACACATTATATGTCCGGAGTTCTTCCCTTTATAATCAACCTTTTATTTTAGATCACTGTTCCTTTTAGCGTAAGTGTTTTTGGCGCAGTTTCTGCATTTGTTGTTACAGTTACTGTTTTTGTAAAAGCACCTTTATTTGCAGCATTGTAAGTTGCTGTTACTTTTGCTGATTTACCAGGCAAAACTGGTTCTTTTGTATAGTCTGTAGCTGTACAACCGCAAGATCCCACAACATTTGTAATCACAACAGCTGTTTTTCCTGTATTTTTAAATTCGTAAACGATTGCTTTTGGAGTTCCTTGTGGAATTTCGCCAACGTCTATAGTTTCTGCTTTCCAAACTATTGTTGAAGCTGCGGTTTCTGTTTTTGCAGTAGAAGCTAAAGACTGTACCGGAGCAATTGCTGAGAAAGACATTAATCCTAGGACTAAAGCTAACATCGAAATTTTAATAATTTTCATAGTTTTTTTATTTAAATGGTTACTGGTTAAATTTTACATTACAAAAGTATTACAGATGAAATCAACTGGCTGTTAAGCGGTTTCAAATCTTTGTTAACGACTTGTTAAGGGGTGTTTTTAATTTATTTTTTGATTAATATTACACTTTTAAATCCTGTCTTTTCTTGAAAATAAATAAACTCAATAGTATCATCCTGCTCGGATTGGTTGCCATTATCAGCATATTGGTAGCTCAATTGCTCTGGACAAAAGAGGCTTTTAACCTGGAGCAAAAAAAACTGAGCCAAAAAGCTCACATAGCTTTATTGGAGGTGGCCAAAAAATTATACGAAGGAACAAATCATGAATTGCCGGCGCAAAATCCTGTTCAGAAAATTGCCAACGATTATTATATTGTAAATGTTGACAATGATTTTGAGCCCGAAATTTTGGAATTTTACCTCCAGACAGAATTCAAAAAAATGAATATCACAACTGACTTTGAATACGCTATGTATAATTGCCAGAGTGATGAAATGATATATGGAGATTATATTTCGTTATCTAAAAAAGGGAGGGAGAACAAAACGGTATATTTTCCTAAACACAAAAACTTAGTTTATTATTTTGCTGTTCGTTTTCCAAACGAAACAACTTATTTGTTTAGTTCGATGCGTTTTTGGTTTATTCTTTCTACTGTACTGATTCTTATTTTATTGATTTATGTGTATTCGATTTTTAAGCTTTTGCAGCAAAAAAAATATTCTGAGCTGCAGCGTGACTTTATTAATAATATGACACATGAATTTAAAACGCCTTTATCGTCTATTCTGATTGCTTCAAAATATTTAATTGAACAAAATCCGATTAAAGAAGATAAAAAACTCCACACTTATACCGATATTATTATCAATCAGAGTAATAAACTTAACAGTCATATTGAGAAAATTTTAAGCATTGCCAAATCAGATTACGTCCCTTTAGAGTTAAAAACGGAACCTGTTTTGATTGTTCCGGTTATCAAAGAGACGATTACAAATATCCTATTAAAATATCCGGAGGCTGTTATCAAAATCGAAACTAACTCTGAGGATTATGTGATTGATGCAGATGTTTTTCATTTTACCAATCTAGTTTATAATTTGTTGGATAATGCTGTTAAGTATTGCAATGAGAAACCGGAAATTCTGATCCGGATTTTAAAGGAAAATCAATCCCTGAAACTGGAATTTGCCGATAACGGAATAGGAATTCCGCCAAAAAAAATCTCTTCAATTTTTGATAAGTTTTATCGTATTCAAAATGAGAAGAGTAACGAAGTAAATGGTTTTGGTCTTGGTTTGTTTTATGTAAAAGAAATTTGTAACTTACATTGTTGGAAAATAAACGCCACAAATAATATCGAAAAAGGCATTACAATAACACTGACAATTCCATACAAAAAATGAAAAATTTTAAAATTCTATACGCCGAAGACGATGAAACATTAGCATTCCTGACCAAAGATAATCTGGAACAGAATAACTATGATGTTACACATTGCTCTAACGGAAAAAAGAGTTTGGAAGTTTTTAAAAATGAAGAGTTTGATATTTGCATTTTGGATATTATGATGCCCAAAATGGATGGTTTTGAGCTGGCTGAAGAGATCAGGAAAATAGATATTGATGTGCCGATTATTTTTCTTTCGGCTAAAACATTAAAAGAAGATCGTATAAAAGGTTTGCGCCTGGGCGCAGACGATTATCTGGTAAAACCTTTCAGTATTGAAGAATTATTGCTGAAAATTGAAATTTTCCTGAAACGTTCACAAAAAAACGGCTTAGACAAAAAGTCGGTATACGAAATTGGTAAATACCAGTTTGATACAAAAAATTTTATTCTTTTTAATGAAAATGAAAAGGTTGGACTTACTCAGCGTGAAGCCGAACTTCTGAAATTATTTCTTGATAATAAAAACCTGGTTTTAAAAAGACAGCAAATCCTTAATTCTCTCTGGGGTGATGATGATTATTTTATGGGCCGAAGCCTGGATGTTTTTATTTCGCGATTGCGAAAAATTCTGGCAAACGAAAAAGGTATTGCGATTGAGAATCTACACGGAATTGGTTTTCGTTTTATAATGTAATTACAGTTAAATATTATTTTAAAAAATTCGTATTTTTAATATTAAATTTTAAGATATGAAACTGCATCATTTGCGTAATGCTACTCTGGTTATTGAAACCGAAAAGCATGTCATCTTAATTGATCCTATGCTGGGGAAAAGGAAAACCATTCCTCCTTTTACTATTTTTCGCTATAAACCGAAAAGAAACCCGCTGACTGCACTACCTAAAAACAGCAGAGAAATTCTGAGTAAAGTGACTCATTGTTTAATAACCCATTTGCATCCCGATCATATTGATAAGGCAGGTGAAGTATTTCTAAAAAGAAAATCAATTCCGGTAATCTGTAATGTTAAAGATGAAAAAAAGCTGACACAAAGAGGCTTAACAGTGGCACAATCTCTGGATTACTGGCAGCCACAGGATTTTCTGGATGGCAAAATCACAGGAATTCCGGCACTTCACGGTTATGGCTTTGTAGCCAGATTAATGGGAAATGTAATGGGATTTTTTATCGAACTTGAGGCTGAAAAATCTGTTTACATTAGTTCTGATACCATTTTTACAAATGATGTAGAAAAAGTCCTTACAGAACTTAAACCTGATATTGCGACTGTTGCCTGCGGTACTGCAAGATTAGATTTTGGTCAGCCATTATTAATGCGGATGGATGATATCTTAAAATTTACAAAACTGGCGCCCGGAAAAGTTTTTGCTAATCATCTGGAAGCTTTAAACCATTGCCCGACAACGAGAGAAGAATTAAAACAGGCTTTGATTATAAATAATCTTTTACGAAAAACTGTTGTTCCCAATGATGGGGAATGTGTGGAGTATTAGTTTATAAGTACTTTTTACTCTATTTATAAAAACTTAGATATTTTTGTTTTATAATTAATTCCATTTCTTTATAAATATTATATTTGGCGACTAAACCCAAAACAAAAATGACCAATTTTTTACGTCAAATAAATTTAATTCAGGATTTAAGCTTTAAGTTAAACGTTTCCAAAATAGATTTCATCAAAAAATTCAGTGAGAATGTTGATCGGTCTAATCTGAGTTTCGACCCTTTTGAGGTTTTTCAGTCAAGTTCAAATCATTATAAAGGAAATATTTACAATAACAATTTCGAATTACAAAAAAGAAAAAAGTTTTTTGACACTAATTATCCGTTTGCTAAAGCAACAGGAATATTCACTGAAGAAAATGAACAATTGGATATAAAGGTCGAAATTAATGGTTTTAGAAAAAGAATGATTATATTCTTTGGGTTTATATCTATTTTTTACCTTATTTTCTTTGCAGGTTTCTTCTTTGCTAATGACAATATTCCTTTTTTTGTTTTACCTTTCTTATTGATTCATATGGCTTTTATGTTTGGACTTCCTTATTTTTTCATAAAAAGAAGTGTAAGCAAAATGGCTTATGATTTAGAGAGAGATTTTCATTATTGGATAATCAAAAACTAATAGAAATTTATTAAAGAACCAGCAAACCAAATTCACGAAGTGTATTAACTGGTTTTGAATACCAAAACAATTCAAAATCATCAAACTGAGTTTCAAAATCAGTTTTTATTTCCTGAAAAGTATAGTGTTTGCTATTTGCAACTGTTATTTTTTTAAGCATTTCTACCAGCCATTCCCCTTCATTTTTATTGGTTTGGATTGTAAAACTTTCTTTTTTATCATGAAAAGTTAATGACATCATTTCCCATGTGTGCCCTTTTTTAGATTTTGAAAAAGATTCAGCAAAAGGTTTTCCTCCTAACCAAACCACTTTTGCATTTGGTTTTGTGTTAAAGTCATTTTCTTCTTGAAGGGCATTAAAAATAAAATCGGGGTCTATTTTTGTTTTTGGTATTTTAAAATCAAACCATTCCTGCAGTTCGTAATCAAAACAAATTCCGTGCATGAAATTGAAAAGGGATTTCTTTAACCCAAAACTAAATTTATCATGATTGATTCCTGTAGAATCAGTATATTCGATATCATTATTTGCGAAAGTTCCAATTGTTTCGGTTGCTTTTGTAACACCAAACTTTTCGGGATATAATCCAACCGGACTGTGTGCTGTCATTGCAAACTGATGCCAGAATCCTGACTGCAGAACTCCTGCTTCAAATAATTGACGTACCATTTCGAGACTGTCTACGGTTTCCTGAACTGTTTGTGTTGGATATCCGTACATTAAATAGGCATGAACCATTATTCCTGCTTCGGTAAAGTTTCGGGTTACTTTTGCCACCTGTTCTACTGTTACGCCTTTGTCGATTAATTTTAATAATCGGTCTGAGGCAACTTCCAGACCACCGGAAACAGCAATACAACCAGAAGCTTTTAATAACAAACATAAATCTGCAGAAAAGCTTTTTTCAAAACGAATATTTGTCCACCAGGTTACAGCCAGTTTTCTGCGTAAAATTTCGAGCGCCAAAGCACGCATCAGAGCCGGCGGTGCGGCTTCATCGACAAAATGAAAACCATTTTGGCCTGTTTGCTGTATTAAATCCTCCATTCGGTCACAAAGCAAATTAGCCGCCACAGGCTCATATACTTTTATGTAATCTAATGAAATATCGCAAAAAGTACATTTTCCCCAATAACAGCCATGTGCCATCGTAAGTTTATTCCAACGGCCATCGCTCCACATTCTGTGCATCGGATTGACAATTTCGATTACCGAAATATATTTATCCAAAGGCAAATCTGAGTAGTCTGGTGTCCCTACATAGGCTTGTTTGTAATCGTGTTTTAAGGAATTGTTTTTGTAGACCACTTCTCCATTTTCTAATAAAAATGTTCTTTTATACTGCTTCTCGGCTTCGCTAGAAGTGACAGCGTTTATTAATTCTTCAATAGGAACTTCTCCATCATCCAGAGTAATAAAATCGAAAAATTCAAAAACACGTTTGTCTGAAAGTGAACGCAATTCGGTATTTGGAAAACCTCCTCCCATCGAAATTTTAATTCCGGGATGATTTTGCTTTACCCATTGCGCACATCTGAAAGCGCTGTATAAATTTCCCGGAAAGGGTACGGAAATTAAAAACAATGTTGGCTGTACTTCTTGTATTTTTTTCTGCAATAATGAGATTAAAATCGAATCTATATAGGTTAAATCTTGTTGTAAGGCTTGATATAATTCGTCAAAAGAATTGGCACTTCGGCCTAAACGTTCTGCATATCGGCTAAAGCCAAAATTTTCGTCAACACATTCTACAATATAATCAGATATATCTTCAAGATATAACGTGGCCAAATGTTTTGCTTTGTCCTGAGTTCCCATTGTTCCAAAAGCCCAGTCGAGTTCTTCTAATTGTGCAAAACGGGAAGCTTCAGGAAGAAAATCCTCTTGGCAAATTTGTAAAGCCAAGGTCGGATTTTTTCCCTGCAAAAACTGGATTACAGCATCAATCGTTTTAATATATTCATCCTGTAAAGCAAAAATACGTTTCGAATTATCTGAAATTTCGTTGCTAACAACTTGGAACTTGAAACTTGAAACTTGAAACAAATCATTCAAACCTTTCTTAGAAAACAACTCCAAAATCACATCAATACCCAAATCTGCCTGAACTGATTCGACATTCTTCGTGTTCAGAAAACCCTTAATATAAGCTGTTGCCGGATACGGAGTATTCAGTTGGGTAAATGGAGGCGTGATTACAAAAAGTTTTGTTTTCAAGAAAATATATTTTTTTGCAAAAGTACGGGTTATTTAGAATTATTTGACAAAAGAAATTAATCCTAATCATTTGATTAACATCACAAAATATTTTATTTTTTTATTACTAATATAAAACTTATAAAACATTTTTTTATTCATATTTATCGCATAGTTTTTTGGCTATATTTGCCCATCAAATTGTACTAAATGAAGCTTAGAACTTTACTCTTATTTATTATTCTTATCAAATTTTCTTGTGTTTTTTCTCAAGAAATTAATCCGAATTCTTCCAACAAACATTTATTAGAAGATAAACATGGTCATCTAATTCAAAATTTGGAGGAACAAAAACAGTTTTTGAAAATTAGAGAGGAAAGGATGAAAGCAGAAATCCTGGATTTAAAAAAAGTAATTTTAAATTCAAAAGATGGAAGTTTAACTTCAAAAACTGCAGCTACTCTTCAAGGAGTAGAAATGTGTACTAATGGAGGTTTTGAGCAATATGAAACTATAAATGGCAGCAGTTATCTTAAGAATTTTCTTTGCACAATAGGCGACCCTCCTGGTCCAACACAATGTCAATCGATTAGCAATACTGCCGATTCATACATCAATCGCTATGATCCTAATAATATGAACATTATGGCAACTGGTGTTTCTTCCAATTTGATTGACCCTTATATGGGAGACATTAAAGCCTTTGATCAATATGCTCTTAAAATTAATTATGAGAACTCTTCTACTTATGGTTCTATTGTTCAGGGAAAAAGGTTTAAAACAAATAATGAAAATTATCTAAAATTTAATTACAAAGCGGTATTACAAAGTGTGTACGACAATAGTCATACGGATAATCAGGCTTTTGTAAAAGCAAGGATTTTAGATAAAAATAAGAAAGTTGTCAGTGAATTTTGTTTGGTAGGAGATGAAAAAAATTGCATTTTCAGTAAGGCTCCAAGTCAATATTCTGATTTTGTTACTTTATATACTACCAATTGGCAATCAGGAATATTAGACATATCATCAATTCCAAATAATGAAGAATTTACTGTTGAATTTATGGCTTCAAGATGTGGATTGGGCGGGCATTTTGGATATATGTATGTTGATGATGTTTGTATCTTACATTCTGCAGAAAATTTGCAAGGCTCTATAGAACTTGATCCTCTGAATAAAGTTTGCCCAACTTTACCAATTTCTGTTTGCGGTAATTATACTATTCCTAATTCTGGAGGAATTTCTGCATCTGTAAACAAAATCACTTTAAATGTTTACGACAGCAATAATGTATCTGTTTATAGTACATCAACTACGTCAAGCTTAGACACAACAAATAAAAAGTTTTGTTTTACATTAAAAAACAGTGATTTTCCAAATATTACAAATGCTAATTATAATATAGGAGTACAAATAGATTATAACATTTCTGGAACTTCATGCTCGGGAACCACATTTGATTCTGCTACAGATCCTGACGCAAATTCAGGCTGGGATATTTCTTTTTTGAATTGCTCTTCAACTTGTACTATTAATGTAACAACGGCCAAAATATCGCAATGTGATGCAAACCATGACGGAACTGAAATTTTTAATTTATCTACCTTAAATTCTTTAATTGTTCCTTCTACAACAGGTTTAAATTTTAGTTATTTCAAAAATTACAAAGAAGCGGAATCCAACTTGAATGCTATTACCAATTTTGCAAGTTATCCAAGTTCAAGTGCTTCTATTTTTGTTAGAGTGAGCAGGGATGCAACTTGCTACAAAATAATTTCTGCCGATTTAGAGGTTAGAAATCCAACAGCAAATATTACAGGTATTCTAAATGTCTGCTCTGGAAGCACAATATTAACTTCTTCACCAGGATCTTCATATTTATGGAGTACAGGAGGAACTACACAAAGTATTAAAGTAACTTCGTTAGGAAATTATTCTGTTACTGTCACAGATTCTTTTGGATGCACCAGCAATGCAAGTGTCACTATCGAACCCAGCCAAACTGCCGTATCTCCTGTTTTACAGATTACACAGCCCTCATGTTTTAACACTACAGGAACAATAAAAGTAACTTCGCCGGCATCACAATATAGTTTTGATGATGGCGTAACGTGGGAGGCAAGCAACACGAAGAGTAATTTATATCCTGGAACCTATTTAGTAAAAATAAAGACCGTAAATGGATGTACTTCTTATTCTGAAAGTGTAACTATTACAGCAGCTTCTACTTTGTATCCAAATTACACTTATACCAATCCTTTATTTTGCGGGGATACCGGCAGTATTATCATTCTAACTCCAGCTGCATACTATAGCTTTGATGACGGCGTGACTTGGGGAAGTAGTGCTACTGCTAACAATCTTTTACCTGCAAATTATAAAATTCGTACCAAAGATTTACAAGGTTGTATTTCGTCGGCAAACAATGTACTCATCAGCAGTACTACGCTTGAAACTCCAATTTATACAATCGACTTACCCGCTTGTACTGTAAAAGGAAGTATTACGATCAATACTCTCTCAGATTTTTACACTTTTGATGGAGGGAACACATGGGTTACAAATAACAAAATGAGCAATTTAGATGCAGGAAGCTATTCTTTAGGAATTAAGAACGCTTTAGGCTGTACTTCCTATTATAGCTATGCTTATTTAAGTGATTTTAAAGATTTTTATCCTGCATATACAACTGAACAGCCCGTTTGTGGCACAGATGGCAGTATTACTATTACTACAGTAGCAGATTCCTATAGTTTTGATAATGGCGCAACCTGGACTAGTAATAATGTTAAAACCTTACCTTTTGGAAATTATCAAATAAAAATAAAAAACAGTGCGGGATGTATCAGCTCTGGTAATTACGTTTCTTTATATCAGCCTTACTTAAATGCGCCAATTATTAGCACGGAACAGCCAACTTGTGGTGCAAATGGCAAAATCACTATCAATTCATTATCTGATTTTTATAGTTTTGACAATGGTGTAACCTGGACAACTCTAAACTCTAAGTCATTGCCTCCCGGCATTTATACCGTACTTATAAAAAATAAACTTGGCTGTACCTCTTATCCAAACGCTATTTACTTAAATAATCCATATATTGATATACCCGATTATACTGTAGTTCAACCTACCTGTACAACCTCTGGCAGCATTAAAATAAATACAGTTGCTAGTTTCTATAGTTTTGATGGAGGTAATACTTGGGGAACTTCTCCTACTCTATCAAATCTTAATTCATATTCATATTACAACATTGCAGTAAAAAACAGTTTAGGATGTGTTTCTAATTCTGTAAGTGTTTCAATTAAAAACGCAAACCTTCCTGATCCGGATTATACATTTACCAATCCAAGTTGCGGAAATATTGGTAATATTACATTCAACACTACGGCAGATTATTATAGTATAGATTATGGTTCAACTTGGAGTACAAATAATGTTTTTAATAATTTAAGCTCGGGTTCTTATTATTTAATAATAAAGAAAAATAATTGTACATCCAATTACATTTCTGTTTATCTGGACACCTCGAAGCTGGCACAACCCAACATAACAATTGTTCAGCCTGGATGCGGAACAAAAGGCAGTATTAAAATTAATACTGTCGCCAGTTCTTACAGTATTGATGGGACAAATTGGGTAACAAATCCTGTTTTTTCGAACCTTTCAGCAGGGTATTATTACCCAATGATTAAGAATGCTAAAGGTTGTGTCTCTAACTACAACTCGCTATGGCTTGAAGATTTTTATCTCCCAGCTCCTACTTTTAAAGTAACACAACCTACTTGCGGGGTTGGAGGAAGTATAACCTTTACTTCAACTGCAGCACAATACAGTATTGATGGAGGTAATACCTGGAGTACTAATCCTATATTTAGTAATCTAAGTGCAAACACTAGTTATTATTTAATGGTCAAAAATGCTTCTGGGTGCACCTCTACACGTTATGGTGCATCCACTAGTCTGCAGGAATATTATTTACCAAATCCGGATTTTACATACATTGAGCCAACATGTGGCGTTAAGGGAAGTATTACTATTGCAACAGTTGCAAGCTCATACAGCTTTGACTATGGTAATACCTGGACAACTAACCCTGTTCTTTCCGGAATTACTTCGGGTTATTACAACATCATGATAAAAAACGCAAAAGGTTGTAGATCTTATGGTTTGTCTATAAATATCAATCCTTACTATCTACCTAATCCAAACGTAAAAGTAATACAGCCAAGCTGTGGAAATGGAGGGAGTATTACCGTTACAACTCCTGCTGACAAATATAGTTTTGATGGAGGCAACACTTGGACTACAAATCCTATTTTATTAAATCCTGCAAGTACGTCTTATAACATTCTTATTAAAAATGCAACGGGTTGTACATCAAGTTCACAATATTTATACATAAACTCATATTATCTGTCTTCACCAAATATAAGTGTTATCCAACCAACATGTAGTAGTCCTAGCGGAACTATAATAGTAAATTCTACTGCAGACCAATATAGTTTTGATGGAGGAACAACGTGGACTACAAATCCTATAATGAAAAATTTAGCTACCGGCTCATATAATGTATTAATAAAAAACACTTTAGGCTGTACTTCTTCCGGCAGTTATGTCTATATATATAATCCTCCCTCAATTCCTGCCTCACCCAACGTAAAGATAGTTCAACCTTCTTCGTGTGGCGCCACTGATGGCAGCATCACCATAACTACATCAGCCATGAGTTATAGTTTCAATGACGGAAACAGCTGGACAACAAGTCCTACAAAAATAAATGTTGGGGCTGGTACTTATATTATTAAAATAAAAACAGATTCTTATAGCTGCGAATCAGCAACAACTGTTGTCAATTTGAGTTCTGGCACTACAATTGCGGCTCCAAATTTTACTACTACTCAGCCAAGCTGCAGCTCCTCGAAAGGCTCTATTACTATTACAACTAATGCAGCAACTTACAGCTATGATAACGGATTAACGTATGTTTTTTCTAATACAAAAACAGATCTTTCTCCAGGTACTTATTTCATAAAAATTAAAAATTCAACAGGCTGTGTTTCAAATGCTGCTCCAGTCACGATATCGCCATTATCAACGCTTGCATCTCCTGCTTTTACAGCAACTCAACCTACTTGCACCAATTTGACAGGATCAATTTTAATTAATACTGCAGCCGATTTTTATAGCTTTGATAACGGAATTACGTTTGGAACATCTAATACAAAGTCTAATCTATCAGCAGGAACCTATGATTTAATGATTAAATACAATTCGGGTTGCATTTCTCTTGCTGCACCTATAACTATACAAGCTGCACCTGCGATTCCTGAAGCGCCACAAGTTGTAGTCACAGACCCAACTGGCTGCAATTCGGCTACAGGCAGCATTATGGTCTCTACGGTTGCAAATCTATATAGTTTTGACGATGGTCTTACCTGGCACACCAGTAATACCAGCAGTTTATCTCCTGGAAGTTATTCTATCCGAATAAAATACACAAATGGTTGCGCATCTGTTGCATATAAAGCAACCATCAAAACTGCGCCAAATGCTCCTTCAATTCCGACTTTAAATGTTACGCAACCTATTTCGTGCAGTAATCCTTTTGGTTCAATTGTGGTTACAAGTACTTCTTATCAATATAGTTTTGACAATGGTAAAAATTATTCAGCCAATCCAAATTCAGGAAATCTAATACCCGGAACGTATATGGTCCGCGTTAAAAATACCACTGGCTGCGAATCTGCTCCAGTATCTATAATTATTAATGCCCCAACAGATTATCCTAGCACCCCAATATTTACAGTTATCCAGCCTGACTGTAATAATCTTAAAGGAAAAATTAGCATTACATCTGCAGCAGCAGAATATAGTTTTGACAATGGAAGTACCTGGACAACTACCAAAACGTCAATTTTTCTGGACCCGGCTGATTATTTTGTTAAAGTAAAAAACTCAAATGGATGTATTTCAGAAGCTGCAAAAGTTACTTTAATACCATTTACACAATTTATCGCCAATCCTGTTAGTCCGAATTCACAAGCTTTCTGTATTCAGGAAAATGCGACTTTAGCTACTCTTGCAATTACAGGTCAAAACATAAAATGGTATGATGCCTTAACAGCCGGAACTCTTTTGTCAAATACAACTTTACTTCAGGATGCCAAAACGTATTATGCTTCGCAAACTATAAACGGCTGCGAAAGTAAAAGAATTGCTGTAGCTGTAATTATTCACAATACACCTGCTCCTTCCGGAAATGCCATTCAGCCATTTTGTTCAGGTCAAAATCCTACTATAGCAAACATTGTTGTTAATGGCGTTGCTATAAAATGGTATGATGCAATTACTAATGGAAATCTTCTAGCAAATACGGTTAGTTTGCAGGATGGAAAAACTTATTATGCCTCTCAAACTCTTAATACATGTGAAGGTCCGAGATTTGCTGTTACAGTTTCTATACAAAATACACCATTGGCTCCAACAGGAGATACAAATCCGAAATTTTGCAAAAGTGAAAATGCAACTCTGAATAATATTACTATCAATGGACAAAATATAAAATGGTATGATTCCAGTAGCGCAACTGCTGTTTCGCCTGTTACAACTTTATTAGAAAACAATAAAACATATTATGTATCACAATCTATTGGCTGTGAGAGTGACAGGCTTGCTGTGACAGTAAATATTTATGATACTGCTTTACCAAGTGCAGATCCTTCAAAGGTTTTTTGTATAGACGAAAATGCTGCAATAAGCAATATCCCAATTTCAGGAAATGATATAAAATGGTATGATGCTGCAACAGCAGGAAATCTTTTGCCAAAAACTACTTTACTTGTGGATGCCAAAACGTATTATGCTTCGCAAACTATAAATGGCTGCGAAAGTAAAAGAATTGCTGTAGCTGTAACTATTCATAATACACCTGCTCCTTCGGGAGATGCTAATCAGCCTTTTTGTTCAGGTCAAAATCCTATTATAGCAAATATTGCTGTGAATGGAGCTAATATTAAATGGTATGATGCAATTACTAATGGAAATCTTCTAGCAAATACCGTTAGTCTGCAGGACGGAAAAACTTATTATGCCTCTCAAACTCTTAATTCATGCGAAGGTCCGAGATTTGATGTTACAGTTTCTATACAAAATACACCATTGGCTCCAACAGGAGATACAAATCCGAAATTTTGCAAAAGTGAAAATGCAACTCTGAATAATATTACTATCAATGGACAAAATATAAAATGGTATGATTCTAATAGCGCAACTGCTGTTTTGCCTATTACAACTTTATTAGAAAATAACAAAACATATTATGTAGCACAATCTATTGGATGTGATAGTGAAAGACTTGCTGTCCTTGTTAACGTGTATGATACTGCTTTACCAAGTGCAGATCTTTCAAAGGTTTTTTGTATAGACGAAAATGCTACAATAAGCAATATCCCAATTTCAGGAGATAATATAAAATGGTATGATGCTGCAACAGCAGGAAATCTTTTAGCAACTACAACACAGCTTGTAAGCGGAACTTATTACGCTTCGCAAACACTTAATAATTGTGAAAGTAAAAGACTTGCCATTAAGATAAAAATTCAGGACACACCGGCACCAATTGCCGATTTCAACCAGAATTTTTGTATACAGCAAAATGCCAGCATCAACAAAATTAATATTTCGGGACAAAATATAAACTGGTACGATGCCATTACTGCCGGAACAAATTTATCTGAATCAACCCTGTTAGAAAATGGAGTTACTTATTATGCATCGCAAACCATTAATGATTGCGAGAGCGAAAGAACGCCAATAACTATCAAGATTATTGAAGCAACAACTGGAGATTGTATTAATTATGTTGAGGAACTTCCTTTTCCTAAATTCTTTACACCAAACAATGATGGCCATAATGATACCTGGACTATTGATTTTGCCTATTTGGCACCAAATTCTTCCATAAGAATATTTGATAGATATGGAAAATTCATTAAAGAGTTAGTAAAGAATACTGACTGGGACGGAACTTATATTGGTCATGATGAACCTGCATCTGATTATTGGTTTGTAGTAACCCGACTAAATGGTGCTCAGTTCAGAGGGCATTTTAGTTTGAAGCGTTAAATAAAAAAAAGGTTGTCTAAAATTATTAGACAACCTTTTTTTATATAGAAATATGGTTTTTAGAACTTATGTTCCTTTTTACTAATTACCAGTAAAGAAAATAACGAAATGCAAGCCGCAATCGTCAGGTAAAAACCAACATATGTTAAGCTATATTTACTTGCCAGCCAGATTGCAATCATTGGAGCAAAAGCTGCACCAAGAATTCCTGCCAGGTTAAAAGTCAACGAAGCGCCTGAATAGCGAACATTTGTAGGGAATAATTCGGATAGAAAAGTTCCTAACGGTCCATACGTAAATCCCATCAATGACATTCCTAAACAGACAAAGAAAGTGACCATAAATGTACTTCCTGAATTTAAAAAATGAGAGAAGAAAAAACCAAAAACAGCAATAGCCGTTGTAGTGATAATTAATATTTTGCGACGTCCGATTTTATCTGCAACAACTGCTGAAACAGGAATAAAAACAGCAAAAAACAACACTGAAAACATCTGAATCAACAGAAAGTCTCTTTTGGCAAAACCCAAGTCAGAAGTTGCCCAGCTTAAGGTAAATACCGTCATTAAATAAAAGACTAAAAATGTTGTAATAGCAGCAAATGTCCCAAAAATCAATTGGTTTTTAAACGATTTTATAATAGTAAAAAATGGGATTTTAACTTCTTCGTGTTCCTTTTTTGAATTTTCGAAAGAAGGTGTTTCTGTAATTTTTGTTCGGATATAAAATCCAACCACAACCAATAGCGAACTGGCAATGAAAGGAATTCTCCATCCATAATCCATAAAATCTTCATTGTTCATCGAATCTGTCAATAAGAGAAAAGTCCCTCCTGAAAGTAACAGTCCAATTGGCGCACCCAATTGCGGAAACATACCATACCAGGCACGTTTATGTGGTGGAGCATTTTCTATGGCCAGCAAAACAGCACCTCCCCACTCGCCTCCTAATCCAACTCCCTGTCCAAATCTACATAGCATTAGCAATAAAGGAGCAGCAACACCAATACTGGCATAACTTGGTAAAAAACCAATTGTTACGGTTGAAATACCCATTGTTAATAAAGCTGCAACTAAGGTAAATTTACGGCCGATTTTATCTCCATAATGGCCAAAAAAAGCAGATCCCAAAGGACGTGATAGAAACGCAATCGAAAAAGTGGCCAGTGATTCTAATGTTGCCATCGTCTTATCTGATCCCGGAAAAAATAATTGCGGAAAAACCAACACCGCTGCATTGGCATAAATATAAAAGTCAAAAAATTCGATTGTGGTGCCAATTAAGCTTCCAAAAAGAACATGCTTCAAAGAGTTCTTTTTATTAGGATTATTTTTCATGGTTTAATATAGATTTATTTTTTAAGAAAATAGGATATAAAAATGAATCTAATTTCTGAAAGTAACAAACAATTATCTGTTAAAATAAAACATCATTGTGAAAAAACCATATTCACATTTAAACTTTTTAAAATAAAAAAGGATGCCTTGTGACATCCTCTTTCATTTATTTATTCTTCTTTTTGTTTGACTTTTCTTTTTTCAAAACTTTATCCGATTTTTTGTTTACTTTTTTGTTTAATCGTTTTTCAGCTTCATCAATAAGATAATCATATTCATTGCTTAACGTTGCCAGCCTCACTTCTTTTAATGTTTTTAATGCTTTTTTAAAATACTTCTGACTTTCTAAAAGCATTACTTTTTTAAGAAGGATTTCAACTTTATTAATCCCTTTGATTGTCAAGGCAAAATCAACAAGTTTTGTCGCCTCCTCATAATCTTCATTCAAAACCAACGTATAAATGTAATGGGAATATACCTCAAGGGCATTTATATTAATGGAAATTGCCTGCTGAAAATATTCTTTGGCTTCTTCATATTTAAATAATTGATCGGCCTGAACGCGGCCATATAAGCATAATGCCATTGTATTTCTATTATCATAAGACAACGCATAATCTAATGATTCTATGGTTTCTACCAACGAATATGGATAATTGTCTAGTGCTTCAAAAATATATTTGTCTATTGCTTTCATAAATCTCTTTAGATTTCGAAAATTCAAAAACTCTTATTCCCGATCGAAATAATCTTCTTTCTTTAATCTTTGTCTTTCCCGTTTATAATTTTTTTCCTGTTTTTGCTTTTTAAAATCAGAACCCTGAAAAACCCTTACCGGATTTCCACGCTGAATCTGCAATTGGTTCATCCATTGTGTCTGAAACTCCGTTTTAAATTGTTTTACAGTTTCATCTTTAAATTTTTGTAATAATCTTTCGGTTGCCAGTTTTTTGTTCTGATGTTGTGATCTCGAATCCATTGAGACAACACTAATCCCGGTTGGAATATGCGTTGCTCTCACCGCAGAACTTACTTTGTTTACATGCTGGCCTCCCGCTCCTGAACTTCTCATTGCCTGATATTGAATATCCTTTTCAGAAATTTCAGTTGTACTCGATCTTTCAATTTCAAAAATCCCGATAAACCAATTTTTGCGTTTGTGAAATTTCCTGAACTGACTTTGTCCAATCCACTGAATGGTGCCAATCCATGAATTTATAAAAACATCCAGATTATCATGTTCCAGTAAAATTGTGGCTGTTTCTACAGTTCCGTTCTCAATTCCGGTTTCTCTTTGAAGCAGGGTCGTATTTATATTATTTTCCTTTGCTTCTTCTATAAAGGTTTTTAAAACCTGAGCCACAACCCAGCTGCATTCTGCCGGGCCACGACCTGATGTTATTTGAATTATTTTTTCCATAATTATATTTTTTAGCGATCCATTCTAACGATTTTTGGAGTGAACGTACCCAGTACATCAACCAGTTCGCTTTGGTTTGCCATTACTTTGTTAATGTCTTTGTAAGCCATTGGTGCTTCATCAATATTTCCGCCAATTAACGTTACATCATTTGCTTTTAAGGCTTTATTGATTTCGCTTTGGGTAAATGATTCCTTGCATTTTCTACGCGAAAAGAGTCTGCCGGCACCATGGGACGCTGAGTTTAAACTCTCTGCATTTCCTTTTCCCTGAACAATAAATCCGGGAGCAGTCATCGAACCCGGAATAATTCCTAATTCGCCAGCATTTGCCGGAGTTGCACCTTTACGATGTACAATTGCTTCCTGGCCATTTACATTTTCTTTCCATGCAAAATTGTGATGATTCTCAATGGTTACAACTACTCTCTTACCTATTGCTTTGGCAATTCTGCGATGAATATCGTCATGACAAGCCTTTGCGTAATCGCCAGCCAGATTCATCGCCAGCCAATATTCCTGACCGTCATGCGTGTTTAAATCTAACCATGCTAAATGCTGAACATTTTTTGGCAGCGGACATTGTTTTGTGGCCAGATAGGTATAATGTTTGGCAATGTTAGCTCCCAGTCCTCTTGAACCACTATGCGAAAGCACTGCAAAATATTCTCCTTCGCCAATCTTCCATTCGTTAAGCGGATTGGTAATTTTTGCAATTCCAAATTCTACAAAATGATTTCCTCCTCCAGAAGTCCCCAGTTGTTTATAGGCTTTACTCAAAAGGTTCTTCAAAAGCGGAATATCCTGAAATTCACTTCTGCTAAACAATTCATGATCTGCTTTTATCGTGTGCGTTTCATACATTCCAAATTTTGTATGATCTTTCAAAATAGCCTGCAATTGATGCTCTTTTCCTTTAAAAAAAGAAGCCGGAATGTCAAAAATTGATAAACTCATTCTGCAGCCAATATCGACACCAACTCCATAAGGAATCACAGCATTGTCTGTTGCAAGCACGCCCCCAATTGGTAATCCGTAACCTGAATGTGCATCAGGCATAAGAGCTCCGGCAATAGAAATTGGTAATTTTAAAGCATCATATAACTGATATTTAGCTTGCTCATCGATTTCATTTTCTCCAAATATCGAAAACGGTGCCCGTGTGTTATTGAGCTGATGCATTCTTACCTGGACTGGATTCACCAGTCCTTCAGCAACTTTACCCCATGTTCCGTGCCCGGTAAACTTCTCGGGAAAGAGTAAAACTTCTTTAGCTTCTGTTAATATACTTTCTTTTTTTTCTCGTTTTCTGTATCGGTTTATTTGCCCTAAAGCAATATTGATACTATTGTTTTTTGGAAAGCCTATTTTAATAAGGTCTTTTCCAGATAATTTATTTCCCATTATATTTTTAATATTGATTTTCTTTTCAAAATCAATATTGTCCATTTTAAATCTGCCAACAGGAAATGCCAAACATTCAAAAATTCTAAAGGAATCAGAATGTTGCACAAATCAAATCGCAGGAAAAAAGCAATACTGATTTTGATAAAACATTTTATCTGCAACAGATAAATTGAGTTCTGGTAATCGGGAATTTTTTGAAGAGTCTAGAATAAAAAAAAGCCCGAAAGTAATTTACTTCGGGCTTTCTATATCTAAAATTGATTTGCTATGATTGAGAAAAGCCACGAAGACACATGCCAACAGAATTGAATTCTGATGCGATGTTTTGAGAGGTAAAGTTTAATACAAACATTGTCTTCGTTATTAATAGTTAATGAATTATTTTTCTGAGGCAAATTTTGTGAAATATTTTCCTAATAAACAAATTATTATTGAAATATTTTTTCTTAAGACCTAAAACTGACTGATTTCCAAATACTTAATCACTAAATTAAATTTCAAATCATAAGCAATAGTTAAATCCATTTTTAACTGTTTATTTTCCTTAAATTTACAGCTATCAAAATTAAACCCAAAATTATGCCAACCGACTGTATCAGCTACCAAAACTCAGGATATTTCTCGACTTTGATACACGATTATTTAGACCAAAAACCGGACTTAAAACCGCTATATAACAATTTTCCAACGCTGGAGAACTTTGAAAAACAAATTATTGAAAAACAACAAAATTTTGATAATAAAAACCGAATTTCGCTGGTTTCTGTTTTAAAAGAACAATATGCTTCAATTGATATTTCAGATTTTACCAAACAAAATATTGAACTTTTAGCTCACGAAAATACGTTTACTGTAACTACCGGACATCAGTTAAATCTTTTCAGCGGGCCTTTATACTTTTTGTATAAAATTATCTCCACAATAAATCTTACCAAAGAATTAAAATCAAAATATCCGGCCTACAATTTTGTGCCAATTTATTGGATGGCGACTGAAGATCATGACTTTGAAGAAATTAATTATTTTAATTTTAAAGGCAAAAAATTTCGCTGGAATAAAGAAAGTTTTGGTCCCGTTGGAAAATTATCGACCGAAGGTTTAGCCGAATTTTTGGAAATTTATGCCTTGGAATTAGGATCAAGCACTAATGCTAATTTCTTAAAAAAAACATTTGAAGATTCATATCTTAAACACGATAACCTTGCCGATGCAACCCGTTTTCTTGCTAATAATTTATTTGCTTCCCAAGGTTTAGTTATTCTGGATGCTGATAATGCCGAGTTAAAACGTGCTTTTATTCCGTATGCCAAAAAAGAATTATTAGAGCAAACTTCTTTTAAAGCTGTGCAGGGAACTATTGCCAGACTAAAAGATTATACGGTTCAGGTAAATCCACGCGAAATCAATTTATTTTATATCGAAGATAACCTGCGTGAGCGCATTGTTTTTGAAAATGATAAATTTATCATCAATAATACCAAAACTTCATTTACAACGGAGGAAATTCTAAAATTGCTAGAAAGTAACCCCGAAAAATTCAGTCCAAATGTAATTATGCGTCCGTTATATCAGGAAATCATATTGCCTAATTTATGTTACATTGGCGGAGGTGGAGAAATTGCCTACTGGCTCGAATTAAAATCTTTTTTTGATGCAGTAAATGTAACTTTTCCAGTGCTTTTAGTACGAAATTCGGTTCTTTTGGCCACAGAAAAGCAAGCAAAAAAAGCAGATCATTTAGGTTTAACCTGGAAAGATTTATTTACGCAGCCAACTAGTTTAGTAAATGCCATAACGCATAAAATTTCAGAATTCCCAATTGATTTAACGCCCCAAAAAGAAATTCTGGAAAAACAATTTCAATACTTATCAGAGTTAGCCGATAAAACAGATAAATCATTTACAGGTGCAGTAAAAGCACAGGAAGTTAAACAAAAAAAAGGCTTAGAAAATCTTGAAAAACGTTTATTAAAAGCACAAAAAAGAAAACTACAGGATCAGTTGGAGCGTGTTACTGATCTGCAATGTCAGCTATTTCCAAACAATAGCCTACAGGAACGCCAAGCTAATTTTTCTGAATTTTATTTAGAAAAAGGTGAACAATTGATTCCATTATTAACTCAAAAATTAAGACCTTTAGAAACAAACTTTTCAATCATAACAATATAATACCTCAATAATTCAGAATAAAATAACCACTCCGTTCTGAATTATTGTTTAAACCAAATAGCGAACTTTTAAAATTATTAACTAACCAATTTACCCAAACCAATGGTAAAAGAACGCTTAATTTCGCTAGATGTCTTTCGTGGACTTACTATTTTATTAATGACAATTGTCAACAATCCCGGAGATTGGGGGCATGTTTTTCCACCACTTTTACATGCCGAATGGCATGGTTGTACGCCAACCGATTTAGTTTTTCCGTTTTTCATTTTCATCATGGGAGTTGCTGTACCACTTGCAATGCCTGATAAAAGATATGACGATACTACATTCAACAAAATTCTTATCCGATCATTACGAATGTTATGTTTGGGAATTTTCTTCAATTATTTCGGCAAAATTCAGTTTTTTGGTCTCGAAGGAATTCCACTTCTTATCTTCCGGTTAATAATTACAATTGCTGTTGGCTATGCTCTTATGGGCAGCTTCAGTTCTAAACTAAAAAACATTTTAGCCTTTTCAATATTATTTATTTATCTAATACTGGCTTACAGTGGTATTGAAGCCTATCATGATGTAAGGCTTCCTGGAGTTCTGCAACGAATTGCAGTCGTATATTTTGTAATTTCACTTTTATACTTAAAAACCTCCCAAAGAACACAGATTATTACCGGAGCTCTTTTATTAATAGGATATTGGGCAGTCATGACTTTGATACCGGTACCTGGAATTGGAGAAGCCAACTTAGACAAAGGAACCAATCTCGCTTCCTGGCTGGATAGTATTTTACTAAAGGGACATATGTACAGCGGCACTATTACCTGGGATCCGGAAGGGGTCCTAAGTACAATTCCATCAATCGTAAACGGAATTATCGGTTTACTAATTGGTCAGTTATTACAACAAAAAACAGCAAAAAGTAACATTGCAAAAAAAATGGCAATGACAGGAATTGCTTTAATTATAGGAGGTTTACTTTGGAATATTGTTTTTCCGATAAACAAATCAATCTGGACCAGCAGCTATGTTTTATATACCACCGGTTTAGCGACAACAACGCTTTCAATTTTATATTACCTGATTGATATTGCAGAATACCAAAAAGGATCTAAATTATTTTTAATCTGGGGAGTCAACCCAATGATTGTATTTTTTGCTTCTCAGATTATTCCGCAGGCTTTGGTAATGATTCAGTTTGAAAATCCACATAAAACCGGCGAAAACATTAATCTTCTAAGTTATTTATACCGATACGGAATTGCGCCGTTTTTTAGTAATCCAATGATGGCTTCGTTTGCAGGAGCATTAGTTTATGTGGCAATATGGACATTTATTTTGTGGATATTTTATAGAAATAAATTAATATTCAAAGTTTAAAAAAATATTAAAGCCATATAAGTTCATTTTATTAAAAACTACAAAAACAAGCTTTATTAAACTGATATGGTTTATAAAGCTTGTTTTTTATTTTTGATAAAAACCTAACATTCTTGCTATCAAAGAACTTTTAATTATGAATTTATTAAAATCAATTGATAAAAAAAGTCTACTTTTGCACAAAATTAAAAATAAGTAATAAAATGGCAACAAATAGAACTTTTACAATGATTAAACCAGATGCTGTTGCAAACGGACACATCGGGAATATCTTAGCAATGATTACAAACGGAGGATTTAAAATCGTTTCTTTAAAATTAACTCAATTGACTGTAGCTGATGCTCAGGCGTTTTATGCAGTTCACGCCGCAAGACCTTTCTACGGAGAGTTAGTTGAATTTATGTCACGCGGACCAATTGTTGCTGCTATTTTAGAAAAAGAAAATGCAGTAGAAGATTTCAGAACTTTAATTGGAGCTACAAATCCAGCTGAAGCTGCTGAAGGAACTATTCGTAAAGCATACGCTACTTCTATCGGAGAAAATGCAGTTCACGGTTCAGACAGCGACGAAAACGCTGCTATCGAAAGTGCATTCCACTTTGCAGGAAGAGAGCAATTCTAGTTTTAGAGTTTTAGATTTAGATTCTAAAATTTATCAAAATAAAAATGCCGTTTCAATTGAAACGGCATTTTTATTTTCTGTTTTATCTTAAATTATCTCAAAATCACCTCTCTGACAACATCACGTTTTAATTCTTCATTAATCATCTTAATGATTTTAGATTTACCGTGGCTTAGTTCATCACGCAATACAGAAGATCCAAGTTCAACATACAGCGTACTTCCCTTTAGAACAACATTCCTTGTATACGTATTCACACCACTTCCCATCAATTGTTTCCATGCATCGCGTACATCAATCTGGTCCATTCCTGGCTGTAATTTATTCGTCTGAATAATTTGCTGTAAAACAGCGCCAATCGTACTTTCGTTATTTAGTCTCTTTGCCATTGTTCAAAATGTTTACCGGTCCAGCTTTTTTATAGTGATATTCTTTATTTTCCGCGTTTTTTACCACAAATTTATCATCAGATAATGTTATTAATTCTTCGCTCCATTTGGCATAATCTGTTTTATAATCCAGATAAACTTTTTCACCTGCAAAACGTACCGAAACATCTTCATACGTATCTGTAGTTAAAAAAGTACCATCAAGCTGTGCCATGACTTTTGTTCTTTTTCCTTTAGTTCCTTTAATTGTAAAAAAATCAAAGTTCTCGTTCATTCCATAAGCTTTTTCCTCTCCCTTATCAAAAACTACTTTTTCAATCTCCCAATATCCGTTGAGTTTTGCAATATCTGCCGGTTTAATTTCCTGTTTGCACCCAACAAACAAAAGAGACAAAACCAGGATCATAAAAGTATTTTTCATAAATAGAATTATTTAAGGAGCTGATACCTGCTGTCCGCTGTATCTTTTGCTTTATTAAAGAAAAAAGCAAAAGGATGCCGCTTCCATCAGGGCTAGGGCTTCCGTTTTCAAAAAGAAGTTTTTATTTCAATCACAAAGTTAACCTTATAAAATTTTAAAAGAAATAAAATTTCATAAAACCCATTAAACTATTTCAACCTCTTTGACCAAAGTTTTAACAGGACTAAAATATAAAGTTGCTACTTAATCTTCTTCATAGTAATAGCTTAACATTTATTCTTGTTTTTTAATCTATTGAAAAAAAGAACTTTATTAATTCCTCAGACTAATGTCTTTATAATTTTCTTTTAAAAAGTCTAATTATGATATATAATTGTCTTACCATGGCAATCTTTTAATAAATACAACATGACATTTGTAAAATCCATAAAAATAAACAAGTATTTAATAATCAATGACTTGTGTAAAAACTTTATTACTTTTTATAAGCTAAAAATTCTTTGTTGGTTTCTGATAATTATCTCAAAAAAAATTATGATGAATAAAATTTTACTTTCCTGTATTTCGATGCTTACAATTTCATGCGCACAGAAATCTAAAAATGATTCCTTGATTAATTCACATAACAAGATAAAAGAAAGACAGATTGCTTCACACATTACAGATAGTTCCAGTTTTTCATCTTCGGATACTATTTTCAGCGAAGAATCACCTATCAAAATTATATCTGCAAAAATACTAAAAAACGCATATTCTGACCACAAAGACATCAAAATCACGTATAAAAACAAAAGCAACAAAACAATCCAGGCAATAAATTTTGAATGGAATTCAACAAACTCTTTTGAGAAACCTTCAAGCGGTAAATACTTTTTTGTTAAGGGACATTGTACCGGATATTCAACTTCGTTAATAAGACCAAAACAAATTTCTTCTAAGATATGGGAAGATTTCTCTACAGATGCGATTAAAATTGTTTCTGCAAATGCTTATCTTGTTGTTTATACAGACGGCACAATCTGGAAATTAAAAAAATCGAAGAGGAAATAAATCCTTTTATCTGTTTTTTATCCTTTTTAACATCCCCATAAAAAAGAATACCAAACCTAAAACCAACAAAATATAATAAAAAGATAAGCTTTTATCTTTTAAGACATTTGCTAAAACAAAACTTATTACGCTTGCGAAATAAAAAGTAACAGGCGTTATATTTTTTAAACTCATTCTGATTTTATTTAAAAAAACTATCTACAAATTCATATTTATTAAAGACCTGTAAGTCTTCAATACCTTCACCAACTCCAATATATTTTACCGGAATCTGGAATTGATCTGAAATACCAATTACAACACCCCCTTTTGCAGTTCCGTCTAATTTTGTTACAGCAAGAGAAGTCACTTCTGTAGCAGCTGTAAATTGTTTTGCCTGTTCAAAAGCATTTTGGCCTGTTGAACCATCCAAAACCAAAAGCACATCATGAGGCGCATCAGCAACTACTTTCTGCATAACACGTTTTACTTTGGTAAGTTCGTTCATCAAATTGATTTTATTATGCAGACGCCCTGCTGTATCAATAATTACAATATCTGCATTTTGAGCCACAGCTGACTGTAAAGTATCAAAAGCTACAGAAGCAGGATCACTTCCCATTTGCTGTCTCACAATTGGCACATCAACCCTGTCTGCCCATACTTGCAATTGATCTATAGCAGCAGCACGAAATGTATCTGCAGCTCCTAAAACTACTTTATAACCCGCTTTCTTAAATTGATAAGCGAGTTTACCTATTGTGGTAGTTTTACCAACCCCATTAACTCCAACCACCATCAGAACGTATGGTTTTTTATCTTTTGGGATATCAAATTCAGTAGCTTCACCTCGGTTTGTTTCAGATAATAGAGCACCTATTTCATCACGAAGAATCTGATTTAGTTCATCGGTTCCCAAATATTTATCTTCTGCTACCCTTTTTTCAATTCTTGAAATTATTTTCAATGTTGTATTTACACCAACATCTGATGCAACCAGAATTTCTTCCAGATTATCTAATACATCGTCATCGACTTTAGATTTTCCTGCAACGGCTTTACTTAACTTTGAGAAAAAAGTAGTTTTTGATTTTTCAAGACTTTTGTCTAAAGTCTCTTTTTTATCTGTAGAGAATAATTTTTTAAAAAAACTCATTTGTTATTTGTTGTTAGTTTTTAGATTATTGATTTCAAACAATCTACAATCTCTTATATTTATAATAAGAATTCCATTTTACAAGGTTTCAGATTATCATATCAATAAACCTTAAATTGACATAGGAAAAATCTCAAGTCTTTTACAACAGAAGATTTATTTCTTTTTATAAAATTTTACACAAATATAAAAAATAAAAAAGCTACTTCCGAATGAAAGTAGCTTTTCTATATAATGTAATTGTAATTATTTCTTTTTCAAGAATTCATCAACTTCTTCAGGAGCCATAATAGATTCTACGAATGTATATGCACCAGTTTTAGGAGATTTCACCATTTTGATGGCTTTTGATAATCTCTTAGAAGATGTTTGTAACGATGCTACGGTTTTCTTTGCCATGATTCAAATGTTTATTTGAAGCTTTTATAAAACTCTAATGGCAAAACCATTTGAGATTTATAAAAATCTCTAATTATTACTTAATTTCTTTATGAACAGTTACTCTTTTTAAGATTGGATTAAATTTCTTAATCTCTAATCTGTCCGGAGTATTTTTTTTGTTCTTAGTTGTAATATATCTAGAAGTTCCTGGAACACCAGAAGTCTTGTGCTCAGTACATTCTAAAATTACCTGGATTCTATTACCTTTCTTTGCCATCTTGCTATATATTTATTTAGGAAAAGATTATTTGATAAATCCTTCTGACTGCGCTTTTTTCAAAACAGCAGTGATTCCATTTTTATTAATTGTTTTTATCGTAGATGCTGCTACTCTAAGAGTAATCCATCTATCTTCTTCTGGAAGATAAAAACGCTTTTTAACTAAGTTCACAGAAAACTTTCTCTTAGTTTTGTTCATAGCGTGAGAAACGTTATTTCCTACCATCGCTCTTTTACCTGTAAGGTCACAAACTCTTGACATTATACTTATCTTTTATCGTTATTCAAAATCAGGGTGCAAAGAAAAGAAAAATAAACCATTGTAGCAAAAAATTATTGCACAATTTTCAAAATTTCTTTCTGTAATATTTCCAAACTCTTAATAGTAGCTCTATCTATCACTTTTTCACGTGGTTGCCCAAAGTTAAACTCTTCTGTAATTACACCATTTGGTGTAGCCAAAGCAATAAAAACAGCTCCAATTTCGGCATCAGAATCCCCTTTTGACGGTCCGGCGTTACCAGTTGTTGCTATTGCATAGTCTGTTTTAAGTATATCTTTCACATTCAAAGCCATAGCCTCTGCCACTTGTGCACTTACTACAGAATATTGATCTACCAATTCCTGTGAAACCCCCAAAACATTAACCTTCGCTTCTGTTGCATAAGAAACAATACTTCCTTTAAAATAATTTGAAGCTCCCGGAACAGCAGATAAAATTGACGCAATTTTTCCTCCTGTAAAACTTTCTGCCGTAGAAATAGTTTTGTTTTCTTTTGACAAAAGTTTCCCTACTACAGATTCGATGGTTTCATTTTCTTCGTAACCTACTATTATATCATGAATTATAGCATCTAATGATTTTATATTGGCCTCGAGTGCTTCTTCGAGCTTTTCTTTATCTGTTCCTCTTGCAGAAAGTCTTAAACGCACTCTTCCCGGATTTGGCAGATAAGCCAGCTTGATAAAATCAGGCAGGTTATTTTCCCAGTCTTCTATACGTTCTGCAACTAAACTCTCTCCCTGACCGTATGTTAAAATCGTTTTATGAATAATATAGGGACGCTTATATTCGCGAACAATTTTTGGAATAATTTCTTCTTCGACTAAATATTTCATTTCAAACGGAACCCCCGGAAGCGAAATAAATACTGTATTTTCTTTTTTCATCCACATACCCGGCGCAGTACCTACTTTATTATGCAAAACAGTACAAGTTGAAGGCACCAGTGCCTGATCTTTATTTAATTGCGAAATCGGACGTTTATAAAAACCTTCTATTAGTTCTGTGACGTGAGCAAGCACTTGAGGATTTACAACCAATGTATCATCAAAATATTCACAGAAAGTTTTTTTTGTAATATCATCTTTTGTTGGCCCTAATCCCCCGGTTATTACCACGAGGTCTACTTTATTTTGCAATTGAGCAAAAGTATCTAAAATATGTTTTTTGTTGTCACTAATGGAAATCATTTCAGTGACTTCAACACCGATTTTATCTAACGATTTTGCAATAAATCCTGAATTGGTATCTACAATCTGACCAATCAGTATTTCATCTCCGATAGTTATAATAGTTGCTTTCATATGATAATATTATTTTTTTCCTGCAATACGCAGTAATTATTAGAAAGTAGATTGTTATCGCAAAGATTCTGTAAGGAGAATGAACAGCGTCCTTTACGATAAAGTGTGGTATCATTAATCAGGATTTCCGAAAGCAAAAGATATCAAACGACAAGACCTGCTTCTTCCCTATTTTAAGAAAGAAGCAGATCACGCTCAATATTATAAATCAAAATCTTTTCTAATTTCTTTGATCGCTTCTTTCACCTGTACTTTTATACTTTTAAAAGTCTCGATAATATCTTTTTTCTTTCCTTCAGCTTTTGTCCAGGCTTCGACTTGCAGAATTTCTTCAAATGCCACATTTAAACCCATTAAATCTAAAGTTGGTTTTATTTTATGCGCATAAGAATAGGCGTATTTATGATCCTTTTTCTTAATCCCTTCTTTGATTTGTTTTAAATCTTCCGGAACTTCTGTAACAAAGAGTTTTAGAATTTCGTTTACAAATTCAGGGTCGTTATCTGAAAGTGCGTAGACTTTCGAAAGGTTGTACTTTAAGGCCATTATTTTACTTGTATTCTAAATAATTTTTTATCTTCTAAAAACCCTTCCAAAACGTCGTTTGGTTTTACAGATGCAACACCTTCGGGAGTGCCTGTAAAAATGATATCGCCAATTTTTAATGTAAAATACTGCGATGCAAACGCTATCAGCTCATCAATTTTCCAAAGCATAAAGCCGGTATTTCCTTTTTGAACCATTTTGGAGTTGTTTGTGAGTTCAAAATTAAGATTTTCCATAGAAACAAAATCTGTTTTGGGCAAAAATTCACCTATGACAGCAGAACCATCAAATGCTTTGGCTTTTTCCCAAGGTAGTCCTTTTGCCTTTAACTTTTCTTGTAAATCCCTGGCAGTAAAATCAATACCTACACTAATTTCATCATAATACTTATGCGCAAATTTAGGTTCGATATATTTTCCAACTTTATTAATTTTAACAATTATCTCAATTTCGTGATGAATTTCCTCAGAAAATTCAGGAATTACAAACGGATGTTGTTTTAATAAAACAGCCGAATCAGGTTTCATAAAAATAACAGGCTCAGTTGGCCTTTCATTTTTCAATTCTTCTATATGATTGACATAATTTCTGCCGATGCAAATTATTTTCATTTTTTTTGAGTTGCTAAGACACTTAGAAACTAAGGTTCTAAAAAATTGCGCAAAAAACGTTAGCATCTTAGAACCTTAGTATCTCAGAACCTTTATTTCGTATTTAACTTTCTTAATTTAATTGCTGTCAGAACTTTTTTGGTATACAACGGAAAATCAGCATTCTGGATCCAGCTGTAATATCCGGGTTCTGTTTCTAAAACCTTTTCGACTTTAGCACCTTTGTGTTTGCCAAAAGTAAAGATCTCTTCCCCATCATTATCAAAAGCAATCATTCCGGCAAAATCAGCTATTTTTTTACGGGTTGTAAATTCCGACAGTGATCTCATGTCGTTTTCTAATTCAGGATAACGATCCAACTGCGCTTTCAGGATTTCGTAAGTCGCCATTGTGTCTGCTTCTGCCGAATGGGCATTTTCAAGACTTTTTCCGCAGTAAAATTTCAATGCTGCACTCAAAGTACGCTCTTCCATTTTATGAAAGATTGTTTGTACATCAACCGAAACCTTATTTTTCATATCAAAATCAACTCCGGCGCGAAGCAATTCTTCTGCTAATAAAGGAATATCAAAACGGTCCGAATTGAATCCACCCAAATCACTGTCTTTTATCATATTATGAACTTGTGGTGCCAGCTCATTAAAAGTAGGCTCGTTTGCCACTTTTTCGTCTGTAATACCATGAACAGCTGTCGTTTGAGGAGGAATTGGAATTGTTGGATTAACTAACCAAGTTTTGCTTTCTTTATTTCCGTTTGGAAAAACTTTAAATATTGAAATTTCTACTATTCTGTCTTTTCCGATATCGATCCCTGTAGTTTCAAGATCGAAAAAGCAAATTGGTTTGTTGAGTTTGAGTTCCATTTTTGAATTTTATAAGTTTACAAATATAATTTTTAAAGCTGAATTTTACCCGTTTTTTTCATAAAGTTGAAGATTTCTGTCAATGATTTCCACAAAGAGACAAAAGAAAAACCCTTTCAACATTTAAAATGTTAAAAGGGTTAAATATTTTTAAAAAAGAACGTTTTAGAAGTCTCTTTCTACGTCAAAAGCTTCCAAATATTCTGCAACTCTTTTTACAAAACTTCCTCCCAATGCACCGTCTACTACTCTGTGATCATAAGAATGTGACAAGAACATTTTCTGACGGATTCCGATAAAGTCACCTTCAGGAGTTTCAATAACCGCCGGCACTTTACGAATTGCACCCAGAGCTAAGATTCCAACTTGCGGCTGATTGATAATTGGCGTTCCAAAAACACTTCCAAATGTTCCTACATTCGTTACAGTATAAGTTCCGCCTTGTGTATCATCCGGCTTAAGTTTTCCTGCTTTTGCACGGTTTCCAAGATCGTTAACTGCTTTTGCCATTCCCACAAGATTTAACTGATCTGCATTTTTAATAACAGGTACAATTAAATTTCCATTTGGCAGGGCTGCAGCCATTCCTAAATTTATATTTTTCTTTTTGATGATATATTCACCATCTACAGAAATATTCATTCCCGGAAAATCTTTCAGCGCTTTTGCTACAGCTTCCATCATAATTGGGGTAAAAGTAAGTTTCTCACCTTCTCTTTTCTCAAAGGCAGTTTTAACTTTATCTCTCCATTTTACAATATTGGTTACATCGACTTCTATAAATGACTGTACGTGGGCTGAAGTTTGTACAGAAGCGACCATGTAGCCTGAAATCAGTTTACGCATTCTGTCCATCTCTATAATTTCATCACCACCGTTTACAGATACCGGAACTGTTTGCTGGCTTTTTTGAACTGCTGGTTGAACAGCTTTTGGCTCTGAAATTTTTGGTTGTTCAGCTTTTGGTTGTTCAGTTTTAGAAACTATAGTTTCGACAACTGTTTCTTCAACCGCTTTTGGTGTTATAACAACACCTGATTTACGATCTTCAATATGTTTTAGAATATCTTCTTTTGTAACACGACCGTCTTTTCCTGAACCCTGAATATTTTCAAGCTCTTCAATAGAAACACCTTCTTCTTTTGCAATATTTTTAACAAGCGGAGAGAAGAATTTGTCTGATGTTGAGAAATCCTGAGGTGCTGCTGCAGTTTCCTGAACCGCCTCGATTGTTTTTTCGATTTCTGCTGCTTCAGCAGGGGCCGGCTCATCTTCAATAACTTTATCAACCAAGAATGATGAAGATATTTCAACACCTGCTTCTGTTTCGATAATTGCAATGGTTTGTCCAACCTGAACTAAATCATCTTTGCCAAATAATTTTTCGACCAAAGTTCCTGATACTTCGCTTGGTACCTCACTGTCAACCTTATCAGTTGCAATCTCGAGTACAGCTTCATCAGCTTCAATTTTGTCTCCAACTTCTTTCAACCAGTTTGTAATAGTTGCTTCAGCTACACTTTCTCCCATTTTAGGAAGCTTTAATTCAAATCTTGCCATATTGTTAACCTCAAGGGTGATTTTGATTTTCAGATTGCGAAATTACTGAATATTTTATATATAAATTACACTTAATATAATTTTTTACTCGATTTTTATAGTTTGCCCTCTGTCATTTCTTGAATTACTTCCAATAATAAAATTTGCGTTTTTGGGGAAAATTTTAAAAGTAATACTCTTTTCTTTGAGCGTTTCTATGATTTTGATACAATTTCTAAATGAAATGTGTTGATTATCCAAAATAATCTCCACCCTTTTCCCTTTAGAAATCAGGGACGAATTTACCATTTTTTCTTTTTTGAAATCGAAAATAACTACTTTATTTTTAAGAATTGAAGACAATTTTTCATACAATTTCATATCCGATGAATACAAAACATAACTTTCCGGAAGATCTTTGTCTTTTGTTTTTCCCTGAAACATTTTAACAAACGAAAAAAACAGAATCCCGATTTTAATAAAAACAGAAAAAAACAGGGATTTCCTAAAATGTTTTTGATAAAAAAATGTCATTGCTTCCTGAAAACGTTTCATGTATTTTTCATCTTTTACAGTGCTTTCACCTTTATAATGCAAAACTGTTGTTTCATGAAAATAATAATTGTCTTTTTGTTTTAATAAGGCACGATAGGAAAGATCAATATCGTCAGCATACATGAAACAGTCTTCATCAAAGCCTTTTAACTCAAAATATAAATCACGCTGCATAAACATAAAAGCACCAACCAGGATATCCACTTTTCCTGTTTCATTTTCTGAAATGTGCTGTGCATAATACTGATTAAACAGATTCCATTTTGGAAAAATTTTATACAAACCAAAAATCTTAGTAAAAGCCACCCAGGGAGTTGGAACTCCGCGTTTGCTTTCGGGCAGAAATTTTCCTGTTCCGTCAATTAATTTACAACCTACAATTCCTAAGTTGGTTTGCCTTTCGGCGAAAGCCAAAACTTTAGAAAATGTATCTTCGGCAACAACTGTATCGGGATTCAGAATACAAATATATTTTCCTTGCGCGTTTGCAACTCCAATATTGTTTCCTTTTGGGAAACCAAAGTTTTCGCTGTTTCGAATAAGTTTTACATCCGGGAAGCGCTCTTCTATCATCAGACAGCTATCATCAGACGAGTTATTGTCAATCACAATAATTTCGCTGTCAATACCAGAAAGTGCTTCCTGAACACTTAAAATGCATTGCTCCAGAAAATAACGAACATTATAATTGAGAATAATAATTGATAATTGCATAGAAAATACCAGCCTTTGATTTTTTGGAAAGTTAGAAATTTTCGGCCAAACCCAATCGCAAAGACCAGTCGTTTTTACTGACGCCAAAATCTAAAACCAAATTGTTGTTGTTTTGCTTGTTCCATTTAACACGTAAACCAGTTCCAACCGCCGGATTCCACTTGGTAAATTTATAGGTATCAAATTTTGAAACTGAAGAAATATTGGTAAAAAATACGGCACCAATAAAACCATTTGCCGTAATATCTGT
This sequence comes from Flavobacterium sp. 1355, assembly GCF_017833415.1. GTDB lineage: Bacteria > Bacteroidota > Bacteroidia > Flavobacteriales > Flavobacteriaceae > Flavobacterium. Next base: position 95,520 of record NZ_JAFICC010000014.1, on the reverse strand, counting down.
CCTGTATTCGGTTTCAAAATATAAAAGGGCATTACTGCGATATCTGTTTTTTGTAAAACCCCTTCCTGTTTTTCCTTCTCTGTCCCAGCCAATACTTGGCAAATCCAGATAATGGGGTTTCCCTCCAAATGTAGACCAGTAAAAAGCTCTTGAAGCCCAAACCTTATGTTTTTCTTTACTAAAGGAATAATATTTTCTGGCATCTACATAAAGTGACTGCCATTTATCTCCATCAATTCCATTTGTATTTATTCGCAAATCGGCTTCGAGGTAAAAACCCTGTTCGGGATTTATTGTATTTTCTCTGGAATCATACAAACCCTGAATAGCAATTCCTAAAGAAGTTTCATCAGCAAAGTCTCCATTCATATATTTTGAATAATCAGTTTCTTCTTCTATATAAGATTCTTCTGAAATGTTTTTGTAATTATCCAATAAAACCCCCAATCCTAATCGGTAATTGCCAAATACCTTTCTGTTTACAAACTGATAAAACCGCCATTGCTGGTAATTTAAAGTCGACATTTCTTCATCTATATTATGTTCTCCCAGTCCATAAGTAAACTGAGGATAAATCATATAACGATAATCACCAATAAAACTCCACTTATTCTCTTTTGTATAAATATAGGTCTGAAGCGGAAAAACATATTGATTGGAAAAACTGAAATAAGGTGAAAAAGTTATCTGGGACATTTTTGTTTTTGTGTAATCGTTTCCCAAATAAAAACTTGTCAAAAAAGAAATTATTAATCCTGTACTTGAGTTTACATCAACAGGAACCGGTAATAAAGAAAAAGCGAGTTTTTTGTCCTTATAATTTACTGAATCATTTTTTTTAAGGATTTTGTATAAAACATCCCGTATGTCTTTTTTACCCATAGAAATGCTGTCATTTTGTGAATAACAAAATGAAAACAGAAAAAATAAAACCAAAAAGAATTTTATTCTTAAAGCATTCATTAAAAATGATTTACAATTTACACCACAAATTTAAACAAAATATTGTGCGAAAAATAAGTCAGTTTTACAAGTTGGTAAAGTGGAGTATTTTTAGAAGAAAAATGTTTCAGGTTTAGGGTTTGCACTTGAAACCTGAAACTATTATAAATGCAGCTGAATCTTATACTTATTACAAATTTTCATTACCAGTAACATAATGGCAGAAAACAGCAATGACCATATGATTCCCGGAACTCCTTCACGTAAGTAATCCGGAATTATATGCAGATTGAAAGTGGCATTAAAATAATAGATTATACCTGGCAAAATATAAATTAATAAAGGATTTGCTGCTGCCGGCATAAAGAAATCACTCCATTTAGTTTGTTTTTTAATTTCCATCAGCCAATAAAGAAAATAAAATAAAACAGTACAAATTGCGGCAGAAAACATGGTCCATGACGGAGTGCCTTTAATTTTTGAAATTCCGTAATAAGGTCTTAAAAAATAAGCCGACGCAAAGAAAAGAATTGCAAAACCTATTACCGGCCAATTGATTTTGGGCATCACTTTTCTGTCAAAAAACAACAACGAAATTATAACACCGGCTGTTACCACAGAAGCATGTGTTAAGTGTCCTGCGATAAAATTAAACCAGAAATTTTGTCTGATCGCTAATCCTTCGGTGAGGTTTATTGAATTGGCAATAATGCAAATAATCAAAAACAGAATCATTGCCCATAATTTTCCAGAAACCAACCAATAATACAATACCGTAAAAAGATAAGCCCAACCAATCAAACCGAGAATTCCCCACCATTTTGGCGTCATCCCGATTTCTCCTGTGTCCTGAACATACAGAAAATAAAGCGTTATTAAAACCAGCATTCCGCCGTATTGCAAAGTATATTTTAACCAAACCGGAAAATCTTTTGGATATTTATTCCAAATCGGAATTGGCATTGCATATGCCAAAAGTCCCCAAAATGCTGGCGTTATTATCATTTTTGATGCATCATAACCATTTTCTGCGTTGACCATAAAAACTCCAATAATAATTAAGGCCAAAGCTCTTTTTAATGTGTGGGTCCAGATTATTCTTATACTGTCCCCTTTCATTAATCTGGCATTAAATGCAAAGGGAACCGACATTCCGACAATAAATAAAAATGAAGGAAAAACTACATCAACAAAAGTCATTGCATCGGCATCTGCGGGCATGTGCTTCATCCATTGCGGCACATTCTTTACGCTTGCGAGTTCATTTACAAAAATCATTACAAAAATTGTAATTCCACGTAAAGCATCTATCGAAATAATCCTTTGGTTATATAAATTTTCTTTTATTTTCATAAATTATTACATTTTTAATAATGTCAAATATAATATAATTATAAAATGAGAAGTTACATTGTTACATTAATTTCAAAATCTAAAAATTCTATTTAAAAAAATTTCAAACGCAGTCTATTTCATTTATTTTTGCCGCATGTTATCATTTTTAAAATCCAAACCACGTTTAAAAGAGTTACTGTCGAATAGTTACATCGACATTCATTCTCATCTGTTGCCCGGAATTGATGATGGCGCAAAAAACATTTCGGACACTATAAAACTGGCAAAAGCATTTGAGGAAATTGGATTTTCTCAATTTGTGACGACACCACATATCAAAAATCATTTTTGGGATAATTCTGCTGCAACAATTATTGCCAAACAACAGCACACTGCAATTGTTTTAGAAGAAAATAATATAAAAATTCCTTTTCGGGCAGCTGCAGAATATTTTATGGATGATTGGTTTGAAAACCATTTTAAGACCGAAAAACTTCTTACGATAAAAGACAATTATGTACTGGTTGAAATATCCTATATAAATCCTCCGGTACAGCTTCATAAAATCCTTTTTGATCTGCGGGTTGCAGGCTACATTCCGATTTTAGCCCATCCTGAAAGATATTTGTATTATCATAAGAATTTTGACGAATACGAAAAACTAAAGAAATTGGGTTGCCTGTTTCAATTAAATTTATTGGCGACTACGGGATATTACGGCAATGAGGTTACTAAGATTACAGAAGAACTGCTGAAAAAAGGAATGTATAATTTTGTTGGCTCTGATGTTCATCATCACAATCACATAAAATCATTTGATCAGAAAATAAAAGTCAATAGTATTTCTGACCTCAAAGAAGTTATAAAAAATAACAACATTTTTAAATTCTGATTAATAGGCATTCTCCTCGCCCTTAAAAATATTAATAACAGTTCGTACTATAATTTTTATATCCAATAATAAACTCCAGTTTTCGATATACCAAATATCATAATCTACCCTGTTTTCCATATCGATAAGTTCTTTGGTTTCGCCGCGATATCCATTCACTTGTGCCCAGCCAGTTATTCCTGGTTTTGCATATTGTCGCACCAGATAATTATTTATTAACTCACTGTATTCTTTTGCAAGATTGACCATATGCGGCCTTGGTCCTACAACAGACATATCTCCCCAAAAAACATTAAAAAACTGTGGCAGTTCATCAATGCTGGTTTTTCGAATAAAAGCACCAAATTTTGTAATCCTGCTGTCTCCTTTTCCTGCCTGCTTTTTATGTGCCAGATCATTGACATACATACTCCTGAATTTAAAGCACATAAAAGCCTGATTGTCCCGGCCTGAACGCTGCTGCCTAAAAAAAACGGGGCCAGGCGATTCTAACTTTATAATTAGCGCTACGATTGGCAAAAGCCACGGAAAAATGAGGACTATAACTGCTGTTGAAAAGAGAATATCAAAAACTTTTTTTACAAGCCGGTTTGATGCAAATTCTAATGGTTCCGGACGAAACATCAGTACAGGCGTATTTTCATAAAAAGTTACTTCGACTTTACTTGATTTTGTGTACAGTTGAAAATCAGGGATAAACTTGATTCTTACCATGTTTTGTTCACAAATCTTTACCAGCTTATTGATTATTTCTACCTTGTCTATATGGAGGGCAACATAAATTTCATCTATTTTTTCTTTTATGATAAAACTCTCAATAGTATCAAAGCCGCCTAAAATTGAACCTTCAAAGTCAGGAGATACTACTTCTTTGTCATCAAAAAAACCTAAAAACCGATAACCGTAAGTTAAATCTTTAGCCAATATTTTGCGCATTCTTTCTCCGGTTTCATTTGCTCCGATGATAATAATCTTTTTAAAATTATATCCCTTTGCCCTGATTTCTTTGAGGAGTTTCATCAATACATAACGCGAAATCATAATCAGCAGGAAGAAAAACAGATAAAAATAAAGCAATCGCAGCCGCGAAATATCTGCATATTTAAGAAAAACTACAAAAATGGCTACCAGGGCGGCATGAATGGTAACTTTATTTGTAGTTCGTTTTAGTATTGATTCAATACGTTCGATACGAATCATACGATACGAATTTCTAAAAAGTAATAATCCGATCCAGATCAGGTTCATTAATAAAATAACTGTTTTTTCTTCTCTTGACGAAAGCTGCTCTAAACTGCCAAATCTGGCCAAAGCCGATAGATTGATTGAGGCGTTTAGCAATAGCACATCAAAACACACAAACAATAGCTTGAAATAACGGGAAAAACGATAATGTGATATCTTTTGAAAAATCTTCATATTTGGATCTACGGTCATTTTTTAAAGTAAATTCTGACCTGAGTATTATGATGCAAAATAACATTTTAATTATATTTTTTAATGTTATTTTAAAATCAATTTATTTTAAAACTTTACTTTTAACCCAATTTGAATTTTAAATACAGCAAATGCAAAGAATCATTTTATTCTTTTTCTTATTAACATCAGTAACTTATGGGCAAATTGAGGGCTGCACAGATCCTCTTTCTCAAAATTATAATCCTGAAGCAAAAATAAACAACGGAGATTGTTTGTATAAACAAGTAAAATTAAAACCTGAATATTCAGTAAAATTAAGTGATTCTGTAAGGGAAACTTCAGGATTTGCCTCTTTTGCTAATTTATTATGGACGCACAATGATGATCACGACACGACTTTATACGGATTGGATTCTTTGGGAAAGATCAGAAAAAAGGTTGTATTACAAAATGTAATTAATCATGACTGGGAAGAAATTTCACAGGACAGCACGCATTTATACATCGGTGACTTTGGAAATAATTACAGCGGAAACCGCATTGATTTACATATTTTAAAAATCGATAAAAAAGATTTTTTAAACGGAAATCCAATTATTGACACCATCTCATTTTCGTATTCTGACCAAACAGATTTTAGTCCTCAAAAAGGAAATACAACCAATTTTGATTGTGAAGCTTTTATTGTATCAAGAGACAGCATATACCTATTTTCCAAACAATGGAAGTCTTCTAAAACCGCTATTTATGCATTATCGAATAAGCCCGGAAAGCACATTGCACAATACAAAGAAACTATTGACACACAGGGCTTAATAACCGGAGTTGCTTACTTAGAATCGAAAAAAAGAATTGTTCTTTGTGGATATTCAAAAAAAGGAAAAACCTTTTTGTATTTATTATATGATTTCAAAAACCATGATTTTTTAAAGGGAAACCAAAGAAAAATAAATCTCAAACTTCCTTTTCACCAGATTGAAGGAATTGCAAGTAAAGATGGTTTACATTATTATATAACAAACGAATCCTTGGTTAGAAAACCAGTTCTGAACGTTCCTCAGCAAATGCATTATTTTGATTTGAGTTCTTTATTTGTTCCTCAATAATTGGGTCAGATTCAAAATATTAATGTAAATCGTATCCGATGAAAGAATTTTAAAAAAAGATTTTAGTAAATGATGCAAACCATTTTGTTTGTAAATATGGTTTGCATCATTTGATGAGTTTATAAGAAGGTACCAAATCTTTCAAAATGACACGTATATCCATTTGGGTGCTTGATAAGATAGTCCTGATGATTTTCTTCTGCAGGCCAAAATTTAGTAAAAGGCTCAAGTGTGGTAACTACTTTGCCATTCCATCGCTCAGAATCGTCTACAATTTTAATCACTTCTTTGGCAATTTGTTCTTCGTGCTCATCCTGGATAAATATAGCAGATCGATAGCTGGATCCCAGATCATTACCCTGTCTGTCGACCGTAGTGGGGTCATGCATCCTGAAAAAGTAATCTAAAAGGTCTTTATAAGAGGTTTCATCAGCATCATATGTGATCTCTATACCCTCTGCATGTCCTGGATGGTTTCGGTAAGTGGGGTTGTCATTTTGCCCTCCGATGTAACCTACCTCAGTATCTTTTACACCTGGACGTACACGAAACAAATCTTCCATACCCCAAAAACAGCCTCCGGCTATATAAGCTTTCTTTAAATTCGTCATGATATTTTGTTTTATTATTTTGACCTAAATAAGTCCTGATTTCTTGCTAATAGCAAATTTAGTAACTTTAAAAATCATGCGGTCACAATTTATTCAGAATAAAAAAGCTGGAAGACTTCTTTTTTGACTAAAGTTAGCAATCCATTTATAAAAATAAATTTTCCTAAATCTAATCTTGGGTTATGTTTGACTGAAACAAGCCTCTTTGTGAAAATTAAAAACACATAAAAAACACTACAAAAACATATCAGTAATTCAAAAAAACACAGCTAAAACACCACCTTCCCCTATCTGCATTAATTTATACTTTTCGAGTATAACTAAAGAATCCACAATTTTATTTTGATTATATTTTTATAAATGCAATATTTGAAGTAAATTCTTACATTTATAGCATTGATTTACGTGCACATAAGTTGGTACCTATGTTTGTAAGTTTAAATAAATATTTCTTTTATAACATTAAAACTAAAATCATGGAAAAAATTAGTTTAAAACTAATGCAAAATTCACTTACTAGAGCTGAATTAAAAACAATTATGGCTGGAAGCGGAGGAAGTTATACTCCAGAATGCACAGAAGAATGTAGCTCAGATTCATTTTGTGCCCCAAATACAACTTGTCCTCGTTGTAATCATGGGACATGCGGTAGTTAACATTTTTTATAAAGGAGGTGCTTGCACCTCCTGATTTTACTATTTAACTTTCTAAAAATATGGCTTTTAATTATTCCTATATCATATTAATGTTATTAATAGCAAATTACACTACTGCTCAAAAAAGTAGTGACAATCTGTTTTTTGAATTAAATGGTGTTGTAAATACCTCATCAAGTAATAAATTATTCATCTCCTATTTTGACGATCAAAATAATGAAATTATTGACTCCACAATTGTTGCTAATGGATCATTTAAATTTAGAGGATTAATTAAAGAACCTAGAGAATCGTATTTAAGCACAAACAATATTTTTAGAATGGACGGATATAGTACCATAAAGTTTTACCTAAGTCCAAATATTATAAAAGTAAAAATCGACTTTAACAACCTCTCAAATTCTGAATTTAAAGGATCTGAAACCCAAAGAGAGTTTCTAGAATTAAAAAAAATGAAGTCTCGCGTTTTTTTTAAACAAGATTCTTTGTTTGCTTTAAGAGTAAGCTTTGTAGGGCTGATAAATAAAACTCAAAACGTTGACGATCAAAAGATTTTAAAAGAAAAAGTTGGGATAATTGACGATGCAGTTGACAGTTCTATTGATGAGGAAATAATAAAAGAATTTGAGTTTATCAAAGAATATCCTTACTCATATGTATGCACGGATCTTTTGTTATCCAGATTAAAAGGCCGAAAATCTTCGAAATATTTTAGTCAAATTCAAGACCTATACAACTCCCTTTCATCAAAATTAAAAAATAGTATGAGAGGTATTTTATTAAAAGAAAAATTAGTCCTTTTTTCTGAAAACAATGTTGGCAAAAAAATAAAAGATTACACTATAATAGATATAAATAAATCTCAATTTAAATTATCAGAGTTGACAAATGGCAAATATGTTCTATTAGATTTTTGGGCAAGTTGGTGCGGACCTTGTAGAGCTGACACTCCATATCTAAAGAAATTGCACCAAAAATATAACAATAAGGGTTTTGAAATCGTTGGTTTATCAAAAGATCAGGATAGAAACTCATGGATTGACGCTATAAAAAAAGATCAAGCAGACTGGAGACATATTTTACTTAAAGATAATGATAATACAATTGAGGAATCATTTTTTATAACCAGTATTCCCGTAAAAATTTTAATTGATCCGGATGGCTTTATAATTGGAAGATGGAGAGGTGGAGGAAAGGATAATGAAGACGATATCGTTAATAAAATTACAAGGATTTTCGCTAACAATTAAATAAGAAATAATAATTTAAAAATAAATAATAATAGAATTATGAGTGATGCTTTTAATAATGTATTCCATTATTTAAGAAAAGAGGATATTAATATTGACAGAAAGGAGTTTTTATTTCAAGTTCAAGCCCATCCTAGTTACCCCAGCATATTAGCTATTACCGACACACTTTCTTTTTTTAATATTGATAATGGTGTTTTTAATGTAACTTTTGATAAAATAGAATTATTACCTGACAGGTTTTTAGTAATCCTTAATGAAAAAATTAATGATACTCACATTTACTTTGCTGAAATAAGAAAAGGAAAAATTTTTGTTATGCGTAATGAAAAAGCCCAGCTTATTTCTAAGCAAGATTTGAAATCAAAATGGGGGAATTTTGTGCTTTGCGCAGAAAAAACAGCTGATTCTATTACCACACAAAAATCTAAAAATTTATTGTTTTGGCTTTTCCCTTTGCTTTTTATTTTATTATTTTTTACATTATCTATTATAGAAGGAAAATCGCATGTATGTGCCCTATTTCTGCTATTACCTATCTTTGGAGCACTATTTTCGATTGCAGCTTTTAAGGATCTGTTAGGTAGTAAAAATGAAATCATTAACGCTTTTTGTAATTTTTCAGCATCCACAAGTTGTAAAACTATTATGGATACTAAAAAATGGAAAATATTTGAAATTGTAAATTTGAGCGATTTAAGTATCGTCTTTTTCAGTTATCAGATTGTAGCATTTAGCATTGCCTTTGTTAGTAATAATGTAACAGATTTTATATATCTTCAAAAAATTTTACTTCTTTTAACTATCCCGATAATCTGTTTCTCATTCTATTACCAAAAAATAGTTGAAAAAAAATGGTGCCCAATTTGTTTAGCAATAATTACTATTATTCTTTTAGAATTGATTACTACAACTATACTGTTTGATACTATATATGTATCTTTTAAGAATGTTTTAATTTCAGGAATTATTTTTACTGGATTCAGTGCTATTTGGCTTTTTCTAAAACCTGTTTTAACAAATATCAAAGAATTAAATGAATTGCAATTTGAAGGAACGCGCTTTATGAAAAATTATCAAATTTTTAAAACTCTACTAATTTCAGGAGCTAAAACAACACTACCTCAAGCTTCTATAGCTTTAGGAAATATTTCCAGCAAAAAAGTACTAACCATTATAACAAATCCATTTTGTGCTCCATGTAAAGAGGTTCATGAAATAATGTCAACAATTTTAAAAGCTCACCATGCTGAAATTCGAGTTAACATAATTATTAACGCCGATATGGATACAGCAGGAGAAGAAAACCAACCTCTTTTAAGACTTTTACTCGCTATATTTTTACAAAAAGGAGAAACTGCATATTTAGAAGCAATGCATAATTGGTATGAATTGCAAAATGTTGAGCAATGGACAAAAAAAAATACTATTGATTACGACATTGTTTTGATAGATACCATTTATAAAGAACACAAAAATTGGTGTATAGATAATAATTATAATGCCACTCCAGCAATTTTTATTAATGGTTATAAATATCCAAAAACTTATCCAAGAAAAAATCTACAATTTTTTATAAATGATGTAATCGACGATGATTTTATTATCGAAGAAATAGTAAATTTTGATTTAAAAAAAGAAGCAATTGTATATTGATAAATAATGAAAAAAAAAATAAATTCAATTGCCATTCTAATTTGCTGGTCAGGCTCCTACCCATGGTACTTTCCTTACTTCATTCATTCTTGTAAATATAATATTGACATTGATTTTTACATCATTACTGATAATAAGGAAACAATTTTAAATAAACCATCAAACGTTAAAATAATTGATAAGTCGCTTGAAGAAATAAGAGAAGAAGCATCTAAAAAATTAGGATTCAAAGTAAATATTGACTATCCGTATAAACTCTGCGATTTCAAACCTGCATATGGATTTATTTTTTCGGAGTTAATAAAAGGATATGACTTTTGGGGGCAAAGTGATATTGATATCATTTATGGAAATATTCGGGATTTTTTAACTGATGAACTATTAAATACTTATGATTTTATTAGTATGCGACACGACTACACAACAGGTTGCTTTGCTCTATATAAGAATAATGATTTGATGAATAATTTTTTTAAGAGAAGTAAGGATTTTAAAACAGTTTTTACATCCCCTGACCATTATTGTTTTGATGAATGCAACTTTGTCTGGGATGATTTAACGATGGGGAAATCAATATTTGAGTTAAAGACTAATATTGAAAGCTTTACACATTTAATAAAAAGTGCAGAAATTTCAGGTGAGATTAAACCACATTTTGATTTTATTCTTCTAGAAGGTTTAACTGGTCAAATAACTTTTGATAATGGTAGAATCTATTATAAAAACAAATATGAAGGCATAATGTATCACTTATTTTGGTTTAAAAAATTCTATAAACCTAAAAAAATAATAAAAAAAATTCCAGATAAATATTTTATAAGTAAAGCAAAAATTTACCATTCACGTAAATCTAATTGATTTCAGTTACTGCGGAATTGAAATCCAAACGACGTTGATAAATATGAAATTAAGATAAAAATTAAAAGCTTACAATCCCTTTAATAATCAAAAGAAATACAAGTCAGTTAATTATTAAAGATTCAAAGTAAAAGATAGCGTAGTGCTATCTTTTTTTGTTAAGTTCAAAAGGGTATCTTTGCCGCTTAAATAAAAGAAAACAGTCTTTTTAAGAGCTAGAGACTAAATTAGATACGTATATACCTAAAACATTACAACTGTCTGATTTAAAGAAACTTAACAATATGAATTACTTATCTGTAGAAAATATATCCAAATCATTTGGCGAGAGAACTTTGTTTGACAACATTTCTTTTGGGATCAATAAAGACCAAAAAATTGCTTTTATTGCAAAAAACGGTTCCGGTAAAACAACCATTATGAGTATTATTAATGGTCTGGACGAGCCTGATACTGGTCAGGTTGTTTTAAGAAAAGGAATTAGAATGGCTTTTCTTTCGCAAGACAACAATTTACAGGAAGAACTGACTATTGAAGAAAGCATTTTCGCTTCAGATAATGAAACTTTGAAAATTATTGAAGCCTACGAAAAAGCATTAGAAAATCCGGATGATGAAGAAGCGTATCAAAAAGCCTTTGACGGAATGGACCGACACAATGCGTGGGATTTTGAAACACAATACAAACAGATTCTATTTAAACTAAAACTGGAAGATTTTAAACTAAAAGTAAAAAATCTTTCTGGAGGGCAAAAAAAGCGTCTTTCATTGGCCATCATTTTGATTAATCGTCCCGACCTGTTGATTTTAGATGAGCCAACCAATCACTTGGATCTTGAAATGATTGAATGGCTGGAAAGTTATTTTGCAAAAGAAAACATTACTTTGTTTATGGTTACGCACGACCGTTTCTTTTTAGAGCGTGTTTGTAATGAAATCATCGAACTCGATAATGGAAAACTATACCAGTACAAAGGAAATTATTCTTATTATCTGGAGAAAAAAGAAGAAAGAATAACTTCTGAAAATGCCAGCGTTGATAAGGCCAAAAATTTATTTGTAAAAGAATTGGAATGGATGCGCCGTCAGCCAAAAGCGAGAACGACAAAATCCAAATCACGTCAGGATGATTTCTATATTATCAAAGAAAAAGCACAAAGCCGTAGAAAAGAAAATAAGGTCGAGCTTGAAATTAATATGGAACGTATGGGAAGCAAGATTATCGAGCTTCACAAAATTTCTAAAAAGTTTAAAGATCACGTTATTCTTGATAATTTCAGTTTTGATTTCCAACGAGGAGAACGTATCGGAATTATTGGTAAAAACGGAACCGGAAAATCGACTTTCTTAAATCTTCTTACGGGAACGATTCCTCTTGACAGTGGCCGTGTGGTAAAAGGTGATACTATAAAAATTGGGTATTATACACAAAGCGGAATTAATCCGAAACCAAATCAGCGCGTAATAGATATTATTAAAGAATACGGAGAATTTATTCCGCTTGCAAAAGGCAGAATGATTTCAGCCTCGCAATTGCTGGAGCGTTTTCTTTTTGATGCCAAAAAACAGTATGATTTTGTAGAAAAGCTAAGCGGGGGAGAATTAAAACGTTTGTATTTATGTACCGTTTTGATTCAGAATCCAAATTTCCTGATTCTCGATGAGCCAACAAATGACCTGGATATTGTAACACTTAACGTTCTTGAAAGTTTTCTTTTAGATTATCCGGGATGCCTGCTTGTTGTATCGCACGACCGTTATTTTATGGACAAAATTGTCGATCATTTATTTGTTTTTAGAGGAAATGGAGAAATTGAAAGTTTCCCGGGAAATTATTCCGATTTCAGAGCCTATGAAGACAGTGCAGACGTTGCTCAGAAAGAAGAAAACAAAGCAGAAAAGAAAGACTGGAAACAAAATAATCCAACCGGAAATCTGTCTTTCAACGAACAGAAAGAATATCAAAAACTTGAAAGAGAGATAAAAGATCTTGAAATTGAAAAAGTCAAAATCGAACAATTATTCTCTGACGGAAAAGTAGCTGATGCTGATATCGAGAAAAAAGCAAACGAATTGCAAAATATAATCAATAAAATAGATCAGAAAGAAGAACGCTGGTTTGAATTATCAGCTAAAATAGAAGGATAAGATTATTCACAGAGATTCACAAAGAAAAACGCAGAGTTACTCCAAAATTTATTTTATTCTTTGTGAATCTTTGTGCTTTTCTTTGTGAATCTCTGTGAAAATAAATCATGCTGCACATCATAAAATCATATTTAAAATTCTTATGGCATTCTAAAAACGAACATGCCGTTCATTCGCCGTTTGTATTTAATTTATTGACAAAATGTTTTTATGACAAAAAGCAAAAACCGGAATATTCTATATTAGAAAATTATAGAAAATCACTGCTTCAAAATAAAAACTTTATTGAAGTGACCGATTTTGGTGCTGGTTCAAGAATTTTTAAATCAAATAAAAGACAAATTTCAAAAATAGCTTCAACTGCCGGAATTTCTCCAAAACGAGCAGAATTATTATTTCGTGTAACGCATTATTTTAAACCTACAACTATTCTCGAAATAGGAACTTCTTTGGGACTGGCTACTTCTGCCCTTGCCTTAGGTAATCTAAAAGCAAAAGTTACAACAATTGAAGGTTGTCCTCAAACAGCAAATGTTGCACAAAATCAATTGAATCAGTTTAACTGCAAAAATGTAGACACCATTGTTTCTGAATTTGAATCTTTTTTAGTTTCTGAAAATCTACAATCTACAATCTATAATCTAATATATTTCGATGGAAATCATTCTAAAAAAGCAACTTTAGCTTATTTTGATTTGCTATTGCCAACTATTGACAATGATTCGGTTTGGATTTTTGATGATATTCACTGGTCTTCGGAAATGGAGGAAGCATGGAATAGTATTAAAAGTCATCCAAAAGTAAAAGTAACCATTGATACTTTTCAATGGGGATTTGTTTTTTTCAGACGTGAGCAGGAAAAAGAACATTTTATTATAAGGGCATAAAAAAATGGCAACCATTGCTGATTGCCATTCTTAATAATAATTGTTACAATTTTTTTATTTTTTAGCTGCTGCATTTTCATCAGATTTCGCTCCCATTCTGTTTACAGTATACATTGGAGCAAATTTCACTTTTAAACCTGCAATTTTTCTGTTGTCCTCAGAAGAAAGACCTTCTTTTTCTACAGTATTTTTACGGCTGTCAAGTGCTTCATAAAGTAATTTGATTTCATCCCAGTCTTCACGAGAATAACTATCTTTATTATCTTCAACTGTATGAACAAATTGTTGGTAGACACTATGAATATTTTGGGCATTTACCCATGAAAAACTCATATCATCACCAATTTTTCCTTCTCCAAACAATGCATTACGCAATTGTTGTTTAGGACTTGGCGCTGGTGGGGCAAAAACGGTGGTCATTTCATTTTTAAACTCTTCGTATTTTACTTTGCTTTCATTAATTTTTTCTGTTTCAGCAGTATTGTCTTTAAGATCTGCAAGTGCCAACTGAGCATTTTCTGCTCTTCTGTTGTATTCTGCATCAACATCTTTCCAGGTTGCTTTTAGATCTTCTGCTTTTACATTTTTAACAGAATCGACATACGATACATAGGAGTCGATTGCTTTTTTTGCATTTTCCTGTTTCTCGTCTTTACAAGAAGTAAAACTTATAGCTAGTAATGCTAATCCAAATAAAATTTTTATGTTTTTCATAATTTTGTTATTAAATATTATTAGAACAAATATAGTTAAAAAATGATATAAAAATAAATTATTTTCAAAAATTTAATATTTAATATGAATTAAATTTAATAAAAAATTAAAAAAGTGATAATTATGTAAAAACATTACAAAATAATATAACAGAGATTGCATTAAATAAAATACACTAAGGCTACTTATAATATTTGTAACATAAATCAATTCCGGGCTACTCATCTGAATATTAAAAAGTGTTTTGTACTTTTAAAACCAAAATTGTAAAACGAATGGCAAATCCATTAATTAAAATAACTGACATTAAACGAAATTTTGTTCTTGGAAATGAAATCGTTTATGTGTTAAAAGGTATTGATCTTGAAATAAACAAAGGTGAATATGTTGCCTTAATGGGACCTTCGGGATCCGGTAAATCAACTTTGATGAATTTGCTTGGCTGTCTGGACACACCTACATCCGGTCATTATGTTTTGAACGGAAAAGACGTCAGTAAAATGCGTGATGATGAACTGGCAGAAATTAGAAATAAAGAAATAGGTTTCGTTTTTCAGACTTTTAATCTTTTACCAAGAACAACTGCCTTAGATAATGTTGCATTACCAATGATATATGCCGGACATCCCAAATCAGAAAGAACAGCACGTGCCACCGAAGTCCTGAAACAAGTAAATCTTGCAGACAGAATGGATCACCAGCCCAATCAGCTTTCGGGCGGACAGCGCCAGCGTGTTGCCATTGCGCGCGCACTGGTAAACAAGCCGTCTATTATTTTGGCCGATGAGCCTACAGGAAACTTAGACAGTAAAACGTCTGTAGAAATTATGAAACTTTTTGGTGATATTCATGCACAGGGAAATACTGTAATTCTGGTAACCCACGAAGAAGATATCGCGGCTTATGCACATCGTATTATTCGTTTACGTGATGGTGTAATAGAAAGCGACACAACTAAATAATTGTAGATTTCTGATTTTAGATTTTAGATTACTTGTGTAACTTATACTTTGTGATTTTAAATCAGTTTAAAACAGTTTTAGATTCCAAATATTAAATCTAAAATCAGAAATCTAAAATCTAAAATAAATGAAGGTATATACAAAAACAGGAGATAAAGGAACAACAGCTCTTTTTGGAGGCACCCGCGTTCCTAAAGATCATATTCGTATTGACAGTTACGGAACTGTTGATGAACTGAACTCCTATATAGGACTAATTCGCGATCAGGAAATGGATTCACATTACAAAACCATTTTAATAGAAATTCAGGATCGCCTTTTTACCGTTGGCGCCATTTTGGCAACGCCACAAGAAAAAGAGGTGATGAAAAATGGCGAATTGCGATTAAAAAATCTTGGAATTATAGAATCTGATATCGAATTGTTAGAAAATGAAATTGATAAAATGGAAGATACACTTCCGCAAATGACGCATTTTGTTTTGCCGGGTGGGCACCCAACCGTGTCACATTGTCATATTGCAAGATGTATTTGCCGACGTGCAGAGCGTTTGGCAGTCCATCTAAGCCATAATGAACATGTCCCTGAAATAGCCATTAAATATTTAAACCGACTTTCTGACTACCTTTTTGTCTTGGCACGGAAGTTGTCGTCTGACCTAAAAGCGGAGGAAGTGAAATGGATTCCGAGGAAATAAAATTTTAGATTTTAGAGTTCAGATTTTAGATTATTAAGATTTAAAAATCTAAAATCAACAATCTAAAATCCGCAATATATAGAGACGTTCTTAAATTTTCTTAAAATAAATCAAAATTTACTTGTCTTTTTCAGTAAAAAATTTATTTTTGCACAAACTAAACAGATAACAGATGTATTGGACATTAGAATTAGCATCTTATTTAAGTGATGCGCCATGGCCTGCTAACAAAGACGAACTTATAGACTACGCTATTAGAGCTGGTGCTCCATTAGAAGTAGTAGAAAACCTTCAGTCAATCGAAGATGAAGGCGAGATATATGAATCAATGGAAGAAATTTGGCCTGATTATCCAACAGACGAAGATTATCTTTGGAATGAGGATGAATATTAAAAAATAAACCAAAGAAAAAGTCTCTCGTTAAGGAGGCTTTTTTTTTGGTTCAAATACATATTAAATAATAAAGAAATATAACAATCATGAGTTTCATAAACAGTATTATTAAAGTCTTTGTAGGTGATAAATCACAGAAAGATGTCAAAGCTTTACAACCTTACTTAAATAAAATTAAAACATTCGAAACTAGCTTAATGAGTTTATCTAATGACGAATTAAGAAACAGAACTGTTTATTTTAAGGATAGAATAAAAGAAGCAAGAGCTGACAAAGATGCTAAAATTGCTTCGCTTAAAGCGGAAGTAGAAAACATCGAAGACATCGACAAAAGAGAAGATCTTTATGATGCTATTGATGCTCTTGAAAAAGAAGCTTACGAAATTTCAGAAAAAACGTTAATGGAAATTCTTCCGGAAGCATTTTCTGTAGTTAAGGAAACAGCGCGTCGTTTTAAAGATAATTCTTTTATTGAAGTTACTGCAACTCCAAAAGACCGCGAATTTTCAGCAACAAAAACATACGTTACTATTGAAGGTGACAAAGCAATCTGGGCTAATAAATGGAATGCTGCCGGTAAAGAAATTACATGGGACATGATTCATTATGATGTTCAGTTAATTGGTGGTATGGTTTTGCACGAAGGTAAAGTTGCCGAAATGCAAACGGGTGAAGGTAAAACTTTGGTTGCTACACTCCCATTATACTTAAATGCTTTGACAGGAAACGGAGTTCACTTAGTAACGGTGAATGATTACCTGGCAAAACGTGATAGCACGTGGAAAGCACCTTTATTTGAATTTCACGGTTTAACTGTTGATTGTATCGACAATCACCAGCCAAGTACAGAAGCCAGAAAAAAAGCATACGACGCAGATATCACTTACGGAACCAATAACGAATTTGGTTTTGACTACTTAAGAGATAACATGGCACACTCGCCAAGCGACTTAGTACAAAGAAAACACAATTATGCTATTGTCGATGAGGTCGATTCTGTATTGATTGATGATGCAAGAACACCACTTATTATTTCGGGTCCGGTTCCTCAGGGAGATCGTCATGAATTTAATGAACTGAAACCAAAAATTGAGAACTTAGTGGCGCAACAACGCCAGTTAGCAAATGGTTTCTTAGCAGAAGCTAAAAAATTAATCAAAGAAGGAAACACTAAAGAAGGTGGATTCTTATTGTTAAGAGCTTACAGAAGTTTACCTAAAAATAAAGCATTAATTAAATTTTTGAGTGAAGAAGGAATTAAACAATTGCTTCAAAAAACCGAAAATCAATACATGCAGGATAACAATCGCGAAATGCATAAAGTTGATGAGGCTTTGTATTTTGTAATTGAAGAAAAAAACAATCAGGTAGAATTGACTGATAATGGTATCCAATACCTTTCAGGAGATACTGATCCGGACTTTTTTGTACTTCCGGATATTGGGACTGAAATTGCTGCTATCGAAAAACAAAAATTAGACAAAGACGCTGAAGCAGAAGCCAGAGAAAGATTATTTCAGGATTTTGGTGTAAAAAGCGAGCGTATTCATACTTTAACACAACTTTTAAAAGCGTATGCTTTATTTGAAAAAGATGTGGAATATGTAATCATGGACAACAAAATTATGATTGTCGATGAACAAACTGGCCGTATCATGGATGGCCGTCGTTATTCTGACGGTTTACACCAGGCTATCGAAGCTAAAGAAAATGTAAAAATCGAAGCTGCTACACAAACTTTTGCAACTGTAACATTACAGAACTATTTCAGAATGTACAGCAAATTGAGTGGTATGACAGGTACAGCAGTTACAGAAGCTGGAGAGTTATGGCAGATTTATAAACTGGATGTTGTTGAAATTCCAACAAACCGTCCAATCGCAAGACAAGACAAAGAAGATTATATCTACAAAACAACACGTGAAAAATTCAACGCTGTTATTGAAGATGTAACACAATTATCAAACGCAGGAAGACCTGTATTGATTGGAACAACTTCTGTAGAGATTTCAGAATTATTAAGCCGAATGTTGAAAATGAGAGGCGTTACTCATAACGTTTTGAATGCTAAAATGCACAAACAAGAGGCACAAATTGTTGAAGAAGCTGGTAAAGCCGGAGTTGTAACTATTGCAACAAATATGGCTGGTCGTGGTACCGATATTAAATTATCTCCAGAAGTAAAAGCTGCAGGAGGTTTAGCAATCGTGGGTACAGAACGTCATGATTCCCGTCGTGTCGACAGACAGTTACGTGGTCGTGCAGGACGTCAGGGAGATCCGGGAAGTTCTCAATTCTACGTATCTCTTGAAGATAACTTAATGCGTTTATTTGGTTCTGAAAGAGTTGCAAAAGTGATGGACAGAATGGGATTACAGGAAGGTGAAGTGATTCAGCATTCTATGATGACCAAATCTATCGAACGTGCTCAGAAAAAAGTAGAGGAAAACAACTTTGGTGTTCGTAAACGTTTATTAGAATATGATGACGTTATGAACTCACAGCGTGAAGTAGTGTACAAACGTCGTCGTCACGCATTGTTTGGTGAGCGTTTGAAACTTGATATTGCAAACATGCTTTACGATACTTGCGAGCTAATTGTAAGCAATAATAAAGTAGCAAACGATTTTAAAACTTTTGATTTTGATTTAATCCGTTATTTCGGAATCACTTCTCCAATTTCTGAAGCAGATTTTACAAAATTATCTGATATCGAAATCACCGGAAAAGTGTACAAAGAGGCTTTGGCTTTCTATACAGAAAAAACAGAAAGAAGTGCAAGAGAAGCTTTCCCAATCATCAAAGGAGTTTATGAAGAGCCAAACAATCATTTTGAAAGAATTGTAGTTCCATTTACAGACGGAATTAAAACTTTGAATGTGGTTACTGATCTGAAAAAAGCTTACGATAGTCAGGGAGATCAATTGATTGCTGACTTCGAAAAAAATATCACTTTATCTATTGTTGATGAAGCGTGGAAAAAACATTTACGTAAAATGGACGAATTGAAACAATCTGTTCAATTGGCTGTTCACGAACAAAAAGATCCATTGCTTATCTACAAATTAGAAGCTTTTAATTTATTTAGAAGAATGTTGGACAACGTTAACAAAGAAGTTATTTCATTCTTATTCAAAGGTGATTTACCGGCTCAAAACGTTCCTGAAATTCACGAAGCAAGAGAAGTTCGTCAAAAAGAAAACTTCAAATTAAGCAAAGACGAAATTGTAAACAGCGAAGACATCAACCGTGAAGCCGGAGAAACGCAACAGCGTCACGTTACCGAAACGATTGTTAGAGATATGCCAAAAATCAACCGTAATGATACTGTAACAGTTCAGGAAGTTGCAACAGGTAAAACTGAAACAATGAAATTTAAAAAAGCAGAATCTTTAATTGCAAATGGCGAATGGGTTCTTGTTAAATAATAAAATTATAACTAATCCGATAGGTTTTCAATCTGTTATAATAATATAAAAAAGATCCCCGAACATTTTTTTGTTTAGGGGATCTTTTTTTAACCAAAATAAACTAACTGTTATAATTTATTACATGAAAATAAAATTACTTTCTCTTACCATAATAATATTAGCCCTATTCATTTTAACAAACTGCTCTTCTGATGAAAATAGAGAAACAAAAGAATCTGAATGTAAAATTTTACGTTACAACAAAATAACAACTGATCTTTACGAAGTACAGTTAATTTATCTAAATTCTCTTTTGGTAAAAAGAGAACATTATGGGAATACTGCCTCAGGATCTAGTGGAAACGTAATATATGGCAAACTTTCGGAAGACAGTATTGTATATAACCCGAATAATACAGTTGCAAAAATTGTCTATAAAAAAAACAACCATTACGACCTTTTTTTCTATGAAGAAAACTCGACAGTTCCTTATAAAAGAGAAAATATAAAAGTCTCTGATAACGGTTACACAACAAAATGGATTGAAAATATTAAATATGATTCTAAAAACAGAATTCTTCAAACCATAGGAGATTATGAGGATGATGAAACCGAAGTTTATAAAATAACAACAAATTATACTTATGACTCAAACCATAATTTATTACAAGTTTCAGAAATTAATAATCCATTAGATGGAAATAAAATCGAAAAAATAATCAACTTTTCTAACTTTGATTCTAATAAAAATCCCTTTCTAAACATTAATGTACCTTTTGTAGATTATAGAAACAGGGCATACTCTAAAAATAATTACAGAAAATATATTTCTAAAAGCATTTATAAGGAAAACATAAGCACAGATTTTTTTTGGGAAATAAGCTCATATCAATATAATGAATTTGGATACCCATTATTTGCAGAGTACGAATGTAATTAAAATATATTTTGTGGTTGTTTTTTCTAACTGCCGATTTTTTTTGCAAAATGACAAAAATCATACTACTTCAAAACAATAAAACTGTATTTTTGCATTTCGAACAAAGAAAAAGCTTTGAAAAGATTTTTTATCATATTACTTTCCTGCATGCTTTTGGTGCCATCATTTGGCAGTTTCTTTGTTTATACCTCATTCAAATTAAATCAGGAAGAAATTTCAAAAACCATCTGTGTACAACGGAAAATGGTTTTTAATTCTTGTAATGGCCGATGCGAACTTCAAAAAAGTTTAAAAAAATACGCTGACAATGAAAAAAGAATGCAAAACAATCTGAAAGAAAAAACAGAAGTAGTTTACATTCAAAACACAGCAACCGCTAATTTTAAATTAGTAACTCCTATCCAGTCTTCTGAAAAACTTTTTGCTTCTTCTGATAAAAAACCAATTTCGGTTTCGAACAGTACTTTTCACCCCCCATCCTTTTTTATATAAATTTTAGCTGCACTTTTCAATTCAAAACTGAAAAGATTTTTTCTTGGTTTTAAATCAGGGAAAAACACGTGTTACTTTTCAAAATTTATATAAATTAAAATGAAAAAAATATACTTTACCCTACTAATCATAGGGCAATGTGTCTTTGCTCAGAACAAAGTCGAGAAAGACACAACCAGCACTCAGGAACTTGAAAATGTTTTTGTGACTGCCAACCGCACAGCAACTTTGCGTAAAGAAACGCCTGTTGCCATTAGCAAATTGACAGCCAAAACTATCAATGAAGCCAAAGCAACAGCGGTTTACGAAATCATCAATAAAACACCCGGCGTATTAATGGTCAATTTAGGAAACGAGCAGCATATGATGTCGATTCGACAGCCAATGACCACAAATGCTTATTATTTATATCTTGAAGACGGTTTACCAATTCGCCCAATGGGAATTTTTAATCACAATGCTTTATTAGAAATAAACCAGTTTAACCTTCAAAGCATTGAGGTTGTAAAAGGCCCTGTTTCATCTTTGTATGGACCGGAAGCCGTTGGAGGAACTATAAATCTAATTTCATTGAAACCACCAGTTGATCCGGAATTTAAGTTTGGAGTTCAGGCAGATAATTATGGTTACAGAAGATTTCAGGCTGCGGGAGGAGCAACAATAGGGAAAATTGGTTTTCATATTGCAGGGATTTCAAGTTTACAGGAAAACGGCTGGATGACATATTCAGATTACAACAAAGACAATCTGAATGCCAGAATCGATTATAACATCTCTCCTTCTACCCGATT
Source organism: Flavobacterium sp. 1355 (assembly GCF_017833415.1). GTDB lineage: Bacteria > Bacteroidota > Bacteroidia > Flavobacteriales > Flavobacteriaceae > Flavobacterium. The sequence goes on along the minus strand of NZ_JAFICC010000014.1, from coordinate 73,361 downwards.
GATTAGTAATACGATGTATGGAAAATACTATTCAGATATGAGCGGGAGTGTTAATGAAGAAGCTTTTAATAACAGAACTTATAAAAGTACAACTGATTTTACCTATAGAAAATCAGATGCTTTAAGAACCCGATTAACACTTGAGCATGATTGGAATGATAACTCAAGCAGTTACATTACCGCTTATTTGCGTGATAATAAACTGGGACAAAATCCTTCTTATGGTATTAAATGGAATCCGGACCCTACCAAACCGGACCCCTATTATCCTTCTCAAAAAAATAACCCTGAAATTGCATATGGAGAAGTTAACTCAAACAATTTTAAAAGTTATGGTGTTACAGGACAACATATTCAAAAATTTGATTTTTTAAATACCAAACTTGTTGCCGGAGCTTTATATGATTATTCTCCTGTAATGTATTGGGCATATCGAACAGATTTACGTGCTATATTAAATCCTGGTGAAATTGGAAAACAAACTGTTGAACATTATGAACTAATAGAAGAAAGACCTGACTTAAAGATAGCAGATTATAGCGCTGATATTTTTAATACGGCAGGATATGCACAATTGAGTTTTAATCTGATTGAAAAATTACTGATTACTATTGGCGGTCGATATGACAATATGAAAATTAATTATGATAATGCATTAGATAATTCTACAGGAAGTAAAGTTTACGATAAAGCTACTTTTAAAATTGGTATCAATTATAATCCGGTTGATTTTGCCGGTTTTTATGGTAATTATTCACAAGGCTTTGCTCCTCCTGGTATCACTTCAATTTTTAGAACCAAACCGGGAACTGGCGGCACAACGGGAGTTCCAGCTGATTTTTATTATAATCTGGAACCGGCAACTTTCAATAATTATGAAGTTGGCGGATGGATTTCTTTGTTTGAAAATAAATTAAATTTCGACTACGCTTTCTATTATATGGAAGGAAAAAACGAACTTTTAAGCATCAAACTTCCTGATAATTCAACAGATTATCGTTCAGCCGGAGAAACGCGTCACAAAGGAATTGAATTTGGCGCCTCATACAAGCCATCTAAAGAATTCAATATTCGTCTTGGCGGAACTTACGCGCAACATACTTATATCGATTTTAAACTTTCGGACAAACCTTCTGACCCAGTTCAGAATTTAAATGGAAAAGAAATGCCGGCAGCTCCAAAATGGTCCGGAAACTCTGAAGTAAGTTATTATCCAAACTGGCTTCCAAACCTTAGAACTTCTATTGAGTGGCAGTTGGTTGGCAGTTATTATCAGGACCAGATCAATACCGTAAAATACGACGGATACAATTTGTTTAATGCCAGAATTGGATATCAATGGAAAAAAATTGAGATCTATGGAAATGTCCTGAACCTTACTGACAAATTATATGCCTACAATGTTTCCAGAGCCAATACAACGGGAGCCCAGCCAACTTATACAGCAGCAGCACCCAGAACTTTTGTTTTTGGAATTCAGTATAATTTTTCATTAAAAAAATAAGTCCTAGCCACAGATTATTAAAAATCCTTTAATCTATGGTAACTAAATCAGACAAATCATAAGACTATAAATATGAGCAAAGAAATAAAAGAGAAAAAATCTAAAAAGAAAGATTCCAAAATTATCAGGAAAATTAAACAGCACATGTACAAATGGCATCGTACAATTGGCTTGATTACAATTATTCCAGTAATTTTCTGGACATTATCCGGTTTAATGCATCCGTTTATGGCGCATTTTTTTAAACCCGAAATTGCACACGATAAGATAGAGCAGCAAGTTATTGATAAAAAGCAGCTGCAGTTTTCTATTCAGGAAGTTTTAAAGCAAAATTCTATCAATGATTTCAAAAATTTCAGAATCATTTCCTTTAACAATGCTACTTACTATCAGGTAAAAATGATTCCCGGAGATTTATTATATTTTAATACCTCTAATGGTAAAAAGCTTGAAAACGGAGATCAGAAATATGCGGAGTGGCTTTCTCGTTACTTTCTTGACGATCAAAAAAGTGCGGTAAAAAAGAGTGAAATTGTCACCGAATTTACTTCGCAATACAAATATGTCAATCGTTATTTGCCCGTTTACAAATTAAGTTTCGATCGCCCTGACGCGATGGAAATTTATGTAGAAACATCTTCGAGCAAACTGGCTACTTATAATCCGACTTCGAGACAGGTCTTTATCTGGTTTTTTGACACTTTTCATAACTGGTCTTTTATTGATGCCATTGCCAACAACAGTATCCGAATTATCACGATGATTTTCCTATTGTCAATTATTGCATTTTCTGCTCTAAGCGGGATTCTAATTTATGGCTTGTTATGGAAACAATTCAAGAAAGTGGATAGTTTGCAGGCTAAAAAAGGATTGAGAAAATACCATCGTCAAATTGGGATTTGGGTTTCGCTGTTTACGCTAACTTTTGCATTTAGCGGTGCCTATCACGCTACCACAAAATGGTCGCCTTATACATTGTCACAAATGGTGTATGAACCAACATTTTCTACCAAAGAAATTCCGGTTGCGAGCAACAATCTGAATTTAGACTGGAACCGTTTTGAAAATATCGGCATAATTACACTTAACGATACCATCTATTATCGTTGTCAGCTTACTGAAAAAGAAAACCGAAAATTCAGAAAACCGAAAGGAGATTCTAAATGGAAGAAAAAACAGGATTCTAAATCAGAAGTAGTTTACATCAACGCTACAACAAATCAAATTACGCCAAATATTGATCTTGAATACGCAGATTTTTTGGCCTATTATTTTACAGACGGAACACCAAAGGGAGCTTGTTGCGAAATGGACGAAACTTCGCATGAAGAACCTCAGCCAGCTCTGGAAAATGCCAAATTGTTAGAATCAAAAGTTTTAACTGATTTTGAAAGCAGAGAATATGGTTTTGTCAATAAAAGACTGCCAGTAATAAAACTGACTTATGACACTCCCGAAAAAACATCATATTTTATTGAAACAGCAACATCAAGATTGGCAGCTGTTGTTACACCCGCAGATAAAGTAGAAGGTTATTCTTTTGCTATTTTTCATAAATTCTTATTTATGGATTGGGCAGGAAAAAACATTCGTGATCTGGCAACCGTTTTAGCAGCGCTGTCAATCCTAATTGTTAGTATTTTAGGATTTATTTTGTTTTTGAAGAGTAGGCAAGCTCTGAGATACTAAGATTCAAAGTTTTTTTCGCCACGAATTCACCAATTATTGATAATAAAATATTCGTAAATTCGTGGCGAAAAACTCACCCCAATTACCAAAAAGTGATTGGGAATTATTTATATTTGGTAACTAACAAACCTTTTACAAGAAAGAATTGAGAAAGAAGATTCAGTTTTCGTTATTATTAATTTGGGCAGTCTGTTTTAGTTATTTCTTTATTTTAATGCTGAAGCTAACCTGGCAGTATATTCCGCTAAAAAATGATGCTGCTTTTCTTCAAATCAAACAAACCGAAGTTTCTGAAATCCCATATTACATTCTCTTCTTTTACATCCATGTTTATTCGGCAATTTTTGTTTTGCTTTCCGGATTTTTTCAGTTTAACCATACTCTTTTAAATAAATATCCTGTTCTGCACCGGAATCTCGGAAAGCTATATGTTTTTGTAGTTCTGTTTTTAAGTGCGCCTTCGGGGTTATTTATTGGTTTTTTCGCTAATGGAGGATTTTATTCTAAAATATCTTTTGTCACTTTATCCGTTTTATGGTTTTACTTTACTTTAAAAGGCTTTCTGTTTATTAAAAACAAAAAAATCGTACAGCATAAGGCATTTATGCTTCGAAGTTTTGCTTTAACATTTTCCGCCGTTACCTTGCGTTTTTGGAAGGTTATTCTTGTATATTTGTTTCATCCTGCGCCAATGGATTTATATCAAATTATAGCTTGGTTGGGCTGGATTCCGAATTTATTAATCATAGAATATTATCTTTATCATCAATCAAAAAAATGAAAAACCTTCTTTATTTATTTTTAGCCATCTTACTTTTTTCCTGTAATTCTAAAGAAAAACAACCACAAATCAGTGATAATAAAATGCCCGAAGAAATCCGAACTGATTTATACGGTTCATGGGTTGGCGATTTTGTTGTTGCAGAACGTGACACAACCCAGCCCGAAAAAGAAAGATATAGTAATAAGATCAATATTGTTATCAAAAAAATTACCAAAACAGAAGTTACAGGACAAAGTATCGTTGCAGGTAATAACAGACCGCTTGCAGGTACAATGAAAAGAACAGGAAATACTATTTCTTTTACACTAAAAGAACCAGGCGATGATAAAAACGATGGTGTTTTTACTTTCGAAATACAAAATGATACACTTTTAAAAGGAACATGGACAGCAAATAATCCTAAAAAAGAAGTCCGAAAAAGAAAATTTGAACTAACTAAAAAACAGTTTAAATACGACCCTACAGTAATGCTTCCGGATAACGATATGTATGTTGATTATGAAAATCCAAAAGAAGAGGAAGTAACTTATGAAGAAGAGAATGAAGATGAAGAAACAAAAGACACTACAAAAACCGAAACTTATTTTGAAAATGTATACAGAATGGCATCTGAAAGCATTTTAAAAATCAATTCTTCGACACAGAAATTAAAAGAATCTGATGTTAAAAACTTAAAAAAGATAGATTTAGAAATTCTTAGAAATACCATTTTTGCCAGACACGGACTTTCTTTTAAAACGAAAACAGTACGTCAGTTTTTTGATGATGTCGAATGGTATATTCCGGTTTCGACTAGTGTTGACAATCAATTAACAACTATAGAAAAAGAGAATATTGTATTATTAAAACGTTTTGAAAAATACGCAGAAGATAACTATGATTCTTTTGGAAGGTGATTTTTAAAGATGCTAAGGTTCTGAGTTGCTGAGATACTAAGTTTTTTCTCAACGACTCTCCTGCAAGGTTTCCAAAACCTTGTAGGTATATTTTTTTTCGCCACGAATTACACGATTTTCCACCAATTTTTAAATTAATTAATTCGTGTAATTCGTGGCGAAAACTTTTCATATTTAAAAGAATATTCCAAATACCTTCAAGGTTTTGGAAACCTTGAAGGAAATCGCTATTTCTGATTTTCCTCGTAATAACGTGCTTCGATTCTCTTAATATCTTTTATAGAATTTTTAGCCCAAGAAAGGCGTTTTTCTAATATTTCTTCATCAGATAAATGCCAGTCAATATCTGAATTTCTTAGCCTGTTGGTTAGATTTTGAATGATGATTGCTGCCGAAACAGAAATATTCAGACTTTCTGTAAAACCTACCATTGGTATTTTAAGAAAACCATCTGCTCTGTCCAGAATTTCCTGAGAAAGTCCGTCGCGTTCTGTACCGAAAAACAAGGCACTTGGCTTTGTAATATCAAAATCCTCCAGTAAACAGTCGTTTTCATGAGGTGTTGTGGCAATAATCTGGTAGCCTTGATTTTTTAAGGCAGAAACACAATTGGTAATCGAATCAAACTGATTGATGTCTACCCATTTTTGAGCACCCATTGCAATTTCTTTATCGATTCTTTTACCATAACGCTGCTCGATAATATTAAGTTCCTGAATTCCAAAAACCTCACAGCTTCGCATCACTGCGCTTGTATTGTGCATCTGAAAAACATCCTCAACTGCAATTGTAAAATGTTTTGTACGATTCGCCAAGACTTTCAGGAATTTTTCTTTGCGGTTATCAGTTAATATATTTTCGAGGAATGCGAGGTAATCTAAATCAATCATTTTGGTTTTGTTTGCCGCAAAAATACTAAAAAAGAATTGCTTATAAAGTAACGCTAATTCCTTCAGGCCAATTGCCCTTTTATTTTTTCGTCCAGGATTTTATATAAATAATTAACCTTTTCGACATCAATCGGTAATTTTTCAGTTATATATACATCACCTGTAAAAACATTTTTTTCATTTTTAGAATGTTTTTTTAGCCGTTCATACATTTGGTCAACTTCTTCGATATAGTAATCGGCATTTATAATTGTCAAAAATCTTTCTAAAATAGATTTCATCCCTTCGTTATAATTGTACACCCAAACATTTGAGTCTTTTTCATAAAAATCACTATAGGCCTTAAAATATTCCTCAAGCACAACTGCACCATATTGATGAAAACCAATTTGTTCAATTTGTTCATTATTAATCCCGAAAATTTTTGATGGAAGCAGGTTTGGCACCATGTGCATTCCTCTTAATTTTGAATGGGATTTTAAAACCTCAACAGGATTTCTATAAAGCAGTACGAAAGGCAGATTTGGAAAAACATCTCTTAATTCGCTGGTTTTAAATATATGCCAGGAATCAAGTTTTATAATTAAATTCTTTTCTTCGGGAAATCTTTTTTGGCCTAAGATTCTTATTATGGCCTTGATAAGATCTCTTTTTTTAGAAAGGTCAAACAATTCACTTCTCAAAATCAAATCAATAATTGGAGCTTCAGCTACTACTATATTCTGTGGAGAAACTGCTAATGATTGTGCAAGCATTGTTGAACCGCAACGCGAAACATGAAATACAAAAGCTTTTAATTCTACAGAAGCCAACTGACCGGCCCAATCAATAAGGTTTTCTGCGGTACTTATCACTTTAAATCTTTTGGAATTAACAGGATGGCTTTGGCACTTAACCAGTGTTTCTTCAAAAAATGGATCCAGATATCTTTTTTCTCCTAAATAAATCCATTCAAAATATACCTGACCGTCTTTTTCAATTAATTTATTGGGAATCCAATGCAAAAGAGGGTGATTTGTATTTTCCATATTTGAAAAATTATTGGTTTGAAAGGTTGTATCCGCTAAACTGCTAATGATAAAAGAATACAGTTTTTCTGTTGAAACTGATTCTGATTCTGAGTCGGTTCTTATAACTAAATCAGGTTTTAGAGGAATCTCATAAATATCACTTATTCCCGTAAAATTTTTAATCTTATTACTGTCCTCGTCTGGCAAAAGTGCTTTTTTATACAAACCTTTAGGATCTCTTTTAATAAGATTATCTATGTCACAATCCAGAAATACTGTTTTTACGAATTTGTACTGACCTAATTCATTCCTTAAATCTTCGTAAGGGTTTATTGCTGACATTAAGACAATCACGTTTGACTGAACCAAATCCTGACCGACATTAAAAAGCCGCCTTATGTTTTGATATCTGTCTTCTTTTGAAAATCCGAGACCACTACAAAGTGTCTTTCTGTAATTATCTCCATCTACGACTTCTACTTTATATCCTCTTGCTGACAGTAAATGCGCTACATTTTTTGCCAATGTAGTTTTACCGGAACCTGACAAACCTGTAAATTGTATTAAAATCATTTCAGAATTTCTTTTATTTAATTTCCTCTTAAAACTAAATAATTAAAAAAGGCTAAACAATAAGTATAACTACGCTTTATTTCTCTTCATAAAGAAAAAATCTGCAAAGTAAGTCTTATCTTTTCTGCAGAAATGAATGCATAAATTGTTATTTTTATCTTTTAATAAATAAGAAATGAAAAAGAAACTAGTCGTTTTAACCGGAGCAGGAATCAGCGCTGAAAGCGGAATAAAAACTTTTCGCGACAGTGATGGTTTATGGGAAGGTCATGATGTCATGGAAGTAGCAACTCCGGAAGGCTGGCATAAAAATCAGGAATTGGTACTGGATTTTTATAATAAAAGACGTCAACAGCTTAAAGAAGTTCAGCCGAATTTGGGACATCAGATTTTAGCCGGACTGGAGCAGCATTTTGATGTTTACATTATAACACAAAATGTAGACGACTTACACGAGCGTGCCGGAAGCACAAAAGTTTTGCATCTGCATGGTGAACTTCTGAAAGTAAGGAGCACAAAAAACAAAAACATTATTCTCGATTGGGCAGATGATCTATTTACCGGAGATTTTGATCAAAACGGACACCAGTTGCGCCCACATATTGTTTGGTTTGGAGAGGAAGTTCCTGCTCTGGAAGAGGCAATTGACATTACAGAAACTGCAGATTATTTTGCTGTAATTGGAACCTCGTTACAGGTTTATCCCGCAGCGGGGCTTATTTCTTATACTCCGGCTACAACTCCGGTTTTTTATATTGATCCAAAACCAATCGATATCCCGAATATTCGAAATAAAGTTGAGACCATTGCCAAGTTTGCATCGACAGGAGTTGCCGATTTAAAAGAAAGATTATTGGAACTAGAACATCTGAAATGATTTTTGAAACCTGGCTAACCCATTTATCACAATACAATCTTACTAGTTTTCTGCTCTTTTTTGGGTTTGAAAATCTGGTATTATTCTATATCTCAATTCTAATTGGAAAAATTCTCGAACCGGAAAATACTTTCCTAAATAAAACAGACCGTAAGTGGATAATCTCGACCCTGATTTGTAATACGTTTATAACTTTACTTGGTTTTGAATTATACAATTGGAATATTATGAAAATTGATTTTTCAGATTCTGTATTTTCAATTGCTCTGGATACTTTATTGCTTGTTTTACTAATGGACTTTTTTATGTTCTGTTTTCATTATCTGGTACATCAGTCAAAATGGTTTTACAAGATTCATAAACATCATCACAGTCATGTAGAAACAAATGTTTACAGTCTTTATGTGCTTCATCCGATAGAAACATTAGGTTTTGGTTTTATATGGTTATTTTTAATTTCTGTCTTAGAGTTTCATTATCTTAGTATTATAATCTATCTGATTCTAAACTTATCGTACGGAATTTTTGGCCATTTAAAAACCGATATTTTTCCAAAATTCTGGTATCGCAATTACTTTACAAAATGGATTTCGACAACTAAGTTTCACTCCAATCATCATAAAAACGAGTCCCACAATTATGGCTTTTATTTTACTATTTGGGATAAAATCTTCAAAACCATAATTTAATCACAACATTCGGAATTAATAACTTAAAACTAACTTTCAGAAGTTTTACCAATACCTTATATTTGCACCTTTCGAAAAAACAACAGAACGATGACTACTCTAAACGAATTGAATGCCATATCGCCAATCGACGGAAGATATAGAAATAAAACACTTTCATTAGCACCTTTTTTCTCAGAAGAAGCACTGATTAAATACCGTGTTTTGGTTGAAGTTGAATATTTTATTGCTTTATGCCAGATTCCGTTACCACAATTAAAAGATGTAAATTCAAATTTATTTGACAGTTTACGCAACATCTACAAAAACTTTTCTACAGAAGATGCTCTTTGGATCAAAGAAACAGAAAAAGTTACGAACCACGATGTAAAAGCGGTTGAGTATTTTATTAAGGATGCTTTCGAAAAACTGGGTTTATCACAATATAAAGAGTTTATTCATTTCGGATTAACATCTCAGGATATTAACAATACTGCGATTCCACTTTCTACAAAAGAAGCTTTTGAGCAGGTTTATATGCCAGGTTTAATTTCTTTAATTTCAAAATTAAAAGATTTAAGCACAGAATGGAAGGATATTCCGATGTTGGCACGTACGCACGGGCAGCCAGCCTCTCCTACCCGTTTAGGAAAAGAGATTTTGGTTTTTGTAGAACGTTTAGAAGAACAGATGCGTTTATTATTCAACATTCCGTTTGCTGCCAAATTTGGCGGTGCAACAGGAAACTTCAACGCACATCATGTAGCTTATCCACAAATAGACTGGAAACAATTTGGAAATAAATTTGTTGAAACTGAACTTGGTCTGCAACATTCTTTTCCAACAACACAAATTGAGCATTATGATCATTTTGCAGCGTTTTTTGACGCATTAAAAAGAATCAACAATATCATTATCGATTTAGACCGTGATATCTGGACGTATGTTTCAATGGATTATTTTAAACAAAAAATCAAAGCAGGCGAAATTGGATCTTCTGCGATGCCACATAAAGTAAACCCGATTGATTTTGAAAATTCTGAAGGAAATTTAGGAATGGCAAATGCTATTTTTGAACATCTGTCAGCTAAACTGCCAATTTCGAGGTTACAGCGAGATTTAACAGACAGCACTGTTCTTCGTAATATTGGTGTTCCTATTGGCCACACTATTATTGCTTTTGAGGCAACACTTAAAGGGTTAAACAAATTATTGCTTAACGAATCTAAATTTGCCGAAGATTTAGAGAGAAACTGGGCAGTTGTGGCAGAAGCGATTCAGACTATTTTACGTCGTGAAGCTTATCCTAATCCTTATGAAGCTCTAAAAGGTTTAACAAGGACAAATGAAGCAATCGACAAAAATGCAATTCATAATTTTATTGCGACTTTAGATGTTTCTGATGCCATTAGAGCCGAATTAATGCAAATAACTCCTAGTAATTACACAGGAATTTAAATAAAACGTAAACTATTTTGTCAAAAAAAGCTATCTTTATCGAGATAGCTTTTTTTTATTAATTATTTTGAGCAAACTAGCCAGATTACTTCACTGAGATTTTTATTTGATAAAAAGTCAGATGAATTTTCATTTAAAAAAAGTCTTTCTTAAAATTTCATTTTTAAGGAAAGACTGAAACAGAAAGCTGGTTGAGCTCCTGAAAAAATACCACTTTATGATTGCCTTAAACGCCGCTGCAGAAAGTACTCACCATTTACAACCTTTGATCAGCGACCTTGGATTAATTCTGATGACCGCCGGAATTGCAGTACTCCTGTTTAAAAAAATGAAACAGCCTTTGGTTTTAGGCTATCTAATTGCAGGATTTCTGGCCGGAAATCATTTTGATTTTTTTCCGACTATAACCGAGATGAAAAGTGTCGAAGTCTGGGCAGAAATTGGAGTAATCATTCTGCTATTTAGTTTAGGGCTCGAATTTAGTTTTAAAAAACTAATGAAAGTTGGCGGAACAGCATCTATTACAGCTATAACCCAAATAGCTACTATGGTTCTCGTAGGGTATTTAGTTGGGCAATGGATGGGCTGGTCATCAATGGATAGCATTTTTCTTGGGGTAATTTTATCTATTTCTTCGACAACAATTATTCTGAAAACATTTGATGAATTGGGCGTAAAAGCACAAAAATTTGCCGGCATTGTAATCGGCTCGCTTATTGTTCAGGATATTGTAGCCATTTTGATGATGGTTTTACTTTCGACTATTGCGGTAAGTCAGCAATTTTCAGGAGGCGAATTAATGATGTCTGTTTTAAAACTAATATTCTTTTTGACTGTTTGGTTTGTAGGCGGAATCTTTTTTATCCCGACACTTCTTAAAAAAACAAAACATTTATTGACAGATGAAATGCTGCTTATTGTTTCATTGGCATTATGTTTAATGATGGTAAGTTTTGCGGCAAATGTTGGTTTTTCTCCTGCATTGGGTGCTTTTATAATGGGTTCTATTATTGCAGAAACCACACAGGCAGAACATATTGAACATTTAATAAAACCTGTAAAAGATTTATTTGGTGCGATATTTTTTGTATCGGTTGGAATGTTAATAGACCCAAAAATGTTATACGAACATGCTGCTCCTGTTGCTATATTAACGGTTGTAATCATAGTTGGTCAATCTGTAAGTTCAACAATAGGGGCTTTATTAGCCGGGCAGCCTCTTAAACAATCCGTGCAAACCGGGATGAGTTTATCGCAAATTGGTGAGTTTTCGTTTATTATTGCAACACTCGGAATGACGCTAAACGTTACAAGTTCTTTCTTATATCCTGTTGTTGTGGCAGTTTCTGCGATAACAACATTTACTACGCCATTTATGGTAAAATATGCAGTGCCCTTTTCTGAATTTCTGGAACGAAAATTACCCAAAAAATGGATCAAAAACATCAACCGTTATAGTGTTAATGCCCAAGCCATAAAGGCGGTTAGTACCTGGCAAAAAGTAATGAATGCTTATGTCATTCAAATCATAATACACACTATTATTATTGCAGCCATAATTTTATTGTCATCTAAATTCGTAGCACCTTTGGTTGCTGATACAAGATTTGGAAATACTCTGGCGGCTTTTATCACATTAGTTGTAATTGCACCTTTTTTATGGGCACTTTCATTGCGGCGTGTGGCTGCAGAAGAAGTCGAATTATTATGGGAGGAGCGTAAATACAGAGGTGCCTTATTAATGCTGATTTTAATTAGAATGAGCCTTGGTTTGTTTTTTATTGGTTTCTTATTAAATATTTTCTTTTCTCCTTTAGTAGCATTTGTGGCTTTAATTATTGCCATAGCAGCTTATCAATTATTCCCGAAAAAACTAAATGAACAATATCACAAAATTGAAAGTCACTTTTTAAAGAATTTAAACGATCGGGAGAACAAAAAAATTGACAGACGTTATGCTAATCTAATGCCCTGGGATGGGCACATGTCTTTTTTTGATATTGGAAGAGAGTCTAATCTGGCCGGAAAAACATTACAGGAATTAAGAATTCGGGAACAAATGGGAATTAATATTGCCTATATAAAAAGAGGTGATATCACAATTTCTATTCCGACCAAAAATGAAAGAATATTTCCGGGAGACGAAATTTGTGTGATAGGTACAGATGCACAGGTTACTGAATTTACAAAATATCTCAACCAAAATGAAACCGATGACGCTCAAACGGTAGAAGAATCTCAAATAGTTTTACGCCAATTAGAAGTTTCTGATGAAGATTTTATCCAAAGAAGTATTGGGCAATTTAGAACTAAAACTAACGGAATGGTCGTAGGAATTGAAAGAAACGGAAACAGAATCCTAAACCCTGAATCACATTTAATTCTCGAAAAAAATGACATTATCTGGGTTGTAGGTGATAGGAAAAAAATGAAAGAGCTGCTTAAGAAATAGCTTTTTTTTAAAGTAGCTAAGGTGATAAGATTCTAAGATACTGAGTTTTTTTTCTCAACAAATTTTAGAGACTTAGCACCTTAGTATCTTAGCAACTCAGAAACCTTATTTATTCGGTTGCGGTGTCATACGCAAATACGGTTTAATTGGTGTATGTCCTTTTGGAAATTTAGCCGGGATATCACTGTCAGGAATTGCCGGAGCAATCACTACATCTTCCCCGTCTTTCCAGTTTGCAGGAGTTGCAACGCTATAATTTGCAGTTAATTGTAAACTGTCGATAACGCGAAGCAATTCATCAAAATTTCTTCCTGTCGAAGCCGGATAAGTCAGCGTTAATTTTATTTTTTTATCAGCTCCAATTACAAACACAGAACGAACAGTAAATTTATCACTTGCGTTTGGATGAAGCATATCATACAGATTTGCTACTTTTTTATCTTCGTCTGCAATGATTGGGAAATTAACTTCTGTATTTTGCGTTTCGTTTATATCTTTAATCCACTCTAAGTGAGAATCCAAACCATCTACACTTAGTGCAATAACCTTCGTATTTCTTTTTGCAAATTCAGGGACATAGTTCGCAACAGTACCTAATTCAGTTGTACAAACAGGAGTAAAATCTGCAGGATGCGAAAATAAAACGCCCCATGAATCTCCCAGCCATTCGTGAAAATTAATTGGTCCCTGTGTAGTTTCTGCATGGAAGTCCGGAGCTATATCGCCTAATCTTAATGTTGACATAATTTATATTTTTTAGTTCCTCTAAAATTAACTAAAAAATGCATTGAGAAAACAATCAAAATTCAAAAAAAAAGTTAAATTCTATATTCTCTATATAATTACTATTTTAAGACTAAATAAACTGTACAGCAAAGTACCAAACAGCAAGCGTTACAAAAGAAATCGGAATTCCGAAACCAATCATCATACTGCTCAGTTTTGGTTTCAGCCCATAAGTAGAAGCCAAAATTGCTCCTGTAATCATTGGAGCCATCGCCATTTCCATAAGTGTTATCTTAATGGCTTCAGAATGTTGTTTTAAAATAAAAACATATAAAACCAAAATTATAAAAGGCGCCAGGATTAGTTTGTAAAAAAGTCCAAGCCTCAGAAATTTCCAATGTTTGCTTTTTCGGTCAAATGTCAACTGTAATCCAACAGAAAGTAAAGCTAATGGTGTTACAATACTTCCCAGCTTCAACAAAACAGCTTGAAGGTTTTCATCAAAATCAAATTGAAAAATATTCATGAAACAGGCAAAAACAAAAGTAAGGAACGGCGGAAAGAAAAGTACTTTCTTTATAATGCTAAAGGTATCAGGGCTTCCTTTTGAATAAAAAGCGGCAACAAAAACACCCAAAGTAGATACCACTACAAAAGTTCCCGGCTGATCTACCAAAATGGCTGTTTCTAAACCTTTTTTGCCAAACAAAGCTTCAATTATTGGATATCCAAGAAACGAAGAATTACTTAATCCTGCCGTCAAAATCAAACAGCCAATCAATTTATTAGACCAGCCGAATCGTTTTCCCAAAAAATGAAAAAATACAAAAGCCAGAATAAAAGTAATCCAGCCGGATGCTATAGGAAAAAGCAAATCATTGTTCCATTTTATTTTCGGAATATGAAATAAGGTAATTGCCGGTAAACAAATGTAAATGACAATTTTATTTAAAACCTTATAAGTATTGACAGGAAACTGTTTTACTCTTTGCAGAAGCAAACCTAAAAAGAGAAAGAAGAATATTAAAATAAAGTTGTTCATATGGCAGGATCAGAACAAAAATAGGGATTTATAAAACAAGCAGGAAAATTAATTTTTGGTAAAATATTTTTTTATTGAAGTAAACTATTTAAATTTGTAACATATTTTATTACAGTATGATTTCAGGTAAATTTGCCATAACGATTCACATTCTTACTTTGCTGCATAAATTTCCAAACGATTATTTATCCTCGGAGTTTATTGCGGGAAGTATTAATCTGAATCCTGTTTTGGTCCGAAAAGAAATTGCCAACCTAAAAGCACATCATATTGTAGAAAGTAAAGAAGGAAAAAATGGCGGAACAAAATTGGCTGTAAATGCTACTGAACTAACTTTAAAACAAATTTTCGAAATGACTTTTGAAACCATTGGTTTAGGTTTTGCCAAAAATCAGCCAAATCCTGATTGTCTTGTCGGAAAAAAAATCAATCAGAATCTGGAAGCCTTATATAAAGAAATGAACCAAAAAGTTAGTGCTCAACTCGAAGGAATCTCTTTGGAAGATTTTTCGAATCAATTTTAGCGCTATTTTTTTACCCAAAACTGTAACATTTTTTATTACTAAATAAATTTATATATTATGAAAATTGCAATCATTGGAGCTACTGGATTTGTAGGCTCAGCCAT
This sequence comes from Flavobacterium sp. 1355, assembly GCF_017833415.1. Lineage (GTDB taxonomy): Bacteria > Bacteroidota > Bacteroidia > Flavobacteriales > Flavobacteriaceae > Flavobacterium. The sequence goes on along the minus strand of NZ_JAFICC010000014.1, from coordinate 58,164 downwards.
TTTAAACGAATTATCTTCAAGAAATCATGAAATTACGGCTATTGCCAGAAATCCAAAAAATTCATCTGATGTAAATTGGATAAGTGCTGATATCTTTAATACAGATGCTTTGGCAGAAGTTATTAAAGGAAATGATGCCGTTATTTCAGCTTACAATTCAGGATGGACAAACCCAAACATTTATGATGATTTTATTGCAGGTTCTAAGGCTATACAGGAAGCGGTAAAAAAATCAGGAGTAAAACGCTTCATTACGATCGGTGGTGCCGGAAGTTTATTTGTTGCACCGGGTTTACAGGCGGTTGATACTCCGGATTTTCCTAAAGAATATCATGCGGGCGCAAGTGCTGCAAGAGATTACCTGAATATCCTGAAAGAAGAAAAAGATCTGGACTGGGCATTTTTTAGTCCTGCTTTTGAAATGCACCAGGGAATCACAACCGGAAGAACAGGAAAATACCGTTTAGGTTTAGAAAATCCTGTTTTTAATGACGAACAAAGAAGTATTCTGTCTGTAGAAGATTTGGCAGTCGTAATTGCTGATGAGGCAGAAAATCAAAAACACCATCAGGTTAGATTTACTGCTGCTTATTAATTTTTTTCTGCCACGAATTTTTTACTAAATACTAATTGTAATCCTGATGAAGGAAGAACCACACCAGAAACCCGGCAAAGATTGGCGACTTACTATGCGGAATCCTATGTGTGATCATTTCGTCGGATGACAAAAAAATTCGTGGCACACTAACTTTTTGAAACTGTTTTTGTTTTCTGTACTTTTACGTAACCAAAAAATACGTTTTGTCGAGTTCAAAAAAACAAGTAAGCAGCCTGCACGAAAAAGCTGGGATTTCGCCTCCTGAAATCACCAATATTTCTGCTATCAGTCAAATCCAGAAAAACAGAAAAAAACAACCTTCGGCTGAAGAATTGATTCGTGGTATTCTTGACGGAAACCGAACAGCATTAAGCCGCGCCATTACCTTGGTAGAAAGCACAAATCCCGACCATACTGAGAAAGCAAATGAAGTCATAAAAGGCTGCCTGCCCTACTCTACAAAATCAATCCGAATTGGAATTACAGGTGTTCCGGGTGTTGGTAAAAGCACTTTTATTGAAGCTTTTGGAAAGTTTCTGACTGCTTTGAATAAAAAGGTGGCAGTTCTGGCAGTTGACCCGAGCAGTTCTCTTTCGCACGGAAGTATTTTAGGTGATAAAACCCGAATGGAGGAATTGGTAAAAGATGATAATGCTTTCATAAGACCCAGCGCTTCCGGAGATACTTTGGGCGGTGTTGCCAGAAAAACACGCGAAACTATCATTTTGTGCGAAGCTGCAGGCTTTGATACTATTATTATTGAAACCGTGGGTGTCGGGCAAAGTGAAACTGCCGTTCACAGTATGGTAGACTTTTTTTTATTACTAAAAATTTCGGGGGCAGGCGACGAACTTCAGGGAATAAAACGCGGCATTATGGAAATGGCAGATGCTATTGTAATCAATAAAGCCGATGGCGATAATATCAAAAAGGCCAATCAGGCGAAACTGGAGTTTAACAGGGCATTGCATTTATTTCCTCCCAAAAAATCAAACTGGCAGCCAAAAGTCACAACTTGCAGCGCAATCACAAAAGATGGAATTTCTGAAATCTGGGAAACTATTTCTGATTATTTTGAAATGACAAATAATACAGGATACTTTCAGGAAAAAAGAAAGGACCAAAATCATTTCTGGATGATGGAAACTATTAATGAACAATTAAAACATAGTTTTTACAGTCAGCCTGAAATAATTTCAGCACTGGAACAAAATAAAAAAGCAGTGCAAAATGATGAAATTTCACCTTTTGCAGCTGCAAAGGAATTATTAAAATTGTATTTTAGTAAAGAGACAAAGTAGCAAAGGTTCAAAGGGAAAGAGTAAAAATCTTTAACGCTTTGAACCTTTGCTTCTATGAGCCTTTGAACCTATTTACGAAGCTTATACTTATTTTCTTTATATAAATTTCCTGCGGTAATCACATGTGCCAAGGCATCTTTTGCCAACTCCTCGTTTAGTTTTACAGGAATAAGAGTTGTATCATTTTTGATTTCAAATTGCAGAGGTTTCAAATTTGGCTGCATAATAACAACTTGATTTTCTACTCTGAATGCATTGATATCATTAAACTGCATAATCGATCTTCCCGGAACAGATGGACTTAATTTATTTAAATTTCTACCCACCATCGGAGTTTCAAACGGGATTCCCAAATACGCCAGTAATGTTGGCGGAATGTCTATCTGACTTGCCAGTTTGCTGTAAACAGAACCTTTTTGAACTCCTGGTCCCATGATTAAAGCGGGAATGTGAAATTTATTAATCGGTACCAGGTTTTTTCCGTAAGTTCTTGTATTGTGATCTGCTATTACGATAAAAATCGTGTTTTTGAAATAAGCTTCTTTTTTAGCCAGTTCAAAGAACTTTCCAATCGAAAAATCAGCGTATTTCATTGCATTGTTTACTGTTGCCGCTTTTTTATCGTAAGGTTTAATTCTTCCTTCCGGATACTCAAATGGTTCATGATTTGAAGTCGAAAACATCAGAGAAAAGAAAGGTTTATCTCCTTTTGTTTTAAAATAATTATTTGCTTTTGTAACCAAATCTTCATCTGAATATCCCCATGTTCCTTTGAAAGCATATTTATTGCCATCTGAGTCAAAATCTGACTGATCTACAATATCCTGAAAACCGTTTCCGTTAAAAAACGAAGCCATATTGTCAAAATTCGCCATTCCGCCATAAATAAAGCTGGTTGAATATCCTTTTTGTTTTAAGGCATCTGCAAGAGTAAAAAATCCTTGTTGAGAGTTCCCCAGTTTTACAACACTTTCTGAAGGTGAAGGCAGAAACCCTGTTACCACTGCTTCGATTCCGCGCACGCTTCTTGTTCCTGTGCAATATAAATTGGTAAACAACAAACCTTCTTTTGATAATTTATCAAACTCTGGCGTTAAGGGTTTTCCACCTAAAATTCCAACATACTCTGCTCCCAGGCTTTCCTGTAAAAAGATTACCAGATTATATGGCTTCTTAACCACTGTATCAGGCTGCTGAACATGCAGAAACGGAATTTCCTTATCGGTAAAGTCGCCTGATCCTGCAATCATATATTTCTTTACGCGCGCTATTGCTTCGGCTTCATCCATTTTTCCATACATTTTGGTGTTGCCTTCATTTTTAATGGAATAAGCCGCAAAAGCAACTGTGTAAAATGAATTTAATCCCAGCGTATTAGTTAGCTGATCTGTAGAAAAAACAGCATTACTGGCATTTATAGGACGCTTAGAAGTCAGACTTGAACGTGCTCCGAAAAATAATAAAAAAGCGATTAATGGAAATACGATTAATTTGAATTTATAATCTGTAGCGGTTGTATAGAAAAGTTTTTTTCCGTTTTTGAAAGCAAAATACAATACAACTCCCAAGATTAAGAAAGTTATAATTATCGAAGTCATATAACTCTTCATAAGCATTCCTGCTACCTCTTTTGGATAAATAAGGTAATCTAAGAAAATCTTATTGGGACGAGTGTCATATTGTTTTACAAAATCGGGAGAAGCCAATTCTACAAAAAGAATCAGAAACAGAAATAGAAAACTATAAATGACCAGAAATCTATTGGTAAATTTAAGCCACTTTGCCGGAAGAAAAGTGATCAAAAGAGCCGGAAGAAAAGACAAATAACATAGTAATATTAAATCCATTCTAAGACCGATTGGAAAAATATACCAAAAATTTGGTGTTTCCAGTACTCTGTCTCTAAAAAGAAAGAATAAAAATATTCTGCTCAAAGTAGTGATTAGCAATCCGATTGCTATAAAATTAAAAACGGGTTTTAAAAAACTTAATTTTTTCATTTAAAAGAATTAGAGCGTGAAAATAGTTAAACAAAAAGTTACTCTTCGTAACGATTTATTTCGCGATCATAAAAATCATTAGCTTTTTCAATCAAACCTTCCATTTCTGCATTTAATTCGGCCTCATCAAGATCTTCAGCTTCTTCCAGAAACTCCACTTCATCATCTTTTAAATTGATTATAAAACGTGGATAATCAAGGTGAACGATAAAAATATCGTCTGGAAAATCAGTATTATCTCCAAGTAAAAATTTAGGTAATTCCATATTAATTTATTTTTTTAAAGTTCCAAATTTACTTATTTGGAAATGAATTATTGATTAATTTTTTTGTTAAGTAATGAAAACGAATATAGAGGAATATTGCGGCCGAAGTTAGTCCTGCCAAAAGTCCTATCCATACTCCCTGTGCTTTTAAGGTTGTGAATTCTGCTAAATAATAGGATACGGGAAAGCCAATTATCCAGTATGCTACAAATGTAATATACATTGGTATTTTTACATCCTGCAGGCCTCGCAGCGCACCTAAAACCACAACTTGAATCCCGTCTGAAATTTGAAAAACCGCTGCTATTAAGAGCAGCTTTGTTGCAATACTTATAACTTCCGTATTATCTACAAGCTGCCCGCTATTTTCCATATTTAAAAACACATACGGAAGGTAATTATGGAAAGCAATAAATGCGAGGGCAAAAAAAGCTTCTACTATAATGGCAAGTAAAAAAATAGAACGTGCCACAACTACAAGGTTTTTATAATCTGCCAGCCCTCTTTGGTTACCCACCCGGATCATCGAAGTTACGCTTAATCCCATTGCAACCATAAAGGTTAGAGAAGACATACTCAAGGCAATTTGATTTGCCGCCTGACTGGTTTTACCAATATTACCGCAAAGCCATATTGATGCTGTAAACAATACTACCTCAAAAAGCATTTGCATGGCTGAGGGAAAGCCTATGCTTATAATTTTTTTTATGGTCTCTTTTCTAATTTCGCTAAAGCTAAATTTTTGAAAGAAACGTTTTAAATCATTTCTTCTTGAAAGCATGATATGCATGAACATTACCAAAAATATTCTGGAAATTACCGTTCCAAGCGCTGCACCGATAATACCCATTTTCGGAAAAAACCATATACCGTAAATCAGCATATAATTAATTCCTACGTGCAGGACGTTTGCCATAATCATGGCATACATAGAATATTTTGTAAGCGAAAGACCGTCTGCAAATTGCTTATATCCCTGATACAGTATTAAAGGAATGAGTGAAAAAGCAACCCAGTCAAGATATGGTTTTGCTAACACAATAACATCGGCGGGCTGTTCCAGCATTTCCATTATTGGCTTTGCCAGAACAACTGTGCCAAATAGCAGTATTCCTAAAATTGAACATAAAAATAACCCATGATGAAATGCCGAACGTATTTTTGCATCATCTTTTTGAGCGTCGCCTTCTGCTACAATTGGTGTTATCGCTGTACAAAACCCAATTCCTAATGACATTGCAATAAAAATCATGCTGTTACCCAGAGAAACAGCAGCAAGTTCGGTGCTTCCTAATTTTCCAACCATGACATTATCAACAATTCCTATTAAGGTATGGCCTACCATTCCTAATATAACCGGATATGCTAATCTTAAATTATATGAAAACTCTTTTGTGTATTGGGCTAAATTCAATTTGTGTGCTTTTGAGCCGACAAAGATACTTAGAAGCATTGAATTCTATTCTATTATTAAAAATATAAGCAAGAATTAAGAATCTGCCAGAAACCTGAGATTATATAACAATTGGTAAAAATTATATAACGAACCCCAAAGGCTAAGAATATAATTTTACATCATTAATAATTCAAAAAAAATTGTCATGAAGAAATCAGGAAAATTAAAATTTTTATGCCTAGCAGTTATTGCTTTTTTATACGCCAACACAACTTTCGCTCAGGACACAGAAGTTAAGAATTACGATCAGGGATTTAGATTAGGTTTTGGACTAAATGGTGGTATACCAACAGACGGTGATTATGATTGGTCACTTGGCGGAGACGTTCGTTTACAATATGATTTGTCTAAAAGAACATCATTGACCCTAACTACAGGTTTTACAAATTTATTTAATGGGGATGATGTCAACGGAAATGACATAAAAGACCTTGGTTTTATTCCTGCAAAAGCTGGTTTTAAAGCTTTTGTGTGGGAAGATCAATTTTATGTTTTAGGTGAGCTTGGTGCCGGATTCGCTGTTACAAACGGATACGACAAAACTACCTTCTTATGGGCTCCAGGAATTGGTTATGCTAACAAATACATTGATATCAGTGTACGTTACGAAGGTTATCACGATTTCAAAACTGACCAGGTAGCATTACGTCTTGCCTACGGTTTTGACTTGTAAAAATACATTCATTTTTATTCTTTTGTTTTTGGTAAAACCCGGCAGTTGCTCATAGGCTGTCGGGTTTTGGGTTTTTTATCTGTTTTGATTTTCTTTTAGTTTGAATATTTTTTATCTGTCAATGTTTTCATAAAGGCAATCAATTGCTTTTTTTCCTTAACTGACAGGTTCAGTTTGTCTTCAGGCAGCGTTTGATTCGGCACTTCAAATCCGAGCCCCAAACCTCCTCCATCATTATAGAAATCTATCACCTCCTCTAAAGTTTTATAAACACCATTGTGCATATAAGGTGCTGTGTGTTCTATATTTCTGATAGTGGGCGTTTTAAAAGAAAACCTATGAATGGCAGCCTGCGTAATAACAAACTTGCCCAGGTCACCGTCTAATTTTTTCTCTTTATTAGGAACTCCCAGAACTTCACTTTCAGATTTATCAAAATTAGGAGGCACAGTTCCGTTGGTAAGCGGGATAAAATGACAGGTAGCACATTTTGCTTTTCCTGCAAACAAATTAAAACCAGCTTTTTCATCTGCCGTAAACGTTGTTTTATTCGTCATATATTCGTCAAATTTTGAGTCATAATGACTTAGTGAACGAATATAAGATGCCAGGGCATTTTTGATTGCAAATTCGTTTATTTTTCCTTGTGGAAATGCTTTCCTGAACTGGTTTACATATTCTTCATTTTTTTGAATTTCCAAAGCTGATTTTTCTAAAGATCCGTGCATTTCGTTTTCATTCCTAATAACGGCAATTGCCTGATCTTCCAGATAACTGACTCTTGAATCTGCAAAAAACACACGTTGAAAAGCAATATTATTAAGTGTGGGCGTATTACGCTGGATCATTGATTTTCCGTCTAAAGACACTGCTCTTTCTAAACCATCTGTAAATGCTTTTTCAATATGATGACAAGAGCTGCATGACCGCGTATTGTTTCCTGATAAAACAGGGTCATTAAACAATTTTTTACCCAAAACAATTTTTTCGGGTGTTGTTTTATAATCCGGAAAACCAGAAAAAGCTTCTGCATCAAATGCTTCCTTATCAAATAAAGTTTGAGCACTAGCTTTTAGTCCCCTTTGTTCTTTCATAAAAGGAATCTTTAATTCGATTTGAGTTTTATGAAGTTCTTTGCTTAAGGGATTAGCAATTTCTTTAATAAAATAGGCACGGTCAAAAGCATTAAAATTTCTGTTTACTCTTAAGTATTTTTTCCCTTTTTCCAGAATAGCATACGCTGTCTTAGCATTAGAAACCGATTTATTTTGTGAATAAACACGGTAATATTTTTCGATAGTTACTAAGGAAACCTCAGCTTCCGGAAGTGAATTCAGGACAACAGGAGAATCAAACCCTGTAATTCCTAAAGTTATGATTCTGTAGACTTCCAATCGCATGGCATCAAAAACGTGTGCGTCGGTTAATTCATTAGAATTTGAAACTTTTTTTAAACGAATTAAATTAGCCGATAAAATGCCCAATTGCTGAATCAGTTCTTCTTTACTTTTTCTGTCATATTTCGGAAAAACTAATTCTTCGATAACTTGAAACCCTTCGGGAGGAACAGTTACATTATCACTTTCTTCAAACTCAGGTATTGCCGGGCCATTTATAGATTTAGAAACTGCAGGGGAATAATATTCACTTAATATCTCAACCCGTTTGTAACTTTGATGCGCTTCCAGAAATTGTGTATGAATTAACGTTTCTGATAAATCTGATTCTACAGAATATTTAAGTTTGGCTACTTTTTTTATCAATAAATTAATATCGCTCCGAAACATTTTATTTATTTCCTGATGCTTGCTTGTTTTCTGACAGCTGACAAATAATAATATCAGAAAGAATAAACAATGATTTTTTTTCATGATCTACTAAAAAATTAAAAAGATGATCTAAAAAACAGAAACCACTACCTCAATGTGAGATAGTGGATTGCTGTTTTGTAAGTACTTAAAAAATTTATCTTGCTAAACCTTTAATAACGACTATCTGACTTGCCTGCTGTTCGTTTGGACGGTTTGTTCCTCCATCAACACCTTTGTATTTTGCACCTGTCCAGGTATGTGGCTGTACACTCAACATAAAAGTATCATCGATGCCAAGTTGTTCAGAAACATCAATCAAAGCGCCATATTCCCAAGATCCGAATTTAGATATCGTCCCAACATTATATTTAGCAGCATCAGTTGCTGTACGATGGTGATCTAATTCTAACACAACTTTTAAAGCTTTTGTAGCAATATTATACTGATAGATATATGCATCGTGAGTTTCGTCACCGTATCCGTTTGCATCTTCCTGAACATACACGTAGTTTTTAGTAACGCAAATGTTATCCGGGTTTTGGAATTTACCCGCAACACCAGAACGGTCATCACCATCAAGAATAACTTCAAGAGTTCCTTTTAATGGGTCTGCAGCATCAAGATTTAGTCTGTAAACACGACCATATTTCGTTCTCGAGCCATCAGCGTTAGTTGTGGCAATATCTTGTCCGGTTACGTTAAAATACAATTCACGATCTGCAGTATTACCGCCTTTACGGTAATCCAAATCTTCTACACGACCAAATTTAATTGCTTTTAAAGTATTTACTGATGCATTAATCTGAGCACCTGTTAAAGTAGTATGATTATCGATTTTTACGAAAGAAACAGGATACGTTTTGCCTGTCTCCATGTCTTTTTCTCTTTGGTTATCATCGTTTCTTTTTAGCATGTACAAAGAACCTCCGGTTAAATCTCCAACAGCATTTGCTACATACATAAAAACCTGTCCTCCGTAAGTTCCTGAGTCGTCATCTCCAATAACAACAACCGTTTTTCCTTTGTAAGCAGAAGTACGCAACGGCAAAGCATTTTCAGCACTTAAACGGCCAAATCCAGCCAGTTCTTTTGATACAGATGCAGCACCGGCGCTTCCGTAAGGGTCTAATGCGTGTGTACGGGATTCTTCTCCAGATTCACCACATGTTAAATAAAGTGGTCCAAAACCATTTTCTTCTACTGTAGCCATTGTCGCACCACAAAGTCTCCACGTTCCTCCGCTTGAGTTTAATAAATATTCTCCTTTTGTAGGTTTAAATGTCTTGTCCAAAGTAATTCTTGAAACCGCAAAATTGTCTTCATTGTTTACTAAAAAAGTAAAAGTCCCATCAGCGTTTTTCAATAAACCAGAACCATCTGCAGAACCTCCAAAAACATAATTTGGACTGTCCGGAAAAACATCATCTGAACCAAAAAGGGAATAAATTTTTAAATTTTCAAAACCCGCCTGTGCTTTTAATAAAGCTGGCGTTACAGAATGATCCTTCAAAACAACAGCTGTAGTTGTTTCTGTTTCGTCTTTAGAATCATTATTGTTACATGATGTAATCAATGATCCCAGAATGAATAGAGGTAAAATAATTTTTTTCATTAGTCAAAGTTGGTTTTTATTTTTTTACAAAGTAACCCCTTACACTTTAACTAATAATTATTCTGATATTATCAAAAGGACAAAACACTACTCCCAAATGCATTTTTAAGAACTAAAAAATTAACATTAAATTAGTACTGCAAAACACTCATAAAGTAACGGTAACATTAAACAAAAAAAAGAGTCTTAAATTTTAAGACCCTTTTTCTAATTCCTTTTTATAAAGCTCAAAATTAGCTTTTATTTTTTTGTCCAGTTCCGGTTGCTGGATATCGGTATATTTCTGCAATTCTTCCCAGATAATTTTGGCTACGATATAACGTGCCATTTCTTTATCATCGGCAGGAACAACGTACCATGGCGCATGTTCTGTAGAAGTTCTGTTTATAGCTTCTTCATAATATTTCTGATATTCGTCCCAGTACTCGCGTTCTTTGAGATCTCCGGGAGAAAATTTCCAATTGTGTTTTCCTTCTTCCAGACGGCGCAATAATCTTTGGCGTTGTTCTTCTTTGCTCAGGTGCAGGAAAAATTTTATTACAATTGTTCCGTTTTCAGCAATATGTTTTTCAAAATTATTAATCTGCTCAATTCTTTTTTCCCAGAATTTTGGTTTTATATCTTCAACTGAATTTATTCCGGGTAAATTTTCGGCTAAAATAAATTCAGGATGCACACGCGTTACCAACACATTCTCATAATGTGTTCTGTTAAAAATAGCGATTTTTCCTTTTTCTGGCAAAGCAATATAATGCCGCCACAAATAATCATGTTCCAGCTCGGTCGAATTTGGTGTTTTAAAACTATGAACTACAACTCCTCTTGGGTTAAATTCTTTAAAAACCTGACGAATCAGGCTGTCTTTTCCAGAAGTATCCATTCCCTGAAGACAGATTAAAACACTGTATTTATTATAGGCATACATTACTTCCTGCAAACTGCTAATTTTTTCCCGTACATTGTCCAGTTTTTCATCTTTCTCATCATCAGTGGCCTGAATGTCAAGCAGAGTCGGAATCTTTGATAACTTTATTTCTTCTGTAACTTTAAAATCCTTCGGATCTATCGATTTCATATCTTTTTCATTTTTATATCATAAATATACTAATTTTACGAATTCCGATAGCTATCGAATTTGCTATTCATTGTAATACTTTTATTGCAATCAGGATTTAGATTTCAAAACAACACTTCATGGAAAAATTTACATTAGAAATATTATTTCAAATTATCGGAATCGGTTCTGCATCAGGATTATTCTACAACAGTGATTCTCTTTATATCATTGGTGACAACAGCGGATTCTTATACGAGTACAATATGCAGAATCAGCAATTGAACCAACATCCCTTAATTGATAATCCGACACAAAATATTCCAAAAAACATAAAACCCGATTTTGAGTCCCTAACGCATCACAACGATACACTTTATGTTTTTGGTTCCGGTTCGACAGAAAACCGAAACAGAATGATAGAGTTCGATTTGAAAAATAAGACCGTTTTACAAAAAAACAATCTAACAGATATTTACGCTTTAATGCAAAGCTTCGGAGAGATTAAACCGGAAGATTTTAATTTAGAAGGCGCTATTTTTGATGGAGAAAACTGGTATTTATTCAATCGCGGAAACGGAATTTCTAACAAAAACACCATTTTTACCATTCATGCCAAAAGTTTAGGTGAAGAATTTGCCCTGGTAGCAACCAATTATAAACTGCCAAAAATAAAAGGCGTTCGTTCCAGTTTTACCGATGCTGTTTTAGTCGAAGATAAAATCTATTTTCTTTCCACCGCCGAAGACACCAAATCGACTTACGATGACGGCGAAATCTTAGGAAGTTTCATCGGCCGGATTGACCTTAAAACCATGAAAATCGATTTTACTCAAAAAATAACTTCAACCAATAAGTTTGAAGGTTTGACTTTTTACAAAAAAGAAAACAACAAAATTGAGTTTTTGCTTTGTGAAGATAATGACACTGATCTTTTGGACACTAAGATTTTTAAGTTGACGTTGCCCGTTAAATAAACTTTGCGATCCTTAGCGTAATTCTTTGCGAATCTTTGCGGTAAAATTATTTCGCAGAGATTCGCAAAGAATTACGCAGAGAAACACAAAGCATTTCAATTCTGGATTTAACACAGAAACGCACTGCTATGCGGCTCTGTAATAAAACCTTTGTAACTTGAAACCTTTGTTCCTTTGAACCTTAAAAAAAACTTTTTTCATCTTCATTCCAACCTTTTTATCTTTTTCGCTCTCTATATAAGAAAGACACCAATTGTGATAAACGAAACTCAAATAGCTAACTGTAAAAAAATGCACCGCGATGCCCAGCGTCAGGTGTACGAATACATGGCTCCAAAGTTGTACCGCCTTTGCAAAAGATATTTAAAAAAGGAAGAAGAAATTGAAGAAGCACTCGCCGATTCGTTTTTTACCATTTTTACCAAACTTGATCAGCTAAAAGAAGCGTATGCTTTTGAAGCCTGGGCACGAAAAATAACAGTAAATCACTGTTTGGCATCAATTAAAAAAAATACCAACTTTAATATGTATCTCGATGATGTAAAACTGCTTTCGCAGCCTTCTGTTGACGAACTCAATACATTAGAAGAAGAAGATTTGCTTAATTTATTAAACCATATTCCCGATGGCTGTAAAACTGTTTTTAACCTTTTTGTTATAGAAGGTTTCGGGCACAAAGAAATAGCCGAAATGCTGAAGATCTCCGAAGGCACCTCAAAATCACAATTGAATGCTGCAAAGACCAAACTGAAAGAACTGGTTAATAAACTGTATTATCAAAAAGCAAAATAGTCATGGACAATCAAGATAAATTATTCGATAAAATAAAAGAAGCTTCGCAAAACGCGGAGTTTAAAGACTTTCCGGCAATGGAAAAAGTCTGGTCACGTGTGGAAGAAAAACTGGACAAAAAAGAGGCTAAAAAAACAATCGCATTATGGAAAAAAATTGCCATTGCTGCTTCTCTTTTATTAATAATCTCTGTTGGTTCTCAGTTCTTAAGAACAGACAAAAATGCAAACATTAAAATTTCTGATGAAGTTGTTAATAACGAAGCTGTGAAAGAACCAGTTCAAAAATCGGCTTCAGAAAAAAATCAAATTGCGATTTCTGAGGATTCGGGAATAGTTTCAAAAACAGAGGCCGAAGAAATTATAAAAAATCAAATTAACCAAAAATCTCCTGTTGCAATTCATGAAATTCAAAGTCCAAACACTGATGCAATTGTTTATGAACCTCCAACAATTGTTTATAATGAGATGCCAGCTTCTGCACCATCAACTTCTTACGGATATTTTGTAGAAAAAGATTCTGTCACAAGAGACAAAGCACTGAGTTATGAATCTGAAAAATCGGCTAAAAAAGAACCTTATCGAATTGCAGATTCTGAAAAGGAATCTCTGAGAGCTAAAAAAAGTGCACCATTGGTTATTCTGAACGGAAATGCAATGGCTCACAGTGATGATGTTAAGCGGGATAAAATGATGCAGGAAGAACTGCCTAATCTTAATCCAGAAAATGTGGAATCGCTGGTAATCTTAGATGAACCTCTGTATATTATTGACGGTATTTATTATTCTGAAAATGATTTATTTGGCAAAAACCCAACGAGCCCATATGCGCCTTTGGATAAACAGGAAATAAAAACCATAACCATTTTACAGGATCTTGAAGCCACTTCAAAATATGGCGAAAGAGGGAAAAAAGGAGTTGTTATCATTACTACAAGAACAGGAAAACCTACTCCAAAAAAATAATTTTAAGCTTTGTCAAAGTCTGCAGCTTTGACAAAGCTAAATCCGAACTCTAATCTTAAAACTTATTATCATGAAAAGTCTAAAACTTATTTCATCAGCCATTGCTATGTTTATATGTTTCACAGCCATGGCACAGCAAAAAACAATTACAGGAGTCATTTCTGATGAAACCACGATGCCAATTCCAGGCGCAAACATTACAAACCTGAACTCAAAAGCAACTGCAATAACCAATTATGACGGGCAATACAGCATTCTGGCACAGAAAGGAGATATGCTGCTTTTTGATTATATTGGATACAAATCCCAAAGACAGAAAGTTCAAAACTCAACAATAATAAATATAAAACTTGTACCTGATTTTCAAACTTTAAGTGAAGTTGTTGTTGTAAGTTATGGAAGCAGTGATTCTGAATATGAAGATCGAAGCTATGCACGTGCTGAAAGAAAAAAAGCTAAAATGAAAACTTCTGAAATGAATCAGGAGAAAGTTGTGGGAATTCAGGTTCAAAATAATATGGGATATACTACTATGCCAGCTCCCACTGTTGTAATACAAGAAAACACCTCTGTATCGCCAAAAAACGAACCTATTTATATTGTTGATGGTGTTCCGGCAAATTCAAATCAAATAGCTAAAATTAACCCTAACGATATTGATAATGTTTCGGTTTTAAAAGACAAGGCTGCAACTTCAGTTTATGGCGGTAAAGCATCAAATGGTGTTGTGGTTATTACAACCAAAAATGAGCTTTATAAAAACCTTTCAGAAAAAGAATTAGATAAAAAACTAAATAGCATTACCCCAATTCCTGCTGAACCCACCCAGGAAGATTACGATACTTTTGTTGAAAATGCTTTTGAAAGTCCAAAAACAGCGCCGCTTTCTACATTTTCTATAGATGTCGATAATGCCTCTTACACCAATATCAGACGTTTTTTAAACAATGGTCAGCAAGTTCCAAAAGATGCTGTGCGTGTTGAAGAAATGGTTAATTTTTTTAAATACACTTATCCGCAGCCAAAAGACGAAAATCCATTTTCTATCAACACAGAAGTAAGTGATTCTCCTTGGAACTCAAATAATAAAATTTTGAAAATCGGCTTACAGGGAAAAAACATTCCAACAGAAGATTTACCGGCTTCTAATCTTGTTTTCCTGATTGATGTTTCGGGTTCTATGAGTGACATCAATAAACTGCCTTTATTAAAACAGTCTTTAAAAATACTGGTAAACGAGTTAAGACCAAAAGACAAAGTAGCAATTGTAGTTTATGCCGGCGCTGCAGGAATGGTTTTACCTCCAACTTCCGGCGATGAGAAAAAAACAATTATTGATGCTTTAGACAAATTACAATCCGGAGGCAGCACAGCAGGAGGTGCAGGAATCGAGCTGGCGTATAAAACTGCGACAGAAAATTTTATCAAGAATGGAAACAACCGTGTCATTCTGGCAACCGACGGTGATTTTAATATGGGAAGCACTTCTAATTCTGATATGGAGAAATTAATTGAAGAAAAAAGAAAAACAGGCGTTTTCCTGACTTGCTTGGGTTACGGAATGGGAAATTACAAAGACAGCAAAATGGAAATCCTGGCTGATAAAGGAAACGGAAATTATGCCTATATCGATAATATTCAGGAAGCAAACCGTTTTTTAGGAAAAGAATTTAAAGGTTCTATGTTTGCCATTGCAAAAGATGTAAAAATCCAGATTGAATTTAATCCGAAACAAGTTCAGGCATATCGTTTGATTGGTTATGAAAACAGAAAACTTCGTGCCGAAGATTTTAAAAATGATGCTATTGATGCCGGGGAATTAGGAAGTAATCATACCGTAACAGCTCTGTATGAAATTATTCCGGCTGGTGTAAAAAGTAATTATTTGGCCGTACAGCCCGATGATTTGAAATACACTAAAACAGAAATGAATTCAAGTAATTACAGTAATGAATTGGCAACAATAAAATTCCGTTATAAAAAACCTGACGGTGATAAAAGTATCGAAATGGTACAGGTTATTGAAAATAAATCGATTGCTATCGAGAAAGCTAGTGACGATATGAAATTTAGTTCGGCCGTAGCCTGGTTCGGTCTGAAGCTCAGAGATTCTAAATTGATTACTGAGAAATCTTCTGAGGAAATTTTAAAATTGGCCAGAAAAGGAAACTCAAATGACGGCGAAGGTTACAAAGCAGAATTTATTCGTCTTGTTGAAACTTGCAAGCAGTATAATTAATAAATATTTTATTACATTTGGTTCTTATTCTAAAAAATTAATTTTATACCCGTATGAATCCAATTTTAAGCCAAAATCTATTTTTAGTAAAAGAGCATGTCGGAATGTTTAAAGCTGCTAACAATTTCGACATTTACAATCCTGAAAGCAATGAAATTATTATGAACTGCCGAGAAAAGAATCTTGGTTTTTTCACTAAAATACTTCGATTTACAGATTATAAAAGAGCAACACCATTTAATATTGAAATTACAACTGCTTCCGGCGAGAAGTTAATTACGGTAAGAAGAGGCATTGCCATATTCAGATCGACTGTTGAAGTCCTGGATGAAAAAGATCGTCTGGTGGGGACTTTCAAACAAAAATTCTTTTCGATTGGCGGAAAGTTTGATATCCTTGACAAAAATGAAAAACCGGTTGCAACGCTTCAGGGAAAATGGACAGGATGGGATTTTAAATTTTCTCATGAAAATAAAGAACTTGCCCAGGTAACCAAAAAATGGGCCGGAATGGGTAAAGAACTTTTTACAAGTGCTGATAATTATGTTCTGAATATTGAAGAAACCGTAGCTGCTGACAGCCCGTTAAGACAATTGATTTTAGGAGCTGTAATGTGTATCGATATGGTTCTGAAAGAATAATCAAAAGTTGTTAAACTTAGATTAAGAATGCATTTGAAAGCATCATTTTAGTTTGCAAAAGCTTATTTTTGTATAGACTTAAAATGATGCTTTCTGCATTTCTAAAAATACAATCATGACCGACTTAAAAAATAAAAACGCCTTTATCACGGGCGCAGGAAAAGGAATTGGAAAAGCCATTGCTATTGCATTGGCAAAAGAAGGTGTAAACCTGATTTTAGTTTCAAGAACCCAAACCGATATTGACCAATTGGCAGAGGAGGTTTCGAATTTGGGTGTAAAAACTTTAGCACTTTCAGCCGATGTGTCAGACATTCATTCTATCAATACAGCAGCAGAAAAAGCTTTAGCCGAATTCAAAAATATTGATATTTTAATTAATAGTGCCGGAATTGCTTCTTTTGGAAAATTCTTAGAATTAGAACCAGAAGCGTGGGAAAGAATTATTCAGGTAAATTTAATGGGAACGTACTATACCACACGCGCCATTATTCCGAATATGATCGAAAGACAAACCGGAGATATAATTAATATTTCATCAACTGCCGGATTAAACGGAAACGCTTTGACAAGTGCTTACAGTGCTTCTAAATTTGCTGTTTTGGGTTTAACTGATTCTTTGATGCAGGAAATGAGAAAACACAATATTCGGGTTACGGCCTTAACGCCGAGTACTGTTGCAACAGATATGGCAAAAGACCTAAACCTGACAGACGGTAACCCTGAAAAAGTAATGCAGTCGGAAGATATGGCAGAATTGATTATTGCGCACTTAAAATTAAATCGCAGGGTTTTTATTAAAAACAGCAGCATCTGGTCGACTAATCCTTAAAAAAAAATAATTCCAATTTTTCAAATTCCAAATTCCAATTTACACAGCAATTGGAATTTAGACCTGAACGATAGTGAAGCAAGCTCATTTTGGAATTTGGTGTTTAAAATTTGAATTTTAACAATTATGATGGAACAATATTTAAGACAATTAATTGAAATAGAATTTGTAGACAAAAAAGAAATTTTTACCGGATTTCTTATAGACTATTCAGACGATTGGATTTTACTTCGAAATAATCCTGTGGATTTTATTTTGGACGGTTTTGTAATTTTAAGAAATAAAAATATCCTGGTTGTAAACAGAGACCAGGATTTGGCTTTTACCGAAAAAATTATTCGCTTAAAGGGATTAAAAACTAATTCTGATGATATTATCCCAATAAAAGATCTGGCTACTATTATTAGTTTTTTAGCAGAGAAATATGGAATCTTTCAAATTTCAAAAAAATCTGCCAAATCTGCCTATTTAGGGAAATTGATCGAACTGAATGATGAAGAACTTATCATTGACTTTTTGGACACAAAAGGACAATTTGGTGGTGAACTCAGTTTTAATCCCGAAAAAATAAGAGTTATAGAATTTGATACCGATTATATTAATTCATTGAAATTGGTTGTTTCTGAAAATCAGAAATAGTTATAAAAAAAGAAAAGCCCTTTAAATAAAGAGCCTTTCTTTTGTCATTCTGACGAAGGAAGAATCACACTAGTAATTCGACAAAGATTGGCGATTAAGCATGCAGAATTACTAGTGTGATTCTTCCTTTGTCAGAATGACAATACTTTGAATATATTTATTTTTAAGCTTCTTCCAGTTTATTCAAAAACTCTAAACGAACACTTCCGTCTTCATCTATTTTTGTTAAGTTGATTTCCTGTAATGTATTTACTAATTCAGGGTTCCATGGCGCTTTTACTTTTACGTAATTTTCTGTAAAACCATGAATGTATCCTTCTTTGTTTTCGCCTTCAAACAAAACTGTTCTGTTTGTTCCTAATTGGCTTTCATAAAAAGCACGACGCTTTTTTACCGATAGTCCTCTAAGCATTTTACTTCGTTTTGCCCTTACGTTTGACGGGACAACACCTTCCATATCTGCTGCTTCTGTATTATCTCTTTCAGAGTACGTAAATACATGCAGATAAGAAATATCCATTTCATTTAAAAAATGATATGTTTCAAGAAAATGCTCATCTGTTTCTCCTGGAAATCCAACAATAACATCTACGCCTATACAGGCGTGCGGCATTACTTCGCGAATTTTATTTACACGTTCTGTATAAACTTCACGTAGATAACGGCGTTTCATTAATTTTAAGATATCATTGCTTCCGGATTGCAGCGGAATATGAAAATGAGGCACAAAAGTTCTACTTTTAGAAACAAAATCTATAGTTTCATTTTTCAGCAAATTTGGCTCAATTGATGAAATTCTTAAACGCTCAATTCCTTCTACCTTGTCTAAAGCCTGAACTAAATCAAGAAAAGTATGTTCGTGTTTTTTATTCCCAAACTCCCCTTTTCCGTAATCTCCGATATTTACTCCGGTCAAAACAATTTCACGGATATTCTGAGCTGAAATCTCTTTGGCATTTTGCAAAACATTTTCAAGGGCATCACTTCTTGAAATCCCTCTTGCTAAAGGAATTGTACAATAAGTACACTTATAATCGCAACCGTCCTGTACTTTTAAGAAGGCACGGGTACGGTCTCCGATTGAATAACTTCCAACATAAAAATCGGCTTCAGCAATTTCACATGAATGTACTTCGCCCATGTCATTTTTGCTTAAATCATTTATGTAATCGGTAATTTTAAATTTTTCGGTAGCACCCAAAACCAAGTCAACACCATCGACAGCTGCCAATTCTTCCGGTTTTAATTGTGCGTAACACCCAACAGCAGCCACAAAAGCTTTTTCATTGAGTTTCATTGCTTTTTTTACAACCTGCTTAAATTGTTTGTCGGCATTCTCTGTAACCGAACAGGTATTGATTACATAGATGTCTGCAACATCTTCAAAATCGACACGGTCAAATCCTTCGTCATTAAAGCTTCTGGCAATTGTAGAGGTTTCTGAAAAATTCAGTTTACAACCCAGCGTGTAAAAGGCAACTTTTTTTCTATTTTCCATAATGTATCTTAAATCAATGAAATCGTTGTCAAAAAATTTAAGGCTGCAAATTTACAAACAAATTTCTGTAAAAGAAAGGCAATAAGCGACTTCATCCTGATATTTTGAAAGTAAATTAATTTTTTGAGATGCCAAAAAATTGTATTTTTAGCTGAAATTTCAGCAAATCAATCTTCAAGATTATCATACAGTTTGCACAATAATAAGAATTAAATGACAAATAATCGATTAAATGCAAATTTCATCGATTAAATACGTTTTTTTGCTTTTTAAACTAAAAAAATCTTACATTTACTTTTGTTAAAATTCTTTAGTTGAATTGATTGTTATTTGAGAATTTTAAATAGCTTTGGTTAATTAATTAATAATTCAAACATAACAATTTTGAATTTTACTCGTTATGTTGTTGTTTTGTGTTACAAAATGAAATGGGAAAGCCGAAAACCAAAGAGAGTAGGCAAAAATTATAATACAATACCACTTTATGAAAGCATTTTTACCCACAATCTGCTTGATGTTTTTAACCTTATTTAGTGCGCAAGCGCAAACTAGTGCTCCAGCCGCAAATCCATTTCCTTCTATTAGTACTTTAACGAATTGGGCAAGTTTAAACTCGCAGCAACAATTTGATGTTGCTATTCGTGCAGTTGGTTTCAAGTTTGAAGTAAAAGAACCGGGCGAAGGCTCAACTGCTTATACTTATATTCGTAAAGTAATGGTAAATGAAGTAAACTATACAGACAGAATTGTATATAGAATTACAAACAATAATTCTGCAAGCATTATTTCATTAGTAACAGCTTCAACGGATTTAGTAAGTTTATACACACCACAGTTGGCAACTTTTAAAAATAATAATTGTAAAACTGAAATGTCTAAGGACAAAAATACTACCTGTAGTTGTTATGAAAGCGTAAATTTTGCAATTGATCTTTGTGACGAGCGTGTAAAATTAACTATGGGTGACGGAAATAAATATTTTGTTTCTGTAGCTAAAAAGTAATAATCATATTTCAGAACTATATACTATGAGCTGTTTTCCAAATCTTTTTAAATCTTAACAGTTTAAAAAGATTTGGGATTCACTTATTAGTAATTAATTTATAGGTTTGGATTTTTTAATTCATACCAAACCTGCATTTCGTCTTCATATTCAAAAGAATTTCTGTTACGAAAACCCAGTTTCTCCAAAATATTTCGCGAAATTTCGTTTCCTTCATCTGCGTAAGCGTAAAGACTTTCAACCTTCATTTCATTAAACGCATATTGTACAAAAGCTTTTGCCGCTTCTGTTGAATATCCTTTTCCCCAATGCCTTTCAATAAAACGATAACCTAATTCATAAAAATTTTGGTGGTTATTAATTTTATAATTGACAAACTTGATTCCAGACCAGCCTAAAAATTCGTTGGTTTCTTTGAGAACTACAGCCCAGCGGCCTGTTTGGAAATCCTTATACTGCTGTTGTATATTTTTAATAGAGGCAATACTTTGTTCTATAGATGTAACTGGCTTTTTACCAACAAAAACATGCACATTAGGATTAGAATCCAATTCAAACATACTAGCAGCATCAGAAAGCAAAAACTCTCTTAAAATCAAACGTTCTGTTTCAATTGGCTTTTTCATTGTTTAATTTAAAATAAAACGCTGTACA
This sequence comes from Flavobacterium sp. 1355, assembly GCF_017833415.1. Lineage (GTDB taxonomy): Bacteria > Bacteroidota > Bacteroidia > Flavobacteriales > Flavobacteriaceae > Flavobacterium. Next base: position 37,153 of record NZ_JAFICC010000014.1, on the reverse strand, counting down.
ACTTCAGCAACTCCGTCATTATTATTTGATGCGACAATTAAATTGGCTCTGTCACGCAATTCCGGAGTTACATTATCAACCCAAACGCCCAATCCGGCATATTCTATCATTGTCAGGTCATTTCCGGCGTTTCCAACGGCAATAATTTCACTTTGATGGATATTCAGCTTTTCAGCCAAAAGCTTTAAACTATTCGCTTTGTCAATCCCGTTTTGAGCTGCTTCTAAGAAAAAAGGCTTAGACATGGCCACACTCAAATGAGGCATTGCACTTTTTAAGTTTTTTTCTACTTCTTTCAAATAAGAAGGCTCTTCTAATAAAATACATTTTACGGCAGGCCTGTCAACAGCTTCCTTAAAGCTTGCAACTTTTCGATGCGGCAATCCTGTAATTTCTTTTTCGATATCAATAAACTCAGAATCGGTTTCACTGATAATTTCACCATCCAGATAAGTGATTATATGTGTTTTCATTTTTACACTATAATCGTATAAATCATGAATTTGTTCTACGGTCAGTTTTTGTTCAAAAAAAACAAGATCCTCTTTTACGGTACTAATTACAGCACCGTTAAACGAAATGATATAGGAATTATTTAAATCGAGTTCTAATTCTTTTGCGTAAGCTGTCATTGCAGATGTCGGCCGGCCTGAAGCCAGTACAACATAAACCCCTTTTGCCTGCGCTTCCAAAAGCACTTTTTTGTTTAAATCTGAAATTTTATGATCGTCTGTCAACAAGGTATCATCCATGTCGAGCACCAGCATTTTGTATTGCATACTTTTTTTTAGTTTTAAGCCGCAGTCTCAGCTGACAGTATTGTGACTGAGACTGATTACTTTTCCTTATTTTACATCAATCGGTTTCCTTTATTAATACTGAAAACTGAGACTGAGGCCTTTCTTAAATATTCATTCTGAAATCTTCAATAACCGGATTTGCTTTTGCAAAATCTGTTTCCTGAATAAAAACCTCAACGGCCAAATCTGTCTGGCCAAAGCCTGCTAGTCTGGCAGATTGAATATTATCTTTTTTTACTGTTTCTACACCTGCTGCTTCTAATTTTTCCTGTAAGGCAATTGCTAAAATTTCGCTTCCTGAAAACACCTTCATTAATCCCATGACATTTATTTTTTATTATTATTTTTATTTCAATATTATTTTTAAGTGGTTTTGAAAATCCTGATTTTCATTCATCCCAATATGTTCCTGATTTTTTAAAGGATAAAAATGCCCGTTGGATTTTAATAGTTCATTCAATCGAACTGAATTTGAATATGGAATTAACTGATCTTCCATTCCATGAAAAATATAAACTGGTGCTTTTATTTTTACCAGATATTCATAAGTTTCCAAACGGAATTTTTTTATGAAATTTGGAAAAAACGGAACTCTGCTGCTCGACAATTCACTAAAACTATAATAGGGTGATTGTAAAATTACGGCTTTTGGTTTGTTTGCAGATGCCAATACAGCTACCAGCCCTGACCCAATTGAATAACCTGCTATAATGATTTTATCTTCAGGATATCTTTGCCCTAATTTTTTGTAAACGATGGCAATATCTTTATTTAATTGTTCCTCGTCCTTTATTTCCCCTTCACTTTTTCCAAAGCTCCTGTAATCCAGAATAAAGATGTCATAACCTAAATCGGTGTAAATTTTAGCAATCCTTCCCCAGGTTTCCAAAGTTCCTGCGTTTCCATGAAGATAAAAAACTAAGCCTTTTGATTTTTCTGCTTTAAATAATAATCCATTGAGATTTACTTCATCAAAAGATTTAATATTTAATTCTTCATATTGCTGTTGATAATCAAACTGATAGTCTTTTGGGAGCGATGCGCTCTGAAAAATCATTCCTACCTGATTAAAATACACATAAGAAATAACCAGGATATAAACAGCAACAAAAAATACTAAGAGTGTAATCATTAAAAATTTAAGCGTTTTTAATATTTCCATGTAGATTTATGATTCCGATTTACTCCTCTTGAATCTGATCTTCTTCTTCGTCAAGTTCTTCATCTCCTTCTTCATCCATATCAAAAAGAAAAGGTTCCAGCAACATTTTATCTGCCAGAATTTCAATACGCTCTGTCAGTTCTTCTGCAAAAATAATTCGCTGTACTTTGGTGATACTATTAGAAATACGCATGATTTTGGTTTCGTGACGCAGTTTCAAAATCGGATCTGCATCATCCAGAATAAACATTTTTAAACGATTTACGTTGTAACCGGCGGTTGTAAACATATCGCTCAATTTATTTGGTGTCCCAATCAAAACATCTATTCCGGTTGAAATATAGTTTTTATCGTAATCCATATCTCCTTTGTCGTGAACACCATAAACTTCAAGGTTAGTATATTTTCCGTATTTCGCAAAAAGTTCTACCATTTCCAAAACTTTCGTTTTGTCTTCTACAATAATCAAAGCCCTTGGAGATTCTTCTACTTTTCCTGCCAATTGCTGAATTACATTTAGCACTATTGTAGTTGATTTTCCGCTTCCTGCGGGAGAAAGAACAATACAGTCGGCACCGCTTTTTATAGTCGAAAAAGTTTCCTGCTGCAATATGTTTGCTTCAGTTAATCCATTCTCAATTAATGCGTCTTGTAATTTCTCGTTTATTTTTTTTAGTTTCATTTTCTATTTTAGATTTATGATTTTAGAATTTAGATTCCAGAATCACTATTTGCTTGCAAACATTTTTACGTCGGTTTCAGAAATTTCGTTTCCGCCTAAAATGATTAACCTTTCGACTACATTTCGGAGCTCACGAATGTTTCCGGTCCAATCATATTCCTGCAATAATTTTATGGCTGGCTGCGAAAATACTTTAACAACATTTCCTTGTTCTGAAGCAATTTTCTCGGCAAAGTGTCTAATCAAAGCAGGAATGTCATCCCGTCTTTCATTCAATGGCGGAACTTTGATTAAAATAACAGCTAGTCTATGGTACAAATCTTCACGAAAACGACCTTCTGCAATTTCTGTTTTCAGATCTTTATTGGTCGCCGCTACTACGCGCACATCAACTTTTATATCTTTCTCGGCTCCTACCCTGGTTATCATACTTTCCTGAAGTGCACGTAGTACTTTGGCTTGCGCCGAAAGGCTCATGTCACCTATTTCATCTAGGAAAATAGTTCCTTTGTCTGCTGCTTCAAATTTTCCTGCACGATCTTTAACTGCCGATGTAAAAGCGCCTTTTACGTGACCGAACAATTCGCTTTCTATTAATTCACTCGGAATAGCGGCGCAGTTTACTTCAATCAAAGGAAAATTAGCACGTTCGCTTTTTTCATGTAATTGATGTGCCACTAATTCCTTTCCGGTTCCGTTTGGACCTGTGATTAAAACTCTGGCTTCGGTTTGGGCTACTTTATCAATCATTAGTTTAATATGACTGATGGCTTCGCTTTCGCCAACCATTTCGTAATTTTTGCTGACTTTTTTCTTTAAGATTTTATTTTCAACTACAAGTTGTTTTTTATCCAAAGCATTACGAACTGTATTCAATAATCGGTTTAAATCCGGTGGTTTTGAAATATAATCAAAAGCTCCCAAACGCATGGTGTGAATTGCCGTTTCCATATCGCCATGACCGGAAATCATAACCATCGGAATCTCTGGTTTTATTTTTTTTACTTCTTCTAAAACCTCAACACCGTCCATTTTTGGCATTTTAATGTCACATAAAACCAAATCGTAATCGTTGTTTTTTATTTTCTCAAGACCTGCAACACCGTCTTCGGCTTCATCAACCTGATAAGTGTCATTTTCTTCAGATAAAATTTTCACCAAAACTCTTCTGATCGCTGCTTCGTCTTCTATAATTAATATTTTACTCATTTCTTTTTAAGGTGCTAAGATTCTGAGCTGCTAAGGTTCTAAGGGCTTTTATTATCAGGAAACTAAGAAAATCTTAGCATCTCAGAACCTTAGTAACTTAGCAACTTTAAAAGTTAATATTTAAGCCATCTATACAATTCTTTCCATGTTGGTTTTTTGCCGTACATTAAAATACCGACGCGGTAAATTTTTGCTGCGAACCAAACCACAAGGAAAAAGGTTGCAAACAATAATGATACCGAAATCACTATTTGCCACCACGGCACTCCAAACGGAAGTCTCATGAGCATTACGATTGGGGATGTTAACGGAATCATTGAGAACACGACAGCTATTGTACCGTGTGGATCGTTTACTACAGTAAAAAAACCAATGTAAACACTCAAAATAAGCGGCATGATAATCGGTAAAAGAAACTGCTGGGAATCTGTCTGGTTATCTACTGCTGCCCCAATTGCGGCATAAAATGAACTATATAAAAAGTATCCTCCGATAAAATAAACTACAAAACCAATTAAAATACTGGCAATTGGCAGGTTCCATAATTCGGTGATATACATTTGTGCTGAACCCGAGAATTCCTGTTGGGCTGAATGCATCATTTCGGGAGAAATTCTAGCTGTTGGGCCAACATTTACACCAAAAAATGATGAAGCGGCAAACATTAACCCCAAACCTATAATTGCCCAGATTGTAAATTGCAGTAATCCGGCAAGAGAAGTTCCGACAATTTTACCAATCATTAACTGAAATGGCTTTACAGACGAAATAATAATTTCGATAATTCTGTTTGTTTTTTCTTCTATGACGCTTCTCATTACCATGTTTCCGTAAATGATAATAAACATCATGATAAGATAACCAAATGCGCCGCCAATCCCTATTTTAATCTCATTTAAGCCTTTTAAACTTTCTTCTCCTGATGCTTTAGCCAGATGAATATTTACATTTGCCTGCGCTTTCTGAATTGATAAAGTGTCGAGTTTGGCTTTTTCTAAATTGATTTTGGTAATTTTTAAAGCTATTACATCCTGAGTGTTTTCAATAAAGGAAATACTTGGACTGTTATTGGAAATAAAATCAATTTTTGATTCAAGATCCTTTTCGTTATTTGTTTTTGGAATCACCAGTAAACCGCTAAAATTTTCTTTGGCTATACTGTCCTTTAATGCCGTTACACTTATTTCTGATAAATTCAGATATTTATATTCTGCGTCTTTTTTGTTCTGTTTGACAAAATCATCTGCAAACAAACCTGTTTCATCATGAATTGCGATTCGTTTGGTTTCTGCCTTCATCGAGCTTAGATAACCAATAAATCCTGCAATGGCCACAAACAATAACGGACTTAAAAATGTCATGACAACAAAAGATTTATTGCGGACTTTGGCAATAAATTCTCTTTTTATAATCAGCGAAATGATGCTCATAAATATTTTAATTTTCAAATTCCAAATTCCAATTTATCAACTCTAAATTGGAATTTGGAATTTATTTTTTGAAATTTTATTTTTTATTTTCAGTAACCGTTTGAATAAAAATATCGTTTATACTCGGAATTTTTTCTACAAAATGAGTTACTTGTCCACGTTGTGTCAGAACATTTAGTAATTCATTTGGGGCAGCATTTCCTATTTCGATATTTAATTTTAAATCGTCATTAAGCGTTTTGAAATTGGCCTGTGAAACGGTAAATTTTTGTGTTATGTCATACATCAAGCCTTCTACATTGTTTGTCAGAATTCCGACCTCAAAACTATTTGTTTTAAACTGGCGTTTGACATCGCCAATTTTACCTTCGATTAATTTGTTTGATTTATGGATTAGGGCAATATGATCACAAAGTTCTTCTACACTTTCCATTCTGTGCGTCGAGAAAATAATTGTTGAACCTTGTTCTTTTAATGCCAGAATTTCATCCTTAATGATATTGGCATTTACAGGGTCAAAACCGGAGAAAGGCTCATCAAAAATCAACAACTTTGGTTTATGCAAAACACAAACCACGAATTGAATTTTTTGCGCCATTCCCTTAGAAAGTTCCTGGATTTTTTTATTCCACCAGCCTTGAATTTCTAAACGTTCGAACCAATATTCCAACTGTATTTTAGCTTCAGCTTTAGAAAGTCCTTTCATTTGTGCCAGATACAGGCATTGCTCTCCCACTTTCATTGTGCTGTATAAACCTCTTTCTTCCGGAAGATATCCAATAGTCTGTACATGTTTTGGCTGTAATTTTTCTCCATCCAAAATCACTTCACCACTATCCGGCAGCGTTATTTGGTTTATAATTCGAATCAGAGAAGTTTTTCCGGCTCCATTAGGACCTAATAGTCCATAAATGCTTCCTTTGGGAACATTTAATGAAACTTCGTTAAGCGCTACATAGTCGCCGTATTGTTTTACGACTTTATGTACTTCGAGTAAGTTGCTCATGCTATTTTTAGAATTTCTGCGTCAGTTTGACCTTTTGCGGTCTGCGTGTGTAAAAGTAAATAATTCGAAGCGAAACTTATTACTATTCAACAAAAAACCCATCCTATATTTATCTTAGGATGGGTTTTTTAAAATTATTTTAACATTTTAGAAAAAGTCCGATTATGAAAACATATCTTTTACTTTTTCAAAAAATGATTTTTCTGATTTTTCAGGACTCGGAGCAAAGTGATCGTCGTTTAAAGCGTTTTCAAAAAATTGCTTTTGTTCTTTGTTTAATGTTTTTGGAGTCCAAACATTTACGTGAACCAGTAAATCACCACTTCCGTAACCGTTGATACTTGGAATACCTTTTCCTTTTAATCTTAAGATTTTTCCAGACTGAATTCCTTCTTCCAGTTTAATACGAACTTTTCCGTTTATGGCTTCGATATCCTTAGAAACTCCTAATACAGCTTCAGGGAAACTAATATACAAGTCAAAATGGATATTTTCTCCTTCACGTTTCAGGAATTCGTGTTCTAATTCTTCAATGGCAACAATCAAATCTCCTGGAATACTGTTTCCTGGTGCATCGTTTCCTTTGTTAGAAACTTTAAGCTGCATTCCGTCCACTACTCCGGCAGGAATTTTTATTGATACTGTTTCATCTTCTATTACCATTCCCTGAGCATCTGCCTCAGAAGGTTTTTTATCTAAAATTTGTCCAGAACCACCACAAGTCGGACATGTAGATGCAGATTGCATTCTTCCTAAAATGGTGTTTGTAACACGCATCACCTGACCCTGACCATTACAAGTAGTACAAGTTTTGTATGTAGCTCCTTTTGCCTGAACTTTACGTTTTACTTTTACTTTTTTCTCAACTCCATTTGCAATCTCTTCTAAAGTTAATTTAACTTTAATTCTAAGATTACTTCCTTTGGCGCGACGAGGACCGCCTCCGCCTCCGCCGAAACCTCCAAATCCGCCACCAAAAATGTCACCAAACTGGCTGAAAATGTCATCCATATTCATACCGCCGTGACCACCGCCAAATCCTCCGGAACCATCAAATGCCTGATGTCCGTATTGATCGTATTTAGCTTTTTTGTTCGGATCACTTAAAACTTCATACGCTTCTGCCGCCAGTTTAAAGTTTTCTTCTGCCTCTTTGTCGCCCGGATTTTTATCAGGGTGATATTTCAGCGCGCTTTTTCTATACGCTTTTTTAATTTCGGCAGCATCGGCATTTTTTGAAATGCCAAGTATTTCGTAAAAATCTTTTTTCATAATTTAGATTAAATTCCAATCCTGATAATTATCTGGATAAATTCCAAAATTCAATTTTATTAATTGAGCTCAGGAATCTAATTTTCTTTTTAGTTTCCGATTACTACTTTAGGGAAACGAATAATTTTGTCTCCTAATTTGTATCCTTTTTCTATAACATCAACAATTTTACCTTTCAATTTTTCAGAAGGTGCAGGAATTTGAGTAATTGCTTCTGCAAAGTCAGCATTAAAAGCATCACCCGCTCTTACTTCAACTTGCTCTAAACCTTTTGCAACCAAAGTGCTTTTTAGTTTTTCGTGAATCAATTCTACTCCTTTTTTCAAATTGTCATCGTCAGACTTGTTGATTTCTACTGTCGCTCTGTCAAAATCATCCAAAACAGGAAGCATGGCTAACAAAACTTCCTGATTTGCAGTTTTAAACAAATCGATACGTTCTTTTGAAGTTCTTTTTTTGTAATTTTCAAATTCGGCAAATAATCTCAAAAACTTATCTTTTTCCTTTGCCAAGTCTTGAGCCAATTGCTCTTCAACACTTAATTCTTCAACAATTAACTGTTCTCCGTTGGCATTGTTCTCTAACGTTACATCGTCTAATTCCTGATCGAATTCTGTATTTTCCGTAGTCATATTACTTTTATTTTTAAAAATATTCTTAAACTTCATTTTTATTCTTCTTTTAGATTGCAAAAGTACTGCCAAATCTTTTAAAATGTCAAATTGTCACTATATTTAAATTGAGCACTTTAAAAACAAAAATACACTTAAAAAATTTAGTATAATTTTAAGACTATTACGTTTGAGTTTGTAGTATATTTGAATTCCAAAGTTGGAAACTAAATTGTTACCTATCAAAATTGAATTTAAGGGTTAGCCTCGGCTTTATAAATAATTATTAATTCAAGTTTACCTTATATTAAAAAAAAGCTTCGTCTGCATTTAGGCGAAGCTTTTTTTATTCTATTTTATTGTATCCTCTAAAGTCCCTTACAAAGATTTAATAAGCATTGCTAATTGCACGGGCGGAGGGATTCGAACCCCCATCAACGGTTTTGGAGACCGCTATTCTACCCTTGAACTACGCCCGTAACTTAAGGTCGGCAAATTAAAAGTTTTTTTCCGTCCCTGGCAACTATTTCAGGCAGAGATTTAAAAAGAAAACCCTTTAAATCTGTACAGTTTCGGCAAAAACCTTCGTTCCAAACAATTAACCTAACAAAGCATTTTTCAATCCTTCAAAATCTACAGAAACCTGTTCGCCCGAAACTAAATTTTTAAGCGAATAAGAATTCGATGCAATTTCCTGATCGCCTGCAATTACAGCAAACGGAATCAGGCGTTTATCGGCGTATTGAAATTGTTTTCCCACTTTTACATTATCAGGATACAATTCTACTTTTATATTTTCTTTTCTCAATTTCTGAATTGCCTGTGAAGCATACAAAGCTTCTTTATCACCATAATTGATAAATATTGCTTTTGAAGTTGCTGACACAGTTTCAGGAAACAATTGCAATTCTTCTAAAACCAAATAAATACGATCCAGACCAAAAGAGATTCCAACACCACTCATATCCTTTAAACCAAAAATACCCGTTAAGTCATCGTATCTTCCGCCTCCGCCAATTGAACCCATTTTTATGGTTTTTGGTGCCGCCACTTCAAAAATTGCTCCTGTATAATAATTTAAACCGCGTGCCAAAGTCACATCAAGGTCTAGTATCGCTGTTGATAATCCTAAAACTGCAACATTGTCACAAATAAATTTAAGCTCTTCAACACCTTTCATTCCAATTTCTGATGAAGCTAATAAATCAGAAAGTTGATTTATTTTATCTGTAAAAGTTCCTGTAAAATTAAAAAGCGGTTGCACTTTAACCAGAGCTTCTTCTGCAATACCTTTTTCAATCATTTCCTTTTTTACACCATCTTCACCAATTTTATCTAGTTTATCTAAGGCGACTGTAAAATCAATTAATTTATCTGAAGCTCCAATGACTTCGGCAATTCCGGATAATATTTTTCTGTTATTGATTTTAATAGTTACGCCTTCTAAACCTAAAGAAGTAAAAACAGCGTCATACAACTGAACCAATTCTACCTCCTGCCATAATGATTTTGAACCTACAACATCAGCATCACATTGGTAAAATTCTCTGTATCGTCCTCTTTGCGGGCGATCAGCTCTCCAAACCGGCTGAATTTGATATCTTTTAAAAGGAAATTCAATTTCGTTTTGGTGCTGTACTACGTATCTTGCAAACGGAACTGTCAAATCGTAACGCAATGCTTTTTCAGAAATTTTTCCTGTAAATTTATTCAGTTCAATTCTTTGATTTAAATCGATGGTTTCGGCAGAATTAGTTTGCAGGGCTTCAATAGATTCCGGTAATTCAATTTTATTTTTATTGAAGAAAAAATTACCTGAATTCAATATTTTAAAAATCAAACGATCCCCTTCTTCTCCATATTTCCCCATCAGGGTATCTGAATTTTCGAACGAAGGAGTTTCTATTGGCTGAAAACCAAATTTCTCAAAATTAGCTTTTATCGTCTGAATAATATATTGACGTTTTGACACCTCTGCTGGCGAAAAATCTCTTGTTCCTTGTGGTATGCTTGGTTTTGAAGCCATCTTTTATATTTTAGATTGTTGATTTTAGATTTTAGATTTTTTTGAAACCTTTACATCTAAAACTCTTTAACATTATTTCTTTTGATTTTAATCGTCTGCAAATATCTTATTTTTTAAAATAAATAATGACAGTTGAAAGACAAACTTGTAACAAAAACCGTATTTTCGTGACAAATTGGTCATGATGCTAAAATTATTCAAAGAAAATATCCGAATTGCGTTTGGTTCAATCAAAACCCAACTATTGCGAACCATTCTTACAGTATTAATTATCGCTATCGGTATTACTGCCCTTGTTGGAATCCTGACTGTTGTAACGGCATTAGAAAATAAGATTTCGACCAATTTTGCATCAATGGGAGCCAACACTTTCAACATTAATCAATATGAAAGCAATGTTAAAAATCGTGGCGGGAATGAAAGAGAAATTATAAATCCAATCATTTCTTACCCGGAAGCAGTGGCTTTCAAGAATAAATACAAATACCCTCTTACCGAAACATCTCTTTCTTTTACAGCAACTTCTAATGCAGAGGTAAAATATTTAGATCAAAAAACTGATCCGGAAATTACTATTGTAGGTGTTGACGAACATTTTATAGGTAATTCTGGTTTAGAAATTAATTTAGGCAGAAGTTTTAATCAATTTGACATCGATAACAATACTTATTCCTGCATTGTTGGATCTGATTTTGAAAAAGGTTTGCTAAAAGATGTCAATCCAATTGATAAAATAATTTCAATTCGCGGTGCCAGATTTAAAGTTATTGGGGTATTAAAAGAAAAAGGTTCCACGTTTGGAAACAGTCAGGATTTAAGAGTCTTAATACCAATTCAGGTAGCGCGCTCTTTATTTACTGCACCAAATATAAATTATACGATGAGTGTAATGGTAAGCAAAAAAGAATTTTTAGACGATGCAGTAGACAACGCAATAAGTACTATGCGCAGGGTTCGTAAACTAAGTCCGGTTCGTGACAATAACTTTGGCGTAGGACGAAGCGATGATTTAATAAACCGAATTTTGGGAATTACCAAATATCTGGGCTATGCTTCCTGGATTATCAGCATTATAACAATTCTTGGTTCTTCTATTGCCTTAATGAATATCATGATTGTTTCGGTTACAGAACGCACACGCGAAATAGGAGTCCGCAAAGCATTAGGAGCTAAAAGAACTACTGTCGCTACTCAGTTTTTTATTGAGACTTTACTGATTGGCCAGATTGGCGGTCTCGTAGGTATTATTCTTGGCTTACTGGTTGGTTTTGCTTTTGCATCGGGAATGGGATTTCCATTCGTAATTCCCTGGATGGCCATTTTTGCAGCTTTTGCTACCAGTTTTATGGTTGCAATTGTTTCTGGTTTATATCCTGCGATAAAAGCTTCAAAATTAGACCCGATTGAAGCTTTGCGTTATGAATAATTGTAATATTTAAGGAATTTGTTTAGAGCCAAAGTATTGGCTAAAAACTAGAGAGTGCCTTTTATCATTCTGTCGTTATCGTAAATATCTTTTCTTAAATCGATATTTTTAAAATTCATTTCTTCCAGCAAATCTGTCATTTCCTTACTCAGATATTGGTTAATTTCAAAATACAACTGACCATTTTCTGCAAGATTCTTTTTTGCCAGTAAAGCAATTTTTTTATAAAAAATCAATGCATCATTATCGTCTACAAAAAGTGCAAGGTGCGGTTCGTAATCAAGTACGTTCTTTTTGATTTCTGCTTTTTCTAAATTACGTACATATGGCGGGTTTGAAACTATAATATCAAAATCACATTTTAGTGCTTCTAATTCTAAAATATCCTTATACATAAAAGTAACATTTACTTTGTTACTTAAGGCATTCCATTTGGCAGTTTCCAAAGCTTTTTTAGAAACATCAATTGCATGTACGTCAGCGTTTGGAAGATTTTTAGCCAATGAAATTGCTATACATCCGCTTCCTGTCCCAATATCTAATATTTTAAGTTTTCTGGATTTTGCAGTATTTAAATTTTCATTGATAATCCATTCTACCAATTCTTCAGTTTCGGGTCTCGGAATCAAAACATTTTCGTTTACATCGAATTCCAAACCATAGAAATGAGTTTTCCCTAATAAATACTGAATCGGAACTTCTTTTTTTAATTTTTCCAAAATAGAATCCCAAACCACAAAATCAGACTCACTAAAAGTCAGTTCGTGATTTAGCGCAAGATCAATTTGTCTTAACCTGTGTTTATTTTCCAGAATCAGGTAAAAAAAACTTTCTGCTTCATATGCATCATAAAAAGGAGATAATTCCTGTATAAACTGAGTGCGATATTGTTTAATTTTCATTTTGGGTGTTTGAGCATTAATTTTAGGCTAAAGCCAATTGCAATCCACAAATAAGTATTCTACAAACAAATTTTGTTACAATTCATTTTGTAAATCTTTCAGCATCCATACAGGGCAAGAATTATGCCCGGTACATCCCATCGGTTCATCTAAATACTCAAAACCCGATTTTTTATAAAGTTTTTGAGCCGCGTGCATAAAAGGCATTGTTTCGATATAACATTTTTCAAAACCAAAAGCTTTTGCTTCCTGAAGACATTTTTCCATCATGGCACTTCCTATGCCCAAACCTCGGGTCTGAGGTAAAAAATACATCTTCTGTAATTCGCAAATTTTCTGATCACCATTTTCCAAAGGTGCGATTCCGGCAGAGCCAACAATTTCACCATCATTTTCAACAACAAAATAAACGGATTGAGGTTTATTGTATTCTTCAAACATCAAATCCAGATAAGGATCCTCATACGCAGTTCCGACTTTAGGAATTTCCATTTCATCAAAAACTGACCTTATTAATGCAGCAACAGCCTTATTATCTTCTTTCTTTATTTTTCTGATAATCCAATTTTTCATTTCCTTTATTTACATTATATCTATACAAAAATAAAAATACTTTTCCGATAGTTTCATAACTATTTGGATTGTTTCACAACTATTATATAACTATCACGCTACTATTCGCACAAAAAATTAAAAATAACTTATTTTTGCACTGTGAACATACATGAGAAATATATAAAACGTTGCATTGAGCTGGCCAAAAATGGTTTCGGGACAACATATCCGAACCCTATGGTGGGCAGTGTAATTGTTTTCGAGGATAAAATCATTGGCGAAGGCTGGCATAAAAAAGCCGGTGAGCCACATGCAGAGGTAAATGCCATACGATCTGTAAAAGATAAGTCATTATTAAAAAAAGCTACTATTTATGTCAGTTTAGAACCGTGCAGCCATTTTGGAAAAACGCCTCCCTGCTGCGATCTGATCATAGAGCATAAAATTCCGAATGTTGTTGTAGGAACTGTAGATCCTAATGAAAAAGTGGCCGGAAGGGGAATTAAGAAAATAATCGAATCCGGCTCTAATGTTACTGTTGGGATTTTAGAAGAAGAGTGCAATGAACTCAACAAAAGGTTTTTTACTTTTCATCAAAAAAAACGTCCTTATATTATATTAAAATGGGCAGAAAGCCTGGATATGTTTCTGGCTCCTGAAAAAGAAAATAATCAGGACCGAAAACCAGTCTGGATCACCAATACTTATTCAAGGCAATTGGTTCATAATTGGCGAAGTAAGGAACAGTCGATCTTAGCAGGAACACAAACCGTGATTGATGATAACCCAAAATTAAATGTTCGGGACTGGAGCGGAAACAATCCTGTACGCATTGTTTTGGATCAAAATAGCAGAATTCCTAAAAACAGCTCTGTTTTTGATGGCAGTGTTAAAACAATTGTATTTACAAAATCTGAAATTGTCAGCGGAAAAGAAAATACTACCTTTGAGATAATTGATTTTAGCCAAAATATAGTCCCTCAAATTTTAGAAATTTTATATCAAAACCAAATTCAGTCTGTTATCATAGAAGGCGGTTTACAGACTTTACAGACTTTTATAGATCAGAATGCCTGGGATGAAGCACGGATTTTTAAAGGAAGTATTTCTTTTGGAAAAGGAACAAAAGCTCCAATGATTTCAGGGGGAATTTCGTCTAAGATCAATATCGGAAGTGATGAATTAATACAAATTAGAAATCATGATTGATACTATAATTTTTGACTTTGGAGATATTTTTATCAATTTAGATAAACAAGCTACGATTTCGGGATTGGAGAAATTAGGTATGAAAGAGTGGAATTCTGAATTTGCCCGCCTGAATCTTATGTTTGAAGTTGGAGAAATTTCACATGATGATTTTTTGGAGGGCTTTCAAAAACAACTTCCAAACGCTTCTAAAGAAGAAATTCTGACAGCCTGGAATGCCGTATTGGCCGATTTTCCATTGTACCGTTTAGAATTCCTGCAAATGCTTTCAGGCAAATATCGTTTGTTTTTATTGAGTAATACTGATTCTATCCATATTGAAACTTTTGAAAATAAAAGTGGAATTTCTTTTTACAGTGATTTTTACCAATGTTTTGAAAAGGTTTATTTTTCATTTGAAATCGGAAAAAGAAAACCGGATCCGGATTCTTTTAAATACTTAATTAATAAACACGAATTGTCTCCTAAACGAACTTTGTTTGTAGATGACAAAAAAGAAAACACAGATTCTGCCGCTGCACTTGGATTTCATGTATGGAATTTACAAGTTGGTAAAGAAGATGTGGTTGATTTATTTGAGAAAAAAATACTTTAAAATTTACTTTTGGAATATAACGATACGTATCAAACTATAGCTTCTGAGTCTGAAGAAGTGCTGTTTAAAGAAAAAGGAAGCAAATTCTTTGGTTATGCTTTCCCACTACAAAGCGAAGATGAAGTAAAGCCAATTATCGAATCTTTAAAAAAACTACACCCGCACGCCGTACATTATTGTTATGCCTATCAATTGGGTACTGCACCGAAAATCTCTTATCGTGCAAATGATGATGGCGAACCTGGCAATACGGCCGGGGCTCCAATATATGGCCAGATACAATCTTTTGGGTTAACAAACGTTTTAGTAGTAGTCGTTCGGATTTTTGGCGGAACCAAGCTGGGTGTTGGCGGATTAATCGCTGCTTATAAAACTACAGCACAAATGGCTCTTGAGATTTCTGAAATTGTTGAAAAAACAATCGACGTACATTTTTTGATCTCTTTTGATTACAAAAACATGAATAAGGTGATGCGTGTAATTAAAGAAAAAAAACTGGACATCGTTTCTCAGGAAATGGAAATTGATGAAAATTCTGGGTTACCAATAGGCAAAATTGTCGCAAAAACAAGAAAAAAAAATGCCGAAATGATATTCGACATTTTTGATTTAATGTTTGAAATTGACATAAAAATGCTATAAATCAGTATTAAATTCCATTCGGATTTAACAATTATTCTAAGGTTTTAAATAACTCTAAAATATAATCCGGAGGTGCTGTAGGACGACCCGTTTTTAAGGAAATAAATACCAAAATAAACACTGCAGTTGTTAATAACTCGTTTGCTTCGTTATAGATTTCGCAGTCGAATTCAATCTTAACAGATGATTGACTTTTGAAAGTGGTATGAATAGTAAGAAGCTCGTCATAACGCGCCGATTTTTTATAATTAATCTGCATGGATACAATTGGCAGGCCAATACCGCTTTCTTCCATGCTTTTATACGAAATCCCTTTATTTCTAAGCCATTCCACGCGTCCTATCTCAAAATACGGGACATAATTTCCGTGATATACAACTCCCATTTGATCAGTTTCAGAGTAACGGACACGTACTTGAGTTTGATGATTTTTCATTATTTATATATTAAAAAAAATTAGTTTTTAAAACCTGCCTTACAACATTTTTTTATAAAATTAGAGGCCAAATTATTTTTTTTTACAGAAATTTGTTCACATATTTGTTATCCCGAAATTCGGAATAAAATTGCTCCTTTTTTATTAGGAGAATCTTTATCAATAATAAAAAAATTTATTTGAATCTATGACTAAAACTGCTCAATCGGTATGGGAAAACTGTTTGTCCTTTATAAAAGACAATATTCAAGATCAAGCATACAAAACTTGGTTTGAACCAATCAAGTCAGTTGAGCTAACAGACAATGCGTTATATATTCAAGTACCAAGTAAATTTTTCTACGAATGGCTAGAAGAACATTACGTAAAATTATTGAAAGTTGCGCTTACCAAAGAACTGGGAAAAAACGCAAAGTTACTCTATAAAATTAAAATGGAAAACACTTATGGCAATAAACAGCCGTTTACCGAGCAGCTGCCAAGTGCCAACAGAGTGCCGATGAAACCGCAAGAGGTTGATGCTCCGTTTAAAAACCTAAATCCTGAGCTTAAAAATCCTTTTGTAATTCCGGGAATTAGAAATTTAAAAATTGAATCGCAGTTAAATGCCAATTACAGTTTTGATAATTTTCTTGAAGGAGATTCTAACCGTTTGGCGCGTTCTGCAGGTATGGCTGTTGCCAATAAACCCGGAGGAACTTCTTTTAACCCACTATTGATTTTTGGAGGAGTTGGTTTAGGGAAAACACACTTAGCGCACGCGATAGGTGTAGAAGTAAAAGACAAATATCCTGAAAAGACAGTTCTATATATTTCTGCCGAGATTTTTACACAACAATATATCGATTCGGTAAAAAAGAATAATCGTAATGATTTTATTCACTTTTACCAGTTAATTGATGTTTTAATAATTGATGACGTTCAGTTTTTATCTGGAAAATCCGGAACTCAGGATGTATTCTTTCACATATTTAACTATTTGCACCAAAACGGAAAGCAAGTAATTTTAACGTCTGACAAGGCTCCTGTTGATATGCAGGATATTGAACAGCGTTTATTGTCGCGTTTCAAGTGGGGATTATCTGCAGAATTACATCAGCCGGATTATGAAACCCGTATTTCAATCTTAAAAAACATACTATATCGTGACGGTGTAGATATGCCGGAAGACATTTTAGAATATGTTGCCCGTAATATTAAATCTAACGTTAGAGAATTAGAAGGTGCAATTATTTCGTTAATTGCCCAATCTTCTTTTAATAAAAAAGAAGTAACTATTGAGCTTGCCAAAAGTGTAGTAGAGAAATTTGTTAAGAACGTTAAGAGAGAAATTTCTATCGATTATATTCAAAAAATTGTTTCAGATTACTTTCAGCTTGATATAGAAACACTTCAATCTAAAACAAGAAAGAGGCACGTTGTACAGGCAAGACAACTGGCTATGTTTTTTGCAAAGAAATTCACAAAAGCTTCTTTAGCAAACATAGGTTCACAAATTGGCGACCGCGATCACGCTACTGTATTACATGCTTGTAAAACAGTTGACAATTTAGTTTCTACAGACAAACAATTCAAGAAATTTGTTGAGGATATCAACAAAAAGCTAACGCTATAAACGCGAATCATGTCGATAAAAATTTTAATGGTTTGCTTGGGGAATATTTGCAGATCTCCTTTGGCCGAAGGCATCTTGGCATCAAAATTACCTCAGGATAAATTTTTAGTTGATTCCGCAGGAACTGGTTCCTGGCATGTTGGGCATTGTCCTGACAAACGTTCTATAGAAACAGCCAGAAAAAATGGCATAAATATTAGCAACCAAAAAGGAAGACAATTCAAAAATTCTGACTTTGATGAATTTGATTACATTTTTGTAATGGACAATTCTAATTTCCGCGATGTTATTCATCTTGCAAAAACTCCCGAACACAGAGCAAAAGTAAGTCTTATCCTAAACGAATTATTTCCCAACGAAAATGTCGATGTACCGGACCCCTATTATGGTACTGCAAATGGATTTGATAACGTTTATCAAATGCTGGACGAAGTAACTGATTTGATTGCAGAAAAACTTATTAAAAAACACGGATAATATAAATTCAATTGTTTCAGAAAATGAGATAATTGAATTTTTTAATTTAAAATAACATACCAATGAAACTTCTGGGAAAACTATATTTAATTCCAACTACAATGGGCGAAAGCGACCCTATGGATGTTTTACCACAAACTGTAAAAAGAAGTATCGAACTTATAGATCATTATATTGTTGAGAATGACAAAACAGCCAGAAAATCAATAAAGGCGGTTTACCCGGAAAAAAAACAATCTGAATTAGTTCTTTTTACACTTAACAAACGAACAGAACCGAGCGAGCATTTAGATTTTATAAAACCTTTATTAGAAGGAAAAAATATGGGATTAATGAGCGAAGCCGGCTGTCCAGGTGTTGCTGATCCCGGTGCTGTAATTGTAAAACTGGCACACGAAAAAGGAATTCAGGTTGTTCCTTTAGTAGGCCCTTCTTCTATTCTTCTTGCCATGATGGCTTCTGGAATGAACGGGCAAAGCTTTACTTTTAATGGATACTTACCTATTGATAAAGACGAAAAAAAATCGGCATTAAAACATTTTGAAAAATTATCTCAGGACAAAAACCAATCGCAGATTTTTATTGAAACTCCTTATAGGAATAATAAATTAGTAGAAGATATTCTACAGATCGTAAATCCGTCAACACATTTATGTATTGCAACTGACATTACATTACCAACGGAATTCATTAAGACAATGAAAATTTCGGATTGGAAAAAATTAAAAGTAGACTTACATAACAGACCAACGATTTTTATTATTCATAAAATGTAATTGAACCGATAATGAAAAAGATTTCAATGCTAATTTTGATTTTGATCTGTTTCACACAATGTCATTCTTCCACAGAAACTAAAACTTCAAAAGACAAAAAAACAGAACAAAATATTTCTAAAGAAAATGACTTTGACGACTCTGTTTCAGAAACAACTACAACTAATAATAATAATAATAATAATAATAATAATAAAGTCCAAATAAAAGAGGACACCAAAATATATGATATTGACTCAATTGATGTAAAACCTGATTTTGAGGGAGGGATTGCAAAACTTCAAAAATTTATTAGGTTTAATTATAAATATCCTGAAGAAGAAGGACTAACAGGAAAAGTTGATGTAAATTTTGTAGTAGAAAAAAACGGCTCACTCAGTGATATAAAAGTTACAAGAGATATAGGATTTGGCACAGGAGACGAAGCAATTCGCGTTCTTAAGAAATGTCCCAAATGGTTTCCTGCAACACATAACAACAAACTTGTTAGAGTTCGTTACTATTTAACGATACCAATAGATGTATATTATGAGCAAACTCCCTAACGTAACCACAAGCATCTTCACGGTAATGTCAAAAATGGCTGCCGAATACAATGCGATAAATCTTTCGCAGGGATTTCCAAATTTTCCTGTTGATGAGAGATTGACGGATATTTTGGCGAATCTGGCAAAAGAAAATGTACATCAGTATACACCAATGGCAGGTTATCCGCCTTTGATGAACCAGATTGCGAAATTAGTTTTCGATTCTTATAAACGAACAATAAATCCAGACTTAGAAGTTTTAGTAACTGCCGGAGCAACCCAGGGAATTTTTACAACAATTCTGGCTTTGGTGAAATCTGGTGATGAAGTAATTATTCTGGACCCGAGTTATGATTCTTACGAATCTCCCGTATTGCTTTGTAATGCAAAACCGGTCAGAGTTGCTTTAAACGATGATTATACCCCAAACTGGGATACGATTGAAAAAGCCTGTTCTTCAAAAACCAGACTGATTATTATTAACAATCCGCATAACCCTACAGGAAAAATTCTTAAAGAAGATGATTTTTTACAATTAGAAAGGGTACTTTCTAAACATCCTGATCTTCTTGTTTTATCTGATGAAGTGTATGAATACATCACTTTTGAAGAAAAACATATTTCAGCCCATACCAAAGATTTTCTTTTAGATCGCTGTGTTATGGTTTCATCATTTGGAAAATCTTTTCACATTACGGGTTGGAAAATAGGCTATACAATAGCGCCTGAATATTTGATGAAAGAAATAAAAAAGGTACATCAGTTTTTGGTCTTCAGTGTTAATAGTGTTTCTCAGGCAGCAATTAGTCAATATTTAGATATTGTAAATGTGGGCCTATTAGGAAAATTCTATCAGGAAAAACGAGATTACTTTCAGAAACTATTAAAAAACAGCCGATTTGAATTAAAACCATGCGAAGGAACTTATTTTCAGGTTGCTTCTTATGCTGCTATTTCAGACGAAGACGATGTTACATTCTGCAAAAAATTAATAACAGATCATGGTGTTGCTGCAATTCCAATTTCAACCTTTTACTCCGATCACAAAGACCAGAATTTAATACGTTTTTGTTTTGCCAAAGATGATATTACTTTAGAGTCAGCAGCCAAAAAATTATGTAACATATAAAATTTTTCAAAATTTTATAACATTATTATGCATGCATCCTATTTTATTTAACTAATATTGTAAAAAAGAAAAGTATGAGCTATACAGATAAAATGTTACGTGATGATGCCTTAAAAGGCAAAGTCATTGTGGTTACAGGTGGCGGAAGTGGTTTGGGAAAAGCCATGACTAAATATTTCTTAGAATTGGGCGCTCAGGTAGCAATCACCTCAAGAGATTTAGAAAAACTTAAAACTACTGCAACTGAACTGGAAGGTGAAACTGGCGGAAAATGTTTACCGCTTCAATGTGATGTTCGTCATTATGAAGAAGTAGAAAATATGCTCCAGGAAGTTTTAAAAGCTTTTGGCAAAGTAGATGTTCTTTTAAACAATGCAGCCGGAAACTTTATTTCACCAACAGAACGTTTATCTGCAAATGCCTTTGATACTGTTATCGATATTGTACTTAAGGGTTCTAAAAACTGTACACTTGCCTTTGGAAAACACTGGATTGACAGCAAACAAACATCGGCAACAATTTTGAATATTGTAACTACTTATGCCTGGACAGGTTCTGCTTATGTAGTTCCAAGCGCTACGGCAAAGGCAGGAGTTTTGGCAATGACAAGAAGTTTGGCTGTAGAATGGGCTAAGTACGGAATTCGTTCTAATGCGATTGCTCCGGGTCCATTTCCTACTAAAGGTGCGTGGGACAGATTATTGCCGGGAGATCTTGCTGAAAAGTTCGACATGGCAAAAAAAGTTCCTTTGAAGCGAGTTGGAGATCATCAGGAACTGGCCAATTTAGCAGCGTATTTAGTTTCTGATTTTTCTGCTTATATAAATGGCGATGTTATTACCATTGATGGTGGTGAATGGCTGAAAGGTGCTGGACAATTTAATTTATTAGAAGCAATTCCTGAAGAACTTTGGGATCAGCTTGAAATGATGATAAAAGCAAAAAAGAATAAATAATTACAAGTGCTTACTAAATTCAGAATATTTTATTAAAACTATACTGATTGCACCAAATCCCGACTGCATTGCTGTCGGGATTTTTTTATCTTTTTCACCATATAAGTGATATAACTTCAGCCAAGTACTGTTTTACCTGAATATCCTGTTGATTAAATTTACTTACATTACTTATATGGTTAAATAGCGTAATATGTTTAGACAATCCACTTAAATTATTATTTTTGCCACATAAATATATAACATCAATTTTATGCTCATTATTGGAATTGCAGGAGGAACAGGAAGTGGAAAAACAACAGTTGTACACCAAATCATGAATGAATTACCTGATACGGAAGTTGGAGTAATTTCTCAGGATTCGTATTACAAAGAAACCCATAATTTGTCGTTTGACGAAAGAGCATTAATTAATTTTGATCATCCCCGTGCCATAGATTTTGAATTGTTGGAAAAACATTTGAGAGCTTTAAAAGCCGGAGAAACAATAGACCAGCCTGTGTACTCTTTTATACAGCATAACAGAACTGACGATACTGTTTCTACGCATCCCAGAAAAGTTATGATTGTTGAAGGAATTTTAATTTTAACAAATCCTGAATTGCGTGAACTTTTTGATATTAAAATTTTTGTTCATGCCGATTCTGACGAAAGATTAATCCGTCGTTTAAAAAGAGATATTTCAGAACGCGGGCGTGATATCGACGAGGTTTTAAACCGATACCAAAATACATTAAAACCTATGCATGAGCAATTTATCGAACCATCAAAAGCTTTTGCAGATATCATTATACCAAACGATAAATATAATACTGTAGCAATTGATGTTGTACGTGCTGTAATTAATCAGCGAATTTTATAATTTTTATTGTAAATTTATTCCATAAAAATAAAGAGAGTTCCCGCTCCAATATCCTTTTTTATAAAAGGATATTGGTTTTTAAAAATTGAAAAGCTAAAATGAAAAATCCATACAAAGATAAATCCTGGTTCAAATTTCTTGGCAATAAATATGTTTGGGTTTTGTTGTTTTTTGTAGTGTGGATGTTATTTTTGGATAATTACTCTTATTTTGATCATCGCTTCTTAGACGATCAGATCAATGAACTTCAGGACAATAAAAAATATTATCAGGAAGAAATCAAAAAAGATCAGGAACAGATTAAACAGCTTAAAAATCCTGAGCAAATAGAAAAATATGCCCGCGAAAAGTATTTTATGAAAAAAGACAGCGAGGACATATATATCATTCAATTTGAAGGTGATACCATCGAAGACACTAAAGAATAAACAGAAAAAACCAGCAAATGCCTACTACCCTATTCGAAGATTTTAACCCGGTTTCATCCAAACAATGGAAACAAAAAATTCAGTTTGAATTGGATGGAGCAGATTACAACGAAACAGTAATCTGGAATTCTCCTGAGGATATTCAGGTAAAGCCTTTTTACCATAGAGATGAATTCTCAAAAGTTGCTTCTGTAGAAACAAAAGCTGCTGATTTTAAAATCTGTCAGAACATTTTTGTTTATGATGTAGAAAAATCTGCCCAAAGAGCTCTAAATACAATTGAACGAGGAGCAGAAAACCTTCGTTTTACTATTGAAAACGAAAAAACAGACGTTCAGAAATTATTACAAAATCTTCCTTTAGAAAACAGAATCGTTTACTTTAATTTGAAATTTATTTCAATCGATTTCGTAAAGTTATTAGACTCAATTTCAATACAAAAAAAAGCTGTATTTTATTGTAATCTGGATCCGATTGGCCATTTTGCAAGAGAAGGAAACTGGTTTGTTACTGCTGATAAAAATAATTTTGAAACTCTTGATATTATTTCAAAATCAACTACAAATCTATCTTTAGTAAGCATAGATTTAGGCTTATATCAAAATTCAGGAGCAAATATTACGCAACAGATTGCTTACAGTCTTGCACATGCAAATGAATATCTGAATCGTTTGATTGCTACTCCAAAACAAATTGTCTTTCAGGTTTCGGTGGGAACAAATTATTTTTTCGAAATTGCTAAACTTCGTGCCCTAAGAATGCTTTTTAATTTAATCGCAAATGAATATAATCCCGATTTAAAATGTCACATATTGGCCACTCCCACAAAACGCAACAAAACTATTTATGATTATAATGTAAACATGCTTCGTACCACTACAGAATGCATGTCTGCAATTCTTGGCGGTGCAGATGCAGTCGCCAATTTGCCTTATGATGCTTTGTATCACAAAGACAATGAGTTTGGAGACAGAATTGCCAGAAACCAATTATTGGTTTTAAAACATGAAAGCTATTTTGATAAAGTAAATAATCCTGCTGACGGAAGTTATTATATTGAAAGTTTAACTATGCAACTGGCAGAAAAAAGTCTCACGTTATTTAAAGATATTGAAGCTAATGGCGGTTTTTTAAAGCTTTTAAATGACGGAACTATAAAAAAGAAAATTCAGGAAAGTGCCAACAAAGAGCAAGCACTATTCGATTCTAAAAAAGAAGTTTTGCTTGGAACTAATAAATATCCTAATAAGGAAGATAAAATGAAACACGATTTAGAATTGTTTCCTTTTGTAAAAATTAAACCAAGAAAAACCTTAATTACGCCAATAATAGAAAAAAGACTGGCGGAAAAAATGGAACAGGAAAGATTAGAGCAAGAATAAAATGGGAATTTATTTCATCATTTTTTGGATACTATCATTAGTAATGATAATCACCTGCTTAGTTTATTTCACAATCGGAATTACATATAAAAACTATACAAAGATTTTTATAGCAATCACAAGTATGCTTTTAGCTATATTATTTTATTACTTACCTTACTATTTGATAATGAATAATATAATTAGCGCTCTTAAGAATCTTCGTTAGTCATCTAATAAATAAAATGAGAAAAGACCTTAAACATATAAAGCTGGAAGTTAAAAGTGAGCAGTTAAACGAACTGACGCATAACTCAGAACCTTTAACTCAAAACTTCACCACAGCCGAAGGAATCGAGCTCAAAAAAAACTATTCTGAAAAAGATATAGAAGATTTAGAGTTTCTTGATTTTGGAGCAGGATATGCACCAAATTTACGCGGCCCTTACGCTACTATGTATGTCCGCCGTCCGTGGACTATTCGCCAATATGCCGGATTTTCTACTGCAGAAGAAAGTAATGCTTTTTACAGAAGAAATCTTGCTGCCGGGCAAAAAGGTCTTTCGATTGCTTTTGATTTGCCAACTCACCGTGGTTACGATTCTGATCATGAAAGAGTTGTTGGCGATGTTGGAAAAGCCGGAGTTGCGATTGATTCGGTCGAAGATATGAAAGTATTATTTGATCAGATTCCGCTAGATGAAATGTCAGTTTCAATGACCATGAATGGTGCCGTGTTACCTATTATGGCATTTTATATTGTGGCTGCAGAGGAGCAAGGTGTTGAATTAAGTAAACTTTCAGGCACAATTCAAAATGATATTTTGAAAGAATTCATGGTTCGAAATACTTATATATATCCTCCAACCCCTTCAATGAAAATTATTGCAGATATATTTGAATTTACAAGCAAAAAAATGCCAAAATTCAATTCTATCTCTATTTCTGGATATCATATGCAGGAAGCCGGAGCTACAGCCGATATTGAATTGGCTTATACCCTGGCAGATGGTTTGGAATATATACGAACAGGACTTTCGACCGGGATGACAATTGATGATTTTGCTCCACGTTTGTCTTTTTTCTGGGCAATTGGCATGAATCATTTTATGGAAATTGCAAAAATGAGGGCCGGCAGAATGATCTGGGCAAAACTAATACAACAATTTAATCCTAAAAGTGATAAGTCACTGGCGCTAAGGACACACTGCCAAACAAGCGGATGGAGCTTAACAGAGCAGGATCCTTTTAACAATGTTGCCCGCACTTGTATTGAGGCAACTGCTGCAGCTTTTGGCGGAACCCAGTCTTTACACACCAATGCGTTAGATGAGGCTATTGCTTTACCAACAGATTTCTCTGCCAGAATTGCCAGAAATACCCAAATCTTTTTGCAGGAAGAAACTAAAATAACAAAAACAGTAGATCCCTGGGCAGGAAGCTATTATGTTGAAAGTTTAACAAATGAACTTATAGAAAATACCTGGAAGTTAATTCAGGAAGTTGAAGAGCTGGGCGGAATGACAAAGGCTATTGAAGCAGGAATTCCAAAATTAAGAATTGAAGAGGCTGCTGCGAGAAAACAGGCAAGAATAGACAGCGGTCAGGATATTATTGTTGGCGTAAATAAATTCAGGTTAGAAAAAGAAGATCCGTTGCATATTCTGGACGTTGATAATCAAATGGTTCGTAAACAACAAATAGAACGACTTGAAGAAATAAAATCAAACAGAGATACTGAAAAAGTAAATCAATCATTAGAAAAATTAACCGTTTGTGCCAAAGGAGGACAAGGCAACTTATTAGAAATCGCAATTGAAGCTGCAAGGAACAGAGCAACTTTAGGAGAAATCAGCGATGCTCTTGAAAGTGTTTTTGGAAGATTCAAGGCTCAAATTAAATCTTTTAGCGGTGTGTACAGTGCAGCAATAAAAAACGACGAGAGTTTTGAAAAGGCTAAACAATTAGCCGATAAATTCGCGAAACAAGAAGGAAGACGCCCGAGAATTATGATTGCCAAAATGGGTCAGGACGGACATGACCGCGGTGCGAAAGTAGTAGCAACAGGCTATGCCGATGTTGGTTTTGATGTAGACATAGGTCCGCTTTTTCAGACTCCTGCTGAAGCTGCCAAACAAGCTGTTGAAAATGATGTACATATTTTAGGTGTATCATCACTGGCTGCTGGTCATAAAACCCTGGTGCCTCAAGTAATTGAAGAACTTAAAAAACATGGACGCGAAGATATTATGGTAATTGTCGGAGGCGTAATACCGGCTCAGGATTATCAATATTTATTTGATGCCGGAGCTGTAGCTGTTTTTGGTCCGGGAACAAAAATTAGTGAAGCTGCCATTAAAATTCTTGACATCCTAATCGATTAAAAAAATGAAAAACCTGCTTTAAAAGCAGGTTTTTATTTGACTTGTTAGACTTTGTTGATTGTTGCATTACTATCTGCTTCAATATAAGAGAGATCATAACCTCCAAAGGCTTTCAGATAACTTTTTAAAGAAGTACCATAGGCATCTCTAAAATGTCTGTTCCCTTTGTTTTTAAAAAAGTTTTTTACTGATCCTGCTCCTCCAAGATGGGCAGCAGCTAAAATTCCGGATTCTGTAATTTCAATACCATCAATAACTTTTCCTTCATACTTTTGAATTTCATAACGCAAAATCCATTTGTTTTTGGATAGTAACGCAATAAAAGCTTTTTCTTGTAATGCAGGATTTTTTAAGAAGGCCTTGTCGTCTTCAATACCAATTGCTCTCAAAGCTTTAGAACCAAATTGGTATTTCCCCATATATCCTAAGGAATTCACTAACCGGTATTTCCCCTGAGATTCCTTAAAAGCAACTGCTTCTTTAAAACCTATAAGATGATTTCCGGTGTATGGGATATTTAAATTTAAATTAGGATAATCATCCTTTTCTGGAGATGGAAGTAAGTATTCGGATCCATCTGTTTTTTCTATTAAAAACCAAGGTTTGGTTTTTAGATTAAAGGGTTTAAAACCCAGGCTCAAAAATGTAATAATAACGATCAAACTTGTGTAATAGTACCATTTCTTTATCATAAATTGTTTTTCTTCAAAACGCTGTCACCCTTTTGAAATTTCTACGGTGCAAAGATAAGAAATACGAAACAATACTGATTTACAATAACTTAGTGGTTTTCTAAAATTAAAATATTTCTTTCAGCCCTTTATTGATGCACTTTTCGGGAGATTGGACAAAATCATTTTTTGTTCTCAAAAGCTGAAAAAAAAATTTCGAAAAACATCATTTTTATCAAATTTTTAGCATTTATGTTAAAAATGAAATAAAAAACTTACAATAAAGAATGTTTTTTAAGCTTATTTTGAATTATTGAGTAACTTTTTTTTTCATTTTAAGGTTAAAATATCAAAACAAAAAGGTTATTAAAATTAATTTTCTTGTCAAAAAAGCAAATTTAAGTTTAAGGAATTGTTATTTCAAATTAAAACACATAAAAATTTATACTTAAAATACGAAGTTCATAAAGACAAATTTTCACTTAAATAAAAAAACCGAAGCTTATGGCTCCGGTTTTCTTTATCTATTTCTTACTCTTTATCTTGTTACTCCCTGACCTGCAATCCAGTCTGAATATTTTTTTGCATTTATCTGATGCTGCTCATAGGTTGAAGCAAACTCGTGATAACCAAAACGATCTATACTTGCACAAAAGTATATATAATCGTGTTTTTCTGGGTTTAAAACTGCTTCTAGTGCTGTAATATCAGGCATTGCAATTGGTCCCGGAGGAAGCCCAACATTTACATAAGTATTGTATGGCGATTTCATAATCAAGTCATTATAAAAAACTCTTTTTATTACCTGATCAAAATCATTCGCTTTTAGTTTTAATGCGTAGATAACCGTTGGATCTGCCTGCAAAGGCATTGCCAAACGCAAACGGTTTAAATAAACTCCTGCAATACGCGGTCTTTCGTCTTTTTTAACTGATTCTTTATGAACGATTGAAGCTAAAATTGTAGCCTGAACTGGAGTTAATCCTTGTTTTTCTGCTTTTGAAATTCTTTCTGCTGTCCAGAAATTATGATACTCCTTAATCATTTTATCTCTGAATTTCTCTGCCGATGTATTCCAGTAAATTTCATAAGTATTCGGAATAAACATGGCAAAAACATTCTCTTCATTAAATCCGTTTTCTTTTAAGAAAGTAGAATCTTTAATGGCTTTCATTAGTGATAAGCTATCTGCCTCGATTTCTGAACCTACTCTGCCCGCAAAATTTTCTAAACGTTCCTGATTGTTAAACGCTAATTTTACAGGAACATTCGAACGCATAGTACGAACCAAATCGATATTATTCATATCTTTTTTGAGTAAAAAACGACCCGATTTTACATTTTCAGGATAGCTTCTTTTATTGGCTACCATTTCAAAATTATCAAAGTTCTTTATATAAGGTTCCAGTATTTTCTTAACATCAGTATAGTCTGCTCCTGTCGGAACATATACATAGACTTCTTTTTCTTCGAATTTAGTGTTTGCACTAAAAATTTTGCTAATTAAAATAAATCCGTAAATCATTAAAACTGAAATTACGGCAACGGCACTTAACGTGATAATTTTTTTTATACTCAAAGCTAAAAATTTTTAAATTTGTTTATTGATTAATTGAAAAATTGCTTCATCTTGATAGTGGCCATTTAGCAAAATCCAATCTTTTTTAATTCCTATTTTCTCAAATCCAAATTTAGTAAAAAGAGCTATACTTGCTACATTTCCTACATTAATATTTGCATATAATTGGTGGAGATTCAAATTATGAAAAGAATATTTGATTAACAGCTCTAATGCCTCAGAACCAATATTTTGGCTTCTGTTTTCTTTATTTTGAATCACTATACCAATTCCGGCTCTGTTATTTTTGGGATCAAACTCAAATAAGTCGATCAATCCTACAGCAGGAAAATCTTCGTCCTGGCAAATTGCCAAACGCAATTGCTTGGCTTCATAAATATCCTGATGTGCATTTTCAAGATATTGGCGAACCAAAAACCGACTATAAGGTGTTTGTGTATTACTGACTTCCCAAATGCTTTGATCATTTTCCATAGCATACACAAACTCTAAATCATTAGGTTCTAATGCACGAAGATAAACTGAATCGCCTTTGAGTGTGATCATTTAATTTTAGATTGTTGATTTTAGACTGTAGATTTAAGCTGCAGATTTTGGAATTTGGGATTTTAAAATTGAATTTGTCTTCGACTACACGCTCAGACTGACATCATTAATTAAATTTCGATTGTACCTTTAAAAACAAATTTTGCCGGCCCGGTTAAGAAAACATTCGAAAAATGATCGCCCATTTTATCAAAAGATACAACCAATTTTCCTCCTTCAACATTTAAGTTAATTGAAGTTTTGTCTGTTTGTCCTGTAGCATTCATGGCAATCGCAACGGCAGTAGCGCCGGTTCCGCATGCCAGGGTTTCATCTTCTACGCCTCTTTCATATGTGCGAAGTGAAAAAGTACTGTCGTCAACTTTTTTTACAAAATTAACATTACTCCCTTTTTCTCCATACAATTCGCCATAACGAATTGCTGCTCCGTTTTCTTTCACATTATAGTGCTCTAAATCATCTACAATTTGTACGTGATGTGGAGAACCTGTGTTTAAAAAAGTATAAGAATCTTTTTTCTGGATTTCATCAACATCTATCATTTGCAAGGAAATAATGGCATCATCACCAACAGATGCATGATGCAAACCATCTGTTGCAATAAAGGTAGTTTTATCATCAATAACTCCCAATTGATTGGCAAATGCAACCAAGCATCGGCCACCATTACCGCACATAGAACTTTGATTTCCGTCAGAATTATAATAAACCATTCTAAAATCGGTTTCAGAATCGTTTTCTAACAAGATCAATCCATCTGCGCCAATTCCGAAACGCCTGTCGCATAAACGTTCAATTAGTCTGATATCTTCTTTTGGGAAAAAATTAGTACGATTGTCAATCATTACAAAATCGTTGCCAGTACCTTGATATTTATAAAATTCTATTTGCATTTTTATCCTATTAATAAGTGCAAAAGTACGAACTATTAATTAATGAAATGTTAATCATTGTTAAAGAGCGTTAAACCATTTTACGAAATAATTTTTTCAATTAATTTTACGTACAAATAACTTAAACCTATATTCTAATTATGAAAAGATTTTCAACCTTATTTTTAGTATCATTAATGAGTGGTGCTACTACTCTTGGTGCATACAAGTTATTATTTGAGAGTAACAATTCTTTTTTTGGAAAAGGAAATTCTGTTGTAACTCTTGCCCCCGAATCATACGGAAAAAATGTTGGTTTAGCATCTGAAACAGTTGACTTTACCGAAGCTGCAGATAAAACAATTCATACTGTTGTTCACGTAAAAAATGTTTCTCGTCGAACAGTCAGCAATCCTATGTTGGAGTTTTTCTACGGCTATGGAGGCCAACAACAGCAGGAACAAGTAGGAACGGGTTCTGGTGTCATTATCTCTGAAGATGGTTATATTGTAACGAACAATCACGTTATTAAGGATGCCACCGAAATTGAAATTACTTTGAACAACAAAAAATCTTATAAAGCAAAATTAATTGGTACTGATTCTAAAATGGATATTGCTTTATTAAAAATTGATGCTGATGAAAAACTTCCTTACTCTGCTTTTGCAAATTCTGACAGTGTAAAAGTTGGTGAATGGGTTTTGGCAGTCGGAAATCCATATAATTTGAATTCGACAGTAACTGCAGGAATCGTTTCGGCGAAAGCCAGAAACTTAGATACAAGCGGAATACAATCATTCATTCAGACTGATGCTGCTGTAAATCCCGGAAACAGTGGTGGTGCATTAGTTAATACTCGTGGTGAATTAATTGGTATTAATACTATGATTTCTTCAATGACGGGGTCTTATGTTGGATACTCTTTTGCAGTTCCATCAAATAATGCCCGTAAAATTATTGAGGATATTATGGAATTTGGAAATGTCCAAAGAGGAATCTTAGGCGTTGAAGGCGGCGAATTAAACAGTAGCGCGTCTAAAGAATTAGGTATCTCTGAAACACAAGGTTTTTACATTAATAAAGTTACTCCAAAATCAGGAGCTCAAAAAGCAGGTCTTACCAAAGGAGATATTATTGTAAAACTTGACAATCAAAATATATCAACTTTTGCAGATCTTTCAGGCTATATAAATACCAAAAGACCAAATGACGTGGTACAAGTAACTTACATCCGAGAAGGCAAATCAAAAGTTGCTCCGGTAACTTTAAGTAAAAACGAGTTTTTTAGTACTGAATTTAAAGGTATTGAACTCGAAAATATTGATGCGGCTGACAAGAAAAAGTTCCGAATTGATTACGGGGTAAAAATCAAAAACATTACCAATGAAAATTTGATGCAGTATCAAAATGAATTGCAAGGTAATATTATATTAAGTATCGATAATATTAAAGCAACCAATGTTGAAACTGTTTCTAAACTTTTAAGTAAAAAGGATGAGGGTCAAAGTATCCGTATTGAAATGATCAATAAAAATGGAGAAATTTTTAGAATCATCATTTAGTCACAGCTTTCAGTTTAAGTCTTCAGTATCAAAAACTGAAAACTGAGACTGCGCCTGAAAACTCAAAAAAGCCATCTTAGAAATTTTTAAGGTGGCTTTTTTATTTTTAAAATAAATGCTAAAATAGTTTACGAAATCGATTGAAATGGATACTTTTGCGCAAAATTTTAAAATAGTGAGCATTTTATTTTTTTCAATTTATCAATTATGACAAAAAAATCTTTATACCAAAAAGAGGTATCATTGCAAGTCGACCGAAGAAGAGCTGGCGTCGAATTAATTAAAATTATAAGTGATTTATGGTATGACAAATCCATTGAAATGGTTTTATTTAAAAATCAATTATTGGATAAAAATGTCAGCGATATTATTAACCTGCATCAATATGCCGGTGAATTTGTCGGAAAACCAATCACAATTTTTGATTCAGTAGAAATAGCTCAGGTTATTTTATCATTAGATCTGCCTCCTGCTAAATTGGACTTGGGGAAATTAACTTATGAATATCGTCTAGAAGATGAAAAGTATCCTGATGCAAGGTATTTTGTGCTTGATAAATTGAAAAAGGCAAAATCATCAGAAGAAATTCAGCCAAAAGATGTTGTTCTGTATGGTTTTGGAAGGATCGGCCGTTTGCTAGCGCGAGAATTAATGTCAAAAACAGGAAAAGGAAATCAATTGCGACTGAGAGCGATTGTAACAAGAGATACAAATGATATTAATAGTTTAGAGAAAAGAGCTTCTTTATTACGATATGATTCAATTCATGGAGACTTTCAGGGATCGGTTATTGCTGACTCAAAAAATAATGCCCTCATAATTAACGGAACAACTGTTCACATAATTACAGCAAATTCACCAGAAGAAATAGATTATACTCAACATGGAATCAATGATGCTTTAGTTATAGACAATACCGGAGCTTTTACTACAGAAGCAGCTTTAAAACGACATTTAATTTCAAAAGGGGTTAGCAAAGTTTTATTAACTGCGCCAGGAAAAGGAGTTCCAAATATTGTACACGGTGTAAACCATAATGAATATAATCCTGATCAAGTTGATATTTTTTCTGCAGCTTCATGTACAACTAATGCCATTACACCCGTTTTAAAAGTAATAGAAGATACATTAGGTGTTGCAAAAGGTCATTTAGAAACTATTCATGCCTATACTAACGATCAGAATTTGGTTGATAATATGCATAGAAAGTATCGTCGTGGCAGAGCTGCTGCGTTAAACATGGTAATTACTGAAACCGGAGCAGGAAGTGCTGTAGCAAAAGCATTGCCGTCATTGGAAGGAAAACTAACTTCTAACGCAATCAGAGTGCCTGTTCCAAATGGCTCGCTAGTTGTATTGAGCTTAGAAATAAAAAAAGCGACCACCATAGCTGCGATTAATAAAATAATGAAAAAGTACGCTTTGGAAGGTGAATTAGTAGAACAAATAAAATATTCATTGAATAATGAATTGGTATCCTCAGATATTGTAGGAACTTCTGCTCCATCAATTTACGACAGCAACGCTACAATTGTTTCTAAAGACGGGAAAAATATTGTACTCTACATATGGTATGATAACGAATACGGATATAGTCATCAGGTAATTCGTTTAGCAAAATACATTGCCAAAGTTAGACGGTTTACTTATTATTAATATTTCTTACTTACAACACAGTATTTTTTTGCAAGCCACCAGTTTTTCTGGTGGTTTTCTTTTAATTTTAAATAGGTAATACAGTTGTGCTTTTTACCTCAGAAATAACAAAAACAGTATTAATCAAAGAAACTTCTGGTAAAATTGATAATTTTTTTTGATGAAAATGGTGATAGCTTTCCATATCCGGAATTATAATTTTTAACATGTAGTCAAAATTTCCGGAAACGTAATTACACTCCACAACCTCCGGCAAATTCAAAATCGATTGATTAAACCCTTCAGAGGTATCATAAGTCTGCTTAGTTAAGGTTACCTGACAATAAACGGTGAGATTATTTCCTAATTTTTTCTTATTCAAAATCGAAACATATTTCTCTATAACGCCCTCTTTTTCAAGACGTTTAACTCTATCATGAACAGGCGTAAGAGACAGATTTATTTTATTTGCAATGTCCTTTAAAGTATAATGGGCATTTTCCTGCAAAAGTCGTAAGATTTTTTTGTCAATTTCATCTAAAGCCATAACGAAAACGTTTTCTTAAATTAGTAAAATTTAGTCTTTTTTTCTTTTTTAAGAAGTTCAAAGCTATCAAAAAAGAATATTTTTCTGTAAAAATATAAAATAAAATAATATTTTCTTATTTATTAGTGAATTATCAATAATATCTTCTCTATCAGTAGATTTGTAAAACAATTACAAAAAATAAAAAAAATGATAATAGGTGTTCCAAAAGAAATAAAAAATAACGAGAACCGTGTAGCATTAACACCAGCTGGTGTTTCTGAAATGAAAAAACACGGACATGTAGTATATGTGCAATCTACCGCAGGTATAGGCAGTGGTTTTGCCGATGAGGAGTATACAAGTGCAGGTGCAACAGTTTTAGCTACTATCGAAGAAGTATATGCTATAGCTGAAATGATTATCAAAGTAAAAGAGCCTATTGCATCTGAGTACCCGTTAATCAAAAAAGATCAATTATTATTCACATATTTCCATTTTGCTTCATCAGAAGAATTAACTCATGCTATGTTGCAAAAAGGAGCAGTATGTTTAGCTTACGAAACTGTTGAAAAAACAGACCGCAGTTTACCATTATTAGTTCCAATGTCAGAAGTAGCAGGTCGTATGGCTATTCAACAAGGGGCAAAATATCTTGAAAAACCATTAAAAGGAAGAGGAATACTTTTAGGTGGTGTTCCGGGTGTTCCACCGGCAAAAGTACTAGTATTAGGTGGAGGAATTGTTGGAACTCAAGCTGCAAAAATGGCTGCTGGTTTAGGCGCTCAGGTTACTATCATGGATTTAAGCTTGCCACGTTTACGTCAATTAGATGACATTATGCCAGCAAACGTAAATACTGAGATGTCAAACCATTATAATATTACAAGAGCAATTAAAGATGCTGACTTAATTGTTGGAGCCGTTTTAATTCCAGGAGCAAAAGCACCTCACTTAATTACTCGCGACATGTTAAAACTAATGCGTCCGGGAACTGTAGTAGTAGACGTTGCAGTTGATCAGGGAGGTTGTATTGAAACATGTACTCCAACAACACACGAAAATCCAACTTTCATTATTGATGATATCGTACACTACTGTGTTGCTAATATGCCAGGAGCTGTACCTTATACATCTACTTTAGCTTTAACTAACGCAACTTTACCATATGCATTGCAATTGGCAAATAAAGGTTGGGAAAAAGCTTGTGCTGAAAATGAAGAATTGAAAAAAGGTTTAAACGTAGCGAATGGAAAAATCCTTTACAAGGGAGTTGCAGAAGCTTGGAATCTTCCTTTTAACGAAGAATTAGTGCTAGCAAACGCATAGTTGCCAGCATTATATAAGTGCTTACTAAATCTAAAAAGACCTTTCTTAACTGAAAGGTCTTTTTTTTATACCAAAAAAACCTGCCTTTGTCAAGGCAGGTTTTATATTAAGATTATTTTTCATCCAAAACTTCTTCTAAAACTTTGGCCTCAGTTCCATTAGGGAAAGAAACTTTAATTTTTTGGGCAAGAGTTGGGGCAATTTCAGTAATAGCCTTTTTATCATAAGACTCTCCTTTTTTAATATGCCAACCATAAAAAATAGCAGGAACATGTGTATCATAACTGTATAGAGTTCCGTGGGAAGTACCTGTTGTAGAATATTCCATATCGCCAGGTTTATTAATTACCACGATGTCACCGTCCTGAGTAACATCATATCCTTTTGCTACGAAATCTAAATAATAATCATTTCCTGAATTTGCTAAAATCTCTTCTTCAGTATATACTTTTTTGATCTGTGGTAATGAAATCAAAAACTCTTTAAATGTTTGTTTTACTTTTGCTAATTCCAATCCTTTATCTTTTATGATTTGTTTGTTAAAGAAAATATTAAAATTAGAATAATTAAGAATTAAATCTGTTCCAAATGTTTTAGTCGAGAAATCCTGCAAGCTTTTCTTAAAGTCTTTTGAAGGATAGTTATCGACATTATATTTACGGTCTTTTAAGTAGATTACATTCTCAGCACCTGCATGATCTGCTGTTAAGAAAAGCAAATAATTATCTTTACCGACAGTAGTGTCCAAATAATTTAAAAAGTCAGCTATAGTCTTATCCAATCTCAAATAAGTATCCTGAAGCTCCATAGAACGAGGCCCCAATAAATGTCCTACATAATCAGTAGATGAAAAACTAACCGTTAAAAAGTCTGTTATATTATCTTTTCCTAATTCTTCCTTTTCAATAGCTTTCATGGCAAACTCTGCCAATAAATCATTTCCGTAAGGTGTCGATCTTAAAATTCCAGCATCATTCTTTTCATACATTTTCTTTAGATCATATGGAAAAACAGGAGCTGCGCTTCCGTATAATTTTCCTTCGTAGGGATTGTTATCAGGTAAGCTTTCATTATATACTGAAACTGGTTTATATAAATCCCATCCTTTATTTATATAAGGCATATAATGTTTCTCATTATTGAACTGATTCACCCATTCTGGAAGTTTTTCACCATAAAAAGAACTTGAAATAAAAGATCCTGTTTTGCTATACCAAAAAGCCCAATTTGCAAAATGCCCGGCAGGAAGAATCGCACCACGATCTTTAAGACTCATTCCAATTACTTTTCCTTGAAAATTGGTGGCCATTCTTACTTCATCGGTAATTGTAGTGCTTTGAAGATTTTTCGGTGACATAGCTCCTTCTTCCACTGTTCCATCCCCTATCGTTTTCACTCCTGCATCGTCAGTGCAATACATATCTTTTCCAAGTGCTCTGCTAAACCACTCATTACCTACAATTCCATGAGTAGAAGGCGTTGTGCCTGTATAAATTGAAGCATGCCCCGGAGCGGTATATGTTGGCATATAATTGTAATGCATATTCTGAAAAGTATATCCATTATCCATTAATCTTTTAAATCCATTTGGTGAGAAATCATCTGAAAAGCGATATAAATATTCCATTTTCATTTGATCTACGACAATACCTACTACTAGTTTGGGGCGTTGTTGAGCATTTAAATTTGAAAGAACAAACAATGTCAACAATACAATACTTTTTTTCATACTTAATTATATATTTAATACAAAAATACAGATTAGCATTTAAAATGGCTAATTGAGTATAATTTAAAACAAAAAATTGACTGTAATTTAACAGATATAATTTATATCCAGATGTGAAATAAGAATAATCATGGATGAAGCACAAAGCTTGGGGAGGAAATGTCAAAATAAAACAAGAACTTTGCAATCTAAGAATTTTATATGACCCCTATAGAGCTTTTGAAGT
>NZ_JAFICC010000013.1 GCF_017833415.1 Flavobacterium sp. 1355 | reverse complement strand
ATAGTGTAGTCTTTTTGTGTACGCTTTATATAGCGTAATTCTTGATCTTTTTCCATAATGATACTTTTTGTGTATCGCTATTTCAGGACTAGACAAATTACTAACAAAAAAAGCTGTTTACAATTAGTAAACAGCTTTTTTTGATATAATAAAATTTGAATTTTAAGCGTAATACAAATAGGTTCCTGCACCTAAAACCAATTAATTCGAAGATTTACAGGTTTATTTGATATTCTAAATATACCAGTTTTGAACGGAAGCGAATTTCTAGAGAAAAAAGGTGGAAAATCTGAAGGGAATTCCTGTGATTATCGATTCAACGTACACTTTAACTGCCGCACAGCATCTATTTATGATCCACTGTGTAGAAATTATGACAAAAACCAGGCTCTATTGAGTTGACTACTGTATTGAAAAAAAATAGAAGAGCGGTAACTGAATTATAAAGACGATACTGATCACTTTTCTTATTGAGGATAGTTTAACTCACAAAAATGCACAACTACTATAGAACATGGTTGTCACCAAGAACCTTATATACAATAGTTATCATTACACATATTTCTTTTTTACCACAATCCAAATTTTTAGCCTATACAAAAACTTATCTATTAGGTTTTAATTTGTTAATCTTTAGATACTTATGGTATGTTTTTTTTACTTTGTGAATTAAATGTATTTAGATGAAAGAAAAAGAGTAATATTGTGTTAATTTTTTGAATATTTAATACTTATTTAACCTATAAAATTAATTATTTTTTAATAAAATGATAAAATTTATGATTTGTCTTTTGTCTTTTGATTCTCTGTTAATTATACCGAGGTTAATACTAAATGCTGATTATTTAACAATAATTTTTGCTAATAAAAAATAAAAATATGAAGCAACTCTTTTTCTTTTTTTTCTTCCCACTATTATGTTTAGGCCAGATAAATGAATCGAATAAATTGCCAACATTAGTGCCTACAAGCCCTAAAAGTTTTGAATTTTTAAAATTTACTGAAACACCAGTTAGTAAGTATACGGGCGTCCCTGAAATTTCAATACCTATTTATAATCTTGAACCCAAAGGACTTACTATTCCCATTAAACTAAATTATCATTCTAATGGATTCAAAGTCGAGGAGGAAGCAGGATCTACAGGTTTGGGCTGGACATTAAACGCAAGCTGGAGTATCATACAGCAAGTAGAAGGATTTGATGATTTTGCATCACTAACAAGGAATCGTACCATGCCAAATTTTGCTAATATTATTGATGTGCAATGTAATGGTTCATGTCCTGCTTCAGGTAGCTCTGTTGTAAGTAATTGTGATATTTTTTTGCTTGGTCTTAGTGGTACGCCTCCAGGTACAGGAGAAACACCAACTGCATATCTTTTTGGAGATAATAACTATGTTAATACTTTAGTTGTTGGTCAAAAAGATTTTCAGCCTGATATTTTTAGTTTTACTGTTCCCGGATATTCAGGAAAATTTATTCTAGATTGGAAAAACAATAAATTTGAAAGTCTTACTGATAATAAAGTTAGAATCACCGCTTTTAATTATAATGGTGTAGATGCTCCTACCAACTTTGCTATTTTAGTTCCGGATGGGCATGTTTTTACTTTTACTTTAAAAGAACAAACAATAATTGATCAAAACACCTCACAACAAGAAGCTTGGCCTCAGGGGGCTTCAACAATAGCTCCGGATATAGCTGGTACTGTTTCATCTCGAGCATATCAGCTTACACAAATAGTTACAAATAAAGGAGATACTGTATATTTAGATTATACGACTACAAATCCAATTAAAAATTACCCAAGTGTTTCACAATCTAAGGTTTTTTATGATGCACAAATGGGATCTACACCATTTCCAAATGAAATGAGTGACACATTTACCAGTTATTCTTATACTAGTCAGGCTTATTCTTATCTAAATAAAATAACATTTACTAATGGTGTATTATTATTTAATTATTCGGACAGAATTGATTTAGTCGGATCAAAAAAATTAGATAATATTGAATTGCGTAAAACAGCAGGCGGAAGTATAATTAAAAAATTTGATTTTAGTTATGATTATTTTATTGGTCACACATCGGGAACCAATTCTGATTCCTTTTTAACTAGTTCTATTTCAACGATTAAAACGCCTCAGGAGCTCACACACCGATTAAGATTATTGTCTGTTAAAGAAGCAGGGCAGAATCCTTATGTTTTTGACTATAATACTGAAGCATTACCGAAAAAAACTTCATATGCAAAGGACTATTGGGGAAATTACAATGGTGTATTGACCAATAATTCGAATTTTATTGATATTTATAAATTTAATATTGCCAGAGAACAGATACAATATTATGCTTATAAAGATAATGTTAATAGTAGTGTACTTCAATATGCAAAAGCGGCTGTTTTAAACAAAATAACATATCCTACGGGCGGTTTTACCACTTTTGATTATGAATTAAACTCATTTTCAAATATTAAAGTCCCAAGTGTAAACCAGGGAATTCCAAAAAGTTTTAGATTATCAACCGTACAAAATACGTCATTAAATTTGGATCAGGTTGTTTTGATAGAAGGGGGAAATACAATCTTTAAAGTTTCAGGAATGCTTAGTACAATAGGATGTTATCCGACATATCCTGAGGCTTACTCAAGTTGTTTTTTTAAAGTCATTCATTTTAAAAAGGAATTAATGGACTATATAAAAAACAATGTTTCTTATAATGCACATTTAAATTCTTACGGTCTAAAATATGTTCTTGCTGTTGACTTAGATTTTCTTGACGAAAATCCGTCAAATCCACAACTTTATAATACTTATGTGGATAATGAAGGTGGTAAAATAGGGAAAACAGTTAATGTAAATGCTGATGAATTTTCATCAAACATTACCTATAATTTATCTGAAGGTATTGCATATTTTATGGT
The DNA here is from genome assembly GCF_017833415.1 of Flavobacterium sp. 1355. Lineage (GTDB taxonomy): Bacteria > Bacteroidota > Bacteroidia > Flavobacteriales > Flavobacteriaceae > Flavobacterium. The sequence goes on along the minus strand of NZ_JAFICC010000013.1, from coordinate 168,410 downwards.
AAGTGGAGGTTGTGGAAACAATGGTTCTAGTACGACAAATTCAAGTCAGGCAACTTTTAATATTTCCTATAATGATTATAAACCAATTTTGGAAACAGAGAGTGTTGGCGCTGGAATCAGGGTAAAGGAAATTATCAATTATTCGCAGTACTATACAAAGGCTACAAAAAAAAGCTATTCTTATCAAGGCGGAAAATTGATGGGAGGAATGAACTATTTTAATAAAGTTTGGATACCAAATTATGGATGGATCAATATACAGGTTAATCAATCTATAGGATATAAATTAATTTTAAACTCCAGAAACTTTACAGCTCCTTCTGGTAATGGGCAGGGACGATTTGTCGGTTATGATAGTGTCGATGAATCGAATATTAATTTTGATAATGCAAACGCTGTTGAACAAAATGGTAGAATTAGAGAATATTTCGTCAATAATCCTGAGATAGGCAGTACGGTACAGGGATTTTATGCAGAGCTTCGTATGCCTATTATTCAAAATGATAAAGATAATGGATTACTCAGTAAGCAGGAAATTTATGATAAAGATAATAATTTACTGAAAGAAATATCGAATGGTTATGGATTTGTTAAGCTAAATTGTTTCAGTGGAATGAAATGCATACTCCGTGAGAAAAAGTATTACACATCCGGCAATATGTATGGGGTTTATGCCAATTACACAGTTGGTGTCTATCCGATAAGAGGTTCTTACTCGCCACTTCTTGTAAGTACAGAGAAAACATATTACGGTTCGGAATCTGTAACGATAAGAACAGATTATACTTATAATGCTTATAATCAAATGACATACAGCAAGTCAAACAATAGTAAAAATGACCTTATTGAAACTTTAAGCATGTATCCTAAAGATTTTCCTAGTAACTCTTTAAATAATACAGCTCTTTTGATGGCAGATAAAAATGTTCTTTCACCGGTACTATCAAAACAAACAAAGAAAAATAATATTGTAGTTTCAAACGAAGAGTTCGAATATTTCTTTAGAAGTGGTTCAAACAATCCGGCAATTCCAAACATCTTTACCTTGAGTAAATACAAAAATGCAAAAGGCTCCAGTCCACTAGAACAAAAGATTAGTTATAATTCCTATGACAGTTTTTTTAACCTGACAGAGGTTTCGAAAGAATCTGATTACAATTCTTATATATGGGGATATAATGGACAATATCCTATTGCTAAAATTGAAAATTCGCAATATAGTAATATTACGCCCAGTTTAATCACTGCTGTCCAAACAGCCTCTAATACTGGTACGGAAGCACAATTATTAACAGCTTTAGATAATCTAAGAGCTGCTCTTCCATTGGCTTTGGTTACTACTTATACTTATTTACCACTGATTGGAGTAAGTACAATAACTGATCCTAAAGGAAATAAAACAACCTATAGTTATGATAATTTAAATAGATTACAATTCATAAAAGACAAGGATTTAAATGTCCTGCAGAGGTATTGTTATAATTTTATAGGACAACAAACGGATTGTACAATAGGATCGGGCGTACAAATGATTTATAAAAATGCTTTTAAGAGTACCACTTTTACAAAACAATCCTGTGCTGTGGGTTATAAAGGATCGACTTATACCTATACTGTTCCAGCTGGAATATATGCTTCAACAATCTCGCAAGCAGATGCAGATAATCAAGCAAATACAGAGGTAACAGCACATGGACAAAATTTTGTTAATGCAAATGGTACCTGTATATTAATTATTCCGGCACCAACAGGATTAACATTTATAGGTGCTACAGCTTCGTCAGTAAACTTTTCATGGACAGCTGTTACGGGATCTACGGCATATAAGATTTATAAAAATGGTATTTATTCAAGTACAGTTAATGCTCCTGTAACTACAGGTTCAGTATCAGGACTGACTGCTTCAACAGTTTATTCTATTCAGGTTTTAGCTACTAATGGTATAGATGATAGTAGTTTATCAGCTTCTGTTTCTATGACTACATTACCATCAACACCTTTAGGATTAGTCTTTAATAGTGCCACGGCTTCGTCAATAAATTTTTCATGGACAGCGGTTTCAGGTGCTACCAGTTATAAAGTTTATAAAGATGGAACTTATGTTAGCAGTGTTGCTGCTCCAGCAACTATAGGATCTTTATCAGGACTAACAGCTTCAACATCTTACGGTGTTCAGATATTGGCTACAAATGCTTCGGGAGATGGCTCTTTATCTAGCTCCGTTTATATGAGTACATTGCCGTCAGCTCCTACAGGACTTGTCTTTACAAGCTCTACCTCGACCTCAATAAGCTTCACATGGACAACTGTTGCAGGAGCTACGGGCTATAAAATTTACAAAGACGGAACTTATGTGAGCAGTGTCAATGCATCAACAACTGTAGGGTCTTTATCAGGATTAACAGCTTCAACATTTTACAGTGTTCAGATACTGGCTACAAATGCTTCAGGAGATGGCCCGTTATCTGGTGCTGTTACTATGACCACATTGCCGTCAGCTCCTACAGGACTTGTCTTTACAAGTGCTACCTCGACCTCATTAAATTTTTCGTGGACAGCTGTAACAGGGGCTACGAGTTATAAAATATATAGAGATGGTGTATATGTGAGTTCTGTAACCAGTCCCGAATCTTCAGGGGTTATATCGGGATTATTGGCCTCAACAAACTATAGTATTCAAATAGTAGCTACAAATGCTTCAGGTGATGGAGCTTACTCAGCAACTGTTTCTATGAGTACAGCACCATCAGCACCTAAAGGATTAACTTTGACTAGTGCTACTGTTTCATCATTAAACTTCTCATGGACACCAGTTTCAGGAGCTGTTGGATATAAAATATACAAGGATGGAGTATATAATACTTCAGTGACAACAACTACGGGAAATTTATCAGGCTTGACGATCGGAACCAGTTATAATATTCAGATTCTTGCCTACAATGCATCTGGCAATGGCGACTTATCTTCTCCTAAGTTAATGTCAACAATAGTAGCAGCACCAACCTCTCTTGGCTTAACAAATTATAATACTTCGTCATTAAGTCTTATATGGTCTTCTGTTTCAGGAGCTACGGAATATAGAATTTATAAAAATGGAAGTTATGTTAACAGTGTTGCAGCACCAATAACCATAGGCTCTTTATCAGGGCTGACTGCTGCAACAACATATGGTATACAGGTAAAGGCGGCTAATGCTTCAGGAGAAGGTGCATTTTCTTCTCTTGTTTCAATGGCTACAGCTCCTACAGCGCCACTAGGATTGGTATTTAATAATGCTACATCTACTTCGGTAGGCTTTTATTGGACAGCTGTCACAGGAGCTACAGGATATAAAATTTATAAGGATAATGTTTATATTAGCTCTGTTTCCGCACCAACTAATACAGGCTCTTTGACCGGGCTGACAGCTTCAACATCTTATAATGTTCAGGTAAGAGCGTACACTGAGAATAGCAATAGTGACTTTTCACCTACAGTATCAATGTTAACTTTGCCTGCGGTCCCAACAGGGCTTAACTTTGTTAGTTCAGGAATTTCATCTCTAAATTTTTCCTGGTCTGCGGTTGCCGGGGCAATCGGATATAAAATATATAAAAACGGAGTATTTACGGCTAATGTTAGCAATACTACTGGATCTTTATCAGGATTAGCAGCTGCAACAGCCTATTCTATTCAGATTCTCGCTTATAATACAACTGGTGATGGTGTTTTGTCTTCTCCTGTTACAATGACGACGAGCTCGGCGATGTTAGGATTTTATAAAACTTCTGGTGTATATCCTGCCAATGGAGGAGCGGGACTAAACGGTATCATAGTAAATACTTTAATTCACACACTTTATGTTTACACTGTAGTTCAGTCTGCTTCAGCATCATCGGGCTCAGGAAGTGGCTATGTTAATATAAACGGAACTACTATAGGTGCAGGAGCTGCTTTTACGCAATATGGACAAAATTTTATATCCAATAATTATGTTATGGTTACTAGTGGTTCAACTGTTCCCGCATCTGGAAGTTATGGGGGAGCTACAGGCTCTCAAATGATTTTAGCTTATTCTTTATATCCGGGAGGAGGTTTGACTTACTGGTCAACAGCAAATAATTGATAATCAAAAATTTATTTATCAATTTGTTATTAAACCAGAGTAAAAAAACATTTAAAATCATAAAATGAAAAAACATCTATATATATTATTTCTATTCATATTAAGTACTATAAGTGTCGGAGCACAGCAGTTTAGTGATGAAAATTTTGTTTATTCTGAAACTCCACAAAAGGCAGTGCAGAGCAGTGACTATAATTTGTTGCCTAAAACGGACATACAAAAAAATATAACTTATTTTGATGGCTTAGGTCGCCCAAAGCAGACTATTGGTATCAATAAAGGTCCTAATAAAGTAAATACAAATTTATTAGATTGGAATAATAACTGGGTTTTAGGAAACAGTGTGATCTCCTTTTTTACACAAAATGGAGGATTGACAGAAAATATTAGAATAAATGGACAGAATCCGTTTGGTAAAATTGACAGATTATGGAGATGTATCAATGATGCAGCAAGTGACGCAGATGGTGGATGGAATACATCTTTAATTCCGGTTGATAAAACCCAAGCGTATCAATATGCTGTTTGGGTAAAACGGACAGGAGGACAAAATGGAATCACTTATCACGGTACACAAAATGTGGTAAATCTTGATGGCAGCGCTAATTCCAATCCTTATTTTTGGTATGGTAATTTGCCAGCTTTAGATACATGGTATCTAATGGTGGGTATGATCCATCCGGCAACTTATGCAGGAGGTTATTCGGGTGTAAGTGGTGTTTATGATATGGCTGGTAATAAAGTATTAAATGGAACTGACTTCAAATGGGGTAGCACAACTACAGATGCCTATTTCAGAAGTTATTTATATTACTCAACTGATCTTGGAGTAAGTCAGTATTTCTATAATCCTTTGTTACAAAAGATTGATGGTAATCAAGCGAGTATCTCCGGAATAATCAAAGGATTTGAATTCAGCGATATTATAACACACATAGGATATGATAATTATGGCAGACAATCTCAGGATTATCTGCCTTACGCAATATCGAGTACTGATGGTTTAATACAAACCAATGCCGTCGCAAATACATTAAGTTATTACAATACGCCCAAATATGAAAATACTTTAAATCCTTTTAGTGAAAAATCCTTTGAAGTTTCTCCATTAAATCGTATACTTAAACAAGCTTCCCCTGGAAATAATTGGAAAACACAATCAACTTTAGGCCATGAAATTAAGTTAAATTATCGAACCAATACTTCAGGAGAAGTAAAACTATTTATTGCTGTGAGTGCTGATCGTCTGCCTGATTTAGGTCTTTATGAGACATCTATAACACAAACAACTGCTTATGGCGTTGGGCAGCTCTATAAAACAATCACAAAAGATGAAAATTGGGTATCAGGTTTAGATAAAACAACTGAAGAATTTAAAGATAAAGACGGAAATCTAGTTTTAAAAAGAACTTATAATAACCAGGATCCTCATGATACCTATTATGTATATGATGAATATGGAAACCTATGTTATGTATTACCACCTTTAGCAAATGGAGCTTTTGATGACACGACACTCAACTTATTATGCTACCGTTATAAATATGATTACCGTAACCGCTTAGTAGAGAAAAAACTTCCTGGTAAAGAATGGGAATATATCATCTATGATAAGTTAGATAGGCCAATTTTAATTCAGGACAGTAACCTTAGATCAGTTAATAAATGGCTTTTAACCAAATACGATGCTTTAAACAGGCCTGTTTATACAGGGGAATATACGAGTGCCTTAAATCGTAAAGCAGTACAGGATTTGGCGAATGGTAGTATAGCAGTTACGTCAGAACAACTGCAAGGTGCTACAATTATTGGTGATATGACCGCATATTATAGCAATACTGCTTTTCCTAACAATAATTTTAATTTGAATATTATTAATTATTATGACAATTATAGTTTTGATCTAGTAGGACCATTACCATCAGCTGTTATTTCTTATGGCATTGTGCCAGTAAACAGTGTAAAAGGATTGCCAACAGGAAGTAAGGTGAGAGTTTTAGGAACAACTAAATGGATTACCAATATAATTTATTACGATACTAAAGGCAGACCAATTTATAGTTACAATTATAATGACTATCTCGAAATTACAAATGCACTAAAAAGTAAGCTTGATTTTACGGGACAGGTAACAGAGACAACAAGTACTCATACAAAGGCAATGGTTACAACAACTGTTATAGACCAATTTGTTTATGATCATATGGGAAGATTCTTAACACAAAAACAAAAAATAAACTCACAGCCTGAAGAAGTTATTGTATTCAATTGTTATGATGATCTGGGACAATTGGTAAACAAATCAGTAGGAGGAAAAACAAGTCAAAATCGTTTACAAAATGTAGATTACAGTTATAACATAAGAGGATGGCTAAAAACAATAAACGATGTAAATGTGATAGGTACAGATTTGTTTGCTTTTAAGATTAATTATGATCTCCCATCAGTAGGTACACCCTTATATAATGGTAACATTAGCCAAACATTTTGGAGAACAGCAAATACTGACAGTTCTATAAGAAATTATAATTATGGCTATGATGCTTTAAATCGAATCACTTCTGCCGAAGATAATCTTGGATTCTATAATGAAAATCCAACGTATGATAAAAACGGTAATATAAAAACATTATTCAGAAATGGGAATACTATTCCCGGAAGTGCTACTTTTGGAACAATTGACAACCTGACATATAGTTACGATTCCGGAAATAGGTTACAAAAAGTTGAAGATAATACAGCAAACAATGAAGGTTTTAAAAACGGAAGTAATACGATTACAGAATATACATATGATGCAAATGGTAATATGAAAACTGATGCCAACAAAGGTATAACAGCTATGACATATAATTATCTGAATCTTCCAAACCAAATAACTTTGACAAGTGGCAGTATTAATTATGTGTATGATGCCACCGGTGTAAAACAGAGAAAAGTGGTAGGAACAATAACGACAGATTATTCAAATGGTTACCAATATGAAAATAATGTATTGCAATATTTTCCTCAGCCAGAGGGATATGTGGCTCATAATGCAGGGATTTTTAATTATATATACCAATACAAAGATCATTTAGGGAATATTCGTCTTAGCTATGGTGATTCGAACAACGATGGTACGGTTTACAGTTCTGAAATTATAGAAGAAAGTAATTATTATCCTTTTGGGTTAAAACATTCAGGTTATAATGGAGTAACAGTCTTAGGAAAAGGAAATAGTACGGGTCAAAAGTATAAGTACAATGGGAAAGAACTGCAGGACGAGAGTATTGGCGGAAATCAATTGAATTTGTATGACTATGGAGCAAGAAATTATGACCCTGCAATTGGTCGATGGATGAATATTGACCCGAATGCTGATAATTATGTACCAGTATCTCCGTATAACTATGTTTTAAATAATCCAAATTTGTTTGTAGACCCAGATGGTAAAGATGTCTATATTTACTACATTGGACCACGAAGAACATGGTACAACCATGCTACATATTATATTAATGGGCATACAGCATTAGGGGCAAGACCTACAGGATACCATAATACAGCATATGGAAATTTGAGTGGTTCAGCGACAAGAGAAGAGTCTCCTGATTCTTATTATAATGAATATGGTCTTTCTAGATATATTAATGAACGAAAAACTATTATGGATTATGCAAAAAGTGGCGATGTGGTAATTCGTATGAGAGTTAAGTTACCAAAAGATGTTGAAGAAATTATAGCTAGCTTTATAGCAAACGAAGCAGGAAATGGTAGGGACCAAGGAGGTCTTTGGTGTACAGGAAGAGCGAAAAATATATTAATGGTATCGCTAATTGAGGCAGGTTATTCGGAAGATGAAGCTGATGCCTTGATTGATAAATTGATGTGGTACAATAGTCCTGAATTCCCTACTGCAGGTGAAATGTTGGACGCTGGCTTTGTAGGTGCTGATTATTATTTTAAAAATGATGAAAATAAAGTTACACACTTAAACTTTGATTTTGGTAAAACAGCTCAAAATGAAGAAGATTCAAAAAAGAAAGCTACTGGATTGTCTAATCTAATATCTGATTTCACCAATTTATCTGCGGGAACATATAAATGGAATGGAAAATCTTGGGCAAAACAATAGTATATGAAAAAAAGAATGATATTAAAGAAATCGTTAATAACTATTATTACAGTAATTCTTGTTTTTATAGGATATAAGCAATATGAAGTTGAAACTTATATAAATAAACAAAAAGAAATATACGGTATATTAAAAGAAAAGAAAAGAAAACATTATCTACCATTTGTTGTTTACTTTTTAAGCGGCGAAATTAATAATACACGAAATTATCGAGCAGAATCGAAAGTATTTTTTATGGCATATGATATTGTTAATGTTACATCTGCGTATACTGATAAAGATTTTGATAGTTATATGGTTTATTGCTATTTTTCTAAGGAAGAAATCGATAAATATTACAATAAGAGGAAGAAAAAAGATTCGTTGAAAATACATTTACGTTCTTCTATAAAAAACATATAATTAATTGAAATTAAAACCATTCATTAATCGTGGCTTTTTCTTTTTTAGTATTTTTAAAGTGTATGAAACTGTTAAATAGAATTCAAGTTAGCCTGTATATACTAGAAAACTCAATAGAATAGAAAAATAGTATTCAGAACATTCTCCTTCCCTGTGTCTTCTATTTCAATACTAAATATCGAGATTGTCAGTGTTAGATTACCTCCCATACTATAAATTCTGTACCTGTTTCAACCGATATCATCAATGTTTTAAGCTAAAATTTTCTAATTTTTGAAACTTCCCAGACCAGTGTCTCATTTTAGGACACTTATTTAGCCATCCAGAAAAATATTTTTGAAAAAAGAGTGCCAAAAAGCTACTTTTTGAGATTCGTTAGCATTTATTGTAAAGATGCTTGACTAACCTCCCTTGTATGGTATTTCTTTATCTACCCAATAACGAGGTACTAATCAACCACAAAAATGAGATATAAGAATTTAAAGAAATTTATAGGGTTTTGTTGAAGAAGAGGAGCTTTAAAAGCCTACACTGTTTTAAAATATGGAAGATTTTTAAATTAAATTTCTATTTATGAAAAGAAAGTTTCACAGTATAGACTTGTATAACGATTAGTAAAATTGATTTTGATGTTTTACCAAGTTTTGAAGATGGTTAATAGCGATAGAGAGATATATTATGGAATTTCTAACAACGGAATGATTAATAGCAATTAATTGCTCCTAAAAGGTCAAGAAAAAAATATATCTAAATACTTTCCCAATTATTTAAAATTAATTAAAAAGAAACTTCTACTGGCTAAGAAATCTAAAATTTGCTCATTTCTTCAATAATAGATTTCTTGCCAATAGTTCTTGTGATAATATCTTTTTCTAAGCTCCAGCCCCTTGCAGGAGAATATTCACGTCCGTACCAAATAATCTGAAGATGTAAATCATTCCATAAATCTCTTGGAAATAATCTTTTAGCATCTTTTTCAGTTTGAACCACATTTTTCCCGTTCGAAAGATTCCATCTGTACATTAATCTATGAATGTGTGTGTCAACCGGAAAAGCAGGAACACCAAAAGCCTGTGACATTACCACGCTTGCAGTTTTGTGACCAACAGCAGGTAATTCTTCAAGCGCCTCAAAACTTTGCGGAACCAGACCATTATGTTTCTCGATCAATATCTCAGACAAACCATGAATACCTTTAGATTTCATTGGTGACAAACCACACGGACGAATAATTTCCTTAATTTCTTCCACCGACATTTTAACCATATCATACGGATTATCAGCTTTTGCAAACAATAACGGTGTAATCTGGTTTACACGAACATCTGTACATTGTGCGGATAGTAAAACAGCGATTAATAGCGTATAAGGATCTTTATGGTCAAGAGGGACAGGTATAGTAGGATAGAGTTCTTTTAACGTATTTATAACAAATTGTACGCGAGCTTCTTTATTCATTTCCGTAATTTTAATCCCGTAAAAATAGTATAATTTTAATGATGTGCCTAATCCAGCTTTTCGTTTCAACTCCTCATTGTGTTAGTTACATTTTTAAGCACAAAAAAGAGCTTCCGTTGGTCGCTTTTTTAGTGCAAAAAATATAGACCACCACAATTCCGGGGTTTCCACTTCAATCTGGGGCATAAAAAGTTAGAAGTTTAAGTAGTTATAAGTTACGAGATTAAAATCCACAATCTAAAATCTACAATCTAAAATCTAAAATAAAAAGAATGACAACATTAAAGACAGGCGACAAAGCACCAAACTTCTCAGGAACAGATCAGGACGGGAAAACACACAAACTGGCAGATTACGCAGGAAAGAAATTAGTCGTTTTCTTTTATCCAAAAGCAAGTACACCAGGATGTACCGCAGAAGCATGTGATCTAAGAGATAATTTTGAGCGTTTTAAAGCCAATAATTATGAACTTTTGGGAGTAAGCGCCGACAGTCAGAAAGCGCAGGGTAAATTCAAAGACAAATACGAATTTCCATTTCCTTTACTGGCGGATGAAGACAAATCAGTCATCAATGCATTTGGTGTTTGGGGACCCAAAAAATTTATGGGAAGAGAATACGACGGAATCCACAGAACAACATTCGTAATTGACGAAAAAGGAATTATTGAAGAAGTTATAGAAAAAGTAAAAACCAAAGAACACGCATCTCAGATTTTGAAATAAATGTTTGTTTCAGGTTTCAAGTTTCAGGTTTCAAATCACGTTGTAGAGATTTCATTATACTGAAGTCACCCTGAGCGAAGTCGAAGGGCTTCAAAGTTAAAAGGGCTTCGACTTCGCTCAGCCTGACAAACGTGAAACCTGGAACCTGAAACGTGAAACTTGAAACCTGAAACCTGAAACAAAAAAAAGTCCCTTTTCGGGACTTTTTTTAATTCGTTTGATTTAATACCTTTTCCGGGTGATAACCAAAAAGATGATGTTCCTTTATAATTTCTGCAATACCCGGCGGAAGCATTGGTTCCCAGCCTGGTTTGCCCTGATTGATCATTTTTAGGATTTCGCGAGAGAAAACTTCCAGGTTATTCGGATCATAATCAGCCACATCAACCACTTTTCCATTAAACTTAAAGAATTTGTATAATTCTTTCATTCTCGGATGTACTTTTAAGTTGCTTGAATTCATCAGGACACCGTTTTCATCTAACATCGGATATAAGAAAACTTTCATGTCGCGGTAGAATAATTTTCCAAACGCTTCCAGAATTCCACCACTTAAATGACGGTAATATTTCTCATCAAAAATGTCAACAAGGTTATTCACACCCATTGCCAGTCCCATTCTTGCTTTGGTATAATTAGCAAAATACTCAACCACCTTATAATACTCCTGAAAATTAGAAATCATAACCGTCTGACCAAGTGAACAAAGCAATTCGGCTCTGTCCATAAAGTCACGTTCATCAATTTCACCATCCGAACGTAAGTTTGAAAGCGTAATTTCAAAAACGACCAAAGTATTGTCTTTTTCAACCTTATTTTCTTCGAGAAACATTTTTAATGATTTCTCATACATATCCATATTTACTTTCGTAACCGGACGAAAACTTCCTCTCAAAGCCAAAAGATTCTTTTTGTATAAAATCGCAGCCGGAAGAATATTTTTTCCCTCAGGATTAAACATTACCGCATCCGTCATTCCGTTTTTAACCAATTGTAAACTCATCAGTCGGTTATCAACATCTGCAAAACGCGGACCTGAGAAGTTGATAGTATCAATTTCGAGCTGGTCTTTGTCTAAGTGGTCGTATAAATAGCGAAGTAATCGTTTTGGATCGTTGTATTTGTAAAAAGCACCGTAAATTAAGTTTACACCTAAAATTCCGAGTGTTTCCTGTTGTAGTCTGGCGTCAGTTTCCTTAAAACGAATGTGAAGAATAATTTCGTTATAAGCTTCGTCTGGTTCAATCTGGTAGCGGATACCAACCCAGCCGTGACCTTTAAATTGTTTTGCAAAATCTATTGTGGCTACAGTATTGGCGTAACTAAAAAAAAGCTTGTTAGGGTGTTTTTCACGGCTCAGACGTTCTTCAATCAATTCCCCTTCAAAGGTCAGCATTTTTTTGAGACGGTTTTCAGTCACATATCTTCCGTCACCCTCAATTCCGTAAACAGCATCACTAAAATCTTTGTCATAGGCAGACATAGCTTTTGCAATTGTTCCCGATGAACCTCCGGATCTGAAAAAATGCCTAACTGTTTCCTGCCCAGCACCAATTTCAGCAAATGTTCCGTAAATATTCTCGTTTAAATTAATGCGTAACGCTTTGTCTTTTATAGAAGGAATCTGTTCGATGACCTTGTCACCTTTGAGTTTTATTTCTGTACCCATTTTATTTTAAATAGATTTGTTACAAAGTTAGCAAATTAGGCTTCTAATGAAAGAGAAATAATCCTATTTTTGTAAAAAAATTAACTCCAATTGAAGATCTATTTTTTAGGCACAGGCACTTCCCAAGGCATCCCGATTATAGGGATCGATCATCCTGTTTGCAAAAGCACTGACCCTAAGGACAAAAGACTCCGCGTATCCATTTGGATTACCTGGGACGAACACTCATATGTCATTGATTGCGGGCCTGATTTCAGGCAGCAAATGCTGTCATGCGGATGCAGAAAACTGGATGCCATTTTATTCACACATGAACATGCAGATCATACAGCCGGATTAGATGATATCAGACCGTTTAATTTTAGACAGGGTGAAATTCCTGTTTATGCACATACACGTGTTATAGATAATCTCAAACGTCGTTTTGACTATGTTTTTGAAACTGTAAATAAATATCCCGGCGCTCCAAGTGTAAAAACAATCGAAGTAAAAAACAATGAACCTTTTGCCATTGGTGACAAAACAGCCATTCCCGTAAATGTTATGCACGGAGATCTGCAGGTTTTTGGATACAGAATTGATGATTTTGCTTATCTCACAGATGTAAAAACAATAAATGAAACCGAGACAAATAAACTTAAAAACCTAAAAGTTTTGGTTGTAAATGCATTGCGTGTTGAGCCGCATGATACCCATTTTAACTTACAGGAAGCTTTAGATTTTATCAATTTGGTAAAACCGGAAAAAGCATATTTAACCCACATAAGTCATGTTTTAGGTTTTCACGAAGAAGTTCAGAAACAGCTTCCTGAAAATGTTTTTCTGGCTTACGATAATTTAGAAATTACAATTTAATTATACTACAAAAATGAAAAAGTCCTTAATGCTCTACCTTTTTATCCTGGCGATATTAATGAATGTTTTTACATATATGTTTTACAGCCGTGAGGTAAAATTTGGAGAAGAAAGATATGAGAAAACAACCAAAAAATTAAGAGACAGTATTAATTTAGTTTCGGCAAAACTGGCAGAATCTGATTATTTTTCTTTAGAGCATAATGAAAATGCACAGAATTATTTTGACAATAGTGCTACCGGAGGAAAAATTATTCAATATGAAAAACTGATACCGGTTGTAACAGAAAAATTGCTGGATTTAAACTCTAATCCAAACGGAAATCCTTACACTGGACAGGACAAAATTGAGGATAAAAAATTTATCATTAACAAAGTAAAAATTCTCAACCACAGATGGATTATTGCAGATTACAGTAATGGCGAATTATGGGGAGAAGTCTTGTTGAAATACTTTGTCAATGATGACGAAAGTATTACTTTTGAAGTAAATCAATCCTTGTTATACCAAAAATAAGAAAGATTTTTCCTATTTTTGAAAGAAATAAAAAAATAGGAAAAATGAAAAAGGTATTTTTATTCTCGATTATAATTGGTCTTGCTGTTTCTTGCAGTACAAAGAATGCTCAGGAAACCAAAACAGCAAAAGAAACAAAAACAGAAAAAGTAATGGTCGGCGGAGATGTTGACAGTCACGGCTGCAAAGGCTCTGCAGGTTATAGCTGGTCTGTAATTAAAAACAAATGCATCCGAATTTTTGAAGGTACAAAACTATCACACGCAGAAGAAAACGGAAAAGCATACACAACAGCCGCTTACGTAGTTTTTGAAGGAAACAAAGCCGAGCTTTTTCTTGACACTCAAAAAGAATCGATTATTTTAGAAAGAAAATCAGAAGGTGATTCCTGGGTAAAAGCTGATTTAGAACTAATTCCATGGAAAGGTTATGTGCTAAAAAAAGGAGGGAAGATAATTTATACAGGACAATAGTTTAATCCTTAAAAAGATAATTTGTCACTGTTGACAATCTGGAAAATAAAAATGAGATGTAATCTGGTAATCACCATTTACATCTCATTTTTTTGTTTTTATTAGAAACTAAACTATTTCTTTTATAAAATCACTTGTAACCACTTTTGCAAACTCTTCATTTAAACTTGCCAAAGCAGTCTGATGAATTATTTCTGCCGAAAAGTTTTCTCCATTTAAGCCTTTTTTATTAAAGGTTGCAGTAGCATCAGAAACCAAATACGTATTATATCCAAAGTTTCCTGCCATTCTTGTAGTTGTAGAGACGCAGTGATCTGTAGTTAAACCTACAATAACAACATTTTTAATTTTTGCATTATCTAATAACTCTTTTAAGTTCGTTCCGATAAAAGAGCTGTTTACATTTTTTTTGATAATAATTTCCCCTTCAATCGGTTTTACAACATCCTGAAATTCATTTCCCGGATTCGTTTCATTTAGAATTGAATTTGGATTTGAAGAACAATGCTGAATATGAAAAAGAGGTAGTTTTTTATTCCTCCAGATTTCCAGAAGCTCTCCGGCTTTTTGCTCTGCATTAACATTATTTCGGTCTCCGCCCCAATATTCGGTTTCAGTAAAACCTTTTTGAATGTCAATTAAAATTAATGCCGGATTATCAAGTTTTGTGATATTCATTTTTTATTTTGATAAATATTTTTTAAAAACGTATGTACGATTGAAACGAAATTAAAAGTAAATTTCCATTGTTATTTATTTTTAATTAAAGCAGTTTTTTTCATAATCTACCATAAATTCAACCAACTTTTTTTCGTTAGTTATTTTGATTTCATCGTTTTTTATTTTGTTTAGTAAAATTTCACAATCAGTAATTTTTGAAATCATTTCACTTTTAGTAATTAGTCTACTAAAACCATTTGGAATTAATTTTGTGATTCCTTCTTGATTTGGTTTTTTGATTAAAAATACTCTGTATATGGTAAAATATGGACTTTGTTTTGTTTCTTCTCTTACTAATTTGTAATAAAGTTTTAATTTATTTGAGTAAAATCTTTCGGCAAAAATGGTATTGTCTACATTATCGTATGTTTTAATTTCCTTGCCCATATTAATTTTAAAAGATTTTAGATCAGCAGGATAATAATCTTTAGATACACCTTTGTCAATAACTGTAATTTTCTCTTGAATAGATAATATTTTGTTATTTTTAAAGATCATATTACCTTTAATTAAAATTTGAACATTTGTAGAATCATTTTCTTTGTTAACAATTTGACCATAATAGGTTTGAGAAAAACATATTGATAATTGTAACATTAAAAATATTGATAAAAATAACTTCATAATTTTGATATTCTTTTAAGTATCGTTTGTAGAATTATCCAGCCAGCCAATTCTTAAAATCAAAGAAATTTTGCGGCGCTACACCATGACCAACAGGATATTCTTTATAAGTAACAGGAATATTTAATTTCTCTAATACAGCAGGAGTTTTTCTTGCCCATTCGACAGGAATAACCTGATCTACAGTTCCGTGAGAAGCAAATATTTTTAGGTTTTTAAAGTCATTTTTCTCAAATCCCTCTTTAATAATTTCATTATTAAAATAACCACTCATTGCCACAACTCTCTGCACTTTTTCAGGATAAGAAAGAGCAACAGAATAACTCAAAATAGAACCCTGACTAAAGCCAACCAAAGTAATATTATTGGCATCAACAGGATAATTTGCAGCCAATTCATCGATAAATTTGGCAATTAGATCACGTGAAGTTTTGGCTTGTTCGTTATCTGAAAATTTGTTTTGGTCAGCGTCAAAATTGATGGCATACCAGGCATAAGCTCCATATTGCAAATCATAAGGCGCTCGTGCAGAAATGATATAATAATTATCCGGAAGTTCAGTTGCAAACGAAAATAAATCAGCCTCGTTGCTTCCGTAGCCGTGTAATAAAAGTAAAACAGGATTTTTTTCTAAAATAAATTTTGGTTCCTGTATTTTATATTCTAAAGATAGATTCATCGGAGAGTTATACGTTTTGAGTTATAAGTTATAAGTTTTCTTTGAAGTCGAATTTTGTCAAAGTTTAAAAATTTTGACAAAGTTATTGGAATTTGGAGCTTAAAAAATTGGAATTTAAATTTTATCCGATGGATTTAAACCATTTTTGAAAAAGATTACCAACTAACGGAATTGGTCTCATTTGCCCCTGAATGGCAGTAAAAATAGCATACGTCCATAAAATAGAAACGCAGATCCACATCGGGAATGTTATAAAAAAACTGTCAAAATTGCTGGTCAGTGCTCCAAAAGAAATAAAAGTCAGCGATAAGCCTAAAGCCTGACGAATATGAAAAGAAGCAAAACTATTTTTGTTTTCAGAATTCATAGACATTGCAATCAATACACCAACGATTAGAATATAACTGGTAATTGCGATTGACTTTCCTTCTTCGATTGTATTATTCATTTTATTATTTTGTAACAAGTTGATTTTGATTTAAAATTCCATAAACAGAACCTTTGATTTCAGTTCCTAAAAAAGCAGAATTTTTAGATTTAGAAAGAATATTTTCTTTCATGAAAGTTGATTTTCCTTCCGGAGTAAAAAACGTAAGGTTTGCTTTTGCGCCTTCTTCAATTGTATTGTTTTCAAGACCAAAAACAGCCCTTCCAGAGGTTAGTTTTGCAACTATGGTTTCTACAGGTAAAACCGTCAACAAAGCACCAAAAGCAGTTTCTAAGCCAATAGTACCATTTTTGGCAGTATCAAATTCCATTTTTTTGAATTCGATATCAATCGGGTTGTGGTCTGACGTGATCATGTCGATAGTTCCGTCAGCAATTCCGTTTAATAAAGCCTGTCTGTCTACTTCGGTACGTAATGGCGGTGTTACTTTGAAACGTGTATCAAAACCATCTAATTTTTCATCTGTTAAGACTAAATGATGTACAGCAACACTGCAGGTTACATTTAGATCTTTTGCTTTGGCTTCTCTAATCAACTGAACCGATTTTGCTGTCGAAATAGTCGGGATATGAAGTTTACCGCCTGTATATTCCAGTAAAAATAAATTTCTTGAAATTTGCAGTTCTTCTGCCAGATTCGGAATTCCTTTTAGCCCTAATCGTGTGGAAACAATTCCCTCGTTTGCTACACCGTTTCCTTTAATATTTGGGTCCTGAGAATAAGCAATTACCAATCCATCAAAATCCTGAACGTACTGCAAGGCGATTTTAAGAATATTAGCATTATCGATGCTTTTATTATAATCCCCAAAAGCAATCGCTCCGGCTTTTTTCATATCAAAAAGTTCTGCCATATCTTTTCCTTCGCTCGCTTTTGTCAGGGCACCGATTGGAAAGATTTCTGTTGCAAAACCATTTGCTTTATTTTTTACAAAATTTACCTGAGACTGATTGTCGATAACCGGGAAGGAATTTGGCTGCAGGCCAATCGCAGTAAAACCGCTTTTTGCCGCAACATTTAATCCGTTTGCAATAGTTTCCCGATCTTCGTAACCTGGCTCGCCAAAAGAGACACTGCTGTCAAACCAGCCTTGTGAGACATGAAGATCGTCGAATCTTACTACTGTAGCATCATCGTTTGGAAGTGAAACTCCTATTTTTTCTATTAAACCATCTGCAATTAAAAGATCTACGGTTTGATTATGAAACGAACTTTTTGAGTCGATAATTTTGGCGCTTTTGATGATTAATTTCATATGTAGATAAATTTATTTTGTATTGAAACCGTAAAATGATTTTGCAAAAAGTAAAATATTATGAGATCCCGGATTTTACTTTACAAACTTTATAATAGCCATTTCTAGAGCTAAAAATAACAGTGCAAAGATAACAAACCATTTCCAAATCTGGCTGTCAGTTCGTTCTGTTTGTAAGGTGTTAAAAATAGTCGAAATGCTGTCGGCCGTTTTAAAATCCGAAACCAGGTTTGTATTTACCTGACTTAAATCACTTTCACTTCTTTTGTAATTAAAACTCAGGTTTTCTACCCAGTTCTTTTTGTCAAAAACGCTATAATTTCCTGCTGTTTCGGGAAAATCATTAAATGTTAATTTGACTTTATTGTTTAATATTTGTTGAATAGGTATAAAAAAATCGTCGTTTCCTTTTACTTCCAGAATTGCATCTTTTGTCAGTAAGACATCAACAAAATACGGATTGTTGTCGCCAATTGTCAAAGCATTTACACCGGTTTTCTGATTGTTCTGACCAATTTTATAAAAAAGAGGAACAATCAATGGAGATTGCTGAAAATTAGAGTTTGATGAATTGACCGGAGCTGTAAAAACCGTAACTGAAGAAGCTGGGTTTTGAATTCCGCTTACAAATGGAGTTTGGTCTTCATAAGACAAAACTGCAGGATAAGGACTGGAAACATCAAATGATCTGGCTGTTTTTGGATATTGAAAATTGGTGATTTTATTCTCGAATACACCAGAAAATAAAGGATGGTCAAAGTTTATTTTGGTAATTTGTTTGCTGGCACTCTGCAGGTTTTTAAATTGAATTTTGCCAAAATTGCCTAAAAAAGAATTCAGGTTTGTAACCGAACTTTTTTCAGAAGGAATAATAACCAAATTTCCGCCTTTTGATACAAACGCTTTCAAAGTTGTTTGCAATGCCTGTGGAACTTCTTCCAATTCATTCAGAATAATAGTATTCTGTTTCTCTAAACTGTTATAATCTAAACCGCTAAGGGTATAATTATTATAATTGAATTCTCCTGAGGTGTAAATTCGGGATAAAAAATTACTTTTTTCAGGTTCACCAATGCTAATTATATTGGTCTTTTTTGTTTTTGAAATACTGAAATAAAGTCTGTTGTCATAACTTAAACCATTGTCATCAATAGTTACATAGCCATGAAAAGCTTCTTTTGGAATGGTAAAATTGATTTTCTTTTTCTTTGTATCAAAATTAATTATGGTTTTGGCAATCAATTTATTCTGATTGTAAAGTGCCATAGAAACCGGTTTGAAATCTTCACCATAAGCAGCTAAATCTACACCAATTTCATAAAAATTTTCCAGAGTCTGGTTAATATAAACGCTGTCAATGGCAATGTTGTTTTTTTGTTCAGCTTCGGGAATTATAAAGTATGGTTTATCTTCAGCATCAATGTTTTTAATATCTGTTTCAGGCAGGCCAATAGCATCGGTAATAATTACTATATCTTTTTTATGAGCAGATTTATGCGCTTTTATTTTTGCAATAATAGAAGAAAGCTCAAAAGGAGTTGCACTGTATTGCAGGTTCTGCAGGGCACTTTTAGAAGATTTAATATCTGTGTTCCAGAAGTTTTCGGTATTGGTCAATAATGAAAACTGTGCGGTTTCGGGTGTATTTTCTAATAATTCCTGAACAGCTCGTTTTAATAATTCACCTTTTTTTCCTTTGGCCTGCATACTAAATGAATTGTCCAGAATAACATACATTTCGTTTGCGGCATTTTTACTGTCTTTTGCTTCAAAAAACGGCTGGGCAAAAGCCAAAACAGCGAAAGTTAGCAATAACAAACGTGTCGCTAATAATAAGCGTTTTTTTATTTTAGAACTCTTTCGGGTTTGTATGGAAAGTTCTTTTAAGAAACGAACATTGGTAAAATAAGAAGTTTTGAAACGTCTTAATTGAAATAAGTGAACCAAAACAGGAACAATCAATAAAAACAGAAAATATAGAATTTCGGGATGTTTAAAATGCATTCTGGCCTCGATTTACTTCACTAGTTTGATTTTTCGTGAAGATACTGGTCAAAAATACAAATTTGTTTTTTTATTTGAACCATATAAATTATTTAAGTTGATGTTTGCATAATGAGTTTAATCAGAACATTCAAACAGAAGAGATTTATGTAATGGATGTTGTTTATAAATCATGGAGAGGTTTAAAAAATGTAACTTTTCAAAATCCATTTGTAACAAAAAAGCTGTAATCACATAAGATTATTGCCTATTTTAGCATATTCAAATAAATAGTAAATATGAAAAAAATACGTATAGTTTTGTTCTCAGCTTTGGCTTTTACGACTTCACAAGCGCAGAGCAAGTTTAATTTGTTGGTTGGGACGTATACGAATACGTGCCAGAGCAACGGAATTTATGTTTATGAATTTGATGCAGTTTCAGGCTCTTTTACCTTAAAAAATTCTACTGAAAATGAGAATGTTTTGAGCCCGAGTTACTTGTCGGTATCTGCAGATAATAAATTTATCTATGCCGTAAATGAAAACGGAACTCAAAGTACGGTAAGTGCTTTTGGTTATAATTCTGCAAAAGGAAAACTTACTTTTTTGAATAAAAATAACTCTTTGGGAGCTGACCCTTGTCATTTGATCAACGATGATAAAAACGTAATTGTTGCCAATTATTCTGGTGGAAGTATTGCTGTATTTAAGAAAAATGCAGACGGAAGCATTACCGAAGCACAGCAGTTAATTCAGCATGAAGGTAAGGGGCCAAACGAAGCGCGTCAGGAAAAAGCACACGTACATATGGTTGTTTTTTCTCCGGATAAAAAGTTTGTTTTGTCAAATGATTTGGGACAGGATAAAGTTTTTATTTACAAGTATAATGCAAGTGCCAAACACGAAATGCTGACTTTGAAAAGTACTGTTGATGTAAAAAAAGGGAGCGGACCAAGACACCTGACATTTAGTAAAGATGGAAAATTTGTTTACCTGCTTCAGGAACTCGACGGAACTCTGACAACATTTTCGTATGACAAGACTGGAAAATTGAAACTTTTGAAAGAAACTAATATTATTCCGAAAGATTTTAAAGGAGCAAACAGTTCTGCAGCCATAAAAATTTCGCCTGACGGAAAGTTTTTATATGTTTCTGACCGTGGAGACGTCAATATGATTTCGGTTTATAAAATTGCTAAAACAGGCGGTTTAGAATTGGTAGAACAGGTGAGTACCCAAGGAAAAGGTCCAAGGGATTTTGCCATAGACCCGTCAGGAAATTATCTTTTGGCAGGACACCAATATACTAATAATATAATTATTTTTAAAAGGGATAAAATAACAGGAAAGCTTAAGGACACCGGTAAGAAAATCGAGTTGTGTTCTCCTGTAGGATTGCTTTTTACGAAAATTTAGGTTTTTTTCTAAGGTTCTAAGACTCTAAGGTTCTAAGATACTAAGCTGCTAAGGCTCTAAGATAAAAGCCCAAAGTTACAATCATACTTTGATTGTGCCTTTGGGCTTTTTTATAGTATCTCAAGACTTAGTACCTTAGGAACTTAGAGTCTTAGCATCTAAAAAAAAATCTACTTATTAGAATCTTTTTTCTTTTTATCTCTGGTTTTAAGCATATTTCTGTTGACAGAACCGTGGGTTTTCTTTTTGGTTTTTGAAGGTCCTCCAAGATTGATTTTTTTGTTCTTTTTTGATTTTTCGTGAAAAGCACCATCGCCATCCAGTTTCACCTTTTTCATTAAAAATTTTACAGGCTGACGGTCTTTTTCTGGTTCGATTAGTTTTTCGGAGATTTCAACTCCTTCCGGGAAATCAGTAATAGCAAGTTCCGTGTTCATTAAGATTTCGGCCTGAATTTTAAATTCTTCCTCACGTGGTGTTACAAAACTAATTGCAGTACCTGTTGCATCTGCACGACCGGTACGTCCAATTCTGTGCATGTACAATTCGGGTAATTCCGGAAGTTCGAAGTTAATGACATGCGAAATATCCGAAATATCCAAACCTCTCGCCATAATATCTGTCGTAATCAGTCCGCGTAAATTTCCTTCCTGAAATTCTGCCATAGTACTCAAACGGTAATTTTGAGATTTATTGGAGTGAATTACCCCAAACTGACCTTCAAAATCTTCCTCAATACGTGTGTGCAGCATATCTGAAATCTTTTTATTGTTTACAAAAACCAAAACACGTTCCATGCTTTCGTTTGTCTGCAATAAATGTTTCAGTAAATTGACTTTAGTATTAAAGTTTGGAACATTATAGGTGATCTGCGTAATTTTTTCAAGCGGTGTTCCCGAAGCCGCAAGGGTAACTTCTTCCGGAAAATCAAAATAATCGTTCAGGATATCATCAACCTCATCCGTCATTGTTGCTGAGAATAAGATATTCTGACGTTTGGTTTTCATCATTGCCAAAAGTGCCGTCAGTTGTGAGCGGAAACCAAGATTCAGCATTTCATCAAACTCATCAATAACTAATTTTTGAGTTTCATCAAAACGAACTACTGCGTCAAGAGCCAAATCCATTGTTCTTCCGGGAGTTCCTACCAGGATATCAATTCCTTCGTAAATTGCTTTTTTCTGTGTATTGATGTTTACTCCACCAAATATACCCAGTGTTTTCACAGACATGTATTTGGTTAGTTTTTCAACTTCTTCTACAACCTGAACTACTAATTCGCGGGTTGGCACAAGAATTACAATTTTAGGAGTATTGGTATTTGTAAATTTGTATAATTTTAAAAGAGGCAATAAATAGGCAAATGTTTTACCGGTACCGGTTTGCGCAATTCCCATCATATCACGTCCTGACATAATCACAGAAAAGGATTTTTCCTGAATTGGAGTTGGGGTTACAAATCCTAATTCGTCGATTGCTTTTTGTAATGATTTTGGAAGATTGAATTTTTCGAAAGTGCTCATTTGCATTAAATTTTTTGCAAATGTACGTTAAATTAGCGGTTTTTTTGTTAGATTTCTATTTTTGGTAACGATCTGTCACCCTGAGCGGAGTCGAAGGGCGCTCCAATTGCAACGTAAGCTTCTCCCGAAGTCTCGGGACGCTCAGCCTGACATACATTGTGTTTAAATATTAAAAGCCTTAAAATGCCAAGTCCAAAAAGTGCAAAATCGAACTTTCTTACTTGAAAATTAATAAAATTTTGTAAATCTTAATGGTTTGAATTTCAGGTTGTCAAGATAAATCAACCAGCTTAGATAAGGAAATTTCTAATGCACTTGCAATTTCAAGTAAAGTATAAAGTGTTGGATTTACTTTTCCGTTTTCAAGTTTTTCAATTGCCTGACGATCTTTATTACAAGCTCTTGCCAGATCGGACTGGCTCCAACCTTTCTGCTCTCTGAGTTTAATGATTCGCAGACCAATATCTTTTTTTAGTTTATCTCTCGTCACAAAGACAAATGTCATACTATCTGCTAATAAATTTGTCATACAAAAAGTTGACAAATTCATTTATAGTTTTATATTTGTCATATAATTGTATTACAATGGCGAATCCAAGAAAACTTAAAATTCATAAGAAATACCAAGCCAGGGTTTATGGCAACACAACTATTCCTGAAATAAGACTTGAAGGAAAATGGCTTGAAAAGCTTGGTTTTAGCGAGGGTGAGATGATAATCGTGCAAGAAGAAAAAGACAAATTGATAATTACCAAAGTAATTTAAGTTTTTAAAATCCTTCAAAAACGCCAAGTCCAAAAAGTGCAAAATCATATTTTACAGGATCTTGGGCATCCATTTCACGAAGTTTTTTGTCTAATTCGTTCAGCGCTTTTGCGTCATTTTGCTTTCGGGTTAAAATACCAAGTTTGCGCGCTACGTTGCCGGAATGTACGTCTAGCGGGCAAGATAGTGCTGCGGGTGAAATTGTTTTCCAGATTCCTAAATCTACTCCTTTTGCATCCTGACGCACCATCCATCGCAAATACATATTGATTCTTTTGGCGGCAGAATTGTTTAAAGGATCTGAAATATGTTTTTGAGTTCGTGGCAGATGATCGATCTCAAAAAATATTTTTTTGAATTCATGAATGCTTTTCTGTAAACTGTCTTTTTCCTGATTTTTTGCAAATAGGGCTTCAAGGCCGTTATGGTTTTTGTAAACGTGCTGTAAGCCTTTTATAAAACCTCCAAAATCTTTTCCGTTGAAAGTACGGTGCACAAAGTTTTCCAGACGTGCCAAATCTTCCTCAGAATGGGACATGACAAAATCGAAGGGTGTATTTCCCATCAGTTCCATCATGGTGTGGGAATTTTTAATAATCATTTTACGATTTCCCCAGGCAATGGTTGCGCTGAGAAACCCGGCAATTTCGATATCTTCTTTTTGAGAAAATAAATGCGGAATCTGTACCGGATCACTTTCTATAAAATCCTGATTATTATATTGGATGACTTTTTCGTCAAGAAATTCTTTGAGTTCTTTTTGGGTCATGGTAAAAATGAGAGTTCTTAAAATATGTAAAGCCCTAGCCCTGATAGAAGCGGTATCCTTTTTGTTTTTTCTTTAAAAACAAAAAGATACAAGCGGATAGCAGGAAATAGCTCCTAATTACTAATTATACCATCTACCATTATTAATTTTCTGTCGGCCATGTTGGCTAATTCCTCGTTGTGGGTTACGATTACAAATGTTTGCCCAAATTCGTCACGAAGCTGAAAAAATAACTGATGTAGATTTTCGGCAGATTGTGTGTCAAGGTTTCCTGACGGTTCATCGGCAAAAATTACATCTGGTTTGTTGATTAACGCTCTGGCTACGGCCACACGCTGTTGTTCTCCGCCCGAAAGTTCGTTTGGTTTATGGTTAATCCTGTGTGATAATCCTAAATATTGTAAAAGTCTTTTTGCTTCTTTTTCTGTTTCGGCTTTTGGTTTGTTGGCCATAAATGCAGGAATGCAGACATTTTCTAAAGCTGTAAATTCGGGAAGCAATTGATGAAACTGAAAAATGAATCCGAGATTTAAGTTCCTGAAATTGGATAAGATTTTGTCTTTTTTGCTTTTCTTTTTGAAATACGATGTATAATATGCGATAGCTGAAATTAACGGTAAAAGAATAACCGCTATAGTAACCTGACCTATAATATCATTCTCAATTGTGTGTCTGAAGAACAATATAAATACAGCAAGTAGAATACAATAGGCTAAAAGTGTCAAGGTTATAATCTTAAATATTTTTTCCTGTTTTGAGTTGTCTGTTTCTAAATCCTGTAGTTTT
Source organism: Flavobacterium sp. 1355 (assembly GCF_017833415.1). Taxonomy (GTDB): domain Bacteria; phylum Bacteroidota; class Bacteroidia; order Flavobacteriales; family Flavobacteriaceae; genus Flavobacterium. Next base: position 143,119 of record NZ_JAFICC010000013.1, on the reverse strand, counting down.
AATACATTTTCACCATTGATGGTTAGAGAGGATTCGGGGTTTCTTTCTGGTTTGTCTAATGTTCCCAGAATTTGTAAAAGTGTTGTTTTTCCTGCTCCCGAAGCGCCAACGATTGAAACAATTTCTCCTTTTTTGATATGCAGATTCACTCCTTTTAGAACTTCAAGCTGATCGTAGAATTTATGTATATTTTTTGCGTGTATCATTTATGAAACTGTTTTTACAAAGAAACAAAGATTCTCCCAAAATCGTAATGTCTTGTAACAGAATTTTAGGAACAATATTTGATTTGTTTATCAGTAATTAATAAAAATGTGAAACTACTGATTTGTAATGTGTTGCTATTTTGAAAAAATAGTGCTAAATTTATTTATATGAAAGAAGATGTAATTACAAAAGATGACATGATTCAAAAGCTCCTTTTGGGTTTGCTTTTTGATGGTATTGGAATGATTTCATTCTCGATTCCATTTTTGGGTGAATTTTCAGATGTGATCTGGGCACCTATTGCAGCTCTTATTATGGGCAGAATGTACAAAGGAAGGGTAGGGAAAGTAGCAGGTGTTCTGACTTTTCTTGAAGAAATTATTCCGTTTACAGATATTGTTCCGTCATTTACACTTACGTGGATTTATACTTATTTCATTCAAAATCCGACGAGAAAAATTTAATCTTTAAACAGAAATCCCAGTCCCATACTTTTGAGCATTCTTTTTTCGAAAGCCCAAAAGAAACGATATTGCCCAAAAATAGTTCCTATTGCAACCAGTAAAACCTGGTAAATAGGGAATATAATGATTAGTCTGATTAGGGTAAACCATCCTCCAAAATCCTCTTTGGTAATTCCTAGCCACTCACAAAAGGGTTTAGACAGCCATGCAGATGCCGATCCTGTAATGGCAAATACAACAAATATGATAATGAATTGGAAATTTGAGGTAATCCCCCAACGTTGCTTTAATTTATTCATTTTTATTTATAATGATTACAAATATAACAACATTATCGAGAAGGGACATATCCCCAAAGTTTTTGTTTGTAAGTATTTTGAAAATAAATCATGTAATTGTAGATAAGATAATTTACTTCATATCCGTATTTAATTGTAGGATTGTAGTTAATGCTCATTTCGTATAGATTTGGGTCATAGCGGTTAGGCTGTAAAACACGGCTATTCCATTCTGTTATATATTGATTGTTTTTGTTTTCCAGATAAGAAAGCGAATGATAATTGCGTGGATAGGCTCTGGACATGAGCCAGGTGCTAAAACCATTATCAATAATTATAACCTCATATTCCAAAGAATCATTGGCAATTCTGACCGTATCGTTTAAAGCTACATTTTTTGCAGGCTGATTTGCTTCTGCAATATTTTTAGAAGTCGTAGAACAGGCAATAATAACAAACAAAAGGATTAATATAAAAACACTATTTCTCATCTTATAAATTTACAAAATAAATAAGTCAGGAGTTTTATTTTTAACATTTTTTGAGGAAGGTTCAAAGGGACAAAGGTTCGAAGGAACAGAGAAAAACCTTTGTGCCTTTGAACCTTAGTGCCTTAGAACCTAAAAAAAACTATTTTCTTCCGAAAATTTTGCCGATAAAGCCAGAAATTCCGCCTTTGCTTTTTGTAACTACCAAAACATCAGCAACATCTACTTTTCCGTCATTATTTTGATCGAGACCAAACTGCATTCCGTATTTTGAAATGGTATCCATAATGCCAGACGCCTGCCCGCTGTTTCCCGAAATTGCTGAAATGATATCAGAAATCTGAAAACTGCTGTCGTTTGGGTCTTTTGCTTTATTTACTAAAGAATTTAATATCTGAGGTATCATGCCGGAAGCAACTCCGGAGGAAGCTTCACTGCTTAATCCAAATTTTTCACCAAGATTTCCTTTTAACTGTTGCGTAATTTGTTGTACGACAGGATTAGAATTGTCTATTGGAGTACTTCCGTTAAATAAACCTGCTAATTGTTCTGCACCACCTTCTGAAGCAATTTTTTGTAATCCTGAAAAGATTGAATTGTTTGCTTCATTTATTACGCCTTCATTATGCTCGTTCGGAACGGCATCATTATTTACAACAGCCGAGTTTCCGTACTGTTGTACTAATTGTGTTAATTGTTCAAACATGGTTTTTAAAGTTTAAATTAAACAACAAATCTAAATAAAAAAAGAAAGGGATTTACTACAAATTTGTAATAAATCCCTTTAAAGATAGATATTATTTTCTTACTTAGCTTAACAAAGTAATAATTTGTGATGCCAGTTCAGTTCCGATTCTGTCTTGTGCTTCTCCTGTTGCAGCTCCAATGTGAGGAGTCAGTGAGATTTTAGTGTGCATTAAAATTGCCATTTCCGGTTTTGGTTCGCTTTCAAAAACGTCTAATCCTGCAAAAGCAACTTTTCCTGAATCTAAAGCTTTTACTAAAGCTACTTCATCAATTACACCACCACGTGCACAGTTAACGATTCCAACACCATCTTTCATGATTTCAAATTCTTTCTCGCCGATGATGTAACCATCCTGAGCAGGAACGTGAAGAGTGATGAAATCTGCTTCTTTAAATAAAGATTCCAAAGATTGAGAAACGATTGTAGTTGTGATTGATTGTCCGTCGAAGAATTCAACTTTTACATCTACTTGCGGAATAAAACTATCAGCAGCAATAACTTTCATTCCTAAGCCAAGTGCCATTTTAGCAGTAGCCTGACCGATACGGCCAATACCAACGATTCCAAGAGTTTTTCCTCTTAACTCAGTTCCATTAGCATAAGCTTTTTTCAAACCTTCAAAGTTAGAATCTCCTTCAAGAGGCATATTTCTGTTAGAATCATGTAAAAAACGAACACCGGAAAACAAATGTCCAAATACCAATTCGGCAACAGATTCTGATGATGAAGCAGGAGTATTGATTACATGAATTCCTTTGCTTTTTGCGTAATCAACATCAATGTTGTCCATACCAACACCGCCACGGCCAATAATTTTGATTCCAGGGCATGCATCGATGATATCTTTACGAACTTTAGTAGCACTGCGTACTAAAATTACACTTACATTGTTTTCATTGATAAAGTTAGCTACTTGTTCCTGAGCTACTTTTGTTGTTATAACTTCAAATCCGCCTTTTTCTAAAGCTAGAATTCCACTTTTTGAAATTCCGTCATTCGCTAATACTTTCATTTTGGTTTATTTGTTTATTTGGTTAATCCTTAAATCATAGGATTCATTAATTAACATATGTGATATTTTTTCTTTTGTTTAGGAGCTAATCCCGCTATCCGCTACAATCTTTTTTATTTTTAAAGAAAAAATAAAAAAGGATTTCCACTTCTATCGGGGCTAAAAATCCCGTATTCATTACAGATTTCATGTGAACCGAAAACTGATACTGTGACTTGAAAAACTAAACTTTAGATTCCAGTGCTTTCATTACATCAACTAAAACCTGAACGCTTTCGATCGGCATAGCATTGTAAATAGAAGCTCTGTAACCACCAACTGAGCGATGCCCAGGCAATCCTGAAATTCCTGCTTCTTTCCATAAAGCATCAAAAGTTGCTGTATGGTCCGGATTTGTCAATAAGAAAGTAACATTCATATTAGAACGATCTTCAACCGCTGCAGCTCCTTTAAACAAAGGATTTCTGTCGATTTCAGCATAAAGTAAATCTGCTTTTGCGTTGTTTAATTTTTCAACAGCAGCAACTCCGCCTTTTTCTTTAATCCATTGCAATGTCAAAAGAGAAACATATACTGCAAAAACAGAAGGCGTATTGTACATACTCTCTGCCTTAATATGTTTTGCATAATCTAACATGCTTGGGATAGTTCTTCCGCTTTTCTCCAAAATTTCTTCTTTTACTACAACTAGTGTAGTTCCTGCAGGTCCCATGTTTTTTTGGGCTCCGGCATAAATTAAATCGAATTTGGAGAAATCTAATACGCGTGAAAAAATATCAGAACTCATGTCACAAACAACAGGAATATTTGTTGTTGGAAATTCTTTCATTTGAGTTCCAAAAATGGTATTGTTACTTGTGCAGTGAAAATAATCTGCGTCACTTGGTATGGTGTATCCTTTTGGGATATGTGTATAATTATCATCTTTTGAAGAAGCTACGACAACAGTTTCTCCAAAAAGTTTAGCTTCTTTGATAGCTGCAGTTGCCCACGTGCCTGAATCTAAATAAGCTGCTTTTCCGTTTTCTTTCATTAAATTATAGGGAGCCATTAAGAATGCTGTACTGGCACCACCCTGTAAAAATAAAGCCTGATAACCTTTTCCTTCTAATCCTAATAATTGTAAAGCAAGCGAACGTGCTTCATCCATAACTGCAACAAAATCTTTACTTCTGTGCGAAATTTCAAGAATAGAAAGTCCTGAATCATTAAAATTTAAGATGGCTTTTGAAGCTTTCTCAAAAACTTCTTGTGGTAAAATACTTGGTCCTGCGCTGTAGTTGTGTTTTTTCATGGTTGTTGTTAATAGTCGAAATTTTAAAGACGCAAATTTCGGCAATAGGAGCTGAAAAAGCGATAAATTATTCGAAATAATTAAACATTTTTTTACTTTGTTGTTAACAAAAACGTTATAGTATCAACGTTATCTGCATAATCCCACAATTGAGGATTTTGGGTTTGTCCGAAAGGAATACTGTTTTCTGTAAAATCAGTACTTACAATACATTGAATTTGTTCTGCATCCGTTTTAAGACGATTTTTTAAATCTTCTGGGCTTTCGTAAAATTCATAAAAAACGCTCGAAATAGGAGAGGCATAGCTGGTATCTTCTTTTAAAGTCAGAAAACCATTATCGAGAAGTTTAAAATTACTCATTAAAAATACGGCCTTGTTATAATCATAGTTATTAGCATATTTTTCATAATGAATAACGTCCTGATATTTGAAAATGCCTTCAAAAAAAACATCAAAAGAATATCCTTTTGGAACAAAAAGCTTTGAGACATTTCGGCATCCTAAGCCAAAATACCTGAAAATATCCTCGCCAAGAGCTTCTAATTGTTCTTTTGATTCTTTTCCGTTTAAGACAGCAGCAGAATTTCTGTTTTTTCGAATAATAGAAGGTTTGTCTTTAAAATAATATTCAAAATAGCGTGATGTATTATTGCTTCCTGTTGCAATCACAGCATCAAAGTTTTCCAGTTTTCCTTCCACGAAGGTGATCTTATTATTAAATTCAGGATTGACTGCAATGATGTATTTTGCTAAAAAAGGCAATAAGTGCTGATCATTAGATGACGTTTTTACAAGTGCATTGTGTCCGGTAATTAAAACAGAAAGAAAATCATGAAATCCCACCAGTGGAATATTCCCGGCTAAAATCAGCGCAACATTTTTTGGTTTTACTTCGGTAAAATCATAATTTGAAATCCATTTGGTAATGTTTTCTTCTGTTAAGGCATTTGCCCAGGATTGTATAGCAAAATATACCTGTTCAGGAGTATACCACCCATTATGAGATTGTGATAAATAAATCAGTTTTTCGAAATCATCAAAAAATAAATCGTTATGCAGGACGTCCGATTTTCTGATTGTATTGTTTTCGGAAAATTGTTTTAAAAATTTACCTAATTCAACAAAAACACTTTTTTTTGTTTCTAATGTCATAATGTTTGTTTATGAAGAGTTTTGATTGTAATTTTGCACAAAAATAAGTTTTTTTGGCGGGAAGCGGTAAGCTTTATGCAATAAGCTTTAATTTTTGAAAAATAATATTTTAGAAATAGCTTAAAGCTTGGTGCTTAAAGCATAAATTAAGATAAACATGGCGATAATTATAACCGACGAATGTATAAACTGTGGTGCTTGTGAACCTGAGTGCCCAAATACAGCAATTTATGAAGGAGCGGATGATTGGAGATATAAGGATGGAACTAGTCTTTCCGGTAAAGTGATTTTACCTGACGGAACTGAAGTTGATGCTGATGACGCACAAACTCCAATTTCTGATGAAGTATATTATATTGTTCCTGGAAAATGTACCGAGTGTAAAGGTTTTCATGACGAGCCTCAATGCGCGGCAGTTTGCCCTGTAGATTGTTGTGTACCTGATGATAATCATGTTGAAGATGAGGAAACTCTGCTTCAGCGCCAGGCATTTTTGCATAATGAATAAAGATGTTTTTAAATAAAAATAAGAAAAATCCTAAGCAAAAAGCTTAGGATTTTTTTTTATAAGCCAATTTCTTATTTTAATGTTCGTTCTGTTGGTATATAATAATTAAATTCACTTAATTTGATATTGTTTTTTTTAACAATGTGTGATAATTATTAAAAAAATAGCCTATGAAGAAATTAATACTTTTATTTTTTGTATTCTTTAGCGCCACTATTTTTGCTCAGGACACAGAATATTCTATCGTCGTTAAAGATATTGAAACACAACTACCTATAGAAAATGCAACGGTAGTAATCATGAAAACCAAACAAATCTTAATAAGCAATCAGGAAGGCAAAGTTACTTTTGTTGTAAACGGAGCTTCGAATGTTCAGGTTTCTGAAACTAATTACGAAAATTTAACCGTTCGCTGGGCAGCTTTAAAAGAAAATGAGTTTGTAGTTTACTTAAAAAATAAAAACAATAAACTCGACGAAATTGTTGTCTCTACAGAAGTCCCTCAAAAAATACTTCAGAAAATTGTTTCTAATTCAATGAAGAATTTAGCAATGCCTTATCGCTTAAAAGTATATGTTAGGGAATTTTTTATGCTTGATAACAAATATTCTTATTATAATGACGGTCTTGTAAATTTTCAGTTTGCAGTCAATCAGAAAAAAGTTTCGACAACACTTTTAGTCGAACAAAATCGCTCCTATGGTTTATTAGAAAAAGATGTTAGTTCTGATTTAAAAGGATATAACCTGAATGATATAATGGAAAATTATACGAATCTTAAGTATTTTGAACCATTGCTGGATCCAAAAGCAAAAAAGGAATATGATTTTATTATCAGAGGGCATGCAACAAATAAGGATTATTATGTAATGACTATAACGCCTCTGAATAAATCTAAGAAAGCAGTAGATAATTTTGAAATTATTTATGATCCTGAGAAAAAATTAATTTTTGAATTCAGTATCAACGTTTTGCCGGGAACAATTGCAGAAAGTATTGACAAAACAGCCGTTGGTGCTAAAAATATTACAAGGTCGGTAGTAAAGGTAAATTACAGACTGGATGGTTTAGATTATTATGTGTTGAGTTCAAACGAAGAAATTGCTTATGATCTTATTTTAAAAGATCAGGTAAAAAATATTCAGGTTCGCAATAATTTTATAACAACAAATTTTAGTAAACAAAAATTCACTTATAATGATAGTGATGTTTTTAAAGACAAAACACTTTTTAATAAACAGAATAAAATATTAACCAATTACTGGAATATCTCCGGATTTACGGCTACTGAAGAAGAAAAAAGCCTGATTAATGCTTTAGAATTTAAAATGTAATTTTTTGCATCTTCGTATATATAAACCTGAGGTTTGATAAACTATATAAAAAATCCTGAGTTAATAAACTCAGGATTTTTTTATGAAATTTTCTTAGCAACAATCACATAAGTGTCGTACGCATAGGTTTTTCGATCAATCGTTTTTATTATTTTGAAATTGTTCAGATACAGGAAAAGTTCAATTTCGTTGAGCGTAAATACCCGGACAGTTGAAAAATCATTTTCTATAATTTCTTTTTGACCATCTATAAAACTGTAATATCTGGCCGTCCATTCCAACATAAAATTTTCCAAAGAGTTATTGGTATCCCAATGACTTTCTCTAATATATTTTACATTTTCATATTCTGCTTCGTGTAATATCAGCGGATTTTCCTTAGTAAAAGGAATAAACCGGTTTGCATCTATAAAATCAAAAATCAGAACTCCATTGTCAGTTAGATTTTTATAAACAGATTCAAAAGTTCTATTGATGTCATCGTTGCTAATTAGATAACTTGTAGATCTTCCGGTGATTAAAATGGAATCAACAGGTTCATCCAGTTTAAAATCCCGCATGTCTCCTTGTTTAAAAGAACAGTTTTTGTTGCGTTCTATGGCAATTGCAATCATATCATCGCTATAGTCAAGACCTTGATAATTTTGCTTGTTTTCGTCGAATCGCTTTGCGAGATTTCCCGTTCCGCTACCGATCTCAAGGATAGTTATGCCATTATTTTCCTTAATTAAATGATTGTAAAAAGCATATTCTTCGTCATAATTGACAAAAGTCTGATACATGGCATCGTAAATCGCTGCCATTTTTCCATCATATAGATTTGCCATAATACTGATTTTTAAAATATAAAGTTATAAAAAAATGGGTTATCCTGAGACAACCCATTTTCGTTTATCAAACAAGTTAAACTTAGAATTTATAGTTTAAAGATAAATTAAACATAGTTCCTAACTGACTAAAATGGAATCCATCATAAGTCATTCTTGAATAACGTTGGTTAAATGTAAGCAAATTTGATTGTTGTTGTTTTAAATTTGGATCTGCAAGTAATGCAGTTCCGGCTTCATTTTCTGCTACGAATTTCCATTCAGGCATAACATTAAATAAGTTATTTACATTTAATGCAATAGTTAATTTCTCAGTAGCATTAAAGTTAACTCCCAGATCAGTAACAATTTTAGGGATAAACTCCGTTTTTAAGTTTGCTGCTAAATATTCAGGAGAACCAACTGGTGCATTTGGATCATTTGTAGCTAAACCATCCTGGTTAAAAGTAGTTTTTCCAAAATAAGTATTGTTAAGTGAAAATGCGAATTTACCAATTTCGTAGTTTATCCCAAGAATCCATTTTGAGTCAGGTCTTGAAGTAAAAGTCAGCGAATTAAGGATTTCGCCAAATGAATTATTTGTTACAGGAGAAATTCTTTTATTTTCTAGAGTAATATTTCCAGATACATTAAATCCTAATTTGCCTTCTCCAATTCCGACATTGTTATAACCTATAACTACATCTAAACCAGAAGTTCTTGAATCAAATGAATTAGAAAACCAGGCTACATCTCCAAATTGAGTATCTTGTCTGTCTCCCAAAACAATTCTGTCTTCAACTTTAATATTGTAATAATCTATTGTAAAATTGAAATTTTGAAATGGTTTGGCACCAACTCCCACTGTAATATTAGTTGATTTCTCAGCATCCAATCGTGGAATTCCCAATTGACGCGCCTGAGGAGAAACGTTATTTATAATCCCACTAATTTGAATTCCTTGCCCCGCTACAAAAGAATATTGTGATTTTTGAGTGTAAATTTGGTGTAAAGTAGGCGCTCTAAAACCCGTTGATAGAGATCCTCTCAAGGTAACTTTGTCCTCAAGAAATTTATATCTTGTACTCGCTTTCCAGACCGTTGCGCCTCCAAAATCACTATATTCTTCATGACGAACCGTTCCGTTTATTAAAAAGTCTTTTGTAATATCAAAAGCTACGTCAAGATAAACACCCACATTATATCTGTTCCATTTTCCTGAATTTTCAGGTCTGTTTCCTGCAAAAGAGTCAGCACCTGTTCCTTCCCAAGAAGCTTTATCTCCTTCTATTACGGTGAAGTATTCTGATCTGAATTCGGTACCAAACCCAATGCTTATTTGGTCTGAAAGAATTTTAGATACATCTATGTTTCCAACAATATGATTAAAAGAAGTTCCTCCTGGTTTAAACGAAATTGGGCTATTTTCTCTGTACACAGGAGTCTCAACAGGCAGTCCGGTGTCAGGATCTATGGTAGTAGTAACAATATCTGTAGATCTGTTTACCGAATTATTTACTGTATAAACTTGTTTGTTACCTCCAACAGTTATACTTCCATCGGTATTCCAGCCATTCTTAACAGTTTTAAAACCTAAAGTCCCATTATAGTCTGTTAAGTCACCTTCAAAAGTTGGCCCGTATCCATCATAAGAAGGATTGGCATCATTTCCGTTTCCGAAGAAATCATTAAGGTAAGGATCACCCGATAAAGGTCTCCAATACGGTGTTCTGAAGTTGGCAAATGAATTTACCTTTTTGTAGACATAAGCAGCATTATAATATAAGCTTGTATTGTCACTAATTTCATTTCCACCATTAATTAAAAACTTAGCAGCGGCCGTTTCTGGCGAACCATTAACGTTTCTTGCATCAGGATGTCTTTTTAAATAATCATTAACAACCTGTATTCCGGCAGTATTATCAGCTCTGATAGATGCTGGTGTAGCTCCATTTACCCAGTTATCAGGATTTTCCGGATCAACATATACAAAATCGGCATACTCTCCACCTGCAAGCGGTTCATTATCCGGGCCTAAATTATTTGTTCCGCCATCTACTGTTCCGGCTCTGTTGGCTAATTTTACTTTAGAAAAATCGATAGTATAGTTTAGAAAACCTTTTTCTCCAACCGTCGTTCCTTGGTTTAAACTTACTCCAAGCATTTCTCCATCTCCTTCAGAAGTAATTCCGCTTCTTAATGTTACAGATCCTGCATTATTGTTTTTCTTTAAAATAATGTTCATAACCCCAGCAATGGCATCAGAACCATATTGAGCAGAAGCACCATCACGAAGAATCTCAACTCTCTCGATCGCATCTGTTGGAATTGCAGAAATATCTGCGCCCGTTTCTCCACGTCCCGGAGAGGTTTGTACATATAATAAAGAACTTAAGTTTTTACGTTTACCATTAATAAGGATCAAAGTTCTGCTTGGCCCCATATTTCTAATCTCGTACGGATCCAGTAATGAAGTGGCGTCATTAACAGGAGTTTGTACAGTATTAAAGGACGGGATCTTATATTGCAGTGCCTTATCAAATGTGGCTTGCCCTGTCGAAGTTAAATCTTTAGACGACAGTATGTCAATTGGTAAAGCGCTGGTTGTATTACTTCTGGCAGCGGCTCTGGATCCTGTAACAACAACTTCATCAAGATTTTGTCCGCCTTCTTCCGATAAGGAAACATCGAGTACAGAGTTGTCTGCCAATCTTGTTATACTGACGTAACCCAAATAGGAATAAATTAATGAAGCACCTTCTTTTACAGTAATCTTGTAGGAACCATCGATATCGGTTGATGTTCCATTGTTGGTTCCCTTTTCAATAATGTTTACCCCAGGAAGTGGATTTCCCGAGTTGTCTTTTACTACACCCGAAATTTGCTTTTGGGCAAAAATAAAGAGGGAATTAAATAATAAAAATAAAATTGCAATTTTTCTCATGTTAACTAGTTTTGGTTAAAAAATTTGTGTGGTTTGTTAAATTTGTCATAAAAATAACATTATTTTAACAAAAGAGAATCAAAAAGTTTTATTTTTTTTAAGAAAAATACTAAAAAAACATATATTGACATTTTTTGTACACTTACGAGGTATTAAATCATATATTTGCAAAATTTTAATGCCAAAAGGTATCATTTTGACAAAATAGAAGGCATCTTAAAAAGTAATATAAATACGACTAATCGAAAGCTAAGTGTTTGATGTGTAATACAGTGATTACGGGGCTTGAGCGGTTGAAAATAATAAAAAAACAAATTATCTTCAGATGAAAGCAGGAATTGTAGGATTACCAAATGTTGGAAAATCAACATTATTTAATTGTTTATCTAATGCAAAAGCGCAGAGTGCCAACTTTCCGTTTTGTACAATCGAACCTAATATAGGTGTAGTAAACGTTCCCGATCCGAGAATCAATAAATTAGAAGAATTGGTAAAGCCAGAACGCGTACAAATGGCAACTGTTGATATCGTAGATATCGCAGGTTTGGTAAAAGGAGCAAGTAAAGGTGAAGGTCTTGGAAACCAGTTTTTAGGAAACATTAGAGAGTGTAATGCTATCATTCACGTTTTGCGTTGTTTTGACAATGATAATATTGTACATGTTGACGGAAACGTAAACCCAATACGTGACAAAGAAACAATTGATATTGAATTGCAGTTGAAAGACCTGGAAACTGTAGAAAAACGTTTGGAAAAAGTAAATCGTGCTGCTAAAACAGGAAATAAAGAAGCGCAAACAGAAAAAGCACTTTTAGACAGAATTAGAGAGGCATTATTACAAGCAAAATCAGCTCGTACTATTACTCCTCAAAATAATGACGAAGAGGTTTTAATGGAATCTTTTCAATTAATTACAGCAAAACCAGTTTTATACGTTTGTAATGTTGACGAAAATTCAGCAGTTAACGGAAACAAATATGTAGATCAGGTTCGTGAATTAGTAAAAGACGAAGATGCTGAAGTTATTATTCTTTCTGTAGGAGCAGAAGCTGATATTACAGAATTAGAAAGCTACGAAGAGCGTCAGGTCTTCTTAGAAGATATGGGATTAACTGAGCCAGGAGCATCAGTTCTTATTCGTGCAGCTTACAAATTATTAAAACAACAAACTTACTTTACCGCTGGTGTAAAAGAAGTGCGTGCCTGGACAATCAACATTGGGGCAACAGCGCCACAGGCTGCCGGAGTAATCCACACAGATTTTGAAAAAGGTTTTATTCGTGCAGAAGTTATTTCATACGAAGATTACGTTCAATACGGTTCTGAAGCAAAAGCAAAAGAAGCAGGAAAATTCAAAGTAGAAGGAAAAGAATATGTTGTAAAAGATGGTGATGTAATGCATTTCCGTTTTAACGTATAGTTTTTTTAGAAAATAGAATAAGGAAGAACGAGAATAAACAAAAAACTGCTGGAGAAATTCAGCAGTTTTTTGTTTTTAAAGCTATTGTCATTAAAGGACAGGCCCACTTTGTCATCCTGAGGAACGAAGGATCACAAGTGTAACTCTACAAAGTTTTGGCGATTCCTTTGCGGAATTTTTGGTGTGATCCTTCGTTCCTCAGGATGACAAAAATGAGAAACTTGCCCGATCTGCAAAATCTGCGTGAAATAATTTTAAGTGTTAAAAATTTTTGGCTCAAAAATTGGTTACAGAAAACTACCAATACCTAATCCAAAAACAAACCAATTAAAATGCTAAAAAAAACTTTCAAATTTCTGGGCTGGACTATTTTCGGAATTTTCAGTTTTCTTGTTTTATATGTCCTGTCAGTTTACCTAATCTCAAAAATTACTGTTAATTCTGATATCACTCAGGTCGAAGAACAAGATGGTATTCCTATATACATTCTTTCAAATGGTGTTCACACAGATATCGTAGTGCCCGTTAAAAATGAAATCAAAGACTGGAGAAACGAAATTCAATTCAGTCAGACAAAATCAAAAGATTCTTTAATGAATTATATTGCCTTTGGCTGGGGTGACAAAGGATTTTATCTTTACACACCAGAATGGTCAGATTTAAAAGCAAGTACCGCTTTAAAAGCAGCATTTGGTGTTAGTTCATCGGCTATGCATACCACATTTTTTAAGCAATTGCATGAAAGTAAAGACTGCAAACGCATTTTGATTTCAAAAGAAGACTATAAAAATCTGGTTACTTATATTTCAGAAAGTTTCAGTGATCCAATTCATCCGCAATGGATTGAAGGCCACAGTTATGGGAAAAAAGATGCTTTCTACGAGGCAAAAGGAAGTTACAGCTTTTTTTATACCTGCAATACCTGGGCAAATAATGCATTAAAATCCGCAAATCAAAAAGCAAGTTTATGGACGGTTTATGATAAAGGGATATTTTGCCATTATGAATGATTTTGGCATTATGCAAAAAGCAATTTTAATTTTAGCCGTTATAACATTAATTATTTCATGTAAAAAAGCGGATTCTCCAGCTTGTGGCGACTGCATTGATTTATATTTTGAAAGCCCACAACCAAATAATGATTCGGAATTAGATCATTTTCCTAATAAATTCAGAGGATTATATAGGAATGATGATTCAACTTTTATTAGAATTGAAGAGGATAAAATTTTGAAAGAAAATTTTATAATTTTTAAATTCCATAAGTTAAAAATGGATTCTCTAAAATCGGAATATATTATTATTGAAGGGAAATTAGTAACCAAGGACACTAATGATAAATTTGATATGGATCTAAAGGGTGATTCAATAAAATTGTCTCAGAGATTAGTTGATACTCTTTTTAGGTTTTCATATTTTCAAAAGGCAAAACGTATTGATGGGCAGTTAGTTTTAAGTACAAAAGATTCGATTTTTTGGAATATTCAATTTCTGTCAGTAGAAAAGAATACGCTTAAATTTAAGAATCTTTATGAAGCAAAAGACCTGAAAAAGCTTGATTCTGTAACAATGGTAAAGGGAAAGATGTTAGATTCGATTTCTTTTTTGATTAAGCCAACGAGAAGGGAATTTCGAAAGATTTTAAAAATAAAAAATCTAGGATTTGATAGCGAGTATAAAAAGATTTCTCAATAATCACATGGCAAAAATGTAAAATTCAATTAAAAAGCAAGAATTTAAAATTTTGATTTAATGCGTAAATTTGAGCGTATTTCAAAAAAGACGGCGAATGAAAATCAAAAATATCTTTTCCAAAGCATGGTTTCTATTAAAGAATACTTTTTTAGAATTCAACGATGACAATGCGATTAAACTGAGTGCTGCATTATCGTATTATACCATATTTGCATTGCCTCCTTTGTTGATTATTATCATTACTATTTGCGGATTCTTTTTTGGAGAAGATGCGGTAACAGGCCAATTATACGGACAAATAAACGGAATGGTAGGTAATAGTGCAGCGATCCAAATTCAGGAAGCTATAAAAAATGTGCAATTGTCTGGTGATAATATGTTCGCAACCGTCTTTGGAATCGTGATGCTGCTAATAGGAGCCTCGGGAGTTTTTGCCGAAATACAAAGTTCAATTAATTTTATTTGGGGATTACGTGCCAAGCCAGATAAAGGAGTTAAAAAATTTATTCAGAATCGGTTAATGTCTTTCTCGATGATTGCTTCTGTAGGTTTTTTAATGCTGGTAAGTCTTTTGGTTAATACAACATTAGATTTAGTCAGCGCACGTTTAAAGATATACTTTCCGGAAAGTACCGTTTATTTATTTTACATCGTAAATGTTATAATTGTTCTGGCTAGTATTACACTTCTTTTTACCATAATTTTCAGAACCCTTCCAGATGGAAAAATAAGATGGAAAGATGCTTTTATAGGATCTGGCGTTACTGCGGTGCTTTTTATGATTGGTAAATTTGCAATCGGTTTTTACCTTGGAAGTTCTACTGTAGCTTCAGTTTACGGCGCTGCGGGATCTGTGATAATTATTTTGGTCTGGGTGTATTATTCGGCAATTATTCTGTATTTTGGAGCAGAATTTACCAAAGTATATGCAAAATCTTACGGTGGTAAAATTTATCCAAACGAATACTCAGTTGAGATTCAAAAGGAGATTTATGAAATCGAGAATAATACTTAGCCACAGATCAAAAAGATTTTTATAAGGGAATTAAAATTTTAATTTTGAGCATCTTAAAAAATCTATGGCAAGAACTTTGCTGTCAACAAAATTAAAATACCACAATATGAAAATAATTGCCTTTGGAGGAAGTAACAGCCAGCATTCTATCAATAAAAAACTAGCAACTTATGCAGCAAATTTATTTGAAAATGCCGACGTTGAAGTTTTAGATTTAAATGATTATGCAATGCCATTGTTCAGTGTTGATATTGAAAAAGAAATTGGGCAGCATGAAACAGCAAAATCGTTTTTAAGCAAATTAGATACTGCCGATATTTTGGTTGTTTCTTTAGCAGAAAATAATTCAAATTATTCTACAGCCTTCAAAAATATTTTCGACTGGAGTTCAAGAATTACCAAAGAAGTTTTTCGTCAGAAACCAATGCTGCTTTTGGCAACTTCTCCGGGGGGCAGAGGTGGAGCTTCAGTTTTAGAAATTGCAAATAACGCTTTGCCAAGATACGGCGCGCAGATAAAAGCTACTTTTTCTTTACCGGCCTTTAATGCAAATTTTGATGTCGAGAAAAATCAAATTTCAAATCCAGAGTTAGATAAAGAATTAAAAGATATAATAAAAGCCAGTTTCTAAGTCAATGACAATAAAAAATACCACAATAATTTGTCTTTTTCTGAATCTCTTTTTTTTGCATGCTGCTTTTTCGCAAAAGTATAACGCTGTTGATAAGATAGTATTAAAATATCCAAAACAGTTTGACACAACAGAAAAATTAGCAGAAAGAATCCAGAAAGATTTTACTTCAGACTATGATAAAGCGCGAGCAATTTACAGTTGGATTGCCTTCAATGTAAAATACGATTTAGCCACTTATCTAAATCCGCCAAGGGCAAAAGGATTCAGCTATTCCACAGAACAGGAAAAACAAAAGAAATTGCAACAGCTCAATGAAAGAGAACTAAATAAGGTTTTTAAGTCTCAAAAAGCTGTTTGTGAGGGTTTTACTATTTTGTATAGTCATGTCGCTTCTTTAGTCGGTTTGAAATGCGAGATTGTAAGAGGAGATTCTAAAACCAGACTAAATGATATTGGGAGAGAAGAGACTTCATCAAATCATGCCTGGAACATGGTGCTGATTGACGGTAAATGGCGATTGGTTGATGTCACCTGGGGAGAAGGATATTTTGATCAGAGTAAAGGAAAATTGACCAAAGATTTTACACCTATATACTTTGATATGGCTCCCAAGTATTTTTTTGCCAAACATTTTCCCGATTCGGGTACTTTTCTGGGAGAAAGATTAAGTAAAGATGATTTTCTGAACAGTCCATTAATTTACAATAATACAATCGAAGGTGATCATGAAATTGTCGAACCAAAATCGGGTTTAATTGAAGTTAAAAATGGCGAAAAGGTTACATTCAGAATTAAAAATATCTCCAAAACAGATCAGTTTTTTTATGTCAATAAAAAAAACCAGGCGGTAAAAGTTGAAAATCCAAAAGAAAAAAGAGGCGGTTTAGAATTTGAAGTGACATTCGATAAAAATATTGGTCAGTTTATTACATTTTATTTAGGCGAGAGCAGTCTTGTTTCTTTTAAAGTCATCCAGAAATAAAACAACTGTCAGGCCGTTTTATTCTTTTGCTGAATTGGTGTATCTTTAAGTTTTGTAAAATTAACAGCAAAACAGGTTATGGAAACAACTTTCCTAAAATCGATTTTAGATAACGACTTCTACAAATTCACAATGCAG
Organism: Flavobacterium sp. 1355; assembly: GCF_017833415.1. Classification (GTDB taxonomy): domain Bacteria; phylum Bacteroidota; class Bacteroidia; order Flavobacteriales; family Flavobacteriaceae; genus Flavobacterium. The sequence continues at coordinate 125,998 of NZ_JAFICC010000013.1, read as the reverse complement.
CATGCCGTAATTAAGCTTTTCCCTAAGGCAAAAGTTCGTTATGGTTTTATCAATCGTGGAAAACATGTCTTTCCTCCCGGATTTGCTGATTTGCTCCGAAAATCGGTTAATGCAATGGCTGATCTACGATTGACTAAAGAAGAAAAACGTTATTTAGCACATTACTGCCATTATCTTGATCCCACCTATCTTGATTTTTTGCAAGGATATAGTTTTGATCCATCAGAAGTAGAAATCAAACAGCACGGCTCAGACATAGAAGTTACAGTTGAAGGTTTCTGGTACCGGACCATTTTATGGGAAGTTCCGTTAATGGCCTTGATTTCAGAACTTTTTTATAAAACAAATCATTTATTCCGTTTAAATGATGAAGCAATTAAAAGCCTGACCAAAGAAAAAATTGACAAGTACAACAAACTTGAAGTTTCGATTTTAGAATTCGGGACAAGACGCCGCCATTCTTACGATGTGCATGTTTTGGTAAACGAAACTTTAAATAGCTTTGGCGGTGAAAGTTTTATCGGTACGAGCAATGTGCATTTTGCAATGGTCAATAATAAACGCCCTCTGGGAACACATGCACACGAGTGGTTTATGTTTCATGCAGCGCAATACGGTTTTAAAATGGCTAATTCAATTAGTCTGGAACATTGGACAAAAGTTTATGGTGGTGATCTTGGAATTGCTCTAACAGACACTTACACAACAGATATATTTTTCAGTCAGTTTGATAAAAAATACTCCAAACTTTTTGACGGTGTCCGTCACGACAGCGGAGATCGATTGAATTTGCCCAGAAAGTGATTTCGCATTATACTAAAATGGGAATTGATCCAAAATCAAAAGCTATAGTTTTCTCCGATTCACTCCATTATGATAAAGTAAAAGCAATCACAGACTTCTGCAAAGACAAAATAAAAATGTCTTTTGGAATCGGAACAAATTTCACCAATGATGTTGGGCTTCCTGCAATGAATATGGTGATTAAACTAACCGACACAAAACCCGATAATACACATTGGCAGGGCGTTGTAAAACTTTCTGATGAAAAAAATAAAAATACGGGAACTCCCGAAATGATTGCTTTGGCCAAAGAAGTTTTAGGAATCAAATAGTATATTTTTTTGTTTTGCAGCTCATTTTTGATGCTTTTAATGTTGATATTATTTTAAAATCAATTTAAATAAAATTCAAAGCTGTTATTATTCGTAACAAAAAATAAATACGCTTTTATTTTTTAGCGAGAAATGGTACATTAGCCGAAAATCCAATTCATTTATGCTAGAGCAAAATCAATATAACGAAGATAATATCCGATCACTCGACTGGAAAGAGCATATCCGTATGCGTCCGGGAATGTATATCGGAAAATTAGGAGACGGATCTTCGCCGGATGACGGTATTTATATTCTTTTAAAAGAGGTTTTAGACAACTGTATTGATGAGTTCGTTATGGGCTCAGGAAAAACAATCGAAGTAACCATTAAAGATAAAACGGTTTCTGTTCGGGATTACGGACGAGGAATTCCGTTAGGAAAAGTAGTCGATGTAGTTTCGAAAATGAACACAGGAGGAAAGTATGATTCTAAAGCTTTCCAGAAATCAGTTGGTTTAAACGGTGTGGGAACAAAAGCGGTTAATGCTTTGTCCAACTATTTCCGTGTAGAATCTGTTCGTGATGAAAAACAAAAAGCGGCAGAATTTTCTGGAGGAAATTTAGTTTTAGAAGAAGATGTGATTGAAACCACAAAGCGAAAAGGAACAAAAGTAACTTTCACGCCAGACGAAACCATCTTCAAAAACTACAAATTCCGTATGGAATATGTAATTAAAATGGTTAAAAACTATTGCTACCTAAACAATGGTTTAACGATTATTTTTAACGGAGAAAAATACATTTCTGAAAATGGACTTCGTGATTTATTAGAAGAAACCATTAGCGAAGATGATTTAGAATATCCGATTATTCACTTGAAAGATCATGATATTGAGATCGCTTTAACGCACAGTAAAACGCAATACAGCGAAGAATATCACTCTTTTGTAAACGGACAGAATACGACTCAGGGAGGTACGCATTTAGCAGCCTATCGTGAAGCAATCGTAAAAACCATTCGTGAGTTTTACAACAAAAATTTCGAAGCATCAGACGTTCGTAAATCGATTGTAAGTGCGATTAGTATTAAAGTGATGGAACCGGTTTTTGAGTCTCAGACCAAAACCAAATTAGGTTCTACCGATATGGGTTCTGATGACGGAACTCCGGCAGTTTCTGTACGTACTTTTGTAAATGATTTTGTTAAAAACAAACTTGACAATTATTTACATAAAAATCCGCCAACTGCAGAAGCCTTATTGCGTAAGATCCTGCAGGCAGAACGCGAGCGTAAAGAATTATCAGGAATTAGAAAACTGGCAACAGACCGTGCAAAAAAAGCCAATCTTCATAATAAAAAATTAAGAGATTGCCGTGCGCATCTTCCGGATACAAAAAACCCAAGAAACTTAGAAAGTACACTTTTTATTACCGAGGGAGATTCGGCTTCCGGATCTATTACAAAATCGCGTGACGTAAATACACAAGCTGTTTTTAGTTTGCGAGGTAAACCTTTGAACTCCTACGGGATGAGTAAAAAAATCGTGTATGAGAACGAAGAATTTAATTTATTGCAAGCCGCTTTGGATATTGAAGATGGATTGGAAAAATTGCGTTATAACAACATCGTAATCGCAACAGATGCCGATGTCGACGGAATGCACATTCGTTTACTACTGATTACTTTCTTCTTGCAGTTTTTTCCTGAATTAATTAAAGAAGGACATTTGTACATTTTGCAAACGCCTCTTTTCAGGGTTCGTAATAAGAAAGAAACGATTTATTGTTATTCTGAGGAAGAAAGGAGAGATGCTATAGAGAAATTGAAACCAAAACCGGAAATTACCCGATTTAAAGGTTTGGGAGAGATTTCGCCTGATGAGTTTAAAAACTTCATTGGAGAAACCATTCGCCTTGACCCAATTATGATGGATAAGAACACTTCGATTGAGCAGTTATTATCTTTCTATATGGGAAAAAACACACCGGACAGACAAGAGTTTATTATCAAGAACCTGAAGGTAGAATTGGATACGATTGAAGAAATATAAAGATGGAGAAGAAAAAATTGATGTACGCAGCAATTGTATTTATGGTAAGTTTTGTTTTAACGTATACTTTGATTAAAAAGTATAAAAATCAGCAAAATAAAGAAGCAGTTGAAAAAATTAAGGTAAAATAAAATAATATCGGAATCAAAATAAATGAAAGACGAAGAAGACGATAACATAATTCCAAACGACGGCGAGAATAATTCAGATGACAACCCGATTGAAAACAATCTGGATGGCGATGAAGATGAAATTATCGACGTAGACGCTAAACATTTTGAGGGACAGCATTTTTACGAAAATGAGGAAGAAGAAGGCGAAGACGTTATTACGAAAGTAACCGGAATGTACAAAGACTGGTTTCTGGATTATGCTTCATACGTAATTCTGGAGCGTGCAGTTCCTGCTATCGAAGACGGATTTAAACCAGTTCAGCGTCGTATTATGCACTCCTTAAAAGAGTTGGATGATGGTCGTTATAATAAAGTTGCCAATGTAGTAGGTCACACTATGCAATATCACCCACACGGAGATGCGAGTATTGGTGACGCTATGGTGCAAATTGGACAAAAGGATTTATTGATTGACTGCCAGGGAAACTGGGGAAATATTCTAACAGGTGACGGAGCAGCAGCTTCCCGTTACATCGAGGCACGTTTATCTAAATTTGCTTTGGAAGTTTTGTATTCACCAAAAATTACAGATTGGGGTGTTTCGTATGACGGTCGCCGTGCAGAACCAAACAATCTTCCGGTAAAATTTCCATTGCTTTTGGCACAAGGAGCAGAAGGTATTGCGGTTGGTTTATCGACGAAAGTTTTGCCTCATAATTTCAATGAATTAATCGATGCTTCGATTAAAATATTAAAAGGAAAACCTTTTACGCTTTATCCTGATTTCATGACTGCCGGTATTGCAGACGTTTCCAACTATAATGACGGAATGCGTGGCGGGCGTGTGCGTGTGCGCGCTAAGATTTCGCAATTAGATAAAAATACATTAGTAATAACGCAGATTCCGTTTTCTACGAATACTTCGACTTTGATTGACAGTATTTTGAAAGCCAATGACAAAGGTAAAATCAAAATCAAGAAGATTGAAGATAATACTGCGGCTGATGTTGAAATTCTGATTCATCTTTTCCCGGGTGTTTCTCCCGATAAAACAATTGATGCTTTATTTGCTTTTACTGCCTGCGAAACTTCTGTAGCGCCTTTAGGATGCGTAATCGAAGATAATAAGCCGTTGTTTATCGGAGTTTCTGAAATGTTGAAAATATCAACACACAGAACAGTTGATTTACTTCGTCAGGAATTAGAAATTCATTTAGAAGAGTTAAAAAATAAATGGCATTTCTCTACTTTGGAGAAAATCTTCATTCGTGAAGAAATGTATATTGATTTTAAATTATATTCTGATAGAGAATCTCTTTATACCTATTTGTATGACCGCTTTGAGCCTTTCAAAAAATCATTTGTCAGAGAAATCAATGACGACGATTTACAGCGATTGACTCAGATTCCGATGATTCGTATTACTCGTTTTGACTCTGATAAAGCAGATGATTTTATAGCGAAGTTAGAAGACGAAATGAAGGAAGTAGAGCATAACTTAGCGCATTTAACTGATTTTGCTATTGCTTACTTTACCAAATTAAAAGAGAAATACGGAAAAGGTCGTGAACGTCAAACGGAGCTTCGTGTCTTTGATAATGTTGAGGCTACAAAAGTAGTTTTGCGTAACACAAAACTTTTTGTAAACCGCGAAGAAGGATTTGTTGGAACCAGTTTAAAAAAGGACGAATATGTAGCCGATTGTTCTGATATTGATGATGTAATTGTGTTTTTACGCGATGGTAAAATGATGATTACAAAGGTAGATGCCAAAACATTCATTGGAAAAGATATCATACATGTTGCTGTTTTTGATAAAAGTGATAAGCGTACGATTTATAATATGATTTACCGTGACGGGAAATCAGGGCCTTCTTATATTAAGCGTTTTAATGTTTCGGGAGTAACAAGAGACAAATCTTATGATTTGACTAATGGAAGCAATGGTTCTCAGGTAGTTTATTTTTCTCATAATCCGAATGGAGAGGCCGAAGTAGTTACTATTTTATTGCGCCAGATCGGAACTATCAAAAAATTGAAATTTGATATTGATTTTGCTGCTTTGGCAATTAAAGGCCGTGCATCAAAAGGAAATTTGGTTACAAAGTACCCAATCAAGAAAATTGAATTAAAAGAAAAAGGAATTTCTACCTTATTGCCTAGAAAAGTTTGGTTTGATGATACCGTAAAACGACTAAATGTTGATGGACGAGGCGAATTATTGGGCGAGTTTAAACCAAACGATAAGATATTAGTAATAAGCCAGACAGGAAAGCTTAAAGTGATTATTCCCGAATTATCGACTCATTTTGATGAGGATATGATCGTTTTGGAAAAATGGAAACCTAAAAAGCCAATTTCTGCGATTTATTATGACGGTGAAAAAGAGCGTTATTTCTTAAAACGTTTCTTAGTTGAAACAGAAAATAAGGAAGAAAGTTTTATTACAGACCATCCAAATTCGCAGTTAGAAATTGTGTCTACAGATTATCGCCCTGTTGCACAATTAATTTTTGCAAAAGTAAAAGGAGTTCAAAAAGAGGATCTGCATATAGATGTTGAAGACTTTATAGCTGTAAAAGGTTTTAAAGCGCTTGGAAACCAACTTACGACTGATAAAATAAAACAGGTTAATTTATTAGACCCGCTTCCATATGAAGAACCTGTTGAAGAAATTCCTGAAAAACCGGAATTGCCAGAAGATGATGCGGTTGAAACAGAATTGGACGACGATGGTCAGATAGGTTTGGTTTTAGAATAAAGTAAATAAAAAAACCGCTGGGATTTAATTCTTAGCGGTTTGTTTATTTATAATTTTAAAGTTTAATTTTCAACAGAAAGCATTTTTTGTTTAATCCATTTAACTTCATTATTTTCGATAATTATCAAGACAGCATCACCATCTTTAAGTTCCCCGGAAATTATTTTTTTTGCCAAAGGTCTTCTCAAATGACTTCTTATAATGCTTTTAATTGGTCTTGCGCCGTATTTGGCATTAAATCCGCTCTGGGCAAGATAAACTTTAGCTTCAATTGGAATTTCAACATTAATATTTATATTCTTTAATAAATCCATAAATTCCTTTTTAAGATGGATTTCAAATATCTTAAGAGCATTTTCCTTACTGATAGGTGCAAAAGGTACAATTTCAGTTAACCGGCCTAAGAACTCAGGTCTGAAATAGTTACCCATAATTTCCATTAAAGAAGTTGAACTTGGAATTTCACCGTTATTGAAAGTGCTTACAATATGATCAGCTCCAATATTTGAAGTGAAAAGAATAATAGCATTCGAAAAATCACCTTCTTTTCCCAATCTATCATGCAATTTTCCTTCATCCATAATTTGAAGGAAAACATCAAAAACCGAAGGATGTGCCTTTTCAATTTCATCAAACAGAACAATAGAGTAGGGTTTTTGCCTAATTTTGTTTACTAAGAGGCCACCTTCCTCGTATCCAACATAACCAGGAGGTGCACCAGGAAATGGAAACCTCGTTTGATCCTGTAGTATCAATGCTGCTGAATGCATTATCGTATGAATTAGAAAAGGTAGCGCATGAACTGGAAGATTCAAAAACACGAGTAGTAGAAAGAGTATTAGAAATTATGTTTCCCGAAGTTGCTTCGGGTGCTAAGCCTGCCAGAACAATCGTTCATGCTTTGCCAATAGAGAACAATTTAAAGATTTCCTTGCAAAATCAAATGAAGGTAAACAGAAGGATTCATAATATTTACAATCCGTTGGACCCTATAATGAAAGAAGTTGCTTTTTCACCAACTTTAGAAGTTAAATTGTCTTCTTGTGAGGTAAAATTTATGGCCTACGAAAGAAATCTATACAAAATCTCTAATCTTTTTTATAAAGATACTGTTCATGATTATAAGGAAACTTTACGATCTGGAGAAGTTGTTTTGGGTATTAAATTGCTAGGCGAAAATGTATTAGACCTAGAAGATTTAATGCTATATATTGATATCAAAAATACGCATCAAAAAGAGATGTTTCATTATTATTTAAAACAAATGAAATGTTTTCATGATGATATAGAAATAAAGGTAGAGGAAGGATACAATGTATCTATAAGCAATCTGGATATCGAAAATATAATCAATCGCAATTATACACACCTAAGTGAAATAATGCAGGAAGTAAACGAGTACTATTTTGATAATTTTTATACACTAAAAGGCGTTTTAAAATATAAGGAAATAAAAAATTACAGACCTGAATATATTCATTTAAACGAAATTACCAAAGATGATGGCGATACTATTATTTGGATAAAAATGGTTTTTCCTGAATCACTTGTTCCTCAAATAATAGATAACATTTCTTTTACGGCAAATTGTTTTCCTGCCATTAATAAAAAGCATCATAGTACAGGAAAGACATTCGGAACTTTTTTGTCTTACGTTTCTCTTGATACTGCCAATGATATTTATCTTGATGTTGATTCGGTTATAGATTCATCAAATTATCAGTACGAAATAAAAGAGTTTAAAGATGGCGTTCTGGACGAAGGAAATGCTGTATTGAGAACGGGAGGAGTCTCAAGATTTGATTCTAGGAGTGCTTCTGAATTACTTCAAAATGTTTTAGATTTATTAAAAGATGAAAGCTCTTCATTTTCTGGCTTAGGGAAAGATTTTATGAATAGTTCTCTGGTTGAAATCAATCAGCTTTTAGCTTCTGTAGAACAGCAGGCAAAAGAAAGAAGTTTTTCTAAAAATAATGATCCTTATTTAATGATTAAACCTAAAGATAATGAAACTGCTGGTAAATCATTTACGATAAGTTATTGGTCAACTTGTGCTGAAGAAGGGAATGATATAAAAGCAGGAACTATTTTAGACGCAAAAGAGGATTTATTTTTTATAAGTCAGACGGTTACATTGATGACAAATACTACTGGAGGATTAAACAAACAAAATAACAAAGACAGAATTCTAGCCTACAGAAATGCACTATTGACACGTGGCAGAATTGTAACTTTTGCGGATATTAAGGCTTTTGGATTTAACCATTTTAAAAATTCAATTGAAGATATTAAAACAGAGAAAGGCACAAGAAAAGAAATATCTGTAAAAGCAGGCTTTAGCAGAACGGTCGATATTTATATTAAAACCAATCCTGCAGAGAAAAAACATCTTTCTAGTGCCGAATGGGAATATTTATGTGATAGTTTTATGAAACATCTTAAAAACAGGTCTTCAAATGTGTTTCCGTATCGATTGTTTATAGAAGATTAGTTTTTATGAAAGCCTGTTTCAAAATCAGGCTTTTACTTAAACAAAGAATTCAAGTTAACTGGTTTTTTCTCTTTTAGTTTCTTTACAATTTTTAAAAATGCAATTGCAGTAATATAAGCATCTCCCAAAGCAGTATGTCTGTCTTTTTTAGAAATATCAAATTTATCGGCAAGATCATCGAGCGTATAATGATCTTTTCTTTCAAATAAATGCGATTTTATTAAAGTCCTTTTGTATAAATGCGCCGTATCTAAAGTTTTGTTTGTTAGTACAGGCAAACCATTTCTCTCTAAAGCTTTATTAATCATTGTTATGTCAAAAATTGTGTGATGTGCAATAATTATAGAATCTCCTAAAAAATCTAAAAATTGCTGCAAAGCTTCTGACTCACCAGGACGTTGAATAATAAAAGCTCTTAAAATACCATGAATTTGTGCTGTCGATTTATCGTAATGATCTTGTTCAATATAAACTTCAAAACTATCCTGAACAGCAATCACCCCATTTTGCAAAGACAAAGCCCCAATACATAAAATTCGGTCATTTTCGTAATCAAAACCCGTTGTTTCTGTATCCAGAACAACAAATCTGGTTTCCTCGACAGAAATCGTTTCATCGAATAGACTTTCTTCTTTTTTCCACAAATTGAATAATCCCATTTTATACCAGATTTGAAATATTAAAACGAACCGAAATAAGTTCCTGAAGTTCTTTAATAGTTTTAAAAGTACGTTTTAATTTAATTTTTTCCATTTTTGATAAAGATTCCAATGCTATGAATTGTCCAGAATCATTATGTAAAAGACCTTGTTTAGTCCTGAATTTTAATAAAGCCTTAAAGGAATAAGAGCACGATAAGTACAATTCCCTATTGTTGGGTTCCAGCTCCGCCAATTTTTCAAAACGTTCTGCGGTGTTGCTTATGGATTTTACAGAATGTGATAAAATCAACACCCTTGCAGCATCAGTAAGAGGCATTAATGCCCTTCTTTTAATATCAAAGTTATCTTTGTTTGCACCATCCTGTTCAACTAAAAACTGTCTAAAAAAGCCAGTAGGAGAAGGGCTTTGCAAAGCACCGCTTACTAAGTGGACATAAAAGACAGGATTTGCTTTTACAGTTTCAAAAATGTAATCCGAAAGGCTGTTGGTGATTTCAGCATCTCCATAAGTTAAGCTATAATCAAAAAATATAAAAGATAGTAAAACTTCATTTTTTCCCGGATTTGTAATCCAATGGTGTACCTGATTTTTCCATTCATCAAGACTCATACACCATTTTGTATTTGAGGCCATCATTTCGGCAGGACAATAATCATAGCCAATATCAAAAAGACCTTTGTTGACAAGTTTGGCGAACTTTAAAAAATAAATTCGGGTTTCGTCTCTAAATACCTCATTTACATTTTCGTAAACAATCGCATTATCCTGATCGGTGTGCAGCATTTGTTCTCCTCTTCCCTGACTTCCAAGTGCCAGCCATGCAAATTTTACAGGCGGGGGACTGCTCATTTTTTCCAGACAAATCTCAATGACACGAGTCGTACAGGCTTCATTAAGTTCTGTTATGATTTTAGAAATCAAAGTCATCGGAATATTTTGATCCAAATATCCCTGAAGCAATTGCATAATACGGTTTCGGATAGGCTTTATTTCCTTTGTTTTTTTAGCTCTTTTCAAGGCTTTGATTAAAACTGCCGGATTATTTCCCAAAGCTACCATTACATCATGTTTAGACAAAATCCCCACAGCTTTGGTGTTAACTGTACCGTCTTTGGTGAGACATAAATGACTGATATTACTTTTCATCATTGCCATTTGTGCCTCTGTAACCGTCATTTTTTTAGAATAAGTAATAACAGGTTTTGTCATGATAGTTTCTGCAGTTGTGGTAATGGGAAAATCTCCTGTGACAATTTTATTACGAAGATCTTTATCTGTCAAAATTCCAATTGGCAGCATTTCATCCACAATTAAAATTGCACCGACTTTCTTTTTGCTCATAATCCTGGCAATTTCCTTAACGGTTGTTGATGGACTGCAAGTCACTATTTTTTTTGAATATTTTATTGGGGCTAAATCAAAAGAATCATTGTTTGAATGACGATTCTCATTCAATAAATCATCATCACCATACAGTTTATCTTTATGAATATCTGAGTACGGATTTCGGGTATTAGAAGCGTAACTTTCGATCAGGAAATTTCCAACATTTCTATTTTCAAGTGCATAGGGTTTAAAAACTGCAATAGGAACGGCATATAAAATACTTTCTTCATGCGTTACAGCTTCCATGATATAATTTTCCTGTGCCAAAAGCGGACGTAATCCAAAAATATCCCCTTCGTCGCACATGTCCAAAACCACATTTTTCTGATTTTTCTTTAAAGCCACAGCGCCTTTATGAACAACATAGAAAGAATCATGTGTTTCTTCGTTTTCGGCAAAAATTACAGCATCTTTATCTTTATAAACAATAGAAATTTGTTCAGAAAGTTTTTCAAGATCTTTTTGATGCAAAAAACTAAACGGCGGATAATTTTTTAAGAAGTCGGCAACTCTCTGGGAAATGGTATTTTTCATTTGGTTAGATTAGAGTTCTAAATTACTATTAAAAATAGAAATGTAAAAGAAACACCATTAAAAAAAAAATCTCAAAAAAAAGCTCCAAAAACTGGAGCTTCAATAGTATATAAATCAGATTTAATCAATTTTAACAACCGTTCCGCGTTGTTTTTCCTCAGAGCCAACCATACCAAATTCAAATGTGTAAGAATCTTTGGTTGTTGTTAGGATTTTCATATTAATAGCCTTTTCTTCGGCCATATTTTTAGGATGTTTTTTTTGCAGAATATATTCGCAATCGCTTACCCAACGTACGGTAGATGTATCGGTTTTGCCATCAAAAGTTTCAATTTCAATACTGTCTTTGCGTTCAAAAATCGTTGTTTTTTTTACACCGTTTACTTCAAATTCAAATTTAAATTTCCCGTTTTTAAAATCCTTGCAATTGTGTTCTGCGTTATAACATGATACTAAGGCCAATAACGGAAGTAAGAATATAATTTTTTTCATAATTAATTGTATGTTGTATTTTAAGAATGCTCAATTCCTTTGCGGCCAGAGCCGTCATTTTGACTATTTTAGCCTTTTGAGTTCATCATCGGTAAAGTTCTTAATTTCTTTCTCTTTGGCAAACTTTTCGGCATTGTAACTTCCGGATTTATTTTTTGGAATTGACAAACTGCTCCAGTCACTTTTTTTCAATTGTTTGGCATAAAAAACAATCTGCCCAATATGATATGGATAATGCGCCAGTTGGCGATTTATGGCTTCGATAACTGTATGGCCTTCATTTCTAATGTAAATGATATCAGAAAGTTGTTCCGGTTTTAGTTCATTTAGCGCATTTTCAAAACAATCCCAGCCTTTGTTCCATACAGACAAAACTTCTTGTTTGTTTTGCAAATCATTTTCAAATTCGGCATCTCGTTTTCGCCATTCTTTTTCACCATCAGAAGTTAAAAAGTCTGTCCAGCGCGAAAGCATATTTCCCGAAATATGTTTTACGATTGTAGCAATGCTATTAGTATCTTCATTTACAGCAACAAAAAGCTGTTCAGGCTCCAGTTGTTCCATGGCTTTTTCGCCTAAAGCTTTATAATATAAAAATTGCTTTTTTGCACTTTCTAAATAGGAATTATCGGCACTCATAATCAAATGATTTTAATATCGTATTTGTCTAAAAGCCCTTCAATTCCCTGAGTTGAGAATTGTGCTTTTCGCATCGGATTAAATTCCGGGTCAATTTTGTAATTATAAGCCGTTCTAAAATCAACTCCGGCTAATTGTGTTTCATTAAAGATTGCTCCTTCAAGGTTACAATTATTAAAAACAGAACTGGTTAAATTTACGCCAATAAAAGTAACATCACGTAAAGAAGAATTTATAAACTTTGTTTTTGGCATTTTCTTATTTGAAAAAGCAGCATAATCTAAACTGCATTCTTCAAAATAAACCTGAAATAAAAAATCATCACATTCATTAAAAGCAATTCCGAGAAGTTTGCAATTTTTAAAAGTTATATTTTTTAAGCTAGTTCCGGCCAGACTTGTCATTGACAAGTTACAATCGACAAATTCACAGTCTAAAAAACTGTTGTAAGCAAAATTACTGTTCGAGAAATCACAGTTTTTAAAAACACAATCTTCAAACTCCCGATTGTTTATTTTTTTGTCAATATAAATGACTTTTTCAAATGTTTTCTGAATGTGGATCAGACTTTCCATAGTATCGTTTTTGCAGGTTTATTAAATTGAAAATTAGTCATTAAACAAACCTTTCATAATGATTTTTAATCCATAAAAAATTAAAAACATAGCACTTAAACAAGCAATGATACCAATTCCTAATACCAAATAATGCCAAGCGGTGTGCTGATTCATAAATGCATTATAAATCAACGAAGGCCCAATAAATAATAAAGGCAATGAACCCGATAGATATTTAATTCCTTTTCCTAATAACTGTTTGTTTGTTGCCATTTTTAAAAAGATAGTTGCATCCCTATTCCGTTTCTATTTGTTATGAGACTCATTTTGTCAACCGAAAATCCAACTTTCCCGGCAGATGAATTATTGTAACCATCAATTGCAGACTCAATTTTTTTTGTGCGTCCTGATAGAACAGGTATTGAAATTAAGGTAGCTGCCAAACCTACATAAGTTAGAGCAGTTGGGTATTTTATATCCTGTGTTAGACCTCCTACTAAGTCTGCTGCAGTTAAACCAAGTCCAAATCCTAAAAGGAACCCTCCGGCCTTGCTTTTTGTTCTCCCTGCATTATATGTTGCTAAAAGTTCAGGCTGTGATGACAATAAATTTTTCACTTCGGCATTTGATAATTTTTGACCATTTGAATCTAATATTTTACCTTTTTGATAACTAAGCTGCTGAGAAAAAGAGCATACAGAAATTAATAAGAATAGTAGAATCAGAATTTTTGTTTTCATGTTAAAGTAGAATGTAAGGATTATATTTTATTGAAGTTGTCAACTGCATTTCTCACGCTGCCGTATTTTTTTAATAATTCAGAAGCTTCTTCATAAGAAACGGGAATTTCTCCCATGATCATTTTCACTCCACGATCTACTAATTTGATATTACTTAACTGCATATCGACCATTTTGTTTCCTTTTACTTTTCCAAGCTGGATCATAGCTGCAGTAGAAATCATGTTTAAAACCAATTTCTGAGCTGTTCCTGCCTTCATTCTCGAACTTCCCGTAACGAATTCCGGACCCACTACAACTTCTACAGGAAATTGTGCAGTCAACGCCAATGGACTTCCTGCATTATTAGTAATACAACCCGTAAGGATATTATTTTGGTTACAAGTTTCTAAACCGCCAATGACATAAGGTGTAGTACCAGAAGCCGCAATCCCGATTACAACATCATTTGCACCAATATTATGAGCTTGCAGATCAATCCAGGCTTGGGTTGCATTGTCCTCGGCATTTTCTACCGCACGACGAATAGCAGTGTCACCGCCGGCAATGATTCCGTTTACTAAATCAAAAGGAACTCCAAAAGTAGGGGGACATTCAGAAGCATCAACAACACCCAGACGTCCTGATGTTCCGGCACCAATATAAAATAGTTTTCCGCCCAGCTTTAGCTTAGTCACTACTTGTGCTACAAGGGTTTCTATTTGGGGTATGGCTTTTTCTACTGCATCAGGAACTGTTTTGTCTTCATTATTAATGTTGGTAAGCAGTTCATGAACTGACATTTTCTCCAAATGTTCGTATTTTGAAGATTGTTCGGTTGTTTTTGTAAAGGTCATTTTTTACTGAAATAGTTATCCTCCAAAATTAAACTTTTTTATCGCAATTTGGGAAAAATCAGAAAGCAAAGTCACTATGATTTTAAATCTTTTTTGAATGATTTCTTTTGATGAAACCACTTTGTAAATCTTGTTGGAACAAGTAAAATATTATATTTGTTAAATAATAGGAGATAAATGGATCAATTAGTTTTATTAGAAGGGATAGCCCGGATTTCAGTTTTTGTTTCTTTGCTAATGGCATTTTTTCTGCTGACTGTTAAAACCGACAATAAACTCGCTAACCGTTTATTTGCTTTCTTTTTTATATTCTCTGCTATTGATCTCAGCGGGTTTTTTATGTATATGTATACAGAGAATCACAGGAATCTTGAGATTTTCAGATCGACTTTCTGTTTGTTAGGAATGCCGTCGTTTTATCTTTATGTGATGGCTGCCTGCTATTCTGATTTTAGATTACAATGGAAACATTTAGTTCATCTGATCCCTTTTATAATTATCAATTTGCTTTTTATTCCCAGAATTTACATCAGTATTGATGAAGGAAGTTTTATTGGGCCTTTAAATCAAATGTCTGAAACTTACTTTATTCAGATTTTGATTGAATTTCAATATGTATTTTATATTGTGAGTGTATTTTTGATTTTGAAAAAATACAAAGAAATCTATTTAGAAAATTACACCAATCCAGGTACTTCGACTTACAAATGGCTTTTTCAGATGACATGTGTTTTTCTTGCGGCACATTCTGTTGTAGCATTAAAAAATATAATACGATACAGTGGTTTTAGGGAAGTTTTCCTTTGGGCAAATGTTCTTGTTGGCACTATTGCCTTATTTATAACCTGCTGGTTTATAATGAAAGCACTAAAGCATCCGGAACTTTTCAGGGGAGTTAATTCTAAATTGAAACTTACAAAAGATATCCTTCCAGAAGTAGAGGAGAAGCCTGAGTCTGCAAATGAGCAAAACGATTTGATAAGAAGACAGATAACAGAACTGAAATACTATATGACCGAAAAAGAACCTTTTCTTGATCCATCCCTTACTATTCAGGAACTGAGTAATCAGATTAATATTCCGGTTCGGGATTTATCCATTTTGATTAATCATCATATTGACCAGCATTTTTTTGATTTTGTAAATGAATACCGTATTCAGAAAGCAATGAATATTTTAAAGGATCAGTCGAAAAGCCAGCTTACGGTTCTTGAAATTTTATACGAAGTGGGGTTCAATTCAAAATCTTCGTTTAATACTTCTTTTAAGAAATATACAAATCTGACACCGACAGCCTACAGAAATAGTTGAAAATAAACTATTTGTAAAAAGTCGTACTTCATGGCCAATAAAGTCGAACCAATTTCTGTGATAGAAAATGGTTCGACTTTTTTTGTCGGTCGCGTACGGAGATTTTCTAAGGCAACTTTGCTTCAAATTAATCGAACAAGTTAAAATTAGAAATCATGAAAAAAGCAAATCTCCTTATTTTTTTAGTATTGCCTTTATTTTGTTTTGCGCAGTCAAAATTAAGATTAAAAGGGAAAATAACAAGTGAAACAACTTCTCTGGAATGGGCAGATGTTTCTATAACAAACTCAGAAGGAAAAATTATAGACGGAACGACAACCAAACAAGATGGTTCTTTTGAAATGAATCTTAAAAACGGTTTTTATAAAATCGGAATTAATCTTTTGGGATTTACTGATTATGAAAAAGATTTTTTATTAGAAAAAGACACCGATCTGGGGATCATTATTCTAAAGGAAAACACAACAAAATTAGGCGAAGTTGTCATTCAGTCCAAAAAGAAAACAATTGAGCAGAAAACAGATCGTTTGGTTTATAATCTGGAAAATAATGTTACAACAACTGGAGGCGATGCTTTGAGTGCGATTAATACAGCGCCTGGGGTGGTTGTAAAAAATGATCTGATTATGATATTAGGAAAAGGAACTTCACGTGTCATGATCGATGGACGTTTGATTGAATTAACAGGTGAGGAACTGAATAATTTCTTAAAATCAATATCGGCAGGTGATATCAAAAATATTGAAATCATTAGTAATCCTCCCGCAAAATATGAAGCAGACGGAACTGGCGGACTTATCAATATTATTATGAAAAAAGGAGTGCGTGATTCCTGGAAAAATACAACTACGGCTTCTTATGACCAGAATAAATATGGTGTTTATACTTTGAGAAATAATTTTTTCTACAATAAAAATAAGTTTAGATTTTCTGCAAGTGTAAACGGAAAAACGGGTTATAAAAATGCCGATGAATCTCTTAAAATGTATTTTCCTGACGGGCTTTCTAAAATGAGCAGTACAACAAAAGTTAAGGATGAAAATCTTTCGGGAAAACTAGCTTTGGATTATGATTTTTCTAAGTCGACAACAATTGGTTTTCAGTTTTTGAATGACAGGAACAATCCGGATTTTGGTTCAGATATCAGAATTGAAAAATATAATCTTCAAAATGAATTGAAGGATGTAACATTGAATAAGAGCTTTACTGATAAAGGATCTAAAAACCAGACTTACAATGCGCATTTGATAACTAAATTAGATTCTCTGAACCGAAAGTTGTCTTTTGATGTGGATTATTTTAATTACAGTTCAAAATTCGACCGTGACTTTATCGCCAATAATTATACTCCCGATATGCAATTTGTTGATGTAAATCAGGCAGGGAGAAATATTTCGAATCAGGATATTGATAACTGGAGTTTCAAGGCAGATATGGAACATCCGCTTAAGGCATTGAATTTATCTTATGGCGCAAAAATGAGTTTTACAAATAGTGTGAGCGATGTACTTTTTTACAATAATACTACAGGAACGCCAGAATTAGACCCAAACCAATCTAACCGATTTAAATACACTGAAAATAATCAGGCAATTTATATTAACGGAGATAAAAAAATAAATGAAAAATGGAATCTTCAAATGGGATTAAGAATTGAAAATACCCAAACAAGCGGATTTTCTGAAACGCTGAACCAGGAAAATGTAAATGATTATTTGAAATTGTTTCCAACATTTTATGCTTCATATAAGAAAAACGAGAATAACAGCTTTAGTCTCAATTATGGAAAAAGAATCAACAGGCCCCGTTTTGATTTACTGAATCCGTTTAAGGTTTATATTAACAGTAATAGTTATTCTGAAGGAAATCCTTTTTTAAGACCTTCATTTAGTGATAATTTTGAATTGTCACATTCGTATAAAGAGATTCTGAGAACGAGCATTTTTATGAATGTAATTACAAATGGATATGGCGTTGTATTCACCTCAATTCCCGAAACAAACACGCAGATTATCACGCGTGAAAACTATTTTAAAGGTTTGAATTATGGACTGGGAGAAAGTTACTCAGCTGGTTTTTCAGACTGGTGGCAGAGTGAAAATTCGTTATACTTTTTGGGCTCAAAAACTGAATTTATAAAAGATATAAACGCAACACCGTCAAACAGCCTGCAAATTGATTTTTCTACAAATAATACTTTTATTTTAGGAAAAACCACGAAACTTCAAATTGATTTTAGTTACAGTACGCCTTTTAAAAATGGTTTGTATGAAGTTGGATATATGTCAAGTTTTGACATTGGTTTCAAACAGGATTTTTTAAATAAAACATTACAGGTTGCATTTCTGGCCAATGATATATTTAATACTTCTTACTTAAAAGATTTTGTTTCGGTTGTAAATGGTGTAAAACAAGTTTACAGTCAAAATGAAAGTAACCGATTTGTTCGTTTATCTGTGGTTTACAATTTTGGAAACAAAAAGATTAATGTGAAGGAACGTAATTTTGGAAATCAGGAAGAAAGAAAGAGAACGGGAAATTAGATAATTAGCCAATGAGATGATTAGATAATTTGAAACAGAAATATAATAGTTAGTATCCTAACAGGTTTTTTTCAACCTGTTAGGTATTTTTTTTCAGTATGTGTAAATTTATACCTAACAGGTTGAAAAAACCTGTTAGGATATCTATAAACAATAGGAGTAGTACACAGATTATAAAAAGAATGCCAATAAAATTCCGAGAACGATCATCGAAACTTTGGCGACATTGAATTTGTGTCCTTCGCTGCTTTCAAAAATAATGGTGGATGAAATGTGAAATAAAATACCGATTACAATGGCTGTGATTTCGGTATAATAATCATTTAAAACGGGTAAATAAGCAGATGCTATGGTACCTAATGGCGTCATGACAGCAAAAGTAATCATAAAAGCAAAAATGGCTTTTTTGTTTAAACTGGCATTGATAAAAAATGTCGTTAAAATTACTGCGATTGGCAAATGATGAATAGCAATTCCGATTGCGAGATCGTGGTGATGGCTTACCGGAAAACCTTCTAAAAAAGCATGAATACAAAGGCTTATAAAAAGAAGCCAGGGAATCTGCGACATTTGCGCATGTCCGTGGACATGGCCATGTTCGGCGCCTTTGGAAAAAAATTCAAGAATGATCTGGAATAAAATTCCGATCATGATAAAAAGCCCTATATTATGATTGTGCGAATGATAAACTTCGGGTAAAAGGTGCATAACGGTCAATGACAGTAAAAATGAACCGCTAAATGCCAATAATAATTTTAAATTGGTTTTGTTTTGTGGTTTAAAAAACAAAGCCACAATATATCCTAAAAGTACAGAAAATAAAGGTAATAGATAATTCATCATTTTGGTTTAATCGTTGATTTGTTTTATTGCCTAACTGTTTATTGTAAAATCGGCCAACCGATTGTACAATAACGATTACACAAACTATTTAAAAATCATAATTAATCGTTCGCTTTCTGTTTTATGGAATTTTTTGAGTTTATAATCTCCAAAAATATCTAATAGAAAAATACCCGCTTCAGCCATTAGATCTTCAAAATCCTTTAAAGTCAAAGCTTTTACTTTTTCGGTAAAATGAAATTTTCTGCCCTGATCTTCAAAATCAATTTCTTTTAGAATGTGTCCGTCTTCAACGTATCTTTTAATTTTAAAATCAATTCCGTCAACGGTTTTTACTTCTTCGGGAACCAGAGTTTCAATTACCTGAGTTACATTCATAAAGTCAATTACGGCAAAACCATATTCAGATAAACTTTCTTTGATGGCTTTTAAGGTTGTAAGATTGTCATCATCGCTTTCGAAGTAACCAAAACTGGTAAATAGATTGAATATTGCATCAAACTTTTCATCAAAAGGCTCACGCATATCATGTACCTTAAAATGCAGCGTTTCATTACTGTTTTTACTGGCTTCTGCAATACTGTTCTCAGATAAATCAGCTCCTAAGACATTAAAACCTAATTGATTTAAGTATATAGAATGACGTCCCTTTCCACATGCCAGATCAAGAACTTTTGCTTTTTCAGGAAGATTAAGATAATGTGTCAGATTATCCATAAAAATCTGAGCTTCGCGGTAGTTTCTGTCTTTATAAAGAATGTGATAATACGGAGTATCAAACCACGAAGTAAACCAATTTTCGTTATTGCTTTCCTGATTTGGTGTTGATGAGTTAGGTGCGTCAGACATTTATTCTATTTCAATTAATTCAAAGTACCGCAAATTTAGTGTATTTTTGCCGAAAAATAACTATTTCGCAACGATACCTTGTGAATCGTTATGTATAAAGTAAAGTTTTTAATGCAGATTTGATTTTGATAGCAAATCTGTTTTAATTCAAATATAAAGATGGAAGAAAATTTTAGAATGATAGCCAAATGTTTTTTTGGTTTTGAAGAAATATTAGAGAATGAATTACGTGCGCTAGGTGCTCAGGAAGTAGAAAAAGGAGTACGAATGGTAAGTTTCAAGGGAGACAAAGGTTTTATGTATAAAGCCAATCTGTCGCTGCGAACTGCCCTTAAAGTCTTAAAACCAATATATTCTTTCAGAGCCAATAACGAGCAGGCATTGTATAAAGGGATCTCTGGTATAAACTGGTCAAAATTATTAAACGCCAACCAAACATTTGTAATCGATGCTACAGTACACTCTACCTATTTTAATCATTCGGAGTTTGTTTCTCAAAAATGTAAAGATGCCATCGTAGACCAGTTTAGAGAAAGAACAGGGCAGCGCCCAAGTATTGATAAGGCTTTTCCTGATTTGCGTATTAATGTTCATATAGATAAAGATCAGGTTTCTGTCGCTTTGGACACTTCGGGAAATTCTTTGCACCAACGCGGTTATAGAACAGCTACCAATATAGCACCTATAAATGAGGTTTTGGCAGCAGGGATTTTATTGTTGTCAGGCTGGGAAGGACAGAGCCATTTTTTGGATCCTATGTGTGGTTCTGGAACTTTTTTGGCAGAAGCGGCGATGATTGCCTGCAATATTCCGGCAAATATTAACCGAAAAGAATTTGCTTTTGAAAAATGGAAAGACTGGGACAATGATTTATTTGATCAGATTGTAAACAGCCTTATGAAAAAAACAAAGGAATTTCATTATACTATAAAAGGTTTTGATAAAGCGCCAAGTGCTGTAAGCAAAGCCAAAGATAATATCAGAAATGCTAATTTAGAAGATTATGTTACAGTCTCAGAAAATAACTTTTTTGATTCTGAAAAAGACATTGAAGGAAAATTGCATATGGTTTTTAATCCGCCTTATGATGAGCGTCTGGATATCCATATGGAAGAGTTCTATAAAAATATTGGCGATACCTTAAAGAAAAGCTACCCGGGTACAAACGCATGGTTTATAACTGCAAATCTTGAAGCACTAAAATTTGTGGGACTAAAACCATCCAGAAAAATCAAACTTTTTAACGGAAGCCTTGAAGCACGTTTGGTAAAATACGAAATGTACGAGGGAAGTAAGAGAACGAAATTTCAGGTCTAAGGTCCTGAGTTTTATATAATAATTAAGGTTAGGTAATATATTTAAGCTTTTCAAAACTTAGAATAGTAGCACCAGAACCTTAGCAACTTTAATAATTAAGATTAGGTAATATATTTAAGCTTTTCAAAACTTAGAATCTTAGTACCTCAAAATCTTAGCAACTTTAATAATTTAAGGTTAAGTAATAAATTTTAAGCTTTTCAAAACTTAGAATCTTAGTACCTCAGAACCTTAGCAACTTTAAAAAAAAATGACAAAACTACAAGTAAGAGCTTTTTTATATCAATTAGGATGTTTCGCAATTTTATTTGTTGCAGGGAGATTTATAATTGCTGAATATACAGAACTAACAGGAATTTGGATACCGCTGACATCTTTTATTGTGGCGACTTTAATCTCGCCTAAATTTCACGCAGTAAAAACCAAAGACGGTGAAAAACTTTTTATGAAATGGATTTTTATAAAAGGAATTAGGGAAATAGGTTAGTCTAAGGTTCTGAGGCACTAAGATGCTGAGGTTCTAAGACTTTTAAGGGACTAAAGTAAACTTAAAAAGAAAGCCACAAATTCTTGAATAATAATTAATTCGGGAGTTCGTGGCTTTATTATTTATAAATTCAAAGAAAAAAACCTCAGCACCTCAGTATCTCAGCATCTTAGTACCTTAGATTACTTTTTCGGAGTAACAATTTCCGGAACAATTACTTTTTTCTTGTAAAGCGGAATAAAATAAGAGACGGTATAATTAAAACCTACTCCAAAATTTCCGTCATATGTTCTGTTAAAACCCGGAATATAAAGGTTTTCAAAATTTCCCGGTTCCTTATTACTTACTAAAAGTTTTAGCTGTACAGCAAAACCAACAAATATATTGTTAAAGACTTTTGCCTTAACTCCTGCGGCAACTTCAAGCCACGCTGCCGTAAGGCCGTTGTATTTTTCCCCGGAAACAATTGATGGCTGTTCTCCCCAATAAGGATTTGGATTATATATCTTATAACTGTTTAATTGCTGACTAAAAGTGCTGAATCCTCCTCGTAACCCAATGGTTATAAGGTTTTCCATGTCAAGCCAGTTTTGATATGTATTATAATCAAAACCTCCTTTTATATACGTTCCTGTTGCTGAAGAATTTAGTCTGTCGTCATCAGTAGTTTTGTCTTCAAAACCTAATTCTGCAGCTAAATAATATTTCTTAGTCAGACGAAAATCTCCTGTAAACTCAACTCCTTTATAATCTTTATCATAAAAACCACGTGTCAGTTTGTATAAATCTACACCAACCCGCAGCCCGTATCGATCCGTTTTGGGAAGCGTATCAATTTTTGCTTGCTGAGGAGATGGTTTTGTTTTAGCTTTTTCGTCTATTTGTACAATATCTTTTTTTGTGGTTTCCTGAGCGTGAACCAAAAGCATTGAAAACAATAGAGAAATACTAAAAAAATACTTTAATGTGTGTTTCATTTTCGTATTCAATGTTAGGGTTTATTATAAAAATATCCTGCATCCAAAATCCGTCTGCATTAGGATCTGTTCGTTGTAATATCAATGATTGAAAAATACTCTTAAAACCACAGGCCCGTGATACATATATTTCCTGATGGGTGTAATCAAACTTTAATCGGTCTGAATTGATCAGTAATGGATTAGGGTTTCCGGAATTTAATATAAAATCATAGGTTGTCGTTTGTGCATCTGTTCTTAGCGGAACAGCAATAGAGTCGCTGGTTGTCAGATATTTTGCTTCATCCAGAGCCGATTCATTAAAAATAATTCCTTCGTCCTGATCTAAGCCAATTACTTTAAGGTTGGTGACTTTTTTTCTCACGGTCGGATTATTGATATCATAAAATGTGATTATCAATCGGGGAGTTGTTGGCGTATTTGCATCGCAAATATCATCTTTCTCGCAGCCGGACAAACCAAAAGCAAATAGCAATAAAAAAGAGATTATTTTTTTCATGTATATTTTTTCTTATCGAAGTTCTAAAAGTACAACATTTTCAACATGATGTGTCTGCGGAAACATATCTACAGGACGAACTCTCGTTACTTTGTATTTACCATCCATTAGAGCCAGGTCGCGCGCCTGTGTGGCAGAATTACAACTTACATAAACTACTTTTTTGGGAGCAATTTTTAGAATCTGATCAATAACAGCAGCATGCATACCATCTCTTGGAGGATCTGTGATAATTACGTCAGGTTTTCCGTGTTGTGCAATAAAACTTTCGTTAAATACAACTTTCATGTCACCAACAAAAAACTCACAATTAGTAATATTATTGCGTTCTGCATTTGCTTTAGCGTCCAGAATGGCTTCCGGAACACTTTCTACGCCAATTACTTTTCCGGCTTTTTTAGAAACAAACTGGGCGATAGTTCCCGTTCCTGTATATAAGTCATAAACAGTTTCATTACCCGTAAGGCCTGCAAAATCACGAGTTATTTTGTACAATTCATACGCCTGATCAGAATTGGTCTGATAAAATGATTTAGCATTAATGCTGAATTTTAAACCTTCCATTTCTTCCAGAATGTAATCTCTTCCTTTGTATAAAATTATGTTCTGGTCATAAATTGTATCATTTGCTTTTCCGTTTATAACATATTGCAATGAAGTTATCTGTGGAAATTTTTCGTACAAGTGATCCAAAATTAACTCTCTGTTCTTCTTGTCTTCCTGAAAAAACTGAATTAAAACCATAATCTCTCCTGTAGAAACAGTTCGAATCATTACAGTGCGCAGTAAACCAGAGTGTTCTCTCGGATTGAAGAAGGCTAAATTATGTTGATTGGCAAAATCCCTGATTTCGTTGCGTATAGCATTTGAAGGATCTTCCTGTAAATGACATTTTGTGATATCAAGAATTTTATCCCACATTTTAGGAATGTGAAATCCTAAAGCATTTCTGTTTCCTAAATCATCTGTGCTTTCAATTTCTTTTTCAGTTAGCCAACGGCTATTCGAAAAAGAAAATTCCATTTTATTTCTGTAGAAAAATTGTTTTTCTGAACCCAAAATAGTTTCGAATTCAGGAAGTTCGACTTTTCCGATACGCTGCAAATGATTTTTTACCTCGTTTTGTTTGTAATGCAACTGTTGGCTGTATTTCATATTTTGCCATTTGCATCCTCCACAAACTCCAAAATGAACGCAAACAGGTTCAATACGATGATCTGATAATTCGTGAAATTTTACGGCTTTGCCTTCATAATAGGCTTTTCTTTTTTTAAAAGTTTGTACGTCAACAACATCACCAGGTACAACATTCGGAATAAAGATTACTTTTCCGTCAGGAGCTTTTGCTACTGATACACCTTTTGCTCCGGCATCAAGAACTTGAATTTGATGAAAGACAACTTTGTCTGTATTTTTTCTTCCCATAGCGCAAAAATAAGGGTTTGTAAACTTTTTCAAATTTAAATTTTAAAATATTTTACCATTTTTTTTATTTTGTTAGTTTAATCAACTATAAAAAGTAACTTTGTTTTAGCAATTCTCCCAAATGCTACATTTTTAACCTATTGTTTTTGTTATTTTTTATGAAGTTGTATCACAATCTTTCAAAAATTGGCTTTTTAAAAAAAAGTTATGCATCCAAGTTTTTGTTTGTTGCATTTATAGGTATACACATCCCTCTGATCGGTATTTTATTTTTTGTTCTTTTTTTTGATAATAATATTTCTCCGGCTTCTATCCTGATTTTTTCTATTGCTATGACTTTGTTGGCGACTTTAATTACCCTGGTGGTATTAAAACAGCTAATAATGCCGATTGCAATAGCGTCAAAATCCCTGGACGATTACAGGAATGACAGGAAATTATCAGTATTACCAACAGAATATTCAGATGAGGCCGGTTTGTTGATGTGTAATATTCAGGAATCTATCTACGAAGCAGAAAGTTTTATAAACGAAAAACAGGATTTGATTTATATGCTCTCGCATGATTTAAAAAATTTTGCCGGAAATCCGCAAGGGCTTGCAAACCTTATTATAAGTGAAAATCCCTCAGATTCTGTAAAAAATCTGGCTGGTTTAATCTGTGAATCAACAAATTTGCAATTTCGATATATTGATAATTTTATAAAATTACTTAATGAACACGATCAGGTAGCAAAAATAAGTCAGGAAGTAAGAACAATTGTGTTTCCCGCTATTTTACCTTTTATAAATGAACAGGTAGAACAGCGTTTACTGGATAAAAATATAAAACTCTCATTAAGTTTAGAATTAGTCGAGGCCAGACTAAGAATTGATGAAGGTTTGCTAATTCAGGTTTTGGTAAATTTAATAAGCAATGCTATCAAATTTTCTTATTTTGATAGTGAAATCAAAGTGAGAATCTACTTTGAAAATGAAAAATTGATTATTACCGTTACTGATAAAGGAGTAGGTTTTGATAAACATCAGATTGATGAATTATTTAAAAAATTCACTAAAATGAGCCGTTTAGGAACTGCAAAAGAATCTTCTACCGGTATTGGATTGTATTTATGCAAAAAAATTATTGAAAGAAATAAAGGAGAATTAACCGCAGCCAGTGAAGGCAAAAACAAAGGAGCTGAATTTAAGATTGTATTTGAAGTTTAGTTTCGTCGTCTTTTCAGAATCTCGTAATTTATAATGGTAAAGAAATAAAAGCAGGAGTCGGCTGTTAATTTGCCAAGTATGATTCCGAAGAAATAATTGCCACACAAAATAGGCATCCAGTACATACAAAACGGACGGACTACCAGAAAGTCTAAAAAAGCCGGATAACCAAATTCTAAAATCAGATTTTTTACCAGCGAAAGAATTTCTCTAAATGTTGTTTTTTTGTTATCAACTTTATGCTGACGTGCTATTTTTTTATAAGACAAGATCAGGATAACCCCATAGAATGCCAGATATTCTGCAAAAGTAATTAAGTAAGCAGTTGTTAATCCGCTATAAATTTTACTGAACAAAGAGGTGAGAAGTGCTGCTGACGTGCTTGCTAATTCTGCATATTTATATCTGTTAAACCATTCTTTGAAATTTGATTTTGTAAGCATTTAATTTTGAAAATTCTGAGTTTCTAAGTTGCAAAGATACTAAGATTAAAAGCTTAAAATATAAGCGATCATAGACGAAGCTGAAATATTTAATGCAACTAAGAAACACAGAGTTCAAAGCTTTATACTATTTATAACTTAATGTTGCTTTTCCATCCATACATTCAATAGATGTTGGTACAGGAGTAATATCGCATATACTATTAATGCCCCATTTTTCATTGAATTTATTCTGCAGGTCATTATATCTGCTAATCATACCAAGAAAAGCATCTTTGTCAATTGCTAATGAATAAGGAATATATTTTTCTGCTCCACCGCAAGATTTTATACCAATTGCTGTAAAAGCCCACTCTTTCGGATTATTACACGTTTTGGAGTTTATCTGTGAGAAGGTCACAATTTCATTATACAGATTTTTTAAATTTTGTTCTTCTTCCTTCTGAATATTTTCATAAACAAGTGTCGGTTTCCCATTAACGCATTCAACTGATTTTGGTACAGGAATCACCTCACAACTAGATACCACTCCCCATTTTGTATTAAATTCTGATTGCTTATTTGTATATTCTTTTACCTTCTTAAGAAAGTTATCAGTATTTATTTTTAAGGAATAGGCAATGTATTCTGTTGGGCCTCCACAACTTTTTGATCCAATTGCTGTAAAAGCCCAATCCTTAGCATTATCGCATGTTTGAGAATTTACCAATGAAAGTTCCAAAATCTTATTGTACAACTTTGTTAATTCCTCGCTTTCTTTGTTTTTTGTGTTTTTTTCAGTCTTGATTTCCTTATCAGTATACTTTATTAAATCATCACTGTTACACGAATTTAGCGTTAGGCAGATAGCAATTGCTAATAAACTTATTTTTTTCATAATACTTTTTTTTTGATAACTTTTTCAAAAATATTATTTTATAAATAAGAAAAAGGGTACGAAATATTATAAAAAATAACATTATAAGACAAATCTCAAGGATAACAGGTTGTTTGATTACCAAAGATGATGTACAGAGGATTTGATATACTTTTCGTATATTTCATTCATAGCCTTAATTTTTTCGGCACTTAATTCTGGTAAATTATAAACCGATAAATTGGATAAGACATGACTATTTTTTGAAGCGCCGGGAATAATACAGCTAATATCGCTAAAACTCAAAATCCATTGTAATGCGTAAGGAGCAAGATTCTGAGCGTCTGGAAATAAGCTTTTTAATTCCTGAACTGCTTTTAGTCCTAACTCATAATTTATTCCTGAGAACGTTTCGCCTTTATCAAAAGCATCTCCGTTACGATTAAAATTTCGATGATCCTGAGCATCAAAAGTAGTTTTTGAATCAAATAAACCAGTTAAAAGTCCGCTTGCCAAAGGAACTCTGGCGATTATGCCGACATCCTTCTTTCTTGCTTCAGCGAAAAACAATTGAGACGGACGCTGGCGGAACAAATTAAAAATAATCTGAACGGTAGTTACATTAGGAAATTCGATTGCTTTTAAGGCTTCTTCAACTTTTTCTACACTAACGCCCAAATTCAAAATCTTACCCTGATCTTTTAAGCGATCAAACATCTCGAATATTTCAGGCCTGTAAAAAACTTCAGTAGGAGGACAGTGTAGCTGAATCAGATCCAGGGTTTCTAATCCCATTCTTTTTAAACTGTCTTCAACATATTTCTGAAGTATTTTTGGCTGATATCCCTCATTAACATGCGGATTAATATGCCTTCCGCATTTAGTGGCAACATAAATACGCTCAGATCGCGAACGGACAACACGACCAACCGCAGTTTCGCTTAAACCATTTTCATAAACATCAGCAGTGTCAATAAAATTAACGCCATTGTCTATTGCGGTATTTAGAAGTTCATCTGCAGTTTTATCATTAAAACCTGATCCCCATTTTCCTCCAACCTGCCAGGTTCCCAGTGAGATTTCGGAGATATTAAAATTTGTTTTTCCTAGTTTTCTGTAGTTCATTGTTTTTTGAGTTGCTAAGTTGCTAAGGTTCTGAGATGCTAAGATTTGTTAGATTGCAGGTTCTGAATTGATAAGTTTAAAGCTAAAAAAAACTTAGCATCTTAGCATCTCAGAACCTTAGCATCTTTCTAATCAAATAAATCCGAAGAAAGATAACGGTCGCCTCTGTCACAAATAACCGCTACGATAACTCCCGATTCTAGTTTTTCTGCAATTTTTAAAGCTACGGCAACAGACCCGCCGCTGCTCATTCCCGCAAAAACACCTTCTTCCAGAGCAAGACGTTTAGTCATTTCACGCGCTTCTTCTTCTGTGACATCAATTACTGTATCGACCTTTGATGCATCAAATATTTTTGGTAAATATTCCTGTGGCCACTTTCTGATTCCAGGAATTTGTGATCCGTCACTTGGCTGTGCGCCAATGATCTGAATGTTTTTGTTTTTTTCTTTTAAGTAAGTCGAAGTTCCGATAATAGTTCCTGTTGTTCCCATTGCAGAAACAAAATGAGTTACAGTACCTTCGGTATCGTTCCATATTTCGGGACCTGTAGTTTTATAATGTGCTTTCCAGTTATCATCATTTGCAAACTGATTCAGCATTACATAACCTCCCTGCGCTACTTTTTTGTCGGCATAATCACGGGAACCAATGATACCCTCACTTGCAGGTGTCAGAATTACTGTTGCACCATAAGCACGCATTGTTTGTGTACGTTCTTTTGTTGAATCTTCCGGCAATACTAATTCTATTTCTATTTGAAATAATTGTGCAATCATAGCCAGGGCAATTCCTGTATTTCCGCTTGTTGCCTCAATTAATTTATCACCTTTTTTGATGTCGCCTCTTTCCAAAGCAGCAGCAATCATATTATACGCAGCTCTGTCTTTTACGCTTCCTCCGGGGTTATTTCCTTCCAGCTTCAATAAAAGTTTTACGTTTTTATTTTTAACCAAATTGACTGTTTCCATCAATGGCGTATTCCCAATTAGGTCAAGCAGTTTCTGTGGGCCCATATTATTTTCTTTCTTTTATTTTAACTTCTGTAGTTGTAGTATTCAGCACAATAGAATCTGCAGGAATCGATTTGGTGATCCAGGCATTACCTCCCACAACACTATTTTTTCCAATTACGGTCTGTCCTCCCAAAATGGTGGCATTTGCATAAATGCATACATTTTTTTCTACCGTAGGATGTCGTTTTGCATTTTTCATTTCTTTGCTAACGCTCAAAGCACCCAGAGTAACTCCCTGATAAATTTTTACATTTTTCTCAATTACTGTAGTTTCTCCGATAACAATTCCGGTTGCGTGATCAATGAAAAACGGTGATGCAATATTGGCTCCCGCATGAATGTCTGTTCCTGTAATTCTATGTGCATATTCACTCATTAAACGCGAAAAAAGCAATAAGTCCAAAAGATATAATTCATGGCTTAAGCGGTAAATAGCAATCGCATAAAAACCCGGATATCCCAAATAAACTTCATCAATACTGTTTGAGGCAGGATCGTTTTCTAAAATGTATTCGGCATCCTGATTTAATTTTTCCAGAACCCCTGGAAGTTTTTCCAAAAAACGGTCCCAGATAGATTCGCATAAATTTTCCGGCTTTTTACAGGCCAGAACAGCAATTTCCTTAAACCTGATTTCAAGTTCATCTATACTCTGATCTAACGGCGCGTTTGAATCAAAAAGGGTATAAAAAAGCTTCTCGGTAAAGTCTTCTGTTTTAGTTTTGATCCCGTAGTTTATATTGGAGTGGCTTTTTAAAGCTTTTATATTTTGTATGATAAGATTTTTTGACACAATTAAAAAATTGAATGAATGTTTTTGAAGCGTTAAAAGTAAGGCGTTTTTTGTAAATAAAGGCAAGATTTGAACAAAGAAATTTTGTTTTGTGAATCGTATTTGTGATAAATGAAAGTATTTTAAATGGATCTGATTTGTATGATCCATAAGAACTTAAATGCTTAAATTAGCCGGTAAAATTTATTCAAAATGAAAAATAATTCAACTTTTAAAAGTGCCATTT
Source organism: Flavobacterium sp. 1355 (assembly GCF_017833415.1). Lineage (GTDB taxonomy): Bacteria > Bacteroidota > Bacteroidia > Flavobacteriales > Flavobacteriaceae > Flavobacterium. The sequence continues at coordinate 95,721 of NZ_JAFICC010000013.1, read as the reverse complement.
CTAACCTGTCTTTTCCTGCAAATGAAAAAATTTCAGGAAAATCTATTCATAATCCAATTTTAGGGCTTATTATAAAAGATCATCCCGATTTTTGTGACGCCGATTTTATTTCCATTGAAGAGTTAAATAAATACCGTCAGAAATATATCGCAACTTATTTGTCTACAGAAATAGGCGCATTGTCTGATCTGGAGAAAAGTGTTATTGAATCTTTAAAAGAAGATAAATCTATAGTAACTATTGTAGAAGATGAAGATGAAAGCAGAAATTTTGGTCAAAAAATTGCAGATAAAGTAGCAGATTTTGGAGGAAGCTGGACTTTTATAATTTCTTTTTTGCTTTTTATAGTGATCTGGATTAGTTCAAATGTCTGGATTCTCGTTAATAAAGGTTTTGATCCTTATCCTTTTATTCTGCTAAATTTGATTTTGTCCTGTATTGCAGCTTTGCAGGCTCCGGTAATTATGATGAGCCAGAACCGCCAGGAAGAAAAAGATCGTAATCGTGCTAAAAAAGATTATATGATTAACCTAAAATCAGAATTAGAAATCAGAATGATTCACGATAAAATTGATCATTTAATAATGCATCAGCAACAGGAACTGATCGAAATTCAGAAAGTGCAAATCGAAATGATGAATGATATTCTTAACCAGATTAAAAAATAAACTGGCTAACAGAAACTAAATGTAAAAGTGTTTGTACCAATATCCGGCAATCATAAAAATGGCGTTTACAGTTCCCGAAATCCAAAGTAATTTTTTATAGTTTTTTGTTTTGTCTAAAAAATACAACGCGAGGATTCCTAAAAAAAAGAGCGTAGTATAAAGGGCCGGATACATCTGAAAGGCATCAGAAAAATGCCCTTGAAAAAGTAAGAATAAAGAACGCTGAAAACCGCATCCCAAACACTCAAATCCGAATAGTGTTTTGAACAAACAAGGCAGCATAAATCGTTCTAAATTCATGGGGGTTATTTTTTACAATTTTACAAAAAATATGTGAATCGTTTTCTGAAATTGAGAAGTAGTATTTAAAGTTTCTTACTTTTGAATTCTTAGACTAAAAAATTATGAAAGCTTTTAAAATTTTAATAATGATACTTGCGATTTCAGTTGCATTATATGAACAGGTTTCAGAAGAAAAAAATATCTATATAATGGTGATTGCAATTGTTGTTTTTATGTATGGCATGATGCAGTTAAGTGCAAAAACACCAAGTAAAAATAAAGAAAAAGACGAACAGGATGTTGAGTAAAGGAGATAAAGTTTCCGTTTTGGATGAAGCCATAAACGGGGTAGTTGTTTCTGTAAAAAACAACGAAGTTTTGATAGAAACTGAGGATGGATTTATGATGACATTTTTTGTCAGTGAATTACTTAAGATTCAGGATTCCAGTAATTTAATGAATTCTATTAAAAGAATTGATTTAGAAGAAATTACAAAAGAAAAAACAGAACCAAAACCAAGAAGTTTTGTAAAAGAACGCAAAGATAAGCGCGAAGTTGCGGTTCCGGAATTTGATTTGCATATTGAAAAACTGGTTCCGAATAAGCGTGGGATGTCAAATTATGATATTCTCACTTTGCAGACAGATACGGCAAAAAGGCATATCGAATTTGCAATTCGAAACCGTATTCCGAAGATTGTTTTTATTCATGGTGTTGGTGAAGGAATCCTTAAGGCTGAACTTGATTTTTTATTAGGCCGTTATGACGGAATAGATTTTCAGGATGCCAATTATCAGAAATATGGTTTGGGAGCGACAGAAGTTTATTTCAAACAAAATAAATAAACAAGACAGTTTTCTTTATTTATAAGCTCAAATAGGACATAAAAAATATCCGTTTTTCATTCTAATTTCATGATAAAATTAGGTAATGAAAAACGGATATTTTTTGTAAGAATAAAACTTGTCCCGGAGACTTGAATTTATTAGTTTGTTGTGGTATACAATTCGCCTAGCAAGTAACTTGTTCCTAAGTTAAATTTATTATTTCCCTTAACAAGGAAAGTGTTTCTAAGTCTGATCGTATGTTTAAATGTACCCGGTACATCTGTAGTTGTAGTGACTTCTATAATACCGCTTTCGTTGGCAACTCCATTAACAGCAGCCCATGTTTCTTTTAACAATGGCGTAGCTGGCACAGGCGATTTACAAAAATAACTGTCGCTAAGAACACCACCGGTATAAACCTTATATAAAAGTTTATTGGTAGTTGCGCCTAATACCGAAGTTCTTGGCTGGTTGGCTGGAGTGGCTACATTTTGAATTAACAGCGGGTCTATATTGTCAATTGTCATAGCCGAACTTTCATTATAAACATAAATCTGTTTTATAGCAGGACATTGACCAACTGGTTTGGTGAAAGTTAAATTCAGTCTGTCTTCAGAATCGACAGTTGTTTTAAAATCACCAAAGACCACTTCTGGTTGTGTCACATCAAGACTTTCTACAGAATAGGTAAGATTGGTAATAACAATGTTATGGGTATATCCGCTGATGGTAGTAGCTCCCGTAGTTTCGTTTAATGTTGTTTGTACAGTAGTACGGATTTCAATTGTTCCTGATTTGGCATACCACTCATCAATAATTTTTGGAGTTGTCGGAGGAATAAGATCACAAATATTAGTCGCTGCTACAGCTCCGTCATAACTTCTGTAAAAGAGCCTGAAATTATTATTATTGATACTAAATGTTCTTGGTTTATCTACAGGTGTCGGTTCGTTTTCAAGCGTACCGTCAGGCATTTGTAACAATAATGCTTCCTGACTTTTTAGTTTATAAATTAACTCATTAGTTTCCGGATTACAGCTTGCTGCTGTTACCTCGGTAAAATCTATAGTATCTACTGTTATATCACCGTCATCACAACCATTTAATAAAAGGGCGAATAATAGAAGGCTTGCAAATTTTCTCATCATAATTTTATTTGGGTCAAAAATAGTGAAAAATTTGGCAAATGATATTTTAGAATTCACAATTGATATTTCATAACTTTGCCATAATGAAAAAAGTATATCTCGATAACGCTTCTACAACTGCCATGCGTCCTGAAGTTATTCAGGAAATTACAAAAGTGATGGCCGATGATTTTGGAAATCCTTCTTCAACGCATAGTTTCGGACGAAATGGAAAGACTATTCTGGAGCTTTCCAGAAAGAGCATAGCTAAGCATCTCAATTGTTCTGCTCAGGAAATTATTTTTACTTCGGGGGGGACCGAAGCCGATAACTGGATTCTTCGTTCTGCAGTAAAAGATTTAGGGGTTCAGCGTATTATTACATCCAGAATAGAGCATCATGCTGTTTTATATACTGTTCTGGCTTTGCAGTCTCAATATAACATTGACGTAGATTATGTGAAAATAAATACTGATGGAAGTATTGATTTTACAGACTTATCGAATTTATTATCTGATGGAAAAAAAACAATAGTAAGCTTGATGCATGTAAACAACGAAACCGGAGCTGTCTTAGATCTTGATCGGGTAAGCATTATTTGCAAACAATACAATGCTTTGTTTCATTCTGACACGGTTCAGTCTGTTGGAAAAACTGAGATTGATCTTCAGAAAACCCAGGTTGATTTTATTGTAGCGAGTGCACATAAATTTCATGGGCCAAAAGGAATCGGTTTTGCTTTTATTCGAAAAAATTCCGGATTGCAGCCTTCTATTTTTGGAGGTGAGCAAGAAAAAGGACTTCGCGCGGGAACCGAAGCCGTTCATCAAATTGCCGGAATGGCAAAAGCTTTATCTTTATCGTACCAAAATTTAGATCAGGAAAGAAAATATATTTCTGAGTTGAAAATGTATTTAATTGACCAACTTGAAATTCATTTTCCGGGTTTCCGAATAAACGGAAAAAAAGAAGATTTTTATAATATTATAAATATTATTTTGCCTTTTTCTTCAGATAAAACTTCGATGCTTTTGTTTAGTCTGGACATGAAGGGGATTGCAGTTTCCAGAGGAAGTGCTTGTCAGTCCGGAAGCATTAAACCTTCGCATGTTTTAAAAGAAATGCTTTCAGAAGAAGATTTGAAATTACCCAATCTTCGAATTTCATTTAGCCATTACAACACTAAAGAAGATATTGACTGGCTGATTGAGAGTTTGAAAACGATCTGAGATGCTGAGGTTCTGAGAAACTAAGATTCTAAGTTTTTTATTTAGATTTTGAGTTATATTTCGAAATCTAATCTGCGTATTCAGACTAAAATCTCAAAATTTATTTACGAATAACTTTTACTTGTGAATCGTTTGTTAATTTGATGATTGTTGACGGTTTTCCTGCAATTTTATCCTGATTAAGTTTTACAACATAATCTACACCGTTTATAATTTCCGGATTAATATCTTTAAAAGCAATTGGAGTAGGCTGCCCTGAAATATTAGCAGAGGTTGAAACTAATGGTTTTTTCATTCTTTCCATTAATTTAAAACAAAAAGGCTCTTTTACCAATCTTATTCCAAGAGATTTATCTGCAGCAATAATATTATGGGCTACATTTCTGGCATCATCTAAAATTAGAGTTGTTGGCTTTTCAGATACATCTAAAATCTGCCAGGCAACTTCAGGAATGTTTTTAAAAACATTGTACATCATCTTTTCGCCGTTCATCAATACAATCATACTTTGTGTTTCGGCACGCTGTTTTAATTTGTATATTTTAGCAACAGCATCTGCATTTGTTGCATCGCAGCCAATTCCCCAAACCGTATCCGTTGGGTAAAGAATGATTCCGCCTTCTTTAATAACTTCGTAAGCGTTGTGAACTTCTGTATTTATATCCTGACTCATGATTAAAAATTTTACCTGAAACTTTGATATTATCTTAAATTTTTTAAACTGTTATTTTGTTTATGATATGTGTGATTTTTTCCAATTCATTTTCAGAAAGCCCTACGTATAAAGGCAAACACACTATTCTTAAAGCAATAGATTCTGATATTGGCATTTTCTCTCCTTTAGTGTAATCAATAGTGTTTAGAGAAGGATAAAAATAGCGTCTTGGTACTATGTTTTCTTTTTGTAATTCTTCAAGAACTTTTAATAGTGTATCTTCCGAATCAAAAATTACCGAATAATAACTATAATTCCACTCTGTGTTTTCTCTGATTTTTAAAGCTTTTATATTTTTAAAATTCAGGTTATTATTGTAGAAATCCGTTACTTTTTTTCTTTCTGTAATAATATGATTTATATAAGGAAAAAGTGCTAGTCCCATTGCCGATTGTAATTCAGAAATTTTAGCATTGATTCCAAGACCGTGAAATGCCAACGGGCCGTCATGTCCAAAATTATGGCTGTAATATAATTCGTGCTGTATTTTATCATCATTGCAGAACATCGCTCCGCCTTCTCCCGTATGAAACAATTTTGTAGCATGAAAACTACAGGTACTTACATCTCCAAAATTAAACACAGATTCATTATTGTATTTTACGCCAAAACAATGTGCTGCATCGTAAATCACTTTTAGATTGTGTTTTTTGGCGATGCTTTCAATAGCTTCAATATGACAAGGATTTCCAAAAACGTGAGTCGCAAGGATAGCAGTTGTTTTGGGAGTAATAGCAGCTTCAATTTTACTTTCGTCTATAGTAAGGTATTCCGGGTTTATGTCTACAAAAACAGGAGTGCAGTTTTCCCATACAATAGCAGCCGAAGTCGCTACATAAGAAAAGGGTGTAGTGATTATTTCTCCTCCTTTACCAAATAATTTTAATGCAATTTGTATTGGCATTGTACCGTTATTAGTAACAGTAATATGCGTAACATTCAGATAATTTTTAAGTCTGCCTTCCAGTTCCAGTGTTAATTCCCCACGATTGGTGAGCCATACATTATCCCATGCACGTTTTACATAAGAATTATATTCTTCCTGCGGAGGTAAAAAGGTTTTGGTTACCGGAATCATTTTAATTATGGATTTAGTAGTTTTAATTTACCTTAAAGGGTAAACTATTGTTATATTTGTGGGGTAAAAATAACAAAAGAAAGCTGATTTATCAGCATAAGCTGGAATTATAAAAAATATAACAATTATTGGTAGTACTGATTCTCTGAGAAACAATATTTTATGAATAGTTTTTCCAGACTAAAATAAATAGCTTTGCTGAAAAAATAATCGGAATAAAACACATAATAAACCCAAAATAAAATTAAGAATACTATGGAAATCAACACTTTTTTGCAAAATTTTGCAGATCTTTTAGATGATACAGATGCAACATTAATTAAACAAGAAACTGTTTTTAGAGATTTGGACGAATGGGATTCATTGACAGCCTTATCATTAATTGCAATGGCTGATGAAGAATATTCAGTAAAATTGACAGGAGATGATATTAAATCATCAAATTCATTAAACGATATCTTCGAAATTATAAAAAATAAAGCATAATTTAAATGGCTACTTTTTCAGTAAATAGTATTTCAATAAAAGGTATATCTTGTTGCGTTCCTAAAAATATGGAACGCAATATTGATTTGGATATATTGACACAAGAAGAAATCCAGAAGTTTGTTGAGGCAACCGGAGTCGAAGAAAGACGTATTGCGACAAATGAAATATGTACTTCTGATTTGTGTTGTGAGGCTGCTGAAAAATTAATCAAAGACCTTAACTGGCAGAAAGAAGAAATTGAAATTTTAGTCTTTGTCTCTCAAACTGCCGATTATATTTTACCTGTTTCTGCAGCTATTCTTCAGGACAGATTAGGATTATCTACAAATTGCATTGCTTTTGATGTGCCTTTGGGCTGTTCAGGATACGTTTACGGAATTTCGATAATTGCAGCAATGATGAAAGCGACCGGATTAAAAAAAGGTTTGCTTTTGGCTGGAGATACAAGCAGCAAATTACTTTCTAAAACAGATAAAAGTACTGTTCCGCTCTTTGGGGACGGAGGCAGTGCCACTGCATTTGAATTTGATGAAAATGCAGATGATTTACTTTTTGATTTGGGTACAGATGGTTCAGGTTATAAAACGATAATGATAAATGACGGAGGATCAAGAAACAGAATAAATGCTGATTCATTATTATACCAGACCATTTCACCGGGAATAGAACGAAATGCCTGCCAGTTAATTCTGGATGGGATGGATGTTTTTAGTTTTGGAATTTCACAGGCCCCAAAAACAGTAAATAAACTTATCGAAAAGTTTGAACTCGATAAAGAATCTATAAACCATTTTGTTTTTCATCAGGCTAATTTAATGATGAACAAAATGATCGTTAAGAAATTAAAACTACCTGTTGAAAAAGTTCCGTATTCCTTAAAAGAATTCGGAAATACATCTTCTACAACAATCCCCCTGACAATTGTAGCAGAATTAAAAAATGATCTTACCAATACCACCAAGGATTTAATTCTCTGCGGATTTGGAGTTGGATTATCCTGGGGAACAGCAAAAATCAGATTGCAAAATGCTGTAATTTCAGATTTGATAGAAATATGATAAAAAACCTAAATTACATAGATGAAGATATTTATCAAAAAGAAAAATCTTTGTTTTTTAATGAATCATGGATACTGGTTGCTCATAAAAATGAACTATTAAACAACAATGATTTTATCACTTTTGACTATTTTGGAAATAAAATTTTTGTCCAAAACTATAATGGTGCAATAAAATCTTTTCAGAATGTGTGTTTGCACAGATTCAATACAATTCATGAAGAACCCTACGGAAACAGGGTTTCATCCTGTTTATATCATAACTGGACATACGGAAAAAAAGGAAATGTTATCGGATTAATGTGCCGTAATTCATTTGAAAAAGATAATATTAATGAATTGCGACTAAAAGAATACCAAATTGATTTTTGCGGCGATTTTGTTTTTTTAAAACTGAATGATCAGCTGGATAAAACCTTGCCCGATTATCTGGGTTCGATGTTTACCCCATTAGAAGATATAAGCCGTCATTTTGGTGCTAAGACCATCGATTATACTATTGAGCATAAAGTAAACTGGAAACTTCTTGTTGAGAATGTTTTAGAATGCTATCACTGTACTTCTGTTCACGAAAACTCATTTGCAAAAATGGGATTTGGATCTGTTCCTCCCGAAAAATTTGATTTTTTTGATGCGCACAGCTGGTGTGAATTTCCAAAAGGAGAAAGTGCAAAACAAAACAAAATAATAGAAAAATCGCTGGCCGGAAGAACTTTAAAAATTCAAGGATATCTGCACTTTTACCTTTATCCAAATGCCTTTATAAGTTCGGTAGAAGGAAAAGGGTTTTATTTTGGATTTATGCTTCCGGAATCACCTTCAAAAACCATTTTGAGAGTGCGTTATTTTTCTCCCAGATTTGAGAAAGAACTAAGCGAATCTGAACAAAATATTATTGATTTTATTAATAATAGCTCAAATGAGTCTTTGGATTTGGTTTTGAATGAAGACAAAAGAATTGTAGAAAATATTCAAACCAACTTAGTAAACTTTAAAGACAGTTCTCCCATATTTGGCGAAGAGGAATTTAGAATTTTGAATTTCTACAAATATTTTAATAATAAAAAAGAATTAAAAAATATATAATGAATCCATTTGATTTATCAGGAAAAAAAATAGTAGTAACAGGAGCATCTTCAGGAATTGGTTATGAAACCTGTCTGGCAATTGCAAGACAAGGCGGAACTTTTATTGCTATTGCACGACGAAAAGATTTTCTGGAAAAACTGATTGATGAATGTGGGAGCGAAAATAGTTTTATCGTTGCCGATTTATCTAAAATGGATGATATTAAAACTATTGTTGATTCAATTGAAAATATCGACGGAATTGTACATTCGGCAGGGATTGTGTCATTGGCACCTGCCAAGTTCTATTCAGAAGAATTAATGAACGAGATGCGATCAATAAATTTTGATTCAATTGTCTATCTCATTAATCTCATTTTCAAAAAGAAAAAAATAAACAAGGCAAGTTCGATTGTTTTGGTTTCATCAATAGCCGGTTTGTTTGGAATGAAAGGAAATGGAATTTATGCGGCAAGTAAGGGCGCATTAATTGCAATTTCTAAAGTTTGGGCAAGTGAATTTGCAGCTAGCAAAACACGTGTAAATTGTGTTTCGCCAGGAATGGTAAAAACCGAAATCACATCAAAATCTATTGAGGATTTGTCTTTAGAAGTAATTCAGCAGGACGAAAAGAAATATCCTCTCGGATATGGAGATCCTGTTCAGGTTGCCAATCCGATTGTATTTTTATTGTCTGAAGCAAGCAGCTGGATTACAGGACAAAATATAGTACTGGACGGAGGAAGAACTTCAACGATATAATTCTCACAATGAAAGCTAATATAAAAGCCATTTCGTATTATCTGCCTGAAACAGTTTTATCTAATGATCTGATAAACGAGGAGTTTCCGGAATGGGGAATTGAAAAAATCAGTTCAAAAACCGGAATTAATTCCAGGCACATAAGCGGCAAAGATGAATTTTCGTCTGATATGGCCGTTAAAGCTGCCGAAAAATTATTTAAAGAACATAACATTAATAAATCTGATATTGATTATTTATTGTTTTGTACGCAAAGTCCAGATTATTTTCTGCCGACGACAGCCTGTATAATTCAGGAAAAGCTAGGTTTGGAAACTTCAATTGGAGCACTAGATTTTAATCTGGGATGTTCTGGTTTCGTATATGGTTTGAGCCTGGCCAAAGGTTTGATTGCCGGAGAAATGGCAAAAAACGTCTTGCTAATCACTTCAGAAACCTATTCAAAATTCATACATCCAAAAGATAAAAGCAATAAAACTATTTTTGGAGATGCTGCAGCTGCAGCTTTAATAACCAGTGACAAAGGATTCTGTTCTATTGGTAATTTTATTTTTGGAACAGATGGGAAAGGTGCTGAAAACCTCATTGTAAAACAAGGAGGAATGCGTTTTCCTGTTTCTAATGAAAATGAAGATAAGGTTGATGAATTTGGAAATGTCAGAAATGATAAAAACCTTTTCATGAACGGAACCGAAATCTTCAATTTTACAGGTGAATTTGTACCTAAGCTTACAGAGGCTATTTTGGAAAAATCAAATTTAAGTAAAGACGATATTGATTTGTTTGTTTTTCATCAGGCAAATAAATATATGCTAAACCATTTGAGAAAGAAAATCAAAATACCTGAAGAAAAGTTTTTTATTGCAATGGAAGATTGTGGAAATACAGTTTCATCAACAATCCCGATTGCATTGTATGAAGCTCAGAAGCAAGGAAAAATTGGAGAAAGCAAAAATATTATACTTGCAGGATTTGGCGTTGGATATTCCTGGGCTGCCTGTAACTTAAGCACAGAAAAATGAAAAACTTAATTATAATAGGAGCAAGAGGTTACGGACGTGAGGTTCATGATCTGGCAAAAGATTGCTCGGGATATAACACAGAGTATACAATAAAAGGGTTTCTTGATGACAAATCAGATGCCTTAAACGATTTTGACAATTATCCAGAAATTATTTCATCTGTTGAAGCGTATGAAGTTCAGGAAAATGATGTTTTTGTTTGTGCACTGGGAAGCGTACAATGGAAAAAACATTATATCGAGCTCATATTGTCAAAAGGTGGCAAATTCATTAATTTGATTCATCCCACATCATTTGTAAATACAAATGCTGTTATTGGCAACGGGGTAATTATTTTCATGTATTCTAATGTCAGCAATGATTGTGTTATTGAGGATTTTGTTACTATACAAGGTTTTGTGGGCTTAGGACATGATACTAAAATTGGTAAATGGTCACATCTGAATACCTATAGCTTTACAGGTGGATTTGCTGTATTAGAAGAAGAAGTTTGCCTGCATACAAGAGCATCTGTCCTGCCTAATATAATTGTGCGAAAAGGTGCAACAGTAGGTGCATCAAGTCTTGCAATCAAAAATGTAAAGGAAGGAACTACTGTTTTTGGAGTTCCTGCAAAAGTTCTTAGTTTTTAGATAGTATAAGTATAATTGGAATTATAATTGAATGAAAGATCAAAATAGTATTATTTTAAATTGGAAAGGAAATCCTGAACAGCCTCTGGTAAGTATTTTATGTGATGCCTTTAACCACGAGAATTTTATTCGTGAAGCTATAGAGGGTTTTTTAAGTCAGGAAACAAATTTTCCTTTTGAAATAATTATTCATGATGATGCTTCTACAGATAAAACAGCTTCGATAATAAAAGAATTTGCAGCCCAATATCCGTTAATTATTAAACCTGTTTTGCAAACGATTAATCAATATTCTCAAAAAATAAATTTTTGGAGCGATGTTACTTTCCCAAAAGCAAAAGGAAAATATATTGCTTTATGTGAAGGGGATGATTACTGGATCGATCCTTTGAAGTTGCAAAAACAAGTTGGTTTTTTAGAAAGTAATGACGAATATGTTATTACATGGACTGACTTTTTTACGAAAAAAGGTGATGAACTGGTCCCGAATGATTTTAAAAATTCATTACCTGAAATTTATGCTATTGATTTTGATAATATATTTGAACCGTATTGCACTTTTACACTGACATCGGTATTTAGAAAATCAGCAGTTGATCCCCTTGATTATAAAAAGTTTGTTTACGGAAAAGATAATACGCTTTATGCATTGGCTTTGTGTAACGGAAAAGGAGCTTTTATGAATTTTCAGAGTTCTGTTTACAGATGGCACCCCGGAGGAATATATTCGCTGCAAAAACCTTTTATACAGCGTTATTCTTCCTATCTCAATATAAAAGAGATATACGATAATATTCCTCAGTCACGTACAAAAAATATTGAACGTATTATGAAGAGATTATTAAAAGCCTCTGCTTTTGAAGCTTTGAAATCTGTTAATGACAAAACACTTGATAATACAAAACAAAAGGATGCAATCAAAGAGTATATTGATCAGGCATCACTAAGCGCTAAAGTCAAGTTTTTTATACGTTCTGTAAAAAGCAAAATATTCAGATAAAGAGGAGATTCTATTCTTATCCAATTAAGGATTTAAAAAATAAGATTGTTTTATCAAGGATGTTTATTTTTCGGAATAACACCTTTTCATTTTTTTGTAACTGTTTGTAAAATGCAAGGTTATATTTTGCCGCGTTCCTTATAGTTCGTATTAAAGTTTTTTCAATATGTTTTTCAAGTAATTCCTGATTGTAAATATGGAGTTTTTTATTCTGTTCAATCAAATGTTTTGAAGCGGCAATAACCTCGAGAATCTCATCAGGAAACAGCCTTTTTTTAACCGAAACAGCATTTACATAAGAATCAATTTTAGGATCTGAACTTTCGATTCCTAATCGTCTCAATTGATTAATTTTAACTTTTTTTACAGCACGGTTTACATTATCAATTTTTGTCTTGCTAATATTATTACTGTGTTGCCTGTAGTTTAATAAAGACTCTGGAATATTATAAAAAGAAGTTTTAGATAATAATCTGCTCCATAAATCGTAATCTTCTACAGGTACATATTCGTTTTCGAATTGCAGGCCGTCGAGTGTTTGTTTACGCAGCATAACAGTAGGGTTTCCTATAGCGCAGCTATGAAGAAAAGAAATTTTAATATCCTCAGGTTTCTCACTGTGTTTAATTAGTTTGGTTTCAGAACCAAAAAAAGTAAACCAGGTTCCACACAATCCAATTTCGGGATTGCTCTTTAAAACGTTTATTTGTTTCTCAAAACGTTGTGGCATGGCAATGTCATCGGCATCCATCAAAGCGATAAATTCACCTTTTGCAATCTTAAGCCCTTCATTTCTAAGATTTGCCGGGCCAACGTTAATATCCTTATTAATTATAATAATTCTGGAATCACTTCGTTGATATTTAGATATTACGTCTAAACTGTTGTCTGTCGATTTATCGTTCAGAACAATCAATTCAAAATTAGTGAAGGTTTGGTTCAGTATGCTTTCGATACTTTCTGCTAAAAAGTCCGCAGCATTGTAAACGGGCATTATAACAGAAATTTCGGGAGTAGTCATAAACATAGATTTTTATTAAAATAACAAATATATAATATATGTTTTTCCTATATTATATAAATCAAAAGTAATTTTATTATGATAATTTATGAATGTTATTATCTTTGTTTTTTTAACAAAATTTTAAATGAAAAAAATTCAGGTTGGTTTTTTGGTCTCGTACGATTATGAATTGCTTAAAAACGCTATTCCTCAAGTATATAAAGAATCCGACTCAATTTTTTTAGCAATTGATAAAGGAAGAAAAACTTGGAAAGGAGAGAGTTTTACTATTAAAGATGATTTCTTTCAATGGATAAAATCTGTTGATACAGATTCAAAAATTCAAATAATAGAAGAAGATTTTTATCGTCCGGAATTAACAAGCATGGAATGCGAGGTTAGGGAGCGTAAAATTCTAGCCGAAAAGATGGGAATTGGAAATTGGTTAATACAATTAGACGCAGATGAATATTTTTTAGATTTTAAAGAATTTGTTGATTATCTAAAATCCAAGAATCATTATTTAGATAACCCGGAAAAAAACCAGGTACAGATATCCCCATTTTTGATAAATATGTACAAATGGGTAGATGATGGTGTACTGTATGTTGAGAAACCAACAAAAATAATGGTTGCTACAAATTTCCCAAGTTATAAAGTTGGAAGGCAAACTCGTAAAAGAATAATTTATTATAAAGGAGCTGTCCTTCACGAATGTATTTCAAGAACAAAAGAAGAACTTGAAATGAAATTCAATAATTGGGGACATGATACAGATATCAATAAAAACGAATTCCTAAATAAATGGGAAACCGTAAATGAAAGCAATTACAAAATGATGCGTAATTTCTTTTACATGGAACCGGAGAAATGGAAAAAACTGGCTTTTGTAAAAGGTAAAACATTTAGGGAAATCGAAGAAAACTTAAATTTTCTACAAGTTTTGCCAACATTCTTTTATATCGCCAAGAAAAACTTTGGACAATGGTTTAAACATTTATTTAAAAAATAATTCTATTTAAGAATATCTTTATAAATTTTCAAATAATCAGCAGCAGCAATTTTCCAATCGAAACTTGCTGCTCTTTTTTTCATTTCGGTTTCAATTACGGCCTTGTTGTTTTCAAAATTGTGTAATCCGTCCAATAATACATTTTTCATGTATTCAGGATCAAAATCGGTCCAGTAATTGGCCATTTCACCGCCAATTTCCGGCAAAGAAGTTTTATCAGATAAAAAAACCGGTTTACCAAAACTCATTGCCTCAATAGGAGGAAGACCAAACCCCTCTCTTATTGACGGAAAAAGAAATGCAGTGCAGTTTTTCATGTAATATTGCTTGCCTTCATCACTTACTTTACCCGTTAAAAAAACCTGGTTGCTAAGGCCCTTTTCTTCTATTAAGCTTTTAATTACCTGACCGTATTTTTTAGTATTATTGCCTGAAATAATAAGGTTAAAATCCTTAAGCAATCTCATCATATTAATGATTGAGGCATAATTTTTTCTTTCGATAAAATCCCCAATTGTATAAAAGAAAGGTTTATCCACAGGGACAGTACTGACAAATCCAGAAGTATCCAGCAGTGTAGAAATTGGGTTTCCGTTATATATTACATATTCAGGAACATCCGGAACCTTAAAATAATCATGAGTCTGCTTTTTTGCAAATTCAGAAATATAAGTAATCGCAGTTGCTTTTTTAAGCTTTTCCATAAAAAGCTGATTCCTTTTGTGGCTCATGTCAGAAGAGATTTCTTCTACGAAATTTACATCATGAACAGTTAAAAGGTATTTGGCAGCAAATCTAGGCTCAAGTTTTGAGTTTTGATTTACAGAGTGCCACAAATCAAATTTATGCACAGGCCTAAAAGTCTTATACCTATGAAAAGACATGTATTTGTGATATTTAAATACTTCGCCAAATTCACTTTTAAGCAATTTTGGTTTTCCAGAGTTAAGGTGAAGTTCTAAATTTTCAAAATCGAGCCTGTGTAGACCTTTAATCAACTCGTAATTAAAGGTACCTAATCCAGTGGCTCTATTGTTAATATTATGTGTCTCTAAAAATACACTTTTTGTATTTGGCATTAATTTTTTTTTTACGAAAATACAATAATAATTTGAAGTCTAAAATTCTATCCCTATTTTTGTTGGTTATAAAGAACCTCTGAATGAATTTTAAGATAAATCCAATTTTTGAAAATAGTACCTCGTCGGTGCTTGAAAACATTAAGTCATTTAATACATCAGGGACTCTTTTTGGGAATGGTGACAGAAATAAAATAAAACTTTTTGATCTTAATGAGAAAAAGATTAACATCAAGTCTTTTAAGATTCCGAACATTATTAATAAGATCGCTTACAGATACTTCCGAAAATCAAAAGCAAAACGTTCTTTTGAGTTTGCGATGATTTTATTAGAAAAAGGTATTGGTACTCCTGCACCGATAGCATTTTTTGAGAATTTTAATCTTATTGGACTAAAAGACAGTTACTATGTGAGTGAACATTTAGTTGCTGAACTAACATACAGAGAACTAGTAGAAATTCCGGATTATCCCGATCATGACGCAATCCTTAGACAGTTTGTAAAATTTACTTTCGAATTGCATGAAAAAGGAGTAGAATTTTTAGACCATTCTCCGGGTAATACTCTGATCAAAAAGGTAAGCGAGAATAATTATCATTTCTTTTTGGTCGATTTGAACCGAATGAATTTTCATGAAAACATGAGTTTCGAGCAGCGTATGAATAACTTTAGACGTTTAACACCAAAAAAAGAAATGATTGCCGTAATGAGTAATGAATATTCAAAATTTTATACGAATAAAACCGAAGCTGAAATTTTTGAACAAATGTGGAAGGCTACCGTTCATTTTCAGGAGGAATTTGCCAAAAAGAAAAGACTTAAAAAGAGACTCAAATTTTGGAAATCGTAGGTTTTGTCCTAATTTTTCTTAATTCCTTAAAACGCACCGCAACACTCAGGGCATTAAGATAACAAATTATAATTCCTTTTTTGCCATCTAAAAAACCAAAACGCACTATATATTGATTTAAAAATTTATAAGCCGGCCGAATATAAAAATGAAAGAAATTTGGTTTTGTTTTTTTTTCGAATTCTTCCTGCGCTTTTAGCTGACCATAAAAGATCATTTTTTGTTTGTAATCTTTATAGTTTGAGTAAGAATGGTGTATAAGCCTGTTCCTGAGTTTTTTTGTCTTTCCTTCAACAATTAGTTTTTCGTGAACAATTTTTTTCGGATTGTAACTTGCGTTGTCTTTTTTAAAAAGGCGGATAATTTTATCTGTTTGCCAGCCGCTGTATTTTAATTTCTTGTTTTCGAACATGAAATCACGATAAACAAAATAAGCCGAAGCACTTTTTTCCTGATTAATTACGCTATGAATTTCGCTTTGCAATTCAGGCGTTAATCTTTCATCAGCATCAATAAAAAGAATCCAGGGATGGTTGGCCAAGCTAAGGGCAAAATTACGCTGAGAAGCAAAATTGTCAAAAACACGCTGTGTGATTTTTATATTTTTGAACTCTGCAGCAATTTCCAGCGTCTTATCCGTACTATAAGAATCAACTATGATTATTTCATCGGCAAAAGAAAGATTATTGAGCACTTCTTTTATATTCGATTCCTCATTGTAAGTAATAAGTAAGGCCGATAAAAGTTTTTTTTCTGTCAAAATCATTTTGTACTGATAAGATTTTGATTTAAAAACAACTCCATTTTATCCTTAAAAAATTCAGGCTTAAATTCCTGATATAAGGATAAAGATTCTTTCTTAAGTGTTTTTTCGGTTTTATGCTCAAATAAATCAGGACGAAAATCGTATAAGTGAACAGAAAGATGGTGAACTCCATCTTCAAAAGTTGCCCAGATTTTCTTTTCAATCCAGGGAGAAAAAATAATAAACGAAGGTTTATTTAATGCTTTGGCCATATTTATCGCTCCTCCGTCATTTCCTATAATGAGATTGCATTGATTCATAATAGCAATAAACGACCGTAAATCATTACCTAATAAATCAAAATAAATTTTTTCCTGAGTAGATGGTTTACAGCCATCAAAAACAACTTTAGCTTCATTAATTTGTTTTGGAAAATAATTAAAAAGGATATTAACATCTTCATGATCTGCAATATAATCAACAACTTTAGACATAAAATCTAAAGGATAAGTTTTGATTTTTTCGCTTCCTAAAAGGCTTATCATAACAGTTTTTCGATCCTTCTGAACCTTGTGTTTTTCAAAAAGCGCAATAGCTTCGTTGTTTTCTTTGTCAGAAACAAATAACTTTGGTACAGGATCTGTTTTTACAGGTAAATTCAGCGGTTCTAATAAGGAAAGACGTCTTTCTATTGCCAAACCTAGATTGGTTTTAGGAAAAGGCTCAAACGGTACATTATCAGTATAAAGAAAATTTCTTCCTGGTTTTTTGTACGATATTTTTCTTTTGGCATTACTTAATAAAACCAGGATCCAGCTTTCTAGTTTAGAATAAGCGTCAATCAATAAATCATATTTTTCATTTCGAAGCTGAAGACCAAGTTTTAGTAATTCTTTTTTACTTTTTCTGTGTTTTTCTTCAAACAAAATAATAGTATCAATACTTGAGTTTCCTTCTAAAACTGGTGTTGTTGAGGCATATACCAAATAGTCGATCTGAGCATCGGGATAGGCAATGCGCAGGTTGTTGCATATAATACTGCTGACCAAAACGTCACCAATCATTTTTTGCTGAATTACAAGTATCTTCATATAGGAACTATCAACTTTTTAACAGTTACAAATTGAAGCAAAAAATTCCAAATTACAATCATATTATTGATTGGAATTTGGAATTTTTATCTAAAATATCGGTGAAGTGCTTTTTATTTTTAGATCACCAATTGATTATTCGTTACTCTTTCATTAAAAGACTGAATATAAGTTTTTATAAATTTTTCTGCTTTTTGAACTCGCGGTTTATCGATTTGCATTAAGTTATTTTTCAATAAAACATCTTTTTTCCAATTATATAAACCAGTTACTTTATTATCTGTAAAGGCAACATAATAATCGTCCTGAATATAATGATAAGTTCCCTGAAGATAATACACTACAAAATTTTCTTTTGATTTGTAACTTTTACCAAAACTTACCATATCTGTTTTGATATGTAAGTAGTCCAGAATACTTGGCATGATGTCAATTTGTTGAAAATTTTTCTCATTTACACTAGCTAGATCAGGATTAGAAGGGTCAAAAAATAAGATCGGAATTCTAAATTTTCCAATGTTTGTTTTATCTATCTCGTTATCTCCGCTAGATGAGGTATGGTCTGCCGAAAGAACAAATAAGGTATTTTTATACCAATCCTGTTTTTTTGCAGTTTCAAAGAATTTTCGAAGAGAATAATCGGCATAGGCTACACTTTCATGTATATCAGTAGTTCCCTTTGGAAATTTATTCTGATATCTTTCGGGTATAATATAGGGTACGTGTGATGAAATAGTAAAAACAGAGCTGAAAAATGGCTTTTTGAAAGTACTCAGTTTATTAGCATAAAATTGCAAAAACTCTTCATCAAAAATTCCCCATTTCCCATCAAAGGATTCTTTTCCAGCATATTCATTTTTTCCATAATATTCGTCAAATCCGGCTACTTTTGCATATTCATCAAAGTTTTGGCTTCCATTAAACGCGCCATGAAAAAAAGAAGTGCTGTATCCTTGTTCCTTAAATATTTTTGGAAGGCTGCGAACTTTGTTCAAAGCAAAACTTGACGATATAAATGAATTATTCATAAGGCTCGGGATACTTGAAATTATCGAAGGAACAGCATCAATTGAAACCTTACCGTTTGCAAATCCGTTCTTAAAGTAACATGATTTTGTAATCAGCGAGTCTAAGAAAGGGGTTTGACCACGTCCGACATTTTCACTTCCAAAACTTTCTAAAATTATAATCACCACATTTTTTCTGACAGGTGCCTGATCTGACTTTAGTGAAATTATTGGATTATAAGTTTTACTTAATTCCTTACTGTCAAAATAATGAGTGCTTTCAATATCTTCTTTTTTAAATAAAGTTTTTAAAATAGAAAACGGAGTATTCAATACTAATCCGGCGTTGTTCACTTCACCATACTCTACAGCATCTACAATTCTGATTGGTTTTTTTCGGAATCCGCCACGACCAATAAGCAATATTGCAAGAAGCAAAACAATCACATAAGAATATTTTTTAAAATAATCTTTTTTCGTTAGCCTATGAATGACAATTGTATCCTTAGGATTTGGGATCAATTTCCAAAGAATAATACTGGTAATTAAAAACAGAACGCCGACATACCAAAAATCCTTTAAAAATGAAGGAATTAGTCTTATGGTATCGTTCTCCATACCTCTTGCAGTAATCAGTGCAAAAGTACTTCTTCTGCCAGTAAAACGATAATAGATAATATCAACGAAGTTTGTTGATATAAAGAGGAGATTTACAGCGTAAAAAGCAATTTTTAATATGGTTTGATAGACAGTTTTATATTTAAAATTGCCGGGAATTACGTGAAAAAAAAGAAAAATGAAATTGATATAAGAAATAACCGCTAAATCAAAAAGTACACCACCTATGAAAATCTTAAGGGTAAACCTTTCAAACAATTCCATATTCATAAAGAAAAACAGAATTCGGCTAAGTTGATAGGTTACTAATATTAAAATAAATCTTTTTAAAAATAGGATTACATTTTGATTTATATTATTCATTTACAAATTTTTAGGTTTTCTTTGGAGGATTAATTTTGCGCAAAAATATAAATCCTGATCAGAAAAACCTAAAAATTTTAATAAATTTTTAACATTAGCTTAACAATGTGTTAAACTGCTACATCATATTCGCGTAAAGCATTGTTTAACGAAGTTTTTAAATCTGTAGATGGTTTACGAGTACCAATAATCAGTGCGCATGGAACCTGAAATTCTCCTGCAGCAAATTTCTTAGTATAACTTCCCGGAATTACAACAGAACGTGCAGGAACGTAACCTTTCATCTCAACTGGTTCATCGCCGGTAACATCAATAATTTTTGTTGAAGCTGTAAGACATACATTTGCACCAAGAACTGCTTCCTTACCAACATGCACACCTTCTACAACTATACATCGTGATCCAATAAAAGCACCATCTTCTATAATTACCGGAGCAGCCTGTAGTGGTTCAAGAACGCCACCAATACCAACACCGCCGCTTAAGTGAACATTTTTGCCAATTTGGGCACAACTACCCACAGTTGCCCATGTATCTACCATAGTTCCTTCGTCAACATAAGCTCCGATATTTACATAACTTGGCATTAAAATAACACCGCTCGAAATATAAGCTCCGTAGCGTGCTACAGCATTTGGTACAACACGAATTCCTTTTTCAGCATAACCCTTTTTTAGTAACATTTTATCATGGTATTCGAAAATGCCCGACTCCCATGTTTCCATTTTTTGAATTGGAAAATACATTACAACTGCTTTTTTTACCCATTCGTTAACCTGCCATTTGTCTCCAATCGGCTCAGCAACCCTTAGTTTTCCTGCATCTAACAATTCTATAACTTCTCTGATAGCAGTCGTTGTAGTTGTTTCTTGTAATAAAGCTCTGTTTTCCCAAGCTTGTTCGATTATTGTCTGTAAAGAATTCATAAGTTTAATTTTTTGCAAAGATAGAGTATTTGAATAAAAGCAAAAAAGCAAAACCATTTTGAAAATGTTACAGTTGTAACTTTTTGTTTTTAATTTGATAAATTAATTTTTTTGTTGTAAATAATTTTTTAAATGAATATCCATTAAAAGTTTTTTTTATATCAGAATATGACAAAAGTCAGATTTTCTCTTTTTTATTCCGATTAGTTTTGCCGCATAATTCCGACACAAAGAATTATTATTCTAATACAAAATAAATTAAAATGAATCAGGAAAATCACCTTCAGGGACGTACTATTATTGATAAAGAAGTATCATGGGATAAAACTCAGGTTATTATGAGTAAAACAAATGCTTTTGGAATTATTGAGTATGCTAATGAAGTTTTTATTGATGTTTGCGGATATGAAGATTATGAACTTATGGGACAGCCACATAATATTATAAGACATCCTGATATGCCAAAAGTGATTTTTAAAGTGTTATGGGAAAACCTAAAAGCGGGTAAAAACTTTCATGCTGTTGTAAAAAATCTTGCAAAATCGGGCAGATATTATTGGGTAATTACAGATTTTGAAATTGCCAAAGATGAAAATGGTGTTATTGTAAATTATTTTGGAAGAAGACAAGCCGTTCCGCAAGAAGTTATTGCAATGCATATTGAACCCTTGTATAAAAAGTTATTACAGATAGAAGGAGCCGGCGGAGTAGAATTTAGCGAAAAATACCTTATTGGTTTTTTAGAGGAAAAAAAGAGAAGTTATGTTGAATATATTAAGGAATTAATTTTGGAACATGAAAAATCACAATCCAAATTTTCTCATCCGGAAGAGGAAGATGAAAGAGGTTTTTTTAGTCGATTATTTAATAAGTAGCCCCATTTTTTAATTAGGTTTTAAATGTTGGATAAGTCCGTTTTGAGAAATCAGGACGGATTTTTTTATAATTGACATAATTTTTTTCAGGTTATGGATTTCCTGTTTATCTTTGATAAAAATTATAAAGATGCCCAGGATACTTTCTATAGACTACGGACAAAAGCGTACCGGAATTGCTGTTACTGACGAAATGCAGATTATCGCTTCGGGTCTTACAACCATTCCGACGAATACTTTAATAGATTTTTTAAAAGATTATTTTGCCAAAGAAAAAGTAGAAGCAGTATTAATTGGTGAACCTAAACAAATGAACGGACAGCCATCTGAAAGTGCTCCCATAATTAAAGGTTTTGTAACGCATTTTTCAAATATTTTTCCCGATATGAAAGTAGTTCGGGTAGATGAACGCTTTACATCCAAGATGGCATTTCAGACAATGATTGATAGCGGATTAAGTAAAAAACAACGCCAAAACAAAGGCCTGATTGATGAAATTTCTGCTACAATAATGCTTCAGGATTATCTTTCATCAAAACGATTTTAATTTTCAAATTAAATTTGTTTAAAATTTATAGGTTTTTAGAAAATCCTAACTTTTATCATGTTTTTATTAGTTTTTTTTTGCAATTAAAAAAGTACCTTTGCATTTTAAAATAAAATACTGTTATGCCTGACGAAACAATACGTTCAAATAGTGAAGTAGTACTCATTGGAGCTGGAATTATGAGTGCCACTCTTGGAATAATTTTGAAAGAATTACAACCTGATATCAAAATTGAGATTTACGAAAGATTAGACGTTGCCGCTGCAGAAAGTTCTGATGCCTGGAATAATGCCGGAACGGGACACTCTGCTTTTTGTGAGTTAAATTACACTCCGGAAAAGGCAGACGGAAGTATTGATCCTAAAAAAGCAATAAGTATAGCAGAATCATTTGAGGTTTCGCGCCAGTTCTGGTCTTACTTAGTGCAGCAAAATAAAGTACCGTCTCCTGAAAATTTTATAAAAAGCGTTCCTCATATGAGTTTTGTGTGGGGAGATAAAAACGTTGAATATCTTAAAAAACGTTTTGAAGCTTTGCAAAGCAATCCGATTTTTGCTCAAATGGTTTTTAGTACCAATTTTGAACAATTAAAAGAATGGATGCCGCTTGTAATGGAAGGCAGGGAAAATAATGAAAGTTTAGCAGCAACACACATGGCAATTGGTACCGATGTAAATTTCGGGGCATTAACCAGAAGTATGTTCAGTTATTTAGAAAAACTTGATGGCGTTTCCCTATATTTTAACCACGAAGTCAAAAAATTAAGACAGCGTGAGGACAAATCCTGGAGAATTAAAATTACGGATTTATCTACAGGTAAGACCCGAAAAGCGTATACAAAATTTGTTTTCATTGGTGCAGGAGGTGGTTCATTGCCATTACTGGAAAAAGCAAATGTCCCTGAAGGAAATGGTTATGGAGGTTTTCCTGTAAGCGGACAATGGCTGAAATGCACAAATCCCGAAGTAATTGCCAAACATCAGGCAAAAGTTTACGGAAAAGCAAGTGTTGGAGCACCACCAATGTCTGTTCCTCATATTGATACTCGTGTAATAGATGGTGAAAAAGCACTTCTTTTTGGGCCTTTCGCAGGATTTTCAACAAGATTCCTTAAAAACGGCTCTTATCTTGATTTGCCACTTTCTATAAAAGCAAATAATTTAATTCCGATGTTATCAGCGGGATATCATAATATTCCCTTAACTAAATATTTAATTGAGCAGGTTCGTCAGTCTCCAAAAGACAGAATGAATGCACTGCGTGAATATTTGCCAACTGCCCGTTCTAAGGACTGGAAATTAGAAAGAGCAGGACAACGTGTTCAGGTTATCAAAAAGGATGAGAATGGAGGTGGAGTTTTAGAATTTGGAACTGAAGTGATTAATACGCATGATGGAACTTTAGCTGTTTTATTAGGAGCTTCTCCAGGAGCATCAACTGCAGTTTCGATTATGATTGATTTAATCAGCAGATGTTTTACAAATCAAATTAAAACACCGGAATGGGAGGGGAAAATGAAAAATATGATTCCTTCTTATGGTAAAACTTTAAATGATAATCCAGAGCTTCTGGCAGAAATGAGAAAGCATACTTCTGAAGTTTTAAAATTGAATAATTAGATTCAATTCTTTATAAAAAATAACAAATCCAGATGAATTAATCTGGATTTGTTGCTTTTAGTTCTTTTGTGATTTTTAATATTTTTTCAGACATATTACTCATCCATATCAATTGCTCAATCACCATTTGTGCCTCCTGCATCTTCGCCTGACGGGTTTCCTTATCAAGATCGTCATCTGTGGCGAGACGTGTAAAATTAACTCGTTTTAATTCTTCAAATTGTAATGTTACATCTTCTTTGTCAAAAAAAGTATCTGTCAGAATGGTTTCGCTTCTTAAAATTGAAATCGAGTGATCTAAATTTAATAATATGGTTTTTATAATATAATTAAATGAATCTGAAGCCGATGTTGTCTGATGTGACTGAATGTATGTCGATAATGAAGCTAAAGCAGAAAGTAATGAGTGATTTAAAACTACCAGTTTATTAACCAGCGGCAGCGTTTTCTGTTTTGACTTTGGTTCCTGCATCATTCGTTGAAAAGAAGTCATTAAATTACCAATTTCTACAAAAGCATTCTTTCTTGCTAGTCTGTAAGACGTAGGGATGTCTCCCTTTTTATTATAATAATCAGCAATTTCCTTAAGATAGCTTCTATTGGCACGAATCGAATTTTCGATATGTATCGGAGTATTAATAAACTCCCATGCCGGCCATAAAAACTGATTGGCAATAAAAGCTAAAGTTGCTCCGGTAAGCGAATCGAGTATTCTAAACTGAATAACTTCTACAACATTTGGAGTTAAAATTCCATAAATAAAAACCACATACATCGTAACAAAAGTGGCACTTATTTTATAGTTAATTTGTGTAAAAGAGAGACCAAGCAGCATACAGACAATAGAAAATATACTTAATGCAACGTGATTTTGAATAACAGAAACTATTCCAAATGCCAGTAATCCGCCTAACACAGTTCCGAACATTCTATTATAAGAACGTTCTTTTGTTAATCCATATCCCGGTCGCATGATTACCACAATAGTCAGTAAAATCCAATATCCATTTTGAAAAGTCAGGAGATTGCCAATAATTAAACCAATAAGAATTGTGATTGTAAGTCTGAGTGAATGCCTGAAAATTGAAGATGAAAAACTCATGTTTTCAATCAGTGTACGCAACGGGTAATATTGTGGGGTTAAGAATTTTTCCAGCTCCTTATCTTTGTCCTTCAATTTATAAGACTGCATTGCAAGAGAAAAAGCTCTTTGGATAATTTTGATTTTTCCAACCTGATTTTTTGCATATTTCAGCATGTTGGTCAGCATCAGGACTCCTTCGGCAGCTTCTTCTTTACCCAGACGTTTTTCATAATCAAAAATGGCAAACTCAAGAGCATCAATTTCATTTTTAAGATCATTTTTGTCTACGTAAGCCGCAATATGATTTACATTTTTAGAAAGTTTTTTTAAAGTTGAAGCCAGCTTATAAGCTACATTCTGGTAGGTTCGTAAAACTTCAGGATGTTTGTCAAATTTTTCGAGCAACTTGTTATGATCAAAAGACGTATACAAGGCCAATTCTTGAATTTCAATCAAAGTAATAAAAACAAGCAGCATCTTTCTGTTTTGACTTGTTGCTGCCGAAGTATTTTGATTTCCAATCAAAACCTTTCTCAAATCTTCATTGATTAAATTCAGTTCGACCTGCAATGCTAATTGTTTTTCGATGATCTTTTGGCGGTTAGCTTCCGGACTCCATAAATCGCCTCTTAATTTTAAATATTTGGCGGTTAATTTTATACCGTCGGCAATCTGTAATTCTACATATTTATAAGGCTGCACAAAATGAAATACAAGCGAAACAATTAAATATAAAATACCTCCAGTAAAAATAAATGCAGAATATTCTACAGCCTCAAGACCTTGATGAAAATGCCCAAAAGATAAAGAAATAGAAAGTAAAGCAGAAAACGAAACCAATGTGGCACGCTGACCGTAAACAGAAATCATCGAACAAAAAAACAGCAGTAATCCTAAAAAAGGATAAAACAGAAACGGATAAGGATAGGCAAGATTAACAAGCAAATTAACGCCGGCAACAATAAATGATGCAACAATAACTCCTTTTATTTTATGCCCCAAAGTACTTGGTATATCACTGGGATAAGTAAAAAATGCACCTAATGCTATGGTAAAACCAATCTCAAAATACCCGAAGAAATTTAAAATTAAAACAGGTACAACAGAAGCAATCGTTACTTTTGAAGCATTTAGAAAAGAGGTACTGTTCGTAAATTTAGTGATTCGATCAAACATATAGAGAAGTTTACAAGCAAAGGTAAGAATTGTACGAATTATTTTGGCACAATTATAGATGAGTTTTTTTCTAAGTTGCGAAATTGAGAGATAATATCTTGTTTAGAATTATTCATTGACTATTTTTTACTATTTTTGCCAGCTGAATTATGATATAAAATTCAGGATTTTCAGTAGATAATGCATAAATAAATACAAATGATTTTACCAATTGTAGGATATGGTGATCCGGTTTTAAGAAAAGTTGGAGAGGCTATCACGCCAGATCATCCAAACTTAAAAGAGATAATAGCAAACATGTATGAAACCATGTACAATGCTTATGGCGTTGGGCTTGCTGCACCACAGGTAGGTATGGCAATTCGTTTGTTTGTAATTGACACGACTCCTTTTAGTGATGATGAAGATCTATCATTAGATGAACAAAAAAAATTAAAAGGTTTTAAGAAAACTTTCATCAATCCTAAAATCATTAAAGAAGAAGGTGAGGAGTGGAGTTTTAATGAAGGCTGCTTAAGTATTCCTGACGTTCGTGAAGATGTTTACAGAAAACCAACCGTAACAATTGAATATTGTGAAGAAGATTTTGTTGTAAAGACAGAAGTTTTTGATGGTTTGGTTGCAAGAGTGATCCAACACGAATATGATCATATTGAAGGGGTTTTATTTACAGATAAAATATCTTCACTTAAAAAACGTTTGATTCAGAAAAAATTGAAGAACATTACAGAAGGAAAGACTTTTCAGGATTACAAGATGAAATTTTTTGCTGCTAAAAAAGGGAGATAATTGCTTCTTTAAAAGATAAAAAAATAAACGAAATTCTTAATACAAATTATAATAAACATGAATTTAGAAAAAATATTAGCTGTTTCAGGGAAGCCAGGTTTATATGCTTTAAAAGTACAAACCCGTACAGGATTTGTTGCTGAATCATTAACTGATGGAAAAAAAATCACTGTAAGCTTAAAAAGCAATGTAAGTTTATTGTCTGAAATTTCAATTTACACACATGATGGTGAAAAACCATTAACTGAAGTATTTCAACGTATTGGTACTAAGGAAAACAAAGGTCAGGCGATTTCTCATAAAGAAGACAATGCAAAATTAGCAGCTTACTTCAAAGAAGTTTTACCTGATTATGATGAAGAAAGAGTTTACCCGTCTGATATTAAGAAAGTATTAAACTGGTACAATACACTTCAGGCTAAAGGTTTAGTTACTGATTTGGCTCCGGCTGCCGCTGAAGCTAAAGAAGAAGCTGTAGTTGAAGAAAAACCAAAAAAAGCCCCGGCTGCTAAGAAAGCCCCGGCAAAGAAACCTGCTGCTAAAAAAGAAGAATAGTAAATATTACTTTCAAAAATATAATAATCCTGTTAAGATGTTTTCTTGACAGGATTTTTTACTTTTACATTATCCGGTATTAAACCAATAAATACAGTACAAATGAGCAAAGAACTTCAATTAAAAGCTTTCGAAAGATTATTAATCATTATGGATGAATTGCGTGAGCAATGTCCGTGGGATAAAAAGCAGACGCTGCAGACGCTAAGACATCTTACCATCGAAGAAACTTATGAATTAGGAGATGCCATTTTAGACAACGATTTAAATGAAGTTAAAAAAGAACTTGGCGACTTATTGTTGCATATTGTTTTTTATGCTAAAATAGGTTCAGAAACCAATGATTTTGATATTGCTGATGTTTGTAATGAAATTTGCGAAAAGCTTATTCATCGTCATCCGCACATTTATAGTGATACAGTAGTAAAGGATGAAGAAGAAGTAAAACAAAATTGGGAAAAACTAAAACTTAAAGAAGGCAAAAAATCTGTTTTGGAAGGAGTGCCAAGAAGTTTGCCTGCTCTTGTAAAAGCCAGCCGAATTCAGGATAAAGTAAAAGGGGTTGGTTTTGACTGGGAAGAACCACATCAGGTTTGGGACAAAGTCCAGGAAGAGCTTGAAGAACTTCAGGAAGAAGTTAAGTCTGGTGATCAGGATAAAATAGAGGCTGAGTTTGGCGATGTTTTATTTTCAATGATAAATTATGCCCGGTTTTTAAATGTAAACCCCGAAGATGCTTTAGAGCGAACAAATAAAAAATTCATTAAACGTTTTCAGTATTTAGAAGCTAAAGCAGGCGAATTAGGGAAACCGCTAATGGATATGACTTTAGCGGAAATGGACGTATTTTGGAATGAAGCTAAGAAATTATAATTGTTCTGCTAATTTTTTTAATGCTCGTATATTTTTAAGAATAATCTTTTTTCCAGCCAGCTCAATAAGTTCAAGTTTATTAAAATCAGATAAGAGTCGTATACAGCTTTCTGTTGCAGTACCTATGATACCAGCCAATTCTTCTCTCGTCAGCTGTACTTTTAGAGTGCTGTCACTATTTTCTCCAAAATCGTCATGAAGCTGCAATAAAGTTTCTGCTAAACGCTGTTTTACTGTTTTTTGTACTAAAGCGATTTTATCATTTTCAGATTCTTTTAAATCTTCGCAGACAGTCTGCATCATATTTAAAGAAAACTGGTTGTTAGTATTGAAAAAATTTATGATTTCGGCTTTAGGAATAAAACAAACCTCCATGTCTTCAATCGCTTTTGCAGACAGATTTGCAGGTTCATTGCTAATCATAGAGCGTTGTCCCAAAAGTTCTCCGGATTTTACCAGTTTTACAATCTGATCTTTTCCGTTGGCACTTAATTTAGAAAGTTTTCCAATTCCGTCCTTAATACAAAAAACACCATTAGTGACTTCTCCTTCCTCAAAAATAGCTTCTCCTTTTTTTATCTGGTAAGTAGTTTTGCTGTTAGCTAATTTTATAACTTCTTCTTTATTAAGGGCTTTTAAGGAGCTAAGCTGTCGTACAATGCATTGGTCACATTTATTCATGACAATAGTAGTTTGATGCAAAATTAATCATATTTCGGAGTTATAAGCAGTATTATTGATTAAATTTATAAGAAAAAAAAGCGCGTTATTTCTTCGCTGGTTTAATTTTTTTACATTAAAACTCAATTTCATTATAATATGATAATTGTCATCTTTATAATCGGTTGTTGTGTTGATCTTTGCACCACTAAAAAAACAAATTATGAGTGCGCAAAATTGCTTTCATTGCGGTCTGCCCATTAATGAAAATGAAGAAATACATTTTGATGAAAAACTATTTTGCTGTGCCGGATGCAAAACAGTTTACGAAATTTTCAGCACTCACGATTTAACCTCCTATTATGATTTTGAAAAATCTCCGGGCGCAACTCCTCAGGACACTAAAGGGAAATACGATTTTTTAGAAAACGAAGCTATACTTTCAAAAATATTAGAATTTCAGGAAGCAGGCACTGCGATTGTATCATTAAACATTCCGCATATTCACTGCAGCTCTTGTATTTGGATCCTGGAAAATCTTAACCGGATTCAATCAGGGATAAGTGCTTCCCAAGTTAACTTTCCGGAGAAAAAAGTTCGTATCACATACAATTCAGATCTTGTATCACTCAAAACAATTGTCTATTCACTAAGTTCAATTGGTTACGAACCCTATATCAGTTTAGAAAATTACGAAACAGGTAAAAATAGCATTGACAGAAGTCTGACATATAAACTGGGAGTTGCTTTTTTTTGTTTTGGTAATATAATGTTATTGTCTTTTCCTGAATATTTTGAGATTAAAGAATTTTGGCTTGATAATTACAAGCCATTTTTTAGAGGTTTGATTTTTGTTCTCGCCTTGCCAAGTTTTTTATATTCTGCTAGCGGGTATTATGTTTCGGCTTATAAAAGCATAAAGTCAAGAATGCTTAATATTGACATTCCGATTGCATTAGGAATTATTGTAATGTTTATTAGAAGCACTTACGATATAGTAATGAATTATGGTTCAGGCTTTTTTGACAGTTTAGCAAGTCTGGTATTTTTTATGCTACTCGGAAAAATGTTTCAAATCAAAACGTACAGTTTTTTAAGTTTTGAACGCGATTTTAAATCCTATTTTCCAATAGCAGTTACAAGAATTAATTCAGATTCATCAGAAGAAAATTTACCAATTTATGATGTCGTAAAAGGCAACAGATTGCTAATCAGAAACCAGGAATTAATTCCCGTAGATGGTATTTTAATTAGCGAAAGCGCTGAAATAGACTATAGTTTTGTAACCGGAGAAGCGATTCCGATTACCAAAAGATCAGGTGACAAGATATTTGCAGGCGGAAAACAGATTGGCAAAGTAATAGAAATGGAAGTCTTGCATTCTGTTTCTCAAAGTTACCTGACGCAATTATGGAGCAATGAAGTTTTTCAGAAAAATGTAGACCAAAAGCATAAAACTATTACAGATGCCATTAGCAGGTATTTTACTCCTATATTGCTTCTGATAGCTTTTGCGGGTTTTGGCTATTGGATTTTTATTGACGCCAATATCGCTTTTAATGTTTTTACAGCTGTATTAATTGTAGCCTGCCCCTGTGCACTTGCCCTTACTGCTCCATTTACTTTTGGGAATATTTTGAGGATTTTGGGTAAGCAGAAATTATATCTTAAAAATGCCTTGGTAATAGAACAATTAGCAAAAGTTGATACCATAGTTTTTGATAAAACAGGAACAATTACAACCAATAAAAAATCAAACATTTCGTATGAAGGAAATGTGACTTCTGATGAAAATTTTATATTGATCAAAAACGCACTCCGTGCTTCAAATCATCCGTTAAGCCGTATGTTATATGATTTTCTTCCAGAATCAAAGAAAATTAAAATTGATAATTTTCAGGAAATAACAGGAAAAGGAATTTTGGCTCAAGCCGAAAACAAGCAAATAAAAATTGGTTCCGGAACTTTTGTTGAAAGCCCTGTACTGGATACATCAGAGATCGAAAAAACATCCCTTCATATAAAACTAGATGCTGTTTATTATGGGAAATTTGTATTCGAAAATCAGTATAGAGAAGGCCTGGAAAAATTATTTGATAATTTAAGTAAAGACTATCAAATAAAGGTTCTTTCGGGAGATAACGATGGTGAAAAAGCTAATCTAGAAGCTCTTTTACCCAAAGGTACCGAATTAATATTCAACCAAAAACCAGAACAAAAACTGGATTTTATAAAAAATCTGCAGCAAAACGGACAGAACGTTATGATGGTTGGTGATGGTTTAAATGATGCCGGAGCGTTGGCACAAAGTAATGTAGGAATTTCTGTTTCAGAAAATGTCAATGTTTTCTCTCCTGCCTGTGATGCAATTTTAGATGCAAGTGAATTTTCACGTCTTAACTATTTTTTAAAATTATCTCATAAAGCGATTTTTATAATCAAGATGAGTTTTGGCTTGTCATTGCTGTACAACGTTGTCGGACTTGCCTTTGCAGTTACAGGAAATCTTCTTCCCTTAGTGGCGGCTATTATTATGCCCTTAAGTACAATTACGATTGTAAGTTTTGTTACTTTAATGTCTAATTATTTCAAAAACAGAAAATTAGGTTCTTGATTTGATAGTTTGTGTAATTTTTTTCTTAATTTTAACATTCCTTTCGATTATGATAATTATCATATTTTATCCGCCCGTAACCTAATAATTTTGTTAATATAAATTAGATGGTATGAGTGTTATTTATCTATTAATTACAGTAAGTATTTTCGTGGCAATAGGGTTCTTTATTGCTTTTATAGTCGCAGTTAAATCTGGTCAGTACGATGATGATTATACGCCTTCAGTCAGAATTCTTTTTGACGATGAAACTACATTCACTCCCCAAGAAAACAAATCAAAAACAAAAGAATAAACACGTATAATTATGGAAATGGAACAGTTTTATTACGACAACAAAATTGTAAAAAAGTTCATTTACGCCACTATCCTGTTTGGGGTTGTAGGTATGCTAGTGGGACTGACCTTAGCGGTTATGTACCTTTTTCCCAACATGACAGATGGGATTTCATGGCTGAGTTACGGCCGATTAAGGCCTCTGCATACCAATGCGGTAATTTTTGCCTTTGTAGGTAATGCTTTTTTTGCGGGTATGTATTATTCGCTTCAAAGATTATTAAAAGCGAGAATGTTCAGTGATTTTTTAAGTAATGTCCATTTCTGGGGCTGGCAGCTTATTATTGTAGCCGCAGCAATTACTTTGCCTTTGGGCTATACATCATCAAAAGAATATGCCGAACTGGAATGGCCAATAGATATTGCTATTGCATTGATCTGGGTTGTTATGGGTATTAATATGATTGGTACCATGCTGCGCCGTAGAGAACGTCATTTATATGTAGCAATCTGGTTTTATCTGGCAACTTTTGTAACCGTAGCAGTACTCCATATTTTTAATAATATAGAAATTCCTGTTTCTGCATTAAAAAGTTATTCTGTTTATGCAGGAGTTCAGGATGCTTTGGTACAATGGTGGTACGGACATAATGCAGTTGCATTTTTCCTGACAACACCATTCTTAGGATTAATGTATTATTTTATTCCAAAGGTTGCCAACAGACCTGTGTATTCTTATCGATTGTCTATTATTCACTTTTGGTCTTTAATCTTTATTTATATCTGGGCAGGACCTCATCACTTGTTATACTCAGCTTTACCAAACTGGGCACAGAATTTAGGAGTAGCGTTTTCTGTAATGCTTATCGCTCCGTCCTGGGGAGGTATGATCAATGGTCTTTTAACTTTAAGAGGAGCATGGGATAAAGTTCGTGAAGAACCAGTCTTAAAATTCTTTGTAGTAGCGATTACAGGATACGGAATGGCAACTTTTGAAGGGCCAATGTTATCTCTTAAAAATGTAAATGCTATCGCACACTATACGGACTGGATCGTAGCACACGTACACGTAGGAGCATTAGCATGGAACGGATTTATGTCATTTGGTATTATTTACTGGTTGATTCCGAGAATGACAAAAAGTAATTTGTTTTCTAAAAAACTAGCTAACTTCCATTTCTGGATCGGTACTTTAGGAATTATATTATACACATTGCCATTGTACGTAGCAGGATTTCTTCAGGCTTCAATGTGGAAACAGTTTAACCCAGACGGAACTTTAACCTATGGGAATTTTCTTGAAACAGTGACGCAGATTATGCCAATGTACTGGATGAGAGCTATTGGTGGTTCTTTATATCTGGTAGGTATGCTGACATTGGTTTACAATATCATTATGACCGTGAAAGCCGGAGAAACAATCGAAGACGAATTGGCTCAGGCTCCTGCTT
Source organism: Flavobacterium sp. 1355 (assembly GCF_017833415.1). Classification (GTDB taxonomy): domain Bacteria; phylum Bacteroidota; class Bacteroidia; order Flavobacteriales; family Flavobacteriaceae; genus Flavobacterium. The sequence continues at coordinate 62,551 of NZ_JAFICC010000013.1, read as the reverse complement.
TGCAAAGAATCAGCAACGGCAGAGTGAGAGGAGAGAAATTCCATTCCTGGTTAGAAAGAAAACCTATTCAGTTGACCATTTTGGCTACAGTTGCAATTCTAATTGGGGGAATCATTCAGATAGTTCCAACCATTATGGTAAAATCAAATATTCCAACAATAAGCAGTGTAAAACCATATACACCTTTAGAGCTTGAAGGTCGTGATTTATATATTCGTGAAGGTTGTGTAGGATGTCACTCACAGTCAGTTCGTCCGTTTAGAAGTGAAGTAGAACGCTACGGACCACAAGCAAAAGCGGGAGAGTTTGTTTATGATCATCCATTCCTTTGGGGATCAAAACGTACAGGTCCGGACTTGTTAAGAGTAGGAGGAAAATATAATGATAACTGGCATTTTAATCACTTCTGGAATCCGCAGAGTATCTCAGCTGGTTCAATTATGCCGGGTTATAAGTGGCTTTTTGATAACAAACCGATGGATACTTCGCTGATTGAGACTAAAATGAAAGCAATGGTTTCGCTTGGAGTTCCTTACACAGATGCTGATGTTGCAAATGCTCAAAAAACATTAAGAGCTCAGGCAATTGCCATAGAAAAAAGTTTAGAAAATGATCCTGATTTTGTAAAAAGTTATGAGGACAGCAGACAAAAAGCAGCAGCAAAAGGAGAAAAATTTATTCCGATGAATGAAAGGGAAATTGTTGCATTGATTGCCTATATCCAAAGACTTGGAATAGATATTAAAGTTAAAGAAACTAAATAACAAGCGTTATGTTCGAACAAATTAAGCACAATATGGAAACAATATCGGGAGTAGAAATTTACCCGATACTTTCTCTCCTGATATTCTTTTTCTTCTTTGTAGGTTTAGGCTTCTGGGTGTTTTCTTATAAGAAAGATAAAATTAGAGAAATGAGTGAAATTCCTTTAGAAGAAGGACTTATGATAACTTCAAAAGATAACTAAAATGAAAAAGTTTTTTCCAGTATATGTGAGAGTCCCTGTGATTTTCTTTATCGTCTTTGGTTTAATGGAATACTTTATTGATTCAGGTGACAGGCCTGCGTTTGTAAAATATCCAATGTTAGCCGTTTTTTTATTTGTCTTTTTATTTATTTTAATAGCAATAGAAATTACATTAAGCGCCGTAAACCGCGTTATGTATCAATTAATGTCTCCAGAAGAGAAAGCCAGGTTAGAATATGAAAACAGTTTGAGTTTTAACGAAAGCACATGGTACAAAAACTTAATGCAGAAACTGACCAAAACGCAGCCGATTGAAAGAGAAGGCGATCTGCTAATGGATCATGATTATGACGGAATAAAAGAACTAGATAATAATTTGCCGCCATGGTGGGTATACTTATTCTACATCTGTATCATTTTTGGAGTAATATATGTTGCTCGTTATGAATTGTTTGGTGGCGATAATCAGGAAACTGAACTAAAAATGGAAATGGCTCAGGCTAAAATAGATGTTGAAGAGTATCTAAAAACCGCGCCCGATTTAATGGATGAAAAAACCGTGGTTTTATTAACAGATAAAGCTGATTTAGCAGCAGGTAAAGAAATTTTTACAACAAATTGTGCTGCCTGCCACCGTGCAGACGCCGGAGGACAAATAGGGCCAAACTTAACAGATGACCATTGGATTTTAGGCGGAGGAATTAAAAACTTATTCCATACTATAACAAACGGAGGCCGTGATGGTAAAGGGATGATTTCCTGGAAAGGAACTCTAAAGCCGAAAGAAATTCAAAAAGTTGCAAGTTATATTTTGTCATTGCAGGGAAGTAATCCTAAAGATCCAAAAGCACCGGATGGTGAGGTTTGGGTTGACGAAAGCGCCCCTAAAAATGATGCGGCAGCAAAAAAGACCGTAGATACTACACAAGTTAAATAATACCATATCATGTCAAATTTACCAGACGAAGCATTTAGAGATACCATTGGAACAATTGATGAAGGCGGTAAAAGAAAATTTATTTTTCCTAAAAAACCGTCTGGTAAATTTTATAATTACAGAAAGATAGTCAGCTATGTCTTACTGATTATTTTAGTTGCAAATCCATTTATAAAAATAAATGGAAATCAATTCATGATGTTCAATATTATAGAACGTCGTTTTAATATTTTTGGATTTCCTTTCTGGCCACAGGATTTTTATCTTTTTGTGATATCAATGTTGGTAGGAGTTGTCTTTATTATTTTGTTTACAGTAGTTTTTGGAAGGATTTTTTGTGGATGGATTTGTCCGCAGACGATATTTCTGGAAATGGTTTTTCGCCGAATCGAATATTTGATCGACGGTGACCGCGGTTCTCAGCTGCGTTTGTCCAAACAAGAATGGAACGGAGAGAAAATAAGAAAAAGGCTCCTGAAATGGACTATATTTTTTCTGATTTCGTTTGGTATTGCTAACGTCTTTTTAGCATATTTAGTAGGAAGTGATAAATTATTTTTAATGGTTGAGGAAGGGCCAATTTCTCAAGCAAGTAATTTTATTTCATTACTAATCTTCACAGGAGTTTTTTACTTTGTTTTTGTATGGTTTCGCGAACAGGTTTGTATTATAGCCTGCCCTTATGGCCGCTTGCAGGGTGTTCTTTTAGATAATAAATCTATAAATGTTGCCTACGATTTTGTTCGTGGTGAAAAAGAAGCCGGACGCGCAAAATTCAATAAAAAAGAAGACAGAAGTTTAACCGGAAAAGGGGATTGTATAGATTGTCATCAATGTGTTCACGTCTGCCCAATGGGAATTGACATTAGAAACGGAACCCAATTAGAATGTACAAACTGTACTGCTTGTATTGATGAATGTGATCATATAATGGATTCTGTCGGCTTGCCAAAAGGCCTCATCCGATATGCTTCTGAAGATGAGATCGAGAAAAAAGCGCCTTTTAAATTTACTGCAAGAATGAAAGGTTACTCCGCTGTATTATTTATTTTATTGAGTGTATTTGTTGGAATGTTATTTTTAAGAACTGATGTACAGGCTATCGTTCTTCGCCTGCCGGGACAGCTTTTTCAGCATAAAGGAGATAAAATCAGTAATGTTTACACGTATAAAATTGTCAATAAGACAATGAAAGATTATCAGGATATACATTTTGAATTAATTGATCAGAAAGGTGAAATAAAAAATGTCGGTAAAACGCATTTTAAAGTTGCTAAAGAAGGAATTTCTCAGGGAACATTATTTATCGAAATAGAACAGGCTTTGCTGGAAAGCGACAAAACCAAAGTAAAAATTGGTGTTTATAACGGCAAACAATTATTAGAAACCACAACAACAAACTTTTTAGGGCCACGAAGTTTTAATTAAAAAAGAAATATTATGAAAATCAATTGGGGAACAGGAATTGTTATTGCTTTTGCACTGTTTATGAGCTTTATTTTATATTTTGTTTTTGAAGTGCAGTCGAATAGCAAATACGACAACGATTTGGTTGTGGAAGAATATTACAAACACGACACGCATTTTCAGGAAGAAATGGCACGTATTCAAAATGCACATGATCTGCAGCAAAGACCTTCAATAACTTATATCGATAATCAGGGAGTAAAGGTAGTTTTTCCCGCAGGTTTTGAGAATGATAAAATAAAAGGGAATATCCTTCTTTATCGTCCATCAAACAAAAAGTTTGATTTTAATACTGCAATAGCTTTGACAAATTCATCTCTGGTTATTCCGGAAAATAAATTAGTAAAAGGACGCTGGGATGTAAATATGGAATGGCAGTACAACGGTAAAAAATACCTGACGAAACAAGTAATCTATGTAAACTAATTAAAAATGTTATACTCGGCTTTTATATTGGGGATCATTAGTAGTCTGCACTGCATCGGAATGTGTGGCCCGATTGCTATGATGCTCCCGGTTGATCATAAAAATGAAGCTAAAAAAGCAACACAAATTATAACGTATCAATTAGGCAGATTAAGTGCTTACGCATCAATTGGTTTAATTTTTGGTTTATTAGGAAGAGGTTTGCTTATTGCGGGAATACAACAAAATATATCAATATTTATTGGCATTCTGATGATATTTGTTGCTTTGGTTCCCGAAAAAACATTTGCAAGGTATAATTTCTCAAAACCGGTTTACAAAATTATTTCTAAAGTTAAATCAAGTCTTGGAAATCAGTTTAAAAATAAAAGTTACCAATCTATTTTTACAATTGGTTTATTAAACGGATTTTTGCCTTGCGGAATGGTTTATACGGCCTTATTTGGAGCAATTGCAATGCAAAGTGCAGGTTTTGGAACATTATATATGCTTTTGTTCGGATTGGGAACTGTGCCTTTAATGACAGTTGTAGTATACATAAATTCAGTAATTAAACTGCCTTTTAGAAATAAGGTCCAAAAAATAATTCCTTATGCCGCAGTAATTATTGGGGTTTTATTTATACTTAGAGGCTTAGGTTTGGGAATTCCATATATTTCACCTTCAAATATGAGTTTATTTGTTCAGGCAGCACCAAACTGTCATTAACAAAACTATACAGTCATCGAAAATAAATTTGTTTGAGGTGACTTTCTTTTTAGATGTAAATCAAAAGCCATACAAATATTACGGACAAAAGGTCTTCCAGCTTCTGTAATTTTCAATTTATCTTTTTCTATAACAATTAAACCGTCTTTTTCTATTTCCTGTAAATTTTCTAAAACGTCTTCAATTTCTTTAAAATAAAGAGCACTGTCATTCCAGGAAGTTTCGAGCTGACATGTTAAATTAAGAATGTGTTTTCTAATAATAAGATCTTCTTCAGTCAAAATATGACCTTTTACAACAGGAAGTTTATCCCATTCTAATAATTGATAATAATCTTCGAGGTTTTTTGTGTTTTGAGCAAAACTATACCAGCTGTCACTGATTGACGAAACGCCTAAACCAATCATAAGCTGGGTTTTTGATGAACTATAGCCCATGAAATTCCTGTGCATTTTTTTATTGTGAGCCGACTTATACAAACTGTCAGAAGATAACGCAAAATGATCCATCCCGATTTCGTGATAATCATTTTGAGAGAGTAATTGTTTTCCTATTTCGTACAGCTTTCTTTTTTCGGCATCTTTTGGAAGGTTTTCTTCATTAAAACCGCGCTGTCCATTGCCTTTTATCCAGGGCACGTGTGCATAACTGTAAAATGCCAGCCTGTCTGGTTTTAGAGAATTTGTTTTTTCTATAGTATCTACAACATCTTCAATTGTTTGATAAGGAAGCCCAAAGATAATATCATGTCCTATAGAAGTGTAGCCAATTTCTTTTGCCCAAAAAGTTACTTTTGCAACATTATGAAAAGGCTGAATTCGATGGATGGCTTTCTGCACTTTTTCTGAATAATCCTGCACGCCAAAACTCACTCGGCGAAAACCTAAGTCATATAATTTTTTTAGCTGCTCGTAAGTTGTATTGTTTGGATGTCCTTCAAAACTAAACTCATAATCAGATGCTTTATTGGCATAATTAAAAATTCCATTTATAAGATGCTCCAGATTATTTATCGAGAAAAAAGTAGGTGTTCCGCCACCCAGATGAATCTCTTTAATACTTGGTTTTTCTGGCAGCAATCTGCAATAAAGGCTCCATTCTTTTAGAAGTGCTTTTATATAGGTTTCTTCTACAGAATGATTTTTTGTAATACGCTTGTTACAGCCGCAAAAAGTACACATACTTTCACAAAAGGGCAGATGAATATATAAACTGATTCCGTTTTGAGAATTGCTTTCTGAAAACGCTTTCTGAAAAGAAGATTCCCATTTCTCTGTTGTAAAAGTGGCTTCGTTCCAATAGGGTACTGTTGGGTAACTCGTGTATCTTGGGCCAGGGACATTATATTTCTGAGTCAGCGAAATTTTCATAAAGACGGATTTAGTTTTCATCAAAATTAAAATATGCTTTGCAAGGATAAAATGACAAATATCATGTATGCAGCAAAAAAAAAGAGGCTCAATTTGAGCCTCTTTTCGTGAATTAATAACTAACGTGAAATAGAATCCTGAATGATTTTAAGCCATTTTTTTGCAAACATATGATCTTGATAGACACTTATTTGTTTGATGCGGTCATCATCAAAATCATAAAAAGGAATGGTGATTTTTTTTGATGTATTTTTTTCCTGAAATTCGAAATCAATCTTTACGATAGTAGCAGAATGTGATTCTGTTGTTGGGATTAACTTACAGGATGTTACGGTACCTAAATCTACAAAAATGGCTTCCTGTTGATTTGGATTAAAATTCATCAGAATAAATTTTTTATTTTTCCGATCGATTGTCAGTGTTTTATTGCTTTGAGATTCGGTTAAATCAAAACTTTCAGGATTTGATGGGTTGAATCTTTTTTTAATGTTTAGAATTCTTGATTTGTTAGCTGCATTTGTTCTTGCAGAAAAATATACCGGGATGGCTACTATGATAGCAATCACAATACCAATTATAGTTACACTTGTATCCATTTTATCTTAAAATTAATTTGTATGAAATAGCAATAGCAAGCGGTTTTCATATTGAAAACGGCTTAATTGTTTGAGAAGAAGTATTTCTTCGGGCTAAAATTCAAAAAATTAATTACCAGAAATAATGGAAGGGATAGAGCAGTAATGCTATTCTTGTACTGTGACCTAAATGTTGGTTGTTGAAGTTCGAGACTGATCTTACAGCCTGGTGACCAGGAATTATTATCAGTATAGAGTCAAACCATTTGGCTAAATTGGGATAACTTGTTTTGATATTTCCAACAAAATGATAGCCAGCCTGAGGTTGTATAAAAGATAATGAATCGGGTATATCAACAGATAAGGTCGTATTCGTTTTTGTATTTTCGGTTTTTTCAATAGAAATTTCGTTCGCCTGAGCAGCGAAGAAAGCTATAATCAAAAGTGAAATAAAAATAACGGTTTTACGAATCCAGTTCATGGTGGCGAATTTAACTCATAAAACACAATTAAAGAAATTTTATAGAATTAATTAACGCTATGAAAAGATGTTATTGTTTTATCCTCAATTGTATCAAAAAACTATTGAGGATAAAACAATGTTATTGCTGCATTTTGAAATAATAATCAGCTGAATGTTTGCCTCCTCCATAAAATAAAAAGAAAATACAAACTAATAATACCACAATTGCTAGGATTAAGCTTTCAGAACGCATATGTCCCAGTGAGTTTACAAGAACAGCTCCAAATAATATTGGCAATTGTGCTGCGATAGCCCAGCGGGTAAGTAATCCGAAAAAAATCATAATCCCTCCAATCATGTGGGCCGGAGCGATGTAATGTAATAAAAACATTCCGCCTCCAAATTGATCAATAGGTGAAATTAAATCATGCAGATATTGAGCATTCGTAACAAAATAAACACCTTTCATAAATAAAAAAACGCCTAATACAACACGTATCAGATCTACTGGTAAATAAGTGTGCGCATTTGCCCATTTATTTAAACTTTTTACATTTTCCATGATATTCCCGTGATTAAAAATTACATACTAAGTTACGAATTTTTAATCAATTGTCATTTATAAGTGCTTGAAAATAAGTTTTTTAATTTTTGTTTTACGGAGTTTTAAGAATTCAATAAACCTAGACCTGAATTACTCCTAAATTAAAAGGCTTTTGTATCGGAGCATGATTGGCAGCTTCTATTCCCATTGAAATCCAGGTACGCGTTTCCAGAGGATCAATAATTGCATCTGTCCATAATCTTGAAGCAGCATAATACGGAGATGTCTGTTCGTCGTAACGTGCCTTAATTTTATTAAATAATTCGGTTTCTTTGGCTTCATCTACAATTTCTCCTTTTGCTTTAAGCGAAGAAGCTTCAATTTGCGCCAATACTTTTGCTGCCTGAGTTCCTCCCATGACAGCCAATTCTGCACTTGGCCAGGCAAAAATCAATCTTGGGTCATAAGCTTTTCCGCACATTGCGTAATTTCCTGCGCCATAAGAATTCCCTACGATTACAGTAAATTTTGGCACTACAGAATTGCTTACAGCATTTACCATTTTAGCACCATCTTTTATGATTCCGCCATGTTCTGATTTTGAACCGACCATAAATCCGGTAACATCCTGCAAAAAAACTAATGGAATTTTCTTTTGGTTGCAATTGGCAATAAATCGGGTGGCCTTATCAGCACTGTCAGAATAAATAACACCTCCAAATTGCATTTCTCCTTTTTTGGTCTTTACTACTTTTCTCTGATTGGCTACAATACCCACCGCCCAGCCATCTATTCTGGCATAACCGGTAATTAATGATTGTCCATAACCATCTTTGTAAGCTTCAAACTCCGAATTATCAACCAAACGATTAATGATTTCCATCATATCGTATTGTTCGTTTCTTGCTTTTGGCAGTATTCCATAAATATCTTTTGGATCAAGAGCCGGTTTTTCAGCTTTAATTCTGCTGTATCCCGCCTTATCAAAATCCCCAATTTTATCAACGATATTTTTTATTTTGTCTAAAGCATCTGCATCATCCTTTGCTTTATAATCTGTTACTCCCGAAATTTCGCAATGCGTTGTTGCACCTCCCAGCGTTTCATTGTCTATAGTTTCGCCAATAGCAGCTTTTACCAGATAACTTCCTGCGAGAAAAATACTTCCGGTTTTATCCACAATCAAAGCTTCATCGCTCATAATTGGAAGGTATGCACCACCGGCAACACAACTGCCCATTACGGCAGCAATTTGAGTAATACCCATGCTGCTCATTTGAGCGTTGTTTCTAAAAATGCGCCCAAAATGTTCTTTGTCAGGAAAAATTTCATCCTGAAGCGGTAAATAAACACCAGCACTGTCTACCAGATATATAATAGGCAATCTGTTTTCCATGGCAATTTCCTGTGCGCGTAAATTTTTCTTTCCCGTAATCGGAAACCATGCTCCGGCTTTTACAGTAGCATCATTGGCAACAACAATACATTGTTTCCCTTTGATGTATCCGATTTTAACGACAACACCACCGGAAGGACAGCCGCCGTGCTCTGCGTACATTCCGTCTCCCACGAATCCTCCAATTTCTATACTTTTTGAATTTTCATCCAATAAATAATCAATACGTTCGCGGGCTGTCATTTTGCCTTCGGCGTGGAGTTTGGCAATACGTTTTTCGCCTCCGCCTAATTTAATTTTGGCAAATCTTTGTTTTAATTCAGAAAGTAATAGTTTATTGTGATCTTCGTTTTTATTGAAGTTTAAATCCATAAGAAATTGATGTTTTTACAAAATACTGTGTGCTAATTTACAAAATCAATTGAAATAAACGTGATAAACTGAATTGTTTGAAATTAAAAATTTGTTTAAAAAGCAAAAAAAAACAGAAGCGAACTTCTGTTTTGAATATATCTTAAAAATTAAATTATTTTTTTGAATCACCAACGAGCCTTTTTAATATTGCCCACTGTTTTAGAGCATCACGTGCTTCTACCGCAGGATATCCCAACATTGTTTTTCCTGCAGGAATGTCACCGACAACTCCAGATCCGGCTCCGACAACAGCGCCGTCTCCAATTGTAGTATGGTCTTTTATCGATGCGCTTCCGCCAATTATAACTCCATTTCCTAAAGTTACAGAACCAGCCAAACCGCTGTTTCCGGCCATAATACAAAATTTACCTAATTTACTATTATGTCCAATCTGTACTAAATTATCAATTTTACAACCGTCTCCCAATATGGTAGAACTAAATTTACCTCTGTCCACACAAGTATTAGCTCCAATTTCAACTCCGTTGCCAATCACTACATTTCCTATTTGTGGAATTTTCACCAAACCTTTTTCTTTACAAGGGCGGAAACCAAAACCATCGGCTCCAATTGTTGCATTAGGATGAATGATACAATCACTACCAATATGACAACGCTCACGAACTACAGCACCAGACCAGATTATGGTATTTTTACCAATAGTACATTCGTCTAAAATAGTAACATTTGGATAGATAGTAACATTTGAAGCTATTTGTACATTTGGACCAATGTAACAGCCGGCACCAATTCTGCTTCCTTCACCAATAATGGCTGTTTCGTCTATAACAGCTGTTCTGTGAATTTCATTATGAAACAGAGGGGTAGGAGGGGCAAAAAGTGCTAAAATTTGAGACATTGCCAGATCGGCATTTTTTACTTTGATAAAAGCACGATTATCACCCGGTTCAATAGAAATGTCTTCATTAACAACTGCTACTGAGGCTTTTGAAGCTTCCCACAATTTTTCGTATTTTTTATTTCCTATAAAAGAAATTTCAGAAGTTGTTGCTTTTTCTAATTGTTCCGTAGCTGTTATACACTGAGAAGTACTGCCGTAAATTTCACCATTGATAACTTCATTAATTTCTTGGATTGAATAGGATTTCATCTATTGAATTAAATTTATTTGGGGTTAATTTTCGCCAAATAAAATAAAATAGATTTGAATTACCTAATCTTATTTTGAAGTTTCTTAAATATTTTTTGCGAAAATGATTTTTAAATTATTTTTTTAACATTTAAAATATTGAATTATTAATTGTTTTTTAAAATCCTGACTATCCTTTAGCTTTCTTTTTATACTGTATTATGCTTTTCTTGAATTTGAACTATAAAGCTTTTTAAAATCATTTAATTTGTAATTATTTGATTTTAAGCTATTTAAATAAATATATAATAGTTATTTTTCATAATAAGTTTAAATATTTCAAATTTCTTGATTTAAAATAATCTACGCTGTTTCGCTATATGTGTTTTATTTTTAACAGAAGCAGAAAAATAAATAAAAAACTTATTTTTTTGCGTATTTGTAGAATTAACACTCTGTAAAAAAAACATTAGTAAGATAAACATTAAAAAAAAATACTTAACAAATAAATTTGATTTATACTTGTAATGTCTTTATAATCAATTTACAACGCAAAAAAAAGCGATTCATTTCTGTAAATGAATCGCTTTTGAATATTACTAAAAACTTATTTATTCTTTTATTTTGTTAAGTGAAACAGCATTAATGCAATATCGTAGTCCACTTGGTTCAGGGCCATCGGGAAAAACATGCCCCAAATGGGCATCGCATGTATTGCATACCACTTCTACACGAATCATTCCGTAAGATTTGTCGGCATGATATGCGATTGCATTTTCTTTTAATGGCTGCGTGAACGAGGGCCAGCCTGTTCCTGATTCAAATTTTTCATTTGCGTCAAAAAGTATAGTGCCACAACATTTGCATGCGTAGATACCCGGATCAAATAAACTGCATAATTCTGAACTAAAAGATCTTTCTGTTCCTTTTAAGCGTGTTACCTGAAATTCTTCAGGAGTTAAAATTTGTTTCCATTCTTCTTCAGATTTCTCTACTCTTTTATCAGGAGTTGGATTTCCTTTGTTTGTAAAACGAATTACATCTGCCCATTTTATCATAATCTTTATTTTTAGTTACAGTCTCAGTTTACAGTCTCAGTAACTAAAACTGAGACTGTAAACGAAACACTTATTCATCTTCTTTTTGCCCCATCATCATTAAAAATGCTTTCAGGAATGGATCAATATTTCCGTTCATTACGCCATCAACATCGCTGGTTTCGTAGCCAGTACGAACATCTTTCACTAATTTGTAGGGCTGCATTACATAATTACGTATTTGAGAACCCCATTCGATTTTCATTTTTCCGGCTTCGATATCCGCTCGTTGTGCTTGTTGTTTTTTTAGTTCGATTTCATACAACTGAGAACGTAACATCTGCATGGCACGCTGTCTGTTGTCTTGCTGCGAACGTGTTTCTGAGCATTGAATCTGAATTCCGGTTGGTTTGTGTACCAATTGTACTTTCGTTTCAACCTTGTTCACGTTTTGTCCTCCCGCACCACTTGAACGTGAAGTTGTAATTTCGATATCAGCAGGGTTAATGTCAATTTCGATACTGTCATCAACAAGAGGATAAACATACACAGACACAAACGAAGTATGACGTTTGGCATTACTGTCAAAAGGAGAGATTCTTACTAAACGGTGAACACCATTTTCTCCTTTTAAATAACCAAAGGAATAATCGCCTTCAAACTCTAAAGTTACGGTTTTTATACCGGCAACCTCGCCTTCCTGAAAGTTTAATTCTTTGATTTTGTAGCCATAACTTTCGCCCCACATCATGTACATACGCATCAACATTCCGGCCCAGTCACAGCTTTCAGTTCCTCCGGCTCCGGCAGTAATCTGAACAACGGCACTTAAACTGTCTCCTTCGTCAGAAAGCATGTTTTTAAACTCGATGTTTTCGATATGAGCCTGAGTTGTATTATAATGCTCATCTAATTCCTCTGCAGAAAGTTCCCCTTCTTTATAAAAATCATATGCAAGCTGCAGCTCATCAGTAAGTTCGATGGCTTTATTATAATCTTCAATCCATTTTTTCTTGTTTCGAAGATTTTTTACAATAATCTCGGCTTCTTTGGCATTGTTCCAAAAATCAGGTGCAAAAGTTTTTTCTTCTTCGTTGGCAATTTCAATTAGTTTGGCATCAACGTCAAAGATACCTCCTCAACGCACCAAGGCGCTCCACAATACCTTTTATTTGCTCGGTAGTTGTCATAAATTAATAGTAGTTTTATATGTTTTTTATAAATATTACGTTATTTTGGTTCCGGATATTCATAAGGTTAAAGTTTATTAAAACTTGTCTCGAATAACTGTCAGTAATACGTAATTTTGTTGTACAAAAATAAGACATAGTTTTTATAATATGGAAATAAATTTAATTAGCGATACCATTACCAAACCTTCACATGAAATGTTACAGTATATGTTTAATGCCCAGGTGGGTGACGACGTATATAAACAGGATCCTACAGTTATAGAACTTGAAACAAGAGTAGCTGAATTTTTTGGAATGGAAGCCGGACTTTTTTTCCCTTCCGGAACTATGGCAAACCAAACTGCGATTAAATTACATACACAGCCGGGAGAACAATTAATTGCAGACAAATATGCCCATGTTTATCATTATGAAGGCGGTGGAGCTTCTTTTAACAGTGGAGTTTCATGCTGTCTGTTAGACGGACACCGCGGAATGATAAATGCCTCTCAGGTTGCAGCTGCAATCAATGATCCTGAATTTTATCACAGCCCGCTGACAAGTTTGGTTTGTGTAGAAAACACAACCAATAAAGGCGGTGGTGCCTGTTATGAACTTGATGATTTAAGAGAAATAAAAAAAGTTTGTGATGCTAATAATTTGAAATTCCATTTGGATGGTGCCAGAATTTGGAATGCGTTGGTTGCAAAGAGACAAAACCCGAAAGAATTTGGTGCTATTTTCGATACGATATCGGTTTGTCTGTCAAAAGGATTGGGAGCTCCAATTGGTTCTGTATTGCTTGGAACCAAAGCAGATATTCACAGAGCGTTGAGAATCAGAAAAATACTTGGTGGAGGAATGCGTCAGGTTGGATATTTGGCTGCAGCAGGATTATATGCATTGGCACACAATATAGAAAGATTGGCTGAAGATCACAGAAGAGCAAAAGAAATTGCAAATATTTTAAGTACAAAATCCTGGGTAGCAGCTGTAGAACCTGTAGAAACTAATATTTTGATATTTTCACTTGCAGAAGGATACAGCGACCAGCTTTTAATAGAAAAATTGAAACAAAAAAATATCTCAATAAGTTCAATGGGGCATAATAAGCTCCGAATTGTAACACATCTGGATTACAGAGAAGTGATGCATAACTATGTACTTGAAATGCTCTCGAAGATTTAAAAGTATAAGTTTGAAGTTATGAGTTAGAAGCCGTTCAACCTTTAACCCATAACTTCTAACTATATTTTTTACTTAAACAAATTATCCATTCCAGGAATCATAGGCATGTCCATTTTGGCAACGGCATCAAGTTCTTTTTCGTTTACACTTGTAGCTTTTTCTATAGCTTTATTTAAGGTTACGATTAAATAATCTTCCAGTTGTTCTTTATCTTCAAGTAAAGAATCATCTATAGAGATTGATTTTACTTTTCTATTCGCTGTCAATGTTATATTCAATAATCCATCAGCACTTTGTTCGTCAATTAAAACAGTATCAAGACGCTTTTTTGTATCTTCAATTTTTTGTTGGGTCTCTTTAAGCTTACCCATCATTCCCATTAAATCCATTTTTGTTGATTTTTAAATTATTTCATACAAAATTAGTATATTGCTGTATTAAATCAATGCAATAATTTAAGAAAAAATTAATTCTGTTCTATTGTGTTTATAGTACTTTTGCCCTTCATATTTAAAATTAATGCTTAATCCATGCCAGACAATATAAAGGCTCCAAAGGCCAGGATAATTCCAAAAACGCTAAAAAAACATAAAGAAACCCGAATTGATAATTATTTTTGGCTAAATGATCGTGAGAATCCGGAAGTAATTGATTATCTGAATCAGGAAAATTCATATTACCAAAGCATGACTGAACATACAAAGGAGCTTCAGAATGCTTTGTATGAAGAAATGAAAGCAAGAATCAAAGAAGACGATTCCTCTGTTCCATACTTCTATAATGGTTATTATTACATTACACGATTTGAAACCGGGCAAGACTATCCAATTTTCTCAAGAAAAAAAGGAAGCCTTTCTGCAGAAGAAGAGATTTTATTTAATTGTAATGAATTAGCAAAAGGACATGCTTATTTTAAACTAGGAGGTTTAAGTATAAGCCCTGATAACAAATTTGCAAGTTTTGGAATTGATATTGTCGGAAGAAGAATTTATACTATCCAGATCAAAAATTTGGAAACGGGTGAAATTCTGGCAGATAAAATCGAAAATGCTACAGGCGGATCTGTATGGGCAAATGATAACAATACAATTTTTTATACCAGACAAGATGAAGTTACACTGAGAGCAGATAAGGTCTTCAGACATAAACTAAATACCGACTCTAAGAACGATGTATTGGTTTTTAATGAGACCGATGATACTTTTAGTGTTTCTGTAAGCAAAGAAAAGTCAAGGAAATATATTGTAATTGGTTCAGGAAGTACCTTAACAACAGAATACAGAATTCTAAACTCAGATAATCCTGATGGAGAATTTGAAGTTTTTCAAAATCGTGTACGCGGACTGGAATACAGTATTTCGCATTTTGAAGATTCTTTTTATGTTTTAACAAATAAAGATAAGGCGACCAACTTTAAGCTTATGAAGACGCCTGAAAACAGGACAGAGAAAAAGTTTTGGGTAGATGTCATTCCGCACCGTGAAGATGTTTTGTTAGAAGATATTGAAATTTTTAAAAACTATTTAGTGGTTGAGGAGCGTGCAAAAGGATTAAATCACATTCGTATTATGCCATGGAATAATACCGAAGAAGATTACTATTTGCCTTTTGAAAATGAAACTTATAACGCTTACACGACAACAAATATAGATTTTGATACCGATATTTTGCGTTACAGTTACCAGTCACTTGCGACTCCGTCATCTGTAATTGATTTTAATATGAAAACTAAAACCAAAGAGATTCTAAAAGAACAAGAGGTTTTAGGAGGAAAATTTGACAAAGAAAACTATACAGAAGAACGTGTTTGGGCAACAGCCAGAGATGGAGTAAAAGTTCCGATTTCTATGGTTTACAGGAAGGGTCTTAAGAAAGATGGTAAAAATCCATTATTGCTTTATGCTTATGGCTCGTATGGAATCACAATGGATACCTATTTTTCATCGACAAGACTTTCTTTGTTAGACAGAGGATTTATATTCGCAATTGCCCATATAAGGGGAGGTGAGGACCTGGGAAGACAATGGTATGAAGATGGAAAACTGTTAAAAAAGAAAAATACCTTTACAGATTTCATCGATTGCTCTAAATTTGTAATTAACGAAAAGTTTACTTCTTCGAAACATTTATATGCAGAAGGAGGATCGGCAGGAGGATTGTTAATGGGAGTTATCATAAATGATGCGCCAGAATTATACAACGGAGTTATTGCTCAGGTTCCTTTTGTTGATGTTATAACAACAATGCTTGATGATAGTATTCCGTTAACAACCGGAGAATATGATGAGTGGGGAAACCCAAACAATAAAAAATATTACGATTATATGTTATCGTATTCACCATATGATAATATAAAGCCACAAGAATACCCTAACATGTATGTTTCTACAGGATTACACGATTCACAAGTGCAGTACTGGGAACCGGCAAAATGGGTGGCGAAGCTGAGGGAAATGAAAACAAATGATAATTTTTTGTTTTTGGATACCAATATGGATGCCGGACATGGCGGAGCTTCAGGACGATTTGAAGCATTAAAAGACTTAGCAAAGGAATTTAGTTTTTTATTAGATTTAGAGAAAATTAAAAGCTAATTAGAAATTTTTTGTTAAATTTGCAACCTATCAGGGTCATTAAAAATACCTTTGATTAACTATTTTTTTATGAAAGAAGAAATAAACGCTTATAATAATGTTTTAGAATTAATAGGTAATACCCCGCTTATTAAACTAAATAAAATCACCGAAGAGTTAGAAGGAAATTTCTACGCAAAGGTAGAAGCTTTTAATCCAGGACATTCCTCAAAAGATAGAATAGCGTTATATATTATTGAAGAAGCCGAGAAAAAAGGAATTCTTTCTCCAGGAGATACCATTATAGAAACTACATCAGGAAATACAGGATTTAGTCTTGCAATGGTAAGTATTATTAAAGGTTACAATTGTATTTTGGCAGTAAGCTCAAAATCATCGAAAGATAAAATTGACATGTTGAGAAGTTTAGGAGCCAAAGTATATGTTTGCCCCGCTCACGTTTCTGCCGATGATGAAAGATCTTACTATAATGTCGCTAAACGATTACACGAAGAAACGAAAGGATCAGTTTACATTAATCAATATTTTAACCAGCTGAATATTGATGCCCACTACAACACTACCGGTCCCGAAATCTGGGAACAGACAAAAGGACAAATTACACATTTAATTGCATGCAGCGGTACAGGAGGAACAATCTCCGGAACAGCAAAATTCCTGAAAGAACAAAATCCTAATATAAGAATTCTTGGTGTTGATGCATTTGGATCAGTATTGAAAAAATACCATGAAACAAGAGAATTTGATAATAAAGAGATTTATCCGTACCGTATTGAAGGTTTAGGAAAAAATCTTATCCCATCTGCAACTGATTTTGATATTATTGATAAATTCATGAAAGTAACCGACGAAGAAAGTGCTCACTCAGCCAGAGAGATCACTCGTAAGGAAGGTTTATTTGTTGGATATACTTCAGGAGCAGTAATGCAGGCAATCAAACAATATGCAGAAGAAGGCGAGTTTACCAAAGACAGTAATATTATTGCTATTTTTCCAGACCACGGTTCAAGATACATGAGTAAAGTATTTAGCGATGACTGGATGAACGAACAAGGATTCTTTGATAGCATCAATGAAGAAGAAGTTCAAAAAATTGAATTTGTAAAGTAGTATAAAATACTTTTTAGATATAAAATCCTGATAGTTTGCTATCAGGATTTTTTTATTTTCTGTTTTCAGAAATACAGATAATTTTAAAAGAATAGTTGTGAAAGAAATTTTCTTAAAATTATAATGATAATGTATTCGTATGGGATGAAGTTAATTTTTTTTTGCAGTAAAATTATTATTTTAAGAAAAATGATAAAATTAATATTTTATATTAAGTAAGTAAAATCTTCTGTTTTTATTTTTTCAACGATTATTTATGTCGATCATCGGTAAAATTTTCGATAAACTGTATAATAGTATAGATTAGATGTGTTAAAATGCCGCATGTTTTAATGTCCAAAAAATCTACCCCAATGAAAAAAATACTACTCACTATAATGTTTGTAAGTTTTTTAAATATCAATGCCCAAAATCCTGTACAGGAATTTAATTTTGATGGAAATCTAAATAATAAGGATAATACTCTTTCCTTTTTAGGAACAGCAAATTTTGTTAATGACAGAACGGGAGCTCCAAAAGGTGCTCAAAGATTAATAAACAAAGCTTTGCAGGTTGTAGTTGGAGATCTGCCGCAAGATAATAAACCAAGATCTATATCGGTCTGGGTTAAATTTAATACGATTACAGCGCCAAATTATATTTTAGGTTATGGCAGTCCTGCAAATGGCCAGTATTTTGGTTTGTTACAGCAAACCGCAGCTGGAGGAAACTCAGATGCTAATTTTACCGGATGGGGTGCCACAAATGATGTTGTCGTTTCAGCTCCGTTGCTAAAGGAAGTTTGGTATCAATATGCGATTACCTATGACGGTAAAATTTCAAAAATATATCGTAATGGCGAATTGCTAAAATCCGCAGAAGGTATTTTGCGTACAACAAAAGGTTATATTTTTAGGCTAGGGGCATTAAACACAACAACTGGTATAAATGCAGATATAGACGACCTTAAAATTTATAATGTTGCAATGACCGATGAACAAGTTATGGAATCTTATACAAGTTCAAAACCTAGTGCATCGCAGGCAGCCGAAACATTCGCTGCTCCGGTTACAGCAAAAAAAGCAACATCTGTTGCTACTACAGCTGTAAAAACTAAAACTACAGCTCCTGCGACAGCAGCTCCTGTTACAACGACTTCTGCGACTACTGATAATACGGGATCAAAGACTGTTGAAGTTTTCTCTCAGGGAAATAAGGTGTTGGGATTTAATGCGTCGAACATAGCCGATTTACCAGAAGGAACTTATTTATTAAAAGTAACAAATAAGCCGGCAAAAAAGTAATAAATAAAACATATACTGAAAAAATGAAAAAGCCTTCTGAAATTCAGAAGGCTTTTTATATTTAGCGTTTTTGCTGACCTGGAGCATATGCCTTAGCACTTTTGCTTCCTGACATTTTCTTTGCCTGCCCAGGAGGTATTTTTCCTGATCCGTTACTGTGTGAATGGTGAACTACGCAGCTCATTACGCTTAGAGCTACAAACAAAATTACCATGATAATCACAGCAATTCGTGTAAATTTTGTTGTTTTCATATTTTTTATCTTCTTGAGGTACTACAAATATAGTAGTTCATTTGATTTTTCAATGCCTGTACAGATAGTTTAAAATCATTAAAAACAAAAAAGCCCTGAAAATTTCAGAGCTTATGAATATTTTGAAAGAAATTTATTCCTCTTTCATTGTGTGATAAACGTTCATTACGTCATCATCTTCTTCAATTTTTTCGATTAGTTTTTCAACGTCAGCGATTTGAGATTCTGTAAGTTCTTTAGTGATCTGTGGAATACGCTCAAAACCAGAAGACAAGATTTCGAGACCTCTGTTTTCTAATTCTTTTTGCAGAGCACCAAAACTTCCAAAAGGGGCGTAGATTAATATTCCATCCTCATCTTCAAAAACTTCTTCTGCACCAAAATCAATAAGTTCTAATTCTAATTCTTCAGGATCAAGATTACCTTTTGCAATTCTAAAGTTACAAGTGTGATCGAACATAAATTCAACAGAACCCTGAGTTCCCATTGTTCCGTTACATTTGTTGAAATAACTACGAATATTTGCTACCGTTCTGTTATTGTTATCAGATGCTGTTTCAATCAAAATTGCAATTCCGTGAGGAGCATATCCTTCAAACAAAATCTCTTTATAATTGGCAGTATCTTTATTACTTGCATTTTTTATAGCGCGCTCCACATTATCCTTAGGCATGTTGGCGGCTTTTGCATTTTGTATTACAGCTCTTAATCTAGAATTGGCATCTGGGTTAGGTCCGCCTTCTTTAACAGCCATAACGATATCTTTACCAATTCTGGTAAATGTTTTGGCCATTGCAGACCAACGTTTCATTTTTCTTCCTTTTCTAAATTCGAACGCTCTTCCCATTTCTAATTTTTAGTTTTGTGATGCAAAAATACGGTTATTCCTTATTTTTCCAAAATCAAAACTATTCTTTTTTAGGTATAGTTGGAAGTTAAAAATGTTAAACGTTAGAAGTTAGATGTTAAAAGTTAGCTTTTAAGATAAATGTTCAGGTTGTTAATACTTTAATATCCTGGTGTCATCCTGAGCGAAGTCGAAGGCTTCAAAGTTAGAAGGCTTCGACTCCGCTCAGCCTGGACAAAAACCTGAAACCTATTTCGAAGCATTAAATTCAGTAATAATATTAATAGCCTCGTTGAGGTATGGATTTGTTTTAAGATTATTGATCTGATATTGATTTATGGTTTTTTCAGTCGGATATACTCCCAATAGAAATTGATTGACTGTGGAATTATAAATGTCTAAAGGATTATTATCATCGTTAAAAGTGTGAATATCTGTCCAGAGTGAGTTTATTTCCTTTTTCTGTTCAAAAACAGCTTCTAAAGTCATTGGAATTTCTGATTTCGGAACATTTACTATCTGATCAATTTTTTTGTTGATTTTCTTTATGTCATTAAAATAAAAATTATCCTCTAACCTTACAGAACTGTTATGTGCAATTTTGTCTATAATACTTCTTTTTACATAAGGTTTGTATTTTAAAAAAGTCTCAATACTGTCATTTTTAATAGCTGTCGGAAAATCACTTTCTTTTTGATAGACGTCTTCGTAGAATTCCGGCAGGATAACATCTGGTTTAACACCAACATATTGATGGCTTTTGCCTGTAACTCTATAGAATTTATTAATTGTAATTTTCAGGAAATCAGTGTTTTTATCTTCGTCAAGCGAAAGAATGGTCTGCATGGTAGCTTTTCCAAGCGTATTACTGCCTAACAGCAAAGCGCGGTTGTAATCCTGCAAAATAGAAGAAAAAAACTCACTTGCCGAAGCTGTGTTACTATTTATCAAAATTACAATCGGACCTTTGTAAATAAGTCCTCTGTAAGGGTCTTGTATTACAGATTTATTTTTTTTATTATCTACAACTACCGAAAGCGGGCCATAATCTACAAACATCCCGGCCAATTTTATGGCTTCTTCCATTGAGCCACCTCCATTGTCAATCAAATCAATTACAAGCCCTTTGATATTATCTTTTTCTAGTTTTATTACTTCACGGGCAACATCATCAGCACAGCCTTTTCTGCTGTTTCCGTCTAAATCGGCATAAAAACTAGGGATTTTAATGTATCCAATTTTATCGTCTTTGCCAACTATAAAACTAAAAACAGAATTTTCTTCATCCTTCATGACCTGCTTTTCAATATAGACATCAAAATTTTTACCCGAATTTCGTTTTAACGTCAGTATAATATTCTTGTTCGATTCAGATAAAATCATTGTCGAAATTGATTCCAGTGAAGAGCAGGAGACATGTAAAGTCTCTTTTTGATTGGATACAGAAACTATCTGATCGCCTTTTTTGATTTGACCCGTTTTAAAGGCAGGGCCATTTGGATCAATTTCATCAATTATAATTTCGTTCTTTTCATTTAGGTTCACTGTCATTCCCAGCGATAAATGCTCTTTGGACAATGAGGCCACAAAACTCGACTTTAAATCATTACTAAAGTATGCTGTATGCGGATCAAAATAAGTACAGAACAAGTTGTACAGTTTTTCTTCCTGTGTACTTTTTGTTTCCAACAGTGTATTTATCCTGCAGATTTCATTAGATAAGATTAATTTTTTTGAGGCTGCCTCAATCGATTTGAAATTTGCTTTTAAAGAATCAAGGTTATCGCTTGTTTCTGCGATATCATCCAAAATCTGATAGCGAAGTTTCTTGGTCCACACTTTTTCCAGATTCTCTTTTACGAGATAAAAAGGGAATGATTTTTTGTAAAACCGGATTGTATCTTTTTTGGTATAATCAATAGGTTCATTTTGAATTTTCTCCAAAACACTTTTGGTTCTCAAAAGCCCGTTTCTGTATTTATTGGTAATATCTCCCAAAAAACGACAATCATTTTCCAGAATTAAATTATCTAAATTCAGTCTGTAATTCTGGTACATTTCATTGTATTCATTGAGAAAAAATATATTTCTCGAAGGATCCAACTCATTAATAAGATTGTCAAAGACAAAAACAGACAGGCTGTCATCGATTGGTTTTGGGCGTACATGTTCTGTCTGGATTACCACATTTATCTTGTTTAGTATCTCGCATGTATTGTCACTTTCCTGACCAAACAGGAAACCTGTAACAAAAAAGCATACTAAAAATATATTTTTCATAAATCTAAAAGTCATCGTTTACCCTAAAATTACGGTAATTTTTCGATAAAAGACAGTATTTTCTTTAAAAATAATAATAGATTAATTCATTATTTTAATTTTTTTTAAACGAGAATTAATGATAAAAAAAAATGCATTACAATCAGGATTGCAATGCATTTTAATATAGTTTAAAAAAAATTATTTCTTATAAAAAGGCAGTTTTACCACTTTTGCAGGAACATCATTCTTTCTGATTCTAATGTAGATATCGCTGTCAATTGCACTATTGTTAACTGTTACATAACCTAATCCAATTCCTTTGTTCATAGAAGGCGACATAGTTCCTGAGGTTACAATACCGATAACTGCACCAGAAGCATCAACGATTTCATAATCATGCCTTGGAACTGCACGTTCCTGCATTTCAAATGCTACTAATTTTTTTGTAACACCTTCTTCTTTCTGTTTTTTCAGATTATCCGAATTAGTAAAATCTTTTGTAAATTTAGTAATCCATCCTAAACCAGCTTCCAACGGCGAAGTAGTATCATTAATATCGTTTCCGTATAAGCAGAACCCCATTTCAAGACGCAAAGTATCACGCGCTGCAAGACCGATAGGTTTAATTCCGAAAGCAGCTCCGGCTTCAAAAACCTTATTCCAAATTTGTTCTACTTCACTATTCTTGCAGTAAATTTCAAATCCGCCAGAACCTGTATAACCAGTTGCAGAAATGATTACATGTTCAATTCCGGCAAAATCAGCTACTTCAAAATGATAATAAGCAATAGCAGATAAATCAATAGAAGACAAAGATTGCATTGCTTCAACAGCTTTTGGCCCCTGAATTGCCAATAACGAATAATCATCAGATATATTTTTCATCTCAACACCCAAATCATTGTGAGATGAAATCCAGTTCCAGTCTTTCTCAATATTAGAAGCATTTACAACCAGTAAATACTGCTCTTCTTTCATTTTATACACAATTAAATCATCTACAATACCGCCTTCATTATTAGGAAGGCAAGAATATTGTGCTCTTCCAATCGTAAGAGTCGAAGCATCGTTTGATGTCACCTTTTGGATCAGCGCCAGAGCATTTGGTCCGGAAAGTAAAAATTCGCCCATATGCGAAACATCAAAAACGCCAACACTGTTACGAACCGTTTCATGTTCAGCATTAACACCCTCATAAGTAATTGGCATATTATAGCCGGCAAAAGGAAGCATTTTTGCTCCTAAACTTTCATGTATGTGCGTAAGCGCAGTATTTTTCATTGTGTTGAATTAAGAAATTGAGTCGCAAATTTATTTAAAAAATATCGAAAATTACTACTGTAAATTATAAAATTCGTAATGATTGACAGCTATTTCGAGCTATTCGCTATATCTTTAGATTTTATACCAAAACACAAACGATACAACATTCTCATAATTCTATTAAAATACGGTATCGTAAAAGAATGATAACCAATTTTTAACCTATAAGAAATTCCTGATGTTTGATATTTTTTGTAAATTTAAAATTGAAAATAGTCACAATGAAAGTTCCTCTTCAGATCACAAAACAAGAAATACTAACTTTTTATAAACCGGTAAATCCTTTAGCACATAAAGGGACTCAGGGTCACGCTCTTATTATTGGTGGAAGTTACGGTAAAATCGGCGCTGCAGTTTTGGCTTCAAAAGCGTGTTTAAAAACCGGCTGCGGGCTTGTAACTGCTTTTGTTCCCAAATGCGGTTATCAGATTTTACAAATCAGTATTCCTGAAGTAATGGTTGTCACCGATGAAAATGAAAAATTTATCACCAATATATCTTTTCAGGCAGAACCTCAGGCGATTGGTATAGGACCCGGAATAGGGCAGGATAAAGAAACCCAGAAGGCACTTTTTGATTTTTTGAAAACAAACAGGAAACCATTAGTTCTTGATGCTGATGCCTTGAATATTTTGTCATTTAATAAATCCTGGCTGGAGCTGTTGCCCGAAAATACAATCCTGACACCACATCCAAAAGAACTTGAAAGATTAATTGGAAAATGGGAATCTGAAACTGAAAAGTTTGAAAATACAATTGCCTTTTCTGAACATTATAAAGTTATTGTTGTAATGAAAGGAGCTCCGACGTTTATTGTAAACCAAAATAAAATTTATCGAAATACCACAGGCAATGCGGCATTGGCCACAGCCGGGAGCGGTGACGTTTTAACGGGGATTATTACCAGTTTATTGGCACAGAATTATATCCCTGACCAGGCCGTAAGACTTGGGGTTTACCTTCACGGCTTAACAGCAGATATTGCAGTGGAAAAAACAGGGCATCAGTCTTTTATTGCTTCTGATATTATTGAGAATCTGGGAAAAGCATTTTTGGAATTAGGAAATTAGATGTCCTTCGACTTAGCTCAGGAAGACAAGAAATGAGAATAAACCTGAAAATATACGTGAACAGAAACTTTAAAACGCTGCGCCTTTGCGAAAGTAAAAAATTTTGTGTCTAAGTGTCTTCGTGGCAAAAACCTTAGTAAGTTTGTAATATGGAAAACAATTTTGATCTGAGAACGGTAAACGTTACACGATATATAACGCCTTTGCGTGAAGGCGGATCTCTGCCGGCTTTGGCAGAAGCAGATGATGATTTTAAATATGTATTAAAATTTAAAGGTGCCGGACACGGTGTAAAAGCCTTAATCGCCGAACTGGTGGGCGGACAAATTGCAAAGGCTTTAAAATTGCAATTGCCCGAATTAGTATTCGCCAATCTCGACGAAGCCTTTGGGAGAACCGAGGCCGACGAAGAAATCCAGGATCTGCTGCAAGGAAGTCAGGGATTAAATCTGGCACTTCATTTTTTGTCAGGTGCAATTACTTTTGACCCCGTTGTGACAACTGTAGATGATAAACTGGCCTCTCAAATTGTGTGGCTGGATGCTTATATTACCAATGTTGACAGAACCTTTAAGAATACCAATATGTTGATTTGGCATAAGGAATTATGGCTTATCGACCATGGTGCATGTTTGTATTTTCATCATTCCTGGAACAATTGGGAACAACATGCCAAAAGCCCTTTTGCGTTGATAAAAGATCACGTTTTACTGCCTCAGGCTTCACTTTTAAAAGAAGTTGATGCGGAATATAAAGCAATTTTAACTCCAA
The DNA here is from genome assembly GCF_017833415.1 of Flavobacterium sp. 1355. GTDB lineage: Bacteria > Bacteroidota > Bacteroidia > Flavobacteriales > Flavobacteriaceae > Flavobacterium. The sequence continues at coordinate 37,284 of NZ_JAFICC010000013.1, read as the reverse complement.
AAATTCTCGAAGAAATTGTCAATACAATTCCGCTCGGGTGGCTGCAATGGGAAGACACAGATGAAACACCCGAAGCATTGCGAAATGTATATTTACAGTTTTTGCAGACGAGATTAAATAATTCAGAAATCTTTGTAAATCAGGCTCAAAATGCAAGATAATCACTTATATGAGTATGCCGTGATTCGTGTGGTACCAAGAGTAGAGCGCGAAGAATTCCTGAATATCGGAATTATTTTATTTTGTAAAAAAGCAAAATTTATAAAAGTATTATCACACATTGACGATGCTAAAATAGAAACGCTTTCAAACGATTTTGATATAGAACAATTGCATTGTAATGTAACTGCCCTAAAAAAAATTGCAACCGGAGACAAGGAGGGAGGCCCAATTGCACAAATGGATATTCCGTCACGTTTTCGATGGTTAACAGCCATTAGAAGTTCTGCCATACAAACGTCAAGACCACATCCGGGTATTTGTGAGGATCTGGAAAAAACAATTCAGAGATTGTTCGAAGAGTTGGTTCTTTAAATTTAAGGTTCAAAGGGGCTGAGGTTCTAAGGGACAAAGGCTTGAATTTTAGAGTTTTGAAGTTGGGTTTTATTTCATGCATATGATTTATTCGCAATCTTGTCATTTCGACAAAGGAGAAATCGCACAAGTTAATCGACAAAGATTGACGACATTTCTTTGCGGAGTTTCTAGTGTGATTTGCTTCGCCAGTCGCTATCGCTCGAGTCTCCTTCGTCGAAATGACAAACTGTACAAATCTCTGTCCCTTTGAACCTTTAAAAAAGAAACCTAAATTTTCTTCTCCAAAAAGATAAATTCCAAAGGATTTGGTGAAATAGTCACATGAATTTCACTTTCAGGAAAAGCTTCTCTTTTGCCAGTGTCAACATAACCATGACGTTTGTACCATGCAATAAGTTCTTCACGCACAGAAATTACCGTCATTATAATCGAAGATAATCCTAAACGTTTAGCATGGTTTTCGGCTTCGGCTAGCATTTTTTTGCCAATTCCGCTATTTTGCAGTTCAGGAGAAACAGTGAGCATTCCCAGATACAATTGATTTTCTTTTTCTACCAACAAAACAGAACCGATTATTGTATCATTTTCGGTATATTTCAGAATAGTGTTTTTGGGATTATTTATAATTTCCGACAATTCTTCTTCATTAGTTCTTTTTCCTTCTAATAAGTTAGCTTCTGTAGTCCATCCTTTTTTTGAAGATTCACCTCTGTAGGCAGAATTAATTAATATGTTGAGCGCAGGAATATCTGCCAAAGTTGCTTTTGTAATCATGAAAGTAAAATTGAATGTATTTTTCTCTCAAAGGTATAAAAAGACTGCAAAATGAAAGTATTTATAAAATAATTGAAATCAAAAAAGTGCAAAAATTATAATAATTGGCATTGGCAGACAAACAATAAAACAGGCAAAGTAATTTTTTTATGTTTAAGGTAATTATTTGACTGAAAATTTGATTTTGGAAGGTAGAACTTTATTCTTTTGTACCAAATTTAATTTCAGCTGTTTTGATAGTTTTTAAACTAAAATAAATTATATTTTTACCGTAAATTATTTTTTTTCCGGAAATAAGAAACCAGACAAAAAATAATGAGATTTTACCTGAACTGACAACTAAATAATATGGCAAGAATTCATTTGTTCGAATTTGAAGATCAAAATTGGCTCCCGAGTTTCATTAGAAATTATATGACCGATTTTTTACAATTCCTTTCTAATAAAACACCCATGTACAAAGGAATTGTGCCAGTTATTGAAAAAGGTTTAAAAGAAAGCAATACCAGCCAAATTATAGATTTAGGTTCCGGCGGCGGCGGCGGATTAATCTGGCTGAATAAGGAATTGCGAAAGAATAACCCCGGTTTAAAAATTCTGCTAACCGATTATTTCCCAAATATCCCGGCGTTTGAACACACGCAAAAAGAAGCCAACAATTTTGAATTTATCAGAACTCCAATAGATGCCAGAAACGTTCCCGAAAACCTAAACGGACTCAGAACACAGTTTTTATCATTACACCACTTTAAACCCAAAGACGCTCAGCAAATCCTGCAAAATGCTGTTGACAGCAATAGTTCGATTGCTATTTTTGAAGGGCAGGAAAGAAGTTTTCAGAGTATTATGGCGATGATTTTTTCGCCCATAAGTGTATTGCTGACAACGCCTTTTATCAAACCGTTTCATATTGGCAGAATTATTTTCACGTATCTTATTCCGATTGTCCCAATTTTAATTTTATGGGACGGTGTAGTTTCTTCCTTAAGAACCTATTCTGTTGATGAAATGAACGCATTAGTATCTAATTTAAATAATAAAGAAAATTTTAATTGGGAAGTTGGCAGGGTAAAATCAGGGCCTACTAAGATTTTGTATCTTTTGGGAACTAAGAAGTAAGCCGTTTTTTTGACTAAAGCCGAATTTGTCAATTTGAATATCCCTTATATTGTAATTAGGATTTCTAGGATCAGTAGTTTCCTGAAATTCATTAACGCCAAGATTAAAAGTGCCTGTCCAAATCTTTGGCTTGGATTTTTTTCTAAATGATTGTAATAAATTCAGTATAAGTTTATGTTCTTCCTTCATTTGAATTGTTTTTGCTTAAGTTTTCTAAAAATTTTATTGGATCACTAAGAAAAGCTGTTGCATTTGACGTTTTCATGCTTTCTAAAATGTCTTCTAATTGTGGTTTATAAATATTGCCTTTTAAATCAATTAGAACAAACTGATTTTTTTTACAGATATTTAAAATTGATTGAAGAAAATTAGTAATATTTGATATTTTTCTCAAATCAATTCGAAAATGAAATTCATCAATTTTGGTTCGATCATCACTTAAGCAAATACAAGCATCATTATCTTCTTCATTTTTTTCATTTCCTTTCCAAATTAAACAAGTTTCATCGCCCCAGTCAGCTTTTGGAATAATTTGATCAAGTTCAGAAATAATCGAAGAAATATCCCCATCAAAATTTTTCCAAAAAGAATTCGTGTCAGGTAAAAAATCTGATTTATTGTTTTTAAAAATGCATTGATAATTGCTATCAATAGAATTTTCAGGAACAACGATGAGAAGATGTTGCCAGATTGCCATTGTTATTGAATATTTGGAGTATTCTTTTTTATTTTATCAAGTAATATCTTTTGATTATCTATTAATTTTTCAAAAGGTGATTTCTTTGGAAGATTTTCAATTTGATATTTTTCAATTATTGGAATGGTCAGGATAATCTTTAGTGCGTTGTGATAATCTCTAATATCTCTTTGATTCTTATTGATTGTTTTTATTAATTCGTTTACTTCAGTAGTTTTTTGGTTATATTTTTCATTACTCTTTTCTAATAAAGCGATCATCTTATTTTTTAAAATACTGTCTTTGATGGAATTCGCATGCATAGTAGCAGAACTATAATAATCTTCAGATTTTCCATTATAGTGAGAATATATATTTAAAGTATCCGCAGTATTGAAATTTTCCAGTTCAGTTTCCAGTTTTTTTAATTCAGCATTCTGTGTAACAAGTTCCTGATATAATTCTTCTGATAATCCATCGTTACTTCTGTATCTCCCAATTTTTAAAGTTATTCCGTCATCTTGCAATGCTTTAGGAACTTGATTTTGTGGATTTTCATTATTGGTTTCATTTCCTCCACAAGCAGTTAAAACCAGAATAGAAAGAATAAGTATTTTTTTTAGCATCTGTATTTTGTTTTACAATTGATTTTTAAAATGATTTTTTACTACAAGATATACTTTTAGATTTCTCTCTTTTTAAAGCCAATTTCGATTTGTTTTAATAAATATTAATCAAACATAACAAACTAATTCAACAGTAAAAAGAAAAGCCACAAATTACACGAAAATAGATTCGTGTAATCTGTGACTTAAATTTTTATACTGAGAAAATTACTACCCCAAAAACGCTTTCAATTCCTCATAATTAGAAATCTTCACACTAACTTTTTCCTCATTCATAACACTTTCAATTTGTTCCGGTATCGGAAGCGTAATTCCTAAAGCCGGTTCAACAACATCAAGAAATTTAATTGGATGTGCCGTTTCTAAGAAAACACCAATCGCGTTCTCGTGTTTTTGCAATTCTTTTTTCAAACCTAAATAACCAACAGCGCCGTGCGGTTCTGCGATATAACCGTCTGTGTTATAAATATTTTTCATAGCTTCGAGAGTTTGTTCATCGGTATAACTATAAGAAGAAAAATCTTTTTCGAAAGCTTTTAAGTCATTATTGTACAATTCCTGAATTCTAATAAAGTTACTTGGGTTTCCAACATCCATTGCGTTAGAAATTGTCGCTTTAGAAGGTTTAGGATCGTATTTTCCGTTTTCTAAAAATCTTGGTACAGTGTCGTTTACGTTTGTAGCCGCAACGAAATGTTCAATTGGCAAACCTAATTTCTTAGCCATAATTCCGGCGCAGATATTCCCGAAATTTCCGCTTGGGCAGGAGAAAATCAACGGTTTGTTTTGGCTTTTCAATTCTTTGTAAGCAAAGAAGAAATAAAACATTTGTGGCAGCCAGCGCGCAATATTAATAGAATTTGCCGAAGTCAGGTTTTTATGTGCTAAGGTTTCATCCAAAAACGCTTTTTTCACCATATCCTGGCAATCATCAAAAACACCGTCTACTTCCAGCGCTGTGATGTTTTGTCCTAAAGTTGTCAGTTGTCTTTCCTGAATGTCGCTCACTTTTCCTGACGGATATAAAATCACAACATCAACGCCATCTACACCAAGAAATCCGCTCGCAACCGCTCCGCCCGTATCTCCGGAAGTCGCTACCAAAACGGTGTTTTTAGCGTCTTTTTTTTCTTTATTGAAATATCCCAGACAACGCGACATAAAACGCGCTCCAACGTCCTTAAAAGCCATTGTCGGGCCGTGAAATAACTCTAAGGAATAAATTCCGTTTTCAACTTCCACAACCGGAAAATCAAAAGACAAAGTATCGGCAATGATTTCTCTTAAATTGTCCTCAGGAATGTCATCACCCACAAATTGCTGAATGACATCAAATGCAATATTATGATAGGTCAGATTTTCGATGACATTAAAAAATACCGGATTCAAAGGCGTGATATTTTTCGGAAAATACAATCCCTTATCACTCGCTAATCCTTGTATTACAGCTTCTTTAAACGAAACTTCCGGTGCATTATGGTTTAAACTATAGTATTTCATGGTTTATTTTAGATTTTAGTCCCGAAGTCTCGGGATAGATTTTAGATTTTTTTGAAAAACAGATTTCAAATTTTTATCCCGAAGCTTCGGGACCAAATTCCAATAATTATTATTCGACTTTTTGTCATTTCGAGGAACGAGAAATCACACTCTGAACTCGACAACAGTGCGTCATCACTTGTGTGATTTCTCGTTCCTCGAAAAGACAAACTGGACGTGTCTTACTTTGCGCGAACTTCGACTTCGCTCAGTCTGACAAACATGACGCAATTTTTTAATTCTAAATTTTTAATTCCTTTAAAGAATCCTAACTCCATCCGGATTAATTTTCGAAACGTGAATTTCATACGGCAAATTCATTTTTTCGTAAACCTCGCTCATGGCTTTGGCAATTTGGTCTGCTGTGTTTTTTCCTTTGCTTAAAGCAAAAATAGACGGACCTGAACCTGAAATCCCGGAACCTAAAGCGCCGTTTTCAAGAGCCGTTTGTTTGATCAGATCAAATCCCGGAATTAAAACGCTTCTTAGAGGTTCTACAATCTCATCATGAAGCGATCTTCCGATCAAGTCATAATCTTTTGTGTATAAGCCCGCTATAAGTCCGCCGACATTTCCCCACTGCATAATCGCGCTTTTTAGGGAAACGGTTTGTTTTAAGACCGAACGCGCATCAGAAGTTTTCAATTCAATTTGCGGATGAACCACCGTCGCGTACAATTCTTCCGGACTGTCAATTCTGATGATGTCCAGAGGCGCATAACTTCTTACCAAAGTAAAACCTCCCAAAAGGGCAGGGGCAACGTTGTCTGCGTGTGCATTTCCACTGGCTAATTTCTCGCCCTGCATGGCAAATTGCACCAAATCTTTGCGGGAATATGGTCTTCCCAATAATTCATTAATTCCGAAAACCGCACCTGCAGAACTTGCAGCACTGCTTCCGATTCCGCTTCCGGCTTTGATGTTTTTGTAAATTTCGATTTCAAATCCAAAATCCAAATCACCCAAAGTTTCAAGCATTGCCAAAGCTGCTACACCCGAAACGTTTTTCTCGGTTTCAAGAGGCAGGTCGGCACCCACGATTTTAGTAATGCGAACGCCTTTTTGATCTGATTTTCGAACAATCATTTCATCGCCCGCATTGTCTAAGCAAAGCCCCAATACGTCAAATCCGCACGAAAGGTTTGCGATAGTTGCCGGGCAAAATAGTTTAATTTCCATTTTTTTAAAGGTTCTGAGTTGCTAAGGCCCTAAGGTTCTAAGGTTTTCTTTGCAACTGTTTATTGTAAGTTTCTAAGGCTCTGAGGTTCTAAGAGGCTAAGTTTAGGTTAAAAAAACCTCAGTACCTTAGCATCTCAGAACCTTAGTACCTTTAATTATTCCCTATTCTAATAACGTCGGCAAAAATTCCTGATGCGGTTACTGCGGCTCCGGCACCGGCGCCTTTTATCAATAACGGCTGATCTACGTAACGATCGGTGTAGAAAAGTACGATATTGTCTTTTCCTTCCAAATTATAAAAAGGATGATCTTTTGGAATAAACTGAAGACCAACGCTTGCTTTTCCGTTTTCGAATTGTGCTACGTATTTCAATCTTGAATCTTTTGCTAAAGCTTCTTTATATATGTTTTCAAAATGTGCAGCGTGTTTGGTTAACGAAGCAAAAAAGTCATCGTTGTTGGTTGTTGCCAAACATTCTGCCGGCAGGAACGATTCGTTTGCGATGGCGTCAATATCCATTTCATAACCGCTTTCACGAATTAAAATCAGGATTTTACGTGCCACATCGATTCCGCTTAAGTCAATTTTCGGGTCAGGTTCTGTGAACCCCTGAACTCCGGCTTCTTTTACAACATCGTGAAAAGAATTATTTTCATCAAAATTGTTGAAGATAAAGTTCAGGCTTCCAGATAAAACTGCCTGGATTTTATGTACTTTATCGCCAGAAGCAATTAAGTTTTTTACGGTATCAATAATAGGTAAACCCGCACCAACATTGGTTTCAAATAAAAACGGAGCGTTGTATTGGCGAGATAAACTTTTTAGTTTTTTATAATTGTCGTAAGCAGAAGAACAAGCAATTTTGTTGCAGGTTACAACTGCCATACTTTGTTTTAAGAATTGTTCGTACGTTTCAGAAACGCTTGCATTTGCTGTAATATCCACAAAAATACTGTTACGTAAATTCAGTTCTTTGGCGCGCTCAATAAAAGCTTCCTTGTCTGCTGGTTCCCCTTTATCCAAATCAGACTGCCAGTCTTTTAGCGAAATTCCGTCTTCATCAAAAAGCATTTTTCTTGAATTCGACAAAGCAATAACACGAACATTTATCTTTAGATTCTCTTTTAAGAATTTCTTTTGGTTGTGAATCTGCTCGATGAATTTCTCACCTACATTTCCAACTCCCATTACAAATAAATTCAGCTGTTTGGTATTTTCTTCAAAGAAATTTTCATGTAAGGTATTCAACGCTTTTTTAACATCTCTTTCGTTAATAACTGTCGAGATATTTCTTTCAGAAGCTCCCTGGGCAATCGCACGAATGTTTACGTTATTTTTTCCTAAAGTACTGAACATTCTTCCGCTTAAACCCTGGTGATTTTTCATGTTTTCACCCACCAAAGCAATAATGCAAAGATCTTTTTCTACGATACAAGGATCTATTTTGTTTTGAGAAATTTCGATCTCAAAAGCCCTGTTGATTGCAGCCTCTGCATTTTCAGCATCCGAATTCAGGATTCCGATACAGATAGAATGCTCAGAAGAAGCCTGAGTAATAAAAATCACGTTGATTTTTTCCTGAGATAATACTTCAAATAAACGTCTTGACGAACCTGCAACACCAATCATTCCCGGGCCTTCTAAAGTTACCAATGAAATATGGTCGATATGGCTGATTCCTTTTACAACAGTATCTTTTGATAAAACATGATCTGAGATTAAAGTTCCTTCAGCCTCAGGTTCAAAAGTATTTTTGATTAAAATTGGAATATTTTTTCTCAATACCGGCTGAATTGTCGGCGGATACAAAACTTTTGCTCCAAAATGCGATAACTCCATTGCTTCCTGATACGAGATATTTGCAATTGGCTGGGCTTGTTTTACAATTTTCGGGTTTGCAGTAAACATTCCGTTTACATCAGTCCAGATTTCAAGTTGCTCTGCATCAATAGCTCCGGCAATAATAGCTGCGGTATAATCAGATCCGCCTCTTCCCAAAGTCGAAGTAATACCGTCCAGAGTCTGGGCGATAAATCCGGGCAGGATATTAATTTTTGCTTCGTTTTGAGCAAAATACTCCTGAATGAGATTATTTGAAACTTCGAAGTTTACAGCTGCTTTTCCGAAATCAGCATTTGTTTTAATTAACTCTCGGCTGTCTTTATAAACCGAATCAGTATTAATTTGCTGATAAGCCTGAGCAATTATATAAGAAGAAAGTAATTCTCCAAAACTTAAAATGGTATCGGCAGTTCTTGGCGATAATTCACCCAATAAGAAACAGCCGTCTAATAAAGTTTCTAAATGATTGATGATTCGTTTTACATGGCTTAACAAACTGCTTTGTTCGCTCACGGGAATCAATTCCTTTAAAGTGTCTAAGTGTTTTTTCTCGATTTCGGCAACAACTTCTCTAAAACTTTCGTCGTTTGCAGCTGCTTTTGCTGCTGCCGACTGTAATAAATCTGTTACTTTGCTTAAAGCAGAAACTACTACAACTAATTTACCCTGCTTTGCTTTTTGTTCGACAATTTCGAGAACGAGTTTTATATTTTGAGCATTGGCAACCGAAGTTCCGCCAAATTTTAATACTTTCATTTTATGATATTTTTTTTCTTTTGATGCAATAGTTTTTATGTATCCAACAACCTTCTTCTTTTAAGAAAAAAAGTATAGATAACCTGGATTATATGTAAAAATGTATACCCCTAAGGGGTAGTAGTTGTTGTAGTAGAAATCGTGGTAGCAGCAATTGCAGCTCCTGTTTGAGCTGTCATTGTAGATTGATATTTTGTGCTGTTACTTTTCATTATTGATTTTTCAAAAGTACATCTTTTAAACAGCATTAAAAACTCTCAGAGGCTTTTTGCGAATATTTTAATAATTCAAATTTCAAAAAAAATATATTGAGTATTTGTTAAAATTAAATATCCTAATTTGAAGTTTTGATATATTTAAGGTTGGTTTTTTGTATATATAGCTCCTACAATGAATTGATTTTTAACAAAAAGGCTATGAAAAAATAGCTTTTAAATCAAAATTTAGGATTGTCAAATAATTAAAAACAGAGATTCACTTTAGTATGAATTTTAATTATTGTGATAAAATGTTGCTTTTTAATATTGATTTGTTGAATTTTGACGTCTTAAATTAAAATAATCATGAGAGAGATTCATTATATAAGTACTGAGACCATAACTTTAGAAACATTGCAGGAGATTTTAAGCCAGGATAAAATGCTTGAATTATCTGAAGAAGCAAAAGTGAATGTTCAGAAATGCCGTGATTATTTAGACAAAAAAATGGCAACGCATTCTGATCCTATTTATGGAATCAATACTGGTTTTGGATCACTTTATAGTGTGAAAATCTCTAATGAAAACTTATCTAAACTTCAGGAAAACCTTGTAAAGTCACATGCATGCGGTACGGGAGAAGAAGTTCCTGCCGAAATTGTAAAAATGATGCTTTTGCTTAAAATTCAATCTTTGAGTTATGGGCATTCTGGTGTGCAGCTTATTACATTACAGCGTTTAGTCGATTTTTATAATAATGATATTCTTCCTATAATATATACACAAGGTTCACTTGGAGCTTCGGGAGATTTAGCGCCCCTGGCTCATTTGTCTTTGCCTTTGTTAGGAGAAGGAGAAGTTTTGTTTGAAGGTAAAAAAACAACTTCAAAAGAGGTTTTAAAACATTTTAACTGGGAACCAATTGTTTTGCAGTCAAAAGAAGGTTTGGCATTGCTGAACGGAACTCAGTTTATGAGTGCTTACGGTGCACATATTTTAATTAAAGCCTATAAATATTCATATCTGGCAGATTTAATCGGAACTATTTCTCTGGAAGGTTTTGATGGAAGAATTGAGCCTTTTAATGAATTGATACATTATATTCGTCCGCATAAAGGGCAAATTGTAACAGCCCAGAGGATAAATGAGTTTTTGGAAGGAAGCGAAATTATCGTTCAGGAAAAGAAACATGTTCAGGATCCTTATTCTTTTAGATGTATGCCTCAGGTTCATGGTGCCTCAAAAGATGCAATTGATTATGTTAGAAAAGTTTTCAAAACAGAAATTAATTCAGTTACCGATAATCCTAATATATTTATTGAAGCCGATCAGATTATTTCCGGAGGAAATTTCCATGGACAGCCTTTAGCTTTAGCATTGGACTTTATGGCAATTGCGTTGGCAGAATTAGGAAGTATTTCGGAGAGAAGAACCTATCAGTTAATTTCGGGATTAAGAAACCTTCCTGCTTTTCTGGTTGATAATCCGGGACTGAATTCAGGATTTATGATTCCGCAATATACTGCCGCAAGTATTGTAAGTCAAAATAAACAGCTGGCCACGCCGTCTAGTATTGATAGTATTGTGTCAAGTAACGGACAAGAAGATCACGTAAGTATGGGGGCAAACGGAGCAACAAAAGCATTGCGTATTTTAGATAATTTAGAGCGAATTCTTGCTATCGAATTAATGAATGCTTCACAGGCAATTGCTTACAGAGAACCTTTAAAATCAAGTGATTTCATCGAAATGTTCTTAAGCAGTTACAGAGAAGTTGTGCCTTTGGTTAAGGAAGACAGAATCCTGCATTACGATATCGAAAATACAGTAGCGTTCCTTGATAGTTTCCAAATTGAAAACGATTTGTTAACAATGGCTTAACATTGCAAAATATTAATGAAGTAATTTTGCACTATCAAAAATAAAAAAATGTCAATAAACAGTATTTTCCAATTTTTAGTGCCGAAAGACAAGAAATTCTTTCCACTTTTTGAAGAGGCTTCAAGCAATTTAATTGAATTAGCTTCTAACTTACACGAAGCTGTAAATTTACCATTAAAAGAAAGAGAAGTCCTTTTTCAGAGAATTGACGAATTAGAGCAGAGAGGGGAAGACATTACACGTCAGACTAATCTTGAGTTGAGCAGAAACTTTATTACTCCTTTTGACAGAGAGGATATTCATACCTTAATTACTTCAATAGACAACGTTGCAGATTATCTTCACGGGGCTGCGAGCAGAATGAGATTGTATCAGGTTGATAAGATTACAAAATCGATCAGAAAAATGACCGAAATTAACCTTGAGGCTTGTCAAAACATTGATAGTGCAGTAAAAGAGTTAAGTAACTTAAAAAACATGAAGGTTATTAAAGATGCTTGTACCAGAATTAATAAACTGGAAAACAAATCTGATAACGTTTATAACAAAGCAGTTTTTGAAATTTTTGAAAACGAAACAGATGCTAAAAATATTATTAAATATAAAGAAGTTTTATCTGTTTTAGAATCAGCTACAGACAAATGTAAGAGTGTTGCAAACATACTGGAGTCAATTTCTGTAAAACATTCTTAATTCAATTTATTTCATTCTGAAGTTATAATTTATGACTATACTTATAATTATTATAGTATTAGCTTTAATTTTTGATTACATCAATGGTTTTCATGATGCAGCAAACGCTATTGCTACTGTTGTTGCCACAAAGGTATTAACGCCTTTTCAGGCCGTACTTTGGGCAGCATTTTTTAACTTTCTGGCCTATTGGGTTTTCGGATTTGGTGTTGCAGATACTGTTGCCAAAACTGCGCATACCATGGAGATTAATCTGGTAGTAATTTTAGCCGGTGTTATTGCGGCAATCTGCTGGAACTTATTAACCTGGTGGTTAGGAATTCCTTCCAGTTCTTCCCATACTCTTATTGGTGGTTTTGCGGGTGCAGCGGTAGCTCATGCTATTGCAGTTCATGGTTTTTCCGGTTATGTTGGAGAAGACGGAACAACGCATTACTGGTATGAAATCGTAAGCTGGTATAAATCAGGAAAAGATGGAGGAATGCCTTCGGGGGTTCTTATTATTATTGCTTTTATCGTTTTAGCACCATTATTGGGAGCGCTTGCGTCTTATTTAATTTCGATTTGGTTATTAAATGCTTCACGTAAAAGCATTTGGCCTAAAATATTTACAGTTGCTTTAATGATAGGAACTATTTGGTTTGTATACGCACAAATGGTTTCTTATGAAGAAATTTTAGAGCACGGAAAACCTCGTTTTGACTCTCATTTCTGGAGTGTTATTTTCGATTCACATAATATTAAATGGTTTTTAGTTGCATTTATTATCTTGACTGTAAGTGCTTTCTGTTTGATATTTAGTAGTTTAAACTTACATCAGGCAGATGCGGCTTTGAAAAAAATGCAGTTATTATCTTCAGCGGCATTTAGTTTAGGTCACGGAGGAAATGATTCGCAAAAAGTAATGGGTATTATTGCTGCAGCTGTAGCGGTTTATATCAATACAAATCCTGGTGTTCATATGAGTGAGTGGCTGGATGTGGTACTTCCAAATGATGATTTAGGTGTCAAAGGTGTTATGCCCGGCTGGATTCCATTAGCCTGTTATTCGGCGATTGCAGCGGGAACTTTGAGCGGTGGATGGAAAATTGTAAAAACAATGGGTTCTAAGATAACTAAAGTAAGTTCGTTTGAAGGTGTTGCTGCTGAAACTGCAGGAGCATTGACACTTTACTTTACAGAGCATTTAAAAATTCCGGTAAGTACAACACATACCATTACAGGATCTATCATTGGTGTTGGATTAACAAAACGTGTATCTGCCGTGAGATGGGGAGTTACTGTGAGCTTAATCTGGGCATGGATATTGACGATTCCTATTTCTGCTATTCTAGCAGGTTTGGTATACTTTATATTGAGTGTATTTATTTAATAAAAATGATTATTGAAAAATGTGAGATTTAAAATCTTTTAAAGATTCTAAGTTACTTAGATACTAAGGTTCTAAGATTGAAAAATCTAAAATCCAGCATTTTAAAACATATAAAAAAAGCTGATTTCCAATTGGAAATCAGCTTTTTTGTTTTTGAGAACGTTGCCTTAAATTACTATTTTAAAATTTTTTTGTGATCATTTTTGTTATTATTGATAAAGATATTTGTGAGATTTTGGTATGGCGCATAAAAATCCCATAGCTATTAAAATCGTTACTCAATTCAATACAAAATATACTAACATTACATCAGTACTTTGCTAGATATGATAGTGGAAGGTTATGCAAAAAGTATGGCACTGTAAAACTAGAACTAATTATATTAAAATTTTAAACAATGTCAGAGTCAGAATTGATAATAATGACATTTGCCAATAAAACAGTAAAAAGTAACATCATTAAAATAGCATACAGTAGGATATTTTAAATAATGACTTTGTAATTACAAAAATAAAATTAATAAATACTCTTTTCCTATTTCTACTTCTAATTTGTGGATTTTTGGAATTTGCAAATATTAAGGTCAATGAAAAGAATAATTTTAGCGATGCTACTATTTTGTGTTTTAGGTTTTGCAATAATTTATAAAGTAAAATTTCTTTCTGTAAAAAAAGAGCATAAAGAAATACAGTATTTTTTAGTAAAACCAGATACTTCCGAAATAGATTCTAATGCCAATAACGAAATTGATTTTTTTTTTACGAAATATGGTTTTATCGATAAAAATGGTAAAGAACTAGTTCCGATTATATACGATGGATTGTCAGTGGTTTCAGAAAATTTTATATTATTAAAATTAAATAATAAATGGGGCGCGATAGACAAAACAGGTAATCAGATTTTTCCTTTTAAATATGATGATGTTGATGATTTAGGTGATGGAATTAAAGTGAAACTTAATGAAAAGTGGGGACTTGTTAATGAAGAAGGAGTTGAAACAATTGCTTTAAAGTATGATGAAATAAATTCTTATAATGGTTTTGCTGAGGTAAGAATTAATGACAAATGGGGGATTTTAAATAAAGTTGGAAAAGAAATAGTATCAATTAAGTGTGATCAAGTTGATATTTATAACGAGAACATTTTTTTAATAAGCATTAATAATAAGTATGGTTTTGTAGATAGAAGAGGAACTATGGTGACATCAGTTAAGTATGATGAATGTTTGACTGATTTAACTGAAAACTATAGAGTTGGCTTAAATACTAGCCAATATTGGGTCAATAAATATGGAAAAGAAATAAAATTATTAAGATCCTATGATAAAATAAGTTTTTTTCATGAAGGAGGCGCTTTAGTAGTATACGATGGTAAATGTGGATTTATAGATAAAACAGGAAAGGAAATAATCCCATTAAAATATGATTACGAGGAGGGAGTAAGATATGATCCTCAATTTTTTAGTGAAGGTTATGCGGCTGTAAATAAAAAGGGCAAGTGGGGTTTTGTGAACGCATTAGGAAAAGAAGTTATAGCATTAAAATATGATTATGTATATCATTTTTCTGAAGGTATGGCAGGTGTATTCTATAATAATAAATGGGGATTTATTGATAAGAAAGGTAAGGAGGTAATTCCTATAAAATATAATTTCGTTGGTCATTTTTATAACGGAATAACACGTATTGAACTTAACGGTAAAATTGGATTTATAAATAAAAAGGGAGTTTTGATAACGCCAATTAAATATGAAAATACTTTTGGTTGGGCAGATGAATGCCGAATGGATTCAGAAGAAGGCTTGGCGCGTGTACAATTAAATCATAAATGGGGATTTATAGATATGACAGGAAAAGAGGTTATTCCTCTAAAATATGATAAAGTTGAGCAATTCTATAAAAACAGGGCAAAAGTTTGTTTAAATAATAAATACGGTTTTATTGATAAAAACGGAAAAGAAATTACTCATATTAAATACGATGATGTAGAAAATTTTAATAATGGTTTTGGAATTGTAAAAATAGAATTTAATGAGTATGGTTTTCCATGCTCTACGCCTTATTTAATTAAAGGATTTCCTGACTTTACATATAATTAATTTTGAATGATATTAATAAAAAAGCCAGTCTTATTTTTGATGAAACTCCAGCCTGATCAAATTTGAAATATTGACTCAGTAACTCCTATGCAAAAGAACGTTATTGTATTGGTTTGTGAACTAATAGGTTTTCTTTTAGAATACTTATTTATGGAATTTGCTAACTGCATATATTCTTAAATTACGAATCAAGAGTTTTTGCAGATAAATTATAAGTAGGCGTTTGGAAGGGTTTGCATTGGAACTAATCATAATATCTTAAATTATTAATTTTAAAACCTTTGCTGGCTTCGGTATAAAAAGGATTGAAATAATTTTACAGTTATTAAATAAATAAAATTAATTTAAATATTATGAAAAGAATTTTAATAACTGCCTTTTTTTTAAGTCTGTTTATAAATATAAATGCGCAAAAAAAGAAAAGCCCAGCAAAGACAACAGCTACAAAAACAACTGTTGAAAAGGTAGATACAACCAAGGGTATTAACGAAAATAATTATGGATCTGTTGTTCAGTATATTAACGAAATAGTAAGCTGCTTAAATAAACAGCAAAAAGAACTAAGTGATCGTGAAGAATATTATAAAACCTGGTCGGATTATTTTTTGAATAATAAGAGCAACTCTAAAAACAAGGTGATTTACAGTCCTTATATTTCCTATGATCTAACCAAAAATAATGCTCGCTGTACAAAAGCCGATGCTCCTAATATTATGGAAACAACAGATGTTAGTTTCTATAATGAAAATTATAATACTCTTGGTGATACCTTTCAAAAGATTGCTTTAATATGGAATGATATGGCATCTTTTAGTAAGCCTAATGTTCCAACTTTAGATTATGGTAAAAAGAAATGTGAGGAATTAAGCACTTTATTAGACACTTATTATCAAACGCGTGAAAAATTAAGCTTGCGTAATAAACAATTACAAAAACAACTATTTCCTTATTCAGTCGCAAAATCTCCATATAAAGTTGCTTATACCAATCTGTATAATGATTTAGATGCCATCAAGGACTTTATCAGTTTATGTACCAGTTCCAATAATTTAAATAGTGATTCGATTAAAAATAGTTTAATTGAACTTGAAGGTCCTGTGTCAGAGCATTTATTGTATGGTAATGAAAACCAAACACCATCGAATTACAAAGATTTTTATGAAACGGCTAGCAAGTATATCGTTTTAAGTACAAAAGCCAAACTTAATGGAAAAGGACTTCAAAGTAAAGATATAGAACAGTTGGTTTACAATTATAACAATTATCTTATTCCTTCATATAACAATGCCATGCGTTAATTTAAAAATTTGTATGTTTATTTATTGTAAGAACATTAAGTAGGATATTTCTATAACAAAAAAAGCCGATTTCAATAAAAATGCCCAAATAGTGTCTAACTTTTTTGGGGCAGTTCATCAATTTGAAATCGGCTTTTTTGTTTACTAATATAAAAATTTACTTCTGAAAATTTTTATGATTGTGTTTGCGCTTGTAATGTGTTTGCTTTAATTGTTTTTTATCTTCCGATATAATACTTATAGTACCGTCAATTTCTAACATAGCAAGCTTTACTTCAGTAAAATATTCAATTCCATGTTCGCGCATGGCTTCTTTTAATTCTTCATGTGAGATGTCTAATTTGCTTAATACTTTAAAATCTAATTTTCCGTCGTGAATTAGAATTTCAGGTTTCTCTAAAAGTAAATCGTTTAAACCTTTGTATTTATGCGTAAGTTTTTTGATTATATAATTAATTACAAATAAAACCAAAGCAGCGACTAAACCTCCCCAAAGACTTGTATCAGGCCCAACCATTGCATTTTGAACTGAATTACTAATTAGTAAAATCAGAATAATGTCAGCAGTATTTAATTGGGAAAGTTCTTTTTTTCCAAAAACTCTTAAAGCAATGGTCATGAAAAAATAAACTGCCACACTTCTTAAAATAATATCTAAATAGGGGTATAGTGTCATTTTTTTTTTGGATTTATGTTTAAAAAAAAGCTTTGTCATAGTTTAAAACTTTGACAAAGCTAGTATGTGTTTTTGTCATCCCGAGGAACGAGGGATCGCATTAGAAACTCCGCAAAGTAACCGAAAATCGTTGTCGAGTTACGTGTGCGATCCCTCGTTCCTCGGGATGACAATATAGGGTTACTTTGTTTTTTAGTATACGAATTGATTAACTTATATCAATTTGAAATTCTTTTCAATTGCTTTGATCATTTCTCCGGCTACATCTTTATTGGTTGCTCCTTCAATTCCTTCAAGACCCGGAGAAGAGTTCACTTCGAGCAATAGAGGGCCTTTAGAAGAACGAATAATGTCAACACCTGCTACTTTTAAGTCCATAGCTTTTGCGGCCTTAATAGCAATCTTTTTTTCTTCGGCAGTCACCTTTATGACAGAAGCAGTTCCTCCAAGGTGAATGTTTGCCCTAAATTCGCCCGGCATAGCTTCACGCTGGATTGCAGCAACTACTTTTCCGTCGATTACAAAACAACGAATATCTTTTCCGTTTGCTTCTTTAATAAATTCCTGAACTAAGATATTGGCATTTAAGCTTTTAAAAGCATTAATTACACTTTCTGCAGCTTTTTTGGTTTCGGCCAAAACAACTCCTTTTCCTTGGGTTCCTTCAAGCAACTTCACAATTAGCGGAGAACCGCCAACCATTTTAATCAGATTATCGGTATCTAAAGGAGAATTGGCAAATCCGGTTGTCGGAATGTCAATACCGCTGTTTAAAAGTAATTGAAGTGAATATAATTTATCACGCGATTGTGTTATGGCTGTAGCCGAATTTAAAACGAAAACCTTCAAAGCCTCAAATTGTCGGGTCAAAGCACAACCGTAAAAAGTAATGCTTGGTCTGATTCTCGGAATAATGGCATCAAACTGATTTAAGATTTTTCCGCCTCTGTAATGAATTTCAGGGGTCTTGGCATCCAGTTTCATATAACATTCCTTAATATTCAAAAAATGCATTTCATGGCCACGCATTTCTCCGGCTTCCATGATTCTTTTATTACTGTATAATTCAGGATTACTGGCCAAAAGCCCAATTCTTAATCCCGAGCTTGCTTTTTCGGAGTTTTTGTAAAGCTCTTTTAAAGCTTCAGTTGTTGGCTGTCCCAGTAAATATTTTTCTTCCGGATCAACCAGAACGCGCCCACTCATGGCTTCACGTCCCAAAAGCATTCTAAAACCCATTGAATCACGATTGGTAAGAGTCATTTCTATAGGCCATTTTACATCGCCTATTTTGAGACTGGTCTGGATTACATATCGATGTTCTCTAAATCCGCTTGAACTTTTTACAATTCTTTTGTCAACCAGAGGCGCTTCGCAATGGATAATTGTTTTTATGTTGTTCTGAATTGGGTTGATATCAAATTTTACCCAGTTCGCATCATTTTTTATAAATGGAGCTATGTTTATGGCGTGCATTGCCGAAGTTTTGGCACCGGAATCAACACGGGCTTTAATTGTCGGGATTCCAAGTTCTGGAAATGAGCACCATTCTTCGCTGCCTAAAATGACCTTGTTTTGAAGCATATATTGTTTTTTATTATAAATTTTTAAATTCAAAAGTAGCTATTTGCTTTTACTAAAGATACTAATTTCCGCAAAAAAAATACCCGTTATGTTATGAAAACGTAACGGGTACTTTATTTTTGTTATAAATTTTAAGTAATTTATTGATTTGTCGGCTCTTCGGCTTTGTGTATTTCTACTGAAAGTTCCTGAGAATCGTCTTTTAGGTCCATTAAGATTTCGTCACCTGAATGAATTTTAGAAGTGATAATTTCTTCGGCTAACAAATCTTCAACATATTTCTGAATTGCTCTTTTTAGAGGTCTTGCTCCAAATTGTCTGTCAAAACCTTTCTCTGCGATAAAAGCTTTAGCTCTATCAGTAAGACGTAAGTTGTAACCTAATTCAGCAATACGAGAGTATAGTTTTTTAAGTTCAATTTCGATAATTAAATCAATATCAGATTTTTCTAAACTGTTAAATACAATTACATCATCAATTCTGTTTAGGAATTCTGGAGCAAAAGTTTTCTTCAATGCATTTTCGATGATACTTTTTGAGTTCTCATCGGCCTGAGCTACTTTTGCAGCAGTTCCGAATCCTACGCCTTGTCCGAAGTCTTTCAACTGACGGGCTCCAACATTCGAAGTCATGATAATGATAGTGTTTTTAAAATCAATTTTACGACCCAAACTATCTGTCAAATATCCATCATCCAAAACCTGAAGCATCATGTTGAATACATCCGGATGCGCTTTTTCAATTTCGTCTAAAAGCACAACACAATATGGTTTTCTGCGAACTTTTTCTGTCAGCTGACCGCCTTCTTCATAACCAACATATCCCGGAGGCGCTCCAACTAAACGGGAGATTGCAAATTTCTCCATGTATTCACTCATGTCGATACGAACTAATGCATCCTCAGAATCAAATAATTCTTTTGCTAAAACTTTCGCCAATTGTGTTTTTCCAACTCCGGTCTGACCTAAGAAAATAAACGAACCAATTGGTTTGTTAGGATCTTTAAGCCCGGCTCTGTTGCGTTGTATAGAACGTGCAATTTTCAATACAGCTTCATTTTGACCGATTACTTTATTCTGAATCAATTCAGGTAATTTGGCCAGTTTGTTGCTTTCTGTTTGTGCAATTCTGTTTACTGGTATTCCGGTCATCATAGAAACAACATCAGCTACATTATCTTCTGTAACTTCGATACGGTTGTTTTTAGAATCTTCTTCCCATTGTTCCTGAGCAACAGCTAGATCTTTCTCAATGCGTTTTTCATCATCGCGAAGTTTGGCAGCTTCTTCATATTTTTGTTTTTTAACAACCATATTTTTAAGCTCACGAACTTCTTCTAACTGACGCTCTAAATCTAAGATTTGTTTTGGGACATCAATATTGGTAATGTGTACACGAGACCCTGCTTCATCCATTGCATCGATAGCTTTGTCCGGTAAAAAACGCTCAGACATATATCTGTTTGTTAATTTAACACACGCTTCAATTGCTTCCTGAGTGTAAGTTACATTATGGTGATCTTCATATTTGTCTTTTACGTTATTCAAAATCGCAATAGTTTCTTCAACAGAAGTCGGTTCAACAATTACTTTTTGGAAACGTCTTTCTAATGCACCATCTTTCTCTATATATTGTCTGTATTCATCAAGAGTTGTTGCACCAATACATTGGATTTCGCCTCTTGCCAAAGCAGGTTTGAACATATTGGAAGCATCAAGTGAACCTGTTGCTCCGCCAGCACCTACAATAGTGTGAATTTCGTCAATAAATAAAATAATATCATCATTTTTTTCAAGCTCGTTCATTACAGCTTTCATTCTCTCTTCAAACTGACCGCGGTATTTTGTTCCTGCTACTAAACTGGCAAGATCTAAAGTTACCACACGTTTGTTGAAAAGAATACGTGATACTTTTTTCTGGATTATGCGCAATGCCAATCCTTCTGCAATTGCAGATTTACCAACACCAGGTTCTCCGATAAGGAGTGGGTTGTTCTTTTTTCTACGGCTTAAAATTTGAGAAACACGTTCAATTTCTTTTTCGCGTCCTACAACAGGATCCAGTTTTCCTTCCTCGGCCATTTCTGTTAAATCTCTCCCAAAATTATCTAACACCGGAGTTTTAGATTTTTTGTTTGACTTATTGGCGGGATTATTAAAACTACTCTCTTTAAGACTGTCATCTTGTCCTGAATCATCGTTGTATGATTCGTTTCTTGGCAAGTTTTCTAAGAATTCTTCTTCGTTTGGCGTCATGTTTAAATATTGTTCTTTAGCTATGTCATAATCTATTTTTAGTTTATTCAACAGCTTGGTTGTTGGATCGTTTTCGTTGCGTAAGATACATAATAGCAGGTGCGCCGTACTAATTGATGAGCTTTGAAATACTTTAGCTTCGAGAAAAGTGGTCTTCAGGGCTCTTTCGGCCTGTCGGGTAAGGTGAAGGTTTTTCTTTTCGGCATTTATTTCTACGCCCAGATTAGCAGGACTCAGTATTTCTACTTTTCTGCGCAAATGATCTAAATCGACTGCCAGGTTATTAAGTATATGAATAGCTTTTCCGTTACCATCTCTTAAAATGCCCAACATTAGATGTTCAGTACCAATAAAGTCGTGGCCCAAACGTAAGGCTTCCTCTTTACTGTAGGTAATAACATCTTTTACTCTTGGTGAAAAATTATCATCCATAATATATAATTGATATAGTAAATTTAATGATTTACAGTTTCAAAAACAAAAACCGTACCCTTCAATATCTCCTGACAGCTAATAGACAAAAAAAATAACAATAAAAGCGTTAAAAAACGCTTAATTTATTAACTAAAAGACCAAAAAATGTTGTTAATAAATCATTGAAATAAGTGTAAGTAAATAGCTGAAAAAATTTCAAAAAAACGTATCTTGGCACGCTTTGAAACTAATATAATTATTAAACATAACAACTTATGTCTGAAGGAGAAAAGTTAATTCCTATTAACATAGAAGATGAAATGAAATCAGCTTACATCGATTATTCGATGTCAGTAATCGTATCGAGAGCGCTTCCAGATGTTAGAGATGGCTTGAAACCAGTGCATCGAAGAGTTCTTTACGGAATGTATGACTTAGGAGTAACATCAAGATCTGCCCACAAAAAATCTGCAAGAATCGTAGGAGAGGTTCTGGGTAAGTACCACCCGCACGGAGATACCTCTGTTTATGATGCAATGGTGCGTATGGCTCAGGAATGGAGTATGAGATATTTATTAGTTGATGGTCAGGGTAACTTTGGTTCTGTCGATGGTGACAGTCCGGCAGCAATGCGTTATACTGAGGCCAGAATGCGTAAAATCTCAGAAGATATTATGGCAGATATCGAAAAAGAAACAGTTGATTTTCAACTAAACTTTGACGATACTTTATATGAACCAAAAGTAATGCCTACAAGAGTTCCTACCTTGTTAGTGAACGGAGCAACAGGTATTGCAGTAGGTATGGCAACTAATATGCCTCCTCATAATTTAACTGAAGTTATCAATGGTACTTTAGCGTACTTAGATAATAACGATATTGAAGTTGACGAATTAATGACACATATTAAAGCTCCCGATTTTCCAACCGGTGGTGTAATATATGGTTATGAAGGCGTTCGCGAAGCTTTTAAAACCGGAAGAGGACGTATTGTAATGCGTGCTAAGGTTGGTTTTGAAGAAGTTGACGGAAGAGAATGTATTATTGTTACTGAAATTCCGTATCAGGTTAACAAAGCCGAAATGATCAAACGTACGGCGGATTTAGTTAACGATAAAAAAATTGAAGGCATTGCCAATATTCGTGACGAGTCGGACAGAAACGGTATGCGTATCGTTTATATCCTGAAACGTGATGCTACACCAAACGTAGTGTTGAATACCTTATATAAATTCACTTCATTACAATCTTCTTTCAGTGTAAATAATATTGCATTGGTAAAAGGCCGCCCACAAATGCTGAATCTAAAAGATATGATTCACTATTTTATTGAGCACCGTCATGATGTTGTTGTTCGCAGAACGCAGTTTGAATTGCGCAAGGCAGAAGAAAGAGCTCATATTTTAGAAGGGTTAATTATTGCATCTGATAATATTGATGAAGTAATCGCTATAATAAGAGGTTCTAAGAATACCGAAGAAGCTCGTGAAAAATTAATCGAAAGATTCAAATTATCAGACATTCAGGCTCGTGCTATTGTTGAGATGCGTCTGCGTCAGTTAACAGGTCTGGAACAGGATAAGTTAAGAGCTGAGTTTGAAGAATTAATGAAGTTAATTGAGCACTTAAAAGCTTTATTGGCAGATGTTGATTTAAGAACAGCTTTAATTAAGGAAGAACTGGAAGAAATCCGTGAAAAATACGGAGATGCCCGTCGTTCTCAAATTGAATATTCTGGTGGAGATGTAAGTATCGAAGATTTAATTGCTGATGAAAATGTAGTTATTACAATTTCGCACGCTGGTTATATCAAACGTACAAACCTAACAGAATACAAAACGCAAAACAGAGGAGGAGTTGGACAAAAAAGTGCAGGAACAAGAGATCAGGATTTCCTTGAGCACATGTTCGTTGCAACCAACCATCAATATATGATGTTCTTTACACAAAAAGGAAAATGTTTCTGGATGCGTGTTTATGAAATTCCGGAAGGAAGTAAAACAGCAAAAGGCAGAGCAATCCAAAACCTGGTGAACATTGAAAGTGATGATAAGGTAAAAGCTTTCATTTGTACACAAGACTTAAAAGACAAAGATTACATCAACAGCCATAATCTTGTTATGGTAACCAAACAAGGCCAGGTTAAGAAAACTTCTTTAGAGAAATATTCTAAGCCTCGTGTAAATGGTGTTGCTGCTATTACAATTAAAGAAGGGGATGAATTACTGGAAGCAAAATTAACTGATGGGGAAAGCCAAATTATTCTGGCAGTTAAATCTGGTAAATTAGTTCGTTTTGAGGAAACAAAAACACGTCCGATGGGAAGAACAGCTTCAGGAGTGCGTGGAATTACCTTAAAAGATGATACTGATGAAGTAATTGGTATGGTTACTGTAGGTAAAAATGATGTTACAGATTCTCAGATTTTGGTAGTTACTGAAAATGGTTACGGTAAACGTACTAAATTGGTAGATGACGATGGAGAAGATGTTTACAGAATTACAAACCGTGGAGGAAAAGGTGTAAAAACACTTAATATCACGGAAAAAACAGGAAAATTAATCTCGATTAATGCTGTAACAGATTCTGACGATTTAATGATTATCAATAAATCAGGATTAACAATCAGAATGGCAATTGAAGATCTTCGTGTAATGGGTCGTGCTACTCAGGGTGTAAGATTAATTAACCTGAAAGGAAAAGATTCTATCGCTGCAGTTACTAAAGTAATGAAAGACGAAGCAGAAGAAGTTGTTGTTGATGAAGATGGTAATGTTATTGAATCTGCCATTGAAAGAATAAAACCAGATTTGGAAGTTCTTGAAGATGATGGTGTAGTCGAAGATGACGACGATGATGCTGATGATGTTCCGGAAGAAGACGAAAACGATTCTGAAGAAGAATCTGAAGAATAAGAATAAAAACCACTATAATTAAAATTAAATACAAATTGAATATTATGAAAAGTAAATATGTAATACTAGCATCAGCATTCTTGATTTCAGTAGCTACTTTTGCTCAGAAAGATCAAATTAAAGGTGCTGAAAAAGCATTAAAAAGCGGAGATGCTCAGGGTGCAATTTCACAATTAAAAGATGCAGAGAATCTTATTGTAAATGCAAAAGATACAGAACAAGCTCAATATTATTTTGTTCAGGGAAATGCTTATTTGGATTTGGCTACTAAAAAAGTAGATGAAAGCAAAAATCTGTCACTTGCTGCAGAAAGCTATAAAAAATTAATTGAAGTTGAAAAAACATCAGGAAAACAAAAATATTCCACTCAGGCTGCTACTTCAATTACAGATATTAAAGGAAAGCTGATTAACTCAGCAATTGCAGATACACAGGCAAACAAACATTCTGAAGGAGCTAAAAAGTTGTATGATGCTTATACATTGGATAAAAATGATACAATTAACTTGTATTATGCAGCTTCTACTGCAGTAAATGCTCAGGATTATGATACTGCACTTCCTATGTATGAAGAGTTAAAAAAACTTAACTACTCAGGAAAAGGTACTAGCTACACAGCTATTAACAAGGCTACTCAAAATGAAGACGGTTTTAATAATGCTAAAGAAAGAGATTTGGCTGTCAAATTAGGAACTCACGAAAAACCAAAAACAGAAGCTATTCCTTCTAAAAGAGGTGAGATCTATAAAAATCTTGCTTTGATTTTAGTTCAGAAAGGCCGTATAGAAGATGCTAAAAAAGCTATCGCAGATGCACGTAAAACTAATCCGGAAGATTCTTCTTTGATTCTTTCAGAGGCAAATTTATACCTTGAATCTAAAGATTTTGAAACATACAAAAAATTAGTTGGTGAGGCTTTACAAAAAGACCCAAACAATGCTGATTTAGTATTTAATTTAGGAGTAATTAGTGCTAACTCAAAAAACAATGCAGATGCTGAAAAATATTATTTAAAAGCTATCGAAATCAATCCTAATTATACAAATGCATACTTAAACCTTGCTGCATTAAAGTTAGAAGCTGAAAAACCAATCATTGATGAAATGAACAAATTGGGTACTTCTGCAAAAGACATGAAACGTTATGATGTTTTGAAAGCTCAGAGAGAAAATGTATTTAAAGGAGTGATTCCTTATCTTAAAAAGGCTAACGAACTTGATCCTAAAAACGAAGATGTTTCTAAAACGTTATTAGGTGTTTATAAAGCACTAGAGATGACTGCTGAGGCTAAAGAGTTAAAAGCAAGAATGTAATCTGAAAATAAAGCATAAAAAAACCAAGGCTAATTAGTCTTGGTTTTTTTTATGCCTTATAATTTTATTTAGCTTAATAAAGTAGCAGATAAGGTAATAGTTGTATTTAATAATTTAGAGATCGGACAGATTTCTTTTGCTTTTGCTGCTGTCTTCTCAAATTCTTCTGCAGAAATTGAAGGTACTTTTCCTTTTAAATCTAAATGTATCAAAGTTATCGTTCCGTCTTCAAATGTAACTGTAGCTTCTGTGGTTAAATCATCTGCAGTAAAGCCTCCTTCATTTAGTAAAAAACTTAATTGCATCGTAAAACAGCCTGAGTGAGCTGCAGCAACTAATTCTTCAGGATTGGTTCCTACGCCGTCAGCAAATCTTGTTTTAAATGATAATTGCGCATTGTCTAAAGTGGTACTTTGTGTGCTGATTTTTCCTGTACCTTCCATACCGGTTCCTTTCCAGTTGGCATTTGCTTTTCTAGTAAATTTCATATTCTAAGATATTAAGTTTATAACCTTTTGATACTCAAATATAATCAATATTTTGCAGAATAGTTTTATAGAATTTTGTTACAATGTTAAGTTTGGGGGTTTATAGCCTTATCTACAGTTCAGATTCGTCATGCTGAGCGGAGTCGAAGCCCGTTGCTATTGGAAAATATTCCAAACAAAATTCCGTTGTCTTTGATTAAAATATGTTACTAAATATAAAAGCTGTAATGAAAATTTTCCATTACAGCTTTTGTATTTAATGTTTCGGCTAACGTTTCGTGGGTTTCGACTCCGCTCAACCTGACAATTATTGGCCAAAATTATGAATCAACTTATTCCTGACCTAAGTTTCTCAATTGTCTTAATTTATCCTTCCAAACCTCAAGACTTTCCTTGTGAATTGCAATATTTTTGCGAACTTCAAGAACTATAGAATTCTCTTTTTTAGCGTTTTTGGTATTGGTAAAAAACTGAATATTGTTTTCTAACTGGAAGATTTCATTTTGAACTTCCTCAATTTTACGCATCAGGAATATTTTTTCATTATCTAATTTGCGTGTATCATTACTATCAGACAAAGAATCTATTCGGTTAGAAAAACGCATCATTTCAGTTTCTTTTTTACTAAGACTTAACTTTTCAAAAAGGGCATCCAGTATTTTATTGAATTTACCTTCGATGTGACGTCTTGCAAACGGAACTTTTCCAAAACCTTTCCAGGTTTCGATATGTGCTTTTATAGCATCTAAATCTGTTTTGTGATCGCCGGTAAGCTGAAACGCTCTTAAGGTTTCTAAGTATGCTTTTTTGTTGTCAAAAGAAGCTACTTCCTCGACATTCTCCTCAGATTTATGTTCTTTTAGCTTATCAAAGTAATGGTTGCATGCATCTTTAAATTCTTTCCAGATTTTATCAGAATATTTTTTAGGTACATGACCAATTTGTTTCCATTCCTCCTGAATTTGCTTCATAATTGGAGTAGTAGAACCAAAATCTGTACTTTCCTGTAATTCTTTTGCCTTGGCAACCAATGCCATTTTTTTATTTAAATTATCGTTCTGATCCTTTTTAATGTCTTTATAAAACGAATTTTTAAATGAATTAAAGTTTCTTACAGCAGTTTTAAAGGCAGCCCAGGTTTCTTCATTTACATCAGAAGGAACTTTTCCTGCCGCAAAAAACTCATTTCGTAATGCTTCAACTTTTTCTATTTGTACAAGCCATTGAGAGTGAGAGTTCACTTTCTCGGTTCCAAGAACTTCAAGTTTGGCAATTATTTCTTTTTTTGCTTTTAGATTTTCATGCTCATTAACTCTTTGGCTTTCAAACAGCACTTCTCTTTTATCATGGATTTTTTTAGTCAGTTCGCTAAATTTATTCCAGATAGTATCGCGATGTTCTTTAGAAACCGGTCCAATATCTTCTTTCCAGATTCGGTGTAAATCCTGAAGTTCTCTAAAAGCTTTACTGATATCAGTTTCATTTACCAGTTCTTCAACACGAGTAATGATTTTTTGCTTTTGTTCAAGATTGTATTTAAAATCTAAATCCCTTGCTTCACGGTCTAAATGCAGATAATCATAGAAATTCTCTACATGAAAATGATAGTTATTCCAAACATGATTGTATTTGTCTTTTGGAATAGAACCTGCATTTTTCCATCTTTCTCTTAATTCATTAAAATGTTTAAGAGTATCTTTAATGTTTTCCTGCGGATTTATAAGTTCTTTTAGCTCTTCGACAATGGCAAGCCGAACTTCTAAATTAGATTTTAAATTGGTTTGCAGATGTTTAAAGTGTTCATTCCTTTTTTCTCTGAAAACATTATAATATTCATCAAATTTTGATTTTAAAGGAGAATGATATTCAAATTCTTCATTTGGGTCCTGATTAGAAGCATTGAATTCTTCTCTTTTTTCCTCTATAAGATGATTGTATTGTAGTAAAAATGATTTTTTAATTTCTTCAATATGCCCTTTTACAGACATTACCTTATCTGTGCTTATAAGTTTTTTTAATTCATCAACAAGCGCATCTAAAGAAAAAGTATCATAATCCTGCATAGGAATGTCATGGCGCTCTTTTAGCGTTTCATCTTCACTTTCTTCAGCATTCGAATTGGTTATCGCATCCAAAGCTTCCTGATGATCAGCTTCCTGAGCAGGAAGATTTTCCTGTTCACTTTCATCATTTGAAACTAAACTTTCTGCTGTCGCTACAGAATTCGATTCTTCAATAACATTCTCTTGACTCGAATTATTAATTTCGATTTCTAATTTTCCGTCTGCTTCCTGCAGGTTGTCATTCTTTTCTTCTAACATTTTAAAATGTGTAAGGTTTTTATTTAAACAGAGCGAAAGATACTAAAGGAGTTTCTAAATACAAAATAAATCATTTATTTATGCGCTATTTTAAGATGAAATTCATATCCTTTGCTGTAATTTTGACTCAGGTTAAATGTTTATTTATGGTTTTATTGAAATAAATTTAAATCAGGATTTAGTATTGTTTTTAGAAAAATCATATTAATCTATTAATTAAGAGAGGCATATAATAGTAAATCATAAATCAGAACAGGATAAGTATTCCAGCTTCAATTCCGTAATTATATGATTTTTTTCCTCCAAAAGCTACGCTGGGATGAATATAGATAAGATTATCAGGTGTGATCTTTCGTCCAAATTCTAAAAAAGCATTGTTTTGAAACCCTTCTAAGACAGTATTGTATCTAAAAGCAACATCACCGGAAATCCAATTTTTTCCAAAAAAGTACAATAATGTATTTTCACCGACAATTACACTTACATCACTTCGCTGGGAGGAACCGGCAAAACTTGCCTGATATTCTATAGAGGTGAGCCAGAGTAATTTTTTTTCTTTTAAATAAGAAGAAAAGAAAACAGCGGGCATTATGACCCATTTCCCAGATCCGAGATTTGGATCAACTGCAGAATTAGCGGATACTTTTATTCTAAATGCAAAAGCATTATTTATTTCTCTATAGGGAATATAGCTGATTCCTGCACCGACATCGCCAAGTCCGGTTTTATTATCAGAATTAGTATTGGCAGAAATTAATGGTAAATCAAACCGTAAATTCCATGCCTTGCTTCCGATCGGTACCAACAGCCGCATTTGTGTAGTATTATACGAACCAGTATCGGTATCCAGATATTCATTAAAAAACAAAAGTGTGTTTACAAAATAATGATATCGTAGAGCAGAGTAAGGACTATTGGACTCAATTGTCCCCTGAGCATTTGTTGCAATTGAAATTAAAAGCGAAATGAAAATTACTTGTTTTTTCATAACCACCTGCTAATTAGTGGTATAAAAATACAAAAAAAATAGCTTAACAGTTGTTTTTCAGGTGCTTAATTATTTGTTCCATATTTTCCATGCTTTTTCAGCCTGGAAAATTAACATATCATAACCATTCTTTATAACTGCTCCATGTTCCTTTGCATTTTTCAAAAACTGAGTTTCTTCCGGATTATAAATTAGATCATAAGCAATGTGTTTTTCAGTAAAAAACTCATAAGGAAGATTAGGACATGCTGTAATGTTGGGGCTTGTACCGACTGGGGTACAATTGATTATGATCTGAAAATTGTCAAAAGTAGTTGCATTTATTAAATCATAATCAATAATGTTTTCCTTTGCTTCTCTCGAAACAAAAGTGTAGGGAATACTTAGCTCATCAAGAGCAAAGGCAACTCCTTTTGAAGCACCGCCAGTGCCCAAAATGAGTGCTTTTTTGTGATGTGGCTGTAATAAAGGTTCTAATGATTTCTTAAAGCCATAATAATCGGTATTGTAACCTTTTAGTTTTCCTTTTTTGGTAAATTTTATTGTATTGACTGCACCAATTAAAGTCGCTTTTTTTGAAAGTTTATCCAAAAACGGAATAACTTGTTCCTTGTAGGGAATCGTAACATTTAAACCTTTTAATTCAGGATTATTTGCAACTAACTCTGTAAAATCATTAATATCAGAAATATCGAAATTTTCGTAACTGTTGCCAGTAAATACTTCATCATTAAATTTTTCAGTAAAATATCCCTTAGAAAAAGAGTAACTAATATTACGTCCTAACAAGCCAAAACGTCTTTTTAAAGTATCAATCATTATTACTTTCTATGTTTTTCAATATAATTTTTAACCATTTTTTTTGCCCATACAACCGGAAAAAGATCTTCAATTAATATATAATTGTCAAAGTTC
The DNA here is from genome assembly GCF_017833415.1 of Flavobacterium sp. 1355. GTDB lineage: Bacteria > Bacteroidota > Bacteroidia > Flavobacteriales > Flavobacteriaceae > Flavobacterium. Next base: position 6,827 of record NZ_JAFICC010000013.1, on the reverse strand, counting down.
AGACGTAATCCGTTGCTCAAGTGAAATTTTGCTTTGGTCGTATCCTGAATCATAAAATATAATCCGGCTAAGCGATATTCAATTTCGTTTTCTTCCGGGAAATATTCTGATGCTTGTAATAAAGTTTGAATAGCACTTTCAAATTCTCCTAAAAACTGAAGTATATCAACCCAGAACAACCATGTATCTAACGCATAATCTCCAAATTCTACTGCTTTTCTATATCCGAATTCTGCCTCTTCAAAGAAATTCATTTGCTTGTTTATCGTTGCATAACGTTTCCAGTACAAACGATTCTGATTGTCGATTGCCAATGCTTTATTGACAAAAAACAATGCTTTTTGAAAGTTTTTTTGACGAACATGAAAATCTGTAATGGCAATCCAGCCTTTATCTAAAAGAGGATCTTCGTGTACAGTCTGATTGTAGTATTGTAATGCTTTTGCAGAATTACCCAGCTTTTCATAACACTTACCAATACGCAATAGAGCATACGAGGTTGCATCGTCTAATTCGATGGTACGGTTATAGCTTTCGATCGCTTTATTATATTTTTTCAAGCGTTCATACGCTTTTGCTTTTTCCATAAACGCGCCCAAAAATTCATCATCGATTAATGTTGCATAATCAAAAGCGCGAATTGCATTTTCATATTCTTTTACACCATAATGAAGGCGCCCTAATTGATGCCAGGCAATTTCACTATAAGGGTTTTTATTGATATAATCGTTAAGATAAACAATGGCTTCCTGATTTTGATCTAAAAATTCAAAACAATAAACTACGTTATACAAAGCAGACTGATCTTCTAAATCTTCCTCAAGGCACTTGATAAAACTTTCTTTTGCCAACTCAAGGTTATCCATAAAAAGATATTCCATTCCAATTAAGTTGTAAACGTCAGCATAGTCGTCAGTATATTGCAGGGCAATTTTAAGTAATTCGACTGCTTTTTCGTGTTGATCTCTTTTAGAACAGATATTGGCTTTCTGGATATAAATTTCCTCGTTATTAGGTTCGATTGCGTATAACTCATTCAAAAGCTTTTCAGCCAATTCGAGTTTTTCATCATAAACCAGCATTTCTACTTGTACTAATTTTAAGCCTGTAGATTTTGGATGTTGGTCTAATGCAAGTTTTAAGGCCTTTTTTGCTAAATTAGCCTTACCTATGTCTAAATAATGAAGAATAATTTCTTCAAATTCTTCAGAATCAAAAAAGAGCACTTTGTTAGTTTTTAACATAGACTCAAATTTGGATAGGGATAGGTTATAATCTTCTTCTTCGTTGCTTAATTGCATACTTTTTTTATTTGAAATTAGCCTGTTATAAATTTAGGCAACCATATTAGTGTTGAGAGGAACGCAAATTAATTGTTTTGAACAATTTAATTAACAATACAGACAGGATTTTGGCTGTTTTTTAAGTTGTAATCTTTTTATTTTTAAAAGATTATTGATTATGGGTTAATTGCTGTACTTGTTTTTTTGAAGCAAATTGTCTGCTCAGTTAATTTTTTAAACCTTCGTTCATTATATCATCCATAACGCTTAAAATTATGGCACAGCCTTCTCTTATTTCTTCATCAGAAATTGTCAAAGGCGGTGTTATTCTTATAGCGCAGCCTTCAAAAAGCAGCCAGAATAAAATCAGTCCTTTGTCCTGACAATTCAATATGACCTGATTTGTAATATCTGCGGTTTCGGTCATAGCGGCAAGCATTAATCCTTTTCCTCTTACTTCCTGTATCAAAGGATGTACCAAAAGCGATCTGAAGAGTTTTTCCTTTTCTAATGCCTCAGTCATCAAATTAGTTTCAGTTAATTCCTGCAAAGTGGCCAAACAAGCTGACGCAATGACAGGATGTCCTCCAAAAGTAGTTATATGTCCTAACTTTGGATTTTCAGTTAAAAGGTCCATTTTTTCTGCCGAAGCGGTAAAAGCACCAACTGGCATACCGCCGCCCATACCTTTTCCCATTACCACAATATCCGGAATTACATCATAATTTTGGAATCCAAAAAGTTTTCCTGTCCTTCCAAATCCAGGCTGAATCTCATCTACAATCATCATGGCGCCAACTTCATCACATCGTTTACGGACTTTTTGGAGAAAATTATCCTGTGGCTGAATAAATCCGGCACCACCCTGAATAGTTTCTAAAAGAATTGCAGCTGTTCTGGTTGTTATTTTTTGTAAATCTTCTTCGTTGTTAAAAGTGATAAAATCAACATCAGGAAGTAAAGGGCGAAAAGCCTGTTTTCTTTCTTCAAAACCCATAACACTCATTGATCCCATTGTATTACCGTGATAAGCATTGTGGCATGAAATAAGCTGACTGCGGCCTGTTGTTCTTTTGGCTAGTTTAAGGGCCCCTTCTATTGCTTCTGTACCGGAATTCACCAAATACGTTTTGTTTAATGATTCGGGCAGGAGAGAAGCCAGTAACTTGCAATATTCGACAGCCGGACTTTGAGAATATTCGCCATACACCATTACATGTGAATATTTGTCTAACTGATCCTTTATTGCCTGATTCACTCTTGGATGCTGATGACCTAATGTACAGGCTGAAACTCCTGCAACAAAGTCTAAATATTTTTTATTGTTTGTGTCGTATATGTAAGAACCGATGGCGTGCGAAACTTCCATTCCTAAAGGATATGGAGATGTTTGTGCCTGGTATTTTATAAAATCTGAATTCATTTCTTTTATAGGTTCAAAGTTGCAAAGGTACTAAGGTTCTGAGGTTTTAATTTTAGCATTAAGTTAAGTTTTATTAACTGAAAACCTGAATGTTAACCAATTGATTTTTAGTTGCCAAGAATTTATTGCTTCTTGGCTTTCTCTTTTGCTTTTGTAACTGTTTTAGATGTTGTTATAGGAGCTGTTTTCTTTTTATCATAATCTAAAGTTTCTTTCCTGATTTCCAACGGAACATTTTCTTTGGCATCTTCGTCTTTTCCTTCTTTGATTAATTTATCATTAAGCTCATTTTCTTCTGCGGTAAAAATATCATCTTTAGATTTTATTCGCTCATCACCACGCCATACAAGGCCTCTTAATTTTCGGGCATTTTCGGGCAAATCTGCTTCGGGGTAAATATCACCGTCAACTTTATTAAAAAAGGTAATAGTTTCGATAGCATTATTTTCTAAAATCATATTGATTTTACTGCTTACATTTTTATTGATACCAATAAGTTCATTCGCGTCATTCCGCATATAATAAATAACTTCGGTATTTTTTATGACATCAACATCGTGCAGTTTTCCTTCTCTGAATTTCCCAAATAAATTAATTCCTTTTACCTGATTAAATCCTGTACCAAGCGTATCCCTCGAGACAATAAAGGTGTTATTAAGCACTTTTAAGGAATCTATTTTTCGGGTTGTATTATCTCCGATCAAATGCATTACATCACCCGTAATCTGACTTTCTCCGTTCCATAATATTGGATTTCCGATAAGTTTTGTCAACGCAGTTTTAGAGTTTGAATGTATCGAATCGCATTTTCCGCTCATATCAGTTTTATAAAAACGGACATTATTAAAAGCTCTTAAAATTCGCTCGCCCTCTTTTCCTGTTACCATTAATTTTTTTCCGTGAATGTAAACAGAATCATTGTCTACAAAATTAACAGCGACAGCCCTTTTGGTTACAAACATCGAATCCTTAAGTTTAAAAACTTCAGCATAATGACCTTTAACAATCCCGCGATTTATAGAATCCGTGATTTTTACATTCCGGGTAGCCGATGCAAATTCAGTATTTCGGTTATAATATAAACTGTCTCCTTCTATTCGCCGGTCGTCATATTTTATATACGATTTTCTGAGTAAGTGTGCCAGATTTTTCTTGGTGTCATAAAACCCTTTTTCAGTATAAATATAATTGGTTTTACTGGTAATGGTCGAAGGCCCAAATAAATAACTATGCCCGGAATTGCTATAATAATCCAGATGATTGGATTTTATAACATATTTAGGGTTGGTTAACACGACTGCCGTCAAAAAACGAAATTTTTTCTCCGTAACATAATATCTTCCTGATTTACTCACCAAAGTATTGTCCTTATTGACTATAGTACCTTTTGTGTTATAGAAAACCTGTTGAACATTACGATCAAAATTAATAGTATCCGTTTGTAAAGTTGCATCAGGAGAGGTCATAACCGCATTTCCTGTAGCAAAAGCCTGTTTCATGTTTCCATTATATTCAGCATATTTACTGTTCAGATACAATGTATCACCCTGTACTAATTGTACATTTCCAAAGGCTTTTAAATAATTTTCTTTTTGAAAAAAGTAAGCTTTATTACAAGTTAGTACAACACCATCATGATTAACCCTTACATTTCCGGTTAGTAAAAGAGCATCTGGCATTGCTACCTGATCGACATCAGAAAAATCAGCATTCTCTACAATGATTTTTTTTGGCGCTTGCGCAAAAATGCTCTGAACACTTAAAAGAAGCAAACAATAAGTTATGAAAAAGAGTAATTTCTTCAATTGATTAAATTTTTGTCAAATTTATGAAAAAGGTTACAACCTTTACTGATATTAGGATTAATTTATATTTTTAGGTAAAGAGGTACAGAGTGGCAAAGGTTCAAAAGTTTTTGATTAAGATTTCAAAAGACCTTTGTCACTTTGAACCTTTGTAACTCTGTACCTTTTTTTAATTTATTAACAAAACACAGAACTCTCACGTTGTAGTAAGTCATTTCTAATACGTTTTGAGACAATTTGAGGTGATTATTATTTGAACTTTAAAAATTAGTCTAAATTTAGAAAATGATTTCAGGTGCTTTAGTTTAATTCTGAGATTCAAAAAGATCAGATTATAAAAAGGAATATGATAAATAAAAAAATTATTGTTGCAGGATTAGCTGCAACAATGCTGCTTTCGGCATGCAAAACAAAAGATTTAAGAATGAATACAGCAAAGGAAGAAACTCCAACAGATAAAAAAGTTGTAGTTTATCAGGTTTTTACGCGTCTGTTTGGGAATAAAAATGCAACTAATAAACCATGGGGTACTATCGAAGAAAATGGTGTTGGAAAATTTAATGATTTTACAGATAAGGCATTAAATGAAATTAAGGATTTAGGAGTTAATTATATTTGGTATACAGGGGTTCCGCATCATGCGCTCGTCCGTGATTATACCGCATACGGAATCTCAAATGACGATCCTGAGGTTATAAAAGGAAGAGCTGGCTCGCCGTATGCAGTAAAAGATTATTATAATGTAAATCCGGATTTGGCTGTAAATCCTGCAAATCGATTGCAGGAATTCGAAGCCTTGATTGCACGAACACACAAAGCTGGCTTAAAAGTTATTATAGATATTGTACCAAATCATATTGCCCGTAAATACGAGGAAAAAAACAATCCGGACGGAGTCAAGGATTTTGGAGCTGATGATAATGTAAATGTAGAATACAGCAGAGATAATAATTTCTATTATATTCCGAATGAACACTTTCAGATTCCGGATGGGGATATTCCGTTAAACGGAGAAAAAAATCCTTTGATTGATGGTTCTTTTGATGAAAATCCTGCAAAATGGACAGGAAACGGATCAAGAAAAGCGAAACCGGACCAAAATGACTGGTATGAAACCGTAAAAGTAAATTACGGGATACGCCCTGATGGTTCAAAAGATTTTCCAGAACTGCCAGCGGGTTTTGATCAAAAAAACTATGAAGAACATTTTGCTTACTGGCAGGATAAAGATGTTCCGGATTCCTGGAAAAAATTTAAATCGATTGCTTTATACTGGACAGCAAAAGGAGTAGATGGCTTTCGCTATGATATGGCAGAAATGGTTCCGTACGAATTTTGGAGCTATATGAATTCGGCTATCAAGATGAAAAATCCAAACGCTTTTTTATTAGCCGAAGTTTATAATCCTAATGAATACCGTAATTATATCCGTTTAGGAAAAATGGATTATTTATATGATAAAGTAGAAACGTATGATAAACTAAAGGATATTATTCACGGAAAAGCATCTCCTGATGGATTATCTGATATTCAAAAAGGAATGTCAGACATAGAGCATCATATGTTACATTTCTTAGATAATCATGATGAGCAGCGGTTAGCAAGCCCTGAATTTGCAGGAACTCCCGAAAGAGGAAAACCTTTAATGGTTGTTTCTGCCACAATTAGCACATCGCCAACAATGGTTTATTTTGGACAGGAAGTAGGAGAGGCGGGTAATGAGGATGCAGGTTTTGGAAAACGTTCCAGAACTTCAATTTTTGATTACATCGGGGTTCCTAATCACCAGAGATGGATGAATGGTGGTAAATTTGACGGAGGACTACTTTCAGAATCAGAAAAGAATTTGCGTGATTTTTACAAGCGATTATTGAATTTTTCAATAAACAGCTCAGCTTTAATGGGAAGCTTTCAGGAAATTCAATCTGTAAACCGTCAAAATAATTCGGGTTATGATGAATCATTGTATTCTTATGTTCGCTGGTCAGCAAAACAAAAATTAATTATTGTTGCTAACTTCTCCTCAGATAAAACAAGCGAATTTGAATTGAGAGTTCCGGCAGATGTTATTTCAAAATGGAAATTAAAAGACGGTTCATATGTTCTTTTAGATCAGTTGTACTCAAAGAATAAAACATACTTTACCGTAAAGAATGGCGAAGGAGCAGCTAATATCAAAATTCTGCCTTCAGAATCTTTTATTTATGAAGTAAAATAAATGATGACTAGTCCTAAATAATCGATACAGATTATTAGACAAATATATTTAATTAAACACCTGTAAGAACTTTTTTTACAGGTGTTTTTCTTTTATAA